>NZ_OMOI01000001.1:0-1250398 GCF_900302485.1 Aliiroseovarius pelagivivens | reverse complement strand
CCCGATGGCGGAAAGCCCTTCGTCGCTGCAGGAAACCCAATCAAAATGAGCAGCGTCGACGACACACGCACGCCCGGAGCAGCGCCTCTTTTGGACGGGGATCGCGACGCAATTCTGGATTGGCTGGCCGAACAAGAGCGCTGATCCCCATGCACGGGCAAAAAACGGCGTTTCCAGACTATTTATGCCGCAAGCAGGCATTGCGCCTGCTTGTGGGTTCCTTAAATTGATTGAAAATCAACAGGAAAGACGCGCGCAATGTCTCAGGATCCTTTGGTCATCTTTACCCCCTCTGGCAAGCGGGGTCACTTCCCGGTTGGGACGCCCATTCTGACAGCCGCCCGCCAATTGGGCGTCGATCTGGATTCGGTCTGCGGCGGCCGTGGCATCTGTTCGAAATGTCAGGTCACGCCCAGTTTTGGCGAATTCCCCAAGCACGGTGTCACCGTCGAGGAAGGCGCTCTGTCCGAATGGAACAAGGTCGAGCAGCGCTATGACGACATTCGCGGACTGCCGAAGGGCCGCCGTCTAGGCTGTCAGGCAACAGTGCAAGGCGATGTGGTTGTCGACGTGCCGCCGGAAAGCCAGGTCCACAAACAAGTGGTCCGCAAACGGGCCGAGGCCCGTGACATCACGCTGGATCCGGTCGTGAAGCTCTACTATGTCGAGGTCGAAGAACCCGACATGCACGAGCCTTCGGGCGATCTGGAACGTCTTGTCACTGCACTTGAAGAGCAATGGGAAATCAAAGGTGTACGCGCCGACCTTCACATCCTCTCGACCCTGCAACCTTGCCTGCGCAAGGGCGAATGGAAGGTGACCGTCGCCGTCCATCTGGGCGACGAAGAAAACCCACCCCGCGTCATGCATGTCTGGCCCGGTTATCACGAAGGCACAGTCTATGGCATGGCCGTGGACCTTGGATCGACCACCATCGCCGCGCATCTGTGTGACATGTCGACGGGCGAGGTCGTGGCGTCCTCAGGCCTGATGAACCCGCAAATCCGCTTTGGCGAAGACCTGATGAGCCGCGTCAGCTACTCGATGATGAACAGCGACGGCGCGCAGGAAATGACCACTGCGGTGCGCGAAGGTATGGACGCCTTGTTCACCCAGATCGCTGCCGATGCCGAGATCGACAAATCCCTGATTATGGATGTAGTCGTGGTCTGTAACCCCGTCATGCACCACCTGTTCCTTGGCATTGACCCGTTTGAACTGGGACAAGCGCCTTTTGCGCTGGCAACCTCGGACGCGATGCGTTTGCGTGCATCTGATGTGGACCTCTCAATTCACCCGCTTGCCCGCCTTTACATGCTGCCCTGCATTGCGGGTCATGTGGGTGCGGATGCGGCCGCCGTCGCCCTATCCGAAGCCCCTGACAAATCCGAGGATCTCGTGCTGGTCGTAGACGTGGGCACCAATGCCGAGATCCTGTTGGGCGACAAGGAGGGCGTGCTTGCCTGTTCGTCCCCCACCGGCCCTGCCTTTGAAGGCGCGCAGATCAGCGCAGGACAACGCGCAGCCCCCGGCGCCATTGAACGGGTCGAGATCAACCCCGTCACCAAGGAACCACGGTTCCGCGTGATCGGTTCGGATATCTGGTCTGACGAAGACGGCTTTGCTGCGGCGACGGCCGTAAGCGGTGTCACCGGCATCTGTGGCTCTGGTATCATCGAGGTGATCGCAGAAATGCGCATGGCCGGGCTGGTAGACGCAGGTGGGCTGATCGGATCGACCGAGCAAACGGGAACAGACCGCTGCTTTGCGGATGGCCGCACCAACGCCTATCGCCTGTGGGATGGGGACGAAGATCAGAAACCGATCACCGTCACCAATGGCGACATTCGCGCCATCCAGATGGCTAAGGCGGCGCTTTATTCCGGCGCGCGTCTTCTTATGGATAAACGTGGTGTGGACAACGTGGATCGCGTGGTGCTGGCAGGCGCGTTTGGCGCGCATATCTCGGCCAAGCACGCGATGGTTCTGGGTATGATCCCGGATTGCCCGCTGGACAAGGTAACCTCTGCTGGCAACGCAGCAGGCACTGGGGCGCGTATTGCACTTCTGAACCGTGCCGCCCGTGCGGAAATCGAAGATACTGTTCGCAAGATCACCAAGATCGAAACCGCCGTGGAGGCCAAGTTCCAAGAGCATTTCGTCAATGCGTCCGCGATGCCGAATTCCTCGGACCCGTTCCCGATCCTACGGACGGTGGTCGAGCTGCCGGAACCCAGCTTCAACACCGGTGGTGGGGACGAAGACGGTGGGGGCCGCCGTCGCCGTCGCCGTCGGGGATAAGCCTGATAATCGCTTGAACTTCCCAACCCCTTGGCGTAGCCCAAGGGGGTAAGGCGGGTGTAGCTCAATGGTAGAGCAGCAGCTTCCCAAGCTGACGACGAGGGTTCGATTCCCTTCACCCGCTCCAATCCCCCAATGTGATTGTATGTCCGAGGTTTTCATGTCCGATCCGCTTCCAAACATTCCCTTGGTCACCCCCCTGAACGCCCAGCAATTGAAGACCGCTGGCGTGCCGGAAGGCTGGAACTTTGGGCAAGCAGACCGGGTGCGCTTTCACGAACTGGACGCGCTGAACCATGTAAACAACATCGTCTATCTGCGCTGGTTCGAGGATATTCGCATCCCCTATTTCCACGCGCATGCGATCACCAGCTACGACTCGGAAAACGATCCTCAGGTTGTGCTGGCCACTAATTTTGCCCGCTATTTCAAACCGATGTTTCTGAGCGAAACCTATGTGATCGCCGCGCGCGCCGCCAGTTTCCGCAACAGCTCGTTCGTGCTGGAATACGGGATCTTCGTGGACGGAGAGCTGCGGTGTGGCGGTGAAACCGTTGTGGTCACGTTAGAACACGACGGCAAAACGAAACGCCCACTTAGCGCTCAAGTCATCGCCGCTCTGACGGCTGACGGAGCCTCTAAGGCAGAGTAAGCCACTCACGTACACCACCGGGCAGATCTGGGCGGAAATAGGCGATCATGCGCCCCTCTGGCGGCGCTTTGGCCTCGTCTTCCCATGGAGCAACCCCGTGCAGGGTGAAACGATCCAGCAGATAGGCCTCGCCCGGGTTGGCATGCACCACAAGGCGCGGGCAAGTTTCAAACACTTCGCGGCGTGCGGCTTGATAGGCCTGAGTGACATCGTGGCGGCGCAGCTGATGGTCTGACAAGTCTGCGAACGCGGCTTCCATCGCCTTACGCATGATCAGGTGGCTGCCTTCCCACAGGACCAGCGGGCTGGCGGCCTCATCGGTCCTGTTCAGAGGAATGCCAATGACATAGGCATGTGCCTCGTCCACACAGCGCCTTCCGCCCGGCAGCTCTGCCTTCAACCCGTCCAAATGCGCGGCATCGCGGTCTCGGCGATAACGAAACGCTGCCTCACTGTCCTGCGGATCAGGCTGGGGATAGCCCGGATAAGTGATCGATGCTTGCGCCTTATCCAGATCATGCCAGCCAAAGCGCATATCGATGAAGTCACGCAATGGGCCGGTCAAAGCGGGACCACCGCTCACCCGCCCTGCGCTGTCATTGTCGATGGCATTCACACCAACAAACCAAGTTCCGCCCGCGCGCAACCAATTGGCGATCTGGTCGGGATCATTTCGGGCCTTCAGCGCAAGCGGATAGACATGCTCACCCCAGCGCACGATGGCGTCGTCATGGGGAAACCTGATCCACCCTTTGCGATCAAACTCTGCGCGCAGGGTGTCTACCATCCCAATGCTTTACGCAGCATATTCAGCGCAACCAGTGTCAAGAACACAGCAAACACGCGTTTCAGAGGTTTAGGGTCCATTGCATGGGCCAGCTTCACCCCCAAAGGCGCGGTGAACAGGGTCATCGACACGATCAGCACGAAGGCGGGAATGTTCACGGCCCCGATGGTCCATGGCGGTCGCTGCGCCGGGTCAATCTGAACGAACAGAAACCCAAGAACGGATGGAACTGCAATTAGCACACCAAACCCGGCAGCCGTCGCAACCGCTTTGTGAATGGGCCGCCCGTGGAGGGTCATCAAGGGCACACCAAAGCTGCCGCCGCCGATCCCCATCAGGACAGACAAAAAGCCTAGTACGGGGGCGAACATCGCAACACGCGGGCCTTTGGGCATATCCTCGGCCAGACGCCAATGGGCTTTGCCTAGACCGAGATAAGCTCCGATACACAAGCCCAGAACGCCAAAAATGGCTTGTAAAACAACAGATTTCAGACCCGAGGCCACAATAACACCGATCAGCGCGCCTGCTGCAATGCCCGGCGCCCAAGCCTTCAAGATCCCCCAATCCACCGCGCCCTTCTTGTTATGCGACAGGACCGAGCGCACCGAGGTCACGATGATCGTCGCAAGCGAGGTCGCGAGACAGATCTGCATCAGCTGATCCGAGCCATAGCCAAGCGCCGAGAACGCATAGAAGAACGCGGGCACCAGAACGATCCCGCCGCCCACGCCCAGAAGCCCAGCCAAGACACCCGCAAAAGCCCCAATCGCGGCCAACAACGCGGTCATGGGAAGAAGCAAGGATAGATCGGGCATGGGTGGCCTCAGTCAGCGGGGATATGTTCAGGCACAGATGACAGGGCTTCGGCGACCAGCGCAACCCCTGCCCCCGGTTTCGACGCCCCTTCGGACAGGATACGCCGCCATTTCCGTGCGCCGGGGCGCCCGGTGAAAATGCCCAGCATATGACGGGTGATCGAATGCAGACGGATGCCCTCGGCCATGCGCGTTTCGATATAGGGATACATCGCCTCGACAACCTCATGCGCTGTGCGCGCGGGCGCGGTGTCGCCAAAGATCGCCTGATCTGCGCCCAACAATACGGTTGCCGGGTCGTGGTAGGCGGCACGGCCGATCATTACCCCGTCCATCACATCCAAATGCGCACGGGTTTCATCCAACGTCGTGATGCCCCCGTTGATCGACAGATGAAGATGCGGAAACTCCTCTTTCATGCGGTGGACCAGCGGATAGTCCAAGGGCGGAATATCCCGGTTTTCCTTCGGGCTGAGCCCCTGAAGCCAGGCTTTCCGTGCATGGACGGTGAAACGATTGACGCCTGCGTCCGAGACCTTTTCAAGGAAGTCCGGCAGCACAACTTCAGGGTCTTGATCATCCACGCCAATGCGGCATTTCACAGTGACTTCAATATCTTGTGCCGCATCTTTCATGGCAGCCATGCAGTCTGCCACCAACCCGGGATCGCGCATCAACACAGCACCGAACGTGCCCGACTGCACGCGGTCCGAGGGGCACCCCACGTTCAGGTTCACTTCGTCATAGCCGCGCTCGACACACAGCTTCGTGGCAGCGGCCAGCTCTTTCGGGTCCGACCCGCCAAGTTGAACAGCGATGGGATGCTCTTCGGTGTTGTAATCCAGAAGATGCAGCGCGCCTCCCCGCACCAAGGCGGGTGCGGTAACCATTTCCGTATACAAAAGCGTGTGACGGCTCATCAGCCGGTGGAAATATCGGCAATGGCGATCCGACCAGTCCATCATCGGGGCGACGGACAGGCGGGCGGCTTGGCGTATGATCGATTGCGTATTCATCGCGCGCTACATAGGGGATCTGCGCGCGGGATGCCAGAGGGCGGTCGCCCGCCCCCCGGGCCAATAACTCTTAGCGCGGCGCCATGCGCACGGCACCGTCCAGACGGATCACTTCACCGTTCAGGAACGAGTTTTCGACGATGTGGCGGACCATGCCCGCGAACTCGGCAGGATCACCAAGGCGCGAGGGGAACGGAACTTGAGCACCAAGGCTGTCTTGAACCTCTTGCGGCAGACCGGCGACCATCGGGGTTTTGAAGATACCCGGTGCGATGGCCATCACGCGGATGCCGTCGCGCATCAGGTCGCGCGCCATCGGCAAGGTCATGCCAACCACGCCGCCCTTCGAGGACGCATAAGCCAACTGACCGACTTGGCCGTCCATGGCTGCGATCGAAGCGGTGTTTACGATCACGCCGCGCTCGCCGTCATCCGTGACCGGGTCAGCCATCGCCATGCCGGCGGCGGCTTGGCTGGCGCAGTTGAACGTACCGATCATGTTTACACCGATGACTTTGGCATAAAGGCCCGCGTCGTGCGGTTCGCCTTTCGACTGGGTCTTGGCGGCGGGTGCGATCCCGGCGCAGTTCACCATCACACGTTCTTGGCCCAACGCCGCGCGCAGCGTCTTAAAGCCTTCTGCAACGGATGCAGGATCCGACACGTCCACTTTGGCAAAGGCACCGCCCAGCTTCTCTGCCATGGCCTGTCCGGCCTCTTCATTCAGGTCAAAAATGCCAACCTTGGCACCTGCGGCGGCGAAAGCCTCGGCGACGGCGCCGCCCAGACCGGATGCTCCGCCCGAGACGGTGACAACGGTGTTTTCGGTGATCTGCATAGGGAACCCTCCGTAAATGTTGGATCGGCCCTAGCAAGAATTGTACAAGCGTTCAATAAATCTGACCACCCTGCCCCGGATGACGCAGCGTCGCCCCTAGTTCACGGGCCCCAACGCACGCATTGCAGCGTATTGGGTCAGATAGACATCCCCGGACAGGTGATCCAGAAAATCAGTGCGTTGCAGGCGGTCCATGACAGGGCCCTTAACCTCGGACAGGCTGAGTGTGATGCCGCTGTCGGCAAGCTGCCGATCCAGCTCTTCCAGCGTTTCAAGCGCGGACAGGTCGATCTCGTTAACGGCCGAGCACATCAGAACCACATGTTTCAGCCCTCCACGACCGGTGCGCTCTAGCAAATAATCCTCGATATAACGCGCATTGGCGAAATAGAGGTTTTCGTCCAGCCGCAGTGTGACAAGTTCGGGATGGGTCTGCACATTGTGCCGGTCGATGTTCCGGAAATGCTGGGTCCCCGGGACCAGACCGACCTCGGCGATATGCGGACGCGAGGTTTTATAGAGGTAGAGCACGATCGACAGGACCACGCCGGCGGACACGCCAATCTCAACCCCGAACCCCAAAGTTAGCAGGATCGTGGCCAGAACAGCGGTGAAATCCGCGCGGTGATAGCGCCATGTGGATTTCAGGATGTGAAAATCCACCAGCCCAAGCACGGCGACGATGATGGTCGCGGCGAGCGTCGCTTTCGGGAGGAAATACAGAAGTGGTGTCAGGAACATCGCCGCCAACAAGATCCCGATGGCTGTGAAAGCCCCAGCGGCGGGCGTCTCGGCGCCCGCATCGAAGTTCACAACCGACCGGGCAAAGCCGCCGGTCACCGGATAGCCACCGGATACAGCCGCAGCAATATTTGAGGCCCCAAGGCCCACAAGTTCCTGATCAGGTACGATGCGTTGACGTTTCTTCGCGGCCAGTGTCTGTGCGACCGAGATCGACTCGACGAACCCGATAATCGAGATCAGAAGCGCCGACCCAAACAGGCTGGTCCACAGATCCGCATCAAAGCTGGGCATGGTCAAAGGCGGCAGCCCTTGCGGGACATCACCCACGATGGCGACACCTTTCGACTGCAGATCAAAACCCCAGCTGATCAATGTGGTCACGACCACGGCACCCACGGGGCCAGCCTTGGCCAGACTTCCCGCAAGACGATCACCAAGCCCCAGGGACATCAAAAGGGGTTTCAACCCATTGCGCACCCAAAACAGGAACACGACAGATCCCGCGCCAATCAGCAGCGTGATCAGATTGGTCTGCCCCAAATGGGCCAAAAGCGACCCGATGAGTTCGATCAAAGAATGCCCGTGTGCCTCTACACCCAGAACGTGCTTCAGCTGGCTGGTTGCAATCAGCAAGCCCGATGCGGTGATGAACCCTGCAATCACGGGGTGGCTCAGGAAATTCGCCAGAAAGCCAAGACGGAACACGCCCATGACCAGCAAGATCAGGCCAGACAGAAACGCCAAAGTAATCGCGGCCGCGATGTAGTCAGCCTGACTGGCCAGCTCGAGATTGCCAATGGCAGCGGCGGTCATCAGGCTGACCACGGCGACCGGGCCAACGGCCAGTGCCCGAGACGTCCCGAAAATCGCATAGGCAACCAAGGGCAGGATCGAGGCATAAAGCCCCATCTCTGCCGGAAGCCCTGCCAAAAGCGCATAGGCCAGCGACTGCGGGATCAGCATGATCGTCACGATCACCGCCGCCAACAGGTCGGCAGAGAACGCCCCCTGATCATACCGGCGCCCCCAGTCAAGAATTGGCGCATACTGTCCAAGGGCAGCGCCACGCGCCGCCATAGCCTTGATCACATTCATGGCAAATTTCCGTTTATTTCAAGCCAGTTGGCAGATGCCAGACCGGATCAGCTGTTGGAGAGAGTCCACAGGATTTCGCATCGCGTACCGGTTCGGCAATAGGCAAAGACCGGACCATCTGCGGCCGCCATTTCGACCAGGAATGGCTCTCGCATGGCGATTGCATCTTCTCGCGAGCTCACGGGCAGAAAGGCCGTCTTCAACCCCACGGCTTCGGCCGCAGCTTGGACGTCTGCCCAATTGGGCTGCCCCGGATCCTCACCATCCGGGCGGTTGCACATCAGCAGAGTAAACCCCTGATCGCGAATGGCTTGCACATCTTCGATCGCAATCTGATGGGACACCGTGATGGTGTCATCTAGTTTCCTGGTTTGCATTGGAACCTCTTAAAGCGCGTTTACGGGAACCTTCAGGAAGGTTTTTCCGTCCTCATCTGCGGGGGGCATCTCGCCCGCACGCATGTTGACCTGTAGCGATGGAATGATCAGGCGCGGCATGTCCAGCTGAGCATCCCGCTCGGTGCGGAACTTCACGAATTCTTCGCGCGTTTTCCCGGCACCCACATGAATGTTGTGCTCCTTTTCATCGGCCACAGTGGTTTCCCACTGAATGTCACGGCCATTGGGGCCGTAGTCGTGACACATGAATAGACGGGTTTCGTCAGGCAGAGCCAGAACCTTCTGGATCGAGTCATACAAGATACCTGCGTCCCCACCCGGGAAGTCGGCACGGGCCGAGCCACCATCCGGCATGAATAAGGTGTCCCCCACGAAACCAGCATTCCCGATCACATGCACCATACAGGCGGGCGTGTGACCCGGCGTGTGCATGGCAAAAACGTCCATGTTGCCGATCTTGTAGGTATCGCCATCCTCGAAAAGGGCATCAAACTGGCTGCCATCGCGCTGGAATTCGGTACCTTCGTTGAAGACCTTTCCGAACACGTCCTGCACAACAGTGATCTGACTGCCAATGCCGATCTTGCCGCCCAACTGCTCTTGAATGTAGGGCGCGCCCGACAAGTGGTCAGCATGGACGTGCGTTTCGATCAGCCACTCCAGCTTCAGCCCTTCGGCCTTGATATACGCGATGATCTCATCGGCATGCTCATGCGAGATACGGCCAGCGGCATAATCAATGTCCATGACGCTGTCGATTACCGCACAAGCATCCGAGGTCGGGTCCTTGACCACATAGGAAATCGTGTTCGAATCCGGCTCGAAGAAAGCTTTCACTTCGGGGATCAGGTCGGTGTTTACGGGATAGTCAGTCATGACATGTCCTTTCCTTGGGGCCCGGATTAGGATCCGGAGTTAGCTTGCTGGTGCGGCGTCGCGCTGGTGCGCGCTGCGCTGGATCATGTAGCGGGCAATGAAGATACCCACGATAAATGAGGCCGTGAAAATCAGAACGTCCGGGTTGCCGGTCGAGATCACGGGAAGCGAGGCACCCGGGCAAAAGCCAGCCAGTCCCCAGCCCAGTCCAAAGGTGAAGGATCCGCCAACCAGACGGCGATCAATCAACTTGGTGCCCGGCAGCGTGAACGCATTGCCGAAGATAGGTTTTGGTCCGCGAAGAACCAGAAAGTAACCGGGAGCGGTGACCAGAATGGCAGCGCCCATCACGAAGATCAGGCTTGGATCCCAGATGCCCGCGAAATCGAAGAAGTTCAGGACTTTAGCCGGATTGGCCATGCCCGAGATTGAGATACCAAGGCCGAAGATCAGGCCGATGACATAGATGACGATCAAATGCATATCGAACCCTCCTTACAGGCCAAAGATGTGGCGTGTGACGAACACCATGAGGGTGATTCCCGCCATGAAGCTGATCGTGGCGACGAAACTGCGCGGTGACAGGCGCGACATTCCGCAGACGCCATGCCCTGACGTACAGCCTGACCCATAGGTCACGCCGATCCCGACAATGACACCCCCGACGATCATCGAAAGCGTGCTGACAGGCACTTGGATTTCAGGGAAACCACCAGTGATGAACAGATAGACGAAAGGACCAGTCAACATCCCGGCCAGAATGGCCGCGCGCCAAGCCCAGTCAGCCGAACTGCTGGGTTGCATGAACCCCGCCAAGATGCCGGTCGCTCCCAGCACATTGCCGCGCACCCACATCAACAGCACCGAGGCCAAGCCGATCAAGGCGCCTCCGAGAGATGCTGCCAGCGGTGTAAATTCAGTTTCAATCATGTCATGCCTCACCAGAATTTCTGTTCGCGTGTTAAATTTAGGGCAGCTCGCCGACGAGAACAAGACTTACATTCATTTTTTTGAATGTAATTTCACTCGCCCTCACGTCAAGCAAAAGGCCCCGCGTGTCATTGCGACATGCGGGGCCTTGTTTTTCAAGCCAAATCGTCTTTATTCGGCAATCGCTTCCTGCACAATTCCGTCCAGCATAGCTTGTACTTTCTGCATCTCGCCATCCGGATATGTGCGATATCCAACGCGGACCTCGCCGTTCGTGTCCGTCACAAAGATGCTATAGGGGCAGAACGAGATGTTGGCCGCATCCGCCTCCATCACTTCACGGCTGACCTTGGCCGAGCAGAACAGGAAAATATCTGCGGCCTCAAAAATCTTCACATCCGAACCGACATCGCCTTTTGTGCGCTCCAGCATTTCACCGGTATGACTGACATAGTCAATCACCAGCCCCTGCCCCACGATGGCAGTTTCAACCGCAAAGGTTGCGTCGCCAAAGTCGCCGTTAAAAGCATAAGTGATGGCGTGATCGCTCAACTGTTTACCATGACCATCGGCAAAAGCCGGTGCGGTCAAAGCAGCGGCGGCCACCAGAACCGTTCCAAGAAATTTGCGCATAAGTTTTCCTCCTGATTTGAGGGCCGTTCGCGCAAAGCCCTTGAATGAAACGGGGCCCGGACTACCGGACCCCGCGTTGATTTCAACATATTCGCCACGGCGAATATTAGCAAGGAAATCAGCCAAACATGTCCGAGGTGATCCCGGCGTACCAGCCAACACTTTCTTCGTAAGTAGCCTGACGCAGTTCAGCGTCTTCGCCCACTTTGCTGATGAAGCCGTCAACCTTGGCGATCTTCTCGTCCGTGGCTTCGTAGCTTGCGCCAACTTTCACACCATCATCATCGCTGATCAAAGACCAGCAGGTGTTGGTGAACTTCGCCGGGAACAGCTTCGATCCGGTCAGTGCCGAGCGTACTGCCATCGCAGCGACTTTTGCCTGACTGTTGGCCGCAAAGCCCGATTTCGGCATATCGCCTTGCGAGCTTGCGTCGCCCAGAACATGGATATTTTCGTCCACGCGCGACTGCATCGTATGCGGGTTCACCGGGGCCCAATTACCTTCGGTGATACCAGCCATGTCGCAGATCTTGCCCGCTTTCATCGCCGGAATGACGTTACAGACGTCAACCTTGTTTACTTCGCCATCGATTGTAACGGTCATGTCATGCGGATTGACCGAGACATTGCCGCCACCAAAGTCGCCACCAATCCAGTCAATCATGCCATCATAGTGACGCGACCAACCGTCCTGGAACAGAGCCATCTTCGAGAACTTCTCTTTCGGGTCCGCAATGATGATTTTCGCCGTCGGGTTCTTTTCCTTCAGGATATGCGCGATCATCGAGATACGCTCATACGGGCCAGGAGGGCAGCGGAACGGGTTGGGCGGAGCCACCATAGCGAAAGTACCACCTTCGGGCATGGCTTCGACCTGCGCTTTCAAAAGCTCGGATTGCGAACCAGCCTTGTAGGCATGCGGCATAGCGTTCTGATGAGTAACGTCCCAACCTTCAACCGCGCCGTCGACAAAATCGATGCCCGGCGACAGGATCAAGCGGTCATAGTTCAGTGTAGCACCACCAGCAAGCGACACGGTACGTGCTTCGCGGTCGATGCCAATGGCCCAGTCATGCACCACGTTGATGCCGTATTCCGACGCCAGTTTACCATAGCTATGCGCAATCGACCCCAGCTCGCGGAAGCCCGCCATATAGAGGTTCGAGAAGAAGCAGGTGTAATAGCTGCGGCTCGGTTCAACCAAAGTAACTTCGATTTCACCTTTCGAGTCCTTTGCAATATAGCGCGCAGCGGTCGCACCGCCTGCCCCGCCGCCAACCACAACGACTTTCGGCTTACCATGTCCGGCCGCATGCACCATCGGCGCAGTCAGCGTGGTCGCTGCGGCCCCGGCGGCCGCACCGCCCATGAACAAACGTCTGTTAATTTTCATGTCTTCCTCCCTATTGGTTGTGAAAGGCGCACAACCGTCGCGTGTTCGTAAACCCATTCAGGTCTACGTAAAATTTAACTACGGATCAACTTCTTCGAAGTAAGCGGCCAAAGCCGCAATCTCGTCGTTGGACAGGCGCCCGGCCATCATCTGCATCACAGGATGCGGGCGGAATTTGTCTTTATAGGCGTGCATGGCGATCACGAAATCTTCTGCCGGCCAACCGATAATCCCCGGAATGCCTTCGTTGTCGCCTGTCAGTTGGTGGCAAGTGGTGCATTCTGAGGACAGATATTCACCATATTCCGGGTCGCCTTGGATAGCGAGAATAGCGGGGTCAACATCGTGATCTGTGCCTGCCACGGTGGGTGCCGCTTCCGGAATGTCGCCGGGATTGTCCGAGTATCGACGCAGAAATGCGAGCAGATCAGCCCGTTTCTGTTCGTCTTTCAACCCACGATAAGACATGCGCGTATCGGACGCGAAGGCCTTTGGGTTTTCGATATAGCGATCCAAAAGATCAAACTCCCACATCAAGCCATCCTTGCCCATGCGCGCCAGCCCTTTGGAGTAATTGAAGTCCTCTTCTGATCCGGCCCGGCGGCCGAAAATACCATTCAGATGGGGTCCCACACGGTTCTTGGCGCCTTTGCCAATTGCATGGCAAGACTTACATTCCGTCCAGAGTTTTTCACCATCTTCGGCATTGCCGATTTCATTGGAAAAAGAAGGCGTTGTGGCGCATATCGCAACCGTCAGCCCAATCGCAGCGTTTCTAATCCAGTTCATGGGGACACCATAAACTGCAAGCCCAATCCACTCAATAACTATCATATACAAATGCATGCATAAGAGGCAATAATGTTGCGCAATGGCAAACGGGCGCTGCATTATCTGCAGCGCCCGTTTTCGAATTCATGATATCCGAGATTATTGGCTGTGCGACTTCAGGAATTCCAGAATCGCCGCGACATCCTTGTCCTTCTTCAGACCCGCAAAAGACATCTTGGTGCCCTTCATGTATTTCTTCGGGTTGGCCAGATAGGCAGCCAGTTCGGCTTCGTCCCAAACCAGACCACCTTCGGCAGCAGCCAGCATCGGTTTAGAGTATTTGAACCCATCAACCGTACCTGCATTGCGACCAAACACGCCATTCAGCATAGGACCGGTGCCGTTTTTGGCTTTGTCACCGATCTTGTGGCAGGCCTTACATTTCTTGAAGACCTTTTCGCCTTTGGCGACCAATTCGGCATCCAGTGCAGCGACAGGAGCAGCTGCTTCTTCGACAACGGCAGGCTCTTCCGCTGCTGCTTCAGTCGCGGCTTCTTCAGCTGGTTCCGCTGCAGCGCCCGCGGTGCCCATCACAGCTTGGCTGATCGGGGTCGCGTCAAAACCCGAGTTCGGGTCGCCGGGGAAAACCACAGTTGTGGTGATCTCGACTGCGCCTGTTTTACAATCGCTCATGCAGCGGTTGTTAAAGGTGCCGTACTCGGTTTCAGCGCGATCATCCACGATGAAGCCTTCTGCATTCGGCAGGACCACATCGCTGAATGTCTCTTTCGACAGGACGAAATCATCATCCACCAGATCGTTCGAGTACAGGATGTAGGCGACGATGGCATAGACATCGTCATCCGACAGCGTACCAGCGGCACCAAACGGCATCGAACGGCGCACATAGTCGAACGTGGTCGACAGATACGGCCAGTAGGAGCCGACCGTTTTCAGCGGATCTTCGTGGTCAAGCGTATCCGCACCACCCGCCAGTTTCGGCCAGTTGCCCGCACCTTCCGCGAACTCACCGTGACATGCGGCACAGGCGTCGGCGAAAACTTCTTCACCGGTCCACACATCGCCCTTACCTTCCGGCAGGTTCGATCCGTCCGGGAAGACATCCAGGTTCCAAGCTGCGATTTCTGCGTCTGTCGCAGTCCGGCCAAGGCCGAGCTTCTCGGCCATCGCAGGGGCGGCGGTCAAAGCGGCAACCGAAGCTGCCATCAGGATTTTAGGAAACTTCGACATTGTTTGCCTCCCCGTTTGCGTTGACGTGCCACGTCTGGATGCAGTTGTTGTGATAGATCGAGTTCAGACCGCGCACTTCGCGCAGTTGCGCTTTGGTGGGCTGAACGTATCCGGTTTCGTCCATCGCGCGCGATTGAACGAACATCTCGGATCCATCCCAATTGATATCCAGATAGAAACGGGTCAACGCCATTTTCTTGCCGGGTTCAGCCAGGCGCGCCTCTTGCCAAGTCACGCCGCCATCCAGCGACACATCGACTGCGGTGATCGCACCGTTGCCAGACCATGCCAGACCAGTAACAACCAGCGGGCCTTTGCCGTGCTGAATCGGCATCTGCGGGCTGGGGCTGGTGACAACCGACTTTGCGTCCATCGCCCAAGTCCACTTGCGCGAGGTGCCGTCTTCCAGCGTGTCAGTGTATTTCGAGGTCTCTTCGCGGCTTTCGACCGGGGCATCCATAACCTCGATACGGCGCAGCCACTTAACCCACATGTTGCCTTCCCAACCGGGAACAACCAGTCGAACCGGATAGCCATGCTCCATCCGCAGCGCTTCGCCGTTGGCTTTAAAGGCCACCATGCAGTCGTCCAGCGCTTTTTCCATCGGGATCGAGCGGCCGTTCGACGAGGCATCCGCACCTTCGACATAAACCCACTTGTCTTTCAGCTCGCCGGCAGTATCCAGACCAGCCTCTTCCAAAAGGGTACGCAGGCTAACGCCGGTGTATTCCATGTTGTGGATCATACCGTGGGTGTACTGCGCGCCGTTCAACTGCGAGCCCGCCCATTCCATGCCGGTGTTGGCCGCACATTCTAGGAAGAATGTTTGCTGCACACGCGGGAAACGCTCGAGGTCTGCATAGGTGAACACCAGCGGTGTATCGACCAGACCGTTGATCATCAGACGATAGTCTTCTTTCTTCAGCGTGATCGCACCCGAATGGTGGCGCTCAAACGCACACCCCTGCGGGGTAATCGTACCGTCCAGTGCGTGGATCGGTGTGAAGTTGATCGAGGAAATCGTGTCGGCGGTCAGCCATTCCACGTTGCGACGCACAACATCGCTTTCAAATTCGATCGGCATACCATACGGCGTGGCATCTACGCCCTCGCCCAGGCCGGATGCCCATTCCTGCACTTCGGTGATCAGCGGATCGCCCTCGGCACGGGCAGCACCTGCGGCCCCAAGGGCTGCACCCGTTGCAGCGGCCCCTTTCAGGAAACCGCGACGCGAGGTCCCGGTGCCTTTGGTTTCAGTCGACATATGTCAAACCTCCTATTTGGCTGTTTGGCTAAAGATATTCCGCCGTCTTGCCGTGATGGCCGGACGGCGGGTGTTCAATGGATTACGCGCCCACCACCTGAACCGAGTTGTTCGGATCCAGCTTGATGGTGCCTTGTTTCTTGATGTGGCTTTCGACGACATCCCAGATCTGCGGACCTTCGGTACCTTCGTTGACCGAAGCCCAGCCTGCGACCACATAGGTCTTGGCCGGATCGATCTTCTCGCCGGTTTTCAGAAGTGTCATATCGGTGATGCGTTCGCCCTGCGGCTTGTTGATGTCGATGCGATAGCCCATGCCACCGATGCGCACCATGTCACCACCCTGCTGATAGTAGGGATCAGGGTTGAACAGGTTGTCGCCCACATCTTCCAAAATGGTGTGAATGAATTCACCAGTCATTTCCGTGCGATACACCTCGCCATAGGACATCGAGGTCACGTTCCAGATATCTTCGCGGGTGATCGCCTGACCGGGCAGGATCGACGGACCCCAACGCACGCCGGGCGACATGGCGATATCGGCTTCACGCTCGTTGATCAGCGCGTCACAGATCAGGTCATCCCAGCTGCCGTTGAAGTTGCCACGGCGATACAGAAGCGAGTCGGTGTGGCCGATCACCTCTTCCAGCTCGGCTTTATACGGCGCGCGCTGGTCATCGATCAGCTTAGTGATCGTTGCATCGGGCGTGATGACATCAGCGAAGATCGGGATCAGCTTGTGGCGGATACCCATCATCTTGCCGTCGCGCACATCCAGATCGATGCGGCTGACAAATTTCGAGTTCGAGCCCGACGCGATGATGAAGGTCTGTTCGACCTGCACCGGCTCGGGCAGCGCGTCATGGGTGTGACCCGACAGGATCACGTCGATGCCCGTCACGCGGGTGGCCATCTTCTTGTCCACGTCAAAGCCGTTGTGGCTTAGGCAGACAACAAGCTCGGCACCAGCGGCACGCACTTCGTCCACCATCTCTTGCATGTTCTCGTCACGGATCCCGAACGAGTACTCGGGGAACATCCAGCGCGGGTTAGCGATCGGCATATAGGGGAAGGCCTGACCAATCACGGCCACCTTCACGCCACCACGCTCGAAGAATTTGTAAGGCTTGAACAGCTCGGCGGGCTCATCCCACTCGGCGTCAAAAATGTTCTGACCAAGAGCCGCGAAGGGCAGACCTTCGACGATCTCGTTTACACGCTCAGATCCCAGCGTGAACTCCCAGTGGAAGGTCATCGCATCGGGCTTCAGCGCGTTCATCACGTTTACCACATCCTGACCTTCAGTGTGGTGACAGGTGTACGAGCCGTGCCACGTATCGCCGCCGTCCAGAAGCAGTGCGTCAGGGCGATCAGCGCGAATGGCGTTCACAACGGTCGCCACGCGATCCATGCCGCCGACTTTGCCATAGGCCCCTGCCAGCGAGGTGAAATCGTTATAGGTCAGAGCGTAGGCCGACGGCGAACCATCATCGATTCCGTAGGCCTTGCGGAAGTCCGCACCCGTGACGTGCGGCATCTGCCCATTGGCAGCACCAACGCCCAGATTGATCTCGGGCTCGCGGAAATAAATCGGTTTCAGCTGGGCGTGAATGTCAGTGATGTGGATCAGGCTGACATTGCCAAACGTGTCGAACTTCAGAAGGTCATCTTGGGTCAGCGCTTGCTGAGCCGCCAGTTTGGCCCAGTTGCCAAAGCCAGACGTTCCATAAAGCGCAGACGCAGCCATCGAGACCTGAAGAAAGTCGCGGCGAGAAATCATGAGCGGTTTTCCTTGATTTTCAAGCCCTTGCACGCCTCACCCATGCCGGGGATTGAATGTGTTCGAATAAAGAAAACCCCGCCCGAAATCCGTTCGGGCGGGGTCTTTGATTTAGTTGCGGACAGACGGGCCTTCGACCGACAGACCATTGCCGCGCGATGCGACATAAAGCTCAAGAGCAATGAACTCTTCCGAGCCCGGGCTGTAGGTGTGGGCACGTGTGTCACGTACACAGCCTTTGAAGCGCGAATGCACCCCGTTCAGCTTGGTGTTTTTCAGACGATAGGTCGGGAAGCCGTTGATCTGACCCTGCGACAGGTGATCGGCGCGGATCATGTTGCCATAATTGTCTTCGTGACAGTTGGCACAGCTCATTTCCAGCTGACCAGTGCGGGTATAGTAGAGCTCTTTGCCCTGCTCCCACATGGCTTCGGCCGGACCGTCAATGGCGACATTCACGGGCATACCGCGCGAAACCGAAGACAACAGTGCTTCGATATTGATCGCGTCGGAAGCATCATACTTCCAAGGCTCGGCGCCCATCGCGTTTTCGCGGCAGTTGTTGGTCGCCATCTGAAGGGTGAAGACCTGCTCGGCCTGATCATTCCACTTCGGATAGACGGCTTTCACGCCTGCCATTTCTTCGGGCTCGCCGTGGCAATCCGCACAGGATTTGCCCTTCGAACCGTCAACGGTGTTCCAGACTTCGATGCCTGCTTCAACGCCCAGCATGCCGGGGTTGTCAAAGTCATCCATTTGCATTTCCTGGGTCTGATCCGACCGGAAACGCCAACCTGAAAGAACCTCGTCCAGTGCATCCGATAGATGCGCGGGCGCGGCCGTTTTCGTTACGATGTCGATCTCACCATTGATGGTGAGTTCAGCGCTTTCATCGGCTGTTGCGGCGGCTGCCCCGAAGATGGTCGAGGCAGCTACGAGTGCTGCGATGCCTTTTTTCATTATGTTCTCCTCCCTGCGCTGACCTCAAGCGATCGCGATCGGCTTTGTCGTCTCGTAGACATCGCCGTCATCGTCATACCAAGTGAATTTGAACTCACCGGCTTCGTCGACTTTGGCATCGAATTCTACATAGGGGTTGGTCGAAATCGCTGGTTCCAGCGTTACATCGATAACCATCTTGCCGTTCAGCTCGCATGTGAAGCGGTTGATGATCGAGCGCGGGATGAGGTTACCCTCTTTGTCCTTGCGCTGACCCGATTCCATCTTGTGGCTGATCAGGGTCTTCAGGGTCACCACGTCGCCGGCAGCTGCCGTCTTGGGGACTTTTACGCGGGGCTTTGCACCTTTTGCCATATCTCTGGTCTCCTAATCTATTAGCCGCCGCAGCCGCCGATGGTTACTTTTACGGTCGACGATGCTTTCACGAAGCTGCCATCGGCCATCTTGGCGATTGCAACTACGTCTTGCGTGCCAGCCAGACGAATACGGGTCGAAGCCGACTGCGAACCTGCAGCCTCGCCGAAGTTGAACTGTGCGACACCCGGAGTCGGGTTGCCTGCGGCCAGCATCAAGATCGAAACGGCGCCGGGGGCGTCGACCGAAACCGGAACGGTGTTGCCGTTCTCAGCGATTTCCGGCGCGGTCAGGGTGATCCCACCTTCGCCAGTCTCGGCACCACCGGTGAAAGCAGCAATCGCTTCATCGGCAGCAGCCAGTGCGCGCATCGGCAACATGGCAACGGCTGTCGCGCCGAGCCCAAGTGCCAGAGCATCACGTCGAGTGAACTTCATCTCTAGTCTCCTGTGAGTGTATTTCCTTGCCCCGATCCGCTCAGTCTTTGAGCGTCATCAGATAGGCAACGACATCTTCAATCTGCTGAGCACTCAGCAGCGGTTCGACATCACCTTCATGGGCTTTGCCGGTGTAGGCTTTGCCAAGGCGAATAAAACCTTCGGTCTTGTAGAATGATGGCATCATCGATTCATCGAATGTCATCTTGGCGTCCACAAGGATGCCGCGAAGCTCTGCTTCGCTCCAGCGGTCACCCGCACCATCCAGCATGGGGCCAACTTCCCCGTGGAACGGCACATCGGCCAGATCCGTGATTTCATGACAGGCAACACAATTGCCCTGCGATTTCGCTGAAACGACTTTGGCGCCCTCTTCTGCATTTCCTGCAACACCGGTCAAAGATTGGGCAACAGCCCCCTCTTCGAACGCAATTGCGGTTGGCGCTACCGTTTCGGCTTGTGCCGCTCCCAGCCCTGCGCTGAGCAGGGTGCAAAGCGCGATCGTTGTCCGCTTCATGTTTCCTCCCATAACCGTTGTCCGGCCAAACTACGCAGGTGAGGAAATTTTCGCAACATCAAATTCCGTTATTTGAATTAATATTATCTTGCAAAAAAAGAACGACTCGTGATTGCTTTATTTCACGCAAACGCAAGAACCCGTCAGAAAGATAGCCTAGCCGACATTTCCGAGGGTCGGAAATGTCTCAAGCATCCACTGGCCGATCCTATTCACCTGCCCTGACACGATCAGAACCGCAAACAGGACCAGCATAGCGCCCATGACCTTCTCGACCCAAGGCAAGTACTTCCTGTTGCGTCCGACCCAAGCCAGAAAGGGTCGTGCGAACATGGCTGCCAAAACGAATGGCAGCGTCATGGCCAGGCCGTAAACTGCCAGAAGCAAGGCACCCCGCCACAAATCACCCATCCCACTTGCGATCATCAGGATCGAAGCCAGCGCAGGGCCGACGCAGGGCGTCCATCCAAATCCGAATGCAAGCCCCATCAGATAGGCGCCAAGAATAGAGCTGGGCTGTGTTGGCCCCTCCAGTCGCGCCTCGCGATACAGAAAGGGGATTCGCATAACCCCCAGAAAATGTAGTCCGAACAAAACCAGTATCACCGCACCCAAATAACTGAGTTCCTGCTGGTACTGTGCAAACGCCGCGCCCAACGCCGTGGCACCAAGCCCCAGCAACATGAAGATCGACGTAACGCCAAAGGCAAAGGCAATTGCCGCAAGAACCAGCCTGCGTTGCGCGCCTGGATTGATCTTCCCTTCACCCGTCAACTCGGTCATCGACAGCCCGGCCATATAACACAGATAGAATGGAACCATCGGAAGGATGCAGGGCGAGAAGAACGACAGAAGCCCCGCAAGCGCCGCTCCGGCAAAGGATATGTCCAGCATGAAGGCTTCCTTGAATTTACAACATATTCAATTTATCTATTGCATGAGACGAAGATCAACCGATTGTCAAGAACTGGGCTCCGGGATGCGGAAATTTACATTGAGTTTGCTCTCTACTGCTTTGATTGGATTTGGATTTGCCGCGCAGGCTGCCGAACTTGTCATGGTCGAAGAGCCCGGCTGCGCATGGTGCGCAAAATGGGAAAGCGAACTGGGCGATATCTATCCGAAGACCTCGGAAGGCAAATACGCACCGCTGCGCAAAGTTGAATTGCGTGACCTGAAACGGTCGGATGGACCGGACACGCTTGGCGTAGTGCCAGCGCGACCCGTCGTCTTTACCCCGACATTCCTGCTGGTTGAAGATGGCAAGGAAATTGCCCGCCTTCAGGGCTATCCGGGCGAAGACTTCTTCTGGGGCATCTTGGAACAGATGCTGGTCGAGAATACGGACTACGTGACGCCAACGGTCGATCAGGAAGGAAGCTGACATCACGCCGCGCGCCCTTAGTTTCAAAGCTATTGCAGTCAGAACACGTCTTGTTCATCAGACTACAACGGCAATTGCAAAAATAGCGCCCGCCCATTATTAGGGGCCTGAAACAGTAATGGACCACAAGGACCTGTAGGAATGGTACTGCCTGTCATAAAAGAAGACATGTCGCACGACGAGCTGGACAAGATGATGACCAGCGCCTGCGATGCTTCGACCCTTCTCAAGGCCATCAGCCATGAAGGGCGTTTGATGATCCTATGCCATCTGGTGACAGGCGAGAAATCCGTGACCGAGCTTGAAAAGCTGCTTCACGCCCGTCAGGCCGCCGTTTCGCAACAGCTGGCCCGCTTGCGCCTTGAAGGTCTTGTTACGCCGCGTCGCGAAGGTAAGACGATCTATTATTCGCTGACAGATGATCGCCCACGGCGTATATTGGAAGTGATCTACGAGCTGTTCTGCTCGATCGACACACCGGCTTCGGAAGAACGTAAAGCGGCCGAATAAAGGTCGCGCATTCGCAAGCCTGTCCGACGCCATCTGGAATTGTGAGGTTCCATGTACGACTGGATCAGCGATGCTTCTCTTGCCGCAATAGTTGGACTGATCGGCGGCATTTTGCTGGGCCTGTCTGCCCGACTTGGGCGTTTCTGCACACTAGGCGCTATCGAAGACGCACTTTATGCGCGGTCGGGATTGCGCATGCGTATGTGGGGCGTTGCAATCGGTGTCGCGATGATTGGCAGTCACCTGCTTATCGCGAGCGGGCACCTTCCCGCGGCCGAAGCGACTTACTTGCGTCTTGGCTGGAACCCACTGGCATCGATCATCGGCGGTCTTTTGTTTGGCTATGGCATGGCATTGTCTGGCAACTGCGGCTTCGGTGCATTGGCGCGCCTGGGCGGCGGGGATCTTCGGTCTTTCGTCATCGTGCTGGTGATGGGGCTGTCGGCCTATGTTGCCATCTCGGGCCCCTTGTCAGGCCTGCGGGTCGCTTTGTTTCCCGAAACTCCCGTCGATGCTTATGCCCTGCCCTCTCTTGCGTTCGCGATTGAACGTCTCAGCGGTCTCTCGGCGGCCTATGTCGGGATTGCCGTAGGGCTTATTCTGTTGCTGGCCATGCTCGCAAATCACGAGCTACGCCATGCCAGAACCGAGCTTTTCTGGTCCGCAATCGCCGGGATCGCCGTCGTCATCGGCTGGGGCGGCACGGCTTGGGTTCTGAAAAACGGCTTTTCAGCAATCCCCGTTGAGAGCCATACCTATTCGGCGCCTCTCGGTGACATGATCATCTATCTGATGACGTCGTCCGGTAACAATTTGAACTTTGGCGTCGGATCCGTCGTCGGCGTTCTGGCAGGCGCGTTCATCGGCAGCCTGTTCAAAGGCCATTTCCGCTGGGAAGCCTGCGAAGACCCGCGCGAGCTGAAACGTCAGATTGGTGGCGCGGTGATTATGGGCTTCGGCGCGGTGATCGGGTTTGGGTGCTCGATTGGGCAGGGCCTATCTGCCTTCTCTATCCTGTATTACGGTGCCCCGGTAACGTTTCTTGCAATCATTGCAGGTGCCGCGCTTGGCTTGCGCCAGTTGATCCAAGGCTTTGCAGTGGCCGAGTGAGCATTCGCAGACACAAACGTCGTTTTTCGCCCTTTCCTACCTGTTTCACTCGGGCTAGTGTCCGCGCCTGAACGCATGGTCGCGCCGTCTGTCAGCGCACCCTGTACTGACTGCGCGAACACAGGACGGATTGCCAATGAGCAGCTTCACCCCCAGCCCGGACCACGCGGGTGAATTCCGTCAGGCCCTAGGGCAATTCGCAACGGGTGTGACTGTGGTGACAGCTGCGTCAGATACCGGCCCGATTGCTATGACCGTGAACAGCTTCACCTCGGTCTCGTTGGACCCGCCGCTTGTCCTGTGGTGCCCGGCGCATGTGTCCGAGCGGCACGAGGCCTTTGTAGACGCATCCCATTTCGCTATTCATGTCCTGAAAGAAGATCAAACGGATCTGGCCCGCCATTTCGCCATGAATGGCGCAGATTTCTCACCAATAGAGTTGATCAACGGCGCACATGATCTTCCCTTGTTCGAGGATTGTCTGGCGCGTTTTGAATGCGCGACCCACGCGGTGCACCCCGGTGGCGATCATTCGATCATGATCGGAGAGGTTTTGCGCGTCACGCTGGACCCCGGCGCACCGTTGGCCTTTCAAGCTGGGCATTTCGGCCGTTTTACGCCAACCAGCTAGGCCTTACGGAATCTGTATCTGAGCACGGTCGAACTTGGCGATGGTCTCGGCACCGTCGTCATAGACAATGCGAACCTCTACCGTTTCCACAGATTGCAGATCGAACCGCAGATAGGGCAATATATCTGTGACTTTCAGCGCGTTGGGTGTGGGCTCGTCCTCATAGCAAGGCTCGGCCTCGAACTGCTGTTCGTCACCGCCGTTCACGCTGAAATGAATGGCTTCAAGCCCGCAGCGCCATGCCAAAAGATGGGTGAAATACAAAAGATCCTGCCCATCATATTCCCGCACAGCCACCCAGTTTGCCTGTGTGGCATTCAAGATGGGGCGCACTTCGGATGCTGTGGTGAAGTTTTGCGCCGCAACTGGCGCGGCAAACCCAACACAAAGCACTGTCAAAGCAAGAAATTTACGCATGTACTCGGCCCTTGGATAACGTCTGGGAATGCGCCAGCAAACCCGCCTGCGCCCTTCCAAACTCGTTTCATTCCTGCCTATACTGCCCCAAAGAACAGCGCGGGCAAAGCAGTGATGACAAAAACCTCGGATTCCCCGGATACGGCAACTTTGCGCACCACAACCGCACCCAATGTTGTCATCGTCGCGCAAGATGGCCGTCTGGCCTATGAAGCGATCCTTTTCGCCGCCAGCTTGCGTCACAGTGATCCCGATTTCAAAGGCCGCCTTCTGGTAGCCGAGCCGCAGCCCGGTGATCTATGGTTGGATGACCCGCGCCTAAAGCCGCATATCCGTGAAACACTAGAAGCGTTAGGCGCCGAAATTGTCCCCTTCGACTGCCAGCAATTTGGCCGTCACTACCCCAATGGCAACAAGATCGAGGCGCTGCTGGCCCTGCCCGAAGGCGAGCCATTTCTGTTTTTTGACACGGACACAGTGATCACCGGCAAACTGTCCGAGCTGCCAATCCCCTATGATCGGCCTTCGGCGTCCATGAAACGCGAAAACACATGGCCCACGATCGAGCTCTATGGTCCGGGCTACACCCAGACTTGGAAGTCTCTCTATGATAAGTTCGGGCTGGATTTCGAGGCCTCGTTGGATCTCAGCCAGCCGGACGAATACTGGCAGCGGTATATGTATTTCAACGCAGGTTGGTTCTTCGGTCCCTGCCCCCGCGAATTTGGCCGCCGTTTCAAGGACTACGCCGTCGCAATCCACCATGACGGCCCAGAAGAAATTGTCTGCCAGACGCTCTACCCATGGCTGGACCAAATCGCCCTGCCGCTCGTGATCTCAAGCTTTGGCGGAGGCCGTCCAGGGCCTGAACTGGACGGTCTGGACAGCGATGTCAGTTGCCACTGGCGCATCCTGCCCTTGGCCTATGCCCGCGAAAGCGACAAAGCGATTGAAGTGATCGAGGCCGCCACTGCCCCCAACAAGATCAAGAAGGTTCTGAAGGAATATGATCCGATGAAGCGGATGATCTTTCAGGGACGCGGCCAGAAAGTCCGCGCGCTATTTGACCGGGACAACCTGCCTAAGAAAGAACAAGCCATCCGCAATACGATCAAGCGCGAAGGGTTTTGGATGCGGTAATTGCGGCATTGCAGGCCGGATGGCAGCAGAGGGCAGAGCGAAAATCTGGATTGAGCCCAACACGCCGCGTGAAAGTTTCTATTTCTACGGCAACTTGATTTCTACAATCGAGGTGTCGCCACTCCCCTTTTCACGCGTGTACCGCATTTGATACCCGCGCCGCTCAATAATTTCACAGTCCTGCCCGAGGTCTTCGCCGTCCAGACATACCGTTCTGCAGAAATAACCATCCGACCAATACCACTTCCCCGAGAACGGCTGCTTGTCGACTGATCCCGAAATCCGACCATCGGCGGTGAGAATAAAGTGAATTCCTTCATCCACGAGCGGCTTATCCGCAAACGCGTCAACAAATTCTTCTCTAGTTTCAATTCTGTGCCAACCGCCACTCACAGGTGAAGCCATAACTACGTTTCTCCGTCCATCAAATCGCAATGTCTGAAATCAAATGTCCTGCATCTTATCGAAAGCGGGATTTCTTCCATTTATGCTTTGGTTTTGGGGGAAACTCAATTCTGACCACCCACAGCAGCTTCGTCCCTGCTAAGCTGCAAACACCCGATCCATATCCCGAAACCCCTTCACCTCGATCGGGTTTCCCGAGGGATCGCGAAAGAACATCGTCCATTGCTCGCCAGGTTCCCCTTCGAACCGTACCGTAGGGGCGATGACCCAGTCGGTGCCCGCGGCCTCTAACCGATCCGCCAGTGCGCGCCAGTCGTCATAGGCCAGCACCACGCCGAAATGCGGCATGGCGACCATGTGTTCGCCGACCTTGCCGGTGTTGGCGGTTTCAAATGGTGCACCCAGGTGAAAGCTCAGCTGATGGCCAAAGAAGCTATAATCGACCCACGTTTCGGTTGATCGGCCTTCGGTACAGCCTAGTACACCGCCATAGAAAGCGCGTGTTTCGTCAAGATCGGTCACATTGATGGCAAGGTGGAAGGGCGTCAGCATAATGGTATCCAGAATGATTTCCTATTTAGCTTATCAAAACTGGAACGAAGGACCAGCCCGTGCATAAAACGCGACAAGCCGTCTAAAGCGCAAAATTTCGCGGGTTAAGCGCTGCTGAGGCGTTGAAGACCGGCCCCCTTTCCCCTAGCCTTCCCGCGACCAAGAATGAGGGAGAGAACCATGTCCGACGAGCGCCCACTTAGCTTTGACACACTGCAAATCCACGCAGGTACTGAACCTGATCCGGCCACTGGCGCGCGTCAGGTGCCGATCTACCAGACCACCGCCTATGTCTTCAAAGACGCGGATCACGCCGCACGGCTCTTCAATCTGGAAGAAATCGGCTATATCTATTCGCGCCTGACCAACCCGACCGTTGGCGCACTAGCCAACCGGATCGTGGCACTTGAAGGTGGCGCTGGCGGTTTCTGCTGCTCGTCCGGCCACGCGGCGCAAATCATGGCACTGTTCCCGCTGATGGGCCCGGGCCTGAACATCGTCGCGTCGAACAAGCTGTATGGCGGCACCGTCACCCAGTTCACCCAGACTTTCAAACGCTTCGGCTGGGAAGCCAAGCTGGTGGATTTCGACGATCCGGCCGCGGTCGAGGCTGCCATCGACGACAACACCCGCGCCGTGTTCTGTGAAAGCCTCGCCAACCCGGCAGGCGTTCCCACCGACATTCCGGCCATCGCTGCAATTTCCGATAAGGCAGGCGTACCGCTGATCGTGGACAACACCTCGGCCACGCCCTATTTGATCAAGCCGATCGAGATGGGTGCCACAATCGTCGTGCACTCGACCACCAAATACCTGACCGGCAACGGCACCGTGACCGGTGGCTGTGTGGTCGATTCAGGAAACTTCGACTGGATGGCCTCGGACAAATTCCCATCGTTCAGCCAGCCGGAACCAGCCTATCACGGCTTGACCTTCGGCGCGGCGCTTGGCCCGATGGCTTATACGTTCCACGGCATCGCCATCGGCCTGCGCGATCTGGGCATGACCATGAACCCGCAAGGCGCGCATTACACACTGATGGGGATCGAGACCCTGTCGCTGCGGATGCAAAGGCACGTCGAAAACGCCCAGAAGGTTGCCGAATGGCTTGAGGCCGACGACCGCATCGAAAGCGTCAGCTATGCCGGCCTGCCGTCCTCGCCCTATCACGACCGCGCCAAGGCGATCTCGCCCAAAGGCCCGGGTGCCTTGTTCACCGTGGGCGTGAAAGGCGGCTACGAGGCGTGCGTGAAGCTGGTCAACAACCTGAAACTGTTCAGCCACGTGGCCAACCTGGGCGACACACGCTCGCTGATCATCCACTCAGCCTCGACCACGCACCGTCAGCTGAACGAAGAACAGCAGATCGCTGCGGGCGCTGCCCCCAACGTAGTTCGCATCTCGATCGGGACGGAAGACCCTGCCGATATCATCGCCGATCTGGATCAGGCGCTGGCGGCTGCGACGGCGTAAGAAGCGCCAGCTTAAAAATTGAGAACCCCGCCTCATCGGCGGGGTTCTTTTTATTTTCAGCAGGTTAAACTTTGTTATTCAACCAATTCAAATACCATCGTGACGCTGGAATTAACACCCATTTCACCCGCAGCAATCGGCATGTCTGCCGAGGCGCGTTCCATCGCCATCATGACCGGACGGCCGGGTGCTTCGCCGCCTTCCTGCATCATCAGGACGGATCCAAGTTTCAGGCCCGCAGCCTCGGCTAGCACTGTGGCGCGATCCATCGCGTCCTTCACAGCCAGCGCACGGGCTGTGTCTTCGGCACCTGCGCGGTCCTTGATGTCGAACTGCAACCCGTGGATCTCGTTCGCCCCGACCGAAGTCACCGCCGACATGATCGCCCCAAGCGTCGACAGGTCCTGCACCGTCACCGACAGGGTCGAGCTGGCAACAAACCCGATCAAAACCGGTGCCCCATTGTTCTTGCGATTATAGTCGTATTGCGGCGACAGATTGACCTGCGTGCTTTGGACATCATGCTCTCCAACCTCGGCCTCGGTCAATTTGGTCAACATACGCGCGATCGACCCGGCGACCGCATCAAGCGCCTGCCCTGCATCGTCCGACCGCTCACTGACGCCCAGACTGATCCGCGCGACATCCGGCACGACCTGCGCAACACCCTGTCCGGTCACCGTCAACTGCGGGACAGACGCCATTTCGGCGTGACCGACACCTGCTGCGGCAATGGAAATCGCGAGAATGGATAAAAGTTTCCGCATCTTGTGCTCCTTTTTCGGACAGATTGCGCTGTCTTCCGCCACAGGCAAGTCCGTGACCATACGCCCCCTTCCCATGAGCAAATTCCTGCTGTAAATTCAATCTGGTATTGAGCGGCTGCAAGGCCGCAAAAGGTGTGCCTGATCGTAGGTGGTATTGAGAAGGACAGGGGCTGTATGAAACCAAGCTTTGCGCTTGATCTCAATCACGATGGGATCGGCCTTGTCCATCGCGGCAAGGACGGTTGGCAGCTTGTTGGCAAGGTCGCACTGGACGTTCCCGATTTGGGCGCGGCATTTGCTGAATTGCGCGATACTGCTAAATCGCTTGGCTCTGGCCAGCTTGCAACCAAGCTGATCATACCCGGATCGCAAATACTGTTCACTTCAGTGACCGCACCCGGCCCCGATGATGTCACGCGTGAAGCGCGCATTCGGGAAGGGTTGGAAGGGCTGACACCCTACCCTGTCGAAGAACTTGTTTTTGACTGGCAGCTCGACGCCGAAGAAGAGGCGATGGTCCACGTGGCCGTTGTCGCTCGCGTAACGCTGGACGAGGCTTTGGGTTTTGCGCAGGAACACGCGATGAACCCGGTGGGGTTTGTCGCGCGTCCCAAAGGCACGTTTTCGGGCGAGGTCTATTTTGGGTCGATAGAAGGTGGCAGTGCGGTTCTGGATCGCGAAAAGCGCCCGGTTCCGAAGCTTCTGGAAACCGAGCCGCTGACGATTGAGACCGACACGGATAAGAACGCCGCACCTCTCACGTTGGAAGACCCGTTCCCCATCCCAGCACAGGAAGAACCAGAGCCGCCGACGCCAACGCCTGGCGGAGATATTCCCGAACTTGCCCCCTTCCCGCCGACGCCAGACGAGCCTTCGGCGGACGTGGAAGAAACTCCGAAGCCACGCGCCCAAAAACGGCAGACGAAGTCCGAGCCCCCACTCTCGTCGTCGGAAAAACAGACAGCTGAACCGGCGGACACCAAAACGCCATCACCAGATCCGGAAGAGCCCCCGGCACCTGTCATTGGTTTTTCATCGAGCCGATCCGCCGAGGAACAGGCCGAGGTCGCGCCTGTAGCCCCGGAAGCTTCTGCAGAGACGCCTCAGACCTCGACTGAGTCTGACCCCTTGCCGGCCGAACCCCGTTTGTCTCTTGGCCTACCCCCAGCAGAGCCCGTACCCAATTCCATCAAAGCGGCCATTCCGCCGGCGCCGCCATCCACGGTCCACGTACCTGTGACCGCTCCAGTGGCGTTCGAAGTCGATCCAAAACCCACTACAACGGCAAAGGCGAAAGCCACCGCGGAACGTGGCAAAGAGAGCCTGACCAAGGCTGCACGCAAGGGGGCCGCCGGGCTGACCGCCGCCGCTGAACGCGCCAGTGCTTTAGGTCGACAGGCCGCCAGCAAAATACCCTCATCCAAGGCAGGTGCAGACACTTCGGCGGATGTGGAAAAAAAAGCCGGCCGCGCCGCTGCCCTGACACAGATGGGTGGGCAGATTTTGCGCAAAGGACAGTCAAAACCAGCGCAGACGGCTGAACCGGCCGTCACCGCTGTTGCCCCCCCTCCGGTCACCGACGAAGACGGAATGTCCTCGGAACCGAAAGGCCGCTGGACGCGCGAGGCCGAATCCCTAACCATTTTCGGCGCGCGGCAAACCCAACAGGTTGGCGGCAAACCCCGTTTCTTGGCGCTGTACCTTGTTCTGGGTTTTCTGATTTTCTTGGCCATTCTGGTCATCTGGTCGATGTTGTTTCTGACAGACACGACCACTTCGCGCGATTCCAGCCAGATTGATCAGTTTGAAGCTGCCATCTCGACCGCACAGTCAGAAGCCGATGACAACGACGTCTTTGGCAGCGACAGCAGCTTGATCGATCCTGCCCTTGTCGAAGGGGATGAGGTGCTGGGCAGCCAACTTCCCGAGCCCCTTTCCGAAGAGGCCGCGCAAGCGCGCTATGCCGCAACGGGGATCTGGCAACGCGCTCCCGAGCCTTTGGAAGACACCACTACGGGACGGATTGATGACCTGTATGTGGCCTCGATCGACCCGCAAACGGTTGGACATGATGCTGTTGCCCTGACTCCGTTCCGCGCGGATCAGATGGGTGGCCCTTTGCCGAATACAAACCCGCCACCACCACTTGGTACGGTGTTCAATCTGGATGAACGCGGTCTTGTCCAGGCCACCCCAGAAGGCGCATTGACCCCTGAAGGTGCCTTGGTCTTCGCAGGTCGCCCAGATGTGATCCCGGCCCCCGCTCCTCGGCCTGAACAAACTCAGGTGGCAGCAGAAGAGGCCCCGACAGACAATACCACGGATGCCGCAACTGAAGCGGCAGAGGCTACGCCGTCGATCCGGCCGCGCGCGCGCCCTGAGGGCATTATCGAGGGGAACGAGCGCCTTATCTTAGGGGGCCGCACGCGTACTGAACTGGCACAATTGCGCCCTCGCAGTCGTCCGGAAGCGGTCGTCGCAGCTGCGCAAGCACAAGCTCAGGCGCAGGCTGACGCCATTGCAGCCGCGCTGTCAGGGGAGAACGCGGCTGCAGCAGGCATCGCACCCACCGCACTCGCAGTCGCTCGGTCTGCGACCCCAAAAGCGCGACCCAAGAATTTCTCACGCATTGTGGCGCAGGCGCGCCCGAATGGCGGGGCATCGGATGGCAGTGTTGCAGTGGCTGCTGCGACGCCGCGCCAGACCTCTGCCCCATCGATTCCCACACGGGCATCCGTCGCAAAGCAGGCCACCATCAAAAACGCCATCAATCTACGCAAGGTCAGTCTGATCGGCATCTACGGCCCGGCCTCGTCCCGGCGCGCGTTGATCCGCATGCCATCTGGTCGTTACGTCAAGGTCGGTGTGGGAAGTCGTCTGGATGGCGGCAAGGTGGTATCGATTTCGACCACCAAGCTGATCTACCAAAAAGGTGGTCGGACCGTGACGTTGGACATCCTGCCCTTCAGCTGACGCGATCAGACCCTGCTGCGCTCGCCCGCAAACAAGAAGGACCGAAACGCTTTCACGCTTCGGCCCAACACCAATCAGATATGAACTGTGGTTAACCGTCCGAAACTCCGGCCTCGGCAAAGGTCGCCATGCCCGAATGGCAGGCGATGGCAGCCTTCAGGATATTGATCGCAACCCCGGCGCCCGAGCCTTCACCAAGCCGCATGCCCAGCGACAAAAGCGGTTCTTTGCCAAGACGGTCCAGTGCGTTGGCATGTGCCAGCTCGGCTGAAACGTGACCGGCAACCGTGTGATCCAATGACCCCGGCACACTATCCTGCAAACAGGCGGCAGCGGCGGTCGAGATGAACCCATCAAGGATCACCGGAACGCCCAGCACACGCGCGCGCGCCATGGCGCCGGCCATCGCCGCGACCTCGCGGCCCCCCAGACAACGAAGAGCTTCAAGCCCATTGCCCGAGACTGCAGGGTTGGCGGCCAAACCTTCGCGGATGACGCGGGCTTTCAGGACCAGACCATCATCGTCAACGCCGGTTCCACGCCCGACCCAATCCTCGGCCTCGCCACCATAAAGCGCCAAGAACAATGCGGCGGCAGAGGTCGTGTTACCGATCCCCATCTCGCCCGTCACCAGAAGGTCGGCACCCTCGCTGACTGCGTTCCAGCCAACCAGAAGCGCCGATACAACCTCGTCCTCGCTCATGGCTGGGCCTTGGGTGAAATCTTGTGTAGGGCGATCCAGCTCCAGCGCGTGAACGTCCATCTGGGCGCCTGCGGCCTTGGACAGCTGATTGATCGCCGCCCCGCCATGCTGGAAGTTCAGCACCATCTGTTCGGTCACTTCCGCCGGGAAAGCCGACACGCCTTGCGCGGTCACACCATGGTTGCCTGCAAACACAACGACCTGAGGCGCATTCAGCTCGGGACGCCCGTTTCCTTGCCAGCCAGCTACCCAAATCGCCAGTTCCTCCAACCGACCCAGCGCGCCGGGGGGCTTGGTCAACTGGCCGTTGCGCTCTTGTGCTGCTTGGATCGCCGCCGCATCCGGGCCGTTCGCCGCCTCAAGCAGCGCCTTGAACTCGGCCAGGGTCGAGAATGGCTGTTGCGACATGGCGAGACTCCTTGATTGATTCATTTCCTCACCCTCTTTACCGATGGGGGACAACTGCAACCAGACTGCAAAAGACCAAATATGACGAAACACGACAGATCGAAGCCAATCCTGCATCCGGCGGATATCCCAGCGGCGATAGGGCTTTTGACACGTCTACCGATACGGGTGGACGCAGAGCTTGCGACCCAACGGGCTGCTCGGTCTGCGTGGGCGTGGCCGCTGGCCGGGCTGGTGCCAGCGCTGATCGGATGGGGACTGGGCGTAGCGGCCCTGTCTACCGGGCTTCCGCCGCTATTTGCAGCCTGTCTGGCACTGTTGGGACAAATCATGGTCACCGGCGCCCTGCACGAGGACGGCTTGGCCGATGTCGCAGATGGGTTTTGGGGCGGCTACGATCGAGATCGGCGGCTAGACATCATGAAAGATAGCCGGATCGGGGCCTATGGCGTGATTGGGTTGATTTTGTCGCTAGGTCTGCGCGTCTCGGCCCTTGCCGTACTGCTGACCACCCCGGGTGTGCTATCCGTGCTAGTCGTCATCGCCGTCAGCAGCCGCCTTCCTATGGTCCTTCTGATGGCAGCCCTGCCCAATGCGCGCGGACATGGCTTGGCCAGTCAGGTCGGGCGTCCCCCGGCGGTCACAGCTTGGTGTGCAAGCGGCGTCACGGGTCTGGTCGTGTTGATCGCGATGCCAAGCGTCCTGCTGCCGCTTTTGGTCTGCCTCGGGATCGGCGCCCTTGCACTGGCGGCACTGGCGAAAGCCAAGATCGGCGGACAGACCGGAGATGTGCTGGGCGCGTCGCAACAGATCAGCGAGATCATAGGTCTGGCTGTCATGGTCAGCCTGATCTCATAAAAAAAGCCGCCTGCACATGGCAGACGGCTTTTCTAACGACTTAGGACGAGATCACGCAGCAGCAGCGCGCGACATCAAAACGTCCGAGACCTTTTTCTGTGCGGCCAGCTCGTCACCGCCACCCACGGCAGCAACTTCGCGGGTCAGACGCTCCAGCGCAGCTTCATAAAGCTGACGCTCGGAATAGCTCTGCTCGCGCTGATCATCGGTGCGGTGCAAATCGCGCACGACCTCGGCAATTGCGATCAAATCGCCCGAGTTGATTTTCTGTTCATATTCCTGCGCACGACGCGACCACATGGCGCGTTTCACACGGGCTTTGCCTTTCAAGGTGGTCATTGCCTGGGTAATTTCGTCCGGGCTGGACAGTCCACGCATTCCAACTTCGGTGGCTTTGTTGGTGGGCACCCGCAAAGTCATCTTGTCTTTCTCAAATGAAATCACAAACAACTCAAGCTTGATCCCGGCAACTTCCTGTTCCTCGATCGATACGACCTGTCCAACACCATGGGCCGGATAGACAACGTATTCGTTCGGGCGGAAATCCAGTTTCTTCTTGCTCATTATAGCGATCCTTCGCGTCTTTGTTACAGTCGGGTGTCATGGATCGGCGCAATCGGACAAAACGAGTTGGCGGCGCTGAAAGCCCGCGCAAAAAAGTCACGACTCACCGAAATAAAACGCCCTGCCTCAGGTACAGGGCGTCACAATCGACCCAAGATTTGTTGTTAGTATACCATAAAAACAGGGCTTGGAAAAGCGCTGCAATGCAGAAGTTTGACCAGTCGGTCAACCTCTGCCGTGACTGCAGATTTCGACAACCCCACCAATCGGCAGAAATGGCTTATTGCTCGGCAGGTTCTTCCGAGAAATATTTCTCGAGCTTGCCGTCTTCACCGTCACGCTCTTCAGCTTCGGGCAGCGGGTCCTTGCGCTCGATGATCACGGGCCACAGTTCCGAGTATTTGCGGTTGAACTCAACCCATTTTTCCGTCCCCGGCTCGGTATCCGCACGAATGGCGTCCGCCGGACATTCCGGTTCACACACACCACAGTCGATGCATTCGTCTGGATGAATGACCAGCATGTTTTCACCTTCATAGAAACAATCTACGGGGCAAACTTCCACACAGTCAGTGTATTTGCAGGCGATGCAGTTATCTTGGACGACATAGGTCATTGTGGCACCTTCAATTTGGTCTTGGCCTCACTTAGGACAGCGCGCGGGATCAATCAAGCATGGACCTGCGGGTTTGATCCAAGATGCGACGATCTTTCTTAGTCGGACGGCCCTTCCCGACCGTTTTTGGCGCTGATGCTTGTGATTGCGGAACATTGTCCGTCTTCAGGGCGGGGGGATCAAGGTCTTCGTAAAGCTCTTGCGCCTCTGGCGCCGGGCCACGGCGTGTCGACAGGGTCACAATACGGATCACGCGCACCTGTTTGGCCTGCGGAAAGGTCAGGACGTCGCCTGTGGTGATTCCATGTGAAGCTTTCGCGATCTTGTCGCCATTGACCCGCATATGTCCGGCTGAAACCAGTTTGGTGGCCAGCCCTCGGGTCTTAAAAAAACGCGCGTGCCACAACCATTTGTCCACGCGCATTTTCGATCCTGTCGGGGCGGGCGGCGAACCGCCCTTCCCCTGAGTGTCCGCCATCGCGGCTTAGCCCTTGTCTTTCAGACCCATCAGGGCCGCTGCAAAGGGGTTGTCCGGGTCGATGGCTTTTTCTTTCTTCGGACCGGACTGATAGCTTTTCGGCTTCATGTCGCGCGGGCCTTTGTTCGGACCCTTGCCGCGTTTGGGCTTGCCGCCCGAACGATCACCACGCGGTTTGCCGCCCGGTTTGCCCTGCCCGCGTTCGCCACGCGGTTTACCAGCGCCACCCTGACGGGCGCGACCAAAGCCACCCCATGTGAAGGTGAAGAAGGTCTCCATTTCGGGGCCGGTGCCTTCGGCAGCAGCCTCGGTGGCCTCAGACGCAGCTTCAACAGGCGCTTCTTCAGCAGTCGGGGCTTCGGCGGGGGCTTCTGCAGCAGGTGCTTCGGAAGAAACGTCTTCAGCAGCGGCCTCGGCCACCGCTTTGACTTTCGCGCGCTCGCCCTTCTCAGCCTTGTAACCCAGACCTTGCATCAAGTCCGAGAACTGCTCCAGCGTCATGCCGGTAATCGACAGCATATCGGCCTTGGCTTCAAACCCGCCACGGCTGTCTTCTACGCGCAGCTGATCGGCCAGACGCTCCAGCATATCGATGCGGATCGCACGAGTTCCTGAGGGGCGATAGCCCGACAGAAGATAGGCCGAGCTGTCCACGCCTTCGACCACAGGGATCGTTACCAGACCGGGGGGCGGGCTTTCGGGGAATTCGTCTAGACCTTTCCACAAGCCATCCAGCACCAGACGCAAACGAGTCGGCGCGGGCTTCAGCAGAAGCGGCATGAAAATGGTGAACTGACCAAAACGCACACCGTGCTTGCGCAGCGCGCCACGGGCGTCCTGATCCAGATCCTTGACCTCGCCGGCGACCTGATCGCGCGGGATGATGCCCAGATTTTCGATCATGCGGAAGCCGAAGCCACGGGCCATGCCGGTCAGGGTCTCGTCTTTCTCGATCGTGGTCAGAGGCTCGAACAACGCCTGCACCTTGCGGTCGATGAAATGCTGCAAACGGCGCGTGACCTTTTCAGCGACATCCGAACCGGCCTCGTCATCGACAAAAGCCTGTACGCGCGGCTTGGCCACGTCATCACCTTTGACCAGCTTGCCCACGGCATGCTCGCCCCACATCAGGCCACCTTGTTCGGTGAAGTCCATCTCGGTGTCGGGCGCGTTATAAAAACGGTCTGCCCGCAGGTGAAATTCTGGTGCCAAAGCCTTCAGGCTGGCAGCCCGCAGGGTTTTGGCTTCTTCCGGTGTCTGGGCGGTGTCCTGGCTGAACCGGAACCCCTCCAATCGGCCAACAAACTGGCCTTCTACCGTCACTTCACCTTTATCGTTCACGTCAGCCACAAGGCTCTCCTTCTGCTTCAACCGGCGCAGCAAAACGCTTGTGCGCCGATCAACAAATCTTTGGGTCAGACGCTCGTGTAACGCATCCGACAGGCGATCTTCTACAGCACGAGTCTCGCCTCGCCAATGGCTAACATCGTCCAACCAGTCGCGGCGTTGCGCCACATAGGTCCATGTGCGGATATAGGCCAAGCGTTTGGACAGTGCATCAATGTCGCCATCCGTGCGATCGATGCGCTTGACCTGCCGTGCGAACCAGTCGCGTTTGACCTGACCATATTGATGGATATCGTTGAAAAGCTGCGTGATCAGCCCCGCGTGTTCCCCATGGCTGATACCCCGGAAGTCCGGCAGCTGGCAGAGCTCCCATAGAAGCGACACAGACCGCCCATCGGTGGCGCGCGCAGTCACCTCGGCATCCTTGGCCAGAAGCTTCAGCGCCATAACATCGTCGGCATCCCGCCCACGAGTCAGCCAATCATTGCTGGTCGGAGCCTCAAGCGACCGGATCAAGGCCTGAATCGAGCCGAAGACCAGATCGCGGTTGCGCCAGAAAAGCTTCTTGTCGGGGGCGAACTGGTGCGAACAGATTGCATCCGCAACCTCATCGGACATCAGCGGCGCTTCGCCCGTCACGCCGAACGAGCCGTGGTTCATATGTCGCCCTGCCCGGCCCGCAATCTGTGCCAGCTCGCTGGGCAACAAAGGACGCATCCGGTGGCCGTCAAACTTGGTCAACGCCGAGAACGCCACGTGGTCGATATCAAGGTTCAACCCCATACCGATGGCATCTGTGGCGACCAGATAGTCGACATCTCCGTTCTGATACATCTCGACCTGAGCATTCCGAGTGCGCGGCGACAGCGCGCCCATCACCACAGCCACCCCGCCCTTTTGACGGCGCATCAATTCGGCAATGGCATAAAGGTTGTCGACCGAGAACCCCACGATGGCCGACCGCCCGGGCATGCGGCTAAGCTTCTTCGATCCGGCATGGATCAGCTCGGAAAACCGTTCTCGGCGCAGAAACTGCACATCTGGCACCAGCCCCGCGATGACGGGCCGCATCGTATCGGCCCCCAAAAACAGGGTTTCCTGCGTCCCACGCATGTTCAGCAGCCGGTCGGTAAAGACATGTCCCCGCTCGGCATCCGTACATAGCTGGACTTCGTCGATGGCGACGAATTCAGCCCCTAGCCCCAATGGCATAGCCTCGACTGTGGCGACCCAGTATTGGGCGCGATCGGGAACGATGCGTTCTTCGCCGGTGACAAGTGCAACCGCATTGGGGCCACGCAGACCAACCAGCTTGTCGTAAACCTCGCGCGCCAAAAGGCGCAGCGGCAAGCCAATCACACCGGTGCGATAGCCCAGCATCCGCTCAAGCGCATAATGCGTTTTGCCAGTATTCGTCGGACCCAGAACGGCAGTGATCCGCGGGCCACCTCGCGCGCTGTCGGAAACCATGCTCTGCCCTTTCGACGCCCCGCCCAAAGTTCAGGCGATCAAATATCCTTCACCCGTTTTTGTTCCAAACGGGCCACTGCGCCTTTTATGTCGTCACTGTGCGGATGTATAGCAAGGGCGTGGCGGTAAGCTTCAAGTGCGCGAGTTTCATTTCCCAGCTCCTCCAGGATCAATCCCAGTCCCGTCAACGCACCGAAATGGCGCGGCTCCAATGACAGTGTTTGCGCGATGTCATTCAGGGAAAGCCCCAGCTCTCCGGACATGTAAAATGCCGTGGCGCGGGCATTCCACCCCTCTGCGAAGCTCGGGGCGTGATCGGTAAGCGCACTGAGGTGGGCAATTGCACGTTCCAGATCGCCCTTTTCAAGCGCGTTCTGACCACGCTGCAACAGAAGATCCATCGCATCTGAACCAGAACGCGACCAGAGCTCCCAGATCTCGTCTTCAAGCGCTTCCCAATTGCTGTCGTCGGCAGTTTGAAGCTGCGAAAACAGATCATCCAACTGTTCTTTGCTATCCTGCGCAAACATCGCCGTCGGTGGGGTCACCCCAACCAACACAACAAACAGTATGATCAGCGAAAACATGCGCATACGAAATGTTAGCGCGAGAAATCCTTCGGGAATAGTGACATTCGCGTGTAAGTCGCGATCAATACATGCAGAAACATTGCGTTCCCTTGCGTCGACTGCGCGAAAACCGGTTTACGTTCGCGGAAACTTTGATCTAGCATGATCGTGACATCCACGCCCAATGGGCCATTTTCGGAGGAATAGAATTGAGCGAAGTGATCAACACGGCAGTGGCCGCTCTGAGCGACAAAGTAGGCACCGGATTTGATGGTGGCACAGCCAAATTCGTCATCAATGGCGAAGGCGGCATCATCATTGACGGTGACGGCGTTCGAGCTGGCGATGAAGAGGCAGACGTAACCCTGACTGCAGATGCCGACGTCTTCCAAGACATGTTGTCGGGCGAACTGAACCCGACCACGGCCTTCATGACCGGGAAACTGGCTGTAGACGGCAATATGGGTCTTGCCATGCAGCTTGGCGCTGTACTGGCGTAAAACCACGACTATTCGGCAAGGATCCGCGGAATGAAGAACTCCGACGCCCCTTTGTTCGACGACATCGCTCAAGGACCCGCCAATGGGCGGGCCTTTTGGCGTGAGACGTCGGATGGTGTGCGGATCCGGCTTGGGTTTTGGCCTGCATCCAAAGACACAGGCCAGGCCGGTACGGTGCTGCTGTTTCCAGGCCGCACTGAATATGTCGAGAAATACGGCCTGATCGCCGCAGAATTGGCAAATCTCGGATTTGCCACCCTCAGCATCGACTGGCGTGGGCAAGGCTTATCAGATCGCGCAGATCAGGATCGCCTGCTGGGCCATGTCGGGCACTTCTCTGAGTACCAGTTAGATGTGGCCGCCATGATGACACTGGCCGAGGAATTGGACCTACCCCGCCCCTTCATCCTAACGGGGCATTCCATGGGGGGCTGCATCGGCTTGCGGTCACTTCATGAAGGGCTGGACGTCAAGGGCGCCTGTTTTTCTGCGCCGATGTGGGGAATTACCATCGCCTCGGCCTTGCGCCCGATAGCTTGGGGCGTGTCTTGGGCGCTCCATCAGACACCGTGGAAGCTGATGTTGACCCCCGGCACGGCGCGAAAGACCTATGTCGACATTCAGCCGTTTGAAGACAACATGCTGACCACCGATCCCGAGATGTACGCGCTGATGCAACTTCAGGCCAGTGCCCGTCCCGAGCTGACGTTGGGTGGGCCGACGGCGGGCTGGCTGTACGCCGCACTGCGCGAGACCACGGATTTGATGAAGCTGCAGACCCCGAAGACGCCCTGTGTGACCTTCTTGGGGACGCAAGAACGCATCGTAGAATCAGAGCCAATTCACGAGTTGATGGGACGGTGGCGCGAAGGTCGGCTTGATCTGATGCAGGGCTGTGAACACGAAGTTCTGATGGAAGCCGAGCCGATACGTGCGCAGGTTTATGACGCAATCCACTGGCTAGCGCACACCGAAGGGTCCGATAGGGAATCCTGATTAATCTTTTGCCATCAATCTCTTGTGGACCCAAACTTATCCAGCACATCAATCAGTGCACGCGTTGATCCGTCTAGACCCTCGGCAGCCTCATCGCCCTGCAACACCGGTGACAATGCGACGGCAAGTTCTTTGCCCAGCTCAACCCCCCATTGATCGAACGAGTTGAGGCCAAGCAGAACCCCTTCTACAAAAACGCGGTGTTCGTAGAGAGCGACGATGGCGCCCAACACCTCGGGCGTCAGTTTGGGATAGACCAATGTGGTCGACGGGCGATTGCCCGGAAAGACGCGATGGGCCGCCTGACGCTCCAACTCATCCCCCTCGAAGCCTTTTTCCTGCATGAGCGTGCGGGCTTCGGACAGGCTGCGCCCGGTCATCAGGGCCTGCGACTGCGCCAGGCAGTTGGCAACCAATAGCAAATGTTGGTGCGCCAGATCTGGCTCGTGCCCTTCCGCCCCGACCATGAACTCGCAAGGAATGATGTCCGTGCCCTGATGGATCAGTTGGTAAAACGCATGCTGGCCGTTTGTCCCCGGCTCGCCCCAAACCACCGGCCCGGACGGCAGATCCAGCGCCGTCCCATCCAGTGCAACGCGTTTGCCATTACTCTCCATCTCTAGCTGTTGAAGATAGGCAGGCAGACGCGCCAGACGCTGTTCATACGGCAAAACCGCGCGGGTCGGATAACCGCAGACCTGCCGGTGCCAAAAACCGACCAAGGCCAACATCAGAGGCATGTTCGCGCGGCCTTCGGAGGTTTGAAAATGCTGGTCCATCGCGCGCGCGCCGGCCAGCATCTGATCGAACCTGTCTGGCCCGATGGCGATCATCAGTGACAGGCCGATCGGTCCCCACATGGAATACCGTCCACCAACCCAGTCTTCGAATCCAAAGACGCGCTCGGCAGCGATGCCCCACTCGGCAGTTTTTTCCAAGTTTGATGACAGCGCCGCAAAATGCAGACCAACTACATCGGCATGCACATCACGCAAAAGCCAATCGCGCGCGGTGGCCGCGTTGGTCATGGTCTCAATGGTGGTAAAGGTTTTCGAGGCCACCATGATCAGCGTCTCTGCCGGGTTCAGCCCGCGCAAAACATCCGCAATCTGTGCCCCATCCACATTGGACACGAAATGCACCCGCAGCCCATCGTGATAGGGCGAAAGCGCCCGCGTGGCCATCGCTGGACCAAGATCCGATCCGCCAATCCCGATGTTCACAACATCCCGATAGCGCCCACCGCCCGGAGCGCGGATCTGACCCGAGCGCAGGCGCGTTGCGAAATCCCGCATCCGCGCAAGCGTGTCGTGGACACCGGGAATGACATCTTCACCATCCACCCGCACCTCGACCTCTGACCCGGCACGTAGAACGGTATGCAAAACAGCACGATCCTCGGTCACGTTGATCTTGTCGCCCTGAAACATCTGGTCACGTCGAGCCGCCATTCCTGCGTCGTCTGCAAATGACAAAAGCAGGTCCACAGCCTGATCATCCAGACCGGTTTTTGACCAGTCGAAATACAATCCAGCAGCCTGAGAGCTATAGCGTCCGGCCCTGCTGGGATCAGCCTCGAACAGGTCGGTCAAACGTGTCGCCGTTAATGTACTCTGATGCTCAATAAGCTTTTCAATACTCATAATTCTCCCCGGGGGCAGACATTCGCCCGGTTTATTCCGCCCAGTGTACGGTCATATCCGACATCACCGCCTTCACCGGCGCAAGACGGGCGTGTTTCTCGGCCATGGCCTTGTTCAGCGCGTCACGCTTCGCGTCACCTAGGATCAAAAGATGCTTGGACATAGCTCCGTTTAAAATAGGTGCTGTCAACGTCACGCGGGGCTCATCCGCCCCGGGCGCGCGCATTGGAAGCAAAGCTGGTGCGTGGCGTGAAAGGGCTTCATCCAAATGATCAGCGCCCGGAAACAGGCTCGCCGTGTGCATATCTTCGCCCATACCCAAAAGCACGACGGAAATCGGAGTGATCGCGTCAATCCCGCGCGACAGTTCGGGCAAGGCATCTTCGGGCCGTGGGCTATCTGCATAAAGCGGTACCAGATTGGCCTTGGCAGCATGCCCAACCAACAGCCGCGAGCGCAGCAGCGCAGTGTTCGACCGAGGGCTATCCTCGGGCACCCAGCGTTCGTCAGTCAGCAGAACATCAACACGCGCCCAATCCAGATCCACGGCGCTAAGCGCATCGAAAACCGGTCCCGGCGTTGTCCCGCCCGGCACCGCCAACGATGCCCGCTCTTCGTGATCCAGCATCGAGGACAGCTCGGAGGCCAGCACATCGGCCAGATCCAACATCATCATGTCTCGATCCGCATATTCAATCAGATTCATTCGCGAATCTCCCTCCAGCGACGGCCATCCTTGTGAAGCAGCATAAGCGCCTCTTCCGGCCCGGTCGAGAACGGCTCGTAGACGGTGGGTTTATCACGTCGCCGCTCCCAATCTTCGATGATCGGATCCGTCCAGGCCCAAGCGGCCTCGACTTCGTCCCCACGCATGAACAGCGTCTGGTTGCCACGGATCACGTCCATGATCAGGCGTTCATAAGCGTCTGGTGAATCAGCCAGTTCTTCCCCCAAAGCATCGGCAAAGGTCATGTCCAAAGGCACATCGATCAGGCGCATACCGCCCGGCCCCGGCTCTTTGATCGTAACTTTCAGGTCCATACCTTCATTCGGTTGCAACCGAATGGACAGCTCGTTGGCGGATTGTCCTGTGTCGGCTTCGAAAATCGAATGGGGCGGCTCTTTGAAACGCACGACAATCTCTGACATGCGCGCCTTAAGCCGTTTACCTGTGCGCAGGTAAAACGGAGTGCCATTCCAGCGCCAGTTTGCGATATGCAGCTTCATCGCTACGAAGCTTTCCGTATCACTGCTGTCAGTTTCTGCATCAGCCAGATACGAGGCGGTTTCGTCGTCCCCCGCATACTGCCCCCTCACCAGATCTTCAGGAGCGATAGGATCAAGAGCGCGAATGATCTTCAGCTTTTCATCCCGCACCGCATCCGAATCAAACTTCGAGGGGGGTTCCATTGCCGTCAGACACAGAAGTTGCATCAGGTGGTTTTGCACCATGTCACGCATGGCACCTGACTTGTCATAATAGTCGCCCCGTCCTTCGACACCGACCGTCTCGGCTACGGTGATCTGGATGTGGTCCACGTATTGCGCATTCCAAAGCGGCTCGAACAGCATATTGCCAAACCGCAGTGCCATCAGGTTTTGTACCGTCTCTTTTCCAAGATAGTGATCAATGCGGTAGATCTGGCTTTCGTCGAAATGTTCAGCCAGCGTGGCGTTCAACGCGCGGGCCGTTTCAATGTCGTGACCAAAGGGTTTCTCAACCACGATCCGCGCCTGCGGTCCTGCAATCCCTTTGGTGTGCAACCGTTCAGCAATCGGCCCGAATAGACGCGGCCCGACCGAGAAATAGAACGCCTGCACCCGATCAGGTTTGCTTCTGTCTTTTAGTTCCGCCCAGCCGTCATCACCCAAAGCATCCACTTGTACAAAGAACAGCGTTTTACGAAACGCCGCCAAGGTTTCTGGATCACATTTGCGCTTGGAAACAAAGCTGCGCACGGCCTCTTCCACGAAATCGCGAAAGCCTTCGTCGTCAAGATCACTGCGCGCAGCCCCGATGATCCGTGCCCCTTCGGGCATCTGCCCGTCACGGAAGCGCCGATAGAGGCCCGGCAGGATTTTGCGACGCGACAGGTCACCTGTGCCCCCAAAAATCACCAGATCAAAAGGATCGACTGGAATAACACGCGAGACCATCAGAAACTCCAAATATGTTAGCGCTAACTAAACCGTTCAACGGTCTACTATCCGCTTCGCCCAACCAAGTCTAGCATCCTTGTGGCGGGTCACAAGCACATGACGTTCAGGGATCAGTCTATCTGGCCATCACGCAAAGAAGTTCAAACATGATCGAGGCACCCAGATATGCGGTCGCGCCACTGGGATCAAAGGGGGGTGACACCTCGACCAGATCAGCGCCGATGATGTTCAGCCCTTGAAGGGCACGCACGACCTGCAGGGCTTGAAAGGAATTCGGGCCACCCACCTCGGGTGTGCCGGTGCCCGGTGCGAAGGCGGGATCAACGAAATCAATGTCATAGCTGACATAGGTCGCGCCCTGCCCGGCAATCTCGCGGGCCTCTACCATCACGTCATCAACTCCGCGCGCGTGGAACTCTTCGATGGGAATCACCCGGATCCCCACGCTGTCGGCAAAGTCTCGATCCTCGTTGTCATAGGCCGTGCCACGGATGCCGATCATCACCACACGTTTGGGGTCCAGCAGACCTTCTTCCACCGCGCGACGGAACGGCGTGCCGTGGGTATACATCGTGCCATCAAAATAGGAATGGAACAGGTCGGTATGGCTGTCGAAATGCACCATGCCAACCGGTCCGTCCTTGGCCAGCGCGCGCAGAATCGGAAGTGTGCACAGGTGGTCTCCGCCGCCGGTCAACGGACGGATGCCAGCTGCGTGGACGCTGGCATAGAACGCCTCCATCCGTTTCAGGCTATCCATCACATCTGCAGGATTAGGGGCCACGTCGCCAAGGTCAGCGCAATTCAGCGCTTCGAACGGGCGCACGCCCGTCGCCCCGTTCTGCGCACGGATCATCGTGGACATGTCACGCAGCTGGCGCGGGCCGTGACGTGGACCCGGCCGGTTGGTGGTTCCGCCATCCCAGGGCGCGCCGATCAATCCAACCTGTACGTCTGAAAACCGGGGATGGTCAAAGTCTACATGGGGCAACCGCATGAAGGTCGGCACGCCGGCAAAGCGCGGCAGATCAAAACCTGAAACGGGGGTGAAAAACGGATCTGACATTGTGGCCTCGCTGCTGTTTGCAAGGACGCTAGCGGGTCAGCCTCGCGCCGTCATGCGAAATCCGACAGTTCAGGCGTCGAGTTCCGTATCCCAGTACAGAAAGTCCATCCAACTGTCGTGCAAATGGCCGGGTGGGAACTTGCGTCCGACATTGCGCAGCTCTTCGGCGGTGGGCTGACGCGCAGGCTTGCGCAGGGACAGCCCCGACCGCCGCAAGGGTTTCGAGCCCTTGCGCAAGTTGCACCGCTGACAGGCCGCCACCACGTTTTCCCAGCTGGTTACGCCCCCAGCGGCGCGCGGCACCACGTGGTCAAAGGTCAGATCCCCCTTCGCACCGCAGTATTGGCAGCAAAATTCGTCCCTCAAGAACAAATTAAAGCGCGTGAAGGCCACGCGCTTTTGAGGTTTCACATAGTCTTTCAGAACCACGACCGAGGGGATCTTCAGCTCAAGTGACGGGCTTCTGACCACCTCGTCATATTCGGCCAATATATTCACCCGATCTAGCACCGCCGCTTTCACGGCCTCCTGCCACGGCCACAGGGACAGCGGATAATAGGACAAGGGCCTAAAATCCGCGTTCAACACCAAGGCCGAGTGCTGTTTGACACCACCGCCTTCACGTACAAAGTCTGTCCTGAAATCTCCATCCATGACGCATCCAATCCTCGCCCGTATACATCCTCAATCGGTTGTCGGGGCGGGGACACCCGCCCCATGCTTATAGGTTGACTATATATTGATAAGACAACCTGACAACCCCAACATATGGGGTCGCCAGCGGGATATCATCAGATTATCTCAGGGATGTGACAGCCGGTGGGCCAGATGTGATCAGTTTGCGGCCTTTGCCGGGGTCATCCCCAGATTGTCCCGCATGAAGCTGAGCGCCACAGACAGGCCGTCCATCGCGATTCCGTGCCCTGTGCCCTTCATGATGAAGCCGTAGGTTTCAAAACCTGCGGCCTGCAAAACTTCTCCGCTTTCGCTGAAATGACCCGGAGGTACCATGTCATCCTGATCGCCATGCACCAGCAGAATGGGCAGTTTCGACACCACATTTTCAGCAAACTGATCAGGTTCCAGCATCCGACCGGAAAACGCCACCAATCCAGCAATCGGTTCATCCCGGCGGGGCAACACGCGAAGGCTCATCATCGTGCCTTGCGAGAAGCCGAAGACGATAAGCTGAGACGGCTCGATGCCCTCGTCTTCCAGCACCTGATCAAGGAAGGCGTTGATGTCAGCAGTGGCCATATCGACGCCGCGCATGCTGTCTTCTTCCGACGAGCCGTCCAACCACGGGATCGGGAACCACTGGTAACCCATCGGGTTGCCCAGGCATTTTTCGGGCGCGTCGGGCGCAATAAAGGTGGTGTCCGGCATGTGCTCGGACAGCGGATCGGCCAGCCCCAGCAAATCTGCACCATCCGCGCCATAGCCATGCAGGAACACCACCACAGATTTGGTGGTGCCCGAGGCCGCTTCGCGCCGTTTGCTTTCCAAGATGCGGGTCATTCGCCTATCCCTTCGCGTTCTGTTTCCATGCGGTAATAGGCCCACAGCAACCGCGCCGCAACGCCCCTGTTGGGTGACCAGTCCTGCGCCATGATGCGCATGGCCTTTTCTTTCGGCCTGTCGGGTAAATCAAACAGGCGTTTTGCCGCCTCTTGCAGGGCCAGATCACCGGCAGGGAACACATCCGAACGGGCCAATGCAAACAGTGCATAGATCTCGGCCGTCCACATTCCAATGCCCGGCACGGCGGTCAGGGTTTTGATCACCTGATCCGTTGGCTGTTCATGCAGCGTCGGATAATCAATTCCTGCTTCAGCCAGCGCCTTGGCATAGCGGATTTTTGGGCGCGACAGGCCCACATCTGCCAGATCCTGATCGCTGGCACGCGCGACGTTGTCGGTTTCATCAAACCCCGCCGCCTGCACCCGCCCCCAGATTGCCGCCGCTGATGCGGTCGAGACTTGCTGCCCCACGATGGCAAACATCAGCGCCGAAAACCCGTCCGGGCGCAGCCGAAGGGGAATGTCTTCAAGCTGATCAAAAATGAGCTGAAAGCGCGGCTCTTGTAGGCAAAGTGCCAGCGCACCGCGTTGCAGGCAGGCCTGTCCTTGGATTAGTGGCTCAAGCGTGTCAGCCATGCCAGCGCCTCTTGCGGGGTTTCAACGAAATCGCAATCAGGCAACGCGGGACGGTTCAGCATCACCACCGGAAGGCCCAATTGGCGTGCCGCCAACAGCTTGGCGCTGGTTGGCCCGCCCGCATTTTTGCTGACCAGATGGGTGATGCCAAGCGTGCGCAAAGTGTCCAATTCTTCCTCCAACGAGAACGGAGGACGCCCTACGATCCAGTCCCCTTCGTAGGGAAAGGGATCGTCGGTCGCGTCCACACGGCGACAAAACAGTGTGCGCCCTTCAGCCAGCTCTGCCCAATCCGCCACAGACGCGGCCCCAGTTGCCAAAAACACCCGCGCACCGGATGGGATATGCGTTGAGGCTTCTCCGGGCTGATCGACAAAGTACCAGTCATCGCCATCCTCCTCGCGCCATTCTGACCTTAATAACCGCAGATAAGGCTTTGAAAGCTCTACGCTAATCTTATGGCTTCGATTTGAAATCTGCACCGCAAAAGGGTGCGTCGCATCCACCACAGCATCAAAATCTTGGTCGATCATGAAGGCACGCTGCGCGGCCTCTCCACCAAAGCCACCCTCGCGGGTTGGCACGGGATACGCCATCGGCTCTCGTGTCACGCCAGCCAAGGATGCCAGTACATCCTGCCCGTGATCCGCCAAGAGTTTTGCCAGAGCTCGCGCCTCGCCTGTTCCGGCCAGAAGCAGGATCTTCACTGCGCCTGTGCGATAATCTCGCCCTTTCGGTCGATCACGACAATGTCCACTGAAATCGGTGCGCCACGCAGGATTTGGATCGCCTGCTCCCGCGCCTTTTCGGCAACCATTGATGACATTACTTCCCCATGTTTCTCAAAGACTTGCAGCGCTGTATTCATGTTGTCCACTTCAGGATCTTCAAGCCAATCTGCGAGCACATCAAAATCCACCTGGCTGCGTCCCGAATGCAAATCCCGTGCACCTTGCGCCAGCTTCGTCAGCTTTCCAATGCCGCCCCCGATGGTCACCCGGTCAATCGGGTTCCGCGCCAGATATTTCAGCATCCCGCCAGCGAAATCGCCCATGTCCAACATCGCCCCATCAGACAGGTCAAACAGCCCCTGCACCACCTTTTCCGAGGTCGCGCCGGTGCAGCCCGCAACATGCGTCAGCCCCTCGGCCCGCGCCACATCAATGCCCCGGTGGATCGACGCGATCCACGCTGAACAAGAGAACGGGCGCACAATGCCAGTGGTGCCCAAAATGGACAGCCCACCCTTGATACCAAGCCGAGGGTTCCATGTCTTTTCGGCCAGCGCTGCGCCATCTTCGACCGAGATGGTGACAATCACATCCGCCGACTGGACATAGGTCGCGGCGGCCTCGTGCACGACGCCTTTGATCATCTGGCGCGGCACAGGGTTGATGGCAGGTTGTCCTACGGGAATCGGCAGGCCGGGTTTCGTCACCGTGCCCACGCCGTCCCCGGCGACGAAAAACACGCCTTGCCCCGGTTTGGCAGGCGCAACACGCGCCCGGATCACTGCGCCGTGAGTCACGTCCGGATCGTCGCCCGCATCCTTCACGACCGCAGCTTCCGCCCAGTTATCCCCTGTAATCAGGTCATAGATCAAGAAATCCGGTGTTTCTCCACGTGGAAGCGTGATCGTCACCCGTGCGGGCGCACCCTGCCCCCACAGCGCGTCCAAGGCGGCTTTCACTGCAGCGGTGGCACAGGCGCCTGTGGTCCAGCCACGGCGTAGTTTCTGGGGATCAGTCTTTTCCATTCCAAAGACTATAGGCATGCAAATCCGCGCCGCCAATCCGTTCTGTGTGGTCGCAGTTACGCTTTTCGAGGGCGACCAACAGGTGCATAAGGGGCGCATGACTGACTCGCATGCATATACCGTCCCTGTTTTACCCGGCCATAACTGGCCCACGCTGGAGCCCGGCTGGGTTTGGCTATGTGGTGCTGGACCCGGAGACCCCGGCCTTCTGACCATTCACGCGGTGAATGCGCTGATGCAGGCGGATGTGATCGTACATGATGCGCTGGTCTCGCCCGAGATCTTAAGCTGGGCGCGCCCTGAAGCCGAAGTAATCTATGCTGGCAAACGTGGCGGCAAGCCCTCGGCCAAGCAGCGCGATATTTCGTTGAGGCTGGTGGATCTGGCCCGCGAGGGCAAACGCGTATTGCGCCTGAAAGGCGGCGATCCCTTTGTTTTTGGACGTGGTGGCGAAGAGGGGCAGACCCTTGTTCAGCACGGCGTACCGATCCGCATCATCCCCGGCATCTCGGCCGGGATCGGCGGGCTGGCCTATGCCGGCATCCCGGTCACCCATCGTGATGTGAACCAGTCCGTTACTTTCGTTACCGGCCACGATCAATCAGGCAACGCGACTGGTTCCTTGGACTGGTCCGCAATCGCCCGCGGCTCGCAAGTCATTGTTATATATATGGGGATGAAGCATCTGGACCGCATCCGGTCCGAGTTGATCGACGCCGGTCGCCCAAACGACGAGCCCGTCGCCATCACCATGAATGCCACAACACCGGACCAGCGCGTGCTGGAAACCACCCTAGGCACCTGTGTCGAAGACGCCGCGCGCGAGGGGATCGGCGCTCCGGCCATCATCTGCGTGGGGCGTGCGGTTTTGATGCGGCAGGCCTTGGATTGGCAGGCGCTGGCCTCAGGTCTGGCGCCACGCGACACCGATCCGCTGGGCCGAGGCCGCCCGGCCGAGGACCGCTGATGTCAGCGCCAACCGGCTTGATTCTGTCCGCGCCTTCATCTGGCAGCGGCAAAACCACCCTGACCCTTGGCCTGTTGCGGGCGCTATCGCGCCGTGGCGTGGATGTCAGCGGTGCAAAATCCGGCCCGGATTACATCGACCCCCGTTTTCACGCCGCTGCCTGTGGGCGCGAATGCCCCAATTTGGATGCATGGGCGATGGGTCCGGCACGTTTGCACGATCTGGCCCGTTCTGGTGCCGAGCTGCTGTTGATCGAAGGGGCCATGGGTCTGTTTGACGGTGCGCCCCCGGAAGGACGCGGCGCGACAGCAGATCTGGCGCGCACCTTCGGGCTTCCGGTCGTTCTGGTGGTGGATTGCGCGCGTCTTGCGCATTCGGTTGCGCCGCTGGTCAATGGCTTTGCCCAACACGACCCCGCGGTCCGCGTGGCGGGCGTCATCCTGAACCACGTGGGCAGTCCACGGCACGAGGCCATGCTTCGCGCCAGCCTGCAAGACAGCCTGATCCCCGTTCTGGGGGCCGTGTATCGCCAAGCGGGTCTTGAACATCCTTCGCGCCATTTGGGTCTTGTTCAGGCCGAGGAACATCCTGACCTGCAAGCCTATCTGGACCGCGTTGCGGATGTGGTCGAGGCCGCCATTGATCTTGACGCGCTGGTTGCTTTGGCAAGCCATGTAAGCGCAACGCCCAGCACTGCGACACGGCTTGCACCACCCGGCCAGCGGATCGCAGTCGCCTCGGACAAAGCGTTTGCCTTTGCCTATCCACATATCCTTTCGGACTGGCGCGCGGCTGGGGCCGAGGTTCTGCCCTTCTCTCCCCTCGCCGACGAAGCGCCAATTCCTGATGCTGATTTCATCTTCCTGCCCGGCGGGTATCCCGAGCTGCACGCAGGAAAGCTGGCCGCAGCACAGACATTCAAGCAGGGAATGCTCGCGGCCACCTGCCCGATCTATGGCGAGTGTGGCGGCTATATGACCCTTGGCCGCGCGATCACCGACAAGAACGGAGTTCGCCATGAAATGCTTGGGTTGCTGGGGCTCGAAACCAGTTTTGCAAAGCGCAAGCTACACCTTGGGTACCGGTCTCTGCACGCAGATCATGGTCCGTTCGCCGGACGCTGGAATGCGCATGAGTTCCACTATGCCACCACGCTTCTTGCAGAAGGCGCGCCGCTGTTTAACGCCACGGATGCAGAAGGCCGTGCTCTCGCCCCGATGGGGTTGATCGAGGGCCATGTGTCTGGCAGCTTTGCGCATTTGATTGACCAAGTTTGACTGCGACATCGCCACGCTGCATCTAGCTAAATTTACTCTGGTCAATTCGAACATGCATGGATACGCATGTGCGCATGACAGACGCGACCCTGACCCCCGCTGATGATGCACGTGCCAAGCGCAATGTGACCATACTTGTGCTTGCGCAGGCCATTCTGGGTGCGCAGATGCCGATGATCTTCACCATGGCCGGTCTGGCCGGACAATCGCTGGCGTCAAACCCCTGCTGGGCGACGCTGCCGATTTCCCTGATGGTGGGTGGGTCAATGATCTTTGCCAACCCAGTCAGCTGGGTCATGCAAACCTTCGGACGTCGGATTGGGTTCTGGCTGGGCACACTGGGCGGCACAGTCGGCGCAGCCATCAGTGCTTATGGCTTGATGCAGTTCGACTTCACGATTTTCCTGATCGGGTCGTTCTTCATGGGGCTCTACCAGTCCGCGCAGGGTTTCTATCGCTTTGCGGCCGCCGACACGGCCTCGGCTGCGTTCCGGCCCAAGGCGATTTCCTATGTTATGGCGGGTGGATTGGCCTCGGCCATTATCGGACCCCAATTGTTCAACCTGACCAATGACGCGATGGTCGTCCCATTCCTTGGCGCCTACCTGACGATCATTGTGATCAACCTTCTGGGTTCCCTTCTGTTTCTGGGATTGGACATTCCCAAGCCGGAAAAACCGCACGAGGACGCGCCCAAGGGCCGTTCCCGCATGGAACTTCTGCGCGACCCGGTGATCGCCGTGGCGATCATTTGTGGCATGGTCTCTTACGCTCTGATGAACCTTGTCATGACCTCGACCCCGTTGGCGGTCGTGGGCTGCGGGTTTGAGACCGACATGGCGGGCAATGTCGTCACCGCACATGTGTTGGCCATGTTCGTGCCCAGTTTCTTTACCGGCCACCTGATTGCCCGCTTCGGCACGCGCAAAGTCATCGCCGCTGGTCTGGCCATTCTTGGCCTTGCCGGGGTCGTCGCATTGCAAGGGGTCGAGCTTGAGAATTTCTTCGTTGCGCTGGTCCTTTTGGGTGTCGGTTGGAACTTCGGCTTCATCGGCGCGACGTCGATGCTGGCAGGCGCCCATGCCCCCGAAGAACGCGGGCGCGTCCAGGGCATGAACGACATGATCGTCTTTGGCTGTGTGACCATCGCATCACTGGCCTCTGGCGGGCTAATGAACTGCTCGGGCGGCACCGCTGTCGAGGGCTGGAGCGCGGTGAACATCGCCATGGTGCCCTTCCTTGCTCTTGCAGGCGCTTCGCTGATTTGGCTAATGATGCGACCTGCGGACGAGGCCTGATCCATCCAGTTCCTTTTTCGGCTGTCGCTTCTTCTCGGAATCGCTAAACAGCGGGAAATTCCGAAGGAGAGACAGGATAATGAGTCGCGACATCACGCAGACCGACTATAAATTCAGCCCCGGACAGGCGCTTGTGGGCGCACAAATGCTGTTCGTGGCCTTCGGGGCGCTTGTTCTGGTGCCCCTGCTGACCGGGCTGGACCCCAGCGTGGCGCTGTTCACGGCGGGTGTCGGCACTCTGATCTTCCAGATCGTCACCCGCGGCAAAGTGCCGGTATTCCTGGCATCCAGCTTTGCTTTCATCGCCCCCATTATTTACGGCGTACAGACTTGGGGACTTCCAGCGACTTTGGGCGGTCTCGCAGCGGCTGGCCTGTTTTATGTGGCTATCAGCTTCGCCATCCGCATCTGGGGTTCGGACTGGTTGCACCGGTATCTGCCGCCCGTCGTGGTGGGGCCCGTGATCATGGTGATCGGTCTGGCGCTGGCGCCTGTTGCGATCAACATGGCAACAGGCTTGGCTGGTGACACGCAGATCATGCCGAAATCCTATGCTCTGATCATTGCAGCCATTTCGCTGGGCACCACGATGCTGATCGCGATCCGGGGTCGTGGCATGATCAAGGTTGTTCCCATCATCTTCGGCGTCATTGCAGGCTACGGTGCCGCATTGATCCTTGGGGTCATCACCGGCGAAAGCCTTGTGAATTTCCAAAGCTTCTCGGATGCGGCTTGGATTGCCGTTCCCGGCTTTGTTGCGCCTGAGTTCAACATGGCGGCCATCCTGTTTATTCTGCCCGTCGCCATCGCCCCAGCGATTGAGCATTTCGGAGACGTCATGGCCATCAGCTCGGTCACCAAGAAGGACTATTTGAAAGAGCCGGGCATCCAGAACACCATGCTGGGCGATGGTCTGGCCACCGTGTTCGCGGGCCTTGTCGGCGGTCCCCCCAATACCACCTATTCCGAGGTCACCGGGGCCGTCACCCTAACCCGCGCCTTTAACCCGGCGATCATGACCTGGGCTGCGATTTTCGCGATTGTTTTGGCCTTCGTTGGCAAAGTCTCGGGCGCGCTTGGCACCATCCCAATGCCCGTCATGGGCGGCATCATGATCCTGATGTTCGGAATGGTCACCGTGGTCGGCCTGACAGTGCTGGTTCGGATCGGTGCTGACGCGCTGACCAACAGCCGAAATATGGTGATTGTCTCGACCGTTTTGGTCATCGGTATCGGAGGGCTGTCGATCCCGTTTGGCGGTGGCTTTTCGTTGGCGGGCATTGGCCTTGCCGGTGTGGCTGGCGTGATCTTGAACCTGATCCTGCCCAAAGAGGCCGAACACATCGAGGCCTAGACCAACCTCTCATCTAAGACAGCGCGCCCGGAAACGGGCGCGTTTTTTACAAGATCTCATCCAAATACGGCGGACATCCCATCTAGTGCTGCTGATAAGATCTTTCGAGGGTCTTTACCGTTCGCTCTGTCATCGCGCTTGGACAATGCTTGCCGCACCCCTCATGGCAGCCCAAGCTGAAGCAAGGTGTTGCATTCATCCCTAAACCACTCTCCTCCAAAGACGATTGGCTTTTCTCAAGAATGTCAGTCACAGCAGTTGGGCTTATACGTTTTTGAAACCGAACCCCGGCAAAATACTCGTTCTTCCACTTGATCTTTCCGCGACAATTGTGGCCGCAGAAATAGAGATCCACCCAATCATCCTGCTCGTGAATCGACGCTGCCTCGATCTTCATGCCATTTCGATTGATGTCGACAATCCGTGTCATCGTACATCTATCATTGATGGAAACCAGCACCGGCGTGTTGCACACTTCCCGTTTGCCGCGGCCATGTAGAGCAAGCCGGGCCAAGATCGCGGCCATCACCGCCAGAAGGCCCAACGCACCGCCACCCAGCACCATCGGATCACTTAGGGCAGGCATCCCAACATCCGCCTGTTCCGCACCGGGTTTTTTACGGATCGCGAGCGGCTTAGTCTCGCCTCCGACATCAGATGAGGTGACAAACTCGCAGCCAAAGACGATCGTCAGAAGCTCAAGATCCGTGCGAAGTGACGACAGGTTCGCCACAAGCACGGCACCCGTGCGGGATTGCGCCACGGCCCGATCCAAAGCATTGGAAATCACACCTAGCGCATCCGATTGGCTGACCACGCCTGTCGGCACATTAAAATCGCGAACACGTTTGATCCGTTGGGATAGCGTCGACATCAATAGCTTCGTAGCAGCCGGATCCGCCACGTGGTTTGCATCCTGAAATCGCATATAAGCCGCTTGAAGTTCGGACACATCGCGGCAGATCCGCGTGTCGTTCGCCAGCGTGTCTGACACCCAGAAACTAGAAAGAAAAGAGACGAGAAAAGCGTATCTGCGTTGCATAATGCAGGCAGCATTTCACATGGGAATTACCAAACTGATAATCCAGCCTCGATGTCCGCTTTCTTATCCCACACGCCCCGCACGACCACCGCGTCGCTTGGGGGGCGCTGCATCTTCCAGAGCTGCGTGCAGTACCGCGGTCATTGGATGGTCCGGATTTTTCGGACCGTAATGCGCAAGCAGCGTCTTGATCCGCTCAGCCTGAGGCATGTCATGGTCTTCAAACAGCGCCCAGTCCAGAAAGATCGAACGGCATTCACCGGGCATGATCCCTTCGATCACATAGCTGTCGCGGATCAACCCGCGTTGGTCGATGGCGTCGATAAGGTTCGTCATTTGGTCCTCCGGCGGGCTTTACCCAGGCGGGTTGGCCAGCACCTCGTCAATGGCTAGGGCCGCAGCCCGCGCCTTCTCCTCCAGATCCTCGATCAGGGCAGCCTCACTCTCGGCCCCGGTCTCGCGTAGTAGCAGATCCTGACCGCCCTGCCCTAAATCTTCAAGGTCCAAAGGACCCTCGGAGAGCAGTTTGGACGCGGCCTGCAAGCGCCACATTAGGTCATGCGACTGCACCAAAGATCGCGCCTGACCGTCGGAAAACCACTCAATGGCGACACCTTGAGCGATTTGACGGTCCGGTTCCCGCGGTGTGTCCTTGGACAGCAACGCAGCCGCCTGAGCCACCAGTTCGACATCCTGCAGATGGCCTTCTCCCAACTTGGCGTCCAGCGCCCCGCCCGCCTGTTTGGCGTCCGCGATGCGATTGCGCATCTCGATCACATCCGCGATCACCTTGGCCGGGTCGCGGTCAAACCCAAGCACCTCGGCCCGGGCGGCCTCGTAGTCCTTGGCCAGCCCTTCTGGTCCTGCCACAACACGCGCGCGGGTCAGGGCCAGATGCTCCCACGTCCAGGCTTCATCCCGCTGGTAAGCCTTGAAGCTTTCGATCGAGGTGGCCACCGCTCCTTGGCGTCCCGATGGGCGCAGGCGCATGTCGACCTCATAAAGCCGCCCTTCCGCCATCGGGGCGGACAGTGCGGTCAGAAACGCCTGTGTCAGGCGCGCATAATAAGGCCGTGTCGCCAACGGGCGGCGGCCGTCCGACATATCCTCGCCTTTCGGGTCATAGATGACGATCAGATCCAGATCCGAGGTCGCAGACAACGACCGTGCGCCAAGCGACCCCATACCAATGATCGCAGCCCCAGCGCCGGGTGGCATACCGTGCTTCAGGGCGAAGTTATCCACCACAACGGGCCAGAGGCCGCGAATGACGGCGTCTGCAAGGTCTGTGTATTGCACACCCGCCTCGCGCGCGTGGATCAGCCCGCGCAGGAAGTGCACGCCGATGCGGAAATGCCATTCTTTCATCCAGCGGCGCGTGCCATCAAGCTTGGCCTCATAGTCAGGCGCCTTGTCCAACCGCGCGGCCAGCTCTGCCTCAAGCGCGTCGCCTCCGGGCCAAGGCTCGAAGAAGCCGCCGCCAATCACCGCATCCAGAACTTGCGCGTTGTGGCCAAGATAGGCCGCCAGCGCGGGGGCCGTGGCGGCAATGTCGACGATCAGATCGACAAGCGTCGGGTTGGCCTCAAACAGCGAGAAGAGCTGCACGCCCGCGGGCAGACGTTTCAGGAACCCATCAAACTGGATCAGCGCGTCGTGCGGACGTGGTGCGTCGGCCAAACGTGCCAGCAAGTCGGGCTTCAGGCGGTTGAAAATTTCGACGGCGCGTGCCGAGCGCAAACAGGGATAGGTTTCCCAGCGGGCTACGATTTCGGCCTCGCTTTCCGTAAGTTCGCGACTGTCAGCCGTGGTATCGTCCGGCGCGAAGAAGCTCTCGGTCAGCTCGTGGACCTCGGCCAACGCATCATGGATGCGGGTTTTTAGCACTTCGGTGTCGCCCTCTCCCATCATTCGGGCCAGCCGGTCAAATTCGTCGTCCGTTTTGGGCAAGTTGTGGGTCTGAGCATCGCGGAACATCTGCACGCGGTGCTCAACCTCGCGGTGGAAGCGATAGTGCCGTGTCAGGATCTCGGCCACATCGGTGGGGATCCAGTCCTTGGCAGCCAAAGCAGCCAATCCCGGCACAGTTTCGCGCATGCGCAGCCCTTCGTCGCGGCCACCAGCGATAATTTGGCGGGTCTGCGTGAAAAACTCGATCTCGCGGATGCCACCGCGCCCCAACTTCATATCATGGCCGGGAAGTGTGATGTCACCAAACAAACCTTTGTGCTCGCGAATGCGCAAGCGCATGTCATGGGCGTCTTGGATGGCCGCAAAATCCAGATGCTTGCGCCAGATGAAGGGGCGCAGGCGGGTCAGATAGGCCTCGCCGGCTGCAATGTCTCCGCCGCACGGACGCGCCTTGATGTGGGCGGCCCGCTCCCATGTGCGACCAAGGCTTTCGTAATAACGCTCTGCCGCTTCCATAGAGACACAGACGGGTGTCACGGACGGGTCCGGCCGCAACCGCAAATCGGTGCGGAAGACGTATCCGTCTTCGGTCAACTCGGACAGCATGGCGCTCATCTTGCGGGTGGCGCGCACGTGGCTGGACCGCGCTTCATGAAAGTCGGCGCCTTCGAAGCGGCTGTCATCAAACAGCATGATCAGATCGACATCCGAGCTATAATTCAGCTCGTGGGCACCCATCTTACCCATGGCAAGAGCAACCATGCCCCCGGCGGTCTCGACATCCGCATCCGTCATTCCCGGCAACTTGCCGCGCCGAATTTCATTGCCCACCTGAAAGGTCATGGCCGTGTGGGTGGCAAAATCCGCCAGATCCGTCAGCGCGCCGGTGACCTGCTCCAGCTGATAAACCCCGGCCAGATCCGCAAGCCCCGTCAGAAGTGCGATACGCTGCTTTGCCACGCGCAAAGACTTCCGCAACGCGCTGTCGCTGTCCGTATTCATATCCTGCATGGCTGCCGTAATGGCATCCTCTGGCGCGATGCTCAGCGCGGCGCGCAACCAATCGGCCTGCTTTTCCATCAAACCTTTCAGGTATGGCGAACAGCCAGCCGCCCCAGACAAGATCTCGCGCAGATCTGGCGTCAGATCCGCAAATAGTGTGTCGATATCTGCCGCGGGCTCGGCGTCGTAGGCGATTGGAGTGCGGGCGATGCGGGCGGCGAAGGTGTTCTGGCTCATATGCGCAAATTGCGCCGGGCGGCGGGGCGGGTCAACATGGGAAAGCAGGTTGCGACCATTCGAGCCAGCTTGCCTATGGCCATTGAAAGGCTACAGTCCCTGAAAGGATCAAAGCAGACGACAGGAACCGGAATGTCCAAAAGCCTAAAACGGGTCAAAGCCGCGCTGGCAGACGGGGGCATTGCCGCCAACGTCATCGAAATGTCCGACAGCACGCGCACCGCTGCAGACGCGGCCCGCGCTTGTGGTTGCGAAATCGATCAGATTGCGAAATCCGTCATCTTTCGCGGCGAAACCTCGGGCCATGTCCTGTTGTTTCTAACGGCTGGTGGCAATCAGGTGGATGCGGCCAAAGCCTCGGCCCTGGCGGGCGAACCCTTGGGAAAAGCTGATGCGAAACTGATCCGCGCTGAAACTGGATTTGCCATCGGCGGCGTATCTCCGGTCGGGCTGACCAATCCGGTCCGCGCCTTTTACGACGCCCGCCTGTTGGAGTTTGATGAGGTCTGGGCCGCCGCCGGTACGCCACGGCATGTTTTCCCTGCCGCGCCCCGCGATCTGATCCGTATCTGTGGCGCAACGCTAGGTGACTTCACCTAGGGATCAGCCGCAATCAGAACCCGCTGCATTGGTTAGAAGCGTCAGCAAACGCAGGAACTCGCGCTGATCATCCGGCGACAATTGGCCCAGCAGAGCCTTGTTCTGCTCGCCGATGATCCCAAAAATGACGGGCATCAGTGCCTGTCCTTCGTCTGTCAGAAACACCCGATGGGTACGACGAGACTGCTCGTCCTGCTTACGCTCAACCAACTCCCGCTTTTCAAGAGCATCAAGTGCGCGCGAGACCGTATATCCCGCGATCCTCAGCCCTTCGCCGATCTCGGTCTGGCTGGCCCCTTCTTTCTCGGTCAGGGCCATCAAAACGATGAAGTGATCCATCTTTAACCCGTGGGCTTTCAAGCGGGCTTGCATCTGGGTGTCGGTCATACAAGCCAGCCGCTGAAGCATCCAACCCGCGCTTGAGGTGCGCGTCATATGTGCCTGATCGCGTAAATCCGAAAGCACAGAGTCGGGCTTGTTCATGGTCATACCTCGGCAGGTTTGTCGTGTCGTTCGAGCACAACATAAGCGACAACACTTGCAGTTGCAACTTTCCACTTGCAATATTTGCATTTGCAAGTATCTTGGGCGCATTACCAGCTAATGAGAAAATCAAAGCCATGAAACGTTATCACCCCTTACTTGTCTCCCTTCACTGGGTTCTCGCCCTAATGATCCTTGTTGCTTTGGTCATGGGGTCGAATGTTCTTGCTGCTCTACCAAATGATCACCCAGACAAAATGTTCAGCCTACGCGGCCACATGTCGATCGGCATCATAGTCGGCGTCCTGATGATCGTGCGCCTTGTCACGCGCCTGCGCAGCGCACATCCACCGAAAGCCGACACTGGAAACGGCTTCTTGAACTTTGCGGGCGGCGCCGCCCATTGGGTTCTCTATATTCTTGTGTTCCTGATGGTCGCCAGCGGCATGGGCATCGCGATGGGTGCAGGGCTGCCAGATATTGTATTCTTCGGCTCCGGAGCACCTCTGCCAGAAAGCTTTGACCACCTCGTGCCGCGCACAGCGCATGGTATCCTGTCAAAACTGTTGATGCTCACCATTGTGGCTCATATCGCGGGTTGGGCCTATCACCAGTTCAAGCTGAAAGACGGGCTGTTCAGCCGCATGTGGTTTGGAAATCGGGACGCCTGAGCCGTGCGCAGGACCCTCGATTTCGTAAACGAGATCGCCGGCATTCTATATGTCGGCGGTATTCTCTCTCACATCGTGATTGGAGCTGTCATCGGAACACCAGATGGCGCAACCGCGGTGACGGTCTACAATTACAAGCTGACCAGCGCCTATATCCTTATCCTGCCAGGTCTGGGTCTTAAACTCGCGTGCGACTTGGCACTGTTCTTCATCTGGAAAGAGCGCGCGCGCTGGATGATCGTCAAGCTTGCCTGTCAGGCGTTCCTAGCAGTGAACGCATTTGTCTTCCTTGTGCCGATGATGCCCGACCTGCTTGCCCTTGCAGAAGCAGGCGACCCGGCAGAACCAGTGAGCGACGCGTTCCACGCACTGGAAGCACGCGAGGCGCTCGTTGGGATGTCCAACGTGCTGCCACTTGTAACAGAGCTGATCATGGGCGCGTTCAAGCCACGGCTAGGTCAAAAAGCACCCTCCAGCGCCCTTCCGGCCTGACTTTCGACCTTGTGAAACCCAAAAGGGCGGTGAGTTTTCACCGCTCTTTTTCTTTATTTATCTCATTATTTCAATGCACTTCGAAAATAATGTAAAATACTTTCACATTTATCCTTGAACCCAACCGTTAAGTCCCCACATCTTAGTCATGTGAAAGGCATTCACATTAAACGAAACACAGTCAGCACGATGGAGACCATTATGAACACCGCCGCCCATACCACTCATTATGAAACCGCCCCCCGTGGTTGGTTTTCTCGCGCCGAGGCATGGCTGGACGCTCGTGGTAAAGGCGCTTGGATCGCCACCATGGTCGTCAGCTTCATCCTTTTCTGGCCAGTCGGCCTTGCCCTTCTTGCATATATGATCTGGAGCAAACGCATGTTTTCGAAATCCTGTTCTCACCGCCGCACCCATGACAGCCAGGCTTGGCAGGACCGCCACATGTCGCACCGCCACGGCTTTGCAAGCTCGGGCAACACCGCGTTTGACGCCTATAAGGCCGAGACCCTGCGCCGTTTGATGAGCGAACAGGAAGCCTTTGAAGCCTTCCTTGAACGTCTGCGCGCCGCAAAGGACAAGTCCGAGTTTGACCAGTTCATGGACGATCGCGCTGAAGCCGCTCGCAACTCGACCATCGACGAGGGTGACCTGTCGGAAGATGATGTTGAAGACGTGGCCGAGGATGTCGAAATCCTGGATGAACCCAAGCGCAAAAAGAAGTAAACTTGACGCGAGTTTACAATTCTCCCGGCCCTTTTTGGGGGCCGGGTTCTGCATGACCCAAGAAAATGCCTAGGACGCAATGACCCATTCTTACGACCATCGCAGCAATCCCAACGGCGCAGGCCTTTGGGGCTTGCCGGACCCTGACACTCAGGCCGAGTTCTATCAGGATGTGACGCTGAAACGCCTTCTGGCGTGGTTCATCGACGTGGTGCTGATCTTTGGGATGTTCTTTTGCATCGGGATTTTGACCTTTGGGATTGGATTTTTCCTGTCGGGACTTGTCTATCTGGCGGTTGGTTTTGTCTATCGAATGACCACACTGACCAATAAGTCCGCAACCATCGGAATGCGCTTGACCGCAATCGAACTACGCCGCCATGACGGTCAGCGGTTTGACCGCCAAACCGCCGCCCTGCACACCTTGGGATATTACATGTCCGTGTCGACAGGGGTGCTTCAGATGATCTCGTTGGTCATGATGTTCACCACCGCACGTGGCCAAGGGCTTAGTGACATGGTGCTGGGCACCGCCGCCATCAACCGCACGTCCGAGCGGCGCTAACGCCGGATTACGCGGAAAAGCCCCCGTTTACTCTGATAATCAACGGGGGCTTGCCCGAAGCCGCAAGGTCAGGCTAGGCTCGTTTCGATTTGAGATGATTTCGAGAGACCATGCGCCATACACTTCCGCTTGCCCCTCAGTTCTATGTGACTGCTCCGCAGGAGTGCCCGTATCTTGACGGGCGCATGGAACGCAAGCTGTTCACGGCCCTTCAGGGCGAGCATGCGGAAACACTGAACGACACCCTGTCAAAGCAAGGGTTCCGACGATCGCAAAACGTCCTCTATCGCCCGTCCTGCGCCGAATGCTCGGCCTGTTTGTCCGCGCGGATCCGAGTCGCTGATTTCAAACCCACCAAAAGCCAACGCCGCACAGCCAAGCGCAATGCGATCCTTGAACGCCGCGCCCGCGCCCCGTGGGCCAGCGAAGATCAGTACGAACTTTTCCGCCGCTATCTGGACAATCGCCACGCCGAAGGTGGCATGGCGGATATGGATGTGTTCGAGTTTGCCGCGATGATCGAAGAAACCCCGATCAAAAGCCGTGTGATCGAATATGCCGAGCGTGGCCCGGATCAGCATCCGGGGGATGACGCGAATGGTCCATTGCGCGCGGTCTGCCTGACCGATGTGCTCGAGGACGGGTTGTCCATGGTCTATTCCTTTTACGATCCCGAATGGCATCGCAAATCCCTTGGCACCTATATGATCCTCGATCACATCAACATCGCGCGCGAGGCTGGCCTTCCATACGTCTATCTGGGTTACTGGGTGCCCGGCAGCCCGAAGATGGACTATAAGGCCACGTTTTCATCCATCGAGATCTACCGCGACAATCATTGGACACCACTGATTACGGACGAAGATTACTCGGCCGAGCTGCACCCCCTATCCACCGATCCAATCGCAGAACAGGTGGCCAGCATCACTTTGCCGGACACGGCCAGCAAGAGCCATCGCGAAGCCTGACAAGACGCAAAAGTTCGGCGCGTTGCTGCGCGTGCATGGTTTGGCGCGAAGAATTCATGGAAAAACGGACCGAATACCGCCTGAATTTCCATAAATTGCGCCCGACCCACCCCAAGAAGACCAAAAATTACAAAAAATTCGCCTGCACGACATTTTATACACGCTTTCGCGGTTGACGCCCCCGCCGACCGCTCATAATGTCCCGCGCATATATTGATGAAGCCTTCAAGGATCCCCTTGGGCAAGAACATGGGAAAACCCGAAATGGGCAGCGTCCTAGTACTTGTTAGAAATTGGCGCATGGGCCGGTAACGGAACCATAATGGAACCCCATGCGCCCCCGAAATGATCGGGGGCTTTTTTGTGAGAAGCGCACGTGGAACGGAGAAGAAGATGACACGTCAGATGACCGGAGCGAAAATGGTAGTTCAAGCCCTGAAGGATCAGGGTGTGGACACAGTATTCGGGTATCCCGGGGGCGCCGTCCTACCAATTTATGACGAGATCTTTCAGCAGAACGATATTCGTCACATCCTTGTGCGCCACGAACAGGGCGCCGTCCACGCCGCCGAGGGCTATGCCCGCGCGACCGGCAAGCCCGGCGTTGTTTTGGTAACCTCGGGTCCCGGTGCGACGAACGCCGTAACCGGCCTGACTGACGCTTTGCTGGATTCGATCCCGCTGGTTGTTCTGACCGGTCAGGTTCCGACATTCATGATCGGCACCGACGGTTTTCAGGAAGCCGACACCGTTGGCATCACCCGCCCTTGCACCAAGCATAACTGGTTGGTGAAAGAGACTGACAAGCTGTCCGAGACCATCCATCAGGCGTTCCACGTGGCGATGTCGGGCCGTCCAGGACCGACGCTGATCGACATTCCGAAGGATGTTCAGTTTGCGACCGGCAGCTATACACCGCCTGCCAAGACCGAAACTGGTCACTACCAGCCGCAGATGCGCGGTGACATCGACGCGATCACCGAACTGGCCGAGCTGATGGAAACCGCCGAGCGTCCGATCTTCTATACCGGCGGCGGCGTGATCAACTCTGGACCTGCGGCCAGTCAATTGTTGCGCGAACTGGTAGACGCGACTGGCTTCCCGATCACCTCGACCCTGATGGGTCTGGGCGCCTACCCCGCTTCGGGTGAACATTGGCTGGGCATGCTGGGCATGCACGGTCTTTATGAAGCCAATATGGCGATGCATGACTGCGATCTGATGATCTGCGTTGGTGCGCGTTTCGACGACCGGATCACCGGCCGCCTGGATGCGTTCAGTCCCAACTCGAAGAAAGCGCATATCGACATCGACCCGAGCTCGATCAACAAAGTGATCCACGTGGATCTGCCGATCATCGGCGATGTTGGGCATGTACTTGAGGACCTTCTGAAGGTCTGGAAAGCGCGCGGGCGTAAGACCAACAAAGACGGTCTGGCCAAATGGACCGGACAGATCGGCGAATGGCAAGAGCGTCGCTGCCTGTCCTATCAGAAAACCGATGACGTCATTCAGCCTCAACACGCGCTGGAACGCCTTGAGGCGCTGACCAAGGACAAGGACCGCTATGTTGCGACCGAAGTGGGCCAGCACCAGATGTGGGCCGCGCAGTTCCTGGGCTTCGAAGATCCGAACCGCTGGTTGACCTCGGGTGGCTTGGGCACGATGGGTTATGGCCTGCCGGCCTCGCTGGGTGCGCAGATCGCACATCCCGACGCCTGCGTGATCAACGTGGCGGGCGACGCCTCGTGGCTGATGAACATGCAAGAAATGGGCACAGCGGTTCAGTTCCGCGCGCCGATCAAACAGTTCATCCTGAACAACGAACGTCTGGGCATGGTACGCCAGTGGCAAGAACTGCTGCACGGTGAACGCTATTCGCACAGCTGGTCGGAAAGCCTGCCTGATTTCGTGAAACTGGCAGATGCCTTTGGCTGCAAGGGCCGTCAGGTCTCGGACCCGGCCGAGCTGGACGACGCCATTCAAGAGATGCTGGACTATGACGGCCCGTTCATTCTGGACGTTCTGGTTGAAAAACACGCCAACTGCTTCCCGATGATCCCGTCGGGCGCACCGCATAATGACATGCTGATGGGCGAAGCCGAGACGCAAGGCGTTATCGGTGCCGCTGGCGCAACACTGGTTTAAGGAGGGCTTTTAAATGTCTGCACTAAAAATCAAAAAAGGTTCCTCCCGCAAGTCCGCCTATGACCTGCGCGACCCCAATTCGGACATCATCGAACGCCATACGCTGGCCTGTGTGGTGGACAATGAAGCGGGCGTCCTAGCCCGCGTGATCGGCTTGTTCGCCGGTCGTGGGTACAACATTGAAAGCCTGACCGTGGCCGAGGTTGATCACGAAGGTCATCTGTCGCGCATCACCATCGTGACCACTGGCACACCCGCCGTGATCGAACAGATCAAGGCGCAGTTGGGTCGCATCGTTCCGGTGCACGAAGTGCACGATCTGACGGTCGAAGGTCCGGCGGTCGAGCGGGAACTGGCGCTTTTGAAAGTCGAAGGCGCTGGCGACAAGCGCGTCGAGGCTCTGCGTCTGGCCGACATCTTCCGCGCAAATGTTGTGGACAGCACGCTGGACAGCTTTGTGTTCGAGATCACCGGTACGACCGAGAAAATCGACGCCTTTGCCGAGCTGATGCGCCCGCTGGGACTGAGCGAAGTAGCACGTACTGGTGTCGCCGCCCTGCCCCGCGGCGTCTAAGCCTGCCACCTGAAAAGAAGAACGCCCGGTTGCCTCTGCGACCGGGCGTTTTCTATTGGAGAGTCCCTGTGATCCTAGGCGACCACTTTCAACGATGGCCTTTCCCGGCGTTCCCGGTTTTGTGTCAGGATATTGCGCAGGTCTTCAGATGGGATATCCCCTTCAACACCCGTGACAATCATGACCATGCGATGCTCATCCCGTTTTGCGACCTTGCAGCGGACAAGCTGCCCTTGCTCCAGCCTGTCGATGCCTTCCAGGACTGTGTCCCTCGACCGGATACACGCCAGCGGCCCTTGATCCTCGCACCAGACCAGACCGTTCCCGGTCTTGTCATCATACCACAGCACCAGACCAAGCATTGATCCCTCCTTCACCCTTCTATCGACGCCTGTCAGCCGAATACCCTTCCTGCTTGGAGAGCTAGTGGCTTTTGCTTCCAGTATTTCCTGTTTGTTTAAGTTTTATGACAGTTGTTAACTTTGTTGGGCGCGTGGCCTGCCACGCACAAGAGCCATCCCGTTCGTAAGGGATCAAAAAGAAAAACGGGGTGCCCCGCAGGACACCCCAGTTTCACTGATAGGGCTCATCATTGGTACCGCTCGGTTTATTTGCCTGCGGCCCTATCTGTGTCGGGGGCAAGCGCACCTGCCCCATGTTAGGATGGCGGGCATCCCCCGTACCCACCCTAACCTTGCCTGGGCCGCCACTTGGGACACGGCGGCCTAGACGAAACCGTTAGCTACAGCCCGTGGTCGAGCCGCAGGTGTTGCACTTCATGCAGGTACCGTTACGCACCAGCGTATAGTTGCCGCATTCGCCACAGGGATCGCCCTCATAGCCCTGCATTTTGGCCTTGGTCCGTGCATCAATGGTGTTCACTGTGCCGGTCGTAACCGACGCCTCGGTGATGGACATTTCGACCACAGCCGTGTCACCAGATGTTTCCGGCACCAATGTGTTCAGCGCACCGATGGGATCGGTCCCGGTCAATGCCGTTCCCCCCGCTTCCACACCACCTTGCAGAACCACCAGTTCCTGCGGCAAACGCTTGCGCAGATAACCGGACGAGCTGATTTGTTTCAGCACTTCCAAGGACTTGGTCGCGGCAGTTTCGGACGGCTCTTGCACGTTCGATACGCCTTCTTCCTCGCCACGGCCCAGATCATCAAACGATGCACCCTGCGGTTTCACATGCGCCAGATCAGTGCGGTCCAGATAGGACACGGCCAGCTCGCGGAAGATATAGTCAAGGATCGACGTCGCGTTCTTGATCGAGTCGTTGCCCTGAACCATGCCTGCCGGTTCGAACTTCGTGAAGGTGAAGGCGTCCACGAACTCCTCCAGCGGTACGCCGTATTGCAGGCCAACCGACACCGCGATGGCGAAGTTGTTCATCATCGCACGGAAGCCAGCGCCTTCTTTATGCATGTCGATGAAGATCTCACCCAACGAGCCGGTCTCATATTCGCCCGTACGCAGATAGACCTTGTGGCCGCCTACGATAGCCTTCTGGGTATAGCCCTTGCGGCGCTCGGGCAGTTTCTCGCGACCACGTGCGACTTCTTTGATCACCACTTTTTCGATGATCTTTTCAGCCAGCGTCACAGCTTTTTCGTGGGGCGATCCCGAGGCCAGGATTTCCTCTGCCTCTTCGTCATCCTCGACCAGAGCCGCAGCCAGAGGCTGGCTGAGCTTCGAGCCGTCGCGATAGAGCGCGTTGGCCTTCACGCCCAGCGACCAGCTGAGTTCATAAGCCTTCTGGCAGTCTTCAATGGTGGCATCATTCGGCATGTTGATCGTTTTCGAGATCGCACCCGAGATGAACGATTGAGCCGCGGCCATCATGTAGATATGGCTATCAACACTCAGGAAACGCTTGCCTTTTTTGCCACACGGGTTGGCGCAATCAAAGACGTTATAGTGCTCTTCCTTCAGATGCGGAGCACCTTCCAGCGTCATCGTGCCCAGAACGTGATCGTTCGCGGCTTCGATGTCCTGACGCGTAAAGCCAAGGTGACGCAGCAGGTTAAACTCTGGGTCGTTCAGCTTCTCAGTGGGAATACCCAACACATTGGTGCAGAATTCCTCGCCCAGCGTCCACTGGTTGAACACGAAACGGATGTCGAAGGCGGACGACAGAGCAGCCTCGATCTTCTCGATCTCGTTCTGTCCGAACCCGTGTCCAATCAGGGTCGTGTGATTGATCGCAGGCGCGTTCCCCATGGTGCCGTGACCGACAGCATAGGCGATGACTTCTTCAATCTGCGCACTGTCATAGCCCAGTTTCTCAAGGGCCGCAGGCACCGATCGGTTGATGATCTTGAAGTAACCGCCACCGGCCAGTTTCTTGAACTTTACCAAAGCAAAGTCGGGCTCGATCCCCGTCGTGTCGCAGTCCATCACCAGACCAATGGTGCCGGTGGGTGCAATCACGGACACCTGCGCGTTGCGATAACCGTGCTTTTCGCCAAGCGCATAGGCTTCGTCCCACGCGCCCATGGCCAGATCGACCAGCTTGGCATCGGGGCAGTTTTTCATATCCAGCGGCACCGGCTTCACGGCCAGATCCTGATACCCATCGCTTGCACCATAGGCGGCGTTGCGGTGGTTCTGGATGACGCGCAGCATGTGCTCTTTGTTGCGCTCGTAGCCTTCAAAGGCGCCCAGCTCGTTCGCCATCTCGGCCGAGGTCGCATAGGCCACACCGGTCATGATCGCCGTCAAGGCCCCGCACAGTGCACGGCCTTCGTCGCTGTCATAGCCATAACCCATGTTCATCAGTAGGCCGCCGATATTGGCATACCCAAGACCCAAGGTGCGGAAAACATAGGACAATTCCGCGATCTCTTTCGACGGGAACTGCGCCATCATGACCGAGATTTCCAGCGTGATGGTCCACAGGCGGGTGGCGTGCATGTAATCTTCAGCCTGGAACTCGCCATCCTTCAGGAAGGTCAGCAGGTTCATCGAAGCAAGGTTACACGCGGTGTCGTCCAGGAACATGTATTCCGAGCACGGGTTCGAGCCGCGGATCGCACCGTCTTCAGGGCAGGTGTGCCACGCGTTGACCGTATCGTGATACTGAATGCCGGGATCTGCGCAAGACCATGCGGCGTGGCCGATCTGTTCCCACAGGTCGCGCGCCTTGATGGTCTTCGCTACGCTGCCGTCGGTGCGGCGGATCAGTTCCCAATCTGCGTCGGCTTCAACAGCCTTCAGGAAGCTGTCGGTGACGCGGACCGAGTTGTTCGAGTTCTGGCCCGAAACGGTGGCGTAAGCCTCGCTGTCCCAGTCGGTGTCATAGGTCGGGAATTCGATCGAGCCGAAACCCTGCTTTGCATAATCCAACACGCGCTTGACGTAGTTTTCGGGGATCGCGACTTTTTTCGCGGCGCGAATGGCCTCTTTCAGCGTGTCGTTGGTTTTGGGATCATAGGCATCTTCTGCTTTGCCGTCCCAGGCACGGATGGCCGCAAAGATGTGGTTCAGATGCTCTTCATGCATCTTCGAGCCAGCAACCAGGCTGGCCACCTTCTGCTCTTCCTTGACCTTCCAGTTGATGTATTCCTCGATATCCGGGTGATCCGCATCGACGATCACCATCTTAGCGGCGCGGCGCGTGGTGCCACCCGACTTGATCGCGCCCGCGGCACGGTCGCCGATTTTCAGGAAGCCCATCAGACCCGAGGATTTACCGCCACCCGACAGCTCTTCATTCGCTGCACGCAGGGACGAAAAGTTGGTGCCAGTGCCCGAACCATATTTGAACAGGCGCGCTTCGCGAACCCACAGGTCCATGATGCCGCCGTCGCCAACCAGATCATCGCCAACCGACTGAATGAAACAGGCGTGCGGCTGCGGATGCTCATAGCTGGACTTCGAGCGAGTCAGCTTGCGGGTCTTGTGATCCACATAATAGTGGCCCTGTGCAGGACCATCGATGCCATAGGCCCAATGCAGACCGGTGTTGAACCATTGGGGCGAGTTCGGCGCGGCGCGCTGGCTGGCAAGCATGTGACGCATTTCGTCGAAATAGGCGCGAGCGTCTTCTTCGGTGGTAAAGTAGCCACCCTTCCAGCCCCAATAGGCCCATGCGCCTGCCAGACGGTCGAACACCTGTTTGGCCGAGGTTTCACCGCCAAAGCGCTGATCTTCGGGCAGATCGGCCATGGCTTTTTCATCGGGAACTGAACGCCACAGGAATTCAGGAACGCCCTTTTCCTTAACCTTTTTAAGAGCAGCCGGAACGCCGGCCTTCCGGAAGTATTTCTGCGCAATCACATCGGATGCCACTTGGCTCCAGCTTGTCGGCACTTCGCATTCGTCCAGTTTGAAAACGATTGTTCCGTCCGGGTTGCGAATTTCTGACACCGTGGTGGTGAAATCCAGCTCTGAATACGCGCCCTGCCCCGATCTAGTGAATTTGCGTTCAATCTTCATTGTGCCCTGTCCAGTCCCTTTAGTGGTCCCTTGCGCCCCGTCAGTGCAAGGGATCTGCCCTTTTCGATCAAATTCGTGCTAGTCGAACAGCGTGAGGATAAGACACAGGAATACCGTCGAGAGCCGCGCACCATCGAAGTGACGCACCCTTGAAACTTCCAAATCAAAGCTTGGCCCCTGTTTCACCCTACCAACCGCGAGCCACTATATATTGTGGCCCTTTCGACTAGCCCCCACAATCTGGCGTAGACATCCCTATACCGTCAACGATAAATTCAAAGATATCCCCAACTCTTTTCTGTTGACGCAGGTGGGCGCACAACCATCGGATGTCGCCCGGTTGATTCTAACTATATTCAACCTTAGCTAGAAACCTTCTTTTGCTAGTAAATTGGCTAGTTTACACTTCGAACACTACATGTTGCTTGAAGCGAGGCATTTCCCCACAAGCGATAGTGCACAAACGGAACACCTGCGACTTCTGCGACACATGAGCGGTTGGTTTAGGAAAGCACGCGTCCGATCTGCGAGGGGTCGGTGGCCAATCCCGCCAAAAAACCGACTCACCTCTGCGTGACATCGCACTGGATTTGGGATGTAAATTAGCGTGCGAAAATCGGCCGGAGACCACCATATATAGTGGTGACTTCCGTCACACTGATCTCTCGAACGACAAACTCTATTGGTGAAGAGTGGTCGGGACGGCAAGATTCGAACTTGCGACCCCCTGTACCCAAAACAGGTGCGCTACCAGACTGCGCTACGCCCCGAACGCCTCTTCCTTACCGATGTGTTTCGGCAATGAAAAGAGAGAAATCCTCACAAAGTGAAATGTTGGTCGATTAATCCGCGCTCGGTGCATCACAAGGCCATGCGGCCAGTGCTTGATCTAAAGCGGGGTGCTGCAACTCACTGCCTTCGGAGATACCAAATCGCGCAGACAGCCCACCGTTCACCTCAAGAACAGCTAGGACGCCCGGCCCTCCGTCGATCACGGTTGTGTCGTGAGGGATCGCATTTTCATGTATCCGGGACACCGTGCCATCAGGTTGGATAAAAATCATATCCAGCGCTATCAGCGTGTCTTTCATCCAAAATCCGACCTGCTGAGGAGTCTCAAAGAGAAACAGCATTCCATGGGTCGTCGGCATATGTTCGCGAAACATCAGCCCCTGGGCTCGTTCGCGCGGGTCGTCCGCGACCTCGACCGTAAAGGCTGCTTGGCCCCAGTCACCGCGAATACTGATGCGATTCGAATGGCAGTCAGAGGCTTGGGCCCAATGGGCGCTCAGAGTGGCGGGAAGAAACGCGCAAAAAGCTATCACACCCTTGCGCAGGGATAAGTTCAAGATGCGGTCTCGTCGTCGACGGCAGCATCCCAAGCATGTACGGAAACCGCCATTTTTCCGCGTTTTCCATCGGCCGCGCGGATGCTGATCGCCTCTCCTGGTTGAAGATCGGCAAGGCCCGAGCGACGCAGCACTTCGATATGCACGAAGATGTCGTCTGAGCTTCCGAATGCATTGGCGAACCCAAAACCTTTGGCCTTGTCGAACCATTTGACGCGGGCTGGTTCCATCTCGCCGATGCTGTCGGGGTCAACCAACCCTTCAACGATCTCTTCCAACTGATGGATGCTTTCCCCTTCCGGGGGTGTGATTGACAACACGCTGATTGCCTGACGGCCACGATCGGTCGCCTGAACGGTGATTTCGATGCTGGAACCATCGGCAACAGAACTCTGGCCAAAATTACGCAAAACATTGGCATGCAACAGAATATCTGCGCCGCCTTCATTCGCAACCACAAACCCGAACCCCTTGTTCGGATCAAACCATTTGACCTGCCCCTGCACAACATCTGCCGCGTGGGCGTCACCAATCTGCGACATATCAACCTCTAGCACATTTCATCCCCATCTTTACTATTGGGGCGTTTGCACGAGCGACGCAAGCCCTTCACACCTGTATTTTTGGATAGGTAGAGCCACGAAGCAGTAAGATTTTCAGGGGTTCAGGCGCTCTACTTGCCAGTTTTGGTCCTGCCCCGAACGCGTCCAGCGAAACCGATCATGCAGCCGGAATGCACCATCCGCCCAAAACTCGATTTCGCTTGGCAGGATACGGTATCCACCCCAGAAGTCAGGGCGTTGCGGGCTTGGTCCGTGCTGCGCCGTCACCTTCGCAACTTTGGCCATCAAATTGGCGCGCGACGACAAGGGCTGGCTTTGTCGTGACGCCCAAGCTCCTAGTTTGCTTTTAAGGGAACGTGACGCAAAGTAATTGTCCGCCTGCACGCCTTCTTCACGAGTTACGGTGCCACGAACGCGAATCTGCCGCCTTAAGCTTTTCCAGTGGATGACGAAGGCAGCCTTCCCCGCCTGCTCGATTTCCTGCGCTTTGACCGAGCCATAGTTCGTATAAAAAACGAAGGCGTCATCTTCGATGTCTTTCAGAAGCACCATGCGCGCATTGGGCAAACCATCCGCATCAACTGTGGACAGAGCGATTGCGTTGGGATCATTTACTTCACTTTTTTCGGCTTCAGCCAACCAGCTTCGCGCGATGACAAATGGGTCATCACCCGAGAAAATTCCGTCACGTTCAGACATTTGCATTCCTTCTCATACGGGTCACAATCGCATGGTCACCTATAAAAGGCTGGCCAAATCCCGCCATTTCACAACTACATAGCGCCATGCCGGACTTGAAGACGCACCGTCAATCGCATAAACGGTCTTAACGCAGTATCGCGGGACGAGGAACATTTATGTCGACCGAATTGATGAAGGGAAAGCGTGGCCTGATTATGGGTCTCGCGAATGATAAATCCATTGCATGGGGAATTGCCAAAGCCTGCGCCGACGCCGGAGCCGAGCTTGCATTTTCCTATCAGGGTGAGGCGCTGAAGAAACGGGTCGTACCACTAGCAGACCAGCTTGGTTCGGACATTGTTCTGGAATGCGATGTGGCAGATCAGCCATCGATTGATGCCCTGTTTGCCGCTCTGGAAGAGAAATGGGGCAAGTTGGACTTCATCGTCCACGCCATTGGTTTCTCGGACAAAAACGAGCTTCGCGGCCGTTATGTCGACACCAGCCCCGAGAACTTCCGCATGACCATGGACATCTCGGTTTACAGCTTCACTGCTGTTGCGCGCCGTGCGGCCGATCTGATGACCGATGGTGGCTCGATGCTGACCCTGACCTATTACGGTGCCGAGCAGGTCATGCCGCACTACAACGTCATGGGCGTGGCCAAAGCAGCACTGGAAGCGTCAGTACGCTATCTGGCTGAAGATCTGGGTAAGGACGGCATCCGTGTGAACTCGATTTCCGCTGGCCCAATTAAAACGTTGGCGGCCTCGGGTATCGGTGATTTCCGCTACATCCTGAAATGGAACGAGCTGAACTCGCCCCTGCGTCGCAATGTGTCCATCGGTGACGTGGGCAATTCGGCTCTGTATCTGTTGTCGGATCTGGGATCTGGCGTGACCGGCGAAACCCATCACGTTGATGCAGGGTATCACGTGGTCGGCATGAAGGCCGTAGACGCCCCCGACATCGACGTGACCACCGGCCGCAAGTAAGGAGCCCAAGCCATGAGCGATCATCGCCTTCCGCACGAAAAAGGCTTTCATATCAGCTGGGATCAGATCCACCGCGACAGCCGTGCTTTGGCTTGGCGTCTGGACGGGCAAGGGCCTGATGATGGTGCGTGGCGCGCCGTTGTTGCGATCACCCGCGGCGGTATGGCTCCGGCCATGATCGTCAGCCGCGAACTGGACATCCGCACCGTAGATACAATCAGCGTAAAATCCTATCACGCAGGCGGCGGCAAAGCCGATCAGCAGAGTGAAGCGGAAGTGCTGAAATCCCCGGATACCGAATTGATGGGAGATGGCGAAGGCATTCTGATCATCGACGATCTGGTGGACAGCGGCAAAACGCTGGAACTGGTGCGTCAGTTGTATCCCAAGGCGCATTTTGCAACGGTTTATGCCAAGCCTAAAGGTCGTCCTCAGGTGGACACGTTCATCACGGAAGTCAGCCAGGACACTTGGATTTTCTTCCCGTGGGACATGGCCCTACAATATGTAGAGCCCTATCGCGGAACGGACTAAGCTTTTCTGATAGAAACAAAAAACCCCGGTCAAGCCGGGGTTTTTTCTTGCCAACTCGTTGGCCTATTACTCTGCAGCTTCACCTGAAGGATCGGTTGCCTCTGGCGCTGGTGCTGGAGCGGCTTCTGTCGAAGTCGCCTCATCCTTGCGGGCAGGTTTGCGCGGCTTGCGCGCGCGCGATGGTTGGCGACGCGGCTTGCTTTCAGGTGTTTCGACCAGACCATTGTCACCGGCATCCGCAATATCAGGCTGCGGCGATTGCCCTAGATCGGGCTGAACGCCCTCACCCGGAACGGATTGGTCCGATGCCGTATTGGCCTGAGCCTCGGCACGATCGGCGCGGGTGTCTTTCTCGCGCTGCTGGCGTTCGCGGTTCTGCTGATCAGCCTGCTGACGACGATTGTCGATCTCGCGCTGAGCTTCCCCCAGAAGGCGGGTGTAGTGCTCCGCGTGCTGTTGGAAGTTTTCACCGGCGACGCGGTCATTCGACAGGAACGCATCGCGTGTCAGCTGGTTGTACTTGTCGATAATCTGTTGCGGCGTTCCGCGCACCTTCCCTTCGGGGCCCGAGCTGTCAAACACTCGATTGATGATATTTCCCGGGTTGTTCCGGTTGCGGTTCGACTTATTGCGCGAACGTGATTTCGACGATCTCATATAAAGTATCCGGTCTCAGCACAGTCTTGCGGCTTTTGCCGCGCTGTTGTCTCGGTCATTGACTGCTTGGCAGCCGGCGATCCGATTTTTAGGGCTTGTTCTCAGCGGCGGTCCAAGTGGACTGCGGCGCTGATACTCTTGCTAACCATGTGGCCCAAGAAAACACAAGCCTTATATGGAATATTTGCCAGAATTGGCGGTGTTTTGCGCCGATTGGCGCAGTTTAAGACACAAAATCTTGGTCACACGGCCATGTAGTCAGAGGCCGCCACGACACGATCCTTTCCTGCCAGATCCTGATGAGCGTCGACGGTCTGAAACCCGGCAGCACGGCACAGATCCGTGACTGCTGCCGCCTGCAAGTGTCCAATTTCAAGCAACAGCCGTCCACCTACCGCAAGGTACTCAGGCGCAACTTTGGAAATGATCCGATAAGCGTCCAACCCGTCACCTCCTGGGGTCAGGGCCATATGCGGCTCCCAATCACGAACCTCGGGCGACAGCACGGTCATCTCGTCTTGGGTGATGTAAGGCGGGTTCGAAACGATCAGGTCAAACCGCGCGGCATCGTCTATGGCATCAAACCAGCTACCTTCGTGAAGCGTGACCCGATCCTGAACGTCAAGCTGCACTGCGTTGCGATGGGCGACAGCCAGAGCTTTGTCCGACAGGTCCACCCCCTGCCCGACTGCATCTGGACGCTCTGCCAGCAAAGACAAAAGGATGCAGCCCGACCCTGTTCCCAGATCCAAGACGTTTTCAAACGGCGCAGACAAAGCCAGATCCACCAAAAGCTCGGTATCCGGGCGCGGATCCAGCACGTAGGGGGTCACAATGAAATCCCGCCCATAAAACGCGCGTTGCCCGACGATCTGAGCGACGGGCTGGCGGTCGAGGCGGGCCTCGATGGCCCGTTCGAACGCAGCTGCCTGATCGGGTGTTACATCGTCCTGCAGCACCAAGGTCAAGCGACTGCGATCCACTTCAAGGGCATGGGCCAGAAGAAGACGTGCATCAACGGCCGGATCATCGATCCCAGCCGTACGCAACCGCCCCACGGCCCCCGCCAACAGCATCGAACCAGTCGTCACGCGTCCAGATCCGCTAGCTGCGCGGCCTGTGCTTCTGCAGTCAGGGCATCAATGATTTCGTCCAGATCACCATTCATCACCTGATCCAGCTTGTAGAGCGTCAGGTTGATCCGATGATCAGTCATGCGGCCTTGCGGGAAATTATAGGTGCGGATCCGTTCCGAGCGATCCCCTGATCCGACCTGAGATCTCCGATCCGCCGCGCGTTCGCTATCGACCCGCTGACGTTCAAGATCATAAAGCCGCGTCTTCAGAACCTGCATCGCGATCTCGCGGTTACGGTGCTGAGACTTCTCGGAACTGACCACCATGATGCCCGTGGGCAAGTGGGTGATCCGAACCGCCGAATCCGTCGTATTCACGTGCTGACCGCCCGACCCGGACGCGCGCATCGTGTCGATCCGCAGATCACCGGAATCAATCTGAATGTCCACATCTTCGGCCTCGGGCAAAACCGCCACCGTCGCCGCCGAGGTATGGATCCGCCCGCCGCTTTCCGTTTCCGGCACGCGCTGAACGCGGTGCACGCCGCTTTCGTACTTCAGTCGCGCAAAGACACCCTCGCCCTTCACATGGGCGGTCACTTCCTTGACGCCGCCAAGTTCGGACAGGCTTTGCTCTACGATATCAAAGCTCCAACCGCGCGCCTCGGCATAGCGCTGATACATCCGCAGAAGGTCTCCGGCGAACAGCGCCGCCTCGTCCCCGCCTGTACCGGGACGGATTTCAATCATCGCAGGGCGCGCGTCAGCCGCATCCTTGGGCAACAATGCCAGACGCATGGATTGTTCCATCTCGGGCAACCGTTCACGCAGGACAGGCAGTTCTTCCTCGGCCAGCTCCCGCATGTCCGGGTCATCCATCATCGCCTCGGCCTCGGCGATGTCATCAAGCAACTGCTTGTAGCTGGCGATTTCGTCCACCACGGGCTTCAGTTCTGCATATTCGCGCCCCAGCGCGGCAATCTCGTCGCCTGACATGCCCTGGGCCATGCGGGCTTCAAGATACTGAAAGCGCTCGGTGATCGCGCTGAGTTTTTCCATAGGAACCATGGGGATGGTGTCTCTGATTACGTGGATTTGGTCAAGGGGCGTGGGCGTGTTAGACTGACAGGATGATGCATCGCCTTGTATTTGCTGTCGCAATGGTTGCCACCCCAATCCATGCAGATGTGACAGGACCGGGTGGAAAAGTGATTGACTGCTACTGTACCGACAGTACTGGCGGTCGGGTCGAGCTTGGACAGTCAATCTGCCTGTTTGTGAATGGTCGCGCCTTCACCGCACGCTGTGAAATGAGCCTGAACGTGCCCATGTGGCGCGAAACCGCGGACGGCTGCGTTTCAGCGCAGAGATCCCCTCAGCGCTTCATCCCATTGCCCGACCCTGTCGCCATTGACCCCAAGATCTGATCTGCCGACCACAAGATGAGCGTGGATATGCAGGTTGTCCCCGACCAGCCAGATCCTAGTAATATCTGGAAACCCAAAGCCGCGTGACCGGGTAATGAAGCTGTTGCCAGTATCAGTGGAAACTTCTGTGGTACGCGGAGTTTGGCGAACAATGTCCAGAAGTTTCGTCAATGCATCGTCAGGAAGTTCTGACAGGGGCAGGACATATTTCGATCCGCCGGGAAACTTATAAACTCCTGCCTCGTTAGGTCCGGGCATGGATGTGAAACGGTCTGCGTTGATGGGCTTTAGGCGTGCATACACGGCAAGCGCGCACGCAAGGACCAAAGGCACCGCAATCAGGATCAGGATCAGTTTCACAAGGGGCTCCTACCAATACGTCTGACCAGATATAGGTCAGACCGACGGCGAAACAGCCCCTTGCTTGGGTGACATAACGTCAATTGCTAACTGCACGCGGAACTGAATCTCAATCCCGCATGCAGCCTCATTTTTCTACTTTTACATAAACACTTAGCCGCGCCGGTTGAACGCCCAGAGGTTCAAGATCTCCATCGCGACATGCGCGCCTGCGATGGCTGTCGCGCCCGTGGTGTCAAAGGGGGGCGAGACTTCAACGACGTCCCCGCCAATCACGTTGATGCCGGCCAGATCACGTAGGATGATCGATACCTGCGCAGATGTCAGACCGCCCCAGACAGGTGTGCCCGTGCCGGGTGCAAATGCTGGGTCCAGACCGTCAATATCGAAGGTCAGATAGGTCTTGTTGTCGCCTAGAATGGATTTGATCTTTTCAACCACGGCGGCGGGGCCGGTTTCGTGGACCTCGCGCGCGTCGATGATGTTGACGCCCAGCGTGTCTTCGTTGGTCGTACGGATCCCGACTTGAACCGAACGGGCTGGGTCAATCAGCCCTTCTTTCACGGCCTTGTAGAACATGGTGCCGTGATCCACACGGGTCATGTCATCATCGGCCCAGGTGTCTGTATGCGCATCGAACTGCAGCAGGCTGAGCGGCCCGTGTTTCTTCACATGCGCCCGCAAAATCGGGAAGGTGATATAGTGATCGCCACCCAGCGTCAGACATGCCGCGTCCTGATCAAGGATCGAAGTGATATGCGCCTCAAGTGTGGCTGGAAACTCGTCGATATGTGCATAGTCAAAGGCCAGATCGCCGTAATCTGCGACCGCGAATTCTGACAGAACGTCAAATCCCCAGCCATAGGCCGGATCCGGCGATTGCAGGCTCGACGCCTCGCGAATTGCACGCGGTCCCAGCCGTGTTCCGGGGCGATTTGTGACAGCTTGATCAAATGGAATGCCGGTCACGGCGATATCCACATTGGTCAAATCCTTGGTATAGGTCCGTCGCAAAAAGGACGTCACACCACCAAAGGTATTTTCAAAGGAAAGCCCTTTAAAACCATCGCGCGTAATCGCGGTATCCACCTGCTTGGCGGCGTCTTCCAAAGCCATGTCGTTCCTCCTTGTCGTTGGGCTTTGCCTAGCACAGCCAAAAGCAGCACGCCAGTAATTTGATCATATTATCACAAGGCAGGGTTTAACCGCTCGATCAAACGGGCAAAAAAGCTGGCCCCGTAGGTGGAAGCCTCGTCGTTGAAGTCGAATTTCGGATGGTGCAAACCCGGCCCGTCCCCCTGCCCCAGAAACAGATAGGCACCGGGACGCTCTTCCAGCATATAGGCAAAATCTTCGGCGCCCATTTCGCGCCCCTGATCGTCATCCACACGCGCATCGCCCGAGATTTCACGCGCCGCGCAGACAGCCTTGGACACTTCGTCGGCCGTGTTGACCATGGGGGGATAGCCTAGCTCGTAGTCGATATCGACGGTCACTCCAAAGCTGGCAGCGTGACCCTCTAATATCTCGCGAATCCTAGTTTCCACCATCTTGCGCACCTCAGGCGTAAAAGACCGAATGGTGGCCCCGAACCAACCACTTTCAGGAACGATATTATCCGCCGAACCCGCATGAATTTCCGTGACAGAGACCACCAGTTCATCCAGAGGACGCAGGTTGCGGCTGACGATGGTTTGCAGCGCTTGCACCATCGCGACCATTGCCGGGATCGGGTCAACGCATTCATGCGGATAGGCCGCGTGCCCCCCAACACCGGTAACCGTCACACGCAGCGTATCCACTGCTGCCATCATCGGGCCAGGCGTGGTGAAGAAGCGGCCCAACTCGACCCCCGGCATCGTGTGAAGCGCGTAGACCTCGGATATGTCGAAACAATCCATCATGCCTTCGTCACACATATGCTTGGCGCCGCCGAAATTCTCTTCAGCGGGCTGGAAGATCAGCGCGACCCGACCGCGGAAATTACGGGTTTCCGCCAGATAGCGCGCCGCGCCCATCAGCATCGTGGTGTGTCCATCATGGCCACACGCATGCATAAACCCCTGATTTTGCGAGGTATAGTTCAGCCCTGTCAGCTCCTCCATTGGCAGCGCGTCCATATCAGCACGCAGCCCAATGGTCGGCCCATCGCCCTGCCCGTTGATGATGGCGACGACGCCCGACACACCGATCTGCTCGTGAATTTCATCCGCGCCGAACTCTCGCAGGCGCTCGCAGACAAAGGCGGCTGTCTGATGGCATTCCAACCCAAACTCGGGGTTCTGATGCAACCAACGGCGCCAGCCCTTCATATCTTCGTCAAAATCAGCGATACGGTTGATAACAGCCATGGAGCCCTCCTGAATTGGGCTGAAGGTTTCCTGATTGAGGGGCAAATGCAATGACCAAATCATCCGACCAGCTTGTTCACGACCCAAACGGCGGCATGGACCGCCTGCGCGAGATCATGCGCCGTCTGCGTGATCCGAAAACGGGATGTCCGTGGGACATCGAACAGGATTTCTCGACCATTGCCCCTTACACGATCGAAGAGGCCTATGAGGTCGCAGATGCAATCGAACGCGAGGCATGGGACGAGCTGAAGGGCGAGCTGGGCGATCTGCTGTTCCAATCCGTCTTTCACGCCCAAATGGCCGAGGAAAAAGGTCTGTTCAGCTTTAACGACGTGGCCGACACCATGTCTGACAAGATGGTCGCGCGTCATCCCCATGTATTTGGCGATGAAAACCGCGACAAGTCCGCCGAACAGCAGACCCGCGACTGGGAAACCATCAAGGCGGCCGAACGGGCGGCGAAGGCGCAGCAGGGCGTGTTGGACGGCGTTGCCATCGGTTTGCCCGCCCTTCTGCGTGCCGTGAAGCTGCAGAAACGCGCCGCACGGGTGGGATTTGATTGGCCCGAGATTGGCATGGTGCTGGATAAGATCATTGAAGAAGCCCGCGAAGTGGCCGAGGCCCGCGACACTTTAGGACAAGACGAGATTCGCGAAGAGATTGGGGATCTTCTGTTCGTCGTTGCCAACCTTGCCCGTCATCTGGATGTCGAACCCGAGGAAGCCCTGCGCCACGCCAATGCCAAGTTCGAACGGCGTTTCAAAGGCATTGAACGCCGCTTGGCCGCGGTGGGAAAAACCGCCGAGCAATCCGACTTGAACGAAATGGATGCGCTGTGGGAAGCCGAAAAAGCTGCGGAACGGGCAGCAAAGTAACTTGCGACATTTTCTCTGATTATTTTAATCAGGTATTGACCCGATCAAAAGACTCGGATTTAAGGCGCATCAACGAACCCAAGGAGACGTGCGAGATGAAATCCCTCCGCAAACTTACCGCTGCCCTGACTGCAGCAACCGCCCTCACCCCTGCTATCGCCAGCGCTGACGAAGTGAACGTTTATTCTTTCCGTCAGCCTGAACTGATCCAACCCCTGATGGATGCGTTCCAGGAAGACACTGGCGTCACGGTAAACGTGGCTTTCCTGAAACAAGGCGTCGTCGAACGTCTTGAGGCCGAAGGCAAACGTAGCCCCGCCGACTTGATCATGACCGTCGACATCTCGCGCTTGGCAGGTGTTGTCGAAGCTGGACTGACACAGCCGGTGCAATCGGACGTGCTGGAAAGCAACATTCCCGCTGCCTATCGCGATCCGGGTGACCAGTGGTTCGGCCTGACCTCGCGTGCACGCATCGTCTATGCCTCGAAAGACCGCGTGGCCGAGGGTGAAGTCACCACCTATGAGGACCTCGCCGACCCGAAATGGAATGGCCGCATCTGTACCCGTTCGGGCACTCACAGCTACACTCTTGGCCTTGTATCGGCCCACCTGACCCACCATGACACGGCATCGACCAAGGCTTGGTTGGAAGGTGTAAAAGCCAACCTCGCCCGAAAGCCGCAAGGCAACGACCGCGCGCAGGTAAAAGCGATCTGGGCCGGAGAATGCGACCTTGCCATCGGCAACACCTATTACATGGGCAAAATGCTGGCTGATGAAGAACAGAAAGCTTGGGCCGACAGCGTAAACGTCATTTTCCCAGCGTTCGAAGGTTCAGGCACCCATGTGAACCTGTCGGGTATGGCGCTGGCCAAACACGCGCCGAACAAGGAAAACGCCATCAAATTGATGGAATACCTGTCGTCACCGAAAGCACAAGAAATCTACGCGTCACAGAACTTTGAATACCCGATCGCGCCGGGTACTCAGGCTGACGACGTGGTTACAAGCTGGGGTGATTTCACTGCTGATGGCGTGAACCTGATGGACGTGGCAGGCAATCGCGCCGAAGCCTTGAAATTGGTTCAGCAAGTCGACTTCGACGGCTAAGGCACTTCATATGCCTGAAAAGGCCCGGCTCCGCGCCGGGCCTTTTTTGCACGCAGATTTCGCAAGGCATCTTTATCCGAAGTCAAGCTTCTAAGGATACTGGCACCCGGAGCCCCGGAAAATCCCTTCAGGATTCTACAAACGTAATTCCGGTGTGGCGTCGCAGAACCTCGAGATCTGACTGATATCGTTCCCTCAACACGGCTGCCTGATCCGGATCGTAGACGGCGAATGGTCGATCTACCTTCGCATCTGCAAATTCATCCCTGATGGCCCTTGATGCATCTCGCGACAGCGCCTCGCCTGCGTGTAAACGCCTTTGGCATTCAAACAGCGCCCCGTCCGAAAAACTGCTGTTCGCCCACGCTTCTGGGCGCTTCATATCCGCAACGTCTAGTTTCGGGCAAAGCTGTTTCAAAAGGGCCAGATCGTCGCGATCACGGCTGTAAGTCACAACAAACAACTGCTTCGGGTGAAGCGCGTTCAGGATGTGATCGACGACCTCTGGCCAGCCTCCGTCGAATTCGGATTGCACCTGCGCAACCTTTGAAAACGCTGGCAGCTCATAACGCTCGGCTCTATTCCGGAAGGCGGATTTGAAAAAATCCTCGTAAGACCGGATCAGCAAAAGCACGTTGCCAACCGCACTTGGAAGCAGGGCTTTTCGCAGAATTTCCATCCTCATTTTCACATCTGGATAGAGCGCACCTCGCTCAAACGATGCCATGCCTCCGAGCATATTTTCTTCTGACAAGATGGACTGCTGGTTGATACCATTCCTAACAAACGGGGCCAAGTTTGCCTTAGTTTCTGCAATGTGACGTTTTCGCTCGCTATGATTTTTTCTAGCAAACACGCGGTGGCCAAGCTGCAAATCCAAATGACCATTTGGAACAGCCCCCCGCCCTGTAAAACCAACACGAATACCATGTGCGCGGATGGCATCATAGTTCACGCCCAGCAGCGTCTGGAAAGAAGTTGACCCCGTTCGATGCGCCCCTAGATGCAGGTGCACCTCTCCAAACAGTTTCGCGCGCACACTGGCACCTCCAACACTCAACACCTTCAATGTATCATGTTTTGTACAGCAGGTCCTTCAGATAGCGACCGGTGTGGCTTTCTGCGACCTGCACAACTTGCTCTGGCGTGCCTTTGGCGACAATTTTACCGCCGCCATCGCCACCTTCCGGCCCGATATCGATGATGTAGTCGGCGGTCTTCACAACGTCCAAATTGTGTTCGATCACCACGACCGTATTCCCCTGATCCACCAATTCATGCAGCACTTCCAACAGTTTGCGCACATCCTCGAAATGCAGACCCGTCGTGGGTTCATCGAGGATATAGAGCGTTCGCCCAGTCGACCGTTTCGACAGTTCTTTGGAAAGCTTCACGCGCTGCGCCTCGCCGCCAGACAGGGTCGTCGCTTGCTGGCCGACCTTGATATAGCCCAGACCGACACGCATCAGCGCATCCATCTTGTCGCGGATGGTCGGCACTGCTTGGAAGAACTTTTGCGCGTCCTCGACCGTCATATCCAGCACATCCGCGATGGATTTGCCCTTGAACTGCACCTCGAGCGTTTCCCGGTTATAGCGTGCGCCTTTGCAAGTTTCACACTGCACATAAACGTCGGGCAGGAAGTGCATCTCGATCTTGATGACGCCATCGCCCTGACAGGCCTCGCAGCGACCACCCTTCACGTTGAAACTGAAGCGGCCGGGCTTATAGCCACGGGTCTTGGCTTCGGGAAGGCCCGCGAACCACTCGCGAATGGGTGTGAAAGCGCCGGTATAGGTCGCCGGGTTCGATCGCGGTGTACGCCCGATGGGGCGTTGGTCGATATCGATCACCTTGTCCAGATGCTCGAGCCCTTTGATGGTTTCACAGGGCGCCGGCGTCTGGCGCGCACCATTCAGACGCATCGAGGCCGTTTTGAACAGCGTCTCAATCGTCAGCGTGGATTTCCCCCCGCCCGACACGCCGGTCACACAGACGAACTTGCCCAATGGAAAATCGGCGGTCACGTTCTGCAAATTGTTACCCGTGGCCTTTTTCACGGTGATCTTCTTGCCGTTACCCTTACGCCGCTTGGGCGGCACAGCAATCTCGCGTGTGCCGTTAAGATATTGTCCGGTAATCGAATTTTCGTTTTCGATGATGTCCTTGGGCGTGCCTTGCGCGATGATCTCGCCGCCGTGCACCCCTGCTCCGGGGCCGATATCCAAGACGAAATCAGCCTCGCGAATGGCTTCTTCATCATGCTCGACCACAATCACGGTGTTGCCCTGATCGCGTAGGTTCTTGAGTGTAATCAACAGGCGGTCATTGTCGCGTTGGTGCAAACCAATTGAAGGCTCATCCAGCACGTAGAGCACGCCCGTTAGGCCCGAACCGATCTGGCTTGCCAAGCGGATCCGCTGGCTTTCACCACCGGAAAGCGTGCCAGAATTTCGGCTGAGAGACAGATACTCCAGCCCAACATTGTTCAAGAACCCCAGACGCTCGCGAATTTCCTTAAGAATGGCGCGTGCAATTTCGTTCTTCTGAGCACTCAGATGATTGGGAGCATCTTCGACCCAGGCCAAGGCCTCGCGGATCGACATCTCGACCACCTGCCCCACATGAAGCAGCTTGTCGCCCGACCCAATTTTGACCGCCAACGCCTCGTCACGCAGACGATACCCGCCACAAGCACCACAGGAGCGATTGTTCTGATACCGCTCAAATTCCTCGCGGATCCAATTCGAATCCGTTTCACGATAGCGCCGCTCCATGTTGGGGATGACACCCTCGAAGGCGCGCGTGACCTCATAGACGCGCCCGCCCTCGTCAAAGCGGAACTTGATCTCGTCCTCGCCCGACCCATACAGGAACACCTGCTGCACATGGGCAGGCAGATCTTTCCATGGGGTGTTCTTGTCGAACTCGTAATGTTTAGCAATCGATTCAATCGTTTGCAGGAAATAAGGCGACTTGCCCTTTCGCCACGGGGCCAGTGCCCCATCATAGACTTTCAGCGTTGCATCCGGCACCACAAGGCGTTCATCAAAGAACAGCTCTTTCCCCAAACCGTCGCAGTCAGGGCAGGCGCCAAAGGGCGCGTTGAACGAGAAAAGGCGTGGTTCGATCTCGGGGATCGTGAAGCCGCTTTCCGGACAGGCGAAGTTTTCAGAGAAGGTTATGATCTCTGGATCGCCCTCTTTCGGGGCGGTCTCGAAAAGGGCAATTCCGTCGGCCAGATCCAATGCAGTGCGGAAACTGTCGGCAAGGCGCTGCTCCATCCCATCGCGCACGACAATACGATCCACCACAACGTCGATATTGTGGCGGTATTTCTTGTCGAGCGTCGGCGGCTGGTCCAGCTCGTACATCTCGCCATTCACTTTGACGCGCTGGAAGCCCTTCTTCTGAAGTTCTTGAAATTCTTTACGATATTCGCCCTTCCGATCACGCACGATGGGGGCAAGCAGATAGGCACGGGTCCCTTCTTCCATCTGCATCACGCGGTCCACCATATCCTGCACCTGCTGCGCCTCGATGGGCAGACCGGTGGCGGGTGAATAGGGCGTCCCTGCGCGGGCAAAAAGCAGGCGTAGATAGTCGTAGATCTCGGTCACGGTGCCGACGGTAGAACGTGGGTTTTTCGACGTGGTCTTCTGCTCGATCGAGATCGCAGGCGACAGACCCGCGATGTGATCCACGTCAGGTTTCTCCATCATATCAAGGAACTGGCGCGCATAGGCCGACAGGCTTTCTACATAACGCCGCTGCCCTTCTGCATAGATCGTATCGAACGCCAACGACGACTTGCCCGAACCGGACAGGCCGGTGATCACCACAAGCTTGTCACGCGGTATGTCCACGTCAATAGATTTCAGATTATGCTCGCGCGCGCCGCGGACCTGTATTTCTTTCAACTCGGCCATTCCGACCCCCAATTCATACTTGATTAACGGTTAGGGCAAAGGTCGCGGCGAGACAATCGAAAAGTTAGAACATTGCGGGAACATGCTGTCGTCCACTGACAGGATTGACTTTACATTCATTTTTTTGAATATTTAATAACGAAAGAGTTGATCTGTCTGGATCGTTCTCTATATCCCTTTGCAAGACGCGAACGCGAAATAGGAGCAAGATATGTTTGGTTTCATGATGGGCGGCGCAAAAATGGACCCGCGCGAGGCAGTTGCAAAAGTCACTGCAGGCGAGATCAACCTGATCGACGTGCGCGACCATGGCGAAGTACAGATGACCGGCAAAGCCAAAGGGGCAGTTGTGGTGCCCTTGTCCGTAATGCCGTTTCAATGCGACCCCAAAGGCCCTGACTTCAACAAGGACATCGATTCGTCGAAACCCTTCGCCCTTTATTGCGCTTCTGGCGCGCGATCAGCACAGGGCGCACAGGTATTGAAACGCTTGGGCTTCGACGAGGTGTATAACATCGGAGGCCTTGGCCACTGGCATCAAGCTGGCGGAGAGATCACCCGCTAACGTCCCTGCCCTATACAGAACTAAAAACCGCGTCGGCCTTGCCTGCGCGGTTTTTCTTTGCCCAAAACATCATTCACCCTAAAGGTTGACTGAACTGCCGCAGCATGTTATTCACCCATATGGTTGAACGACAAGACAACGACCGCCTTGCCGCGGTTTTGAAAGCTGCCGCCGATCCCACGCGACGGGCCATCCTGACTCTGCTTGCGCAGGAAGGCCCCCTCAGGATCACGGATATTTCTGCGCGTTTCGACATCAGCCTGAACTCGGTCTCGAAGCACATCAAAGTGCTGGAAGCCGCAGGGCTGGTCACGCGTCGCACCGAATGGCGCGAGCATCTGATTGAGGTACATATGGAGCCGCTTTCACTTGTTGATCAATGGTTTAACGAACTCCGGTCGATCTGGGCGCTGCGCCTGGACGCCCTTGAAGCTGCCTTGAAGGAGGACGACAATGACTGAACTTTCCCTTGAAATCACCCGCCATATCCCGCACCCGCCAGAACGCGTGTTCGATGCGTGGCTGGACCCGAAGATGCTGGCAAAATTCATGGTGCCCGGCCCTGGCGTGACCATCCCTGAGGCCAAAGTGGACGCCACCGTGGGCGGTCAGTTTCTGATCATGATGCGTGTGCCCGAGGCAGGCGACCTGCCCCATACTGGCGAATACCGCGTGATTGATCGCGCCAATCAGCTGGCCTTCACCTGGGTATCGCATAACAGTGCAGAAGACTCGATCGTCACGCTGAATTTCGCACCAAAGGATGGCGGCACCGATCTGACCCTACGCCATGTCCGCTTCCCGTCCGAACAAAGCCGCGATGACCACACCGGTGGCTGGACGCGCATTCTGGACGCGCTCGCAGGACTTGAGGTCACGGCCTGACCCGCGCAAACGCAAAAGGCCGGGCAATTGACCCGGCCTTTTATACTAATTTTCCAAAAGCTTACATGTGGATGACGCGGTCATAGGCGTCCAACACAGCTTCATGCATGCTTTCCGAGATCGTTGGGTGCGGGAAGACCGTGTGCATCAGCTCTTCTTCCGTGGTTTCCAGCGCCTTGCCGACCACGTACCCTTGGATCATCTCGGTGACTTCCGGTCCGACCATGTGGGCGCCCAGAAGCTCGCCGGTCTTGGCATCAAAGATGGTTTTGATCATGCCCTCGGGATCACCCATGGCGATGGCCTTACCGTTCCCAATGAAGGGGAAGCGGCCGACCTTGATGTCATAACCCTGTTCTTTCGCCTTGGCTTCCGACAGGCCGACCGAGGCCACCTGCGGGTGACAATAGGTACAGCCGGGGATGCTTTCCGGTTTGACAGGATGGGCGTGCAGACCGGCGATCAGTTCGGCCACCATGACGCCTTCATGGCTGGCTTTGTGGGCAAGCCACGGCGCGCCGGCGATATCACCAATGGCATAAAGGCCGTCCACACCAGTGCGGCAATGGGCGTCGGTTACGACGTGGGTGCGGTCGATCTTCACGCCAAGCGCTTCCAGTCCCAGACCTTCCACGTTGCCGACGATGCCGACGGCAGAGATCACGGTGTCGAATTCCTGCTTCTCGACCTTGCCGCCGACCTCAATATGCGCCGTAACCTTGCCTTTTGCGCGATCCAGCTGCTTGACCATGGCTTTCTCCATGATCTTCATGCCTTGCTTCACAAAGGACTTTTTGGCGAAGGCCGAGATCTCGGCGTCTTCGACGGGCAGCACGCGGTCCATCACTTCGACCACGGTGGTATCAGCACCCAAGGTGTTGAAGAAGCTCGCAAATTCAATACCGATCGCGCCCGAGCCGATAACCAGAAGCTTCTTCGGCATCCGCGGCGGGTTCAGGGCGTGGCGATAGGTCCAGACCAGATCACCATCGGCTTCCAGCCCGGGAAGTTCGCGGGCACGCGCACCGGTTGCCAGAACGATGTTCTTCGCAGTCAGCTCTTCGGTGCCCTTCTCGGTTTTGACCGAGACTTTGCCCTTGGCGGGGATCGTTGCCTCGCCCATCACGACTGTGACCTTGTTTTTCTTCATCAGGTGACCGATGCCACCCGAAAGCTGCGCCGCAACCCCTCGTGAGCGTTTCACGATGGCGGGCAGATCATAGTTGATCTTGTCTGCAGACAGGCCAAATTCCTTGGCCCGGTGCATCAGGTGGAACACCTCGGCCGAGCGCAACAGCGCTTTGGTCGGGATACAGCCCCAGTTCAGGCAGATACCGCCCAGATGCTCGCGTTCGACGATGGCCACTTTCTGACCCAACTGAGCCGCACGAATGGCTGCTACGTAACCGCCCGGCCCTGCGCCGATCACGATCGTATCAAAACTCTTTCCAGCCATCGGTGGCTCCTCCTCATCCAAGATAGTTTGGCATTAAACTATTTTGTTCAACGGATCAATTACCTCAGCGAAACCCTGCTATTCGCTCAGCGAAACCCGGAAAACCTTTCCCTAACCCTGTTCATCTTGCAGTTCATGAAGGATGTGGCCATAGCCGCCATTGCTGATAAAATCAGCTTCCTCCTCACTGCTTTCACGCCCAAGTACCTGATTGCGATAGGGAAACCTTCTGAATCGACGAATGATCTCGCGGTGTACGCGGGCGTGAAGCGTGTCTCCTTCCCCACGCGGATCAGACATGCGATCTTGCATCAACTCAATGCAGCGGTCCTGCATTGCCATCTCTTCGCTGTGCATGAAGGGCATATAAAAGAATTGTCGCGTGGGCAGGTCGACCTGCAAATCCAGCCCATTGCCGATAGAACGCTCCGCACAGGCCAAGGCGGCCGCATCCGTCGCGAAGGACCGCGCATCGCCGCGAAACATGTTGCGCGGGAACTGATCGGTCAGGATCAGAAAGCCAAGAGCACCTTCTGCGCTGTCCTGCCAGTGGTCAAGTTCACCGGCGCGCGCGGCTTCCCAATGTAGGAGAAACTTGTCGCGGATCGTGCTGTCGAGTTCTTCAGTGCCGTTATACCAGCCCTCGGGGCCGGTATCATCGACCCAGAACCGAATGATATCCTGTGCTGTAGTCATAGTGTCCTCCCTCCCTGTTTACCCTAACGGGGAGGGAGGACACTGCAAGCCCTACGATCCGCTCTCGTCCTCTTCGCTTGCTTCTGCTTCGTCCGCCCAGAACTCTTGCGCCATGTCCACGGCAACCGGAGACGTCGCAGGTGCCATGGTCATAAATGCACCCGTATCTGAAGGTGCAGGCGCCGAGCGCTGTGTCGAGCGCCACAGGCCATAGGCCAGAAGGGCCAGAAGTAGCACGGCCATGTACGACCAGAACCCACTCGGTCCCACAACGCCCATCACCCACCCCGAGATGATCGGCCCGGCAATCGCTCCGATCCCGTTGATGAAGATCAGGCCGGCCGATGCCGCTGGCATGTCATCCGGTTCAAGGAAGTCATTCACATAGGCCAGAAGTAGCGCATAGAGAGGATTGGTCATCCCCCCCATCATAAACGCCGCGACCAAAAGCACCGAAAAGTCTGACGATATGAACACCGGTAGGAACCCTGCCCCGGCAGCCACGGCCGTGACGGTCAGAATAACGATGCGGCGATCCATCCGGTCCGAAATCCAGCCGATCGGATACTGAAGCACCAACCCACCAATATAGAAGGTCGAGACAAAACCCGAGATCTGCGCGACACTCAGCCCGGCCTGCTGGCCAAAGACCGATGCCATCCCGAACTGCGCGGCAAACACACCACCAAGGATAAAAAAGCCAACGCAGCCCAATGGCGAGATTGTGTAAAGCTCGCGCAGGCTCAGACCTTTGGTTGTTTCAAAAGCGGGTGTGGGGTTGATCGACAGAAGGATCGGGGCAAACGCAATCGACACCAGCACCGAGGGAATGATGAACAAGATGAAGTCTTGCGGGTCACCGATCACCAGCAAACCCTGTGCGGCAATGATGCCCACCATCTGAACGAACATGTACAGTGACAGGGCTTTGCCGCGGTTTTCGTTGTCCGCCGCATTGTTCAGCCAGCTTTCCGCCGTGACATAAACGCCCGAGAAACAGAAGCCGACCACGACGCGCAGAAGCGTCCAGGCGATCGGATTGGTCATCGCCGGGTATAGGATCAACACGGCCGAGATGAACGACCCAAGGGCCGCAAAGACCCGCACATGCCCGACCCGGCGGATCATTATCGGAGCCATACGCGATCCGAACAGAAAGCCCGCGAAATAGCCGGACATGACCAGGGACAGCTCGAAGGTCGAGAACCCTTCAAGCCCACCACGAATGCCCAACAACGTGCCCTGCACGCCGTTGCCGACCATTAAAAGCATGACGCCCAACAAAAGCGCCCAAGAGCTTGCCAGAACTTGAAGCATGAGACCCTCCGCCAATCCAAGAGGTTCAGTGTAGACGAAGGGTTCTTTCGGAAATCGCTTTTTCGCGACCTTGCAGGGTCGTGTTCCGGCTTTTACGCGCCAATGTTGGCTCCTTGCGGCAGCAGAAGCGAACTGTCACCGTAGGAAAAGAAGCGGTATTTCTGCGCGATGGCATGGGAATAGACATCGCGCATCCGCTGGGTCCCCATCAAGGCAGACACCAGCATCATCAGCGTGGACTTCGGCAGATGGAAATTGGTCATCAAACCATCTGCGATCGAGAATTCAAATCCCGGCGTGATGAAAATGTCGGTCTCGCCGGTCCACGGAGCGATCTGCCCCTTCGCCGTCGCCGCGCTTTCAATCAAGCGCAGCGCGGTGGTGCCAACCGGGATGACACGACCGCCCGCAGCAATGGTCGCATTGATCTCATCCGCCGCGCTTTGGCTGACCTCGCCCCATTCGGCATGCATTTTGTGCTTCGAGACATCATCAACCTTTACCGGCAGAAAGGTGCCCGCCCCCACGTGCAGCGTGACATGGGTCAGGTCGACGCCCATCGCTGTAATCCGGGACAGAAGGTCCGTATCAAAATGCAGCGACGCCGTGGGCGCGGCAACGGCGCCGGTATTGCGGGCAAAGACGGTCTGATAGTCTTCGTTGTCCTGTGCATCCGCCGCACGTTTGGCGGCGATGTAAGGCGGCAGTGGCATCTTGCCTGCCTCGGCAATCGCGGCGTCGAAAGCGTCACCTTCAAGATTGAAGCGCAATACTGCCTGTTCGTCGTCACGTCCCAAAAATTCGGCGCTCAGCGCATCCGAGAACGCGATCACGTCGCCTTCTTTCAACTTGCGTAGTGGCTTTGCCATGGCATGCCATTGACCTTGCCCATCCGGAGACAAAAGAGTGACCTCGATACTGGCGACGCCTTCACCCGGAGCTTGCCCCGGACGGGTGCGCGTGCCGAACAAACGGCCCGGAATAACCTTGGTGTCGTTCAGGATCAGCCGATCCCCCGGACGCAGCCAGTCGGTCAATCCCCCGACATGGGCGTCGGTCAGGTTATCAGGTGTGGCAACCAACAGGCGGCTGGCTGTGCGTGGCCGCGCGGGGCGCGTCGCAATAAGATCTTCGGGCAGATCAAAGTCAAAATCACTTAGTTTCATGGCCGCGCACATAGGTCCGATCTGGGGAAAGGTCAATCATTGGGGGCGCGGCGGCGGATCGCGTCGGAAAATATCGCGGAAGAAGCCCGGCGTAAATACCGACAGAGGATTGACCGAGACCTCTGGGGATGTCGCCGTTCCCCCCATCTGATAGTTGAACCCGACGAGCCCTTCCCCTTTACGGGCAAATATGCGGCCCGCCGAATTCACGACATAGAAAGGCGAGATCACCCCCTGCATCTGCATCTGCTCTGTCCCGAGGTAGTAATAGCCGTCCATCGAGATTCCCATCGAATGACCCGAGGCGGCACTTTCGTAGATTGTGACCTTCTCGGGATCCAAACGGAACCGGGCATCCACATCGGTAAATGGGATACCTTTCCCGCCCAGTTGCTGCAAAAGCCCGATCACCGAGATCGCGGACAGAAGTTCGGCCATGGCTGGCGCATCGTGGACGTCGATATTTTCGGTGATGGTCAAGCTGCCTTCATAGACACCCTTGCCCCCAGCCGGCGTCAAAACCAGCTCCATCTTGCCACCCTTCGCGGACTTGAACAAACCTGCTTCACGCATCACGCCCCCCGCATTGCGTGCCTTGATGCGAAAGGCGGTGCCGTTCGGCTGAGGGGCCGCGACACCCCGGATACGGGGCTTTCCGGATACACGCCCCTCGAACCGCCCGGTCAGCCCCTCGGCACCGCTGGTCAGTTCAGCCTCAAACGGCGTCAGCACAATTCCTTCTGAAATCGTCAGCCGGTCTAGCTTCAGGTTGATGGGGACCTCACCCTGAGATGTACCGCCACCGCTCGTCGCCCCGAGTGTTGCTCCGCGCATGTCAATCGTGCCGCCATTTACCGTTACCGCAACTGGCACACCTTCTCCGCGCCCGGTCAGCGTCACCTGAGCGTCCAGCCATCCCCCCAGCTTCACCCTGTCAAACACGGCCGTTTCCAAACCGCCTTCCGAGCTCAGGTTTATCTGCCCCGCCGCCGAAAGGCCCGGAGCGGTCAGCGCAATCTGATCAATTCGAGGTGCTTCACCAAGGTCTGCAGTCAGTGTGATCTGTCCATCTGTACTTTTTGGTTTGGACCACCCCAGAGGCGGAATCGACAAACCTACCCCGTTCAAGTCCCCTTCAAGGGTCAATCGCGGAGCGAGATCTTTGGCCAGCACGATCTTGTATTTACCGCGTCCCTCACCTTGTACCGTGCCTGCGGGCAGACCGACCTTAAAGACCTCAAGCATCTTGGCATTCAGTGGGAACGCCCCTGCGACCGTCGATCCGTCGGCAGCTTTGCCCGCAGTAAAAGGAAGCTCCCAAACGCCCGAGACCGGCAAACCTGACAGGGTTCCCCGCCCTTCAAGGCGTAGTGCTGCATGATCAAAGCGCAGCGTTGCATTGGGCAGTTTCAATATGTGGCCGGGTACGACCTTGGAGCTTTCGACTTTCTGAAGATCCGCTACAAGATCATAACGCACTGATCCGCGGGGTGGCTTGGGCTGTATCTGAATATCAATACGCCCACGTACTGTCGCACGCCCCGTGGCCAAATCCGGCCCCAACTTCCCTTCGCTTCCCCGAAACACTTGGAAAGGCTTGGCATTTAGCAAATGAAGCGCAGCTGGCATTGGGCCAGAGACGGAAAGACCGACTTCGGCTGGCACCGGTGGTGCCGGAAGGCTTAGATCAGCATCCTTCGGTCGAGGCTTGCCCAACTTCGGAATTACAAATGATGTGCCAGCCACATCCAGAACGCCAACAATCCGCCCCTCCGGATCGCGCGGGCGTACGACACCCCGATCCGCCACAACAGAAAGACGGCGTCCTTCGATCACCAATCGTCCATCCGAATACTCAATGGGCTGCATGTCATTCACAGCGCGTATCTGCATATCCTGATACGAGGCCGAAAGGTTCAACAGCGCTGGCGCATCGCCCTGTTTACGCCATGCAATCGAAACATCATTAAACTGGCCACCTACTACATTCTTGCGAATCCAGTCACGCACCCGCGCGCTGCGCGCCTCGGGCCACAGCGCGATAACCTGTTCAGGCGTGATATTTTCCGCGTGGCTATCGAAGCCCAGCGACCACCCGCTGCTGTCAGCAGATATCCGCCCCGCAGCCGCGATTTGACGATCTTCGTGTGTAACATAGGCCTGCCCGATGGTCACTTCGAACGGATCCAGACGCATTCGGAAATCCGCTCCACCCTGCCCCAGCAGGACGGTTTCCTCAAACAGCTCGGATGGGTTGATCTCGGCGTCCGACAGTTGGATTTGCCCAATCATCTCAGTCGGCCAACCGCCTGTCCAACCGCGAAGATATGCGTGTCCGGCAGCATTGACCTGAACCCAATCCGACGACAGAGACATCTCTGAAAAATCCATACGCTCCCGTTCGGGGTCATAGTCGATTTCAACACGACCGCCGTTGAAGCGCACGGGCTTGGCCCCGGCATCCGGCGAAATCACGCCAGCGCCAAATTCCAAATACCCTGCCAAATCCGAAATCGACCCTTCGTCGTCCACCATGGTCAACAACTCGCCCGAGATCGGGGCATCCACGATCCCAAGGAAGGCCAAAAGTGGTGTCTGCGCTGCGATGTCAGCGGAAAGCGCATTCTTGAAACGCGCTGTAAACTCGGCCGCTGACGAGTTTTTCGCACTGCGAAACTCGAACACAGTCTCGGCGAGGGTTTCGGTTTGATTGAAGACGTCAAAGGACACCGCCATGCTGACATGTTCGGTATCTTGAGTGATGACAAGGGATCCATCCGTCACCTGCCAAATCCGCCCAGTTCGCGCATCTTCAAGCGTGATGGTCAAAGCGTCTGCTCGGATTTCATCGGTGTGGGATAATGCGCCGTCAGCGAAAACCTGATCAATGCCGTCAAGAACGCTCGCGAAGTCGCCGCTTGTCCCGACGCCTTGCCCGAAACTGAGCGCGAATGCACCGTCAGCTTGCCGGCGCACCGTGATCTGTGCGCCCGACAATTCGAGCGTCGCAGGCTCAAACCGCCCCGCCAGAACTGGCCCGACGAAAACCGAGCCTTCGACCGCATTCAGGCGCCCAATCTCCAACCCGGTTTCATCGCGCACACCCAGATCAACCAAGCGCAGCCGGGGTCGGCCGTTTCCAGCAACCCCAAGCTCGATACGCGAAAGCGACAGGCCGACCGCATCAGATTGCGCATTCAGCCGCTCTTCCACCTTGCGCGCCACCCAGTCGGGCATCGAAATAACCTGACCAGATACAGACATGGACACCAGCACTAAGAACAGGATCAAAGTGCCGAACGACAACACCGTCCAAACCCCCGTTCGGCGTCTTAGCTTGCGGGGCGACTTGCGTGTCGGCGCTGCAAGGGACGGTACCGCCTCTGATGTTTCCACTTCGGAAGCATCACGGGACGGGGCAACGTCGAGGCTGGCAGCCTTTGACCCCGCCTGCTCGGATCTGCCCAGGCTTGGAGAACCCGACTTTCTGGCAGCGGACTCTTCGCTCTCTCGTTTAAGTAGATTTCGGGTTCGACGCGGCGTTCGGATTCGCAGGAATGCTTGTTCCAGCAAACCACGCAGTGGCAACCTGCGCGCGCTTGCGGCAAGCACCGCAGCTTCAGCTTGCTCGATGGATAATTCGTCAGGGGTACCAGGGTCCTGTGACACCACCCCTTTCGCACCACCTTCAAGTGGTGCGCCAGGCAGGTCATCTTCTGGCGAATTGTCACTGGTCATTTTGCCTGTCGGACCGGCTCTTGCAGCCCCCTGTATTTTCGATCATTCTGCCCAAAATAACGGGGCGACGAAAGACCTGAATATGGGCAAATGCCCGGTTTTCTCGCTCTGATCGGCAGATTCCCGCAAGCGCATCGCGTTGGCATGGATCCCGGTATCGCCCGGCGTAGATCCTGCCGAGGCACTAACGGCTTAACGGAAGGAATTCCAGAAACATGACCCAATCCATGCCTGCAATTGGCGACGTCGCGCCAGATTTCACCCTTCCGCAGGATGGAGGAGCACCCATCACCCTGTCGGAACTGGCGGGAAGTCCGGTCGTTCTTTTCTTCTATCCCAAGGACAACACACCCGGCTGTACCACTGAAGCACTAGACTTCACGGCCCTGCGTTCTGAATTTCAGGCGCTCGGCGTACAGGTGCTGGGTGTGTCGAAAGACAGCTTGAAAAAGCATGAGAACTTTCGCGCAAAACACGCACTTGGTATCTCGCTTTTGTCCGATGCCGAAGGTGACGTCTGCGAACGCTACGGGACCTGGGGCGAGAAAAAGAACTATGGCCGCACCTATATGGGCATTACGCGCACCACCTTTCTGATCGGGGCGGATGGCCGCATCGCGCAGGTTTGGGAAAAAGTGAAAGTGAAAGACCACGCCCAGACGGTGCTGGAAGCTGCGCGCGATCTGGCAGGCAACGCATGACCGGTCTGTCCAAGCCATTGGCGCAGATGGCGGATGACGTACTGCGTACCGCCGACGGTCGCGAGAAAACTGCGTTGGCTCGCCGATATGCCGCTGAATGGGTCGCCGCGCGCGACGCAGGTCGGATCACGTCTCCGCTTCAGGATCGCTCTGCTGTGATTGGGCAAGCCACGCCTCCTGATTTTCCGGCGCGCCCCGAAAAACCCGAGCTGAAAAACCCCCGAGATGTGCCCCGCCGGCGCCCCGGGTCGCGCCCCGGTCAAATCGCGCTTCTGCATGCCGTCGCGCATATCGAGTTGAACGCAGTCGACTTGCATTGGGACATCATCGCGCGATTCACCGACACGCCAATGCCGTTGGGATTCTATGATGACTGGGTGAAGGCCGCTGACGAAGAAGCTAAGCATTTCAATCTGGTAAGCGACTGCCTTGAGGCGTTGGACAGTCACTATGGCGCGTTGGCTGCGCATGCAGGCATGTGGCGTGCTGCCGAAGACACGGCAAGTGACATATTGGGCCGTCTGGCTGTGGTGCCAATGGTACTGGAAGCGCGTGGGCTGGATGTGACACCCGGCATGATCGATATTTTCAAGAAGGCTGGCCTGACCGACACCGTCGCCGCGCTGGAGGTGATCTATGCCGAGGAAGTTGGACACGTCGCCTATGGGTCCAAATGGTTCCATTTTCTCTGCGGGCGTCACGAGCTGGACCCGAAAGACACATTTCATGCGCTTGTACGCCAGTATTTCCACGGTGCTTTGAAACCGCCGTTCAACGAAGAAAAACGGGCCGAGGCCGGCTTGCCGCCGGACTTCTATTGGCCGCTGGCAGATGAAACGCCGGACCGTCAGCGCGGGACACCGGGTTAGAGCGCAAAAATTCCCGCAATAATAGAATATTTAGCCGGATATGGGCGCCAAGTATCGCTAGGCAGGTTTTCCTGACCCCACGAATGCTGGCAATTTGCCATAGATCGGCAGAAAATCGCCCGTTTTATTGCGACAAGCCGATGAATTTCCCAAATTTTCTTGCGTGATCGAAGGCTCCACGCTAAGCACCTCGGGTCTGACGGTACGCCCTTAAGAGCAACCATTCACCGCAGGCAGGGGACGTAGGGAAGACACTGGGGATTGCGCATTGCATAACCATTTGATCAACAAGACCAATCATTTTCTTGAGCGGGCGTTTCCCGAGCAACGCCTGTTCCTGAGATCCGAAGAAGGTACGCGATTCATCCGGCTGTCGCCGCTGACGCAGGCCCTTGGCTGGACCGGATCCGCCGCATTCTTTGCGTGGTCGATCATCGCCACCGCGGTTTTGTTGATGGATTCGATCGGATCGGGCAACCTGCGCGACCAAGCACAGCGTGACAAACAGCTTTACGAACAGCGCGTCCAAACCCTGTCCGAAGAACGTGACGCCCGAACCTCCGAGGCCATCGCAGCCCAAGAGCGGTTCAATCTGGCACTATCGCAGATCTCGGAAATGCAAAGCGAGCTTCTGGCGTCAGAAGAACGCCGCCGCGAGTTGGAAACCGGAATTGGTGTCATCCAGTCCACCCTCCGCCGCACCATCGGCGAACGCGATCTGGCCAAAGGCAGCTTGGAAGAGGTTCTCGCTGAGGCCCGCGAAAACGCGGATAATGCCACCCCGGGTGCTACATCCATTGCCAGCAATGCCACGCTGACCTTCATGACGGAAGAGCTGTCCCGCACCGCAGCCGAGCGCGACAAGGTCGCCGCCAACGCAGCCGACGCCGAGAAGTTCGCCCAAGACATGATGTACGAAGCGCGCCTTCGTGAAGAGCGCAATGACCAGATTTTCCGCCAGCTCGAAGACGCAGTGTCGATCTCGCTGGAGCCGCTGGATAAGATGTTTTCCAAGTCCGGCATGTCCGTCGACAACATTCTGGGCCAGATCCGCCGGGGCTATTCCGGTCAGGGCGGTCCGCTGACCCCGCTGATCCTATCCACCAGCGGCGGTGCTCCGGACGCTGATACAGAACGCGCCAACCGCATTCTGGGCGAGCTTGATCGCATGAACCTGTATCGCATTGCCGCCCAGAAGATGCCCTTTGGCATGCCTGTGAAGTCGGGTTTCCGCTTCACCTCGGGTTTTGGCACCCGCTGGGGCCGGATGCATAACGGTACTGACTTCGCCGCCCCCATCGGAACCCCGATCTATGCACCAGCAGATGGGGTCGTCATTCACGCCGCTTGGTCTTCGGGCTATGGGCGGCTTATCAAAATCCAACACGAATTCGGTATCGAAACCCGTTACGCCCATTTGTCGCGCATGAACGTGCGTAAAGGACAAAGGGTCTCGCGCGGGGATCGAATTGGTGATATTGGAAACAGTGGACGCTCGACCGGGCCGCATCTTCATTATGAAGTGCGCGTGGGCGGTCGTCCCATCAACCCCATGATTTATATCAAGGCAGCACGCGATGTTTTCTAAAAGCAAGATCAACGAGCCTGGCCCCAAAGCCGGCGGTCAGGACACCAAAACCGCTGCGGCACCCGCCGCTGACAAGCCGGCCATCCCCCCAAAGGCGTCCACACCGCCCGTGCCGTCTTCGACCCCGAAAGCCAAGCCGCCCGCATCGACCCTGTCGTCGGACATCGTCATCAAGGGCGATATCAAGTCGACCGGCGACATCATCGTCGAAGGCACCGTTGAAGGCGATATCCGCGCCCACCAGCTGACCATTGGCGAAGGCGCCACCGTACGTGGTGAAGTGGTTGGCGACGACGTGGTGATCAACGGCCGCATCGTAGGCCGCCTGCGTGGCCTGAAGGTACGTCTGACTGCCACTGCACGTGTTGAAGGTGACATCATTCACAAGACCATCGCCATCGAAAGCGGAGCGCATTTCGAAGGTTCGGTTCAGCGTCAAGACGACCCTCTGTCGGGTGGCGCAAAGAAAATTCAGCCTGCGGCGCCTGCCCCAGCTGAAAAAGGCTAAGCCTTAGATATTATTTGGTTAGATCCAATGCAAAGGCCGCCCGATGGGCGGCCTTTTGTTATTTCTACTGCCTCTGTATTCAGTCCTCGAAGGACATGACTTTGCGATACAGGTGCCAGGTAGCGTGACCCAGAATGGGCAAGACGATGAACAGCCCCAGAAACAGTGGCAGCATCGACAGCACCATCAGCACCGTGATCAAAGCCCCCCAGAACAGCATCGGGACAAGGTTATGCATCACGGACTGAAACGAATAGATCATGGCCGAGATGAAATCCATTTCACGATCGAGAAGCATCGGCAGGCTACAAACGGTCAGGGCAAAGGCCACAAAGGCCATGACACCCCCAACCGCACTCCCCACGGCCAGCATCGTGATTCCGTTGCTGTTAAGCAGGGCATCTTGCCAGTTCGACGTGATATTCGTCATGGGCTGCAACCCCATGAAAAGCATGAACACGATATGCGCCACGAAGATCCAGAACAGAAAACCCATGATCAGCACCATCGCAATCGACGGAAACTGCCGGTCTTTCTGATTGAACACCACGCCCAGGATTTGAGCCCAGTCCAGCGGGGCATCTTTTTCCAATCTGCGACTGACTTCATACAGTCCGACAGCCAGAAAGGGGGCCAGAAAAGGGAAGCCGAAGGCCACTGGAATGATCCAATAGCTCTGATCCATCACCTCGAACTCAAGAAACAGGACAATGCCGCCGAGCACGAAAAACAGCGCAAAAAACAGCCCAAAGGCTGGCGCGTTTTTGAAATCCTGTATTCCTGATTTTAAGGCTGACAGCACATCCGAAATGGAAATGGATTGGATACTTGGCGGCGACGAGGCCTCCAAAGTGGTTGCGTCAGACATTTTTCCTCCCTGCACGTTTCTTTTTTATCTTTTCGCGCGCAGATCGAGTGTTGCGGGTCAATTGCGATCCGTCAAGTTTATGAACGCGTTAATCGTGCTGTCCAACACATTGAAGACCCCTATAAATCGGCAGCGTCCCTCAACGAGAAAGAACAAATGCTTGACCCGGATACCGCGAACACGCTTTCGTGGATTAGGTTTCATTTGTGCGGCTGCTTACTAAGCGACCCACCCCGAATCATTGAGTGACAGGATTTTGAAAATGCCATTTCTGAAAAAGCTCGTCGCCATAGGGTGCACCATCTGCCTGACCTCAGGCGCGGCCATGGCAGCCAAATGCGGGAACACCTCTGCGGGGTTCGAAGCATGGAAAACCGATTTTGCCAGACAGGCCCAAAAGGCGGGCGTTGGAAAACGTGGGTTACAGGCGCTGGCCGCTACCAGATACTCGTCGACGACAATCAGTGCAGATCGCAATCAGAAATCCTTCCGCTACTCCTTGTCCAAGTTCATGCAGATTCGGGGGTCTGCCACGATCGAGGCGCAGGGGCGCAAGCGGTTGGCGAAGAGCCCAAAGTTCTATCAATCTCTCGAGAAACGCTATGGCGTTCCCGCAGGAGTCCTATTGGCAATTCACGGGATGGAAACCGGGTTTGGTGGCTTTATGGGCGATACGCCGGTTGTATCAGCGATCACGACGTTGGCTTACGACTGCCGTCGCTCGGATTTCTTTAAACCCCACGCGATCGGTGCATTGAAGTTGGTGGATCAGGGAACGATCAGCAGCAACACGCTCGGCGCCAAACATGGCGAACTAGGCCATACCCAATTCCTACCGGGCAATGCGTACAAATATGGTGTCGACGCTTCGGGCGATGGGCGTGTGGATCTGTATAATCTGGCAGACGCGATGGCGACCACCGCGAACTTCCTGCGCAAGAAAGGCTGGAAGCCGGGCAAAGGCTATCAAGAAGGCCAACCAAATTTCCGCGTGATCAAGGAATGGAATGCAGCGACGGTCTATCAGCAAGCCATCGCGATCATGGCTGCCAAGATCGACGGCTAAGACACTGAGAAAACAACAAAGCCCCGGTCAGAGACGCTGGTCGGGGCTTTTTGTTTCTTCAGGTCTTGTTTAGTCGTCCGTGTTGGCTTCGGCCCGCGATTTGCCGGCCACATCTTGCGCCAAAACCGAGGCCATGAACGCGTTCAAGTCGCCGTCCAACACCCCTTTGGTGTCCGAGGTCTCGTGCCCAGTGCGCAGGTCTTTCACCATCTGGTAAGGCTGAAGAACATAAGACCGGATCTGGTTGCCCCAGCCCGCATCGCCCTTGTTTTCATGCGCTTCGTTGATCGCGGCGTTCCTGCGGTCCAACTCCATCTGATACAGGCGCGATTTCAGCGCTTTCATGGCGATGTCGCGGTTTTGGTGCTGCGACTTGACCGAGCTGGTCGTGACGATCCCTGTGGGAATGTGGGTGATCCGTACAGCAGAGTCCGTCGTGTTCACGTGCTGACCACCCGCGCCTGAGGACCGGTAGGTGTCGATCCGAATGTCGGATGGGTTCACCTCGATCTCGATATTATCGTCGACCACCGGATAGACCCAAACTGAACTGAACGAGGTGTGGCGCTTGGCCGCCGAGTCATAAGGCGAGATCCGTACCAGACGATGCACGCCGCTTTCAGATTTAAGCCAGCCATAGGCGTTGTGGCCCGAGATTTTGTAGGACGCGGATTTGATTCCCGCCTCTTCGCCGGCGCTTTCCGATTGAAGCTCGACCTTATAGCCCTGCTTTTCGGCCCACCGCACATACATACGCGCCAGCATCGACGCCCAGTCGCAGCTTTCCGTGCCACCCGCGCCCGAGTTAATCTCGAGGAAGGTGTCATTGCTGTCGGCCTCGCCATCGAGAAGCGCTTCCAGCTCGGCAGCGGCGGCCCTTTCGACCAACGCCTTCAGCGATGCTTCGGCGTCCGCGACAACTTCGTCATCTTCTTCCATCTCGCCCAGTTCGATCAGGTCCACATTGTCCTGCATCTCTTGCGCCATGGCTTTATAGCTGTTCACGCTATCCAGAAGCCCCTGACGCTCGCGCATCAGTTTTTGCGCCCGGTCGGGATCATTCCACAGGTCCGGGTCTTCAGTCATCGCGTTGAATTCCTCAAGACGATGTTCAGCCGTTTCCCAACCGATCCGTTGACGCAACAGCGCCAAGGATTTTTCGATTGCATCAACGTTGTTCTGAGCCTCTGCCCGCATGGGTGTGTTCCCTGTCCGAAATCTCGTCCCTCGCAATATCAATCAGGGAGCCGATGAGCAAGCGCGGATGGGCGCCCTGCACGCGCGCCCTGCGCAAACGAAAGGGTCGCAAGGGCATCTTCCCTTGCGACCCTGATGGCACTGCGAGTGGTGAGGAGGGATGCAGACCGCGTCTTATGTCCGCATGGTCAATCCATCGGCAAAAACTTGAAGCTTCGCCGGATCTGCCGTCAGACGTACGCGCTGGCCTTTCAACTCGGCATGGATACCGGGAAGCTTGGCGATCAAATGGGTCTGGTTGGCGCTATCCGCACCCTCGCCCACCGACATTTTAGCAGGCAGATATAAAAGAGAAACCTCGCCCAAAGCCTCGACAATCTCGACCTTGCCTTCATAGATCGCGTCCCCGTCGGCCAGCACGAAATCCTCGGGCCGGACGCCCAGATTGACGGTGCGCCCCATATCGGCGTCGGTCGAGGCAATCTCGGTCTCGGCGACGCCACCTGCATCCAACGTCACCTGCGTTTTGTCGCCAGTGGCAGTGATCTTTCCCGACAGCAAGTTCATCGCGGGCGAGCCGATGAACTGTGCCACGAATTCGGTCCGGGGGCGTTCATACAGCTCCAGCGGGCTGCCCACCTGCGCGATGCCCTTGTTGGCCAGAACCACGATCCGATCCGCCAGCGTCATCGCCTCGACCTGATCATGGGTCACATAGATCATCGTGCTGTCCGGCATTGCTTCTTTCAACTGCGCGATTTCAATTCTGGTCGCAACCCGCAACGCGGCATCAAGGTTCGAAAGCGGTTCATCAAACAGATAGACCTTGGGATCGCGCACAATCGCGCGGCCAATGGCGACCCGCTGTCGCTGCCCACCGGACAGGGCTTTGGGCAACCGGTCAAGATACGGCCCAAGCTGCAAAGCGTTCGCAGCCTTGTCGACGGCGGCATCAATCTCGGCCTTGGGTTTCTTGGCGATGTTCAGCGCAAACGCCATGTTGTCGCGCACAGTCATATGCGGATAGAGCGCATAGGACTGGAACACCATCGCAATCCCGCGCTGGCTGGGCGGCACATCGTTCACGATCTCGCCATCAATTTCCAACGTACCCTCGGTGATCTTCTCGAGCCCTGCGATCATGCGAAGGAGTGTGGATTTCCCGCATCCCGAGGGCCCGACAAAGACGATCAGTTCGCCGGTCTGGATCTCCAGATCAATGTCGTTCAGTACGTTCACGTTGCCATAGCTTTTGACAACATCTGTCAGCTTCAGATCAGCCATGGCTACACCTCTTTCTTTTTCATGATCAGCGCACCCCACGCCGGGATTTCGCCTGCGTCTTCCCCAACCAGCACCTGCCAGTCTCCGCCGGGACGGTCGGTCGTGATCGGCGCTTTACCTAGGTTGAACTGACACAGGACCCGTTCGTCCCCGTGTTGGCGTTCGAACTGCAAAAGCGAGCCATCCGCCACAAGATCCAGCATCTCGCCCTTGGCAAGCGCAGGATGGGCGCGGCGCAAGGCGATGACATCACGATAGTGATGGATCAAGGCGTCATTGCGGGCCTCGGCCTGATCGACCGCCATGGGCAGATGATCGGCAGCGACCGGAAGCCAAGTGTCAGCATTGGACGAGAACCCACCTTGCGGGGCTTCGGCCGACCACACCATCGGCGTACGGCAGCCATCGCGGCCTTTAAACTCGGGCCAGAAGGCGATGCCATAGGGGTCCTGCAGGTCTTCGAACGCGACCTCGGCCTCGGCCAGCCCCAGCTCTTCTCCCTGATAGATGCAGGCAGAGCCGCGCAGGGACATCAGAAGCGTGACAAACAGGCGTTGGGCCTGATCTGATAGCTCCCAACGGGTGGCGTGGCGGGCGACGTCATGGTTCGAATAGGCCCAACAGGCCCAGCCATCCGGCGCGACCTCGGCCACTTTGTGCATCACCTCGGCCACGCGGGTCGCGTCAGGTTGATCGCCTGACAACAGTTCGAACGCATAACACATCTGCACCAGATCATCACCGCGCGTATATTCGCCCATAATCTCGAGCCCGCGTTGGGCGTCACCCACTTCGCCGACGGCTGCGGCGCCGTAAGGCTCCATCACTGCACGCAGTTTGCGCAGGAATTCCAGCGTCTCGGGCCGGTTCTTGTCGTAAAGGTGTTCCTGGTGGTTATAGGGGTTCACCGCGGGCGCAATGGTACTGTTGCGATCCTCGGGCGCCAGCGGCGGGTTATCACGCAGCTGGGCGTCATGGGTGTAGAAGTTGATCGTATCCAGACGGAACCCGTCCACACCACGCTCCAACCAGAATCGGGCCACATCCAGCAGCGCCTCTTGCACGTGAAGGTCGTGGAAATTCAGGTCGGGCTGCGAGGTCAGGAAGTTGTGCAGGTAATACTGCTCGCGCTTCCCGTCCCACTGCCACGCCGGGCCACCAAAGATCGACAACCAATTGTTGGGAGGTGTCCCATCCGGTTTCGGGTCCGCCCAGACATACCAGTTGGCGCGGTCATTGGTGCGGTCCTGACGGCTTTCCATGAACCACGCATGCTGGTCTGACGTGTGGCTGAGCACCAGATCGATCATCACCTTCAGACCAAGCCCATGCGCGCTGCTGATCAGCTGGTCGAACTCAGTGAGCGAGCCGAACATCGGGTCCACGTCGCAATAATCCGACACGTCATAACCGAAATCCTTCATCGGAGAGGTGAAGAACGGCGAGATCCAGACTGCGTCCACGCCCAGTGACGCGATATGCGGCAGACGGCGGGTGATCCCCGCCAGATCGCCGACCCCATCGCCATTATCGTCCTGATAGCTGCGCGGATAAACCTGATAGATCACCGCGCCACGCCACCAGTCGGGGTCTTTGGTCAGATGTCTCATATCCTGTTGAGAAACGGTTGCGTTCATGTGTCAGCCCCCTTTGACTGATCCGGCCAGCAGGCCGCGCACGAGATAGCGTTGGAGTGAGAAGAAAACGAAGATCGGCACCGCGATCGACACAAAGGCCGAGGCGGCCAAGATCTCCCAGTCGCCCCCGCGCGAGCCCAGAAGGTCCACGATGCGACCGGTCATCACCACCTGATCCTCTCCGGTACCAAGGAACACCTTGGCGACCAGCAGGTCATTCCAGACCCACAGGAACTGGAAGATCGCGAAGGATGCCAGCGCCGGGAAAGAAAGCGGCAGGATGATGCGGCGAAAGATCTGGAAATCGGTGGCACCGTCCACACGGGCGCTTTCGATGATCTCTCCGGGCAGTCCGACCATATAGTTTCGCAACAGGAAGACCGCTAAGGGTAATCCGAACCCTGTATGCGCAAGCCATATGCCCAGATACCCTTTGCCCAGCCCAACCCCGATATGAAGTTTCAGAAGCGGAATGAACGCGACCTGAAGCGGCACGACCAGAAGGCCCACCACGGCAGCGACCAGCAGCGCACGGCCCGGCATTTCCATCCATGCCAGCGCGTAGGCGGCGAAGGCAGCCACAAGCACCGGAATGATTGTTGCGGGGATTGTCACGGTGAGCGTGTTCAGAAGAGACCGCCCCATGCCTTCGGCGAACAGAACCTCGCGGTAGTTATCCAGCGTAAAGCCGGGCGGCGTTTCAGCCCGCACAAACAGACGCTGTCCACGGCTTCCGCTGGGTTCTTCTGCGTATTCAATGCGATAGCGACCATCAGCCTGCACGGTGATTGTATGCCCTCGTGCGTGGGTGGCCGTATCTCCGGGCGAAAAGGCCTCGGGCTCTTTCGAGGTAATGCCAAAGGCCGTGACGGAAACGCCCTGCCCTGCCAGCACCTGGCCTTCGATCACCCACAGATCGCCTTCCGGCTTGGCTTCACCGGGGGCCAAAGCCCGCTCGATCACGTTCTTTTCAGATGCGGACAAAGCCGTCCACCAGCCCGAGGTCGAAATCGCGTCCCTGTCGCGGAACGAACTGATCAGCAGCCCAACGGTCGGGATGATCCACAGCAACACCAGCAGCGCTGCCGACAGGTTGACCGCCCATGTCAGGCGGGATTTGCCTCCTGCCATATCCATCAGCGTGACTCCTTATGAGCGTTGTAGATATTCCAGACCATGACCGGCGTCACCAGAAGCATGATCACCACCACGATGGCCGAGCCCCGCCCGAAATCAGGCGATCCGCGGAACATCCAGTCATACATGAGATTGGCCAAAACCTGCGTGCCCCATTGGCCGTTGGTCATGGCAAAAACGATGTCGAAGACCTTCAGAACGGTCACAGTGATCGTCGTCCACACCACCGCAATGGTGCCCCAGATCTGCGGGATTTTGATCTTGAAGAAGACCTGAAGCGGGCTGGCGCCATCAAGATAGGCGGCCTCGATCGTTTCTTCACTGATGCCTTTCAGGGCGGCCGACAGGATCACCATCGCAAAGCCCGTCTGGATCCAGACAAGGATCGCCATCAGAAAGAAGTTGTTCCAGAAGGGCAGCGTAATCCACGCTTGCGGATCACCGCCGAACATCTCGAACAGCGCGTTCAGCAGGCCGATCTGTTCGCCCTGATTGTCACCGCGATAGTCATAGATGAACTTCCAGATTACCGCCGCACCAACAAAGCTGATGGCCATGGGCATGAACACAAGGCTTTGCGCAAGCTGCCCCCATTTGATGCGATCTGTCAGCCCGGCCGCAACCAATCCGAAAAAGGTCGAGGCGGCAGGCACGACGAGCAACCACAGCAAGTTGTTTACAAGGCTTTCACGAAACTTCTCGTCTCCGGCAAGCCATGTATAGTTGTCCGCACCGACGAATTGCCCTCGGCTGTCATGCAAAGACAAGTAGAAGGTCGAAAACACGGGATACAGCAGGTAGATCGACAAGATCGCCAAAGCTGGGAAGACGAAAAGCCACGGGCGGATAGCGTTCGCCCGGTTGATGTTGCGCCCAGCATTGGGCCCTTTAGCCGGAAGCATCCGGTCAAGAAGAAGATTTGAGAAATAGAAATAGGCGACACACCCAAACACACCGATAATGATCGTCGCTACCGCAAAGATTGCTTGTTGCATGTCTCCCCCTTCCAACCGAACTGCTGATCATTCGGTTTGGATAAATCGCCCCGGCGAACGCGCCGCCGGGGTCAGTTTGTTCAGGTCCGGGTTACTTGATCGAGTCCCAGGTGGACTGGATGGACGCCGCAACTTCCGCCGCGTCTTTGCCACCTGCATAGTCCACCATGCCCGTCCAGAAGACGCCTGCACCAACGGCACCCGGCATCAGGTCCGATCCGTCAAACCGGAACGTGTCTGCGTTCAACAGGATGTCATTCATCTTGGCCACGGTCGGATCCGTGTAAACGCCGGTGTTCACGCCCTTATGTGGGGTTAGGAACCCGGTCTGCGCCATCCAGACCTCGTGCGCGATGGGGGATTTCAGGAAGTCCATGAAGGCCTGAGCACCCTTGCTGTCGGACGTGATCGCCCAAACTGTACCCGCGCCCAATACGGGTTTGCCCAGATCCTTGCCCTCATAGGCCGGGAAGTAGAAGAAGTCGGCATCCACACCCACTTCGGTCCCTTCGGGGAAGAAGCTGGGAATAAAGCTGGCCTGACGGTGCATGTAGCACTGCGGAGGCGACGCGAACATGCCTTGCGGGCTGTCGCGGAAATCGGTGGTTGCGACCGCTCCTGCCCCACCCGAGACATATGCGTCATTGCGAGCGAACGCGCCGAATTCTTCGATCGCGGCGACCACTTTGGGGTCATCGAATTTCAGATCATTCGAAACCCACGCATCATAGTCTGCAGGCGTCTGCGTGCGTAGCATCATGTCCTCGACCCAATCGGTCGCCGGCCAGCCAGTCGCCCCGCCAGATCCCAAGCCGATGCACCACGGCACACTTCCATCGTCCACGATTTGATCCGTCAGTGCTTTCAGTTCTTCCATCGTCTGCGGCACGTCATAGCCCGCATCCTCGAAGTTTTCAGGCACGTACCAAACCAGTGACTTCAGATCGACCTTGTAGAAGAAACCATAATGGGCCGGGCTACCGTCTTTTCCGGCATAGGTGCCCAGATCGACCCAGCTTTGGCCAGCAGCATAGTTTTCACGAACCCAGTCCGCTGTTCCATCTGGCAACACCGACAGGTACCCTTTCGACGCCAAATCCGCGGCAAGACCCGGCTGCGGGAACACCGCGATGTTGGGCGCGCTGCCTGCTTCGGCATCAATCACGATTTGCTGTTCAAAACTGTCCGAGCCGGAATACTGGACATCCGCACCGGTGGCGGCTTCGAAATAGCCAATCACGCTTTCAACCAGCTCTTTGTCCGGACCAAGCCAAGGGCCAAGCACGGTAATGGTCTCGCCCGACAGGTCCATCGACTTCAACGCTTCAAAGCTTGCCCAGGTAAAGGCTCCGTCGCCCGGCGCAAACTTCAGGTGCCCGTCAGCTAATCCGGCACCAGCCGACAAGGCCAGCGCGGCAGCGCTTGCATAAAACATGTTCTTCATAATGTCCTCCCACGACATCTCATCGGATCCGATGATCATTAGACCGGAACAATCCGGTGCGCCCTGCGGAGCAGAAATCTCCCAAAGCGCTTTGAATACCTCACAGTTACCTGTATCCCGATTCCTGTCAACAGGCATGTTAGCGCCATCATTTCGTTAACTTTTAGCCTTTACATTAATACGTACACGGGAATAGCGTGGTGTTTAACGCCGTTGACCTTCAACCAATCCGCCAATTCAAACCGCTTTGGAAACTATGTATGACCCTCAAGGAACTCTCTGATCTTCTCGGGCTTTCGCCGACCACGGTCAGCCGTGCCTTGAACGGCTATCCCGAAGTGTCCGAAGCCACGCGCAAGAAGGTCGCCGCCGCCGCCCGCGCCCACGGCTACGCCCCCAACACTCGCGCCCGTGCTCTGGCCACGGGCCGCGCTATGGCCATTGGCCACGTCATTCCCATCAGCGCAAAGCACGAGATGGTGAACCCGATCTTTGCGGACTTCACTGCTGGCGCGGGCGAAGTGTACTCGCGCAATGGCTATGACATGCTGTTGTCCGTTGTGTCCGATGATGACGAAGAACAGGCCTATCGCAGCTTTGCGACTAAGCGGAACGTGGATGGGCTGATCATTCACGCGCCCAGCCTGGATGACCAACGCATACCCTTCTTGAACGATCTGGGGCTACCCTATGTGGTCCATGGGCGCAGTTCGAATGCGACTGCCCATTATGCTTGGGTTGACGTGAACAACACCCGCGCCTTCCAGCGCGCGACCGAACTTCTGCTCGATCTGGGTCACAAACGCATCGCCCTGCTGAACGGGTTAGAGCACATGGACTTTGCTGCCCGCCGGCGTGCCGGATACGAGGCCGCAATGGCCTCGCGCGGCATCACACCAGATCCGACCCTGATGTTTTCCGCCGAAATGACCGAGGCTCAAGGCCACGACCTGACCCGATCCCTCCTGGGCCGCCAAGACCCTCCTACGGCAATTCTTGTAAGCTCGATGATCATGGCGATTGGCGTTCGTCGAGGCATCGAAGAGCTGGGCCTGACCATGGGCCGCGACGTATCGCTCATCACCTATGACGATGACCTCAGCTATTTCCGCAACGGCTCGGACATCCCTGTTTACACCTCGACGCGCTCTTCTGTGCGTGAGGCAGGGCGACATGCAGCCCAGATGCTGATCGACATCATAAACGGCAAGGACGGGCCGACCGAGTTGCTTTTGGAAGCTGAACTGACCCTAGGCCTCTCCACCGGTCCGATACGCCGCGAACGACAACCGTAACCTACCAAAGGACCAAAGCTGATGCTGCCACATCGCTCTGATTTCCCACATGATTTCCTGTTCGGGGCTGCAACATCGGCCTATCAGATCGAGGGCCATGCCGCTGGCGGCGCCGGACGCACGCATTGGGATGATTTCGCCGCGACACCGGGAAATGTTGAGGGGGCCGAGAACGGAGCCATCGCCTGCGATCATCTGCACCGTATGGACGAGGATTTGAACCTGCTGAAAGCCGCCGGGTTCGACGTCTATCGCTTTTCAACAAGCTGGGCGCGTGTCTTGCCTGACGGGCGCGGTACGCCAAATGCACAAGGCTTGGATTTCTATGATCGCCTGATTGATGGGCTGCTCGAGCGCGGGATCAAACCCGCCGCGACACTGTATCACTGGGAGCTACCCTCGGCCCTGTCCGATCTTGGCGGCTGGCGCAATCGCGACATCGCCAACTGGTTTGCAGACTATACCGAGGTCATCATGTCCCGCATCGGGGATCGTGTCTGGTCCGCCGCCCCCATCAACGAACCGTGGTGCGTATCTTGGCTGTCGCACTTTGAAGGGGCGCACGCGCCGGGCATGCGCGACATCCGCGCCACTGCCCGCGCCATGCATCATGTGCTGCTTGCTCACGGCCGCGCGACGCAGGTCATGCGTGAGCTTGGCATGAAGAACCTTGGGGCCGTCTGCAATATGGAGTTCGCGGCGCCAGCACAGGCAACGGATGGATCACATCAAGCCGCGCAGGTTCAGGATGCGATCTATAACCGGTTTTTCATCTCAGGCATCACCAAGGGCTACTACCCGGACGAAGTGCTGGGGGGCCTTGAGCCGCATCTGCCAGAGGGCTGGCAGGATGATTTTGACACCATCACCCAACCAATCGATTGGATCGGACTGAATTATTACACCCGCAAGCTTTATGACGCGGCCCCGACGGACGCACCGTGGCCTGCCACAATCGAAGTCGAAGGCCCTCTGCCCAAAACGGCCATGAACTGGGAGGTCTATCCTGAGGGCCTACCCCACTTTCTGACCATGATGCAGCACGAGTATACCGGGGATCTTCCCATCTATGTCACTGAGAACGGTATGGCTGGACAAACGGAACTGTCGGGCAACCCTCTGTCGGATCCAGACCGCATAGCTTATTTGGCGGCGCATCTCGGGCAAGTCCAAGCGGCTTTGGCACAGGGTGTGCCGGTGAAGGGCTATTTCATCTGGTCACTTCTGGACAATTACGAATGGGCGCTTGGATATGCACCACGTTTTGGACTGATACATGTGGACTGGGCGACGCTAAACCGTTATCCGAAGGCATCGTTTAGCGCTATCAAAGAGGCTTTGAAAAGCTGATGCCCCACCACTCTATCGTCGCGGATGTCGGCGGAACCAACACCCGTGTTGCCATTGCGCTCGACGGGCAGGTTGCGCCTGACAGCATCCAAAAGTTTGCCAATGCAGGCCATGAAAGCCTGACCGAGATCCTGACGGCCTATCGGAAGGACCATGATGTCGTGAAGTTCGAGCAGGTAGCCGTCGCGATTGCTGGGCCGGTTCGGGATGGGCAAGGATGTCTGACCAATCTGGATTGGACGATCGATTGTGCATCCCTGACACGCGCGACCGGCGCACCGGATGCCCATGTTCTAAATGATCTTCAGGCTCAGGCCCATGCTGTCGGATCTCTAGCCCCAGCGAGTGTAGAAGACATCCAGACGGGCCAGAATGCCAGCCCCGAGGCCGCACATCTGGTGGTCGGCATTGGAACCGGTTTCAACTCGGCCGTCGCCTATCAGGCGCCGGGCGGAACTCTTGTTCCGCCTGCTGAAAGTGGTCATGCCACACTGCCCGTCAGCACAGCCGATCAATTTGCCTTCGCCGAGTACTTACGCTCTCGTTTCGGCCATGCCGCTATCGAAGACGCCCTGTCCGGGCGCGGGCTTGGGCATTGTCACGACTGGTTCTGCCATCAGGTCGGCCACCCCATCGGTGCGAAATCAGCCCAGGTTTTTGCTGCCGCAGCAGCAGGAGACCAGATGGCGAAGGACTCCATCAACCTTTTCAGCTGCATCCTTGGTACCGTCTTGGGCGATCTGGCTTTGACCACCCTGCCCTTCGGCGGGATCTATCTGGTGGGCGGCATGTCCCGCGCCATCACCCCTTGGCTGGGGCAGACCGGATTTGAGGCGGCTTGGCAGGACAAAGGGCGCTTTGGACCGTTTCTGGATCAGTTTCCGATCCGCCTTGTGACCGACGACTATGCCGCATTGACGGGATGCGCCAGTTTCTTGGAAAAGCTCCGCGTTGCGCACTAAACCGGACGCGGATTGAGGCGCACCGATGCGAAACAGCTTTAAGGACGGATCATGCTAGACTGGGCCATTTACGCGCTTGCCATCCTATTGTTTTTCCTGACCCATTCGATCCCAGTGCGCCCAGCAAACAAGGCACGCATCGTGGCGCGCGTGGGCGGGCGCGGCTTTACGCTTGGATATTCAGCCCTGTCCCTTGCGGCCCTTAGCTTTGTCATCGTCGCTGCAAATCGCGCTCCGATCATCCAAGTTTGGCCATGGGCGCCATGGCAAAACCATGTAACGCTTTTGGCAATGGCAGTGGCGTCAATCATAGCTGCTCTTGCCATCGCACGGCCCAATCCGTTGTCTTTCGGAAGCCGTGACAATCATCGGTTCGACCCCCAAGCCCCCGGCATCATCGGTTGGATGCGCCACCCGCTTTTGATGGCGCTTCTGATCTGGGCGCTGGGACACCTCGTGCCCAACGGAAATCTGGCCCACGTGATCCTGTTTGGGATATTCGCGGCATTCTCGGCCCTTGGCGTGCGGATCATCGACCGGCGTCAGAAACGCATTCTGGGCATGGAAAACTGGCAAAGACTGTCGGCCACCACCCGACACATCCGGCCCAGCCTGAACGGGCTGCTCCGACTGGCCATTGGCCTTGCTGTCTATGTGCTTCTAATCCTACTGCACGGCCCAGTCATCGGGGCCTACCCGCTGCCCTAACCCACGCCTCGATCCAGAAACGCACGCGGTGGCGCGCCGTATTCTTCACGGAACGCGCGGGCAAAGGCGCTGGCATCGGCATAACCACTTCGCAACGCCACCTCAGCCACAGCCAGACCACCCTCTTGCAACATACGTTTGCTCGCATCCAGCCTGAGACGCCGATACACCTTTTGCGGTGACGCCCCAAACAGCTTGCGAAATCGCTGTTCCAGATCCCGCTGACGGCATCCGGCACGGCGGGCAAGCTCGGGCAGAGACAGGGGCGTTTCGATATTGGCTGCCATCTCGGACAAGCATCGATCCACGCGGCGGTCGCCACCCAAACGCGACACGGTGCGCGGCTGAACAGGCATTCCTGACAGGAACATCTGGCCGATCTCAAGCACCAAGGCTGTCCCATGATCCTGTCCGATCAGCTCGCAGGCCAGATCAAACCCGGCCATTGCCCCGCCACAGGTGATCCGGTCGCCATCTTCAACCCAGCGCATTCGCTCGACATCAACTTGAGGAAAGCGCTCGGCAAAGGTGTCGCTCAGGTCGAAGTGAATGGTGGCGCGCCGACCATCCAACAGTCCCGCCTGCGCCAACAGCCAACTGCCTGTGTCAATGCTGCCAACGCGCCTGTGTTGACGCGCGAGGCTCCGCAACATGGCGCTGCCCGCCGGTGTCGCCAGTTCTTTCTGGCCATAGCTCGAGATCACGAACAGCAGATCCCCCCGGCCCAGATCCTTACGTGGCATCGTTGGCATCACCGGCAAACCGCTGGAAGATGTCACCGGCCCGTCATCAGGCGTGATGATCTGCCAACGATAGGCCTGCCTGCGCAGAAGAGAATTGGCCGCGCGGAAAGGCTCCATCAAATTGGCTAACCCGTGGTTCGAGAACCGCTCGAACACTAAAAACGTGATTTGCCGCGTTGCAGCGATTGAATTTGACCAATTTCGCATATTATCTACTAACTCCGCACATTGTCTTGCGTCAATTCCCCCTGTCATGAACAAGTGAAATACCGCATCAGGAGGGAACAGGATGCCGCTTGCCATGAATCGAGACGTTTTCATCACCTGCGCCGTGACCGGCTCGGGGTCGACCCAAGATCGCTCGCCCCATGTGCCGCGCAGCCCGAAAGAGATTGCCGACAGCGCCATTGCGGCCGCCAAAGCAGGGGCTGCCGTGGTCCATTGCCATGTGCGTGACCCCGAAACAGGCACGCCCTCGCGCGACCTGAAACTCTATCGCGAAGTGACCGATCGCATCCGTGACGCCGATATCGACGTGGTACTGAACCTGACCGCCGGCATGGGCGGAGACATCACCTTCGGCCCGACCGACGCCCCCTTCCCAGTGAATGCGGCGGGAACAGATATGGTGGGCGCCGAGGAACGCGTCGCGCATATCGCCGAATGCCTGCCCGAGATCTGCACGCTGGATTGCGGTACGATGAACTTCGCCGAGGCTGACTATGTCATGACCAACACCCCCGGCATGCTGCGCGCCATGGGGCAGATGATGACCGATCTAGGCGTGAAGCCGGAAATCGAGGCCTTCGACACGGGCCATCTTTGGTTCGCCAAAGAACTGGTGAAGGAAGGGGTTTTGGAACCCAACGCCCTTGTACAGCTCTGCATGGGTGTGCCGTGGGGTGCTCCAGATGATCTGAACACCCTCATGGCAATGGTGAACAACGTGCCGGATGACTGGACCTTCTCAGCCTTCGGACTGGGACGCAATCAGATGGCCTATGTAGCTGCCTCGGTTCTGGCAGGCGGCAACGTGCGCGTCGGTCTGGAAGACAACCTGTGGCTTGGGAAAGGTGAGTTGGCGACAAACGAACAGCTTGTCACCCGCGCTCGCGGCATCATCGAAAGCATGGGCGCACGGGTCATTGGTCCCGACGAGGTGCGCACGAAGCTCGGCCTGACCAAACGAGCCCCTGTATGAACGGGCTTGAGGGAAAACGCGTTCTGATCACTGCCGGCGGCAGCGGCATTGGCGCGTGTTTCGCCCGTCGCTTCCACGCGGCTGGAGCCAAGGTCGCGATCTGCGACATGGACGCAGAGGCGTTGGTAGAAACTGCAGGCGCCCTGCCCGGCGTGATCTCGGTTGCGGCCAATGTGACCCAGCCTGACGAGATGCAGGTGCTGTTTGACCAGCTCGACAGTCATTGGGGCGGTGTCGATATGCTGTGCGCCAATGCCGGCACCGGCGGTCCGGCCGGGGCGATCGAGGACTTGTCACTCGAAGATTGGCGGGCCTGCCTTTCGGCCAATCTGGACGGGGCATTTCTGGCCTGCGGCTGGGCCGCGCGTCACATGAAAGAACAGGGCAACGGCAGTATGCTTCTGACGTCGTCCACGGCGGGTCTTTGGGGCTATCCCATGCGGTCTCCTTACGCGACGGCCAAATGGGGCGTGATTGGATTGATGAAAACGCTGGCGTCTGAGCTCGGTCCCTATGGCATCCGCGTCAACGCGCTTTGCCCCGGAGCCGTCGAAGGCCCGCGCATGGAACGGGTGATCACCCGCGAGGCCGAGGCGCACGGGTTGGACCCGGAAGAACTGCGCAAACGCTATGTCACGGGCGTGGCGATGAAAACATGGGTCACGGCGGATGATTTGGCAGACACGGCGCTTTTCTTGGCGTCGGACGCCAGTTCCAAGGTCTCGGGTCAGGCCTTGGCCGTCGATGGACATACAGAAAGCTTGGTAGGATAGACGACAATGAAAGCAGCAATTATTGGCGGTGGCGTGATCGGCGGCGGATGGGCTGCACGCTTCCTTTTGAACGGATGGGATGTGGCTGTTTTCGACCCCGATCCGGAATCTGAACGCAAGATCAACGAAGTTCTGCTGAACGCGCGCCGCGCGCTTCCGGGGCTCTATGAAACGGCGCTGCCAATCGAAGGGAAGCTGACCTATCACTCTGATCTGGCCGAGGCCGTAGCAGACGCGAACTGGGTTCAGGAAAGCGTACCAGAGCGACTTGACCTGAAGCACAAAGTGTTCGCCGAACTTATGGAACATGCACCGGATGATGCCATCATCGGCTCATCAACTTCGGGCTTCAAGCCGTCGGAACTAAACGAAAAAGGCGCACGTGCAATCGTTGCCCACCCGTTCAACCCGGTTTATCTTCTGCCACTGATCGAACTGGTTGGCGACGCAGACACCTGTACCCGCGCAGCCGACATCCTAAGCGGCATCGGCATGTATCCCCTGAAGGTGCGCAAGGAAATCGACGCCCACATCGCTGACCGTTTCCTTGAAGCCGTCTGGCGCGAGGCGCTGTGGCTGGTCAAAGACGGCATCGCCACCACCGAGGAAATCGACGAGGCGATCCGCATGGGCTTTGGACTTCGCTGGGCACAGATGGGGCTGTTTGAAACCTATCGTGTGGCCGGTGGCGAAGCGGGTATGAAGCATTTCATGGCGCAATTTGGCCCCTGCCTGTCGTGGCCGTGGACCAAGCTAATGGACGTGCCAGAATTCACGGACGAGCTGGTGGACCTGATTGCGGGTCAGTCAGACGCCCAATCCGGCCATTTGTCGATCCGCGAGTTGGAGCGCCTGCGCGATGACAACCTCGTGTCTATGCTGCGTGCGTTGAAAGCCCGTGGTGATGGCTCGGGCGCAGGACGCGTGATCCGGGATCACGAAGGGGGGCTGTGGCCTGCCATGTCTGACGAGACACCGATGCGCACTGTCGCTCGTGACGTGCCGATCGATTGGACCGACTACAACGGCCACATGAACGAAGGGCGCTATGGACAGGTCTTCTCGGACGCGGCCGATCGCATCATGATCCATGTAGGCGCGGATCCAGAGTATATCGCATCAGGCCTCAGCTATTTCACAGCGGAAACAAACATCAAATACATCGATGAATGCCATGCGGGCGAAGCTGTCTATGTGGACACAACCGTCACTCTGGGTGAAGGCAAGAAACTTCGTCTGTGGCATGAAATGAAACGCACATCAGATGACGGGCTGCTGGCCACCTGCGACCAGTTCCTGCTGCATGTGGACCTGAACTCTCGCAAATCCTGCCCGCCCCGCGCGGATGTCGAAGCGAAAGTAGAGGCCCTCGCCGCTCTACACGCCAAAGGAGACGCGTGATGCATTTCGGATTGTCCGACGAACAGGAAATGATCGTCTCGACCGTGCGATCGTTTGTCGAGAATGAAATCTACCCGTTTGAGGCCGAAGTCGAGCGCACTGGGCAAGTGCCCCACGAGTTGGGCATGGAGATCAAGCAAAAGGTCGTCGACCTTGGCTTCTATGCCTGCAACTTCCCGGAGGAGGTCGGCGGCGCGGGTCTGTCCCACCTCGATTTCACGCTGGTCGAACGCGAACTTGGGCGCGGCTCGATGGCGCTTACGCATTTCTTCGGGCGCCCCCAGAATATCCTGATGGCCTGTGAAGGCGACCAACGCGACCGCTATCTGCTACCTGCCATTCGGGGCGAGAAGATGGACGCACTGGCCATGACCGAACCGGATGCCGGATCGGACGTGCGTGGCATGAAAGCAAACGCTGTGCGCGACGGAGGGGATTGGGTTCTAAACGGATCAAAGCACTTCATCTCTGGCGCTGAACACGCTGATTTCTTTATTGTTTTCATAGCCACAGGTGTGGATGAAACCCCCAGAGGGCCAAAGAAACGCATCACCTGTTTCCTTGTCGATCGTGGCACGCCGGGCTTCGAGGTGCGCGAAGGCTACAAGTCGGTCAGCCATCGTGGCTATAAGAACTATGTGCTCGATTTCGACAATTGCCGCCTGCCCGACGCGCAAGTGCTGGGCGAAGTTGATGGGGGCTTTGCGGTCATGAACGAATGGCTTTATGCCACCCGCCTGACAGTTGCGGCCTTCTGTGTCGGCCGTGCACGCCGGTGCTTTGATCTGGCGCTGGAATATGCTGCTGAACGTAAGCAATTCGGCCAGCCAATCGCCAAGTTCCAAGGCGTTAGCTTCCAAATCGCAGACATGATCACCGAGATCGATGCCGCTGATCTGATGACCCTCTCAGGCGCATGGCGACTGGATCAAAACCTCCCTGCCAACCGCGAGATCGCTTCGGCGAAGCTCTACGCCTCGGAGATGCTGGCACGTGTGACCGATACCAGCCTTCAGGTCTTCGGCGGTATGGGGCTGATGGACGATTTCCCCATCGAACGCTTCTGGCGCGATGCCCGCGTGGAACGGATTTGGGACGGCACCTCGGAAATCCAACGTCACATCATCAGCCGCGACCTGTTCCGGCCGCTGGGCGCCTAAGATGAGCCGTCTAGACCGGCTTCTGCGACCGCGCTCCATCGCCGTGATTGGCGGTGGATTCTGGTGCGCCAATGTGATCGAGCAATGCAGAAAAGTGGGCTTTCAGGGCGAGATTTGGCCCGTCCACCCGACGAAATCTGAGGTCGGCGGTTTGGCAACTTATCCGTCGATCGAAGCCCTGCCCTCGGCCCCAGATGCCAGCTTTGTCGGTGTGAACCGAAACGTCACCATCGAAGCCATTGCAATCTTGTCAGCGGCTGGTGCGGGTGGTGCGATCTGCTTTGCGTCTGGCTTTCGCGAAGCCCGTGCCGAACTAAACGATGGCGAAGCGCTGGAACAGGCGCTTTTGGAGGCCGCAGGCGACATGCCGATCATCGGTCCCAACTGCTACGGGTTTCTGAACCTTCTGGACGGCGCTGCACTTTGGCCCGACCAGCATGGCGCCACGCGTTGCGACACCGGCGTGGCGATCATCACACAAAGTTCCAACATCGCGATTAACCTGACCATGCAAAAGCGCGGCCTTCCCGTGGCCTATGTGGTCACGGCGGGCAATCAGGCACAGACCGGACTGGCCGAGATCGGGCAAGCTCTGCTCGAGGACAGCCGAGTCACGGCGCTTGGGTTACATATCGAAGGGATCGGCGATCTGCGCGCGTTCGAGGCACTGGCCTTGCGCGCCAACGAACTCGGCAAACCCATCGTGGCCCTAAAGGTCGGACGCTCGGATCAGGCGCGCGCGGCCACTGTTTCACACACAGCCTCGCTTGCGGGCAGTGACGCGGGCGCAAACGCGCTTTTAAGGCGGCTGGGAATGGGGCAAGTGGACAATCTGTCGGCCTTCTTGGAGGCGTTGAAACTGCTTCACGTCACTGGCCCGCTCCGCTCGAACCGGATCGCGTCGGCCTCGTGCTCGGGCGGCGAGGCCAGCCTGATCGCAGATGCGGCCCATCCGCTATATGTCGAGTTCCCTGCCCTTTTACCCGCCCAGTCTGACGGGTTGCGCACGGCTTTGGGCCCCAAGGTGTCGCTGGCCAATCCCTTGGACTACCACACCTATATCTGGGGCGACGTAGCCGCGATGACAGCGACCTTCACCGCGCTTATGCAGGGCGACCTGTCGCTTGGACTGGTGGTTCTGGACTTCCCTCGCTCGGATCGCTGTGACAGTTCCGAATGGACCAAGGTGATCGACGCGGTCGAAGCGACCATGACCGCCACGGGGCGCCCCATGGGCATTCTGGCTTCGCTTACCGATACGATGCCTGAAGACGTGGCACAGACTCTGATGGCACGCGGGATCGTACCATTCTCTGGGATGGCCGAGGCGATGGCGGCCATTGATCTGGCGGCGAACTTACCCCCGTTGACAGAGGATGCCCTGTTTCTTGAGCCCCCCTCAGAACGGGACACAACGCTGTCAGAAGCCGAAGCGAAATCCGCGCTGGCGCAGTTTGGGCTAAGAGTACCTGGGGCGCACCGTGCTCCCGCGCCTGAGGCCGCTGCAGATGTCGCCGAGAAATTAGGTTTCCCTGTTGTTCTGAAAGGCGAAGGGATCGCCCACAAGACCGAAGTCGGTGCGGTGGCCCTGAACCTGACCAGTCCGAAACAAGTTGAGGACGCCGCGCGTTCGATGCCCACTGACAGCTTCCTTGTCGAAGAGATGCTGACCAACGTACTGGCTGAGTTGCTGGTCGGCGTGACCTATGACCCCGCCCATGGCTATGTGCTAACGCTGGCTGCGGGTGGCACACTAACCGAAATCCTGAAGGACAGCCGCTCTCTGTTGGTTCCTGCCAGCCGCGATCACGTCCGCAGCGCTTTAGATCAGCTAAAAATCGCACCGCTTCTGGCAGGCTATCGCGGCGCACCGCCCGCTGATATGGACGCTGTTCTGGACGCGGTCGATGCAATCCAGTCCTATGTAATGGCCAATCCCGTGGCCGAAGTTGAAGTGAACCCACTGATGGTCATGGCCGATCGTGCCGTAGCCGCAGACGCCCTGATCCGTACTGGAGGAGAGACATGACCGACCTGACCAACCTGACCGAAGGCCCAGTACGCACCGCCCGGAATGGCCATGTGTTCGAGGTCACTCTGGACCGGCCAAAGGCCAACGCAATCGATCTGGCCACAAGCCGGATCATGGGAGACGTCTTTACTGCCTTTCGCGATGATCCCGAACTGCGCGTGGCCCTTCTGACCGCCGAGGGTGATAAGTTCTTCTGCCCCGGCTGGGACTTGAAAGCGGCAGCTGATGGCGATGCTGTGGATGGCGACTATGGTGTCGGCGGCTTCGGCGGTCTGCAAGAACTGCGTGGGCTGAACAAGCCCGTAATCGCGGCCGTAAACGGCATCTGCTGCGGTGGTGGGCTGGAGCTGGCTTTGTCTGCCGACATCATCCTCGCTGCCGATCACGCAAGCTTTGCCCTGCCTGAAATTCGGTCGGGTACGGTAGCGGATGCAGCATCGATCAAGCTGCCCAAGCGGATCCCCTATCACATCGCGATGGAGATGCTTTTGACCGGGCGCTGGATCGAAGTGGAGGAAGCCGCGCGCTGGGGCATGATCAACCATGTCTATCCGGCAAGTGATCTGATGGCCGAGGCACGCAAGCTGGCCGAACTCTTGGCCTCGGGTCCGCCGCTCGTCTACGCTGCGATCAAGGAAGTGGTGCGCGAAGCCGAAGACATGAAGTTTCAGGATGCGCTCAACAAGATCACCAAGAGCCAATTCGAAACGGTCGAAAAGCTTTACCGGTCCGAGGATCAGCTGGAAGGCGCGCGCGCCTTTGCTGAGAAGCGCGACCCGGTGTGGAAGGGCAAGTAGCCAAATCTGGCGGTCGGAGAGCGACGTGCGTTCACTTCGCTCTCTGACATATCACCTTTTGCTGCTGGCCACCAAACACACCATATCAAGCAGCAACGAGGCCCCAGCCAGCGCAGTAATTTCGGCGTGATCAAAGGGGGGGGAAACTTCGACGAGGTCAGCACCGACAAGGTTGATGCCGCCGAGTTTGCGCACCAGAGACTGCCCCTGATAAGTCGACAGACCGCCACAGACCGGCGTGCCCGTGCCCGGCGCAAACGCAGGATCAAGCGCGTCGATATCGAAAGTCAGATAGGCTGGCCGATCCCCGACGATCTCTTTGATCCGTGCGACTGTGGCGTCAATGCCGTTTTCATGCACCCAATTGGCATCCAAAACATTGAAGCCATGTGTCTTATAATTGAGCGTGCGCATTCCAGCCTGAACTGATGTTTCTGGTGACAAAACACCCTCGACCGCCGCGTGATAGAACATGGACCCATGATCGATCCGCTTCGGATCTTCTTCCCAAGTGTCCGAATGCGCGTCGATCTGGATCAGCGAGATTGGCCCGTGACGCTCGGCCTGAGCTTTCAAGATGGGATAGGTCACGGAATGATCCCCCCCCATCGTCAGAAGGAACGCGCCCGACTTCAGGATCTCGCGGGCTTGCTCCTCAATTTGTCCGGCGATCTGCTCGGGGAACCCGTGGTCGAAATCACAGTCGCCATAATCAACCATGTTCAGGGTTTCAAACGGGTCAAACCCCCACGGCCACGGCCCACCATCCCATGCAAGGTTCGACGACACGGCGCGGATCGCCCGCGGGCCGAACCGACATCCCGGTCGGTTGGTGACGGACAGGTCATAGGGTACACCCCATGTGACCATATCCACCCCTTCGAGGTCGCGCGAGTAGCGCCGCCTGAACAGGCTTGTCGCCCCGCTATAGGTGGGCTCATAGCCCATCCCTTTTGCATCTCGGGCCATAAAGGCGCGGTCGGTTGAGGTCAGCATGTGAGGCTCCGTTCTGTACTTATGTCGGGTGACGGTTCAACTGGGCTGGGCGTTGCGTTGGAACGCCCAGCCTGTCTTTCGTGGATGGCTTCGCACCGTTGGAATGGATCAGGTGCCAGACTTGACGCTGGTCCACAGGCGGTTCCGGTTGCGCAGCGTTTTCGCGCCCACGCTAAGATCTGGAAACAGACGCCCAAGCGTTGCTTCATCCGGGTAGATTCCGGGGTCCGTCAGGATAGCCTCGTCAACGAATGCGTCTGCCGCTTTGTTGGCATTGGCGAAGTAGACATAGTTTGAAACGTCCGCGATAACTTCGGGCCGCAACATGTAGTCCAGGAAACGATAGGCGTCGTCGACGCGTTTTGCATCCACCGGGATGGCCATAAGGTCGATCCACATCAGCGTCCCTTCGGTCGGGATCGAATACAGGATATCCACCCCGCTTTCCGCTTCCATCGCACGCGCCTGTGCGATCCCAGCGTCCCCGCTATACATCACCGAAAGACAGACATCCCCACTGGGAAGATCCGTTGACGCCTTTTGATTGTGGAAATAGCGGATCGAGGGAGAAACCGCCGTATACAGATCCCGAACCTTGTCGAGATCCTCGCGATCATTGGAATAGGGATCTGCCCCAAGATAGTTCAAAGCCACCGACACCATTTCAATCGGAGAATCCAGAACGGCAATCCCGCAATCGGCAAGCTTTCCGGCAATTTCCGGGTCAAACAGAACATCCCAAGATGTGATCGTGTCTGTGCCCAACCGTTCTTCGATCATCGCCACGTTGTAGGCCAGCCCGATCGTGCCCCAAGTGTATGGAACGCCCAATTCGCGGCCGCCCGGGATCGCGTCGAGTGACGTCAGAATATCCGGATTGAGATTTCCATAGTTACTTAGCCGCGAAGGATCGATTGGATGCAGGGCACCTGCCTGAAACTCGCGCTGCGCATTGGAAGCTGCTGGGAACACGACATCATAGCCGGATGCGCCGGTCAGCAGTTTTGTCTCCAACACTTCGTTTGAATCGAAATAATCCAGTGTGACGTCGGTTCCGGTCTCGGCCTCGTAATCCGAAACCGTGGTTTCGCCGAAATAATCAGCCCAGTTGTAGATCGAGAGTTCCTCAGCTGTCGCCGCGATGGGCCCGGCGAAGAGTGAACCAGTGACAATGGCCAATAGGCCCGTTTGCCTTTTCATGGGTTGTCCTCCTTGTTGCGCGTTTTCTTTCCTCCACAATGGAATCGGGTAGCCCCACCTGTAAATTTGCGGCAAGATATATATCTATGGATATAGACAACACAGAATGGGACGAGGCTTTTGCAGCCGTCCTGACACAGATCGGAACGGACCTGTTCCCGACTGCGCTTCGAAAGCTCATCGAACTGCGTGTCGGTTTTGAATCGATGATCCTCACCCGGTATCGGGATCAATCACCTCCGGTTTCTCTGTATTACGACCTGGATGATGTTCAGGCGGCAATTTCCATTCAGTTCTATGCAACCGGCCCGTATCTGCTGGACCCCTTCCTTCAAGCCTGCAAATCGAATGTGACACCCGGGGCCTATTGCCTGACCGACTTGGTCAACGAGGCGTTCTTTCGATCCGAGTACTATCGGACGTTTTATCGAAAAATCCGCATCAGTGATGAGCTTGGTGTGTTGATCAAGCTGGACGCTGAAGATTGGGTCGCCATTTCCCTGTCCCGGGGGCCACGTCAGCCGCGGTTCACATCCGAAGACGTGAACAAGATCAACGCCATACACAAAACCCTGTCAGCCGCCGTCATTCGACATTGGAACCTGAACGACCGCGAGAACGAACAAGACGTTGAAACACAGGTCGAGGCCCGTCTGGCAACTTTTGGAAAAGACAGGCTCAGCCCGCGCGAAGCGGAAGTCATTCGCCTGATCCTTCAAGGTCACTCTGCCGGCTCTGCGTCTGCATTCCTTGGGATCACGGAAGGTACCGTTAAGGTTCATCGCCACAACGCATATGCAAAGCTTGGGGTAAGTTCACAAGCCGAACTGTTTTCGGCGGCCACACGATACTTGGCCTCAAAACAGTCGTAGTCCGCGGTAGCGGCGGCAGAGCTACGCGTAGTGTCTTCAGGGATCTCAATCAGGCTGGACTAAAAGTAATCGGCTGAGTTCAAAAGAGCGGCCTTTGATGAACTCAGCCGCTAGATCAGGCGTGCATTGCGGCGACCGCATCGGCCAGATGCACCTGCCCAGTCACCTTGCCATCAGGATCCTTGACCGGCACGATATGCCCTTCCGCGCCAGCAATCATTTCCAGCGCATCCTCAAGAACCATGCTGTCTGCCAGCGCGTCACCCGCTGGGACCGCCCCCTTCAGGGGCTTTTGAAGCGCGCGCAAGCGCACCACTTTGGCGCGGTTAATCTCGCGGGTGAAGTCCGCGATGTAGTCATCCGCCGGATGCAGCACGATGTCCTGCCCGTCACCCGTCTGGATCAAGGCACCATCGCGCAAGATGGCAATGTTGTCGCCCAGACGCAGCGCTTCGTCGAGGTCATGGGTGATGAAGACGATGGTCTTGTGCAGCTCTTCCTGAAGTTCCAGCAAGATCCCCTGCATATCCATGCGGATCAGCGGATCAAGGGCCGAGAACGCCTCGTCCATCAACAGGATATCCGCATCGGTGGCCAACGCCCGCGCCAGTCCAACCCGCTGCTGCATACCGCCGGACAACTGGCCGGGATAGTAGTCCTCGTACCCTGTCAGACCCACACGATCGAGCCAGTGACGCGCGCGCTTACCTGCCTCGTCGTCTTTGATCCCCTGAATAAGCAGTCCGTACTCGGCGTTCTCCAGAACCGTACGGTGCGGCAGAAGCGCGAACTTCTGAAACACCATGGACATCTTGAAGCGGCGCAAATCACGCAGGCGATTTTCATCCATCGCCAGCACGTCTTCGCCATCCACGATGACCTCGCCAGCCGTGGGGTCGATCAGCCGGTTCAGGTGGCGGATCAGCGTCGATTTTCCCGACCCTGACAGGCCCATAACCACCTGGATCTTCCGGTCATGCATATCCAGAGAGATGTCATTCAGCCCAAGCACATGGCCGGTTTGCTCCAACAGATCGTCCTTGGACATGCCTTCGCGCACTTTATCCATGGCCTTGGCTGGGTTGCTGCCAAAGATCTTGTACAGGTTGCGGATCGAGATCTTGATGTCATCAGTCATGGCCGCTCTCCCGGTAAGCTTGCAGGCGTTTGCCATAGGTCTGGCTGACGCGATCAAAGATGATGGCCAGCGCCACGATGGCCAGACCGTTCATCAGGCCAAGCGCCAGATACTGGTTTGAAATGGCTCGCAGAACCGGAACGCCCAGCCCCTGCACACCGATCATCGAGGCGATCACAACCATTGACAGCGCCATCATGATGGTCTGGTTCACACCAGCAAAGATGTTGGGCAGCGCCAGTGGGATCTGCACACCAAACAGCTTCTCTTTGTAGGACGCGCCGAACGCCTCGGCGGCTTCCATCACCTGTTTGTCCACAAGTCGGATGCCGAGATTGGTCAGACGCACGATGGGCGGCAGTGCATAGATACACACGGCCAGAAGACCCGGCACTTTGCCGATACCCAGAAGCATCACAACCGGGATCAGGTAGACAAAGCTTGGGATGGTCTGCATCACGTCAAGAATGGGCGTGATGATCGATTGCGCGCGGTCATAGCGTGCCATCAAAACACCAAGCGGAATGCCCACAAGGATGCACAGGAAGGTCGCGACCGAGATGATCGCCAGCGTCGACATGGTGTCTTCCCACATGCCGAAAAACCCGATGGTCAACAGGCAGATCCCTGCCCCAATGGTGATCTTCCATGACCGCGCCCCGGCATAAGCCAAGCCACAGAGAACGAAAATGATGATGGGCCACGGTGTGGCCAGCAACAGGTCTTCAAACCAGACGAGAAATCTTAGAAGCGGTGTAAAGATCGCTTCAATCGTTTCGCCCCATGCGCGGGTGAATTCGCGAAACGTGCCATCAATCGCACGTCTGAGCGCGCTCAGGTCCTTGCGCCCAAGTGATGGGAATTCGGTCAGAAACTCCATGTCCTGCCCCCCTGTATTTTTTGCTTATTCATGCATTGGCCGAGGGCACACACAAGGTGCCCTCGGCTGCGATCAATTTGGCTGCGCGATCCCTAGGGATCAAAGCGCGCCTTTGATCTTCTCGGCCACATCTGCCGGAACCCAAGTGGTCCACAGATCTTCGTGCGTGGCCAGGAACTCATAGGCCGCATCTTCGCCGGTGGCCTGATTGTCAGTCATATAGACCAGCATTTCGTTCATCACAGCACCCGGGAAGACGCGCGATTTGAAATACTCCTGAGCAGGACCAGAATTGGCGACGAAATCGTCGGTCACAACTGTGCTGACCTCGGACACAGTCCACGAAGACGGCTTCGGATCTGCACAATCCTGTTCGGCCTTCACGATGCAGCCGTCCCAGTTTTCAGAACCGGCCCATTCGGCTTCGAATGGAAGCTTCACCATCTCGTATTTGCCGATCAGCGCGGTGGGCGACCAGTAGTAGCCAAACCAAGGCTCACCACGTTCAGCAGCTTTCGCCATCGAACCGTCCAGACCTGCGGCCGAACCCGGATCAACCAGAACCCAGCCTTTTTCTTCCATACCAAAGGCACGGAACAGGTTGGCATTGGTCAGCTGACAGCCCCAGCCCGCCGGGCAGGTAATGAACGCCCCTTTCGAGGGGTCTTCCACATCCGGGAACAGATCCGGGCGCGCCAGCACCTTTTCAACCGTGTTCAGGTCAGGATTAGCTTCGGCAAATGCGGGCGTTACCCACCAGCCTTCGCCCAATTCGGTGATCGGACCTTCGTTCAGAATAACCATCGAACCTTCGCCTGTTGCCACGGCCAGCGGCTCGCGTACGGCATTGGTCCAAAGTTCGGGCGCCACGTCAGGTTGGCCCTTTTCATTCATCGAGGCAAATGTGGTGGTGGTGGCACCAGGCACTTTCTCGACGTCACAACCGAAGCCCTCTTCCAAAATGATGGCATCAACATTCGCCATCAACTCGGCCGAGGCCCAGTTCATTTCGGCAATGGAAACCTTGCCGCATTCCTCCGCTGCTGCGCCTTGGCTGAACGCAAACAAAGCACCAGCTACACCAAGTGCACCTTTGATAGTTTTCTTCATTGTTGGGGTTTTCCCTATCCAGATCTTTTGACTTTAAAGGGCCGCGGATCTTCGGTTTCACGGCCAGTCACCAGCCCTCGCGGCTGATTTCCCGGATGTATCGACCTTTCGGTGTCACTGCTCCGAGCTGCGCAGTCAGTGAAGCACGGCAATACAGGCAATGCAACATTTTTGAACATTACCCCACGTACGCGTAAGATTCCGCAAATGCCCAGCCCTCAAGTGTAATTTTCTTACACATCAACCAGAAACACCAACGCATCTAGATGGCTCAGCTTTAGGTGCAGCCCGTCTAACGCAACCCGGCCTTTCCCAGATCCGAGGTCAATGCCATGATTTGGCTCTGCGAGATCATCGGGTATGTCGCCCAGAAGCTTTCTAACGAGAACGAAGGCTCAATGCTAAGTACCTCTTCCACTTCCCATGCGCCCTCCGCGACATCACCTTGTTTTACCTTACAGGCGGCAATGTAAATTCGCGCCTCCAAGTTCGATGGATTTCGCGTTGAGGCCTCGCCCAGATTGATCAGGGCCTGCTTGCAATCATCAAGGAAATAATACGCACGCCCCAGAAGCAAAAAATAGAGATAGCCTGCATCCGGCCGCAACCGGATCGCTTCACGCAACAGGGGCAAAGTGTCTGCTGGCTGGCCAGCATATGTACGAATACCCCCGAGCAGAGCCAATGCATCCGCATAACCAGGGTCCAGCTTTCGGGCTTTATTCAAGGCCGCTTCGGCCGCCGTGAAATTTCGCCTCTGCGTCTGGACGTATCCAATCACCCAGTATTGGTCAGGAAGATTGGGCTCGATGCTAAGCGCCGTTTCCGCCATGGTCAGCGCCTGATCAAGGGCATGGTCCGCGTTGCTTACCCACCCATTGCGAAAATCGGCGGCATGGGTCAGTGCCAAACCACCATAGGCGCGTGCAAAGTTCGGATCACGCATGATCGCTTTTTGGTACAGTTCGCGGGCGCGGGAATTGCTTTGCGGATCTCGCGGCAACAGGGCCGCACGCGCTTGCAGAAACAGGTCATAGGCGTCGATACTCTCGGTTAATCCACGCGATTGAGCCGTCCGGTGCGCCAGATCGATATCAAGTGCCAAGGCCGTGACGACATCCGCCTCGATCAACGCTTGGACCTCTAGAATATCTGAAAAATCTCGATCATGCCTTTGGGTCGACAAGATAACACCGGTGTTGGCGTCACTCAGCCGCGTGTCAATCCGAATACGATTGTCGGCGCGCAAGACATTGCCTTCCAAATGATAGTCCGCAGGCGAACCGGTCTCCAACTGAGAGGCGGCGACCTGATGGACCCCCACAAGCCCGTTCAGAACGGATTGCTGTACGCCTTGCGCCAAATAATCTTGGGCAGGATCTCCACTTATGTTTTGAAACCGCGCCACCGCGACATGAACTCGATCATCGGCCCTTACCACGACCGCTTGAGGGGTTTCATCTGGCTTCCAGAAGGCGGCAAAAAGCCCGGCCACCAAAACAAGGATCCCGACGCTGGCCGCAAGGACCCCCACCGGCTTCGCTTGATGCGTGCGCCTTGGCTCTAGCGGCGACACATCGGCAATCAGACGATAGCCGCGTTTCGGGATCGTTTCGATCACGCGTGGATTACGGGCGTCATCCCCAAACGCTTTGCGGATCTTGATGATCGCATTGGTCAGACTGTCGTCCCCGACAATCACATCACTCCAGATCGCCTCCTGAAGCTGATCACGCGACACGACTTCTCCGGCGTGGGCAAAGAGGTGAACAAGCACCTCCATCGACTTCGGCTCGATGCGCGTGACCTGATCCCCCAACGCGATCTCGTTGGTGTCAGGCGTCACAATGTGATCCAGCACGACGTATTGGGAGTGATCTTGGGGCGAAGGCATAAGCACGCGCTTTCATACGGTTTTTTTCATCATAGCGCAAAAAACGGAAAACCGTCGGAAAACCGTTGGGACTTTTTCCCGCCCTGTTTTGCAAGCTTTTAGAAGGCATTCCACAGGAGGACAGAACATGACGGCTTTCAACGCAGAGGCATATAAAACAACCACACACGCGCAGTGGCAGGACGCTGCGAAAGCATGGAATGATTGGGGACGGGTCCTGCAACAATGGTTGGGACCCGCAACCGAGACCATGCTGGATATGGCAGGGGTCGCTCATGGCAGTCATGTTCTTGACGTGGCTGCGGGCGCAGGAGAGCAATCGCTTGCCGCGGCTGAACGCGTCGGCGCTGCCGGGCGCGTTCTGGCAACCGACATCTCTGAAAACATCCTTGAATATGCCGCCGAGAATGCACGCGCTGCGGGGCATGAGCAGCTGGATACATTGGTCTGCGATGGCGAGGTTCTGGACGTACCCCCGGCCTCGTTTGATGCAGCGATTTCGCGTGTCGGCCTGATCTATTTCCCGGATCAGCAAGCCGCACTGGGTCGCATCCGCAGGGCGTTGAAAGCCGGCGGCCGTTTCGCAGCGATGGTCTATTCCACGCCGGATCGGAACGGGTTCTTTTCGACACCAGTCTCGATCATCCGCGAGCGCGCCGCGCTTCCGCCCCCCCTGCCCGGTCAACCCGGCCCCTTTAGCCTTGGCGGTTCAGGTGTGCTGGCAAGTGTGCTGCAGACAGCAGGGTTCGAGGACATCGAAGAACACGTGATTGAAGCGCCTTTGTGCCTGCCCAATGCGTCGGACTGCCTACGGTTCGAGAAGGAAAGCTTCGGCGCCCTCCATCAGATGCTTTCAAGTCTCTCGCCCGAAAAACGCGAAAGCGTCTGGGATGAAATCGCGGACGCCTTGTCTGCTTATGAAACCAAAGACGGCTTTGTTGGCCCATGTGAAATGGTCGTCGTCTCTGGCCGCAATGGAAAGGAAATCCAATGAAGACCGCAGTTGTTCAGGAACCACCCGTCTATCTTGATCTGGCCGCCAGCATGGAGCGCGCCGTCGGGTTGATCGAAAAGGCCGCCGCCGAGGGTGCCAAGCTGATCGTTTTCCCCGAAGCATGGTTTCCGGGCTATCCCACCTTCGTTTGGCGTCTGCCACCCGGTGCTGGCATGGGAAAAACTGACGAGCTGTTTGCCCGCATGCAAGCCAATGCGATTGACCTGAGCCGTGGCGGCATGATCCCGTTGCAGGAAGCGGCCCGCGAGAACGAGATGGTGATCGTTGCAGGCTATCACGAATTGGATGGCGCGGTGTCGGGCTCGACCCTCTACAATTCCTGCGTCATCATCGATGCCGATGGGCAGATCGCGAACAATCACCGCAAGTTGATGCCAACCAACCCGGAACGCATGGTTTGGGGGTTCGGTGATGGATCGGGCTTGAAGGTGGTCGAGACCGCCGTGGGCCGGATCGGCGCACTGATCTGTTGGGAAAACTACATGCCCTTGGCGCGTTTTGCGATGTACGCCCAAGACATCGACATCTATGTCGCGCCCACTTGGGACAGCGGTGATACGTGGCTGGCCACGATGCAGCATATTGCGCGCGAAGGTGGCTGCTGGGTGATCGGTTGCGCCACTGCGCTTGAGGTCTCGGATATCCCGACCGACATCCCGCATTACGACGAGCTGTTCCCAAACAAGGATGAATGGGTGAACCCCGGCGACGCTGTGATCTACAAACCCTTCGGCGGCGTCATGGCTGGCCCGATGCACCAAGAAAAGGGCCTGTTGCTGGCCGAGATTGATCCCAGCGAGGCTCGCGCCTCGCGTCGTAAGTTCGACGTGGCCGGCCACTATGCCCGTCCGGATGTATTCAGCCTGACCGTCAACCGTGCAGTGCAACCGCCTGCAACCTTCAGCGATTAATACAGAAAAGGAGTACTCCCATGTCAGATCAAACTTATCACGGCAGCTGTTTCTGCGGAAAAGTCGCCTTCTCGGTAACGGGTGCCCCCGCAGGGATGGGGTATTGCCACTGCCTGTCTTGCAGAACGTGGTCAGCAGCACCGGTAAATGCCTTTACGCTGTGGGAACCTGCCAGCCTGACCATCACCGCAGGCGAGGATCAGATCGCGACCTACTGCAAGACCGACCAAAGCCACCGGAAGTTCTGCACGTCGTGTGGCGGTCACCTGATGACGGACCATCCGCAAATGGGGCTGGTCGACATCTATGCCGCCATGCTGCCAGATCTGGACTTCCAGCCGGCCCTTCACGTTCACTATGGCGAGAAAGTCCTAAGCATCCCCGATGGCCTGACCAAGTTCAACGACATGCCCGCCGACCTAGGCGGAAGCGGAACGGAGTTGCCTGACTAACCGCCTTTCGATGTAGGGCGATCCGTCATGAACCCGCAAATTCTTCTGCATCCAAACCAACAGGCGGCCTCGAAACTCCAACCTCGGGGCTGCCTTCTTTTCTGGGTTTTGAGATTTGCCCCCTCTCGGCACCTCGCCTGACTTGATTGATCTTCCGGTTCGGCGTTCAGCGATAGGTGGACGTCACAGCGTATTTCAAATGCAGAAAGCAAACCGGTCTTGTTGCCACTTCGGCTGGCTGGAAGTGACCTTTCGACTATATTTTCCCATAAGGAGACAATGAGTTAGCTGACGTCACTTTGTTGTGCAGAGTCATACCGAATCCATGACGCTGCCCCATTTTGGTCCCAATTCCCCAATTTAATAGTCAGGATTACTAGTAGTTGCATTTTACCAAGTTCCTTTCAGTCACAAGCTGACAAATATTTCGCCGATTACGAGAGATGCAGGTAAGATCAATGAGCCAAAATCAGGCCGCCGGAAAAGATGCGCAAGATCCTCAGGTTGCAGTGCTGCAGCCAGGAGAAACTCTACTGCATGGTCAGTACGAGATACTTCGTTTCCTGAATGGTGGTGGTTTCGGAATCACATATCTGGCGCGCGACAGTCTGGAGCGGCAGGTCGTGATCAAGGAATGCTACCCCGGCGCTTTGTGCCGCCGTGTTGGCAGCAAGGTGGAAGCAGCAGACCCCGAATTCGCGGAAGATCTGAAATCAATTATTGGGTTGTTCCTTCAAGAAGCACGCAATCACGCGCGTTTGGTGCATCCGAACATTGTGAATGTGCATCAGGTCTTTGAGTATAACCAGACCGCCTATCTTGCGATGGACCTGATCCGCGGCGGTGATCTTCTTGATTATGTCCAAGACCGACGGAATGACATCACGCCGGACTTTTTCATCACTGTCACCGAGAAAATGCTGTCGGCGGTGTCGTTCATCCATAACAACGGGATGCTGCACCGTGATATCTCGCCCGACAACATCCTAATCGACGAAGGTGGCGAACCGCTTTTGATTGATTTCGGCGCGGCACGTGAGCTTGCCATGGGCAGTTCAGCGGCTCTGTTGACCCTGCGTGTGGTCAAGGACGGCTACTCGCCACATGAATTCTATGCCCGCGGCGCCGAGCAGGACGTGACAAGCGATTTGTATGTGCTGGCGGCCACCCTTTATCACGCAATCAGCGGCGAGCGACCCATCGATGGCAAGTCGCGGCTGGATGCATTCAACAATGGCACGGAAGACCCTTATGTTCCCCTTACCGGGCGTTTTGAAGGCTATCCGGATGGGTTCCTTGAAGCGCTGGATAAGGCGATGGAAGTGCATATTGTGAACCGTGTGCAATCGGCGCTCGAGTGGCTGCGCATGTTCCGCGGCCCAGATGTGGAATTCGAAGAGTTCGGGGGCAAACCCAGCTCGGTCATCGTGGCGCTGGATCGTGCCGACGACAAGCCCGCCAACGAGCATGCCGAGGCGATCGTGACAGCCCTGCTTACCGGCGATGAAGATGTCGCGGCGACCGCCCGCAGCGAAGGACTGACCCACGCCAAACCTAAGAACGATTCATCGGTTACCGTGGTGAAAAGCGGATCTGGTGGCGGTGGCAGCAAAGCCATCCTTGGTGCACTTGCACTGCTCGCCGTTGGCGCAGGTGGCTTTTTCATGATGGGTGGCTCGGATGACGCCACGCCCACGCAGGAAACCCAAGCGACGGCAGCGGCACCAACGCAGGCTTCTGAACCAGACACCCAGATCGCGGCGGTTGCTTCGGCCCCTGTGCCTGCGCCGGAAGAGCCGGCTGCAACGCCTGTGGAAGCGACCCCCGCCCCTCTTCAAGCTACGACGGACGTGACCCGAGCAGATGAGATGGCCGCTCAGGCGGCGGCTGATCCGACACCAACGCCCGTACCAGAAGCACAACCGATTGCGGAACCGGATATCACGCCTGCACAGCAAGCAGCGGAAACCACTGGCACTCAGGATGTGGCCGAAACAAGCGCTACGGAAGAGACAGAGATCGAGGCTATCGTAGTCGCCGACGCCGAGACAGTTGCGCCTGCCCCCGTTGTGGTTGAACCCGCCCCCGAGCCCGAGCCCCAGCCGGAACCCGAGCCACAGGTAATGGCGGCAGAGGAAGTCGAAGAGTTCTCGGGCGTTCGGACGGCTAATGTGGTCGAATTCCCAGTCCTTCCCAATCTGACAGATCCCAACGTCGTGTTGTTTGCAGGTGGAGCGTTCGGTGACCAAGTTGAACCTGGACAACGGATCACTTCAGTTAACGGCGTCTCGGTCAAAACACTGACGGACATCCCACAGGTCATCAGCGAGACGAGCTCTTATGGCGCGGGTGATCAGGTTACAGTCGAGATTTCCATTGAAGGTGATGCTGGTGCCGTCTCTTCAAGGGACATCACGTTGCCGGCTCTGAAAGAAACCAGCCTGCTCGGCGGTCTGCGCTTCCACACGCAGCTTCAGGACGGCGAATGGATCACAACCGTTGTTGACGGCACCGGAACCGGCAAGACCGGTTTGCTTCCGGGCGATCGCATGGTCGCGCTGATGCCCGCGAAGGAAGCCATCGAAACCGAGACCGCCATGGCCGATATCCTACGTCGAGAGATCGAGAACGGGACCACCAAATTTAGTTTCGCGGTAACGCGTAACGACAGCCTTTGGTTCGTCTCGATGACCTACCAACCAGACGGTGCCAACTAGATTTTCAGGCAGGTTTCTCGGAACCGAAGGCAACCACCGCACAAGAAATAGCCCCTGCGCGCAAGCTGCAGGGGCTTTGTTTTTGGGCGCTGTCAGCGGAATTACTCGTCGAGCGCGCGCCCAACAAGGTGCAAGCGTGCTACGCCCCAAATGCTTTCCGTAGAAGGTAGTTTCCAATGATCGAGCGTACTGCGCAGACGATCGCTGGAAACCGCTTGTTATGCCAAGCCTGAAGACACAAAAAACCCGCACGTAGAACCAGTTACTTGGCCGGTCTACGCGCGGGCTGAGGCCTATTCGTTACCGAAGGTGTCGCCACCGGCATCCCGGATCGAATCCAGATAGTCGGTTTCAGCTACATTGGATTCCGGAACCAGCATCGAGATCAGCGCCCGAATACCAGCTGGTCCTGTACTGGTGACCATGAAGGCAGGGAGAGGGCCCTCATATCCGGTGATCAGATGCTGATGGAAAACCAAATCGGCCTCGGCTTCCGTCAATCCAACCTTCTCGGCGGCCTCAAGATAGCGCTCCGCCGTCGACTTCATGGCATTGCCGTGCTTGTTGAAGCCAGCGGTGTCGCCGGCTTCATTTGCTGCGACAGTGGCCAAAATCTCGATCACAATCTTCTGCGCATAGAAATCCAGACGGCGCTGGTCGGTCTGCTTCAGATCATCATAGCCAGCCTGAACCACATGCCCCTGTGGGATGGCAACAGCCGGCGCCATCACCTGCGCGTAGCCGACGGCTGGGATCGAGATCGCCGTGACCACTGCAAAGTACCTTAAGGTATCTAGTATGTTTTTAGCTTTCATTAGCTCGATTCCGGGACGTGAACGGACAGACCGAGGCTGAGCCAAGCCTGCATTCCACCACGATAGTAGTTCAGCTTTTCAGCCGGATAGCCGACCGACATAAGATTGCGGATGGCGCGTGGCGACTGGCCACACCATGGGCCATTACAGAACAGCGCAAGGTCTTTTGCATTCGTGAAATCCCACGTTCCGTCGCTGGATTGTACAGCGCCGAAGAGCTGCAAAACGGGAACCAGAAATGGGTTCGAGTCAGGGTTTTCAAATAGGTTAAAAGCGATGTTGATCGAGCCAGGAATGGTGCCACCGCGGTACCAGGTCTCGACACGTGCATCGATCAGAGCACCCGACCCGTCTTGAACCTTTTCCTCGAGGAAGGTCAGAAGCTCCAGCTCTCCTAGGGTCGAGACACCATCCGCGACTTCAAGCGGTTGAATACAAAAGGGTGGGCATTTGCGAGACGTTTTAGCGAAGGCATCCGGAATGGTTGCTTCAGTATCTTGATTTCGTTCAATGACGTGGAACTCAACACCGTTGTCAAATTCGAAGAATGGCAGCTCCTGGGTAATAAAAACCTCTTGTGCCGAAACTGGCATGGAAAGAGTTGCTGCCAAACCCAGACCGGCGAGCAAACGGAAAGCTAAAGACGACGCAGAGCGCATGTGTATCTCCTAATGTTAATGTCCCAAATACTGACTGGGCGAGGCACTCACATTACGAACACTTCATACACAGTGCTCAACCACACCCGAAAAAAGGGAACCCGTTAAGGTAGTGGCTTAACATGTGATGTTTGGTGATGAATGTGGACAATTTAAGGCGAGAGGCGGGGATTGTTCTGTTGTCGGCGCATAAAAACTAATTTCCCTGACCAAAAGACTAGGTTGGCAAACGGAAAGCCGTGCCATCTTGGTTAAAATAATATGCATTCCACCTAAAGAAGTTACATGAAGCGCGTCCACTGATTGCAAAAAAACGGAAACAATGCCCGATTATTGCCCCATTTTGTCCAAATATAGTGCGTACCAAACTTCTAACGCTCGGCCACAAGAACGCCGAGCTACCCTACATATACACCTATAGGCCAAACCAAGTGCCATCACTTAAAGGCTTGTATTTTTGAAGAAAAACAGAGGAGATCGCCGTGAAAATGGTCACTATTGGCACCATCAAGCGCTTTTTAAAGACGACCACTATTCTTGGGGCGTTGCAGTTTCCTGCAGTTGCTCTTGCCTCTGAAGTTACTCTTCAATCCTCCGACGGTACGTTAAAATTCGTCGGTGAGCTTATCGAATTTAAAGATGGCAAATACATCCTCAGCACGAATCTTGGTGACATTGCAATTGGCGCCGAAGGTGTGGTGTGTGAAGGCGAGGCCTGCCCGACCATTGAAGCCCCGGCAGAAGAAGTAGCCGCTGCTGAAAGTACTCCTGCCGACTTCAAAGGTGGTCCAGTTTCGCTTCAATCATTTGATGGCGCGCTAAAGTTTGAGGGCAACCTGATCGCCATTGAAAACGGCAACTATATTGTCCGCACACAGCTGGGTGACCTTCAGATCGCGACCGACAGTGTGACCTGCGTCGGAGGGGGGTGCCCGCAAGTGGTTGTGGAATCCCTCGAGCCAACGGAAACCGTTCCCGAGAACATCAAGATTGATGCTGATGACCCCCGCGTGACCCTGACGTCTTTTGACGGAAACCTGAAATTCGTTGGTGATCTTATTGAAGTGACCAATGGCAAATACGTCATCAAAACTAATCTTGGCGAACTTCGCGTAAGTGCAAGTACCGTGAAATGCGAAGGTCCCGCCTGTCCCACGATCGGCTCGCAGATTATCGAGGTCGACAGCGCAGACAGCACTGAAAGCAATACGCGTGATGACACCCCAATCGAGATCAGCTTTACGATTTCCGGTCCCGACCTGATCGGTTCGAAAATGATGCCGCTATTGATCAGTGGTTACGCAGCCTCGAAAGGCGCGGTTGTGGAAGTCACCGACAGCGCAGATCAGGATGGCAAAGTGGCTAGCCTGATCTCTGACGGTGGAAATGGCGAGCGCATGGGATCCTATCTGATCGCCCCTGCTTCGTCCCAGCGTGCCATTCAAGATCTTGGAAATGGTCAGTCGCAGATTGCGATGTCCGCACGACACGCCCTGCCCTCCGAAGTCGCGTCGTTCTCGGTAGCAGGTGCCGGGGATCTGGTCAGCGCAGACCAAGAGCATTTGATTGCCCTCGATAACTTGGTGATCGTGACCCACCCGGATAATCCCATTGGGCAGATCTCTATGGACAGCCTTGGCGCGATTTACGGCGGCATCATCACCGACTGGGCGCAAGTTGGCGGTCAAGGCGGCTCGATCAAAGTTGTCTCGCAAGGTGCCGGGTCAGATTCGCGCGATTTCTTCGAAGATCACGTCTTTGAAGGACGCGGAACAGCTTCCGGAAGCAACCAAGCTGTCGCCGAAAGCGCTGCCGATGTGGTTGCCATGATCAAGGACGATCCAAGCGCCATTGGTTATGTCAGCTATGCCAGCCTGGACGGGTTGAAGCCCCTGTCGCTGGTCAGCGAGTGCGGAATCACATCTTCTCCGGACGCATTCTCGGCCAAGACGGAAGAATACTCGCTTGGGCGCCGCCTGTATCTCTATAACCGCGCAGACAACTTGAATGCTGACGCCAAGCAGATCCTCGATTTTGCGACCTCGGAAGAGGCGGACGCTCTGATCGCTCAGGCAGGTCTGGTGAACCTCGATGTAGCGCGCCGCGTTCAAAGCTCGTCTGACGCACGTGTCGCGGCCTTGCAAAACACCAAATTCCCGAACACCGAGGCGGGTGTTGTCAACGCCATGCTGGATGCGATCGGCAAATACGACCGTCTGTCGACCACATTCCGCTTCGGCACAGGGTCGGCGCGTCTTGACGAGAAAGCCCGCGGAGAACTGCCGCGTCTGGTACAATACCTGAAGGACCTGCCCACTGGATCGGACGTTGTTCTTGTCGGTTTCGCAGATTCTGTCGGTGCGTTTGGTCGCAACCAATCCCTGTCTGTGACCCGCGCGAACCAAGCCCGCAGCGAAGTTGAAGCGGCGGCTAGAAATGGCGAGCTAAACGACCTGAACATCAAGGTGATGGGCTTCGGTGAAATCGCGCCCTCTTCTTGTAATGATACGGATGGCGGTCGCGCACTTAACCGCCGTGTTGAAATCTGGGTCAGCAAGTAATCTTACGGGATGAACGAACGGGAAGAGCCTTGAAGTATTTCAAGGCTCTTTTCGTTTCTCTTGATACGCTGCGGTCTATCGGGATCTATCTTGCAAGACTTGCTATCGCCTCACCAGGCTGGAAGCTTATCGCATCCACGCCTGTGCGGGATCTTCTTCACAATAGATACGAAGATGATCGATATCATCAATTTTGGCGCGGTTCTGCTTGACCTGAACCCCCTCGTCTTTCAGCCGGGCAAAAGCGCGGCTAAGGCTTTCGGGCTTCATACCAAGACGTCCCGCGATCAGGATCTTGTCGTAGGGAAGCACGACTTCGCATGCGCCTGTCTTGCACTCGGCAAGCTCACAAAGAAACTCGGCGACCCTCTGAGCACCGGTGCGGGCTTTCAGAGCTTCAATCTGAGAAACGAGATTGTGCAAGTGCACAAAAGTTGCCGACAACAGTGAAATTGCGGTTTCGGGTGTTTCCCGGATGCGACGAAGATAATCCTCGGCATCAATCCGCAAGAGCGTGCATTGCGTCACAGCTTCAGATGACACTGGATAGACATCGCCCTGAAAGGCCAGTGCTTCGCCAAAACTGCGTCCTTTGGTAAACACGCCCACGACAGCTTCGGCGCCGCTTGGCGCAATGCGATAAAGCTTTGCCCAGCCATCGACAACGATGAAGATAGCGGTCGCCCGTTCACCCTGCAAAAAGACTGTCTGACCGCGGTCGTACTTCGTCACGCTGGCGCGCGAGAGCAATGCCTCGGCGTCATCCGCCGGCATACTGCGTAACAGCAAAGACTGATGCGCCACCGCCTTATGCTCTGGCTGCATTTCTAGCTCCCCAAGCTTGAGATATTTATGGATACGCCGTTCCACGACAGCATTGCAACCAGCCAAAACAGAACGTCAGGCTGGTGCAATAGTCCGTTAGACCACTTTCGGCTGGCCCCACAAGAGCTAATTGAGCGTTGGTCTAGGCCTGCTCAAGATACTCCAAACGGGCCCCGTTAAAGGCCTGAATAATGCCAGCAGACCGATCAGCGGGCACAAGACAAAGCGCGGTGGACAGCCCGTCGGCAAGAACAGCACGAGGCGCGGAAACCGAGGCGATCTTAGCGCGGGCGCGTGCACCTGTTGGGGTCAGGATATGACAGTGTTCCGACCCGATGGTCATCGCATTAGGGACAGACGTTGCAACGGCCCGGTCTTGCGCGGTTAACCGGTGCACGAGCGTGCCATCGGGCAATGCCACGCCAATGTTCCAAGGGCCGTTTGGGCCGTTTCCGACAGCTGCAATTTCACCCATGTCGACCAGTACATTTTGAAGGCCATGGCTTTTCAGAAGGTCGACAACGGCATCTGTTATCGCACCTTGCGCAATGCCGTTCAGGGTCAACGCCCCTTCATCAGGAAGGCGAACCTTGCTTGTGTCAAAGCGTACACGCAACCAGCCGACTGCTTGCTTGGCACGCGAAACCTCGTCTGCTTCTTTGTTCAGCGCAATGGCGCGCCACAACGGCTGAATGCTGGGATCAAATGCGCCGTCGCTTGCAGAGTGCAGTGCGCTGCACAGGCTAAGGACGGACAGAAGCTCGGGCGAAGGCGCTGACAACTGCCCATCCCGGTTCAAGCGGACAAGCTCTGACGAGTCTTGGTACAGGCTGAAGATCGCCTCTAGTCGCGTCAATTCGGCCTCAACCGCAGCAAAAATTGGCTGCGCCTCGGCATCGTTCAAGCCAGCCAATTGCATCGATACAGGCCCGCCCAACGCCCGCCCAGTCCAGCGCGCAACCGAAGCGGCCGCAGCCGCGCCCGGCAGCGCCATGGCAGCTGCTGTGATGGTCAAGAACCGACGGCGATCAAAGCGTGTCATGATGGGGTCTCCAAGGTGAGCGAAAGGTCGACAGGGGCCAAAACGGCATCGTCAGGGATTGCATCCAGCAGCAAAACCTCGCCGCCATAGGTTTCAACAAACGCGGTGGCAGCTTCAGGATTCACGAAGGGCACGATTTCGGGGGCACCCATACCGCCTGCAACCGGAGCTCCGACCACGAAGCTGGCCTCGCCAACGGGGATCCAGTTCGAAATGCCCGGTTCCGACCAACTTGGGGCCGCCCCCATATCGCTGACATAGACAGCCGTGATCTCGGCGTCCCGCTCGGGGCTTTTCAGATATGCCATAAGGTCGCGCACCTGTGCGAAAAACAGCGGGGCGGGATGGCCCTCCAAGTGGATTTGCCCCTTGGGTCCGCCATGCTCCGCGATGTTCATCTGACAGAAATAGCTCAGCGCTTGTTCGGTCAGATCGGCAGGTGGAGGAGGCGCTTTCGCCTCGTCTTCATTGCAGGCAGCCAGCGTCAGAGCCGCGAGAAGGATCAGGCGCTTCATGGCTCAACCCTCTTGAATGCGGCGCGGGCCAGAAGGAAGGCAATCACTGGCCAGACGACCAATGATGCAGGCGCGGCCCAGGCGGGCAAGGTCTGTGCAGCGCCGGCCATGCCAGACGCCAGCGCAACGCCGTCAGAGGCTGCGATGTTCCAAACCCGGAACGCATCCGCCGGGTTGGCCACCATCAGCCACGGGAAAATCGAGCGGGTGAAGTTTCCGCCGCCGTCCATCACCACCGCGCCCAGAAGACCAAGGTCATAAAGTACGACGAACACCAACCACAGGCCTGCCGACAGGCCAGCAGCAGCGGTCGCGCTGCGCGACAGGGCGGAGACGAGGTAACCAAGCCCAAGGAACACCGCGCCCAGCAGGATCGAGGTGGCGATCAGACGGGCCAGAGCGATCAGACTGTCAGCCCCTGCCCCACCGGACCAAGCGGCAATCGCGCCAGCCGATCCGAAGCCAACCGTCATGGCAAAACCCAAGGCTGCCAGATGCGCTGCGAACTTGCCCAGCAAGATTTCACCGCGCCCGGCAGGATAGGATAAAAGCAGCGACAGGCTGCCGCGTTCAGCTTCGCCAGCGATGGCATCAAAACTGATCATCAGCGCCAGAAGAGGCGCAAGGTAAACGGACAGCGTCGTCATCGACGTGACCGAGATGGTCAGCATATCAACGCCCAGCGTGCCCGTTGGGGCGCTGCCTGCAAAGGTCAGCGCCAGCGCGAAAAGCACCATCACGATGGTCGCCATCAAAAGCCACCGATTGCGGCGTAGGATCAGCATCTCGGTTGCAGCGATGGACAGGAAACGGGTCATTGTATCCCCTCCTTGGCGTAGTAGCGATAGAGGTCTTCAAGCCTCGGCGGTGTCATTTCAATGTCAGCCACAGCGTCACCCATCGCGGCCACGTCACGTAACCGAGCCATCTTTTGGTCAGGGGCGCAGAGGACCTCGACCGAGGCGCCGTTGATACGCGTACCGCCCATCGTCTCGGCGATTTGATCGGCATGGGTGCCGGTCGCGCGGATGCGCAATTTGGTTGGCAGACCAGCTTGGGTTGAAAGAGCCTCTAGCGTGTCATCGGCCACTTTCACACCCTTGCGCAGAATGGCGATGCGGTCAGTGCGCGCCTCGACCTCGGTCAGGGCATGGCTGGCGATCAGAACGGCGCTGCCCTGTGCGGCCAGCTCGTCGATGATCGCATAAAGATCTTGCCGCGAGATCGGATCAAGACCGCTTGTCGGTTCATCCAGCAACGCCACTTTTGGCTGGCCCAAAAGCACTTGAGCCAGCCCCAGACGTTGGCGCATCCCTTTGGAATAGGCGCCAATCCGGCGGTCCATGGCATCGCCCAGACCAACGCGATCCAGCAGGCCAGGAATATCCGCACCCTGCCCATCAAGCCGGGCAAACAGCGTCAATTGCTCACGACCAGTCAGGGCAGGATGGAAGCTGACCGCTTCGGGAAGGTAGGCGGTCAACCGTCGGGCCCGCGCCGAACCGGGTCGCGCACCGTCGATGCTTACCCGGCCAGACGTGAGGGGTGTCAGGCCCAGAATTGTTTTGATCAGGGTCGATTTCCCGGCCCCGTTGTGACCCAGAAGCGCCACGCGCTCGCCGGGGTTTACGGTCAGGGAAACATCATCCAGAACGGTCGCTTTGCCGCGATCTTTCCGGACGTTTTCAATAGTCAGTGCGTTATCCGTCATGGGGCACCTTTGCGATCGCAGGCGGTTTCGGAGCCTGCATAAGTGGGTGAGAATCCACCACCCCGCCCGGTAGTAGCGCGGGGAAAGCGGATTGAGACCAGCGCACCAGCTGAACAGCCGGCGAGCCAAGAAGCATTTTTGCGGCAGGTTGGGTCCACAGCACGTGATCCATGCTGTCATTGGGGCGATAGGGCGCGTCGGCCACGCCGTCTCCGTCCACGTCAAACGCGGCGAAGTCGGACCAGTGGTTGCCCTGCCCGTCCTCGGACCATTCGACCCATTTGGTCGACACGTATTTCACCTGCGTGCGATTGCCGATGAAGCTGTTGCCAACGATCCGGTTGTCATCGGACCCGGCAGTGAAGTGAATGCCAATCCCGCAGCCCTGAAACCAGTTGCCCGAGAAGTCATTTTTGTTCGAGTTGTAAAGGAACGTGCATTTTTCAGTCGCGTTCTTCACATAGTTTCCGGTGATCACGCTGCGGTTGGCATAGTTCAGCATGACCCCGTGATCTCGATCGTTGATCGAGACATTGTCGGCCACCTTCACGCGGGTCGAGAACATGACCGCATAGCCAAGGTGGTTGCCTATTGAAACATTCCCCGACACTTCGGTGTTGTCTGCATACATATAGTGCACGGCGAAACGCAGGTCGCGGAACGTGTTGTTACGGAAGATGTTCTTCTTCGACGAGTTGACGAAAATACCATCGCGGCCCCAACGGACTTCGTTGCCTTCGACAATCGCGCCGGGCGCGTTCCAGACGTAAATCCCATTGCCACGCGCATTCATGCGGCGATCTTGGCGCCCTTCAATCCTGTTGTTTGAGACCAGCGCATCATCCGCGCCGTGAACATCGATTCCGTAAAGGTTGCCCAGAAGCACGTTGTTGCGAATGATCGGGGCGTCGGCGGTTTTCAGAAGCTGAATGCCGCTGTCGATGCCGTCATGTTCAGACCCGGACCCGATCACGGTCAGCCCTTCAACGGTCACGTTGTCACCGGTCACGGTGATCACACTGCCGTTGCCCTGCCCATCAATCGTGGCCCTGCCGCCGCCATCAAGCGTCACGGGTTTGTCCAGAACGACATTTTCAAAGTAGGTCCCGGGCCGCAGGCGAAGCGTGTCGCCTTCTGCGGCCCGAGCCAGTGTTTCAGCAATGGCCCCTGCCCTGTTGGGCACATCCCAATCCGCCGCCTGCGATGGGAAGGCAGATAGGATCAGTCCAAGTGTCAGGAGCCACCGCATGTCTTACGCCTCGCGGGGTTCTACGAACATCCGGCCGCGCATCTCCATGTGGAGCGCATGGCAGAACCACTGGCAATAGAACCAGTGAACACCCGGACGGTCAGCAACGAACGTCACGGACGCGGTTGCCTGCGGTGCGACTTCCATGGCGACACCAAAGTTGGCCATGCAGAACCCGTGGGTCACGTCGTCCACGTCATCAAGGTTGGTCACGTAAACCGTAACTTCGTCACCCTGCTTCACAGTGAACTTCTCCATCGAGAAGGTCGGCGCGACCGAGTACATGTAGACGCGGACTTTGGTGGGATCGTCCTTGTCACGGATGATCTCGTCATGTCCGTCTTCCAAGTTGACGCCATCGGCTTCGGCTTGTTTACGGGCGTCTTCCCATGTCACATCGTTACGATCCCAAACGTTGACCGGGTTCACGATGTCGCGGCGAACGATGATTGAATCGTGCGGCTCGGCGAAAGTCGGACCGTCATGGACCACTTTCATCTTGTCACCCGAGATATCAATCAGCTGCTCGTTCTCTGGCTTCAGAGGTCCAACATTCAGGAAGCGGTCTTTCGAGAACTTGTTCATCGAAATCAGCCACTGGCCATCAGCATCCGCAGTTTCACCCATCGAGGTCGAGTTGTGGCCCGGCTGATAGTGCACGTCCACTTTGTCAACGATCGGATCAACGTCGTCGCCAGCATAAGCTTGGATCGCCTTGGCGATGTCCCACTTCACAACCTGGCTGTCCAAGAACAGCGTGGTGTAGGCATTGCCGCGGTTATCAAACGCAGTGTGTAGCGGTCCAAGACCCAGTTCGGGCTCGGCCACGATGCACGAACGCTCGTCCGCACCTGCAAAGACATCATCCAGTTTGGTTACGTCGATCACCGAAACAGTGGGCGACAGTTTACCATTGATCATGATGTGCTGTTTGTCAGGGGCAGCGTTTACGCCGTGTGGCGAGTTCGGGATCGGAATGTAGCGGGTGTAGTTTTTGTTCTGACCTTTGCGGCCATCCACAACTTTCACGCCGTTCAGTTCCTGATAGTCGCCGCTTTCAATCGCTTTCTCGATTTCCTTCAGGTTGAACACTACAACGTGGTCCAGCTCGTTCTCGGTCATCTCGGGCAGGGTCATCCCCATTTCCGAGTTGTACGAGGTCGAGAAGGCGTATTTGCCCTGATAGTCACAATCGGTGTTATCAAGGTTGCCCGAAACGATCACCTGCCACGCCACTTTCATCTCGTCGCCATCAATGGCGGTGAAGATGTTCACGTACTGCTCTGGTTCGTCCAGGATTTTGCCGTCGTTGACCAGCGGTGCTTCGTGCTCGCCGTTGGCGAAGACATAGCCTGTGCGCGGGAATTTCTGCGGACGCAGGCCGTGAATGTCCATTGCGTTCGGGATCTCGATGATCTTGTCGCATTTCATCACGTCACAACGTACACGAGCCACACGCGTGTTGGCTTTGTCATTCATGAACAGATAGCGACCGTCATAAGTGCCGTCTGTGAAGGACATGTGTGGGTGGTGCAAATCGCCGTTGTCATAGGTGACTTTGTTGTTTGACGCGAGGTACTGCTTGGTTTCAGGCAGAAGACCTTCGGTCAGAATTTTCAGCGATTCATTCGTCTGACCCCAACCAGTTGCCGAGCAACGGTTGAAAACAGGCACACGCATAAATTCACGCATGGACGGTACGCCCAGAATGCGCAGCTCGCCGGTTTGGCCCGAAGACCAGAAGCCATAGTAGTCGTCCAGCTCGCCCGGTTCCAGGCTTGCATTCGCGGCGGCACTTGCCTCCTTCGCGGTCATCAGTGTAGCGCCCAGTCCGGTACCGGCGAAGACCGCGCCCGTAGCGGTGGCCCCCAGCATGCCCCGGCGGGTCATCGAGAGTTTGTCATTCGTGTCAGTCATTGTGTTTCCTCCTTAGGAACTGTCGTTCTTTTGGCGTTAGGATGGTTCGCCGGTGGTTTCTTTGACGGAATATTCAGGTCCGCCACGCCGGTCTTGGCCCGCCGCTTAAGCGTGCGGATGACCACCGGACATTTGTCGGCCGACTGATACAGAACCTGACAATGCAGGCAGTCGACACATTCGTTAGGATTGATTTCGCCCGTCGGGTGAATGGCCTGAACGGGGCATTCGTTGCGGCAGGTCTGACAGGGATGGCCGCAATCGTGATAGCGCTTGAGCCAGTCAAACATGCGGATGCGCGCAGGGATCGCCAGGGCTCCGCCCAGTGGGCAAAGGTAGCGGCAATAGAAGCGCTCGACGAACAGTCCAGCGATCAAAAGCAGGACGGCAAAGACCACGAAGGGCCATTCGCGCACGAACTTCAGGATGATCGCGGTCTTGAAGGGCTCGACCTCGGCATAAGTTTCGGCCAGTGGGATCGAGACCATGGACAGCCCGAAAAGTCCGAAGAAGATCATGTATTTGACCGGCCACAGGCGCTCATGCAGGCCCCAAGGCAGGGTCCATTGCGGAATTTTCAGCGCTCGTGCGGCTTTGTTCAGAAGCTCCTGCAACGCACCGAAGGGGCACAGCCAGCCACAATAGGCACCCCGGCCCCAGAAGATCAGGGCGGCAGCCACGGCAAACCATTGGATGAAGACCAGTGGGTCCATCAAGAAGGCATCCCATGTGAAGCCAGACCGCAGGCTGCCAGCCAGCGCCATCAGGTTTACGATGGACAATTGCGCGTTCGCGTACCAGCCAAGGAAGACCAGCGTGAAGGTCAGATACCCGATGCGGAACCAATAGAAGGCGCGCGCATTGCGGGTTGCATGGAACTGAAAGAAGAACGCGCCGGTCAGGACCAGAAGCATTGCGCCAAGGATGCCAATCTCGACCGTTTTGTCTTTCCAGATGCGTTTCCACAGCGCAGATTTGGCAGCGGCTTCGGCTTCCGCGTCATCAACAATGGGCGCGACGGCGGCAACCGGCATCAGGAAACGCTCGGGCAATTTATAGCCCAGGTCGAAGGTCAGGAAGGCCCGTTCAAGGGCACCGATCGAGCGCTGTGCCAGCAATTGCAGGCGAAACGGCTCTGCGGGATTGAACTCGGCTTCGGCGGGGATTTTGAACAGGTCAAGCTCGGCAAAGCTGGGGCTGTCTGTAGTCGCCAGATCGCCCAACCGGCGTTGCTGTTTATCAAAGAAGCGGACCGAGTTATCGCCTTGGATCAACTGGATACGGTCAAAGATACCACCGCGCACATACCCAGATCCCTTGAAGCTGTAAGCGCCACGGCCCAGCAGAAGGATCGCATGCTCGCCCTCGTCCAACCATTCAATCAGGTTCGCATATTCGGCCTCGCCCAGCAGCGATTTGCCGATCGAAGGAACGGACACCACCGCCATGTGCATGTCGATGAACGTGTCCTCGGGCGCACCACGCTCGGGGCGTGCGATGGCTTTCGGGTCGCCGGTGGCCTCGAACGCGGCGTTGATCTGGCCAATGTCGAGCGTCAATCGACGCACCGATCCGTCGCCAGACAAGGTCGTCCAGTCCGAGATGGCCTCGTTCGTCAGATCAATCTCGCGTTTTGGGCCTTCTGCCTGGCGGGGCGACAACCCTCCCAGCCCCAGCGCACGTGCCACTTTGATGCCGCCGCGTACAAGGCTGTCATCAATCACCATGATGGTGACGGTCGCGCCCGAGATAATATCAAGGTCGTGGGCATCGCCGCCAGACGCGGCCTCGGCTTTCAGGTCCAACCCGGCATAGCCTTCGGTCAGCTTTACCATTTTCGAGTTGGGAATGCCGATCAGAACAATGGGTTCCGAGTGCTCCACCAGCTTGACACCGGTCAGAACAGCATCGGGATCAATAGCAGCAACGACGTGAATGGGTTTGCCAGAATACCCCGTCGTGCCCACGTAGTCTGAGGTCAGGAAGGCATAGGCGATCACCTCGCCGCCCTTCAGGATCGGGGCAACGGGCACGTCCTCGCGGATCGGTCCAAACGCATCAGCGCCGGGGGCCAATTCAGCAGGTGTCAGGTCTGGCAGGAATTTGGCAAGGCTGTCCGCCTTCGCCGTATCGGTCATGACCCCGGACAGGATCAGGACAAGGGCACAGAGCCAAGAGTAGATTGCGCGCTTTATGATCACAGCGCACCTCCTTTAAGATGAGGGGTTGCTGTGAATGCGCCACGCGCGGCGCAATTCGGTTTTTCAGTTTTCGCGGCTGGAGGTCCACGGGTTTCGGGCCAAGCTCGTTCTTGGTCCAGACCAACAGTTTGGGTGTGCATAATAGTTGATTGAGTCAATCCGGACCGGTCAAAGCACCGTCCGTCCTGTTCGTGAGAGATACCCGTCATCGAAGATGCGCAGATTCCGCAGTTGGTGCAGTCCTCACAGCATTTTCGGTCGTTCTCTGGATCTGCTTCACCGCCGCTCAGATCGACCTGCACATACGCGCCATCGTCCTCTGCGCAAATCTCAATCCAAGTCATGTTGCTGGCGTGACTGAGTGAAGCGGTAAACGGCTGCAACACCAGCGCCATAACCCCCAACAGTGACAGGAATGCACGAAAAGACAGACGACCCTTTCGGTCACCTGACATAGTCTTTTCAATCCTTTGGCTGCGGAAATACATCCATGGCCCCTGTTGATGGTTCCACGGAACAATGCGGTGAGTCCGAGGGCGTCTCCTTGACGAAAGTCAACCGTATCGCTGTTCAGCATATTGTCGTGCCAATGACGCGATCGACCTTGACTGGGAACGCCAAGCTCATCCCGAAACGACGCTGGTCGTCTTCATGATTGTTGTGATTATCGGTCAGATTTCTGCTGGCCTTCCGATCGAAGGCCTGCCCGGTGCGGCGGCCAAAATGGCGACCTCAAAGCCGCACAAGACGGGCAGCAGGAAGACGGCACGAAGCCCGTCAGGCTTCGTCTTCCGCCTTGTCGATCAATCCGCGCATCCATTTCCCGGCGATCCACGCAAAAGGTACGCCAAGCACCACACCTCCGATGATGGATTGCACCGGTGTCAGCGCGCTAAGCCCGATGGCTTGGGTCATGAGGGTCAGGAAAAACAAGTTTACGGCCGCCGCGCCTGCCGCAAGTGGGTAAAGCACAACGGCCAGCAGCCAGACTGGCCAACGACCCGATCTGTCTGGCAATTCATCCGTCACTTGCGAAACACCGATTTCTGCACAGCGATCAGCGCAATGATCATTGCGACCGCCGCACCGGCCAGCCAAAAGGTCGCGCCTCCGACATCGTGGGTGTGCCCGTCAACAACAGCTTCGCGCAGCGGGGTTTTGTCGTGATGTGCCATCGCGGGGGATGCGACGACCATGATCCAAACTGCAATTTTCAAAGCGTTCATGATGAAACTCCTGTCAAGTTCGACCCCACGGGTAACAAGCCAAGCGGGCCTAGGCCTTGACCAACATCAAGCACTCTACATCGCCAGCGGAAGCGCATAGATCAGCGCAGCCACCCCCAGAAACCCGACCAGAAACGCCGTGAATCCGCCCTGAAAGCTGGGGGCCGCACGCAGGCCCAGATAATCTGACAGGATCACTCGGGCCTTCAGGCCGGACAGTACAAGGACGGTCAGGACAAAGACGGGACCGGCTTCGGGCAAGACACCCGCGAAGACGGTGGTGACAAAGCTTAGGCTAATCAGCAGGATAAGGGCGCGGGTTAGGATCGATGTTGTCATCAGTGCACCAGATAGATGATCGGAAACAGCAGCACCCAAACCAAATCAACCATGTGCCAGAAGGCGGCGCCCGCCTCCAGATTGCGTGGCGTATCCCAACGCATCAACAGCGCAAAGATCACCAGCCCCGCTACGACGTGCAGGGCGTGAAAACCGGTCAGAAGATAGTAGAATGTGAAGAAATCGCTGGTCTCGATCCCGATCCCGTGGCGCGCTTTCTCAGCATACTCGATCCATTTGACGATCAGGAAAACGAGGCCAAGCGCCATCGCGCCGGACAGCCATGCCCGCATGGGACGTGCAGACTGCACTGCGCGCGCGGCGCAATATCCGCTGGAAACCAGAACGATCGTGTTCACGCCTCCCGCCACGCGGTTAAGCGCGGCTTGGTCAGCCGCAAAACCCACCGGATCCATCGCCCGCATCCCCAGAAAGGCCAAAAGCCCCGCGCCGAACACCAAAAGCTCCGAAACGATCAGAACCCAGATCATCAGATCGCCGGGAAGCTCGTCCAGAACAGAAGCCTGATCGCTCATGCGCCACCCGTAATCTGGCGATAGATCTCAGGCAGAGCAGCCGTCAGTTTTGTGGGGTCTGGCACGATCGAAAACCCATCTGTTCCAAAGATACGTTGCACCCAGCCCTGCCCTTTCTGATCAACTACAACGCCATGCACCGCATGCCCTTTTCGGCGGGCTTCGCGTACAGCCATGCGGCTGTCTTCAATCCCGTGCCGTCCTTCGTAGTGGTCCAAATCATTGGGCTTGCCGTCGGTGATGACCAACAGCAAACGGCGCGTGTTTGGACGGTCGTCCAGCTCTGCCGTCGCGTGGCGCATGGCGGCGCCGAGCCGTGTATAGAATGCAGGGGTCAGCCCACCGATCCGTGCTTCAACACGTGGGCCCATCTTTTCGTCGAAGCCTTTGCATTCTTGAACATACACACGGTCGCGTTTCAGGGACGAAAACGCATGGATTGCGAAGTCATCCCCACAAGCGTTCAGTCCCCACGACAAAGCGGTCAGAGCCTCGCGCTCGACATCAATAACATTGCGATCACCGATCGAGGCTTCTGTTGATCGCGAGATATCCATCAGGACCGAAATCGCCAAATCCCGCTCCATCACACGGGCAGCGCGATAAACGCGGTCGCTGGACCGGCCCGTGGCTTTCAATTCGACCTGAGCGGCGATGGCGGCCTCAAGGTCCAGTTCATCGCCGTCCATCTGGCGTGGCAGGATCACGCGTTTGGGGCGCAAGGCCTCGAACTGGCGTTTCACCGCGCGGATGCGGCGTTCGGTGGCGGGATCGTGTTCCAGCGCCTCAACCTCATCTGCTACGCTCGCCAGAACGCGTGCATGGGCAGGAATATGGGCACCTTTCCGGTGATCCCATTCTGGATAGAGAAACTTGCCGGATAAACGTTCCCGTTCCGCATCTTCCGGAGACAAATCTAGGTGGAACTTCAATCGCGTGGCAGTCTTTTTGGACAATTGCCCCAGCGCCAGCTCGTCCTGATCTTCGGCGGCACGGCGGGCGTTGTCTTCGTCATCATCTTCGACCCGACGGTTCATGTTTAGGCTTTCAACCCAACTGAAAATCGCCTCGAACTTGTGCAGGATCAGGCTGTCGCGCCGTTCAGCCAAATCACTGTCAGAGCGGCGTGCCGCCTTGGTGCCCTGGGCCTCGTCCCCCGGCCCCTGCCCTTGTTCTTCGCTTTCCGGCAGACGGTCTGCCGCGGCGCGCTTGGCCATCGGGCGCAAGTCAGGCCACATCGGCACCGGGCGAAACGGTCGATAGCCGTTTGGCGCGCGCAGATGATCCATATCCGCATCTGGCTGACGGATCAGCGCCACGAACGCGCGATCAAGCGTGCCCTTGGGTTCCGGGCCACCCAGCAGATGGTCAATCGCACCCTCAATTGCCGCTTCATATTTCGGCAGCATCGCGTCAGGCCGGGTTTCCCGACAGGCCCCGACAAGGGTTTCATAGAACCCGCGCAGGCCGGGGCAGTCCTTCAACGTTGTCTGCGTCATTGCGATCGACGCCTGCAGCGCGCGCAAATCAGCGCGCAATGGGTCTTGATCGATAACAGGTTCGGGCGCATGCGCCACCGATGCGACCAACCAAAAGTAGAGCGCTGCATTGGCTTCGCGCGCTGGGAACTCGGCGATCGTTTCAGGCAAGCGCAGAGCTTCGCCATCAAAACTGGGACGCGCTTCGCGTTCGCGCCACGTGCCCAAGGCACGGCGGAAGGAAAGTCGGTGGTTTGAGACTTGCAGCGTCGCCGGCTTGATCTCGGCTGCATGAGACCCGCCAAGCCCTCGGAAGAAGACGCCCAGACGGCCCGAGATTTCTTCGAGCGACACAGCGGTTTCGTCATGGGTGCTGCGCGCATCAAGGCCGCTGGCGTACTTGTGCCAGATTTTGCCAACGGTTTCTTCGGGCTCAAAGGGGTCGAAAACACGTTCGGACATGGGGAACCTCGGGTATCGGGCTAGCGTCCAGAGTTGAATGCGTTTGCGACCGACCCGTTGGCCGGTCGCAACAAAGCGTTAGCCATAGATCGCGGTGACAAGGTCCATAAGACCCCGCTTGACGTCTTCATCGTCAGACAGAGGCTCGATCATCGCCGCGCGGATTGCACGATCAACGGACATGCCGTCCTCGATCAGCGTGGCGCAATAGATCACAAGACGTGTAGAGACGCCCTCTTCCAGATCTTGCCCTTTCAGGCCGCGCAGTTTGTTTGCCAGCCGAACAAGGGACGTTGTCCGGCTGACATCCAGCCCGCTTTCACGTGTCACAATCTCAATCTCGCGGTCGTGGGTAGGGAAATCGAAATCGATCGAAAGAAAACGCTGGCGGGTTGAGGGTTTCAGTGTCTTCAGGATGTTCTGATACCCAGGGTTATATGATGCGACGAGCATGAAGCCGGGAGCGGCCTCGATCTCTTCGCCGGTCTTGTCGAGCGGCAGGATGCGACGATCGTCGGTCAACGGGTGCAGAACAACGGTAACGTCCTTGCGGGCTTCGACCACTTCGTCCAGATAACAAATCGCGCCTTCGCGCACAGCGCGCGTCAAAGGACCATCCACCCAAACCGTTTCGCCGCCCTTCAGAAGATAGCGACCGACAAGGTCAGCTGCGGACAGGTCATCGTGGCAAGCGACAGTATAAAGAGGGCGCCCAAGACGGACCGCCATATGCGAGACAAAGCGGGTCTTACCGCAACCGGTCGGGCCTTTCAAAAGCAGCGGCAGCCCATGGCGTTCAGCGGCTTCGAAGATATCGCATTCGTCAGAAACGGGCGCGTAGAAGGGGGCCCGAGCCCCCCCCATGTTTTTATCTGCGGTTTTTTCAGCGGCAGCCATATCAGGCACCTTCGCTTTCAGCACCGCGCGCAATCACTTCACGACGTGGGGCCAATTGCGCGTAGATGAACAAGATAGCGCCAATGACGACACACAGTCCCGACCCCCAACGCATGATGAAGAACAGGTGCAGACCTTCTTGGATCTCCATGAAGTTCTCGCCCAGCACACGTTGCATATGGGTCTGAATGGTACCGGCAAAAGTCAGGACGAATGTCATGAACGCCATACCGCCGGTCATCAGCCAGAAGCTTACCATGTTGAGAACCTGATTGTACGGGTCGCGGCCCGTCAGGATCGGCATGGCATAGGTGATGATCGCAAGGTTCACCGACACATAGGCACCAAAGAAGGCCAAGTGACCGTGGGCGGCCGTGATCTGCGTGCCGTGGGTGTAGTAGTTCACACCGTGCAGCGTATGCAGGAAGCCCCAGACACCCGCACCAAAGAAGGCGACAGTTGCGGCACCCAATGCCCAAAGCAATGCTGCTTTGTTCGGGTGGTCACGTTTGCCCTTCCAGACCATGACGAAGCTGAAGCTCATCATTGCGAAGAACGGGATGACTTCCAGCGATGAGAAGATCGACCCGATCCACTGCCAGTAGCCCGGCAAACCGATCCAGTAATAGTGGTGGCCCGTACCCAGAATGCCCGAGAACAGCGCGGTCGCGACGATGATATAGAGCCATTTTTCAATGACCTCACGGTCCACACCGGTCAGTTTCAGAAGCAGATAGGCAAGAATGGATGCCATCACCAGCTCCCAAGTGCCTTCGACCCACAGGTGGACGATGTACCACCAGAACATTTTATCAAGCGCAAGGTTCGATGGGTTGTAGAAGGCAAACAGGAATAGCAGCACCAGACCCCAAAGGCCCAGAAGCAGCACGTTCGTGATCGCAGTCTTACGACCTTTCAGAACCGTCATCGTGATGTTGAACAGGAAGATCAGCGCCGCAACAACGATGCCTAGCTTCACCCAAACGGGTTGTTCAATGAACTCGCGACCTTCTTTGCCCAGAAACCAGTTTCCGGGGAACAGGTCGAACGTGTAAGTTACAACCACGCCCAACGTGCCGACCAAAAGGATGATCAGCTGAAGGTAGGCAAGCAGCGGTGAATGGATCTCACGCTCGGCTTCTTCCGGTACAAGGAAGTAGGCCGCGCCAAAGAACCCTAGAAGCAACCACACAATCAAAGAGTTTGTGTGCAGCATGCGAACGATGTTGAACGGCAGCAGCTCGGACAGGAAGTTCGGGCTGACATAGATCCAACCTGCCAAAAGGCCACCCAGCACCTGCACGGCGAAAATCGCCATTGCTGCCAGGAAGTACCAATAGGCAATTTTTTGTGTTTGGTATTTCATGTCTTGTCTCCTCGTCCGGCCTTAGCCCGCCTCGTTCGGCGGCCAGCCCTGCGCGTCGATCGTATTCACCCAACGGAAAAACTCCGCCAGATCGCGAATATCTTCGTCGCTCAGGTTGAAATTCGGCATCTGACGACGCCCTTCGATGCCGGTTGGCTGTGCTTCCATCCAACCTTTCAACACTTCGAAAGCGTCTTCAGGTTCGTCTTGCACGCCCCAACGGGTCATTACGTTTTGCAGTTCGGGGGCGAAGTAAGCACCTTCTCCCATCAATGTGTGGCAGTTGATGCAGGCGTTCTTTTCCCACACATGTTTGCCACGGGCGACACTGTCCGTCAGTGGTGCATTTGCCGTCGACTGGGTCACCACATAGCGAACCGAATGCGCCGACAAGAGCAAAAAAACCACGATGAAGAACAGCGATCCGCCATAGAACACGTTACGTGCCATGGTCTTAGTCATGACTTCTCGCATATCGGCCTCCAGCTCAGTTATCCAATTGTCTGGTTAACCGAGCGGCCCCGCCAACCGCTTGACAAATGTTAAGGAGGTTGGGTTTTCATGAGATTGGTGGGGCTGACAGACGAATTCGAGGTCGCCTTAGCTGGGCTAGTCAGGCCAGCACCGCAATCGCTCCACGCGTTTCTTCCAAATCTCAGCTGCGAACAGGGGACCAAACCGACGCCACCAGTATCGTACCGCTTCATGGCTGACATCAACGCCACGCTCGTGCAGAAGACCCTCTACTTTTCGAAGCGACAGTTGAAATCTGACGTACAACAGAACAGCCAAGCGGATGATCTCGGGACTGGATTCTAAAGCTACGGAAAGGGAGCGTTTGGACATGGCGGAACGCTGTGTCAGCGCCTGCTTGCCTCAAGCTAGTTTCTTCTGACCGAACCCAATATAGTTTTCACTGGCAAAGACGCACCGCAGGCTTTTTCCTGTTCAGTCTGTCGAAGGAGTACGATCTCAGAAGGTCGTTGTTGCAAGCCAAAACTGGCTGACACAGATCGTTAGATCACTCGTCCAAAGATCCGTGCACTGCGAACTGATCCAACTGGGCCTGTTGTGGCTGGATCGCGCGATAGCTTTCGCGAACACCTGCGTCCGTCAATTCGCGCGCAACCGTCAAAAGCGTACCGTCTTCGTGTTCGTCACATAGGTCGGCCATATGAGCGATTTCATCAGCCGCGACGGGGCGAGCCGCATCGATGTCCGGCGCGCCATAATATGTCACGAAATGCTGCGCCAGCTGGCTTGTAAGCCGTTCAACCTCGACCGCCTCTACTGCGGTGACGGCAACAAATGTTACACGCCCACCCGTGTCCAAGCCGAACCACCCGTTCGAGAACGCCTGACGCGCCTTGCCCACCAGATCCGCCTCGGCCCAGTTCGAAAACTCGAACCCACCTGAAACGCACCATTCCCCCGTGCGGGCGTGATTAGCAAAGACGCGCGTGTCGCTGTCATCCAGATGGGTCGCAATGGCTAGTTTCATTAGAGGGTCTCCAGAAGGCTGCTCAGGGGAATAAGATGGGTGGTGCCTTCGTCATCGCGTAAAAGCATTCCGAAATTCTCATCAACGCCCATGAAGGTGCCAATCAAACCGTTCTGGCTGACCTCTTCACCCATCGCATACGCCAAGCCGCGCCATTCTTCATGCAACGAGCGCGGTCCGTCCTGTTCCCAACGGTTGATCCAGTTCAGTGTATGACGCGCCCAGGCTTCCAGCAGGCGGGGCGCCTCTACATCGACGCAGCCTTCGGCATAGAGTGCTGTGGCGTCCGGCGTGTCGCCGGGGCGGTCACTTTCGGGCCAAAGCGGCAGGGTAAACCCCACGACCAACCAGTCCGGCACCTCGTCGACATTCGGGTCCGACGCCGCCACGCGGAACGTGCCGCACCGTGCGCCATTCACGCGGATGCCGCCGCCCCATTCCAAATGCACTGCAACCTCAGGAGGTGCCAACGCGCCAAGGGCGTTCTGGAACCCGACCTCACAGGTGGGCAGCATGGACATAGCGCGTGACAAGGGCACTTCGGGTGCAAAGACCAACGCCGCAGACAAGCTGTTTGCACCAAGGTTATAGACGATCAACCCGGCATCGCAGCCCATCGCAGCCTTGGCTTGTGCGGTGGCGAATGCATCGCTGACACCGCTGACGGCGTGGCCCGACATCATAGGCGGAAAGACCAGCGGGTCGGTCATGCATGGCCTCCGTTGATCAGGGCGCGGGCGACCTGACGGAAGGCATCCGCCTGAGGACTGTCGGGCTGGCTTGTCACGATCGGCGCGCCTCCGTCAGCGGCCAAACGGATTTGCAGGTCGAGCGGGATCTCGGCCAAGAGCGGCACGCCCAGCTTTTCGGCCTCGGCGGCGACGCCACCATGGCCAAAAGTGTGCTCTTCGTGGCCGCAATTCGAACAGATATGGGTCGACATATTTTCGATCATACCATGGATCGGCACGTTCATTTGATTGAACATGTCGATACCCTTGCGCGCGTCCAAAAGCGCCACATCCTGAGGCGTCGAGACAATTATCGCGCCATCAACCGGGGCCTTTTGCGCCAGCGTCATCTGCACGTCACCCGTGCCCGGCGGCAGATCCACGATCAAGACGTCCAACGCACCCCATTGGACCTGCGTCATCATCTGTTGTAGCGCGCCCATCAGCATCGGCCCGCGCCAGACGACGGCCTGATCATCATTGGTCATAAGACCGATCGACATCATCGTCACACCGTGATTGCGCAAGGGTAGAATGGTCTTCCCATCTGGGCTGGAGGGCCGCCCCGAAACGCCAAGCATACGCGGTTGCGATGGACCGTAGACATCCGCGTCCAACAGCCCCACGCGCCGCCCTTCAGCGGCCAGCGCACAGGCCAAGTTGGCGGATACGGTCGACTTGCCGACCCCACCCTTGCCCGAGGCCACAGCCAGAATGCGATCCACGCCCGGGATCTTTTCCGGCCCCTTAGGGGCGGCGGCAGATTGCGGTTTCAGGTCGGGCGGAGCGGCAGGAGCGCTGTGCGCGGTCATGACGATATTGGCTGTGGCGCCGATGGCGGTCAAAGCTGCCTCGGCTTGCGCCTTTACACCTTCATAGGCCTCGGCCCGCGCTGGATCTATTTCCAACACGAACCGCACTGTTTTGCCATCCACATTCAGCGCGCGCATCGTGCCCGAAGACACGATGTCACCACCAGCGGGATCGTTCACGCCCTTGAGCGCGTCCAGAACCTGTTCTCGGGTCACGGGTTACTCCTGTGCCTTGATGTCGCCTTCGACCTCGTGGGTCATGCCCAGCTCGTCGATGGTGATGACCGCGCGCGCCTTGAAGCTTTTACCCTCGGTCTCGGGGGCGTCGCGCAAGGCCTCTTCGATGGCTTGTTGCGAAGTTACGCCAACCTGTTTCAGGAATTTGCGCATCGACATGTTGAAATCGTCGCTCATGGAGGTCTCCTATCTCAGTGATCGCGCCGCTTGGACAGATAGTCTGCCGTGGTGCGCGGGCGGGGCCGTTCGCCCCCTTCAAACGGATTGTTCTTGGCGTGATACTGCGCGTTCACGCGACAGTCATCACACATCTGTATCATGCGCACCGCTTCCGGGTTGGCAAACATCGCATGGTTGCCTGCCAGCTTCTCGGTGATCTTTTCAATGGTGGACTTCACACCGAACAGCGCGCCGCATTCAACACAGGCAAACGGCTCTTCTTCGTGAAGCACCTGTTGATCCAGCGCCGCCGGGGTCAGGTTCATCTGAGGCGCAAGCGTAATGGCCTTTTCCGGGCAGGTGGATGCGCAGATCCCGCATTGCAAGCAGGCGTCTTCCTGAAAGCGCAGTTGCGGCATGTCTGGATTGTCTCCCAATGCACCCGAGGGGCAAAGCGATACACAAGACAGGCACAGCGTGCAGGCATCCGTATCGATCAGCGTCGCGCCATAAGGTGCACCTTCGGGCAGTGACAAAGCTTCCACACCGGGGTTCAGCGCGATGGCGGCCTGACGCGCAACCTGACGGCGGCTGCCCACAGGGCGCACCGGCGAGGCGACCGGCGCAGGGGCGTCAGCATCATACAGCGCATCCGACATCGCATCGGGATCACTGGAGTCCAACAGCGTGACCCCTGCCCCCAAAGCGCGGGCCAGTTCGGCCTCATAGGTGATGACGTCGGCATCGACGCCCGGTGCCAACACAAGTGTTACGTCGGCAAAGCCTGCCGCGGCAGCGGCCAGCATCTCGGCATGACCGAAAGCCGCAAGTGCTGACAGTTCCAGCGGGATAACATCAGCAGGCAAGCCGCGCCCAAAGCGCGCCGACAGCCTGATCATCTCGGATCCGTGATCGTTCACAACCAAAAGGCGCGGCGCTTCGCCGCCCGCCTCCAGATAGGCCCGGGCCAGCGTCTGGACGCGTCGCATTGTAAGGTCCACCGGCGGCGCGTCATAGCTAATCGCCCCCGATGGGCACAGCGACGAACACGCGCCACAACCAGCGCAAATCATCGGGTCGATGATGACGTGGTCTCCGTTCGGCTGAATGGCCCCGGTCGGGCAAGCATCCAGACAACGAGAACAGCCCGGTTGGCTGGCGCGCGAATGGGCACAAAGCATAGGTTCTGCTTTGATATACAATGGCTTTTCGAAAGTTCCGACAAGATGCGAAGCCTGCATGACGACCTTGGAAATCGATGGCGCATGGGCGGGGTCTGCACGCAGATACCCTTCGCGCTTTTCCGGTGCCGGAAACAGCGGTATGTCGCCAGTTAGGTCCAAAATGATGTCACATTCCGACTGCCCACCATCGCGCGGCGCGGTCAGGCGTGGGGCACCACGACCGGCAGGATCCAATTGTTCCAGCGCGTCAATTTGTACGCTGAACTGCCCCAGCGCGCCTTGTGCAGATTTTAGGCGTCCGCGGATCACATCATAGGCTCGGGTCACCGGCAGATCCGCGCCGTCCGTCAGCAGAACGGTCACCCCAAGATGATCCTTCAATGCCTCGGCAGCCGGGATCGCAACGGGTTCCGCCCCGATGATCAGACACAGCCCTTCGGACCGCACATCCAGCACCTTCTCTGATGGGGCAGGCAATGCAGCTTCGGCCACCAACGCGGCCATTTTGGGTAGTTTCGAAGCCGGATCCTCGGACCAACCCGCCCTATCGCGCAGGTCCAGAACAGGGGGTGCAGGGGTTCCAATTTCTTCGGCCAGGGCTTCGAAAAGACGGTGTTCCTGAGCGCAACAAATAATTGCGTCTCCCCCGGAAATGGCGGCTGCGACCTGTTCGATTTCCGCCGTACACAGCGCTGAATGCAGCTTCGAGACCGAGGCCCCTGTTGCGTTTGACAGGGCTGTGCCGTCGATGGCCTGACTCCCGGAACAATCACATAGTATCAGTGTCTTATCCAAGTTTCCCCCCATCGGATTACCCTGCAATTCAACCCCATTCAGTGGTGTTGACCGGCAATCAACTAGCCATGATTTCAGTCAGGCGTAAACCGGTTTTATTCGGCACCCCCCATGCCTTGGGGTCCGATTTTTCCGCGACGATTCGCCAATCAGACCAAGCATCAATAATCCGATGGTTTTTGTCAGATTGGACATTTCGACCCGCACCGCCGATCGGCCAGTGGGCGTGTTGACAATTTGTCCCGAATGGCCCGAAGGCCGCAAATAGGCGTTTGCGGGCGCCCAAGCATGGCGCAGGATGTCGCAAGGGAGGACATCCAGAACGTGATCCACGATCCAAACAGGTTTGACGCGATGCCAATTGGCGTCGTTTTGCGCCGCGCTCCGGGCGTGACCCGGTGGGCTGCGTGGACGTGGAAAGCTGTCGATGTGCTGCCCGGTGCCAAGCAAGCGGATTGGCGGGTACTTCGCCAAGAGGGCGAGATAACCGACTATCACGCAGCCACTCCAACGCTTGAGTTACATGGCGCTGATACCGAAGCTTATCTGCACGGCTTAAACGCCCAGTCCCCTTCCCTCTACGCCGTGATGCGCGAAACTGAAGATGACGCCCGCCCGCTTGAACTCGTGTTGCTGACGGCCTCGCCCTACGAGGCGCAGGACTATGCGGATAACGGCGAAGACATCATCGAAAAGATCGCCATGCCGCCCGCCATTCAGGCTTGGGTCAGCGATTTCGTCGACACACATCATCGCGAAGAGGTGTTCAAGAAACGCAAGCGCGACAAGAAAGACATTGGCGCGGTCGAGGATGGCGTCGGAGACGCGCGGATCTCGCAGATGGCCGATGTCTATCGCTCGCCGATACAAGCCAAGAAGGAGCGTCTTCAATGAGCGACTTCTGGGCCCGCCGCAAAGCCGCAGTTTTGGCGGAAGAGCAAGACGCCGCACGCCTTGCTGACGCCGAAGCGCAACAAGAGCGCGAGGCAGAGCTGGCCGAACGCACCGACGAAGACATTCTAGCCGAGCTGGAACTGCCCGACCCCGACACTTTGGAAGAAGGTGACGATTTCAAGGTGTTCCTGACAGACGCTGTTCCCGCACGCATCCGCACCCGTGCGTTGCGCCGTTTGTGGCGGTTGAACCCTGTTCTGGCCAATGTCGACGGGTTGGTTGACTACGGCGAAGATTTTACCGATGCCGCTTGCGTGATCGAGAACCTGCAGACCGCCTATCAGGTTGGCAAGGGCATGACCGAACATGTGCTCGAGATGGCGCGGCAAGCAGAGGCGGCGGCCACCGCCGAAGAAGCTCCTGAACCCGAAGAGCCCCTTCTGGCTTCGACGGATGACGAGGACGACCAGCCAAGGGAGCTAGTCGACGATCCCGCTCCTGTTGATCACGTCCCTGACTATACCCTCTCTGATCCAGATCCGACCGAAGACATGGCGCCGACCGCCTCACGCCGTATGCGTTTCGCATTCGATGTGCCACAATCGGAGGCACACGGATGACACAGACACTTTTGCAGGAGCCGCCCATGAGCGCCACTGACGCCCCGCGTATAATCGACGAAGACCGGATGCGGGCTGACCTTTACAATTTCCTCGGGCTGTTGCTTGCCACGCCGCCCAGTACTGAAACCCTTTCAATGACTGCTGGCCTGACAGGGGATGACACGCCTCTTGGCACCGCCATCAACGCGCTGGCCCGGATTGCAAAACTGTCCAAGCCCGCAGGTGTGGAAAGCGAATTCAACAAGCTGTTCATCGGCTTGGGCCGGGGCGAGCTATTGCCCTATGCCAGCTACTATCTGACCGGGTTTCTGAACGAAAAGCCGCTGGCGAAACTGCGTCAGGACATGGCCACACGGGGCCTGACCCGCGCCGAAAACGTCTATGAGCCGGAAGACAACATCGCATCGCTGATGGAGATGATGGGCGCGATGATCGCCGGCCGCTTTGGGCGCGACCATGACATCGCGGACCAGAAGCTGTTCTTCAATACGCATATCGGCCCCTGGGCTGGTCACTTTTTCACGGATTTGGAAGCCGCCAAGAACTCGGTCTTCTATGCCGCCGTCGGCCAGGCAGGCCGGGTGTTCATGGAAATCGAGGCTGAAGGCTTCCGGATGAGCGCGGAGTGATCCGCACATATTGGCGGGCAACCGTCACCAACAGAGAGGAGGAACTCTCATGACCCAGAAGGACAAGGAAGCGACAAGCCGCCGCGACTTTCTGAAACTGGCCGGAACGGCAGCCCCAGCGGCTGCAGTGACCGTCATGGCCAGCGGGCAAGAGGCCGAAGCGGCCCCGGAACCCGACCTGCAGTCGACCCGTCTGCAGGATACGGCGCAAACCCGCGCCTATTTCGCATCCGCCAAGTTCTGACGCGGCAGGTGCTTACGACCCAAGGCGACTGGTTGCGATAGGCCCGACTGCCAAGGGAAAACATCAACCCAGCCAGCCCCTGTGGGGCAGCAAGGGAGGTTAACATGCTGAGGAAAAAGACCAACGGGGTTGCGAGACGCCCCCAGCGGACAAGTATCCTTTCCGATGTCGCAGAGAAATCTGTCGACCGCCGCGCGTTTCTGCGTGGCAGCGGCCTGGCCATTGGTGGTCTTGCCGCAATCAGCGCCACCGGAGGAACGGTGACGCAAGCTACGGCTGCTACGGCTGCCGATGGCGCAGTAGAGACCTTGAAATCGGTCTGTACGCACTGCTCGGTCGGTTGCACGGTCGTGGCAGAAGTTCAAAATGGTGTCTGGACCGGTCAGGAACCCGGTTATGACAGCCCCTTCAACCTTGGGTCCCATTGTGCGAAAGGCGCCTCGGTGCGTGAACACGCGCATGGCGAACGTCGCCTGAAGTACCCGATGAAGAAAGAGGGCGGCGAGTGGAAGCGCATCAGCTGGGAGCAAGCGATCGACGAGATCGGCGACGGTATGATGAACATTCGGGAAGAAAGTGGCCCGGACAGCGTCTACTGGCTCGGCTCGGCCAAACATTCGAATGAACAGGCGTATCTGTTCCGCAAGTTCGCCGCCTATTGGGGCACGAACAACGTGGATCACCAGGCGCGTATCTGTCACTCGACAACAGTGGCCGGCGTAGCGAACACATGGGGCTACGGCGCCATGACCAACAGCTACAACGACATCCACAACAGCCGCGCGATCTTCATCATTGGCGGCAACCCGGCCGAAGCACACCCCGTGTCGCTTCTGCACGTGTTGAAAGCCAAGGAAGAAAACAACGCGCCGCTGATCGTCTGCGACCCGCGCTTCACGCGCACGGCCGCCCATGCTGACGAATATGTCCGCTTCCGTCCCGGCACCGATGTAGCGCTGGTTTGGGGCATTCTGTGGCATATCTTCGAGAACGGTTGGGAGGACAAAGAGTTCATCCGCACCCGTGTCTGGGGCATGGATCAAATCCGTGACGAGGTGAAGAAGTGGACGCCTGAAGAGGTCGAACGCGTCACCGGCACCCCCGGTGAACAGCTGAAGCGCGTCGCGCATACGCTGGCCAACAACCGCCCCGGCACCGTGATCTGGTGTATGGGTGGTACGCAGCACACCAACGGCAACAACAACACCCGCGCCTATTGCATCCTTCAGCTTGCGCTGGGGAACATGGGTGCTGAAGGTGGTGGCACCAACATCTTCCGTGGTCACGACAACGTGCAAGGCGCTACTGACCTTGGCGTTCTTAGCCACACCCTGCCCGGCTACTACGGTCTGTCGGGTGGCGCATGGGCCCACTGGGCACGTGTTTGGGGTGAAGATGGTGACTGGTTGAGCGGTCAGTTTGCCAAGGTGACCGGCGCAGATGGCAAGGAAAAGAACCTTCAGAACCTGAAGGGTATTCCTGTCAGCCGCTGGATCGACGGCGTTCTGGAAGATCCCGAGAATATGGACAACCCCGACAAGGTGCGTGCCATGGTTCTTTGGGGCCACGCGCCGAACTCGCAAACCCGTCAGACGGAAATGAAGACGGCGATGGAGAAGCTGGACATGCTGGTCGTGATCGACCCGTATCCCACCGTCTCGGCCGTCCTGCATGACCGCACTGATGGCGTCTATCTGCTTCCGGCAGCGACACAGTTCGAAACCCGTGGCTCGGTCACGGCGTCGAACCGTTCGCTTCAGTGGCGCGAAAAGATCGTTGACCCGCTATTCGAATGCAAGCCAGACCATGTGATTATGGGCCTGTTTGCCAAGAAGTTCGGCTGGTCGGATCGCTTCTTCCGCAACATCGAGATGGAAGACGACGTCACCCCCAATGTTGAAAGCATCACGCGTGAATTCAACAGGGGTCTGTGGACCATCGGCTATACGGGTCAAAGCCCCGAGCGGATCAAGCTGCACATGGAAAACCAGCACACATTTGATCGCACCACGCTGAAAGCTGTGGGTGGTCCGGCTGACGGAGACTATTACGGTCTGCCATGGCCGTGCTGGGGAACGGCGGAAATGGGTCACCCCGGAACGCCGAACCTTTACGACATGTCGAAAGCCGTGTCCGAAGGTGGCCTGACCTTCCGCGCCCGTTTCGGTGTGGAGCGTGACGGTGACAACCTGCTGGCCGAAGGCGTCTATTCGAAAAACTCGGAAATCCAGGACGGGTACCCCGAGTTTACGATGCAGATGCTGATGGACTTGGGTTGGGACGGTGATCTAACGGATGACGAACGCGCCTCGATCGAGGCCGTGGCCGGTCCGAAGACCAACTGGAAAACCGACCTTTCGGGCGGTATCCAGCGGGTTGCGATCAAGCACGAATGTGCACCGTTCGGTAACGCCAAGGCCCGTGCTGTTGTGTGGACCTTCCCGGATCCGATCCCGCTGCACCGCGAGCCGCTTTACACGCCGCGTCGTGATCTTGTGGCGGATTATCCGACCTATGAAGATCGTCACGACTATCGTCTGCCGACGCTGTATGCCTCAATCCAGAAGAACGATTTCTCGCAAGAGTATCCGATCGTTCTGACCTCGGGGCGCTTGGTTGAATACGAGGGCGGCGGGGATGAAACCCGGTCTAACCCGTGGCTGGCCGAGCTTCAGCAGGACATGTTTGTCGAAGTGAACACACGTGACGCCAACAACCTTGGTGTGCGTGATGGCGAACAGGTCTGGGTCGAAGGCCCGGAAGGCGGCAAGGTCAAGGTCATGGCGATGGTCACCGAACGTGTCGGCGAAGGCGTTGCCTTCATGCCGTTCCATTTCGGCGGTCACTTCCAAGGCGAAGACCTGCGGCACAAATATCCCGACGGGGCTGATCCGTATGTGTTGGGCGAAAGCACCAACACCGCGCAGACCTATGGCTATGACTCAGTGACCCAGATGCAAGAGACGAAATGTACTCTTTGCAAAATCTGGGCAGCGTAAGGAGGAAAGAGAATGGCAAGAGCAAAGTTTCTCTGTGACGCCGAGCGCTGCATTGAGTGCAACGCCTGTGTAACCGCGTGTAAGAACGAGCATGAGGTGCCTTGGGGTATCAACCGCCGCCGTGTTGTGACCATCGAAGATGGTAAGCCCGGCGAACGGTCGATCTCGGTCGCCTGTATGCATTGTTCGGATGCGCCCTGCATGGCCGTTTGCCCGGTCGATTGCTTCTATCAGACCGAAGACGGTGTGGTGTTGCACTCGAAAGACCTGTGCATCGGTTGTGGTTATTGCTTCTACGCGTGCCCCTTCGGCGCGCCGCAATACCCGCAGGCTGGCAACTTCGGAAGCCGTGGCAAGATGGACAAATGTACCTTCTGTGCCGGTGGCCCCGAGGAAAACCACTCGACCGCCGAGTTCGCCAAATACGGACGTAACCGTCTGGCCGAGGGCAAACTGCCCATCTGTGCCGAGATGTGTTCGACCAAGGCGCTTCTGGCGGGGGATGGCGACGACGTGTCGAACATCTACCGCGAGCGTGTGGTGGCCCGTGGCTTCGGCTCTGGCGCTTGGGGCTGGGGTACAGCCTATCAGCGCAAGGGTGGCTGATCGGTCTTGATCACCTTCATGGGGCGGCCCTGCAACGGGGCCGCCCCACTTCAAACACTTGTTTCAAGGAGGAGCGACCATGCTGCGCATGGCACTCGCACTTGTCCTGATGCTAACGCTTGCTCCGGCAGGGTTCGCACAGGAAGACACTCCGGCAGTCGACCGTTCCGCCACTGGCGGCGCGCAGACGCTGGACGATATTCTGGCCCGTCAGGCCGGGCAGAAACTTGACGACAGCTTCCGGTCTGATGCCGTGGGCGACCCGAACGGCGCAGCAGGCATTGCTGCACAGCTTGGCACTCTGGGAGGCGTCTCAGACGCCGAAACATGGCGCGCCCTGCGCTATGGCTCAGCGAACGTAAACGTCTCGGCCGGTGGTGATGTCGCAACTGTTTTGGTTCAGGACGGCGGCATGCGCTGGCTCGAATTCCGCGACACCACGCTTCGAACCTATGGCGGTTGGTTGTTGGTCGGCACTTTGGTCGCGCTTTTGGCCTTCTATGTTCTGCATGGTCGGATCAAGATCGACGATGGCCGCGCCGGAACCACAGTGACCCGCTTCAAAGCGATTGAGCGTTTTGGTCACTGGCTTTTGGCGGGATCATTCATCCTGCTCGGGGTTACCGGACTGCTGGTCCTGTTTGGCCGCGTGTTCCTTGTGCCTCTCTTCGGAAAAGACGCCAATGCCTTCCTGCTGGTCTGGTCCAAATGGGTGCACAACAACGTGTCCTGGGCATTCATCCTTGGCCTCGTGATGATCTTTGTGATGTGGGTTGTTCACAACATCCCCAATCGCACTGACCTTCACTGGCTGAAGAAAGGCGGCGGCATTTTATTCGGGCATGATCACCCACCTGCAAAGAAGTTCAACGCCGGTCAGAAAATGATCTTCTGGTCCGTTGTTCTGTTTGGAGGCTCGATCGCCCTGACAGGCGTGTCCCTGTTGTTCCCCTTCGATCTGCCGCTCTTTGCGAAGACGTTCAACCTTCTGAACGCTACGGGTCTACCCCATATGATCGGGCTTGGAGAGCTGCAGGTGCAGCTTGCCCCGCAAGAGGAAATGCAGCTGGCGCAGGCCTGGCACGCGATCCTTGCCTTTGTTCTGACGGCCATCGTTCTGGCGCATATCTATATCGGCTCGGTCGGTATGGAAGGTGCCTATGACGCGATGAGCTCGGGCGAAGTGGACGAAGCTTGGGCTGAGCAACACCATTCGATCTGGTTGGAAGAATACAAAGCCGCCGAGCGGGATGCGGAAGGCAATAAGGCCCCACAGCCCGCAGAGTAATCAGACCACCGCCGCGCTCATTCCCATGGTCGTGGCGGTGGGTATCAGGATATTTCGGCGACCCCACATCTGGGCGCCATGACGGAGATGTAAAGATGAAAGCGATGCTTTTGGGCTTTGTGGCGATCATCGTAATTGCCATCGGTGCCAACAATATTCTTGGAACGCTAGGCTATTCCTCGTCCGACCGCTACTCTGGTGCTGCAGTCAGAAACTAAGGTCCGATCATGCGTGACGAATACGGAGAAAGCCTTGCCGGCGCGTCGATCCTTGTGATCGACGACGAACCCGGCATGCGAAACTTCCTGACCAAAATTCTGTCGCCGCGATGCAAGCGGGTTGAACAAGCGGGTTCGGCTATTGAAGCCTCGGCGGCGTTGGACCGGAACCATTTCGACCTTGTGATCCTAGACAACATCATGCCTGGAAAAACCGGGCTGGACTGGTTGCGGGAACAGGGCAAAGTCGGTCTGTTCTCAGATGCGATTTTGATCACGGCCTATGCCGATCTGGAAACCGCGATTGAAGCCTTGCGTATTGGTGTGGCCGATTTCGTTCTGAAGCCATTTCGTGCCAACCAGATCCTAAATGCAGTTGCACGTGCCTTGGATCGCAAGATCCTGCGCCGAGACAACTCGCTGTTGAAACATGAGTTGTCTGTCGAAGGTGGAACCGCGCGCGGTCGCCTGTTGGGGAACTCAATCCCGATCAACACCGTGCGCGAGATGTTGACCCGTTTGGCCCCAATGCCCACGCCAGTGTTGTTCACCGGCGCATCCGGCACCGGCAAAGAGATCGCCGCCCGAACATTGCACGCCATGTCCGACCGCGCCGAGAAACCCTTTGTCGCGGTGAATTGCGCTGCAATCTCGCAAGACAAATGTGCCGAAGACCTGTTCGGCGAAGTCAATGAAGACGGTCAAGGTCGGAACGGGTTGTTCCTACTGGCCGATGGCGGTGTGCTTTTCCTCGACGAAGTGGCACAGATGCCTGAAAAGATGCAGGCCGCCCTACTGCGCGTTTTGGAAGACCAGCGCATCCGGCCAGTTGGTGCAGAACGTGACATCCCTCTGAACCTACGGTTTTTCTTTGCCACCAACGCCGACCTGCCTGCGGCCGTGGCCAAAGGCACCTTCCGTGCCGACCTGTATCACCGGATCAATGTGGTCAATATCGACATGCCGCCCCTGAAAGATCGGTCGGAAGATATCGTCGAATTGGCAGCGCTGTTCATGGGGCAGTTCTCTAAAACACTGGCCTTGCCCGATCTAGAGCTGGATGATGATACGCTTTTGAAGATCAGCCGCTATGACTGGCCGGGCAATGTCCGCGAATTGCGTAACATGATCGAACGCTCTGTGATACTTGGTGCCTTTCCGGAAGAGTTCGCAGGCGGCGGGCAAGTCACGGGAAGCCGTGCCATCGAGACGCTTGATCTGGTCACCAAACGTCACATTCTGAACGTGCTGGATGCCTGCGACGGAAATCGGGCCGAAGCCTCACGCCGCCTTGGCGTTTCGCGCAAGACGGTTGACCGCAAATGCGCGTCGTGGGGGATGTGACAGGGCGGGCTAGTCCGCGAAGTCGCGCTTGGCCTTTGGAAGCCAAACAGTAAACACTGCGCCGCCCTCGGGACGGTTCGCAACCGAAATCGTCCCCCCCGCCTGCCGGATCAACGTCTGACTGATCGAAAGCCCCAGCCCGGTCCCTTCGCCCAGCTTGGTGGTGTGAAACGGGTCAAACACTCGATTCAGGTTGTCCGCGTCGATGCCCGGCCCGCTATCGGCCACTGTCAGCTCGACCCCGTCTTGGGCGTCATTCTGTGCTGGTCGGATGGTCAGCGCCATTTCTCCCACGCCGTTCATCGCTTGCACAGCATTCACCATCAGGTTCACCGCCACTTGCTGCATTTCACCCGCACTGATCGCCACGTTCGGAGCAGCCGCGAAGTCAGTGGTCACACGCACATCCTCCTGTGGCTGAACATGGGCGATCAGACCGCGGCAATCTTCGACCAGCTGTGACAGCTCGACCCCTTCGCCGGTAGCCGCATAGTCGGTCGGGCGCGCAAACTGCAGCAGCTTGCCAACAATTCCGTCAATACGCTGCACCTGCCGGTCGATTAGGTCCAGTTCGGTCTTCAGATCCTCGGCATCCGCACCCAAGGTCTGGCGCATCACGTCTACATTGCCCTGAATAACCGCCACCGGGTTGTTGATTTCATGCGCCACACCCGCCGTAATCTCGCCTATCGAGGCCAACTTCTCGGATGTTACAAGTTGCTGGAAGGTTTCTTCCAGTTTGTCCTTGGCCGCGCGCAGTTCGGCAGTACGTCTGTCAACCCGATCATTAAGCTCGTCAGCCCAGCTGCGCAGCGCTTGGTCACGTTCCTGCACCTGATCCAGAAGCGTATCCAAATGGGTTGCAACTTGCCCGATTTCGTCCTTTGGCCCTACATCGCCGATACGCGCCGCAAGGTCGCCGCGTTCCACCCGCTTCATGGTACTGGTCATCTTTTCGAGCGGCGAAAAGATTCCGCGCGCCATCCGTAGAAAAAGCGGTGCCGTCAGAATAAAAACCGCCGCCATAGACGCCAGCATTGCCAAGTAAGCCGCCCTCTTGGCACTTGAGAACGGTGCTTCGAGAAACCCAACGTAAAGCATGCCGACCCGTTCGCCATAACTGTCGATCAAGGGCTGATAGCCGGAAATGTACCAATCATTCACAACGAAGGCCCGGTCGAGCCATGTTTGCCCTTGGGTCAGAACCTCGGCCCGTACTTCAGCCGAGACGCGCGTCCCCAGCGCGCGCACGTCCTCGAACAAACGTACATTTGTCGATACGCGAACATCTTCAAGAAACAGCGTCGCGGTGCCCTGTCGGTCCCCGTTGGTCGCGGCGTTCAGATAGACCAGCGCGTTAATCGTATCGATGAAGTCAAGATTGCGATTCAGCAAAATCCCTCCGACCAGTACACCTCGGTTATCCGGTAGGTTAACCGGAGCAGCGGTGTGAATAACCATGCCACGATCCTCGACCGTTCGATCTGTGGGTATGGCGGCCTGCGTTTCAATCAGATCAATGCGCGCACGAAGTGCAAGTTGCGGGAAATCTGCCAGATCATCGGCCGAGAAAATGTCAATGTGCGAAGATCTCTGGCCATTCATCGCGGCCTGAATGACCGGCCAACGGAGGGCATGTTCAGCGTCGCCTTCAGGCAGGTAATATAGGAAATCAAGCGCTTGATCGATGCGCATCTCTTCCAAAAAGGCGGCGCGGCTGTCATCCCCTTGGGCAAGCACGGTCTCGAACACACGAGAGTCGGCGATCGCCTCGACCCCTGCCCCGGTGCCTGCCAGAATACGTCCCAGATACTGCTCGGCAATGCGAAGATCGCTGTCGACCTTCGAGATTAGAAGTTCATCGTAATCCGTGGTCCAGCGCGCCATCGCCAACAGCATTAGCAATGGCAAAAGCACCCCCAGAGGCGCCAAAGCCAGCACCAAAAGCTTCAGGCGAACAGAGTTCAAATCGCTTCCTTTCCGGCTTCTGCCGACATCCCCATCAAGCTTAGCAGACTCGGCATTGCATGCCAGTGTCATCGCCATTGTGCAGTGCGGGGGGTGGTCGAATTGGCAGGCTGAGAAGCTAAGAGGCAATTCGGGACGGTCAAAATGTCCAATACGCCGCTTCTTTGCCAGAATTCGGTTTTGCTGTTGCCTAAGATATGGTTGATCGATCCACAGCGGGTCGGACATTATGACCCCGTTCCGATGAAACGCGTTGAAGGATGACATCTTGGAAATATGGTCCGGGATAACCGAGGCTTTTTGGCTACTTGTAACGCTTGACGCGGACCTGGTCGAAATCACGCTAAGGTCTTTATATGTCACGCTGACGGCGCTTGTGATCGCCTCGGCCATTGCGCTGCCGCTTGGCGCGCTTCTGGCAGTCCGACGGTTTCGCGCACGACGGATCACAATTGCTGTTCTGAACGCGCTTATGGGGCTGCCTCCTGTCGTGGTAGGCCTGATTGTCTACGTGATGCTCAGCCGGTCGGGTCCTTTCGGGGTCTTGGGCCTATTGTTCACGCCGACCGCGATGATTATTGCCCAAGTCATCATCATTGTGCCGCTGATCGCCTCCATTGCCCATCAGGCCCTGCGCGAGCTTTGGTCCGACTATCACGATCTTCTGATCTCGATGAACACGACGCAGACACAACGGGTGCAGGCCCTCTTGTGGGACGGTCGTCGGGCGCTATTAACGGCGTCGTTGGCCGGGTTTGGTCGCGCCATCGGCGAGGTCGGCGCGATCATGGTGGTGGGCGGCAATATCGACCATCACACCCGGGTTCTTACCACCGCGATTGCACTTGAAACCGGCAAAGGCGAGTTTTCTCTGGCCCTTGGCCTGGGCTTTGTGCTGATCGCCATGGCGATTGCGGTAAACTTTGCCATTCACGTGATCGGGCGGACTGAACGTGGAGGGCGCTGGTGAGCAATCTATTCCCCGTAACGCTTGAAGACGCTACGTTGCGTCGTGCAGGCAAGACCCTTGTTGGGCCTGTAAATCTCGAACTACAGGCCAAAGGCGTGACCATTGTGATTGGCCCGAACGGCGCAGGTAAGACGTCGCTTCTGCGCATGATGCATGGCATTGCACGATTGGGGGAAGGCAGCATTCACTGGGCTTGCCCGCCCGAAGAAGCGCGCGTTCATCAGGCGTTTGTTTTTCAGCAACCGATCATGATGCGAAGGTCCGTGCTGGGCAATCTGGCCTATCCGCTGCGACTGACAGGCCAATCGCGGTCCGAGGCCCGTGACCGCGCCACTCGGGCCGCCATCGAGGTCGGATTGGGCGACATGCTAGAGCGTCCTGCGACATACCTGTCAGGTGGCGAACGGCAGAAGCTGGCCCTTGCCCGAGCCCTCGTCACCCAGCCCGAACTTCTGTTCCTTGATGAACCCTGCGCCTCTCTTGATGGCCGCGCCACCCGCGAAATCGAAGAGATTTTGACACGGGCGGCAGCTGCAGGCACGCGATTGATCATGTCGACACACGACATGGGTCAGGCTCGGCGATTAGCAACCGAAGTCTTGTTCCTTCTGAACGGCAACATCCACGAACACAGCTCTGCCGAAACGTTTTTTGGCGGCACACCCAGTCCACAAGCACAAGCTTTTCTCAATGGAGACATCGTAGAATGAAACGAACCGTTTTCGCCGCCCTCACAGCGACCCTTCTGGCCACCGGAGCGATCGCGGACGAGATGAAGCTTGCGGTCACCACGTCGTTCCATAACTCGGGTCTGTCCGACATTCTGCTGCCCCAGATCAAAGAAGATACCGGGATCGAAGTTCAGCTTCTGGTCGTCGGCACCGGCCAAGCGATTAAACTGGGCGAGGCCGGGGACGTGGACGCCATACTCGTGCACTCTCGCAAGGCCGAAAACATGTTTCTGGCGGGTGGCTTTGGCACTCATCGCCGCGAGATCATGTATAACGATTTCGTTTTCATCGGCCCGTCTACGGATGACGCAAAAGTTTCCGAGTCCGAAACCGCGGCGGGCGCACTGAAACAGATCATGACCGCACAAGCCCCCTTTGTTAGCCGCGGGGATGACAGCGGCACCCACAAGAAAGAACTCAGCCTGTGGGCGGCGGCCGAGATCGCACCCGAAGGCGCGTGGTACAAAGCGGTTGGGGCCGGTATGGGTGCAGCATTGAACACAGCCGCAGGTTTGGACGCCTATATCATGGCAGATCGGGCAAGCTGGCTGAACTTTGGCAATAAAGGCAATCTGGCGCTGCTTTATGCGGGCGATCCGATCCTGTTCAACCAATACGCCTATTTACCCGTGAACCCGGACAAGCACGAGCACGTAGAGACCGAGCTTGCGGCAAAACTGGAAGCGTGGCTTGTGTCGGACACAGCGAAAGCGTTGATCAACGATTACAAGATCAACGGCGAAACGCTGTTTGTTTTCAACGCCGAGTAATCAGGCGGGTAAAAAGGGGTAAGTGGCGGAGCGGAAGGGATTCGAACCCTCGAGACGGTTCCCCGCCTACACACTTTCCAGGCGTGCGCCTTCGACCACTCGGCCACCGCTCCGCCGACGTTGTTATTCGGAAGTGCTGCGGGGTTCAAGCCGTCATTGTCACTTTTCACAGCGGGTGCCGCGAATAAATGCAGGCAGCCAGACGTTGATCCCGTCGACGCTTTTCCTTGCCCAAAGTATCCCCGAAGGAGGCCTAGAATCTGCCGCAGCTTGCTGCGGCTACCGCCAAGCTGGACGGCCCTTTAGGGCCAGCCTCGCGCGGCAGAGTTACGCTTCAAGATGCAAGGCGACGCGGCGGTTCATGCGACCCTTTTTTTCCACCTTGCCCAGACGCACTCGGCCAATTTCGGCGGTGCGCAATACATGCGTTCCGCCGCAGGGTTGTAGATCCACCTGCTCGTCCCCAGTTCCGATGCGCACCAGCCGCACTTGCCCTGCGCCTTTTGGTGGCTGCACCGACATGGTCTTAACCAAACCGGGATTGGCTTCCAGTTCTTCATCTGAAATCCAGCGCGTCGAGACCTCAAGATCGCGCGCGATCAGGTCATTCAGCGCATCTTCCACAGCCTGCTTGTCCTCCAACGGATGCTCCATGGCAAAATCCAGTCGGGACTTCTCAGCCCCGATTTGCCCGCCTGTGACAGGCAGCGGAATCACGACCGACAACAAATGCAGCGCTGTGTGCATCCGCATGTGGCGCAGACGCAAATCCCAATCGAGTGTCTGAGAAACGTCTGCCCCAACGGGCGGTAAGCTTTGCCCGTCCGCGGGCACCAGAACAATCGCGCCGCCCTCGCCTTTCACGGTGGTTGCTAGAGCCATCTGATCACTGTCCCAGGTCAGCTGCCCCCGGTCCCCCGGTTGCCCCCCGCCGGTCGGATAGAACAGGCTTTGATCCAGCACGACACCGCCCTGATCCGTGTGCGACACAACGCGGCCGGTGGCCTCGGTCAGATAGGCATCATCCTGATACAGCGGTTTACTCATCACCTTCTCCTTCCCCAGTCATATCTTCAACAGTCATGGCGCCTTGGGTCACACTCTGTACCTGCTCTGAAGACGCTACAGCTTGGGGCGCTGTTGCCGCCCCGGTCAGTGCCTCGGGATTGCGCAGCCAGATGTCGCGCTGCGCAAATGGGATTTCGATCCCTTCTTCAACAAAGCGTCGTGCGATCTCGTGGTTGATCTCGCTTTTTACCGAGAGCATGAAATTCACGTCAGACAGAATGGCACGGATCTCGAAATCAAGACTGTCGGCGCCAAAGCCCTGAAACACAATTGATGGAGCTGGGTTGACGGTGACCATGGGATGCGCCTCGGCGATTTCACGCAGAATGGCCTCGACCCGCAGCGTATCGGTACCATAGGCCACACCCACGGGAATAATCACCCGCCCGATCGAGTTGCCGCGCGTGTAGTTCGTGACCACGCCGGACACGAGGTCCGAGTTGGGCAGGATCACATCAGACCGATCAAAGGTCTCGATCCGCGTGGCGCGCACCGAGATGTCGCGCACATAGCCCATCTGGCCGTTCACCTCGATCCAATCGCCTTCTGAGATGGGGCGCTCGATCAGAAGGATGATCCCGGACACGAAGTTCGACACGATGGTTTGCAGGCCAAAGCCGATCCCGACGGACAGGGCACCCGCAATGATCGCGATCGAACTTAGGTCAATCCCGGCCCCGGTGATTGCGATGACGGCAGCCAGAAAGATCCCAACATAGCCGGTGCCAACAGCGATCGCGTTCTGCCCGCCCTTGTCCATTTTCGTCTTGGGCAGGATAGTGCTGCGCAGCGCCGATTGAAGCACGCGTGTTGCAGCGTACCCGACGATGAAGATCAACGCGAAGATCAGAAACGCTCGTGGCGTGATCCGGGCGTCTCCCATTTGGAATCCGTTCAGGAACGTCGCCCAAAGCTCGACCAACTCGGTCGAACGCGCGCCCCATATCAGGGCCAACAGTGGCAAAGCGCCCAGCATCAGACAGAAACTAATGATGACCGGCAGCAAAGCCTGATCAGTCGTTTCATTGTCCGTGCGAAGGATCGTGGCATAGACAGCTTTTATGAAGGCATTCAGGATTTCCAGAACGGCCAACACAGCCAAGGTCAGGATCGTTGGGACCAGCAAGGACTCCGCCAACGTGGCATATCCAACCGCCGCCGCAATCGGAGCGACAAACCCGATAATTTCGCAAACACGGCCAATCAAGGCGTTGGTCCGCTTCCTGAGGACACTTTGACTGCCCGAGGCTTGCGTCCCAAGGTGACGACGCAGCAAACGCCCCAAACGCACAAGCAAGACGCCTGCACCGACGAGCATTGGGAATGCCAGAATTGCCGTGACGCTGCTAGAATATGACTCGGCCACGCTGATTTCTTGCAATGCGATCAACACACCAAGCAACAAGCCCAGTAGGGTGACATCAATGCGCGCTTCGGCCCGCAACGCTGGCGTTGGCAGATAAAGCGATGCGTGTGATGACTCGGCCCCGAAAATGCGTGTGCCGATCCAAAGCGCAACGAAGAAAATAAACCCTGCATCAGGCAACGCATCAGCAATCACTTGCCCGCGCAGGCCAAGAACACCGGCAAGGTTCAATGCGATTAGAAGGGCCGAAAGCCCAAGCATGGGGGCGATCACCTGCCCCAGCGAAATAACAAACCCGACCACCCCGCGCGATGGTCCCTTGCGCATATGGCGCAGATGACTTCCCAGGCGGATCAACCACCTGCGCGAGCGTGTCAACAGAAGCAGCCCAATGGCCAACAGAACAAGCGTGAGGGGCAGATCATCGTGCAGATCACGCTGCTGCGCCTCGTTTCCCCAAGCATTGCGCATTTCGCTCATCGCGGTCGAGAACGTTTGCTTAAGGGCCGCCAATGCCGAGGGCCACGCTGCTGGGTTCAACGGTGTGGAACCAAGTTCGAACAATTGGTCTGCTTGGCGTGACCGCAGCACGCTGTCGATCTGGCGGATCAGGAAATCTGCTTGCGCAAAGGCCTCTTCCGCTTCTTTGACAGGCGCCTGTGCTTGGTTCAGATCTTCGGTCAGCTCGGTCCGGCGATGTGTCAGCACTGCCAGCTCGCTTCCGGGATCTTCTGGTTCAGGCCCGAGCGTCGCCAGTTGCGTCTTTAGCGTGTTGATACGGATCGAGTTTTCATCCTGAGCCGTCGCGAACAACCCGCGCCACTGATCAATCTCGCCACGCAGATCGCTGAGCGCCTGATCCGAAGCACGCCCAATCTCTAACACACGCTCGCCACGCTCAGCGACGCGCGACCACGCCAGATAGTCCGGCGTGCCTGTTTCAGTCAGGACATAGCTCGGGGCATCTTCAGTGACGTCTGCCTCTTGCGCGGTGACGCCCAAGGGTGCCAATAGCACCGCAGCGCACATCCACGCCCGCAAGATCCAAAGGAAACGGGCCATTAGCGTCGTGCAGCGCGGTTCAGAGATCATCAGATATCCTCGAATACCTCGGGCATGAAGGCAGGATCACGATCCAGCCATTTTGGAATGGGAAGACCCTTTTCGCGCAGGAACTCCGGATTGAACAGCTTCGACTGATATCGCGTGCCATAATCGCACAAAACGGTCACAATGGTATGTCCCGGTCCCATTTCACGCGCCATGCGCATGGCGCCAGCCACGTTGATCCCGGACGATCCGCCAAGGCACAGCCCCTCATCCTGGAGCAGGTCATAGATCACCGGCAATGCTTCGTCGTCGGGGATCTGGAACCGCATATCGGGCGTGAATCCTTCAAGGTTGGCTGTGATGCGCCCCTGCCCGATCCCTTCGGTGATCGAGCCACCTTCGACCGCAGCGGTGCCGGTTTCATAAAGCGAATAAAGGCCCGAGCCCATTGGATCGCTCAGCGCGACTTTCACGCCTTTGGGCTGCAGTGCCATGCCAACGCCTGCGAGAGTCCCGCCAGACCCGACCGCACAGGTGAACCCGTCCACTTTGCCTTCGGTCTGCGCCCAAATCTCGGGTCCGGTGCCTTCGATATGCGCCTGACGGTTCGCCACGTTGTCGAACTGGTTGGCCCAGACTGCCCCTGCCGGCTCGCTTTCGTTCAGCTTTTCGGCAAGACGGCGCGAGTAGTGCACATAGTTGTTGGGGTTCTTGTAAGGAACAGCGGGCACCTGAACCAACTCGGCCCCGGCCAAACGGATCATGTCCTTCTTTTCCTCGGACTGGGTTTCCGGAATCACGATCACCGTCTTGAAGCCCATCGAGGCCCCAACCAGCGCAAGTCCGATCCCGGTATTGCCAGCGGTCCCCTCCACGATCGTACCGCCCGGCTTCAGCGCCCCGCGCGCCACAGCGTCACGGATGATAAACAGCGCCGCACGGTCCTTGACGGACTGTCCCGGGTTCATGAACTCGGCCTTGCCCAAAATCTCGCAGCCCGTTGCCTCAGACGCTGCATTCAACCGGATCAGGGGCGTGTTGCCCACTGTTGCTTCAAGATCGCGTTTGATGTCCATTTTTCAGCCCCTTATCGCGCGTCGTTTCTACCATCTGTAGGACCAGACCATAGGCGGTTCAAGGGCCGAGCATCACGAATGCGTGCGCAAATCCTGCCGATTGGCGGCCAGCCAGAAGGCCGCAAGGATCAAGGGGCCGCAATTTGCCTCGCCCGAGGTGATAAGTTCGATCAGGTGATCAAAGGGAATGACGTGGCTTCGGATGTCCTCGGCCTCGCTTTCGACGCCGCCAATGCCGCTGGCATCATCGGGAAGATCACACAGGGCAATGAAGGGATAGAAAAACTCGGTGCTGGCGCCGGGGCTTGGGTAATGCGGGGTCAGAGCGATCAGGCGGTCCAACTCCAGCCGCGCTTCCTCCATCGCTTCACGGCGTGCGCTGTCTTCTGGGGTCTCGCCTCCATCGATACGTCCGGCAATCGGCTCCAACAGCCACGGGCGCACATCCCCACGGATTTGCGGCCCCATGCGGAACTGCTCGATTACCAGCACGCGATCCCGCACCGGATCATAGGGCAGAACGATCACCGCATCCCCACCTACGAAGGCGGCACGGTCCACGACCTCGCTCATCTCGCCCGAGTATTTGCGGAAGGACAGCTCTTGCTCTTCCATCGTAAAATGCTTGGCGTAGGGGCGTCCCCGGCTTTGAACCGATACATCCTGAGAACCATAATCCACCCGCAACGTGGTCGGGGACGGTTCAGTACGCGCACGCACCCGGCTGGCCGCACGCGTACGGATCATCGGAAATCGCCTTGCGATCTCGTCCGGCGCAACCTGCCCGTAACCTTCCATGACCTCTTTGGCGGCTTCGACGGTCATGGCACCAAACTGGGCTTCCCAATCGCTCAGGCTCCATATCTCTCCGGGCGTCCACAAACCGGGCGCGGGAAAATAGACCTGTGTTTGGACCTGTATGCCATCTGGTTCAACCTGCACCTCGACATCTTCAAGGGAATAGTCAAAACCACCCTCGTAAAAGTTCAACCGCGCCACGTCCTGATCCGAAAGATCCTGCACCAAAAGCCCGGTTAGGCGCGCTGATGCATCACTTGCAGAGATCATTGGAAATGGTTGATTTTGCACCCAATTTGCGACATGACTTGTCAGTGATGCAGGGCTGATACGGCAGGTACTTTCGCCCCCCAAAACCAAATCCAGAAGCGGGCGATGGCACAAGGTGCCATAGAAAAACAGAGAGTTCACGAGATCCCTTTCACATCTGTATGTGGTGCGTCACACACAGATGCACTATCCCCATTTTCGGGCTGCGTAAAAGGCACTTGTTGACGCAATGAACACACCCAGGATAGCGACCGCTGCGATCTCGGCGGTTGTATATTCCATCACCGTTTCAAACCCGATGACGAAAATATCCTGCAAAGCCTCGATCGGCCCTTCATACCGCTTGCGCAGTGAATTGCTGATCATCTCGGCAAACGAGAATGTAAAAAGGGTGACAAAAACCTGCACAATAAGCGTGGTGCCTGCATTGGCCCCAGCGGTTCCAAGCCTCTTGTCCGCGCGCGGCCCCAAATAGAACCACCCAACAAACAGGCCTGCCGCTGATGCGGTCGGCGAGAGATAGGACAGATCCTTGCCTTCGGGCATCAGGGGTTTCACCAGCTCAGCGCACAGCCATCCGACCGCAGCCAAAATGATGGCAGAGATAAGTTTTGCGGCTGTTGGCATAAGCTTCCCGCTTTCCAAGTCTGTGGTCGTTGTTACTAAATCGTTAAGATCTGCTTATGGCCATATTATGGCGTAAAGCACGACAGTAAAACAGAATTATCCAGACCTCCGCTCTACGGTCAATTGAACCACATCACAGCTTCCGGAATGAAACGCCGCTGCGCACGATGTCAGATAGAAATTCCACATCCGGTGAAATCTTTCATCAAACCCCATCGGGGCGATTTTACCCCAGCTGGCGTTGAAACGATCAAACCACCGACGCAACGTGACCGAGTAGCTTTCCCCAAATTCGATCTGGTTTCGTGTATCCAATCCCGCGCGCATCACCTCGTCTTGCAGCACAGACTTTGACGGCAACATGCCGCCCGGAAAGATATACTTCTGTATGAAGTCAACGCCTTTGCGGTAAGCGTCAAACCTACGTTCCGCGATTGTGATGATCTGCAATGTCGCTTTTGCACCGGGTTTCAGACAAGATTTCACCGTATCAAAATAAATCGGCCAATATTTCTCGCCCACGGCCTCGAACATTTCGATCGATGCGATCCCATCATACTGGCCGGTCTCGTCGCGGTAATCCTGCATTTTGATGTCGACCATGTCCTGAAGACCCGCACGACGCAGCCGTTCCACGGCGAAGTCATGCTGTTCTTGGCTGATGGTCAGGCCCGTCACGCGGATCCCCTTGCGCGCGGCATGTTCAGCAAAGCCACCCCAGCCACAGCCGATCTCAAGCACATGATCCCCCGGCCCGACGCCCATTTCGTCGATCATGGACGCGTACTTTTCCTCCTGAGCACGCTCTAGGCTTTCTTGCCCGGTGCGAAACAGCGCCGAGGAATACGTCATCGTGTCATCCAGCCACGCCCCATAAAAGTCATTTCCCAGATCATAATGGGCCGAGATGTTCTTCTTTGCCTGTTTCTTGCTGTTGGCGCGCATCAGATGGCGCATCCGTTCATAAGCACGCAGGAACATCTGACCGGGAAACCCGTCATAGACCATGTCATTGTCATCCTGCACGAGATCCAGAAACGCCTGAAGGTCGGGCGTAGACCAGCCGCCCTCGATGTAGGAATCACAAAACCCCAGATCGCCTTCGCGGATCAAACGCGCGAAAACATCCGGATCATGAACGTGAAGCTCGGCCACATAGCCGGGCTGTGCGCCATCTGCCTGAAATCGACGACCGTCTGGCATCACAAAGTCCAGCCGCCCCTTATTCATGCGCTTGGCGATCGCAAATACCTGCGCGAAATAGCGCGGCAAATCGCTTTGATTCTTGGTGTCTGTCAGGATCATGTCTCACCCCTGAAACATAGAAACGTTTGCCAAAAGGCTATGTCGTGCATGGGTGAGCTGGCAAGATAGCTGCTGTGCAACTGCGGAAAACCGCTTTGCAAACGCAGTATTCAGGTGTGGTACCCCGGTCAATGCCGACCGGGGCAACCTGTTGATATATCAGAGAACCTGATCCAGAGCATCGATCAGTTTCGTGACTTCTTCTGCGGTCGTATAGTGGGTGAAGCTGACACGCAAAACGCCATGTGCGGGGTCTACCCCCTGCGCCTCAAGCGCGCGCACAGCATAGAAGTCACCTCCACCTGCCATGATGCCTTTCGGGACCAGAGCAGTTGCCAGATCTTCCCCCGGCTTGGCCGAGACCAGTGACACGGTCGGCGCCCGGTTGGCTGCCACCGACGGCCCCAGCAAACGGATCGAGTTCTTGGCCGAAGCAAAATCCAGAAGCGGTTGCAGCAGCTTTACTTCGTGATCACGCATCAAGGTGTGGGAAGCGGCAGCCAAGTCTGCGGGATCACCGGTTGCACCATGATGTTTGGCCAGCGCCTCTATATAGTCCGCCATCCCGGCCGAGGCTGCGACCTGTGCGTGGTCAGGACCTGCGGGGGTGAAGCGTTTGTACAGACAGCCTTCATTGAAATAGTGCGCCTGATTGGGCAGTGCCTCGCCCAGCGCGCGGCGGATCACCATGATGCCCTGATGCGGACCATAGGTCTTATAGGCTGAGAACAAATAGATATCCGCGCCCAGCGCGTCCACATTCACAAAGCCATGTGGGGCGTAGCTGACGCCATCCACACAGCTATAGGCCCCTGCCATGCGGGCCTTCGCGCAGATGGTTTTCACGTCATTGATCTCGCCAACAACGTTCGAGCAATGCGGGAAGCAGACCAGCTTCACCTTCCCGTCGCCCAGAAGATCATCCAGAGCCGCCGGGTCCAGATTGCCAGTGTCGGGGTCGATTTGCCATTCGCGGACCTCGAATCCTTCGTCTGCCAGACGCCGCCACGGGCCGGTATTCGCCTCGTGATCCTGATTTGTGACGACAATCGCATCGCCCGGCGACAAGTGCTGCCGGAACGCCTGTGCCAACACATAGGTGTTCTGCGTGGTCGACGGACCGAAAGACAGCTCATCGGTTTCCACCCCCATCATGGCCGCCAAACGCGCACGCGCCTCGTCCATCTCTTCCCCTGCCAGTCGGGATGCCTCGTAGGGTGCATAGGGCTGAACCTTACGCTGGGTGTAATAACGGGTCAGGCGATCAATCACCGGCTTGCAAGTATAAGATCCACCCGCATTTTCGAAGAACGCCTGCCCCTGTAAAGTCGGCTCAGAGAAAGCGGGGAATTGCGCACGCACCCAGTTGATGTCCAGCTCGGCCATTGTCGGCTCCTTCAGTCATGTTTGGGGGGTGCCTGTCAGATCAGAGCCACCCCGGATCCGGCAGGTCTTCCAGCCAGCCCGAAGTCATTTCAAAACCACGGACAGCCCTCGCCAAAACGAGGACATCATCTGGCTAAACCGCTCCATTTCAGGCGTCAAGACCATCAGAAACGGCATACAATCGCACACCGTAAAATGCCCTCTGGAAGCGGCCAGAAAGCGACAAATTGTCGCAAATGACTGCGATCCTGTCCATTTTGACGAACGTCGCACAAATCCTGTCCGTCAGGCTCACAAGATGCCATTCGGCCCGCCCGATTGAGCAAGGTTAAACAACCAAGGACAGGGAATATGAGTATCAAACCCCCCTTTACGGAGCTTCACATTCCGAAGGCTCCGTCAGGTTTTTACGAGGGCAATAGCCTTCCGATTGCGTTGATCTCGAAGGGGATCATGGTCGCACTGGTGATCTGGGCACTGGTTTTCCCAGCAAACGCGAATTCAACCCTCGGCAGCCTGAACTGGCGCCTTCTTGAAGGGTTCAACAGCTTTTACATCATCATCGTAGGCATGTTCCTATTCTTCCTGGCTATCGTGGCCATTCTACCATCCACCGGCAAACGCGTGATGGGACTTCCGGGCGAGAAGCCCGAGTTCTCGAACTTCTCGTGGTTCTCGATGATGTTTGGCGCCGGTCTGGGCGTCGGCCTGATGGTCTTCGCAACCGCCGAGCCTTTGGGCCTGTGGGGATCGAACCCAGTCATCTTAACCGGAGATGTCGCACCCAACACACCGGAAAGCCTGCAGTCGGGATATCGCTATACCTTCCTGCACTACGGGTTCCACGCTTGGGCCATCTATGTGATGACCGGCCTGTCGCTGGCTTACTATGCGTATACGCGTGATATGCCACTGACGATCCGCTCGGCACTGACGCCGCTTTTCGGCAAGTTCGTGAACGGCTTCTTCGGTCACATCGTCGACGTTCTGGGCGTTGTCGCCACCATTCTGGGTGTCTCGGTGACCATCGGCTTCGGTGTCAGCCAGTTCATTGACGGTCTCTATGCCATCACCGGTATGGAGTGGATGATGGATATGTCAGGCGACGCGCCTGCACCGGGCAAAGTCGGACTGGTTACGGGTTTGGTCTGCATCATGGGTCTGTCGATCATCTCGGCTGTTTCGGGTGTTGGACGCGGGGTGAAATACCTGTCGAACCTGAACCTGGTTCTGTCGCTGATCCTGCTTCTGACCTTCATCGTCTTCGGCTCGTTCTTCTTTGCGATGTCCACCTATGGCGCGGCATTGGTCGATTACCTGCTGCACATTGTGCAGCTATCCTTCGGCGCATACGGCCCACAGCCTGCTGGCGACTTTGCTGCCAACCTGCCCGAAGCCGCAGCCCCGCTGGCCGACTCCCTGAAGGGTGGCGCAACCAACGCATGGGGTAGCTATGGTGGCTTCGTGTCGGGTCTGGAAGGCGATGCAGCCGCCCTGCCCGCAGACGTGCTGCGTGAAGTCTACGCCGCGGGTGAACCTGCCCGTCAGTTCGGCTGGCAAGCTGGCTGGACCACCTTCTACTGGGCTTGGTGGATCGCGTTCTCGCCCTTCGTAGGCCTGTTCCTGGCCCGAATCTCGAAGGGTCGTTCGGTCCGTGAGTTCATCATCGGCTGCGTATTCGCCCCGGCTCTGGTCTGCTTTGCATGGATGACCATCCTTGGCGGCACCGCGATTGATCTGGAACTGAGCGGTGCTGCAGAAGGTGCCATCATCGGCGCCTCGAACACCTCGAAGCTTTTCGTCACTCTGGGCGAAATGATCTCGGGTCCGTTCCTGTCGATCATCACCGTGATGTGCGTGGTCCTGATCCTGACCTTCCTTGTCACCTCGGCAGACAGTGGCATCCTTGTGATGAACACCATCATGTCGGGCGGCGAGCAAGAGACCGGCATCAAGCACCGCATCGTCTGGGGTGTTGTTCTGACCGCCGTGATCGGGACGCTGCTTCTGGCGGCTGGGGAAAACAACCCGATGGATGCGCTGAAAAACGCGATGATTATCGGCGCGCTTCCCTTTACTGCGGTCATGGGCCTGATGATGGCGTCCTTGACCAAAGCGCTTTATCGCGACGGCCTGCGTGACAAACACGCAAGCACTCAGGCGGAGCCGGCTGAGTAACGCCTCGCCCAATATCTGAAAACAAAAGCGGCGCCGGGAAATCCGGCGCCGTTTCTATGTCAGGGCTTGAAGCTCGGGATCATCCGGCCATCGCTTTCGCGCTGCCTCCAATAGATCACCCGGATAATAGTCGCCCTCGGCCATAGGATCTTCGCGCAAGACCGCCAGCGCAAAGGGCTTCAGAACCTCAGCGCCGATATCCTGCGCAATCATGATGCGCAGATCTTCAGTGGTAAATTGTCCAAGGTGTTTCTTGCGCAGCGACGTGGTCGTCGCCTCTAGATAAGACGCGCAGCACGGCGTCGGCCAGCGCTGCCCGTCAATCTCTTCCAGAGTTTTATTGGCGAGGGACGCTGTAACGCGCCCCTCATCGTTCTTAGGCATTCACATCCACCACGACACGACCTTTGACCTGACCATTTAAGATGTCAGCGCCCAGTTTGGGAAGGTCTTCCAGTGTCGCAGGGTTGATCATGGCTTCCAGCTTGTCCATTGGCAGATCTTTGGCGATCCGCTGCCAAGCCCGCACGCGGTTGTCGTAGGGCTGCATGACGCTGTCGATCCCCAGCAGGTTCACACCACGCAGCAGGAACGGGATGACGGTAGCCGGCAGCCCAGCGCCACCTGCAAGACCCACCGCAGATACGGACGCACCGTATTTCATCTGACCCAGCACACGCGCCAGCATGTCACCGCCCACGGCATCCACACACCCAGCCCATGTCTCGGCCTCGAGCGGGCGTTTCGTGGTCTCGTTCAGTTCTTCACGCGCCACGATGGTGGTGGCCCCGAGTGACTTCAGGTAATCTGCCTGATCCGGGCGACCGGTCACACCTGCAACCTCGTACCCCAGATTGGCCAGAATAGCCGTGGCAACCGATCCTACGCCACCAGCAGCCCCGGTGACCAGCACTGGTCCCTGCCCCGGTTTCAGCCCGTGATCTTCCAGAGCCATGACAGCCAGCATCGAGGTGAAGCCCGCTGTGCCCACGGCCATCGCCTGACGGGTGGTCAGACCTTCGGGCAGCGGCACCAACTTGTCGGCCGAAATACGTGCCTTCTGGGTATAGCCACCCCAAGACACTTCGCCCACGCGCCAGCCGGTCAGCACCACCTTGTCGCCGGGCTTATAGCGGTCATCTTCGGACGCTTCCACGGTGCCTGCATAGTCGATGCCCGGTACGTGAGGATAGTTGCGCACAAGACCCCCGCCCTTTGCGGACATGCACAGCCCGTCCTTGTAGTTCACGGTCGAATACTCAACGGCAACGGTCACATTACCCTCGGGCAGCGCGTCTTCACCGATTTCCTTGATCGACGCCGAGGCCAGCCCCTCGTCGTTCTGTTCCATCACAAGTGCCTTGAACATCGTCGTCTCCTTAAATCCAAAAAGTGTCATAGACGGTCGCTGCACGCGGTCCGTCAGGCGTCATCACATCCAGCTCGGTGCCCGTATCCCAGTGGGTCATCCGCACCATGCCAATGGCGACACCGGTGTTGAAATCAGGCGAGTTGGCGGCCGAGGTCACCTGACCCACTTGTCGATCCCCGTCCATCAAGGGCCACGCCCGGTCGCACGGGGGCACAGTGCCCAGTATCTCGATCGCGCGCACTTGCTGCACCGGGCCTTCTTTGGCCACCCGCAACAGCGCGTCGCGTCCCACACAACCCAAAGCGCTTTCCGTAGAACAGAACCGCCCCAGCCCAGCTTCGTGCGGGGTGTTTTCGCGGGTCATATCGTTGCCATAGGACAAAAGCCCACCTTCGACGCGCTCGATCCCATTGGGGCAGCCAGCATGTACATCCATGCTTTTGCCTGCCTCCATCAGTGCGTTCCACAGCGGCATGCCGATGTCACTGCCCTCGACGTAGATCTCGAACCCGCCCTGCTTGGAATAGCCGGACCGCGCGACCACAAGACTGCGCCCCTGAAACTCCAGCCGTTTGTAGCGGAAGAAGCGGATATCGCGCACGGCATCGCCAAAGACGGCCGCCGCCAGATCATCCGCCTTCGGACCCTGAATGGCCAAAGGCGAGACGTCCGGTTCATCCACCAGAACGTCCAACCGGAACCCATAGGCCAGCCCCTTCACCCACATGATCAGATCACTGTCCGCAATCGAGATCCAGAACCGGTCCTCATTCAACTTCACCGCCACCGGGTCGTTCAACATCCCCCCGGTCTCGTCGACCATGGGGACATAGAAACACTGCCCGTCCTGCATCTTGGACAGATCACGCGGGGTGAGCATCTGAATCAGGCGGGCGGCATCCGGGCCGCGCACCTCGACCTGCCGTTCACAGGACACGTCCCAGACCTGCACCGCGTCTTTCAAGTGACGATAGTCTTCTTCCACCGACCGAAAAACGGTCGGCAGCAGCATGTGGTTATACACCGTGTAGCCCTTGACCCCGGCAGCTTCGACGCCGTCAGAGAAAGGGGTGCGCCGCAAGCGGCGGGATGGTGAGATCATAGCCATGGGTCGCGCTCCCGTGGGGTCCTCCGGCCGCGTTAGCGACCGGGGCCTTTCCAGTCGATCTGACAGATCTCGGCCGAACGGCCATCAAAATCCCAGACCCGTCCATGCGAACGCAACTTGCCTTTGGTTGCCGTGGCCACGGTGATATCCGGTCCCATCCAGTATTGTGTGTTGGTAATGACAACATCTTCGTCACCATCCGCTCCGCCGACCGGATGCACCACACCTTCAATCTTGCGACCCACCGTGATGTGACGTGTCTTTCCTTCGGTTTCATAGGTGACCGGCTGACGTTCCGCGCCCAGGAACTCGCCTACCAGCATTTGGAACAGACCAGTTGTACCTTTGGCAGCACCCGAGAAAATCGCAACCAAAGCGTCAAACGCTTCGTCGCTGGCGCGATCATCGATGAACAGCGCTACTTTCCAGTTACCGCGCCCCATGTTGCCCGGAATTTCGATCAACAAACCAATGTTTAGGCCTGACAGGTCGATATCGCCGTACTGACCGCTGTCAATCCGCACTCCGCCCCATGTTTGGCAGTGCCCTTCCGTGGGTGGGTGCTTACCCAAGCTGACCACACAGGGGCAAAAGACCGTGCAGTTACAGTTGAGGATGAGCTCCCCTTTGATGGTCCATTCGACTGTACCAATTTGCGATCCGTCCATGTTATCCTCCCTGGACAAGTGCCACGATCCCGCCCGCGATCAGCGCCCAGCCCAAGGGGCGGGTTAGATAGCGGCCCAGATCGGGCAGTTTTTCAAAAATCATGATAAGTGTGGCGAGCCCCATAAAGGCGAGGTTCATAACCCCACCCACGAAGCCCAAAAGCATCAGCGCCCAGCAACAACCAAGGCAAATCGCGCCAAGGCGCAAGCCCAGCGCGACCGCGTTCCAACGTGTCTCGCGCCAATATTGCATGAAGAAGGTCATCGGTTGACGGCATTGGCTGAGGCAGCTGTCCTTCAGAGACGAGAATTGATACGCCCCTGCCCCGATCAGCAACCCGCCTGTCAGCCACGGCGAGACACTCTGCCCAAGTGGCGACAGAAGCCCCGCGCGGAATAGCACAAGCTGCCCGGCAGCGGCGACGGCCGCAAAGCCAAGCCAAATCGCCAGATATCCCGCGATCAGTTCCGCAAAACCTTGGCGCGAGCCCGCGCCCGAAGCGATCAAATCGTCATAAGCTGCGAAGGTCGGTAGCGCCGTTGGAGCCATCATCGCAGCAGACATCACGGCCCACATGGCGAACAGCCCCAAGAACCCAGCCTTGTCAGGCTCCACAACACAGAGCGAGCGCCAGAAGTCAGCGCCATAGATGCGCGACAGTTCCAACGCCTCCGGCGGCAGCGCCATGGCGTAGAGAAGCACCCAACCCACAAGGATCAGCCCAAACAGCGCCAGCCAATGCGGCGCGCCCATGGTTCTTATCCTTGACGAAACGGACATGCTTCCCCCATCTTGCGAGTCGGAATGATAATGTCTGACAATTGCCGATGGAGCAATTGAATTGTCAGACAATTGCGACAAATAGAGGAAGTAACGCGGCGTGAAAACGGATTTGGACGAGAACAGAGACCTGTCAGCGCAGATCGCCGAGGCTATTCGCGACGCCATCATTGGGGGCAGCCTGATCGTTGATCAACGCCTGCCTTCCGAGGCGGAACTGTGCGAAAAGTTCGATGTGGGTCGATCCACCGTTCGTGAAGCGCTGAAACGTCTGGCCGCCCAAAACCTGATCCGCACACAGCGCGGGGCGTCAGGCGGGGCCTTCGTCAATCGCATGTCTTTTGAAGAGGCTTATGATCAGCAGATCACGACCTCGACCCTGCTTCTGTCCATGAACCGGGTGGACTTTGAGACCGCGTGCGAGGCGCGATATGTGCTGGAACGCTCTTGTGCGCCTCTGTCTGCCCAGCGCCGTACGCCCGACCAATTGGCGACCATGCGTGCCGAAATCCACCGCCAGTCGCAGCCCGGCCTGACGGACGAGGCCTTCTGCGCCTCAGACGTGGCCTTTCACCGGGCGCTTGTGGATGGCGCGGGCAACCCCGTGCTGTCCTATCAACTGGCAGGGGCCGTCGAAGCGATGCAGCCCCTGATGAACATGATCACCTACTCACAGAGAGATCGGGACCGGATCATCGCACTGCACAGTCAAATTGCCGATGCGCTTGAAGCGCAGGACGCTGATGTTACCAATGCGCGCCTGATCGACCTTGAAACAGAGACCCTAAAGCTCGCTAAAAGCGCCTTCGCCGCCCACCGCTGACCACACCGTCTGCGCAAAGGGCATAATTGTGCTATGCTTAAGGCATTACACAATGCGCATTGCGAGGGACCATGTCTTTAAAAGTCATCGGAACAGGCTTTGGCCGTACAGGTACAGATTCCATGCGCGAAGCCCTGAACATTCTGGGTTTCGGCCCAACGCATCACATGTTCGAGCTGAATGACAACCCTCATCAGACAGAGATTTGGCGCACCCTGGTGGAAGGCGGCTTGCCAGATTGGGACCAACTATTCGAGGGGTATCATGCCTGCGTCGACTGGCCCTCGGCACATTACTGGCGTGACCTGATTGATCACTATCCAGATGCCAAAGTGATCCTGACACAGCGCCCCTCAGACGCATGGTGGCGCAGCTTTGAAAAGACCATACTCTCGTTTACCAATTCCCCAGATGATCCAGACAAGTTTTTCTCGCAAAAACTTGTGGGCGATACAGTATTTGGTGGGCGACCAGTGACGCGGGACCATGCGATCTCAATCTACGAAGCCCACATCCAGGACGTGAAAGATACAGTGCCGGAACATCGGCTGTTGGTTCACGGTCTCGGCGACGGCTGGGCACCACTTTGCCGGCACCTCGAGGTCGAGATCCCGCAGCAGGACTACCCAAATCGCAACGCGAAGAAATCTTTCCAGGACCGCGTTGAAGCACAGCGATCTTCCTGAGCCAACTATCAAACTTCGCACCAGAAATTCGTCAGCAACCATTTGCAACTGCGGATACCGCAACCTATATAACCAATGTCCCCTCGGGGACTATGAACATAAACGCGCTCGTAATAAGCGGATCGGACCCGGGGGCGGTACCCGGCGCCTCCACCAACATCCTTCATTTGGGGACCTTGGGGGCGAAATAGGATCGACGGACGTCTAAAGGGGTTAGCTTTGTTTCGGTGAGATACCACCGTTATCGGTTCATTTAAGCTAGTTGCAAATGACAACAAAGCTCCGGCAATGGCTCTGGCTGCGTAAGCAGTTCGGGTCGCCGAAACTAAGTCCTTACGCTTAGCAGCGTTTGGCGGGGTTCGCAGGCACCTGGCAACAGAAGCCTGCACTTCCATTTCTTCGGCGCTTCAAGACCTTGACCCCTGCCCCTTGGGTCTGGCACAAACTGTCTATGGGGTTCGCGTGACCACCCCGTGAGGCCAAGGCTCAAGGTTCGCATCCATCACCAAACTTGTTTGAAGGATGCCAAGCCATGCCTGCATTTTCCGAAATTTCAGCCAACCAGCTGATGCGCCTGATCGGCACACCTGACGCGCCGGTTCTGATCGATGTCTCGGTTGACGAAGACTTTGACGCCGACCCGTTTCTGGTGCCCGGCGCTGTCCGCCACAAGCATACCGACATAATAGCCCTTCTGCCCGGCCTGACTGGGCGCACGGTCGTCACGATCTGCCAGAAAGGTGGCAAGCTTAGCCATGGTGCTGCGGCAATGCTGCGTGACGCAGGGCTGAACGCCGAGGTTCTGGCGGGAGGCAATTACTCTTGGCGAGATGCCAAACTGCCACGTGTACCTGCCGCCTCGATCCCGCCTAAACAGAACGGGGCAACGCTTTGGGTCACCCGTCATCGCCCCAAGATCGACCGGATCGCCTGCCCGTGGCTGATCCGCCGGTTTGTCGACCCGTCCGCGCGGTTCCTGTTTGTGCCGCCTGCGCAAGTGCTTGATGTGGCTGCACGTTATGACGCAACCCCATTCGATATCGAGGACACGTTTTGGTCCCATCGCGGCGTAAAGTGCAGCTTTGACACGATGGTCGAAGAATTCGCGCTGGCCACCCCGGCCTTGTCTCGTCTGGCAAATGTCGTGCGTGCGGCGGATACCAACACGTTGGCCGACGTACCCGAAGCCGCAGGGCTGCTGGCGCTGTCGGTCGGGCTATCTCGTCAGTACAAAAACGATACCGAGCAACTGGACGCGGCGATGCCCTTGTATGATGCGCTTTACCGTTGGGCCCGTGATGGCGCAGACGAGACCCATGACTGGCCAGACAACAGGGGCGCGAAATGAAACTTCCCAGTTTGGCGGAGCTGATCCGCGTATTCACCCGCATTGGCCTGATGTCCTTTGGCGGACCAGCTGCGCAGATTGCCGTGATGCACAAGGAACTGGTCGAGGATCGGCCTTGGCTGACCGAAGATCAATTCCTGCGCGCCCTGTCCTTCTGCATGCTTCTGCCGGGGCCAGAGGCGATGCAGCTGTGCACCTATGCAGGCTGGCGTCTGAGGGGCACCTTGGGCGGATTGATCGCGGGTCTTCTGTTCGTCCTCCCCGGCGCCGCTGTGATGTTCGCGCTGGTTCTGGCCTATGCGAATTGGGGCAATGTCCCGGCGGTCGAGGCGCTGTTTCTTGGGATTAAGGCGACTGTGGTCGTCGTGGTTCTACAAGCCTTGTGGCGTTTGGGGCGAAAAACCCTGAAACGCTCGCTGCATTGGATCATCGCCCTAATGGCTTTCGTGGCGTTATACCTATTCGGTCTGCCTTTCCCTCTGGTGATTGTCGCTGCAGCCTTGTTCGGCGCGCTTCGGGCTGCGTCTGAAACCACAGTGACTGCAGCTGTTCCAGCACGTTCAACCGCCACCCTCTCAACTGTTGCCATCTGGGGCGCGCTTTGGGCTGCCCCAATCGCTCTCGCCTTTCTGCTGGGGGCGGATTTCCTCGTGGATGTGGGGCTTTTCTTCTCGAAACTTGCTGTGGTCAGCTTTGGCGGCGCCTATGCGGTGCTAGCGTACATGGCGCAAGCCGCGGTCGAGACCGAGGGCTGGATCAGCGCAGGGCAGATGGTCGATGGTCTGGGGCTGGCCGAAACAACCCCCGGCCCCCTGATTCTTGTCACCCAGTTTGTGGGCTTCATGGCAGGTTACAATCTGGCGGGCGCGGGACTTGCCTTCGCGGCCGGGCTTATGACCCTCTGGGCCACCTTCGTGCCCTGCTTTCTGTGGATCTTTACCGCCGCCCCCCATGTGGAATGGCTGACCAGCCAACCCCGACTGGATGCCGCCTTGCGCGCCATCACCGCTGCCATCGTTGGCGTCATCGCCAATCTGATGCTCTGGTTCGCCATGACCGTGTTCTTCGCCCAGACCCGTCCAATCTGGGAAGGTCTGCCCGGTGCACGCCCTGACTTTGCCTCGGTTGATCTGACGGCAGTGGGCCTGTGTGCGCTTTCGGCCGTGTTGCTGGCCCGCCTGTCGCTGCCACTTACCCTGATCTGCATGGCCCTGGCCGGGCTTGGCTGCAGTCTTGTGTTCACCTAATCACTTCCTGTCTTCCCTTCCCCGCCCCCTGCCCCTATTCTGATCCAAAGCGCAGGAGGTCCCGCCCCATGTCCGACATGTCCGACCAGATCGACTATGGTAATCTGATGCATGACGCCATGCGCAGTTTGATCCGCAAAGTTCTGGATGATGTAGCGCGTGACGGCTTGCCGGGGCAGCATCACTTTTTCATCAATTTCGACACGCATCACGAAGATGTCGAGATTGCGGATTGGATGCATGATCGCTTCCCGGACGACATGACCATCGTACTGCAACACTGGTTCGAAGACCTTGATGTGCGCCCTGATGGTTTCACGGTGACACTGAATTTCGGAGACGTACCAGAGCGGCTTTATGTGCCTTATGATGCAATTCGCACCTTTGTAGACCCCTCCGTCGAGTTCGGCCTTAGGTTCGAACTTCAGGATGAACATCATCCCGATTTGCATTTGGCCGGGGACGAAGATCTTCTGTCCGAGGAAGACCAGCCCGTATCCGACCCGGAACATGACGATGCCGAAGCTGGCTTTGCCGAGGATGTGGAAGAAGAGCATCACGACGCCGAGATCGTCAGCTTGGATAGTTTCCGCAAATAGCCCTCGTTGTGCGATGCTTTCCGCGCTCAGCGCCACAGACACCTCAAAACACCGGCTATAGCGCCATCGTTAGCGGTATCCCACGGTATACAGGATTGAACTTTGCGCCCATTCCGCTATGAAGAACGCGGTATTTTTGACAAAGGCGCAAAGACATGACCCAGACCCGCACCGAATCCGACAGCTTTGGCCCGCTTGAGGTTCCTTCCGACAAGTATTGGGGCGCACAGACCCAACGTTCGATCATGAACTTCCCCATCGGCTGGGAAAAACAGCCGGTGGCCATCGTCCGCGCACTTGGCGTGATCAAACAGGCCTGCGCTGAAGCGAACAAAGCCTCTGGCGCGATGAACGCTGACATCGCGGATGCCGTCATTCAGGCAGCATCCGAAGTGGTAGCTGGCAAGTTTGACGACAACTTCCCGCTGGTCGTATGGCAAACTGGGTCGGGCACTCAGTCGAACATGAACTCGAACGAAGTAATCGCCAACCGCGCGATCGAGATCATGGGCGGCGTTATCGGCTCGAAAGATCCGGTCCACCCGAACGATCACTGCAACATGGGTCAGTCGTCGAACGACACCTTCCCGACCGCCATGCACATCGCAACCGCCATGTCGGTGCGTGACGTACTGCTGCCCGGTCTGGAAAAGCTTCTGAAAGGTCTTGAGGCCAAAGAAGAAGAGTTCAAAGACATCATCAAGATCGGGCGCACCCATACGCAGGACGCGACCCCTTTGACATTGGGTCAGGAATTCTCGGGCTATGCGCATATGATCCGTCAGGGCATCGCGCGTGTGAAGCTGGCCCTGCCCGGCATTTACGAATTGGCCCAAGGCGGCACCGCCGTTGGTACCGGCCTGAACACCAAAGTGGGCTGGGGCGAAGAAGTCGCGGCCAACATGGCGCGCATCACCGGCCTGCCCTTTGTCACCGCCCCCAACAAGTTCGAAGCCCTGTCGGCGCATGACGCCATGGTCTTCATGTCGGGCGCTTTGGCCACGGTTGCCGGTTCCTGCTACAAAATCGCCAACGACATCCGCCTGCTGGGCTCCGGCCCGCGTTCGGGTCTGGGCGAGCTGATCCTGCCGGAAAACGAACCCGGTTCGTCGATCATGCCGGGCAAGGTTAACCCAACACAGGCCGAGGCACTGACGCAGGTTGCCGCCCACGTCATGGGCAACAACGCTGCAATGACCTTCGCCGGTTCGCAGGGTCACTTTGAGCTTAACGTCTATAACCCGATGATGAGCTATAACCTGCTGCAGTCGATCCAACTTCTGGGCGACGCCACCGACAGCTTCACCGAGCGTATGCTGAACGGCATCCAAGCCAACGAACCGCGCATCGACAAGCTGATGAAGGAAAGCCTGATGCTGGTCACCGCGCTGGCCCCGACCATCGGTTATGACAACGCGACCAAAGTGGCCAAGACCGCGCACAAGAACGGCACCACTCTGAAGGAAGAGGCAATCGCCCTTGGCTTCGTGGATGAAGCGACCTTCGACGCTGTTGTCCGCCCCGAGCAGATGATCGGCCCGAAGGCCTGATGGAAAAGCCGGTCAACCTGAACCGGTATCGAAAAGACAAAGCGCGGGCCGATAAAAAGGCCCGCGCAGATCAAAACGCGATGAAATTTGGCCAAACCAAGGTCCAAAAAGACGCGGACAAGGCGGAAACGGCGCGGATCACGCGGCTGTTTGACGGCCACAAGCAGGATCGTGACACATGAGCCGACCTGAAAAACATTCGCTTACCCTTCATGGTCACCGGACATCCGTGTCCTTGGAACCCGAGTTCTGGAAAGCTTTTCAGGATATTGCGAAAGCGCGGGGGTTGCCCCTGAACGCTTTGGCTGCCGAGATCGACAACGCCCGCGGGGTTGATCGTGGGTTAGCGTCAGCCATTCGGGTCTTTGTACTTGAGTATATCCAGCGTCAGGCCGAAGACTGATCCCTGAAGGATCAATCCCACAAGGCTGCTCGGATGCGTTCGGTTCTGCCTTTCTCGCGGAGTTCTTCAGGCGTTAAAGCATCGGCATCTTGATCCTTGCGGAGCACGTCATCGAAGATGCCTTCAATCTCTTCTCGCGAGACCTTGTCCTTACCCTCGTCCTCTTCGACACGTACGCCAAAAAGTCGCCATGCCGGAAGCACCATGCGATAGGTGAACCCTTTCTGTAGCGATGTTTTTGTGTTCGCGGCCTTCATTGCTTTCCCCAATGCGTATCCCCTGTTGGAAAGCATATTGGCTTGCTTGACGCTTCGGTAAACGGGGAAAAGCGCCGCGTCTGTCACCCGACCGGACCGAACCATTTATCTAGTTGTTTTAAATGATTTATTGTAGCTAGCTACGAGGTGTGATCGACAACCAGATCCCGTCTTCACCGCGCACTGTCAGGTGCGCAACTGGCATGGCTGGCCGGGTTTCCACCAGTTCAAACCGATAAGAACGCACCAGCATGGACAGGATCAACGGCCCTTCGATCATCGCAAATCCCGACCCCGGACACACGCGTTGCCCCGCGGAAAACGGAATATAGGCGTCGCGCAGGCATTCCTTCCCATTGGGGGTCTGGAACCGCTCTGGATCAAACTCATCCGGTCGTTCCCACAGACGTTCATGTCGATGCAGATGCCAAGGGCTAAGCACGATCTGACTGCCAACGGGCACCTTACGGGCGCGGAACTCCTCGGGACAAGTTGTTTCACGCACCATCATCGGAACCGGAGGGTACAAACGCATCGTTTCGCGAAATACATCGCGCGACAGGCGCAACTTGGACATGACCGAGAAGTAGGCTTTCTTGGGGTCAATCTGATCCTGTGCCTCGCTGGCCACTCGGTCCTGCCAATCTGGATAGAGCGCCAGAAGATACAGCGCCCATGCCAAGGCCGAAGCGCTGGTTTCGTGCCCGGCCAAGAAGAAAATGGCGACCTGATCGACCATCTCCTCCGTGTCAAAACACGCGCCGGTTTCCGGGTCGGGCGTCGTCATGATCTTGGTGGCCAGATCATCCGGAGCAGTCCCCGCCTGAATGGCGTGCATCCGGTCTTGTGTCAGCTGCTGGATCAATCCGCGAATGACCTTGGCGGTGCGCTTGGTATCGCGCTTATGAAACCGCGGGAACCATTTGGGCAGGGGCAGAAACGCCCCAAGGTTCAACACGGGCTGGGTGCGCTGGTGGTTCTTGAACTCGTCAAAAACCCGCCCCGCCACTTCGTGCTCTATCGGGATCGAGAACAGCGTGCGAAAGATCACATCGGCGGCGGCGTGGCTGGTGTGGCCTTCAATCTCGACTGGCTGACCGGTCGCATGGGCGTCGAACCGTGCCACAGCGGCATTGGCCGCGTCCCACATGGCCGGGAACACCTCGCGCAGGCGTCCGCCCTCAAAGGCGGGATCGATAATGCGTCGTTGGCGCTTCCAGACGTCGCCATTCGTAACAAAAACCGAGTTTCCCAGAAGCGGAGCCAACCCCTCGCGTATTCGATCGGATTTCGGAAAATCATCCGGGCGCTGTTTCAGCACAAGGTCGACCAGTTCGGGATCGTTGCACATATAGCTTCGGAAAAACGGGGTCCGAAACTCGGCCATCCACGCATGGTAAAGCCGTGCCGGCTGGGCCGACAGGATATCCTTGCGAAACAGCTTGGCATAGCGCCAGAGCGACACCCGACCAGGGCGCGAAGGCGGTTTAGGGGGCAGCGGATCCGTCATGGCACCATTGATGTGTATTTCGAGGCACTGACGTCAATGCGGCTTTTCGACGGCGCCCGGTCGCGATAGCGATCCCGCAGGGTTTGCGGCCCAGCGGTGATCTGGAAATAATCATAATCGCGTGGGCGATCAAAGGCGCAGAGATACTGAAAATGTAGCCGAAAGAACCGCCAGCGCAGCTCGGCCCAGCGTTCGGGCGACAGAGTTTGCGTGAAGGCGGCCGAGAACACCAAAGGCCAGCGTTTGCCCTGATCCGGTGCGACACCGGACACCGTAACCGGATCACACAGCGCAAAGGCACAGCCATCCCCCGGTGCGGTGACATCCACCCATGCAATCTGATCTTGTTGACACAGCCGGTTCAGGTCGCGCCGTAGACGCCCAGCATTGGGCAGGAAGCTGACCATGGGGACCACTTGGCCAAGGGTCAGGAAATTCAGATGAGGGCCGCCCTTTGGCACCCTGCCCTGCGCCAGAAGGTCCGACAGGATCGACACGCCCAGATGTGCGCCGGACGAATGACCGATTACCAGAACCTCGTCGACATCGGTGGCCAATGCCTCGGCAATCTGATCGCCAAACTGCGCCATCCGCGCCTCAAGCTCGGGCGGGTTGGCGCCCTTGGTCGAGGCGGAATAGCTGTAGTCATGCATCAAGTAGTAGATGAACAGCTTGTTGTCGATCTTACGGAACCACAACAGCAAGGCAGCGGCGACCACCAGCAGGACGATCCAGCCCAGAATGCGCCCCAGAAGCGGCGACAGCGCGCCCGCGGCCCATTCGGTCAGCCCGCCCAAGATCCCGCCGACAAGCAGTGCAAGGATCAATTGCAGAAGCAACGCCACCACGGGATAGAGCGCCGCAATCACCGGCCCTCTGCGCAGCCACATTAACCGTCTTAGCGCCCCCGTGCTGATATAGGTCCACGCGGTTCGAAACATCATCAGATAGGTCTGCGGGATATTCAGCTCCATGCTGTCGCGCACGATGTCCGACCAGACCAATACGTCAAACTCGGCCTCGACCTCGTGACCATCCATCCGGCCCAGCACTTGCCAACCATAGGTCGCGGTGCCTTGCCGCCCGATCAGATCAATCTCATAGCCCGAGATCGAGGCCTGCATGGCCCCTTCCGTGCGATAGAGCTCGCGATAGCGGCGCGGGTGAATAGGGTCGTAGCCGGGGATGTAAAACACCCGGCGACGGCGCACGATTTTTAATGTGTCGGCGTTGTTGGTCATCTGCCCGGCCTAATCTTTGTGGCAGGTTAAACCGGAACGGTTAAGGACATAACCCCCGGCATACAGAATTCACGGCTGGGATCAGCCCAGTGTCGCCATGGCCGGGAACATCTCGAGCAGCCAGTACGAGAAGCGCGAGAAGCCGCCTGTCAGCATCAACAGACCGATGGTCCACAAAAGCAGGCCCATGATCCGCTCGATGCGCTCCATATTACGCTTCATGAAGGCCATCAGCCCCCCGAGACGCGCAAAGAACGCGGCAAACAGAAGGAACGGGATGCCCAGACCAATCGCGTAGACCGCCAAAAGCAACGTCCCGCGCGCAACCGACCCCTCGCTGGCGGCCAGCGCTAGAATGGCGCCCAACTGAGGTCCGATGCAGGGCGTCCAACCGAAGGCAAAGGCCAGCCCAAGCAAATAGGCGCCAAAGGCACTTCCGCCTTGATCACCAGCATCCAACCGTGCTTCGCGGTTCAGAAACGGGATCGAGATCACGCCCAGGAAATGCGCCCCGAAGACCATGACCACCACGCCCGCAATGCCTGCAAAAAGCGTCTGATTGGCCAGGAACATCGACCCAAAGGCCGACGCCGCAAAGCCAAGGAACAGAAACACCGTCGACAAGCCCATCACAAAGAAAAGCGCGGCGAGCAGAACCTTGCCCCGGCCCGACGAACCACCTTCGTTCATTTCCGACATGCTGACCCCTGACATATAGGCCAGATAGGGCGGCACAATCGGCAACACACAGGGGCTGAGAAAGCTCAGGATCCCCGCGAAAAACGCTATGGTCAGGGCAGGCACTAGGCTTGCGTCGATCAATTCAATTCCAAACATAAGCCTCACATAGCGCGGGTTTGAGGCGGCGTCACCTGCAGCTTTGTCACATCTGCGCGACAAATTGCGATCTCGCAACGGATGGACAGCGTAATGCACAGGGATTAAGGAAAATCATGACCTATGATGACGATCTGGATGCCATCGGGCTTTTGTGCCCCCTGCCCGTTCTGAAAGCCCGCAAGCGCCTGAAATCGCTTGAGCCCGGGCAGATTCTGAGACTGCAAGCCACGGACCCCGCCGCCGTGATCGATGTGCCGCATTTCTGCGCTGAACAGGGACACGAGCTTGTGGGCCAGGATGAAACATCTGGTCCGGTTGGCGTGACCTTCTATTTTATCAAACACGGATAAACGAAAAAAGCCGGGCGAGTTGCCCGGCTTTTTCTGTTCTTTGGTCCGTTTAGCGGTTCAACGACCACCACCCTTTGCGCTTGGGTTTGGGCGGCTCGTCTGAAGCGACTTCGACCACCGGAGCTGGGTCCGGCGCGGCTACGGGCGCTTCGGCAACGGCGACTTCGACCGGCGCAGGAGCGGGATCCGCAGCAGGCGTTTCCGCAGGTGCGCTTGCAGTCTCTTCCGCAGCGGGTTCAGCCTTCTTGCGCGGCGCGCGTTTGCGAGCAGGCTTCTTGGGCTTTTCTTCCTCAGCCGGCGCGTCTTCCGCCTTAGCTTCTGCCTCGGCCGCTACTTCGGCCGGAGCCTCGTCGGCCTTCGGCTTCTTCGCGCGGCTTGCACGTTTGCGCTTGGGCTTTTCTTCGGTCGGCTCTTCCGACGCTTCAGGCTTGGCCTCTTCAGACGCCTCGGTGGTTTCAGCTTCGGCGGCTTTCGCCTCTTCCTCGGCTTTCGCCTTCGAGGTCCGACGCCGACGCACAGGCTTCTTCGGCTTTTCGTCCTCGGCAGGTGCCTCGGCCTCTTCAGCGTCAGTCGCTACGGCATCCGCAGTATCCACGTCGGCAGCAACCTCGTCGGTCTTCCGTCTGCGCGACCGGGTGGCCCGCTTGCGCTTGGGCTTTTCTTCCGTCGCCTCTTCTGCGGCATCCTTGGGAGATTCCTCAGCATCCGAAGCATCGCCAGCTTCCGCTTCACCTTCCGAAGCGGCCTGTTCGGCATCGCCATTCTCGGACTGTTCAGTATCCTGCTGATCATCTCCACCGCGACCGCGACGACGACGACGACGACGACGGCGCTTCTTGGGCTTATCCTCGCCTTCGACTTCCGGCGTCTCTTCCGCGATCACCTCGGCCTCTTCGACGTCATCAATGTCCGCCATGATGGACGCGTCAACAGACACAACCGGAGCCGCATCCGGCACCACGCGAGTGGCCGTCTTGAACTTCTCGATCGTGTAATCCGGCGAGATCAGGAACGGATCAGCTTCGATCCGCACAGACATGCCATAACGCGCTTCGATTTGCGCGATATGCTCGCGCTTGTTGTTCATCAGGAAGTTCACGATACCGATGGGGGCCTTCACCAGAACCTCGCGCGAACGACGGCGCACGCCTTCTTCTTCCAGCTGACGCAGGATGTTCAGGGCAAGGTTGTCATCCGAACGGATCAGGCCCGTGCCGTGACAATGGTTACAAGGCTGGGTCGTTGCCTCGATCATACCGGGGCGCAGACGCTGACGGCTCATTTCCATCAGACCGAAGCCCGAGATGCGACCCACTTGAATGCGGGCGCGATCGGTCTTCAGCTTGTCCTTCATCCGCTTTTCAACAGCGGTGTTATTGCGACGCTCGTCCATGTCGATGAAGTCGATCACGATCAGGCCTGCAAGGTCACGCAGACGCAGCTGACGCGCCACTTCTTCTGCGGCCTCAAGGTTGGTCTTCAGCGCGGTTTCCTCGATCGAGCCCTCTTTGGTGGCTCGGCCCGAGTTCACGTCGATGGCGACCAGTGCTTCGGTCACGCCGATCACGATATAACCACCGGATTTCAACTGAACGGTCGGGTTAAACATGCCCGACAGATAGCTTTCCACCTGATAGCGCGCGAACAGCGGCATGGCGTCTGTATAGTGCTTCACGTTCTTGGCGTGGGACGGCATGATCATCTTCATGAAGTCCTTGGCCACGCGATAGCCGGCCTCGCCCTCCACAAACACTTCATCGATCTCACGTGAATAGAGGTCACGGATCGTGCGTTTGATCAGGTTGCCTTCTTCGTAGATCTTCGCGGGCGCGATGGATTCCAGCGTCAGCTCGCGGATCTGTTCCCACAGGCGTTGAAGGTATTCATAGTCGCGCTTGATCTCGGTCTTGGTGCGCTTGGCACCTGCGGTCCGAACAATCAGACCCGCGCCCTTCGGCACGTCGATCTCGGCTGCGATTTCTTTCAGTTTCTTGCGGTCTGCGGCATTGGTGATCTTGCGGCTGATCCCGCCACCGCGCGCGGTGTTGGGCATAAGTACGCAATAGCGACCGGCCAGCGACAGATAGGTGGTCAGGGCAGCACCCTTGTTGCCGCGTTCTTCTTTCACGACCTGCACCAGAAGGATCTGGCGAACCTTGATCACTTCCTGGATCTTATAGCGTTTGGGACGCGGTTTGCGACGCGGACGAATTTCTTCAGTCGAGTCGTCATCGGCCACACGCTCGATCTGGTCATCCTTCTCGGATGCTTCCAACGGCGCGTCTTCGTCGTCTTCGTCGTCACCGTCGTTGTCGGCATCGTCGCGAGCATCGGCATCAGCCGCATCCTCAGCAGGTGCTTCTTCAGCATCGACCTTTTCAGCAGCTTCTTCTGACACCGCCTCAACTGCGGCCTCTTCTGCCTTAGCAGCAGGTGCTTCAGCTACGTCCGAGGCAGCTTCGACAGCCGCATCTTCAGTAGGTTCTTCAACCGGGGTTTCAGAAACCAGATCCATCGGTGAATGGCCTTCGTCGGCATCCAACCCGCCATCATCCAGATCAATCACGTCCATCCCGCTGGAGGACTTATCGATCTCTTTGGTAGCAACCGCATCATCCGATTTGGTCTCTTCCGCCTTGGACCGCGAGCGTGTGCGGCGGCGGCGGCGTGTTTTAGGTTTGTCGTCCTCTGCGGCCATAGCTTCTGCATAGGCGCGCTCTTCCTCGAGCAGCGCTTCACGATCCGCAACCGGGATCTGGTAATAGTCCGGATGGATTTCCGAGAACGCAAGGAAACCGTGACGGTTTCCGCCGTAGTCAACAAACGCCGCCTGAAGCGACGGTTCGACCCGCGTTACTTTTGCCAGATAAATGTTGCCAGCGAGCTGGCGTTTGTTTTCGGATTCAAAATCGAATTCTTCGACCTTGTTCCCGTCGACCACCACAACGCGAGTTTCCTCGGCGTGAGTGGCGTCGATAAGCATCTTCTTTGCCATTGTGTCTTTCTGCACTCGGATCGCCGCGTTCGCCCCGGGGGACGAACAACAGGAAAGGAGTGACTTGTCAGGGCGAGCAGATGCGGGGGATGGGACAACAGCTCAAGGGGCATACGCCCCTGTGCCTGTCCTTGCTCGATCCTCGCACGCATCATCGCGTTTCTTCTCCGGCTCCGCCTATCCTGTCCGGTTTTACCCGGCGGTTCGTGCGAAACCCATTCATTTGCCCACTTTGCAACGCAAAGTACGGGCGTATTTTCAGACATCGGGGCAAGTCTTAGTAAACCTGCTGCCGGGTCATCAATTTCCGGCTTCGGCGGCCAGTCCGTCTTGCGGCTGCGTCCCGAAGCGCTTTTAGCCTGTCATGATGTGGTCTGCGGGCGTCCTTGGGCCAGCATCCGTCGCCATGACAGCGAAACTCTGGTGCGGGGTGCTTTTTCTAAACGCACCACCGTCCTTTGAACATATGTGCTGGGGACATGGAAAGACAATGGGCAAAATGCGTTTCTTTGCATAAGTTTTTGCAAGTCCCGCATCGCGACCCCGGAAGGTCATTCCATTTCTGGTTGCTAACCTTAGCTCAGTAGAGACCACCGGATGACAGCGACCCGAAATCTGCCTTGTCCGGAACCACGACCGTTTTCCCGGTTGAGGTCCGCACCTGTTCGCCCCCCGATCCACCATGATCAAACAGCGGCAAGTTCGATCCCATGGCAAAGCCACCATCGAACATCACACCAAACAGCGGCTCTTCGCCATCGCGGAAGTACTCTGCAACAACGTGTTCACCTTCGGCATCAAACGGCAGCCGCGCGCCCGAGAAGCGGTCGATCTTGATGAAATGTCCGCCTTCTGGCACGTCAAACTCTCCGCCACCCAGCTCTTTCACAGCTTCTGTCATGAAGCGGGTAAAGACAGGGCCACACATTCCACCGCCTGACGCTCCGGGCATATTGCGCGGGCGGTCATAGCCGATATAGCAACCTGCCACGATGTTCGACGTAAAGCCCACGAACCAAACATCACGCGCGTCATTGGTGGTCCCGGTCTTACCTGCGGTCGGTACCGAAAGGTTCACCGTACGGCTGGCCGTGCCGCGTGACACCACCCCGCGCATCATCGACGTCAGCTGATACGCCGTGATGGGATCCATCACGCGTTCCCGGTTGCTGTCGATCTGAGGCTCTGCGCCTGCGGCCAGCACCGGATCGGTGCAATTCACGCAGTCGCGACGGTCATGGCGATAGATCGTGCGGCCCCAGCGGTCCTGCACCCGGTCGACCAACGTGGGTTCCACCCGCTCGCCGCCATTGGCGAACATCGCATAGGCCGCAACCATCTTGAACAGCGTCGTTTCCTCGGATCCCAACGAGTTGGCAAGGAATGGGTTCATCCGGTCATAGACCCCGAACCGCTCGGCATAGCCAGCAACTGTGTCCATTCCGATTTCCTGTGCCAGACGTACGGTCATCAGGTTTCGGGATTGCTCGATCCCAGTTCGAAGAGGTGTCGGGCCGTAGAACTGGTTCGACGCGTTCTTTGGTCGCCAGATCTTACCACCGCTTTCAACCTCAATCGGGGCATCAATCACGATGGTTGCAGGGGAAAAACCGCTGTCCAGTGCCGCTGCATAGACAAATGGCTTAAAGCTCGATCCCGGCTGGCGCTGTGCTTGTGTCGCGCGGTTATAGACCGAATGCTGATAGCTGAAGCCACCCTGCATCGCGATCACGCGGCCTGTGTTGACGTCCATCGCCATGAAGCCGCCCTGCACTTCGGGGATCTGGCGCAGGGTCCAGCGGACAAAGCTGCCATCGGCATCTTTCACCATCCGGCGCACATGCACGACTTCGCCAACCTTCAAAAGATCACCCGCCACGCGGGCCTTGCGCCCAAGGCTGCCATCGTCATTCAGACGACGCGCCCACGTCACGTCCTTGGCTGGGATCCAGTGGCCGTCTTCGTCATCCTCGACGCCTTCAATGCCGATCCGGGCCTCATTGCCGCTGATCTCGAGCACAACGGCCGGATGCCACCCCTTAACGTCACGGGGGAACTTGGTGTCCGCCAGCGCCTGACGCCAACTTTCCTCGTTCGACAGAGTGGCCTCGGGCAACGTCACACCTGAGGGACGCCAGACACCCCGGCCCCGGTCGTACTCTTCAAGACCTTGTCGCAGACTTGCGGCGGCAACCTCTTGAAGCTTCGGGTTTTCAGTCGCACGAATGGTTAGCCCGCCCGTAAAGAACTCTTCTTCCCCAAAATCACGACTCAATTGGCGACGGATCTCGTCGGTGAAATAGTCACGATCTGGAAGCTCAGTACGATACCCAGCGAAATCGCCGTTCTGGACCGAGCGCAGCGGCAATTCCTTTTCGGCCTCATAGACCGCCTGATCCAGATAGCCGTTCTGAAACATCTCGCGCAGGACATAGTTGCGACGTCCCAGCGCGGCTTCTTTGTTGCGTACCGGGTGCAGCTTTGCAGGCTTTTTCGGCAGGGTGGCCAGATAAGCGGCCTCGTGCGGTTTCAGCTCGTCCGGGGTCTTGTTGAAATACGTCTGAGCAGCAGCGGTCACACCGTAAGAGTTCTGCCCCAGAAAGATTTCGTTCAGATACAGCGCCAGAATGTCATCCTTCGACAACGTGTTCTCTAGCCGTACCGACAGGATCAACTCTTTGATCTTACGTTCAGCGGACCGTTCGGACGACAGCAGGAAGTTTTTCACCACCTGCTGCGGAATGGTCGACGCCCCGCGCAAGGCTCCGCCCCGCGCAGCTTCAATGGCAGCGGCAGCAATACCACGCGGATCAAAGCCTGCGTGATTATAGAAGTTTTTATCCTCGGCCGAGATGAAGGCGTGCTTCACAAGATCCGGAATTTCGTCTGCGGGCGTATACAGACGACGTTCCTGCGCGAACTCGTCCATCAGCTGCCCTTCGCCCGAATAGACTCGGCTGATTGTGGCAGGCGTATAGTTCGCCAATTGCTCGTGGCTGGGCAAGTCCCTGGAATACATCCAGAAAACGCCACCCACGACCAATGCGGCCATGAAGATCGCAAGGGTGATGCCGGTAAACATCGCACCGAAAATGCCAAGGACGAATCTGATCACGCCGCACGCTCCTAAGGATAGTTGCTCTTCCTATAAAGGGACCCTAGTGCCGGGTCAAAACCCCCAAGGGGGGAAAATCGGCCATTTCCCGCCCCAGACGGGTCCCGTCGTTACGCCGCCTGCCCCGGTTTTCGAGAACGTCGAACGGCCTGATTGCAACCGCGCTGTCCACCGCCTATGTCTTGGGAAACCACATTTTGGAGGTCTCATGTTTTCCACCCTACCCCCTCGAATTCTGCGCGACGCCACTGCCGGTACGGGCGACAACCCGTTCGGGGACCTGCCAGAATGGGATCTGTCGGATCTCTACTCTGACCAAGACGCGCCCGAGCTTGAGCGCGACCTGAACTGGCTGGAAAACGCCTGCGCCGATTTTGCCCAGACCTATCAGGGCAAACTGGCAGATCTGGACGCTGCGGGTATGCTGGATTGCGTGCTGGCCTACGAGAAGATCGAGATGATCGGCGGGCGCATCATGTCCTTCGCGGGCCTGCGCTATTATCAGCAGACCACCGACGCGGATCGCGCGCAGTTCTTCCAGAACTGTCAGGAACAGATCACTGTGTTCACCGCGCCTTTGGTTTTCTTCTCGCTCGAAGTGAACCGGATTGACGACGCGGTTCTGGACGGCTGGTTCGCGGGCAACGCCGATCTGGCCCGCTACAGGCCCGTGTTCGACCGCCTACGTGCCATGCGCCCCTATCAACTGTCAGACGAGCTGGAGCAGTTCCTGCATGACAAGTCCTCGGTTGGGGCATCGGCGTGGAACACTCTGTTTGACGAAACCGTCGCCGGGCTGATGTTCACGGTAAACGGGGAAGAGCGCGGGCTGGAAGCCACCGCCAACCTTCTGACCGAACACGACCGCGCCACGCGTCAGGCGGCCTCGGAAGAGATCGCGCGGGTACTGGGTGAAAACATCAAGATTTTCGCGCGCGTTCACAACACCTTGGCCAAGGAAAAAGCCATCGAGGACCAGTGGCGTAGCATGCCCACCCCGCAGACCGGCCGCCACCTGTCCAACCACGTGGAACCCGAAGTGGTCGAGGCCCTGCGCGACGCGGTGGTCGACGCCTATCCGCGCCTGTCGCATCGCTATTATGAGCTGAAGCGCAAATGGTTGGGGCTGGACCGTATGCAGGTCTGGGACCGAAACGCGCCGCTTCCGATGGAAGACGACACGCTGGTGAACTGGCCCGAGGCCGAAAAGATCGTCATGGATGCCTATGCCGATTTCGATCCACGCATGGCCGAAATTGCCAAACCTTTCTTCACCGATGGCTGGATTGACGCAGGCGTGAAACCCGGCAAAGCGCCCGGCGCTTTCGCCCACCCCACCGTCACCGACGCACACCCCTATGTGATGCTGAACTATCTGGGCAAACCGCGCGACGTGATGACTTTGGCACACGAACTGGGCCACGGCGTCCACCAGGTGCTGGCTGCCGACCAAGGCGAAATGCTCTCGTCCACCCCGCTGACGCTTGCCGAAACCGCGTCTGTATTCGGCGAGATGCTGACCTTCCGCAAACTTCTATCCGAAGCCAAGACGCCCGAGGAAAAGAAGGTCATGCTGGCCGGCAAGGTCGAAGACATGATCAACACAGTTGTCCGTCAGATCGCGTTCTATGACTTCGAATGCAAACTGCACGAAGCCCGCGCGGAAGGCGAACTGACCCCCGATGACATCAACACGTTGTGGATGTCCGTGCAGGCACAAAGTCTTGGCGAAGCCTTTGATTTCATGCCCGGATACGAGACTTTCTGGTCCTACATCCCCCATTTCGTCCACTCGCCCTTCTATGTCTACGCCTATGCGTTCGGCGACGGCTTGGTGAACGCGCTTTATGCCGTTTACGAAGAAGGCGACGCAGACTTCCAAGAGAAGTATTTCGAGATGCTGAAGGCGGGCGGATCGAAACACCACAAAGAGCTTCTGGCACCGTTCGGGCTGGACGCCTCGGACCCCAACTTCTGGGCCAAAGGTCTGTCGATGATCGAAGGCTTCATCGACGAGCTTGAAGCGATGGAGTAAGGGAGACACCGAAAGCTTTGGGGCGCCGTGCTTATACAGTCCAGCGCCCCATCGCGTCTTCGCCACGACCACTGAAACCTTTTCTTTCGGCTAAACCAGCTGACCACGCCGACGAGAAACACAATCATTAATCTCTGCAGCTAATAATTACGAAGGACTTTATGAAGAAATTTATCCTACTCGCCTGCCTGGCTGTTCTGCCCAATAGCGCTCTTGCACTGGATCAATCTGACCTTGTTGGAAAGTGGCACTGCCACATCCCGGAGGAGACCGAGGACGGCATGACAACATCCATGACAGCCAATGTCGTGTTCAAAGAAAATGGCCGATTTAGCGCCAAAATGACGCTGATCTTCAAAGATCCCGAGCTCGAAGCCACCGCAAAGGTGAAATATCGCTCTAGCTGGGTTTTCAAAGATGGCTATCTGTACGACCGTCCCATTTCGGCAGTTGTCCGATCACTCAAGGCAAATGGACGCGATCAGCGTCGCAGCTCTTTTGCCCGAAACATTCGGGCAAGCCTGTTGAAACATAGCCTCAATGACAGGACAAAGGTGACACTTGCCTCCGACACTAAAATGTCGCTGACAAGCAAAGACACCACCACTTACTGCGCGCGCTAGAACTGCATTCTGGCGCTGCAACGCCCCGCCCCAAAACAACAAAACCCGCGCCGAAAAGCGCGGGTTTCTTGTTTCCAGAGCCCAAGCTTACTGCTTCGGGAAGTAATCCTCGCAGTCTCCGTCGCGGTATACGTCCGCCGTACAACAATGCAGACCGCCACCAAACGCATAGGCATCGCGCAGCTCAACCTCGACCACTTCCATGCCCAGCTTGTCCATCTGCTCGGCCTGATAGACCTCGGACTTTTCGACACAGACAGTTTTCGGGTCCAGCACCAGCACGTTCATCGACAGCCAGGTCGACGAGTAGCACAGCGGCGGCGGCGTGTTGTGCGCGGGTTGGGCCGCGTCCACTATCTCCCACCCGTTCTTCTCGAACATCCCGCGCTGCTCTTCGGGCAAACGGCGCTGGGGGTTGTTTACGATCAGACCCGGGCGCAAAGGCGTAAAGGTGGCGTCGATATGGATCGGATACGGGTCGCCGGGGAAGTTCACTGTGTGCACGCGGTGATCGGGGAAGTGACGGCGCAGCCATTCGATGCCCTTCAGGTTCGTGGTGAACCCGTGCTGCACGACCAGATCCTTACCGAACCGCAGCACGTCGGCGGCGTCGAACAGAGGCTCTTCTTCGGTGGTGACAAAGAACTTCTCGGCCGCCCATTCCAGACGCTGGGCGTCACCGATCTTCTCGGACAGGTAATCCGGATGGTAATCGGCATCGGTCAGACGCGGCTTCGGCGCGGCCTCGTGGCGGAACCGGGGATCTTCTTCCCAGTACTGCTTCAGAAGCGGGCGATAGTTCAGATATTCAAACCAGCGGCAACGATACGACATCGTGGCTTCCAGCATCTCGTGCCCAACGGTCAGCAGCACATCGCGCGGCGGCATGCAGCCAAACTGGCTGTCGGTGTGGAAATCCGGCGTGGTCACAGGCTGCGAATGGTCGATCGAGACGGGACGGTCCACACGGACGCCACGTTTGCGCAGCTGATCGGCGAAGTTGTCCAACAGCTCGTTGGCACGGTCGATGGTTTCCTGAGGGCGGCGGCCCCATTGGCCACGCATGTCGCTGTCTTCCGGCACCTTCGCGTCCAGCGCGGGCTCTTCCGGCGGGATGTGGCAATCATCGGCACGGCCCACAATCACATGGCGCAGCGTGTCCCATTCGTTCCAGCTTTTGACTTCAGTTTTGTCCGGCGACCAGGCCATGGATGCCTCCTATCTGATGGGAGGTAAAGGCGGGGCCTTCAATCTCCCGATTGAAAGTCCCGGCGTACAGGAGCGTGGAAAAGAGCCAGAAAAGCTATCCTGCGGCGACGCCATCGCCATTTTGCTCTGACGTGTCTTTAGCACTCAGTCGCTGGCCGGAAAAGAGGGTTTCGCCACCCCTATTTCAGCTGGCTGTCTTTCGACCCACGCCGATTGATGCCGGGGCGGTTCTGGAACGCTGCATCCCGGTCGCGCACGCAATCGATGCACAGCTTCACGCCGGGGATCGCCTCGCGCCGGGCTTGGGGGATTTCTTCTTCGCACTCCGCACAATGGGTAAAGCTTTCGCCCACCGGCTGGGCCTTGGATTTCATCCGAGCCAGCTCGTCCGAGACTGATGCTTCGATCTGTTCGCTTACTGCGCCATCACGCGCCCATCCGCCTGCCATGGGATCCCTTTCACTGATAGGGGATCATTGCCGTAATCGGCCAGCCCTGCAAGAGGGTCAGCGGTTGGCGGCCACTTTCACACGGGCGGGTTCGCCGGTGATTACCGGCTGCCGCTTGCCGCCTTTGGGCGTGTCGTCATGGCCTTCCATCCGCATGATAACAAAGGCGAATTGCACACCAGCAAAGACAATCCCATTAAACATGAACAGCATCAGAACCGCGATCCATCCCATGTCCGAGGTCGAGATCAGGTGCCACAGGTTGCCCACGTTCATGTAAAGCAGTGCCGCAACAAATGCTGCGGACAACGCAAATCCAACCAGAACGTTCTTGATATAGACGCGGACGAGCTTTGGCATGTCACACTCCCTTTGGTGAATAGGGTAAGTATGTGTGCTCATCCCGGAAATGAAAAGAGGCCAATGGGTCGCATCCCAATGGCCTCTGAAATCTGGTGTTTTCTATTGGACGTCAAAACGCCTCGGGCTTCGCCTCGCGGGCCATGTGGTCCAGAACCGCGTTGGTGAACTTCGCCTCGTCCCCTTCCGGGAAGAACGCACGTGCCACGTCAACGAATTCAGTAATCACGACTTTGGGCGGAGTATCACCTTCGACCAGCTCGGCCCCGGCAGCGCGGAAGAGCGCACGCAAGGTCGGGTCGATCCGTGCAATCGGCCATTTGGCCACCAGCGCGCGGTCGGTCATCTGGTCGATCTTCGCCTGATGGTTCACCGCATCTCCGACAAGCTTGCGGAACAGACGGCTGTCGCCTTCCGCCATGGTGAAGTCGTCGAATTCCTCGCCAAAACGATGGTCTTCGAACTCGACCATCACGCGGTCCATGGTCTGGCCCGAGGCCTCCATCTGAAACAGCGCCTGCACCGCAAAAAAGCGGGCGGCGGATTTCATCTTGCGTTTCTGGTTGCCGGAAAGCGTCATGCGGTTGGGGTATCCTTCGTATCACCTGCAAGCTTGATCGAATCCGAGATCGACTTGAAGCCGACCCCCTTGCTTGCGGAGGCCCATTTGCGCGAAAGCGCGACAAGATGCAAGGCCGCAGCGGCTGCACCGCCGCCTTTATTTTGATCATTCACGTCAGCGCGAACTTCCGCCTGTGGGCGGTTTTCCACGGTCAGGATGCCGTTGCCGATGCACAGCCCGTTCAGCCCCATCAACTGAATGGCACGTGAGCTGTCGTTGCAGACGGTTTCATAATGGGTGGTTTCGCCCCGGATCACGCAGCCCAGCGCCACATAACCATCGAAGTTCGACAGGCGATCCGCAATCGAGATCGCAGTGGGCACTTCCAGCGCGCCCGGTACCTCGATCAGATCCCATGTGCCACCCGCGGCTTCGATCTCGGCCTTGGCGCCGGCGACCAGATTGTCCGCGATATCCTTGTAGTAAGGCGCGACAACGATCAGGATCTTCACCGGCTTGTCAAAGCTGGGGCGGTCCAGAATGTAATGCTGTTCTGCGGTGGCCATGGTTCAGTCCTTCTGAATGGGGCGGGTGCCGGTGATGGTCAGCCCGTAAGCGTCCAGACCCACATAGCGGGTTTCGGGGCTGTCGGTCAAAAGAACCATCTCGTTCAGGCCCAAGGACGACAGAATTTGTGAGCCAAGGCCGATTTGGCGCACGGTGCGCGGGCCTTCTTCTTCATCTGCGTGCAGCGTCTTGCGCGGCTCACGGAACAGGCAGACAACTCCCCTGCCCTCGTCCGCGATGATCTTCATCGCGCGCGGCAGCTCGTCGGCGGGTTTCGGGCCAAGGCCCAAAACGTCCTGCGCTTCTTGCAACGCATGGGTACGGACCAGCACGGGTTCGTCGGTGGTGATGTCGCCCTTGATCAGCACCACATGCTCGATCTCGTGCGTCATGTCGGTGAAGATGCGCATCTCCCATTCGCCACCAAATTCCGAGGTGATGGACTCACGCCCGGTCTCACGTACAAGGTTATCGTGGCGACGACGATAGGCGATCAGGTCGGAAATCGTGCCGATCTTGATGGCGTGTTTCTTTGCGATCTCAACTAGTTCCGGCAGACGCGCCATGGTGCCGTCTTCATTCATGATCTCGCAGATCACGCCGGAAGGATTACGGCCCGCGAGGCGCGAGATATCTACTGCAGCTTCCGTGTGGCCGGCACGGACCAGCACACCGCCATTACGCGCGCGCAGTGGGAAGACGTGGCCGGGGGTCGCAATCTCGGCTGGGCCATTGTCGGGGTTGATCGCAGTCGCCACAGTCAGCGCGCGGTCGGCGGCAGAAATACCGGTCGAGACACCTTCGCGGGCTTCAATCGACACGGTGAACGCTGTTTCATGGCGCGAAGAGTTGTGCATCGCCATCATCGGCAGGCCCAGCTCATCAATACGCTTGGATTCCATCGGCAGACAGATCAGCCCACGGCCATGGGTGGCCATGAAATTCACAGCCGCCGCATCACATGCGTCCGCCGGAATGACGAAGTCACCTTCGTTTTCGCGGTCTTCATGGTCCACAAGGATATAGATCCGGCCCGCGCGGGCCTCGGCAATGATCTCTTCCGCCGAAGCGATGGCATTCGACAAGCCGGCTTCGACCGGACCGGGTGTTTCGTATGTGGTGCTTTCAGACATGGCGCGTTCCCCTTCAGGCTCGGGGCTGAGTAGCGCAGGCGCGCGCTCAATGCCAGCCCAAAGGCGGCGGGAAACGGCTCCAAGACGTCACGAAAACGGTCTAGAACTGCCAGAGCGCCGGGACGAACTGATAGGCGTCGCCATTGCGGCGCACATGGCCCACACCAGGGAACGGGAAATGATACCCGAGCACCGCAATCCGGTCCGAAGCCGCCATGTCCAGCAAACGGTTACGTGTAACGCCAACTTGCGCCCCATCGGAATCCCGCCCCGAGAACCATTCAGGATGGGCGAAGTTCAGGATGGCATGGGTCATGCAGTCGCCCAGCGCGATCAGTTGCTGACCATCGCTTTCCACTGCCACGGACATATGCCCCGGTGTGTGGCCTGGGGTGTCGATCAGGCGAATGCCCGGCGCGATTTCGTGATCGTTCGACGCTAGGGTCCACTCCAGCCCCTCGGCATTGATGGAGTTCACAGCCCCCAGCACGAACTGCTGGTCTTCTGGTGCCACGCGATCCACAAGGCCGTCTTGCAGCCAGTGCGTACGCTCGGCCTCTCCCATCACATACTCAGCGTCCGGGATGATCGGTTCGTCAAAATCATCGCGAATGCCCCAGATGTGATCGGGATGTGCATGGGTGATGGCCACATGGGTGATGCCCATCGGGTCGATCCCTGCGGCCTCTAAGTTCTCCATCAATCGGCCCGTGGTATCGAACCAACGGGTGCCCGACCCGACATCCACCAAGACCTTGGCGTCGCCCAGCTCGATATACATGTGGTTGGTGTGCGAATAGCCGACCTCGGGGTCGATGTAGTGCTCTGCCATGAAGGCCAGCTTTTCCTCTTCCGGCGCGTTCATTGCCTGCCCACCGAAGGGCAAAGTGAAATAACCGTCCGAGACGATGGTGATCTTCGCCTGCCCCAGAGTGAAACTGAAATGCGCCGGATTGCCATCCGTTGGCGCGCCCAGCATGGCACGCGCGGTGGCGGGCATGGCGAAGGCGGGCGCGACTGCGGCCAGGCGCAGAAGATCACGGCGAGTGGGGCGAATGAGGGTCATGGGCGATCTCCGTCAGAAAGGGATTTCGCCAATCATATGCCCACTTTCGAATATTTCAATCGAAGATCACGCCAAACAGAAATCAGGACTGTCCGTAATCTGCCAGCCGCGCCACATAACGCGCCAGCGTGTCGATCTCGAGATTGATACGGTCACCGACCTGTGCCTGCCCCCAATTCGTCACCTCTTTGGTGTGCGAAATCAGGTTTACGCCAAACTCGTCGCCTTCGACCTCGTTCACGGTCAGCGACGTGCCGTTCAAAGCAACCGAGCCTTTGGGCGCAATGAATCGTGCCAGGTCAGACGGCGCGCGGAAGCGCACGCGGGTGCTGTCGCCTTCCACATGCATCGACACGATCTCGGCCACGCCATCCACGTGACCGGACACGATATGCCCACCCAACTCGTCACCCACCTTAAGGGCACGTTCAAGGTTCACGCGGCGACCGACAACCCAGTCGCCCAGATTGGTTTTCGACACAGTTTCTGCTGAGATATCAACGTCATACCAGTCATCCCCCAATGCAACGACCGTCAGACACACCCCGTCCGAGGCGATCGACGCCCCCAGATCAATCCCAGCCGTGTCGTACGCGGTCACAATACGTGCACGCATGTCGCCTGCTTGCTCCAGCGCCTCAACGCGCCCCACATCGGTGATGATCCCAGTGAACATGTCGCCTCCTACATCGGGTTGGTGTCTCTGCTGTAACGGAAACACGGTCGAGTTTGAAGCCAAGATGCAGTGCGTTGGCCAATGTGTCTGCCCCAATAAAAGCACCCGAATGGCCCCATTTTTGCCGCAAGCCACTGTTAATTCCCCTGCAACCATATTCTTGTAGATATACAAAGCGACAAACGCTCTCATTGTTTGGTGATTTTCTGGCATGGCGCGCATCACGGGCGAAAACCGAAACTTCCTGTTCCTGCAAGGGCCTCACGGTCCGTTTTTTGGGCGTTTGGCCAAAATGCTGGGCCGATCAGGGGCAAAGGTGTGGCGTGTTGGGTTCAACCGTGGCGACCAGGCATTTTGGCCCGAAAAGGCCAGCTATATTCCATTCACAGACCCTCAAGATCAGTGGAGCGGTCGGTTCGAACAGATTGTCGATACGCACGACATCACCGACATCGTACTCTATGGCGACACGCGACCGATCCATGCCCAAGCCGTAGCGCAGGCGCGCGCGCGGGGACTTACCATCCACGTTTTCGAAGAAGGCTATCTGCGTCCCTATTGGGTGACCTATGAGCGGGACGGGTCCAACGGAAACTCGCGCTTGATGGACTATGATGTCGCGCAGATGCAGCGCATTCTTGAAGACGCCGAACCGGACATGCCCGAGGCCCCCGCCCATTGGGGCGACATGCGCCACCACGTGTTCTATGGTGCGGTCTATCACTGGTTTGTCATGTTTTTGAACCAGCGCTACCGCAATTTCAGACCCCATCGATCTATTGGTGTAGGCAAAGAGTTCCTTCTTTATTTACAACGTCTTGTCCTGATGCCCGTCATTGCTGCGGATCGCATGGCAGCCTCATTGCGCATCCGCTACGGAGGCTTTCCTTATCATTTGGCCTTGCTGCAGCTGGAACATGATTCAAGCTTTCAGATGCACAGCCCCTTTACCTCGATGACCGAGTTTTTGGAGCTTGTGATCGCGGGCTTTGCCGAAGGCGCCCCCACGCACCACCATCTGGTCTTCAAAGCCCATCCACTGGAAGACGGGCGCGTTCCGCAACGGCGTGAAATCCGCAAGTTGGCGAAAGCGCATGGGATTGCCGATCGCGTCCACTATGTGCGCGGCGGCAAGCTTGCCAAGCTTCTAGATCACGCGCGATCTGCCGTAACGATCAACTCGACCGCAGCCCAACAGGTGCTCTGGCGCGGCCTTCCGTTGAAGCTTTTCGGTGATGCGGTTTATGCCAAGTCAGAGTTCGTTTCGGAACAACCCCTGCCCGAGTTCTTTGACATCCCGACCCGCCCCGACAAACGGGCGTATCGGGATTATCGTCACTTTCTACTTGAAACAAGTCAGGTTGCAGGCGGCTTTTACTCATCGCGTGGCCGACGACAGCTGCTACGCCAGGTGGTGGATATGATGCTGGCGCAGGACGATCCCTATCAGGCTTTGGAACAGGGAACAGCGGCACCTCGGCAACAGTTGAGCGTGGTCAGCTAACCTTAAAGTGCCTCGGCTGGAATTTTGACCGGTCTCGCGATAACCTTCGGAAAATGAATCAAACCTCTAAGAAGGTGTACGGGCAGTGACGACAAAAAAATCAAATTGGGCCAAGCACTTGATCTTGGCGTCGGCCGTATTCGCGCTCAGCTCTTGCGGGCTGCCTCGTACAGGTCCGACCAAGCAAGAACTCTATGCTGGATCGGTCCAGAAAAATGGCAACGCATTCATCGTAGACGTCAATGACCGCGTTACCCGCCAAACGGCAGTTGTCCCACCTCTTGGTTTCGGCCCGGAATTCCAGAACGGCGGTGTCGTCGGGTCGGACACGATTCGTGCTGGCGACACGCTTGGCATTTCGATCTGGGAGAACGTCGAAGACGGCATCCTGACCACGGCCGGGGCCCCAGCAACGCTTGAACAAGTGCAAGTTGACGGCGAAGGATACATTTTCATTCCTTATGCCGGGCGTGTGAAAGCCGCCGGAAACTCGCCCGAAGCAATTCGCCGCGTGATCACCAGAAAACTGGCTGAGCAAACACCGGATCCGCAGGTCACGGTGCGCCGCATCGCCGGTGATGGGGCGACCGTGACGGTCACTGGCTCTGTCAGCGGCCAAGGTGTCTATCCGATTGAACGGCCAACGCGCACCCTGAACGCCATGCTGGCCCGAGCTGGCGGCGTTTCCATCGAGCCTGAAATCGCAAAGGTCAAAGTTATTCGTGGCTCGAAAATCGGAGAGATCTGGTTTGAAGATCTGTTTAGCAACCCGCAGATGAACATTGCGTTGCGCGGCGGCGACCGAATTCTGGTCGAGGCTGACCCCCGCACCTTTACCGCCCTTGGTGCAACCGGTGCTCAAAGCCGTGTTGGCTTTGCAAGCCAAACCCTTTCAGCCGTAGAAGCCATTGCACAGGTGGGCGGTCTTTCCTCGGGAACCGCTGATCCGACAGGTGTATTTGTTCTGCGCGATGAGACTGCGGACATTGCAAATGCGGTTCTTGGACGTTCGGACCTGACCGGAACGCAGCGCATGATCTATGTCATGAACCTGACCGACACCAATGGGCTGTTTCTGGCGCGTGACTTCGGTATCCGCGACGGCGACACCGTTTATGTCACCGAGGCCCCCTATACGCAGTGGTCCAAGGTGCTGACAGCTTTGACTGGGTCGCTGTCCACAGCAGGATCCATTGCGGCGCTGAACCAAAGCCTGACCGAGTGATCGGGCCACAGCCCGTGACAGACCATAATGAAGAACATCTTGCCGCCGGGTCATCACAGCCCCGGCGGCTTTTCGTTTACAATGGCGGCTTCCTGACCCAACCACGCGTGAAGCGCATCCTTGACCTTGCAGGGTGGCAGATCCGGCTTGGGCTTCCCGGTGATGGGGATTGGGTTGGGACATGGGGCAAAAGCCCGACCTCGGGCCGGGGCGAGGCTGTCGCTTCGCGCAAGAACAACCCCGTTCTCAGGGTCGAAGATGCCTTTTTGCGGTCGGTCCTGCCCGGCCGGTCGGGCGAACCACCCTTGGGCCTGATGCTGGACGATCTGGGGGTCCATTTCGATGGATCTGCCCCATCGCGGCTTGAACACATCCTGAAACACGACCCGCTTGACGACAGCGCCCTTCTGAACCGTGCGCGCACGGCGATTGAACGGATGAAATCCGGGCACTTGTCGAAATACAACGCCTTCCACCCGGACCTGCCCGTGCCAGATGCGCCCTATGTTCTGGTGCTTGATCAAACGGTGGGGGATGCCTCGATCCGGTATGGCGGCGCGTCCGATGCGACCTTCCGTGACATGCTTGTCGCCGCACGATTGGAGCATCCTCACGCACGCATCCTGATTAAGACCCACCCCGAGACACAGGCAGGCCATCGCACCGGGCATTACGGAACCGAGGACGAAAACGAACAAGTGCAGTTGATCACTGATCCGGTCAGCCCTTGGGCTCTGCTAGACGGTGCAATGGCCGTCTATACGGTCAGTTCTGGCATGGGGTTCGAGGCCATTCTGGCCGGCCACAAACCGCATGTGTTTGGGCAACCTTTCTACGCGGGCTGGAACTTGACCGAGGATCGACAGCCCATAAACCGCCGTGGTCGCAACCTGACGCGCGCCCAGCTGTTTGCAGGGGCCATGATGCTTTACCCCACATGGTACGATCCCTATCGCGACCAACTGTGCGAGATCGAGCAGGTCTTAGACACGCTCGAGGCCCGAGCGCGCGCTTGGCGTGAGGACCATCAGAGCTATGTCGCCAATGGCATGCGCTTGTGGAAACGTCGCCCTTTGGCCGAGTTTTTCAAGGGCACAGCTACGATTGTGTTCGACGACAATGCCGTGCGGGCGGCAGACGGGGCAGAGACACTGGGGCGCCCACTGATGATTTGGGCAGGAAAAGAAGAGCCCGTGCACAGTACGCACCGCCTTCCCCTTCGTGTCGAGGATGGCTTCCTTCGATCGCGAGGGTTGGGGGCTGAACTTGTGCCACCTCTGTCATTGGTGCGCGATGATCTTGGCATCTATTATGACCCGACGCGTGCAAGCCGGTTGGAACGGCACATAGAAGCCGCGACCACCCTTCCCGACCACGCTCGAGATCGCGCCGCGGGACTGATCGCACGCATCACCCAAAACCGCTTGGGCAAATACAATCTCGACCGTCCCTTGCCCGATGGACTGGACCATTTGCCCGATGGGCGCCGCATCCTTGTGCCGGGACAGGTCGAGGATGACGCTTCGATCCGTTTGGGGACAACCGATGTGGCGACCAACCTTGATCTTCTGAAACGTGTACGGCTTGAAAATCCAGAGGCGGTGATCATCTACAAGCCCCACCCCGATGTGGAAGCGGGCTTGCGTGACGGGTTCATCGCGCGGGACGAGGCCGCAAAATACGCCGACCTTGTCGCCGATCAGGCCGACCCTATCGCTCTGCTGGACCACGTGGACGCGCTGTGGACAATGACCTCGACCATGGGGTTCGAGGCATTGTTGCGCGGGGTGCCCGTGACCTGTCTGGGCGCGCCATTCTATGCGGGCTGGGGCCTGACCACGGATCTAGGGCCTGTGCCTGACCGGCGGACTGCCCGTCCGGATTTGATCGCCCTCGCCCATGCGGTGCTGATCGACTATCCGCGCTATTTCGATCCCCTCACCAAAACCGCCTGTCCCGTAGAAGTCGTGGTAGATCGGCTGGCGTCGGGTGACGTGCCAAAGGGACGACGTGGCACACGGCTGTTGGCAAAATTGCAAGGGATCTTCGCCAGTTATGCCTATCTGTGGCGATAGGCTGCTAGGCTTAATCTTTCGTTCTCCGTGTCCAGCGGTGCAACACATCGCCGCCAATGTCGCGACATTCCACCAGATCGAACCTGGGAGCCTCCGCCAGACGGCTTAGACCCATGGCGGCCAGTGATGGGCGACCTTCTGCCCCAATCGCGAGCCCTGCGCCGTAGCCCACAAGATTATCAACCATATCCGCCACCAGAAGCGAGGCCGCAAGTCCCCCGCCCCCTTCGCAATAGACGCGGGTCAGCCCACGTTCCCCAAGCGCAGACAGCACCGAGGCCGGATCAAGCGCCGCCTGCGCTTCGTCCACTTCGATCAATGTGGCTCCTATGCCCTCCCAAGCCGATATCAGCTCGGGGGCGGCGCGACGGCCGTGGCATATCCACAGCGGCACTTCACGCGCGGTGTGGGCAAGTTGGCTGTCCAAGGGCAGATCAAGATGGCGCGACAGAACTACGCGTACCGGCTGGTGATCGACGCCCAACCCACGCACGGTCAACGATGGGTCATCATCGCGGGCTGTCCCTGCCCCGACCATCACGGCATCATGGCTGGCACGCATGGCATGCACATGACGGCGTGCTTCCGGACCCGTTATCCACTGGCTTTCACCGCTGGCCGTGGCTATCCGACCATCAAAACTGCTGGCAAGTTTGAGCGTCAACATAGGGCGACCACGGGTGACACGACTTAGAAACCCTGCCTGATCAGCGCGCGCGTCGGTCTCGCATAGCCCAGTTTCAACTTCGATCCCGGCGGCACGGAGCTTTTCAAAGCCTCCGCCATCCACGCGCGGATCAGGATCCCCCAAGGCGCAAACCACGCGCGAGACACCCGCCGCGATCAGAGCTTCAGCGCAAGGAGGGGTTTTACCGTGATGGGCGCAGGGTTCCAACGTGACATAGGCGGTTGCACCCTTGGCGGCAGCCCCGGCCTGCGCAAGCGCTACGGGCTCGGCATGGGGGCGTCCGCCGGGCTGGGTCCAACCCCGCCCAACAATCCTATCATCCCGGACGATCACACAGCCGACCGCTGGGTTCGGCCACACACGCCCAAGCCCACGCCGCGCAAGCGACAAGGCCAGACGCATATACCGAAGATCTGCGCCTGTCTTACCTGACATCATCGACGCTTACTCGTCTTCGTGTGGGATATCCGGGCGCAGTTCGCTGACGAATTTGTCGAAATCATCTGCGGCCTGGAAGTTCTTGTAAACACTGGCAAACCGCACATAGGCGACGGTGTCGATCCGGGCCAAGGCCTCCATCACGATCTCGCCAATGGATTTCGACTGAATGTCGGTTTCGCCCATGCTTTCCAGGCGTCGCACGATGCCCGAGATCATCTGGTCAATGCGTTCCGGTTCAACGGGACGTTTCTGCATCGAAATTCGGATCGAACGCTCCAGCTTTTCGCGATCAAAATCTTCGCGTCGGCCGTTGGATTTGATCACCACAAGATCGCGCAACTGCACGCGCTCATACGTTGTAAAGCGCCCACCACAGGCCGGGCAGAACCGGCGGCGACGGATGGCCACATGGTCTTCTGCCGGTCGGCTGTCTTTCACCTGAGTGTCGATATTTCCGCAAAACGGACAGCGCATAGGCGACCCCTTTTCTTCACTGTTCCCCGTTGGTGTGGGCTTTAACCACTTATCCACAGGCACTATAGGGCAGCCTCTAGGTCTTGTGTAGAGGGAAATCCACGCCCCAAAATACGGCGGGCGCTATCCATTCAGATAACGCCCGATCAGTGCATTTTTTTCGCCGACCAACGTCGACCCCCTCGACACTGTACAGCAAGCTTTAAGGGTTGCTGCATCAGGTTCTGTGGCAAAGGCTATTCTTGAATGGTCTGAAGATAGTAAACCAGAGACAGGATACGCCCCTGAACAATCTCTTCAGCGTCAACACCGGGATGGAAGGTGTTTGGACCAGCTTCAATCATGAACAGATCCCCCCACACTGGCATGTCCGTTGTGCCATGTCCTGCGATATCGCGCCGCCCGTTGATGGACTGATAGACCTCGGAGAACGGGAAAATCCCGTTGTTCTTCTTGGATAGAACGCGAAGATCACGCGGCTGCTCGGCGAATAGTGCCGACACAGGACCGCTACCCATCGCATCCGCGCCATGACAGGCAGCGCAGTTCTCAACAAACAGCGCTTTCCCAAACATAGCTTCATCAAGCTGAGCAACAGCTGGAACGGCTGTTACCCCAATTGACAGAACACTACCTGCAACAAACTTCAGAAGCACAGATTTCATTTTAATTCCTCCCAGTTAAAATGGCGGAACTACTTCTGAACCTGTGAAATTACCCTTATTCAAAAGCAATCCCGAACATTAATATATTACAACGAGATACCCAGCAGCGCCTTGATCGGTGTCAATCAACCAGTTTTAACGGCTCAGATGCGCCACCACCTGCCGCTGATGCGGTGCGTTGCGGTGTTCAAATAGATAGATCCCCTGCCACGTACCCAAGGCCATGCGACCGCTGGTGACAGGGATCGCAAGGTTAACCGGTAGTATGGCGGATTTGATATGAGCCGGCATGTCATCCGGCCCTTCATATGTATGAGTCAAATAGGACATGGACGGATCGGTTGTCGGCGGCACCAACCGATGAAAGAAGTTGCGAAGATCCGTCTGGACCTCGGGGTCTGCGTTTTCCTGGATCAGCAGGGAGCACGAAGTATGGCGCACAAACAGCGTCAGCAGCCCTTCATCCGTTCCTTGCCTACGCAGCCAGCTCTGCACCTGATCGGTGAACTCGTAAAGGCCCTGCCCATTGGTTGAAATCTTGAACAATCCGGCCATAAGCCCCCCAGAAAACGAAAAAACCAGCGCCCAAATACGACGCTGGTTTAATCCTTACCCGACCGAGCCCCCACGTCACAACGCCCTAGCGCCATGCCCCATTTCGCTCAGTCGGATCTCGAACCGTATAATCCTGTCACAAAAGCAAGAACGCAGGACGATCAACAGCCTTCCCGGTCTTCTTCCGTTTTTCCAGATTTTTCAGCGCGAGCTTGCGTCCCAAGCGAACCGATACGTCGGCTTGTTTCGCAAAATCTCGTTTTGTCGGCTCAGCAACTTGCCACTCTGACTCAAGCGCCAGCGGCCTTTCTTTCACAACATCATACATAAAATCACCCATCATTTTGCCAAAAAAATACTCTGGCATGAACACTTCCCCGACACATTTATGACACAAATCACCCAGGCTTTAAATCCGAAGGTTGTGTTTTTTGTAGAATTAGAGGGAAACAATCTGTTCTCTAGCCGAACCGTGAAACGCCTAGGTGGATGCACGCCTCAGCCACACCCCACATGGTTGCGGCGCGCTTTATCCAACTATTGCGGATCGCCAAATTCATGCAATTCACTGCAACAAGGCATCCAGAAGTTTGGGTGATAGCCGGGCAGAACAAAAAACGCCCCGCAAAAATGCGAGGCGTCCTTAGTAGTCTTCGCTCTGTCGTTTACTGATCCAAGAACGACCGCAGCTTGCGGGACCGGCTTGGGTGCTTCAGCTTGCGCAGCGCTTTGGCTTCGATCTGGCGGATCCGTTCGCGGGTCACGCTGAACTGCTGACCTACTTCTTCCAGAGTGTGGTCGGTGTTCATACCGATGCCAAAACGCATCCGCAGCACACGTTCCTCACGCGGGGTAAGAGACGCCAGAACCCGTGTCGTGGTTTCCTTGAGGTTTTCCTGAATGGCGCTGTCCAATGGCAGAACAGCATTCTTATCCTCGATAAAGTCACCAAGCTGGCTGTCTTCCTCGTCCCCAATCGGGGTTTCAAGGCTGATCGGCTCTTTGGCGATCTTCATCACCTTGCGGACCTTCTCAAGCGGCATTTGCAGCTTCTCGGCCAGTTCTTCCGGGGTCGGCTCGCGGCCGATCTCGTGCAGCATCTGGCGGCCGGTACGGACCAGTTTGTTGATCGTTTCGATCATGTGGACCGGGATACGGATGGTGCGCGCCTGATCTGCGATCGAGCGGGTGATTGCCTGACGGATCCACCACGTCGCATAGGTCGAGAACTTGTAACCACGACGGTATTCGAACTTGTCTACCGCCTTCATCAGGCCGATGTTACCTTCCTGAATAAGATCAAGGAATTGCAGGCCACGGTTGGTATATTTCTTTGCGATCGAGATCACGAGGCGCAGGTTGGCTTCGACCATTTCCTTCTTGGCCTGACGCGCCTCTTTTTCACCCTTTTGAACCTGCTGCACAATGCGGCGGAATTCAGGAATGTCGACGCCGACATATTGACCGACCTGAGCCATGTCACCGCGCAGCTTTTCAACTTTGTCGGTCGACCGCTCAATGAAGCCCTGCCAAGCGCGGCCGGTCTTCTCGCCCATCTCCTCCAGCCAAGTCGGATCAAGCTCGCGACCACGATAGGCTTCGACGAACTCGCGGCGGTTGATGCGGGCTTGGTCTGCCAGCTTCACCATCGACGAGTCGATCGACATGATGCGGCGGTTGATGCCGTAAAGCTGGTCGACCAGCGCTTCGATACGGTTGTTGTGCAGGTGAAGCTCGTTCACCAACAGGACGATCTCCGAGCGCAGCTTCTGATACGCACCCTCTTCTTTTTTCGAGAAGCTGTCATCTTCGTTCAGGGTCGCGGACATCCGCAGATCCTGCATTTCCGACAGCATCTCGTAATCGCGAGCGATCAGTTCGAGGGTCTCAAGCACGCGCGGCTTCAGCGCAGCTTCCATCGCCGCCAGAGACATGTTGGCGGCTTCATCCTCGTCGTCATCATCGTCGTCGTTGTTAATCGGGTTACCGTCGGCGTCCAGCTCTTGCGCTTTTTCTTTCTTCTCGGCGTTCGGGGCAGCACCATCGGCGGATGGTGTAACCTCTTCTTCCTCGTCTTCTTCCAGCTGGTTGCCGAACGTCGCATCAAGGTCGATCACGTCGCGCAGCAGAATGTCTTCGTTCAGAAGTTCTTCTCGCCAGATGGTAATCGCCTGAAACGTCAGCGGGCTTTCACACAGACCCGCAATCATGGTGTTGCGGCCAGCCTCGATCCGTTTGGCAATCGCGATCTCGCCTTCACGCGACAGCAATTCGACCGAGCCCATTTCGCGCAGGTACATGCGAACCGGGTCATCGGTGCGGTCAAGTTTTTCGGTTTCGGCCGTCGCGACAGTGACGTCACCACCGGCGTTTTTCGTCACCAGCTCGGTCGAGCCTTTTTCTTCTTCTTCCGCTTCTTCATCTTCAATGATGTTGATGCCCATCTCGGACAGCATCGACATCACGTCTTCAATCTGTTCCGAGCTGACCTGTTCAGGCGGAAGTACCTGATTAAGCTGGTCATAAGTGATATAGCCACGCTCGCGCGCTTCGGCGATCATCTTCTTGACCGCGGCCTGAGACATATCGGTCATCGGCTCGGCGTGCTGATCGTCTTTTTGATCGTTGGCGGTATCCTTGGCAGCCATGGGCTCTCCTTGCACGAAAGGCGCGGGCTGGGCCGTTTTGATCAGGCAAGGCGTCCCCTGCTGTCGGCCACCCGCGCTTGGGTGATTCGGGTTGAACAACACTGATTCGAATCAGTGATTCGTCCACAGCTGTAAGGTGGGTGCTTTACGAGGTGTTTGCAAGCAGGCGGCAGGGCCTGTCGTGCGCTTCAGTGACTTTTTCCCTTCGAGGGGTCGATCTGTGCCAACAATGCGTCCAAAGCATCACGTTCTTCGCGATCCATTAGCGAGCCATTATCAGCAACCTCGTAAGTCGTTTTATCTTCGGTTTGGCTGCGCAGCGCTTTGTTACGTGCCTCGGCAGCCTGGCCCAAACGCCATGTCACGCCCTCATCAGGCAGCGCATCCATATCCGCCTCGGCATCGCGAATTTCACGTGCCACACCGCGCTTTGCTTCCAGCTTTGTCAGCTCTTCGGTCAGACAGGCCAGCACGATTTCATCGTCGTTACTTGTACGAATAGCGGGCGTGATCCGTACGTGGCTGAGCGAAAACAGCCGGTCCAGCACATCGCCCCCGACTCGATTCAGCAATGCTTCTTCCAACGCCTCGGCCCCGAAATGCGCCGAGGTCAGGACGCAGCGCAGCAGCAAGTCGTGATCCGGCCCAACCATGTCCAAACGCTCCATCCGGCTTTCAACCTGATCCAGCATATCCGGGCGGCGGATCAGGATGGCCAGAATGACCGCCTCGCGCAGGGCGTCTTGCGCGCGCTCGTCCGCGCTGGCCAGCATCGACCCTTTCGTCGAGGCCAACACCGGAGGCGTCGCCTGCCAACCGCGTCGCCCACCGGGCTGCCAAGGACGTTTGTTTCCGCCCTGCCCCGAGGGACGGTTGCGGAACAGCTCCCACCGCTTGTCTTTGATCGCCTGACCGTAGTGATTTTTGATGGACGGATCCTGAATGCGTGCGATGGCCGTGCGCAGATCCTTATCCAGCGCGGCCTTGCGCTCGGGGCTGTCAAAGACCTTGCCTTCGGTCTCGCGCCGCCACAGCAGATCAACCATGGGAATGGCCCCATCGATCAACGTCTGCATGGCGCTGGCCCCACTTTCTTTCAGCAGGTCATCCGGGTCTTTGCCTTCCGGCATGATCGAAAAGCGCAGGCTTTGACCCGCTTCCAGCAAAGGCAGAGCATTGTCGATCACCCGCATAGCAGCGCGCAGCCCTGCCGTGTCGCCATCCAATGCGATGATCGGTTCAGGTGCGATGCGCCACAACAGGCGCAACTGGTCTTCGGTGATCGCAGTTCCCAGAGGCGCGACTGTGGCGTTGAACCCGGCCTCAGAAAGAGCAATCACGTCCATATAGCCTTCAGCCACAATCAACGGCTGGCCCTTGCCAGCGGCTTCTCGCGCGGGGCCGTGGTTGTAAAGGTTGCGGCCCTTGTCGAACAGCTCGGTTTCGGGCGAGTTCAGATACTTGGCGTTGTCATTCGGGTCCATCGCGCGACCACCAAAGGCAATCGCCCGCCCGCGCGCGTCGCGGATCGGGAACATGATGCGGCCACGGAACGTGTCATAGGGTTTTCCGCCCTTCTGGCTGGGCTTGGCCAACCCGGCACCAAGGATCAAATCATCCTCGACATTCTTGGCCTTAAGGTGATCCCAAAGGCCCTGCCACGCATCCGGCGCAAAGCCGATTTCCCAACGATCCAGCGCCGCTTCGTCAAGACCACGACGGGTCAGATAGTCGCGCGCCTCGGCCCCGGCACCAGTCTTCAGCATCAGGCGGAAATGATTGACGGCCATCTCCATCACTTCGATCAACAGCGTACGACGGTCGGCCTTTTCCTGTGCCTTCGGATCGCGAGCGGGCATCTTCATCCCCGCTTCACCGGCCAAGATTTCTACCGCTTCTATGAACGAGACATTCTCGGTCTCTTTCACGAAGCTGATCGCATCCCCTTTCGCGTGGCACCCGAAGCAGTAATAGAACCCTTTTTGGTCATCCACATGAAAAGACGCGGTTTTTTCCTGATGGAAGGGGCAAGGCGCCCACATGTCGCCCTTGGCTTGATTGGACTTTCTCTGATCCCACATGACCTTACGCCCAACAACCTGTGTCAGGCTGAGGCGGGTGCGCAACTCATCTAGGAAACCGGGTGGCAGAGACATGTTCTATATATCGGGTCGATAGCGGACAGAGTCCAGCCTAAGCGCCAACCGCTCCGCGCACCATATCCCAATAGCGATCCGCCACCGCTTCACGCGACAGGCGGCCGCCCTCGCGATACCACGTGTTCACCCCGGTCAGCATCGCAATGATTGCCATGGAACTTAGGCGAATGTCGGACAATTCCAGCTCGCCTGCCTCTTGACCTTCGCGCAGGATCGCCTCCAATTCGCCCTCATATTGACGGCGGAGGGTTTCAATCGCGGCGAAATTCTCGTCCGTCAGGTTGCGCAGTTCCATATAGGCGATGAAGACTGCGTCGGGACGTTCCAGGTGAAAGCGGATGTGGAAGCGCGAAAAGGCTTCAAGCGCCTCTAGAGCACTTTGCCCTTTGGGTTCGTCCGCCCACGCCGCCAGCAGCTCTTCCATATGCGAGCGCATCAGGTCGAACAGCAGGCTTTGCTTGTCCTTCGTGTAAAGGTACAGCGCACCAGCCTGCACACCCACTTCGCGCGCAATCTGGCGCATCGACACGGCCGCAAAGCCGTGACGGGCAAACAAGGTCAGCGCCGCCTCGCGAACGCGGGGGCCTGTGATTTCGCTGTGTGATCCGGTTTTACGCGCCATATGAAATTGGTAACTGAACAATCGTTCATATCCAAGTGTTTCGCCAAAATGTGTCGCAACGTCCTGCCGCCATCCGTCCGGAACACCATGCTGCCTTGCAGCGTCCGCCCGCCCTGTCTATGGTCGCGGTGACGACAGCTTCAAGGACCGCCGCCGCATGACCCGACCGCTAAAAACCTGCCTGTTTCTGGGGTTCGGAGTCCTGATGGCGTGCTCGGACATTCCGGATTTTGCTGCTGGAACGACGGCAAACGCCCCCTACCCTCAGATCATCTCGATGAGCGACATTCTTGGCCAGGTCCCAACAGATCAGGGCGACTACGGTACCGGATCTTTGGCCAGCCGCGCCGCCGCGCTGCGGGCGCGGGCCAACCGCTTGCGTCGCGCCTCGGTCGTAGATGGGCAGACCCGCGCACGAATGCAGGCCGCATTGGCACGGCGTTAAGCCACAAACCCCACAAGAAATTGGGCTGCGCAGCCTCGCCGTGGATTGCACAGCCCTGCCGCTTTGGCTACACGTCGCTGGACCATATTACAGCCGACGGAGACCGACATGACAGATACCGCCCCCCTGCGCCTTGGAATTGCAGGTCTTGGCACCGTCGGCATCGGCGTGGTGAAGATCATTCGCCGTCAGGCAGCACTCTTGCAGGATCGCGCCGGGCGTCCGGTGGTAATCACTGCGGTTTCCGCCCGTTCGAAAGACAAGGATCGCGGCGTGGACCTGTCGGACTATGCTTGGGAAGACGATCCAGTGGCCTTGGCCAAGCGCGACGATATCGACGTGTTTGTCGAGCTGATGGGCGGCCACGAAGGCCCCGCCAAGGATGCCTGCGAAGCGGCGATTGCCACGGGTAAAGACATCGTCACCGCGAACAAAGCCCTTCTGGCCCATCACGGGCAGGAACTGGCCCTTGCCGCTGAAGAGGCGGGCGTGCGTATCCGTTATGAAGCCGCCGTCGCCGGTGGCATCCCAATCATCAAGTCGCTGCTGGAAGGTCTGGCCGGAAACGAGATCACCCGCGTCATGGGCGTGATGAACGGCACCTGTAACTATATCCTGACCCAGATGCAGGCCACAGGCCGCGGCTATAACGCGCTGTTCGAAGAATGTGCCGAGCTGGGTTACCTGGAAGCAGATCCAAACCTTGACGTGGGCGGCATCGACGCCGGTCACAAGCTGTCAATCCTGTCCTCGATCGCCTTTGGTACACAGGTCAATTTCGATGCGGTCGAGCTGGAAGGCATCCAGCGCATCCAGCTGGAAGACATTGAACACGCTGCCGAAATGGGCTTCCGCATCAAGCTGCTGGGCGTTGCCCAGATGACCGGCCGCGGACTGGAGCAGCGCATGTCGCCCTGCCTTGTGCCGGCCAGCTCTCCGTTGGGACAGCTGGAAGGCGGTACCAATATGGTCGTCGTTGAAGGCGACGCCGTAGAACAGGTAGTTCTGCGCGGTCCCGGTGCCGGCGAGGGCCCAACCGCCAGCGCCGTGATGGGCGACGTGATGGATATCGCGCGCGGCATCTCGATCCCAACCTTCGGGCAACCCGCGTCGACCCTGCGCCCAGTGACCGGCGCCAAAGCCGCCAAACCGGCGCCATTCTATCTGCGCATGTCGCTGCTGGATAAACCCGGCGCGATGGCCAAAGTGGCCGCCGTTCTGGGCGATGCGGGCGTCTCGATCAACCGGATGCGCCAGACCAGCCATGACGAGAAACTCGCCCCGGTTCTGGTCGTCACCCATAAATGCACCCGCGATGCGCTGGATGCTGCGCTGAAGGGTTTTGCCGAAACGGGTGTGGTCGACGGCGATCCCGTCGCCATCCGCATCGAAGAGCTGTAAACCCCTTCGCGCAACGTCAGTCTGCTTGCCACTGGACCGGTCCAGCCGGTCCAGCCAAAGTGCCTTCGGAGATAGGAGACACTTTTGGATTGGTTCACCCCGATTGATATCTATTGCGAACGAGTCAGCGCGGCCTTCTGGGCCGAACCGCTGAATGCGATCTCGAATCTTGCCTTCATTCTTGCGGCCCTCTGGGGGTGGATCGAAGCCAAACGTCGGGATCGGCTGGACCCGATGACCATGATCTTGATCCTGCTGGCAGGAATGATCGGGATTGGCAGCTTTCTGTTTCACACTTTTGCCAACGCCTGGTCCAGCCTGGCGGATGTGATCCCAATCTGGACCTTCGTCCTGCTGTTCGTTCTGGTCGCCCTGCGTCGCGTGGCTGGCATTCGACCTGGGCGCATTGGGATCGGCTTGGCCGTGATCGTCGCCCTCATCGCGGTTTTAGTTGCCTTTGGAGGCGACGGGTTTGGCAGCCAAACCAACCGAGACGTCGTCACCGAGGACGTCGCGACAGCCTCGCCACCCCTTGCGGGCGAGATCACGCATGATCACACCGGGAAAAACAGCCTTCTCAACGGATCAGAGCAATATTTGCCAGCTGTTCTGGCTCTTCTGGCGTTCACGTTCCTGACCCGCCGGAACGGGCACGAGATCGCCCCGTGGATCACAGCCGCCACCGTCATTTTCATGATTTCGCTCACCTTCCGCACATTCGACATGCATCTGTGTGAAATCTGGCCCCTAGGCACCCACTTCATCTGGCATATCTTGAACGGCACAATGATCGCGCTTTTGTTCCAAGGGCTCATCCGAAGCCCAGACCTGCGCTTTGCGACCTGAATCACGCACGCGGTACCGTTTTCGCCACGTAATGCCCTTGCCCCTGCCCCCACCGGCCCTTAAACCGGAAGGCAAATAGAGACAGTGAGGATTGCCCCTTATGGCCGATAAAGTCGTTTTCGCCGACCGCATGCTTTCGCTTGGTCTGGCACGTGTTTCCGAAGCCGCTGCCGTGGCCAGCGCCGACCTGGTCGGACGCGGGGACGAAAAAGCCGCGGATCAGGCTGCCGTGAACGCTATGCGTGACCAGCTGAACCTGCTGGAAATTCAAGGTACCGTTGTGATCGGTGAAGGCGAGCGGGACGAAGCCCCGATGCTGTACATCGGTGAAGAAGTCGGAACCGGCGAAGGTCCCGCCGTGGACATCGCGTTGGACCCGCTGGAAGGCACGACGCTGACCGCCAAGGACATGCCGAACGCACTGACCGTGATCGCAATGGCTCCGCGTGGCACGCTGCTGCACGCTCCGGACGTCTATATGGAAAAGCTGGCCATTGGGCCGGGCTATCCTACGGATGTTGTGTCCTTGGACATGTCGCCGAAAGAGCGCGTCGAGGCACTGGCCAAAGCCAAAGGCTGCGAGACCAAGGACATTACCGTCTGCGTTCTGGAACGCCCGCGCCACGAAGCAATGATCGAAGGCATCCGCTCGACCGGAGCCGCCATCCGCCTGATCACCGATGGTGACGTGGCTGGTGTGATCCACTGCGCCGAAGCCGAAATCACCGGCATCGACATGTATATGGGCCGCGGTGGTGCGCCGGAAGGCGTGCTGGCAGCTTCGGCACTGAAATGCATGGGCGGTCAGATGTGGGGTCAGCTGACTTTCCGCAATGATGACGAACGTGGACGTGCCGCCAAAGCCGGTATCACCGATCTGGATCGCATCTATTCGCGCGACGAGATGGTCACCGCCGACGTGATCTTCGCCGCCACTGGCGTCACCGATGGCTCAATCGTGTCGGGCATCAAGCGCGAACCCGGCTGGTTGACCACCGAAACGCTGCTGATGCGTTCGAAAACCGGTTCGGTCCGTCGCATGATCTATCGCAACCCGGTTGCAACTACCTAATGCTGGGCGCCCTGATCCTGATCGACATTCAGGAAGGGTTTGACGACCCGTTTTGGGGCACGCGCAACAATCCAAATGCCGAGGCAAACGCCGCCCGGCTTTTAACCCATTGGCGGGCGCACTCTGCGCCCGTCTTTCACATTCAGCACCTCTCGACTACCCTGGGCAGCCCGTTGAATCCGGATGGCGGATTGGTTGCCTTGAAATCCATGGTCTCGCCGCGCGACGGAGAGCCGGTGCTGACCAAAGATGTGAACTCGGCCCTAATCGGCACAGGGCTTGAGAAAATGCTTCGGAAGCAAAGCATTGAAAAACTTACCATCTGCGGCCTGACGACGCCCCATTGCGTGTCGACCACTACCCGGATGGCCGCCAATCTGGGCTTTGATGTCACCTTGGTGCACGACGCCTGTGCAGCCTTCACCGGCAATGCAAACCATGGCTGGCGTGAGGGACACCCCCTGACAGCGGACGAGATCCACAGCTCGGCCCTTGATCAGCTGAATGGCGAGTTCGCCACCGTCGTCGCGACCAATCAGGTGCTTGCATGAACGCCTTTCTTGGGGTCGAAAGCTCGCTGACGGGTCGCAAATGGCTTGGCCCCACGGCCGAAGTCGAACGTCAGGCCGAGGCCATCGCCCAGCAGACCACCCTTCCCGAAGCCCTCTGCACGCTTCTGGCCCAACGCGGCGTTCCTGCACACGAAGCCTCTGGCTTTCTTGATCCGACCCTGCGCGAGCTTCTGCCCGATCCTCGCAAGATGAAAGATATGGACAAGGCCGCAGCACGCATCCTTGCCGCGCTTGACCAATCCGAACGGGTTGCGGTTTTTGCCGACTACGATGTGGACGGTGCAACCTCGGCCACCCTGCTGATCGATTGGTTTCGACAGTTCAATCGGAATGTCACGCTCTATATTCCCGACCGGATCGAGGAAGGCTATGGCCCCAATACCACCGCGATGGAGAAACTGGCCACCGATCACAGCCTGATCATCTGCGTGGATTGCGGCACGCTCAGTTTCGAACCAATTGCCGCCGCCCGAGCCAAAGGCGCGGACGTGATCGTGCTGGACCACCACCTTGGGGCCGAAACCCTTCCTGACGCCAACGCCGTGGTGAACCCGAACCGCCAGGACGAAGCCGATGCGCCGGGCTACCTCTGTGCTGCCGGGGTCGTTTTCCTTGTGTTGGTCGAACTGGGGCGTTTGCTGCGCGAAGCTGGACGGACCGGGCCCGACCTGATTTCAATGCTGGACCTTGTGGCACTTGGGACGGTGGCCGATGTCGCCCCGTTGATTGACGCCAACCGCGCGCTTGTTCGCCAAGGATTGAAGATCATGGCCCGCCGCTCACGCCCCGGCATGGTGGCCCTGGCGGACGTGGCCGGCCTGAATGAAGCGCCGCGTGCATACCATCTGGGATATCTTCTAGGCCCACGGGTGAATGCGGGCGGGCGGATCGGAAAAGCCGATCTGGGCGCACGATTGCTGACCACAACTGACTCGAACGAAGCCCACTCGATCGCTGAAAAACTGAACGAACTCAACGCTGAACGCCGCGAAATTGAAGCACGCGTGCAAGAGCTGGCTCTGGGTCAAGCTGAACAGCGCGGCTTGGATCTACCGCTTGTCTGGGCCGCCGGAGACGGCTGGCATCCCGGTGTCGTTGGCATTGTCGCCAGCCGCTTGAAAGAAGCCACAAACCGACCGGCTATCGTCATTGGGTTCGACGGCCCCGATGGCAAAGGGTCAGGCCGATCAGTCACTGGTATCGACCTTGGGGCGGCCATCCAGAAGCTGGCTGCAGACGGGCTGATCGAGAAAGGCGGCGGGCACAAAATGGCTGCGGGCCTAAGCCTGAGCCGCGATAAGTTGGAACCCGCAATGGCGCGCCTGACCGAGCTGATGGCAAAGCAAGGTGCCGGGGATTTGGGGGCGGCCGATTTGAAACTGGATGGCATTCTTATGCCGTCCGCAGCATCCGTCGATCTGATCGAAAAACTCGAAGAGGCTGGCCCATTCGGTGCCTCAGCCCCTGCGCCACGGTTCGCCTTTCCAGATGTTCAGATCCTGTTCGCAAAACGCGTCGGCCAAAACCATCTGAAGATTAGTTTTGGAGACGGGCTTGGCACGCGGATCGACGCAATTGCCTTTGGCGCCTTTGATGGGCCACTTGGCCCGATACTGGAACAGCATGGCGGCGCAAGATTCCACTTGGCGGGACGACTCGAAGTGAATCAATGGCAGGGGCGGCTCAGCCCTCAACTGCGTCTGGATGACGCTGCAAGAGCCTGAAAATCATATACTTTCTCAAAGTGCAAAAAAGTAAAAATGCCTCTTGCACGGCATAGGGGTTTGACATAGAAACCCCTCACCACAGAGTGGCCCGTTCGTCTATCGGTTAGGACGCCAGGTTTTCAACCTGGAAAGAGGGGTTCGATTCCCCTACGGGCTGCCATTTTCCCCTTCAAAACTCCCGTTTCCAGCTTGAACCGCAAATTTGTGCGTGGTTTCAATAGCTTGCGCATGCATATGGATTGCCGAGACCGTGGAATGGAGATGATTTCACGGTCAATGGACCGAGTGTCTCTGTCGGCCAAATTTTTCTTACTAGTTTGCATTTGGGATTTCAGAGCGTCGCGATTAGCGCCCGCTGATCTGTCCATTCAACCGGGATGGCATGGGTCGCGATCCATGTGGATGTGAGGCCTTGGGGCTGTTTCCCAGCAAGGATGTCGCGCACGACGTCAGGTGCCAGAAATGCGAACTTCAGGGTTTGTTGAACGCGCTTTTTGGTGGTGGATTCGGTTTTGGCGATCTCGTCAAATGTCTCGCCCAGCCTGACCCGATCCAGCCAGGCATTGGCCCGGGCGATATTGGCGATTAGGGCCGGGTCGGTCGTTGCCAACGAACCGGACATGACAAAACGGGCCTCTGCACCGCAGCGCCTTTGGATGAAGGGAACCTCGAAGCTGAGTTGCTCGGAATTAATGTCGCCCTGCCGAACCTCCAGTTCCGCCCCTAGTGCTTGCCCATCCAATTCAAGAGCCAGAGCGCCCTCCCCGATCGTTGCCCAACGCAAGAAACCGAGAAGCGGCAACGGATCGGAATCCTTCAGATCTTGCAGTCGTTGTATGATTTCTACAGCCACGTTGGGGATAAGATCACCGCCAATGGAACCCGACAGGTGAGTTCGGATCGCCTGGGCAACGAACCTCTCAAGCCGCTCTGCAGGCAACCGCCATTCCTTACCCTTCAGACTGTCCTTGCGCCCGGTGGCATAGCCGCGAGAGATGTAGTAGCGATACCGCCGTCCTCGTTTCCTGGTGTGGCTTGGCGAAAGGCGCTCACCCCGCTCATCGAACAATTTGCCGACCAGCGGGGATGGGCTGGTCTTGTGGGGATGGGGTTCCTTCTGTTTGGGAGAGTTGGCGCTCAACTGATCCTGGACCCTCTGCCAGCGTTCCGGCTCGATGATCGCAGGATGCTGGCCCTCGAAGATCTGGCCTTTATGTGGAATGCGGCCGGCGTAGATCGGGTTGGTGAGGATATAGTGGATGTGCCCACGCAACAGGATATTGCCACCTCGCCAGTCACCGGATTTGGTTTGCCGCCTGCGTGACCGGATGCCAAGCCGCGCGGCCTCTTCTGTCACGATGTTCAATGCAGCATGCGTCTCATAGAGATCATAGAGTGTGCGAATCAGGGTCGCTTCACCCTCATTGATCTTCAACGTCCGCCCATCGGCATCGTAGCCCAATGGCACGTTGCCCCCCATCCAAAGCCCCCTCCGTTTGGAGGCCGCGATCTTGTCGCGAATCCGTTCGGCCGTGACTTCTCGCTCGAACTGGGCAAAGCTCAGGAGTAAATTCAGGGTCAGCCGCCCCATGCTGGTCGCGGTGTTGAAGCTTTGGGTCACAGACACAAACGACGCCTCCGCCGCATCCAGCCGATCCACCAGCCTGGCGAAGTCTGCCAGCGACCGAGTCAGCCGGTCGATCTTATAGACCACGATCTGATCAACCTGCTTATCATCAACATCTTGCATCAAGCGTTGCAGTGCCGGACGATCCAGATGACCACCAGAGATTCCACCGTCATCAAAAGGCCGATCGATCAGCTCCCAGCCCTCGAGTTTCTGGCTCGCGATGTAGGCCTCGCAGGCCTCCCGCTGGGCATCGAGGGAGTTAAACGCCTGATCCAACCCTTCCTCGGTGGATTTGCGGGTATAGATGGCGCAGCGGACCCGTCCCAAGTCAGGCGCTTCGATTTTGGGTTAGCCCAAAGAACCTTGGCCCGCTCCAATGCGCACTGGTGATGTGACGAGCCACAGCGCTCAGAGACCTGTAGGTCTTACCATCCAGCACATAACCTTCGGAAACGGCTTGCACCCGATACACACGACCATTCCATTCCCGCACCAGAGTCGCACCTTCGCCAACATTCTGGACTGCTTCATTTGCGTCGCCGCCCGCCAGAACGGCCTTCAGGACCCGCTTGTTGGCAGCAGAAAGGCCACCAAGCTTCCGGCACTGCAAATCATGCGCCAGCACCCGCTGCATGAACGGAATCGAGAGGTACCTGGGCGGATCTGATTTGAAAGCGCGGCGCCAGCTAAGTTGGCACTGGCCCCGATCCAGCGTCGCGATTTCCCGGAGCATGTCTGGGAGGTCATCAATTGCTGTCCGCACGCTCAATGTGCATCCGCCGGCTTAACGACCCGATAGACCGAGCCAGCCTTGCCCGGCGTACACTCCACCGTCATCCCGGCTTCACGCACTCCGGAGATTGCCGCCCGCACCGTGTGTGGCTGCCAGCCGAATTCCTTTTGCAGCACCGCGACACTTACTCCGCCTTTCCGCTTCAGAAGCGCCAGAAGCCTGACTTTCTTGGTTGTGCGTTTTGTCGAATTCTTGTGAGACAGCGGTCCCGTTGCATCGGCCACTCGCGCCGTTGTACTATGTGCTTTCGATTTGGTCGCCATGGTCGGACCCTCTCAATACCGGGGCCAGCCAATCCGGCCCCTTGTACTGAGCAAAACCCGGAAGTCCGGGCCACCCATTCGGGGCTTGCGCAGTCACGCTTGCGCGGCACGCGAAGTCCAGCCGGAATAGTGCAAGACTGCTCTCAAACGGACCATGACATCAAATGCACACAACGGCTGGAAAGAGCCTTTACGTAGCCTCCGTGAAATCTGCGTTGTCCGGCGCGAAGGGCGGGGAGCGGTCATTCGCTGCGGTTTGCGTAGATGTCTGCAATGCGGGACAAAGCGCCAATTGGCCGCAGTTGCGCTAACGGCGACTATAGGAAGGTTGCAACAAGCTTGGTATGCGCGGCTGCTCTGAAAGATCACCGTCTTAATCGGGTCATAGCCAAACGCTTACTTGAGGGTTTCGACCATTTCGGCGTAGCCGCGGGATATGGCATGTTGCAGCGGCGTGACTCCATCGCGATCTCCGATGGATTTGTCTGCGCCTGCATCGACGAGGATTTGCACAGTCTTGATGTGGTCAGGGCCTCCGTCGCCCAATACGACCGCTTCAATCAGTGCCGTCCACGCCAGATTGTTGATATGATCCAGTGGTGCGCCACCTTCGACAAGACGCGCGACCACATCGTGATGTCCAAGATGGGCAGCAGCGATCAGGGCTGTGCCGTTGTAAACGCTGGTGATCAGGTCTGGCGCGTTACCAAGCTCTATCGCCAGGGACACCATTTCCGGGTCATTCGCGACGGCTGCGATGGTCAATACGTCATAGACACGATTTTCGAGCGCGTTCATATCCGCTCCACCATTGGCCAGTGCGATCAGCACATCATCATGTGATGCAAAGGCCGCGACATGTGCGGGCGTGCGCCGTGATCGATCTCGGACATCCACATCGACACCTGCTGCGATCAAACGGTTGATTTCATCCACGTCACCCTCGTGGGCGGCATGGTGTAAGCCTGTGTAAGATGCGATGTCTGAGGCAGATGGGGCCGTTTGCGCATGGGCAGACCCGGCGGCGGCGATGGTCAAGGCGAACAGGAGGGAACGAAACATGATGTTACCTTTCAAGTAGAATGGCCCGCCCCGCTGAAGGGACAGGCCGTGTAATTTATTCAGCGCCGATTGCGTCAAGACCTGCACGAGCACATGTCTCGTCGATCGCGCCGGATGGCGCGCCACCGACCCCGATGCCGCCGACCAATGCACCACCGATCCGGATGGGCAAACCGCCAGCCTGGATCACCAGACGGCTGTCCATGTCGCGCAGACCGCCATTTTCAGGGTTGCCGCCGATAAAGCCCGCAAGACCTGCCGTGTCACGGCCCATGCTGGCGGACGTGAATGCTTTGCCTGTGCTGGAACCGACAGTGTGTGGGCCCGCATTATCCGCGCGCAAAAGCACTTTGGTCTCACCGCTGCGCGCAACGATTGCAACGCTGACATTGTAACCTTCGGTAGAACATGCAGCGACGGTGGCTTGGGCAGCTGTGGTTGCCATCTCAAGCGGCAGGTAAGGAGCGGTGGGCAGGTCTTGGGCGAAGGCGGCGATGGGTGTGAGCAGCGCGGTCGCAAGAGCAATAGAACGGATCATTGGTGTGTTTCCTTTTGTTGAACTGATGCTTCGGTTCTAATGCCCCGCCATGACCCGCGATATTCGTAGCATCCACACGGCTGTCCGTAGTTCTACCGACCCAGTCGTTAGTCTGCCTGTGCATCCAGCCAATAACGCGTAAGCTCCGCCGCTGAAGATGTGCCCGCTTTGGCTGCAATCGCTGCGCGATGGCTTTCGACCGTGCGTGGCGACAGGGTCAGCGCATCTGCGATTTGCTTTGTGGTCAGCCCTTTTGCGATCATCTCCAACACTTCTCTTTCCCGCGCGGACAGGTGCCGCACCAACGCCACGGCTTCTGCGCGTTCCGCTGACGCCTGTTGGCGGTTTTCAAGCTCTGCATGACCCTTCTGGATCGCGTCGATCAGGTCATTTTCGTCCACCGGCTTGCTGAGGAAATCAACAGCACCATTGCGAAACGCACGCCTGCACGCCTCTATGTCGCCGTGACCACTGATGATCACAGTGGGCCAAGTCACGCCCTTTTCAGTCAGCTTTTCCTGGAGTTTCAGACCTGAAATCGCAGGCATCCGTATATCAAGGATCAGACACCCCGGCGTCAGGTCAGCCGTTTGCGCTAAGAATGTTTCAGGAGACGCAAAACTGCGCACAGTCAGCCCGACAGTTTCCAACAACAGGCTGAGGGCGCTGCGGACCGCCTCATCATCATCCACGAGGTAGACGTGGTTGGTCATGATGCCTCCGTCTTGTTTGAGAGCGGCAGGGACAAACGGAACGTGGTCTGGGCCGTGTCATCCAGCAGCATGATATCACCACCCATTTCCTCAACCAGCCTATGACACAGCGCGAGGCCAAGCCCGGTTCCATCCGGCTTGTCTGTCACGAATGGTTCAAAGATGCGGGGCTTGAGGTGGTCAGGCACCCCGGGCCCGGTATCGCTGACATCCAATATGACGAAGCGCCCATCGACCAGCGTGCGGATCGTGACCTTTGCCGCGTCCGAGGCATCAAGCGCATTGCGCACCAAATTAAATACAACTTGTTCCAGCTCGACCGGATTGGCATCCACAAAGAGCGGATCGCCGTGCAGCGACAGGGTAATGGCAGCACCCTTCGTCTTCGCCTCGAGCGCTAACAGGTTTTGAACGCTTTGCGCGGCTTCATGAACAGAACAAACCTCTGATGGCGCACGGTTCGGTTTGCTCCACCGCCGCAGCCGCTCAAGGATATTCGCCGCACGCTGCGCTTGTGAAACCGTGTCGTCCAACACCGTAGCAAGACGGTCAACATCACCACGCCGCGCCATGTGGCGGCCAGCCTGTGCTTGGCTCAGGATCGCGGTCAATGGTTGGGCGAGTTCATGCGCCATGCCGCTGGCCATTTCTCCCATCGCATTGACGCGTGAGGCATGGGCCAACCGGGTTTCCTGCGCGCTGAGCTTGGCGCGATTTTCCGCGTCTTTAGTGCGCGCGCGTTGTTTGAAACCGAAAGCTGACAGCAGAAGGAGCGCCGTGACCAGCGCAATGACAGATAGCACTTTTCTGAACGGCAAGAGGTCAGACAGACCAACGGCCAAAGATGTCTCAAACACCAACGGCTGAGACGCACTACCAAGCGGCTTGGAAAACCCGGCCTCTTGTGACTGAAGTTGCCCCACCAATGCTGTTTGGCTGTCCGGCGTTGAAAGACGCAAAGACGCCGAAGGCGCGTCCCAAAACGGATCGTCGGTGGCGACCAACCCGCGGGCATCGATCACAAGCGCCAGTCCATACTGTGCGGCGTCCGAATTGGGTGTACGTTTCACGAGCAGGTAGTGATCTGGCACGTCGGGCAATTGCCCGACTTGCAACGCCCCGGTCGAGCGGCGGGCCAGTTCAACGACGCGATCCCTCGCCTGTGCAGAAAGGCCGGGCTGCGTTTCTATCACGGGTTGGGAAGGATCGTATGGCACGACATTCACCGACGTAATCCGAGGGTAAAACCGCTTGATCGTCGCGGCCACGTCGAGCAACAAATCCTGCCGCGCCACCCCGCCTGCCACAAAAATCGCAGACAACGATGTTAAATGCGCATCATGCTGATCTGCGCGTTGAGAAGCCAGACGATGCAGCGTTTGACTTTTGACCGTCAGTTCACTCACGAGATTTTGCCGTTCAAAGAACGCCAAACCGCAGAGCACGAGCGCGACGGCACACGCCAATAGCAAAGCGTTTTGCAGGAATTTTTTTGGGCGTGTTACGGTCATTTCTAATCATCGCAGGTGCGCGTGCAAACACCAATCCGTAATTCTACGGTGACCAGGCTTTGCCGCGATGACAATTTGATTGAGACACCGTATCGAAAGGACCTGTCATTTTCACAGTATCTTCGGGGCAAAAAAACCGCCATTGATACAGCCTGCAGCATCCGTAAATTTGGACTCTTCGCAGCCGATCGCCGCGTGTGTCACGAAGGCCTGGTGTGCTTATTGAACCGGCCGTTCGATCAATTGGTAGGGTTGGTCGGTTGACGCTTCATCAAGGACTGGATCACGTTCTACAACACTGAGCGGCCCCATTCCGCGCTTGATCGCCGAACGCCGGATGATGCATATTGGGCTGGCTTGGATCAGCAAAAAGCAGCATGAAACCTAAAAACGATACACCTTAGATACGCTGCAAAACTGTCCGAAAAGGTGGGACCACTTCACTGAACGCTAGATTAGCGCCTTGCCCGTCTCAACCGGATTTCCTCTGACAGAACCCTGTGCACGGCCCATGAGTATGCTGGACCACGCTTGCTCAGTTTTCAGTTTTCCGCGAATGGGCGGTGATGACGCTTTGGTGGGGCCTGTCTAAACGACCTTGTTGCGGCCTTGACTTCTCCAATCTGGATAGCCTTCCGAGCAGACGGCCATCAAGAGTGACAAGCGCTAGCATGATCAGTGTGAGGCCAGCAAATTGCGAGGTGCCAGTGGGCTCGTGCAGGGCAAAGGCACCTATTGTAAGCGCAGATACCGGCGCGACGAACGTCACTAAAGATAGGTTGGTTGCCCCGACGCGGGGCAGAATTGTGAACATCATCAGAAATGGTAGCGTCGTCAGGCCGATCCCAAAAAAAGCCACGCTGGTCAGGACACTCGGATCTGTTGCGTGGGGCACGCCGTCAGTGACAAGAGCAAACGGTGTTATAAGGAACGCACCTCCCGTCATCGCCCATGTGGTTGTGACGACGGGATCGATCGATTTTAGCTTGGTGACGATGTTCAACCCGACCGCATAGCTGAGCGGGGCGGTCATTGCTAACAGGGCGAACCGCCAATCGGATATCCCGATCTCAGGGCCGCCAGTCAACAGAATGACGGTTCCCACCATCCCGAGACCAACCCCGATTGATTTCCGAAGCGTTGCCTTTTCTCCGCCGATCCAGAAGTGCGATACGATCACCACCATAACTGGGGTCATTGCATTGGCAATTCCTGCGACCGAGGATGTGATCTGACCCTGTGCAAGTGGCAAGACTGCAAAAGGCATAGCAAACTGGAAGAATCCAAATGCAACCACCGCAATTAACGTGCTGAGATCCAAACGCATCGGTTTACGAGACGCGATTGCCCAAGCCCAACAGCCCGCTGCGCCCACACAAACCCGCAGCATTGAAATGGTGAGGGGGCCGAACTCATCCAGAAGCACCTCATTTAAAGCAAACGATGCGCCAAAAATCGTTCCGATCATGGCAATCAAGGCCCAGTGAAGAAGAGACATTTGTTCGATCCTTTCGTGATCTAGTGTCAATGATTTGATGGTCCTTAGCGCTATCGGGGATGAAGCCATTTGGGCAGGAAGCTGTAGGCGTCGCCGATATCGTCATGGCGAACTGCTACACCGACCCGTTTCAGCTTGTCGGCAAGCGATCCGTCATTGATTGCGTCGAACGTCTCGGTTGCACCGCCGATATGTGTTCCGTCGACGAAGATCTGGGGAATGGTTGGGCTGCCGGTCTTCACAAGCAGTGCCGCGCGCACTTTGGATGCAAATTCCGTTCCGCCAGAGAACTCCACGGAGTCCAGATCGACCGATCTGTAGCTGATACCTGCGGCTGCAAACAGCTTGCGCACCGACCAGCAGAATTCGCACCATTCCAGCGCAAATATGACAACCGGCTCTTTGGTGTCGCGAACTGCTTCTTCAACGAAAGCCTTGGCTCTCTCGTCGACCTCTGGTGCCGCAGCGGTGGGCGCGGACGCCGAAGGTGTCGATGCTTGTGGCTGACCAAAGCGAAATCCGGGCGAGGAGGCCGATATCGCCAATTCGTCAACAGACATGTCTTCGGCGATGTCTTCGAACAGCGGCGTCGATAGATAGCGCTCCCCGGTGTCGGGGATCATGGCCAGTATCCTGGAACCTGCAGGAGCGCTTTCGGCGATCTTCAAAGCAGCGGCCAGAGTTGCACCACTGCTGATTCCAGCAAGAATGCCCTCGCGCACCGCCAGATCTTTTGCCAAGCGCAATGCGTCCTTACCCGAAACAGGTGCGAAATCGTCGATCAGGCCGTCGGACAACGCCTCATAAGCCAATGGCGCGACAAAATCCGGTGACCAGCCCTGCATAAGATGGGGACGAAAGCGCGGGTGGCTTTTGCCCGGTTCAAGCTGCCGGATGTCGCTAGCGAGTATCTGCGCGTTGTCCGGTTCAGCCACGATGATCCGCGTTTCGGGGGATTGCTGTTTGAGGATGCGCGCCACCCCCTGCAAAGTGCCCCCGGTCCCGAAGCCCGTCACCCAGTAATCAAGACCGGTCTCTCCAAAGTCAGCCAGAATTTCCCGGGCTGTCGTTTCAGCGTGAACTTTTGCATTTGCGGCGTTTTCAAACTGGCGGCTCAGAAACCAGCCATGGATTCTGGCCAGTTCTTCTGCCTTGGACAACATGCCACTGCCCTTTTCTGAGGCCGGGGTCAGAACAACCTTGGCCCCAAGGAACCGCATCAGTTTACGCCGCTCGACCGAGAAATTCTCGGCCATCACGATGACAAGCGGATACCCTTTCTGAGCGCAGACCATTGCCAGACTGATGCCCGTATTACCCGACGTTGCTTCGACCACGGTCTGACCGGGTTTGAGAGCACCGGATCTTTCTGCGGCCTCGATAATGCCAAGCGCGGCTCGGTCTTTGACTGATCCAAGCGGGTTGAAGCTTTCAAGCTTGGCGAAAATCTCCACATCGGCCGGTCCGATGTTGTTGAGCCTGACCACAGGCGTATCACCGACTGTATCAAGGATGGATGCCCTGGGTCCGAAGCCGCGGCGGTCGCGCGCATGATCTGGTTCGGACAGCAGTTGACGTACATCGCTGTGAAGGGAATTGAGAGGTGCCAGAATGTTCATGTTCTTCCCCTTTATGCAGCTTGGGCCGCGTCAGCATTTGGACCGCGCAATTCGGCGTATTCCGCCTTCATGCAAAGGTTGAGGTCACGGTGCAGAGCCTTCAGCGACGAATGGTTCCAGTTCAGCGCGGCAACTTTTTGTGTGATGTCGAATAGCCGCCTACTTTGGGCGTTGCGTTGGAGCTGATACGCCAATGGGTTGGAAGGATTGCCGCCGAGTGCCTGTGCCAAGCGATGCGCATCAAGGAAGGCATCCGTAATGCCATGAGCCGTTGCCGGATCTTTGAAATACCCGGCGTCGCCAACAAGGGCCCATCCCGGCCCGGCGCAGTCCCGCATATGGCTTGGTGCCCCGCCAAAGCGGCGCAATCGGCCATCGGTAGAGCCGCGCTGCAGATGCTGGGCAAGATCTGGATCGCATTCGGCAACCACTGACTGCATACCAGCAAGCGGATCTGGACCGAACCGGTCCTTGAAAGCGTCCCGGTGCACCGCTGCAAAGACACAGTGAGCGCCTGCGTTTGTCGGAATTGCACCGGAGTAACTGTCACGCCCAAAGAACCAGCGGTAGCCGTCGTTGGGAATTTCGTCGAAGTACCCGTAGACGACGGCAGAACGTTCCTGCCCTTCGACTTGTGTCGCGGCACCGACCGCGCTGGCCACAGTGGACTGACGACCATCCGCCCCGATCAAGACATTGCAGGATACCGACATTTGCCGTCCGTCTGCGGTGACCAAATGCGCTCCGCACACACGGCCTTGGCTATCCTTGCTGGCGGACTGGAAGCTTACTCCGGTGTGTAACTCGGCCCCAAAGTCAACTGCCTTGTCGGCAAGTAACCGGTCAAGAATGCCTCGTCGTGGAGCGTAAAGTCCCTTAATGGCACCGTCTGGCTTGATATCCACCGATATCTTTTCGGCCCCGTAGTGAAAATTGGTGACACTAACCAAAGGCGTTTTTGCCTTTTCGATATCGGGCAGCACGCCCCAATCATTCAGAAGGCTAATCGCCGGACGCATCAACGCGTGGGTGGACAAAGTGTCATTTCCGGGTTCGTCACGATCTATCAGCAGCACCCGCGCACCGGCGCGCGCCAGTTCGATGCCGGTCGCGGCCCCTGCGCAGCGGGCACCGATGATGACGGCATCGTAATGGCTGTGCTTGAAAACTCTCTTGTTCATATGATTTCTCCTTCAGGCGGCCTTGATCAGGCCGAGGTTGCGAGTGAGGTGATTTGCAAGGTCGCGGGCGTCGTTGGCGGCTCCGTCGATAAAGGTCGATTTGCGTTGGCGCAGGAACGGCAACCCCATGACGTAAAGGCCCGGCGAAACGAAGCCTCCGTCGTGGCGAATGCGCCCTTTACGATCAAAGACAGGCAGATCGATCCAGCTGTGATCAGGACGGTATCCGGTCGCCCAAATCACCGTGCCAATGCCTTCGCGGTCCAAGTCAATTGAAAGGCGCGGCGCATCGGGGACACGGGTACGGGCTGGCCGGTCGCGGGCATCCACTTTGTCGAACAGCCCATTCTCATGCGCCCAATCGTCAAACCCGTTGAGCAGACGGTTCATTTTCAGGTCGGCAGCAGCGCAAACATTTGCGAGCGAACCGGAAAACATCACGGTGTTGTCGCGAACGCCAGCCATGCGGCCAACGATTTCAACGCCTATGTCCTGAAGGGCGTTGAGATCGAGCGGGTTCGTCCCGGCCTGACCGGTCAATTGCAAAGAGGGTACGCCCCGCTGACGGTCGAGATCCTCAACCTCGTCATAGCGATCGCCCCAGCGGCCGGTTATCTCCATCCAACTCAGAATGTCAGCATCGCGATAGCTGCGTGGCACGCGGACATGTTCGCCCACGGCAATCGTTACGTCCCGACCGGAGTTGTGGATTTCCCGGGCGATCTGGGTGCCAGAGGCAGAGGCGCCAACCACCAACACCCTGCCAGGCGGCAGATCGTTGGGGCGCTTGTAGTCCAAGGGCGATAACTGGGTAATATTTGCGGACAGATCCTGAGCAAACGAAGGTCGGCTGGTACGGGACGCTGCCCCGGTTGCGACGACGACGTTTTCACAGTCGATTGCCCCCTGATCGGTCTGCACCCGGAATCCTACGCCAAAGGGCGAGACACCGAGAACTGAAGTCTCCTCCATCACAGGGGCCCGGTTTGCGGCGGCAAAACCGGCCAGATCGTCCGCGAATTCGTTGACGGGCATGTAGCCTTCGGGATCTCTGCCTAAATAGGGCGCACCGGGCAAACCATTCATCCAGTTGGGGGTCAGCAGGCGCAGTGAATCCCAGCGCTCTTTGCGCCAGCTATTGGCGATTTGCCCGCGTTCCAGAATGACGTGGTTTATGCTGCGCTTTGACAGCTCTCGGCTCATGGCGAGACCGGTTTGTCCCGCCCCGATAATGACTGTATTTGAGCGTTTCATCGTTATAATCCTTCTGGCGAGAGCAACAGAACCCGGTGGGCCCATTGCGAGACAGATTGTGCGGTGTGCAGTGTGCGGCGGCGGTCCCTTAGGAACCGCCACCGGTGGGCTTCAGAGCCAGCTGCGCGGTGAAACGAGCGCGCGCTTGACATCGTCGGTGGTCAAATTGATGTCGCTGAGAAGATGGTCGTTCAAACGCAATTCGCGTTCTGCAATCAGCTTGAAACGACCGCGGCGTTTTTCCCGTCGGGATTTCTGCGCGGATTTCATCGCGGATGCGATCCAGCGAAAACTCCAACGCGGTTGGGGCAAAGCGGCCATAACATTGGCTCCTTTCATGCTGTGTCCCGCCTCAGGCGACGGACACGCTCACGTTGCTAGGGTTGGTGATGAGGTCGAAAACGGCAGAGCGTTTCTGCGACTGGGCCACAACCGCGGCGATCTCGTCGTCGGTAGCGTCAGCGTCGACTTCAAAGCGAACGCGGATGGCGGTAAAGCCGTTGCGGACGTCTGCATCTATGCCCAGGATGCCGTAGAGATCCATGTCACCTTCGACGAAGGCTGTGACCGAGCGCAACTGAATGCCGCGGTTTTGAGCGACCGAGGCGACGCCGGAAGCCAGACAGCTTCCCAGACCAGAAAGCACGATTTCGACAGGCGTCGGACCGTTGTCCGAGGCCGCGAATTCCGCCGGGTGATCCGCGTCGATGGTAAAGGCTTTACGATGCTTGTGCTCTTCACCCAGGCCGAAGAACCCTTCGATGGTCGAACGGCTATGCACACCGTTCTGCCATTCGGTTGCTGCCCGCCAGGTAAACTGGGCTGCGGCAGGCGCCTGAGAAAGCGCATCGCGTGCGTCGAGCAGTGCTTGCACGTTGACACCATTGTTGGCGGTATTTGCTTTGGATTGGTCGTTCATTTTCATGTTTCCTTGTTTGTTTGCAGAGAGGACAAAAGTGATCGAGTCATGGGTTTTCCATGTCATTTGACGACCCAATCAAACTGGTTACGGTACAGGCGGAACTCTTGGTTGCGCCGCTCGACCGACGTGGACGATTGGCAAAGAAATTCCATTCAGAGCCCGGCGCGGGCTCCGATCTTGGTTCCCGTTCGAAATTCGACCGGGCTGCTAGTGATGCTGTCCTGTGGTTCTCAGGATATCAGGATTAAAAACGGGGCCTTTAACCCCGCCTTAGTCCCGGAGCCGCCACCAGGTCGGACCCATCCACTCGGTTGCAGCTTTCCTCTGCAATCTTCGAGCTTCGCGCACGGCGGTTGCGCGAGAGATCCCAATGTCGTTGAGCATCCAGTCCTCCATGGACAGTAGATCAGCGGCTTCGCGCGAATAGCTCCGCCATTGAGGTTTGGAGTTGCGGGTTTCCGCTTGAAGGATGGGTCGTGTGAAAAAATTCAAAATTGTGGTCGTCATGTCGTTTCCTTTTCATCTGCTATGAGGAGGCCCGCGAATGAGTACTCCTACGGCGGTCTCTCCTCGCTTCGCTCTTTTGGTATTGTGTTGGGGACGGAGCAGTCATCGTCCGCACCACTCAGACATCTGCGCGGTTTCAGATACGCCTCGTGCCGCCAGATACGCGCACAGGGCTGCCGGGGGTGTTATCCAGTTCGACGCCTATTAAAGACGGCTGCCCCATATCCTCGCCCTGCCGGATCGTGAAACGTCCGCGGTGGGGCCAATTTCGATCCCTCAGGTATCCCCCAAAAGCCGCTGCAGCCGCGCCGGTGGCGGGATCTTCGAGGACACCCCCCGACGCAAAAGCATTTCGAACGACAAATGTTTGATCGTCCTTGACAACCACAAGCATGATTGTGGCAACTCCGAGTCTACGCATCACGTCCCGGCCTAGGCTCAGATCATAGGTCATGCCTGCCAATCTTGTTCGGTCTGACAACAGCAGTACAATGTGATCGGACCCACCATGAATGCGCGCGGGCGGCAGTCGATCATCAAGATCAGCCTGCCTGAATCCGAAGAGCGACAGAACTTCAGTAAGCAAGGCATCGGGCACAGCCTGGCTGTTTGTGGGCGGTGAGGTGAGCGTCGCCACCACACCTGTCTCGGATCGATGTGCATCAACTGTTATAACTGCGTCATTCAGCGTCAGTTCAAACGTTCCCCAACCAACCTGCTTGCCCAATACTGTGCCTAGGGCGATCGTCGCATGGCCGCAAAAGGGCACTTCGGTTTCCGGGGAAAAGTACCGAACGCGCCATTTCTTGCCAGACGCATCCAGCGGAACTGCAAAGACAGTTTCCGAGTATCCCACTTCTGCTGCAACGCGGACCATTTCTTCCTCGCCAATTGACGTATCCAGCAAAACTACTCCAGCGGGGTTGCCGCCTTCATGACCCTTGCTGAATGCCGCTATTCTTTGGATGTCCATGTTGTCGTCCTTTGTATTGGGTCGCCATCACACAACGTAGCGAGCCAGTGTTTGTTACGAAGCGAGGATGGCGGGGGAAAAGTGCTATCCTGACATCACGCGAATTTGGTCGGGAAACTGGCCCCGAGCCGATCGTGCTGATCAGCCCGAAGTGGGCTTACGCCGCGATACGCGCTTCTTCCGGTTCCCATGCGAATGGCTTGAACGCCTCGTCGAGAGGAAGGTCCAACGAGATGCTGGTCAGGTTAGAGATGGTCTTTTCGCTGATGCCAATGATGACCTCATAGACCTGAGCCTCGGTGTATCCGGCGGCTCGGAACCGCTCCAATTCACTCTGTTCGACATGTCCGCGTTTGATTACCAACGCCCGAGTGAAATCGTGAAGCGCCGCAAGTTTGGGATCTGCAATGGTGCCCCGGGTGCGCACTGCCTCAATCACCGCATCGTCGACTTTTTGAGCCTTGGCGAAGCCCGTGTGTCCGGCCACGCAATAACTGCATCCGTTTTCGACGCTGGTCGCGATGTGCACGATCTCGCGTTCGGTCGCGTTGAGGGACGATGCGCCGAACTGTTTGGTCACTTCGACGAAACCGTTCAATGCCGAGGCTGAACCGCCCATAACTGCAAAGACATTGGGAACAAAGCCAACCATCTTTGCCAGCCCTTCAAGAATGGGCCGTGCATTTGGTGCTGCTGATTGCAGGTTGTGAATAGTGAAGTGTTTCATTTGTGTCTCCTAAGGTTTTTCTAGTCTTCGAGTTCATCGAAGTCAGTCAAACCCTAGGAGATGGAACGGCACGTTCGATATTCCACGATCGGTGCGAATTCACTATCGTTTGAATTGCAGAAAACTACATAATGTGTAGTGATATTATATTCCGCTGTCGGAATCCGAACCGGAGAACACGCTGGGTTTCATCCAACCCGAAACGTTGTCGGTCAGCAATCTTGGTCCGATGATGGTCATATCTCCGTCAGCGATTGCCTTGCGATACGTTGTGTCCCCCATCCAGGCATCCACCATGACTTTGACGGTGGTTGTGAAATAGACATCAACGTCCTTGCCCGGGTCTTTGTCGCAAATATCAATCTCGCCGGATTGCACGACAAGCCACCAGGTAGACCCTTCCTGAACATCGATGAATTTGAAGTGGATGACGACTTCCCCCGACGGCAGTTTGTCGGGCTGGATGCTGCGCTGCAAGTTGGTGATGAGCAGACCAACATCATAATCCTTGGAGGTCAAATTGGACCGCGCCCATTGCATGCCCCAGTCCCCCAGAGAAAGCAAAATAGGCAAAAGCAACCGGCAGGATTCGGTCGGGAGGTACTCGAAGCCCTTCTGCCCGCTGATCCGTCGCTTCATGATCATTCCACGGTCTTCCAGATGAACAAGACGTCGTGTCAGAAGTGTCGGAGAGATTGCACCCAACCCTCGCTGCAATTCAGAAAAACGGCGACTTCCCATCAACAATTCGCGGATGATGAGAAGCGTCCATTTTTCTCCGATAATCTCAGATGCTTTCGCAATAGGACAAAACTGTCCGTACTCCATCTCACCCCCTGTGGCTGGGCGCGCCAGCTGCTTCTACACTTTATGGAGTGAAGTGTAGACCGGGAACAGTCGGCATGCAAATCTTGGAGCCTGAATTCGATCCGGAAAAGGGTATCTGCCTGATCAGGCCAAGGTCGAAATAGTCTTCTTTATTGCCTGAAGGGTTCGGTCGATATCAGCATCGGATGTGGCCCAGGAAGCCACAGAAAACCGCAACGCGGGGCGTCCATTCCAATTGGTTGCCCCGAACCATGCCTCTCCGCTTTCCTGCACCATCTGCGCAATATCAGACGAGCGCCCTTCGAAGTCGGGGAAGGTCGCCACAACCTGATTGAGAACAACATCATTCAGTATTTCAAAACCGCAATCTTGCAATCCTGCTGCAAGTCTTCTGGCCAAGGCGCAGCTCCGGTCAATCAGATCAGCAACCCCCTCTTTGCCCAACGAATGAAGGGCTGCCCATACTTCTACGCCCCGCGCCCCGCGAGAGAACTCTGGCACCATGTCTTTGGGAGCCGCGACACCTCCGATTTCAAGGTACGGAGCTTGTGTCGCCATTGCATTATGGATGGCGTCTGGGTGCCGACAAATGGCCATTCCGCAATCATAAGGCGTGTTGAGCCATTTGTGCCCATCGGTCACCCAGCTATCTGCGGCGTCATACCCGTGTAGCTGCGCTTGCGTTCGTGGCGAGGCCGCCGCCCAAAGACCGAAAGCACCGTCCACATGGACCCAAGCGTCGTTTGCCGCAGCGACGATTTCGGCAATCGGGTCGCTTGCTCCGGAATTCACATTGCCTGACTGAGTCAAAATCAGCGTCCTGTCGTCAGTATCGGGCAGTTTCGCCGATATCATTCGGCCTTGTGCATCGCAATCAACCCACTCGATTTCGTCCGTTCCAAAGCCAAGCAATTTAAGCGCCTTGAGCACTGTTACGTGCACCTGCCGCCCGGCCACGATGCGGACAGGTGGCGCGCGCCAGAGTCCCTTCCTCGAAACGTCCCACCCCTGACGTTCAAGCAATGTGTTCCTTGCTGCCGCCAGACAGGTGAAGTTGGCCATTGTCGCCCCTGTCACAAATCCGACAGAGCAGTCTTTTGGCAATCCCAAGATGTCCAGCAGCCAGGCTGAAACGACTCTTTCCAGCTTCACACCAATCGGGCTGGTCGCTTCGTTGAAGACAACCTGATCCCAAGCACTTGCCAACACTCTGGCCCCCAGAGCCGCTGGCAGGGTTCCACCAACAACCAATCCATAGAAGCGCCCCCCGACCGAGGCAGTTGTGGCGGGCGAGCCTATCTCATCCAGCATGGCAATTGTCTTCGCCGGAGCGCTCGGTTGCTCCGGCATTGGCGTGTCAAACTCCGTTAGCCTGGATATGGCATCGGGCGTCGGGGCGACCGAACGATCCGGGACGGTTTCAAGGTAGGCATCGGCTCTGGTGAACGCTTCGACCAGTGCAGCCTGTGAATGTGTCAGGGGGTTTTGCATTGTTGGCTCCGAATAGAATGGATCGCTCAGTGGTCGTCGATTAGCCAATAGGTACTTGTAGTGCCGCTTGCTCAGGGCTCCAGACGTAAGGCTCGAACGCTTCATCAAGCGGCAGGTCATGCAAGCTCGCGGTCATGTTAGATAGGGTTTTCGCGGCCACGCCAACGATGACGTCAAATGTGTGGGACCGTGTGTATCCGGCGGATTGAAACTGTTCCTCTACGTGCTTGGCAGAATGCCCCCGATTCAAGGCAAGGGTTTGGCTGAACATCCGCAAGGCCTCATATCTGGCGTTGGAAATGGGTTCCGCCCGCCGCATTCGGTCCACGTCCTCTGCGTCAACACCTGCTTTGAGTCCATAATAGGTATGCCCTGCGACGCAATACCGGCATTTGTTGGCAACGCTTGTGGATAGAAATACGACCTCGCGCTCGGCGTCCGTAAGCTGGCCCGCTCCAAAGCTACTTGAAAGTGCCGCAATTCCACCAAGCAATTCCGGGCGGGGTCCATAGATTGATAGGACATTGGGAACAAATCCCTTCTTCTCAATGGTTTGGTCGAATATGCTCCGCACTTCGGGTGCAAGGTTGGTCATTGTTTCATTGTCATATGGCATGTGGGTGGCTCCTTGGTTGTCGAATGCGAAATGGTTTAGGCCCCGAAAGGTGCGTCCTGCGCTTCGTGAACGACACATGTGATCGCCGATGCGGCCAGTGACGCCTCGGCAAGAGCGCCGCTTGCGCCGATCAATGCCAAATATTCGTGCCACTCCAAAAGGGAGCGCGATTTGCCTTGGTGTCGTTGTGTGGTCCTATCTGATCTGTATTGAGCTGACTGATTTCAGCGCCATACACAGCTGTCTAGTGAACCAATGGCCACCGATATACTGCACGATCGAAAGCAATCCACTACACAATTGAAAGTAACTGGGCGCGACCATCCGGCAAGTCACCCACAGGAAGGTAGAAGCACCCTGTCAAATTTTCCCGGCCAAACTTCGGCTAAATTACAGTTGGATTCAGGGATTTGGGAACATTCCACATTAATGTATGCTGCTAGGGACAACGAATATTCTAGCGCGCACAACTTTCGTGACAATCGATGCGTATGTATTGTGATGACAAAGGGGCAAGTTCAGCATGCATATTGGCCTGATTGGCGGGATTGGTCCTGCCGCAACAATTGCCTATTACAACAATCTGGTTTTTGAGTTTAGGAAAGCGGGACTACCCCTGGAACTGACTATTGTGCACGCAGATGTTACCACTTTGATATCCAACGCTGGTTCCGATAACCGTGAAGCTCAGGCTGCCGTTTTTGTGAAGCATCTTCGACAATTGAAGGCAGCGGGATGCGATGTGGCGGCGATCACTGCGCTCACTGGGCATTTCTGTTTCAATGAAACGCTGTCACAATCTCCCTTGCCATTGCTTAGCGCAATCGAAGCAATAGACCGCTATTGCGAGGATCAAGGGATTAGTATTGTCGGCTTGCTGGGCAGCCCGCCTGTTCTGTCTTCCCGTTTATTCGGACAATTGCGAAACACTAACTGTGTAGTCCCTAAATCTAACCCAGAGGAGTTGGGAAGAGACTACTTGGAAATGGCAACCTCCGGCGTTTGCTCCGAACTGACCCGCCAGAAGTTTCTTAATGCAGGGGCGGATATGGTAGCCGAGCAAAAGGCCGAGGCGATATTGCTTGCCGGAACGGACCTTGCGCTTGCCTTCGACGGACAATCCCCAGGCTATAAGACCATTGATGCCCTCGCTATTCACATTAATGCTTTGCTATCACTGGCACGTAGATAAATTTACAAGAATTCGTTTCCAGCTTCGGGCTCTTAGCCGCCCTCAGAGGCGGTGCGGCATCCTGTGATATGGTGGCCGGGTCAACGTCGGGTTGTCGCCGTGGGAGGGAGTGGCGGATCGGAGGATCAACCATGCAAACACCCAACTTACCTGCCATTCGAGCATGTCGCCCTGCCTGGAACAAAGGCCGCATTGTCGGGCAGAAACGCCCGCTGTTGCCCAAGCAGGTCTGGGCAATCCGCGTGCGATTGGAAATCGCTGAAAATCATCGCGACCTTGCCCTGTTCAATCTCGCCATCGACAGCAAACTTCGGGGATGTGATCTGGTCAAACTGATGGTGGCTGATGTCTTCGCCGCAGGGCAGGTTAAAGAGCGGGCCTCGATCATTCAGAGCAAGACACAAAAACCTGTCCGTTTTGAGATTACCGAAGGTACGCGGAAATCTCTTTTGAGGTGGATGGAGGAACCGCTAATGATCGGTTCCGAATTCCTCTGGCCGGGGCGATTCCACGAACGGCTTCATATTTCGACACGGCAATACGCGCACCTGGTCCGAGACTGGGTGAAATCGATCGGACTGGAGCCGAGCGCGTATGGAACCCATTCCATGCGGCGGACGAAGGTTGCACAGATCTACCGGAAGACCGGCAACCTGCGTGCTGTTCAGCTCCTGCTCGGACACACCAAGATGGACAGCACAGTCCGATATCTTGGTGTCGAGCTGGAAGACGCTTTGACGATCGCTGAGGCGGTAGAAATCTGAAGGCGCGGGCCGTCTTCGCGGACGGCCCATTCCGGACATTCGTGAATTTCGCGGCGAATGGCCGGAAAGAGCCCAGAGTTACCGATGTCGCGCAGCTCACGAATGACTGAAAACTCTCATGAACGGTCATAGTATTCACTCTTGGGCATTCCATAACACTGATCTTACGGCAAGTTATGAACCCGCTTTCGATTTCGGTCAGCGGCTCACTTCTGGGCGCGGCACCACGGCGGCTTCGGACAAGGGGAACCACTTCGAAAACCGTCGGCAGACAGCATTCTCCCCAAATAATTTTATCCGTTCATCTTTTAGAGCAGCAGAAAGTGACACATCGCCCATCCATACTTCCGTCATCAGGCGGGATTGGGCGGTAACATAAGCGTTCACGTCCTTACCGGGATCCTGATAGCACAGGTCGATATCATTTTTGGTGCAAACCAGCCACCATGTCCCAAACTCATCCAAGTCGGGATATTGGAAGCAGATGACCGTCTCACCATCAGGCAGTTCATCCAGTACGATATTTCTTTGGACATCAAACATCAGGAAGGTCACATCCCAATCATCATCATCCATTTCGTCACGCGCCCAACGCATGCCCCAGACGGCCAGGGCATCCACAACTGAAGACAATTCTTTTCCCGCCGCAGTTAGCCTATAATCGTGGCCACGTTGCCCGCTGATGGGTCGTTTGATGAGGATCCCACTTGCCTCAAGGTCTTTTAGGCGGGTGTTTAGAACAGTCGGCGAGATGCGCGGAAGCCCTTTCTGAAGGCTGGAAAACCGGCTGGATCCCAGCAGCAGTTCACGCACGATCAGTATGGACCAAGAATCCCCCAGAATCTCGGTTGCCTTTGCGATCGGACAGAACTGACCGTACTTCTTCATCCCGCACCTCCTAGGACAAATGTTAGTAAATACCTCCTAACTACGCAATTCGTAGTTCATTGCTACGCATCGCGAAGTATCTCGAATTCTTCTCGCCGGGCATTTTGAATCTTATCGCAAACACGGTCGCCGCTAGGTCGACCCTTGAATGGAGACTTCAAATGAAACGCCCTGGACTGATTGCATATGGCCTTTTGTGCTATGCGTTTTTCAACGCTTCCTTCCTGTACATGGCGGGCTTCCTGCTCGACCTTGTCGTGCCAAAGGCGATTAATGATGGCGCACCGGCAAGCACGCTGATCGCGATCGCGACGAATTTCGCGCTGATTTTCCTGTTTGGATTTTTTCACAGTTTGATGGCACGGCAGTGGTTCAAAGACTGGTGGACGCAACTCGTTCCGGTCGAAGCCGAACGCAGCACCTATGTGCTTCAGGCCGCGACCTTTCTTTCGCTTCTCATGGCCTTCTGGAAACCGATGCCAGCTGAGATCTGGTCGGTCGACGGACCTTTGGCTCTTGTAGCATATGCAGTCTTTGTGATTGGGCTGGTTATGGTGCTGGTGTCGACCTTCCTGATCGACCATTTCGAGCTTTTTGGCTTGCGGCAAATCTGGTCCGCGAATCTACAAAAGCCGATGCCCAATCCAACGTTCAAAACACCAATGCTCTACAAAATCGTGCGTCATCCGATGCAGCTAGGTGTGATCCTCGTGTTCTTTGCAACACCCACTATGACCGCCGGGCACCTCTTCTTAGCACTGTCAATGACTGGGTACGTCTTGATCGGCCTCTACTTCGAAGAACGTGCGTTGGTTCGTGAGTTTGGAAAAACCTATCAGAGCTATCAGGCTCGGGTACCGATGCTGTTGCCTAATCCGATGCGCCTTATGTTGCGCGGAAAACGAGTCGCCTGATCTTCGCTTTCTGCGCGGCGAACGGACCCCACACTATAGCTGGAGCAAAACGCAAACCGTTTGAACCCGAGCAACAGGCCTCGCGTGAATGCGTGGCCCAGCCTTTTAAGGGAGAAGTCCAATGACCAAATATGAACGAAATCCCGCGTTTTCGGCGCCTTTGGGCCCGGTTTCGCCAATCGTGAGTTTCTGGAACGATGTTCTAGCTCCGAAATTTATCGCCTACAGGCATATTCTGGAGGGCGGCCTGTCACGCCACAGCGAGCAGATTTTCCCGCAGCTAGATATCCGCAAGGGAGAGCGCATCCTCGACGTCGGTTGCGGGTTCGGAGACTCGACCTTGAATCTGGCAACGAGGGTTGGGTCAGAAGGGCATGTGACCGGCATTGATTGCTGTCCGGATTTTCTACACCTGGCGCGATCCGAACAGTATCATTCGGGTGTGCGCAATGTAGATTTTCAGGTCGCGGATGCCGAGGCAGACCTGCCCAAGGAAGCGTTCGACATGGTGTTCGCCCGTTTTGGCACCATGTTTTTCACGAACCCAGTCAATGGGCTGCGGAACCTGAAAAATGCGTTACGCCCCGGCGGGCGGTTGACGCATATCGTATGGCGCGAGCGCGAGGAAAACCCGTGGTTGGCAGCGGCCCGATCAATTCTTCTCGACCATCTTCCGCAACCTGACGCAGATGCACCGAGCTGCGGGCCAGGCCCATTTTCCATGGCCGAACCTAAGCTTGTCCATACCCAGATGACAGCTGCAGGGTTTGTCGACATCTCGTTTGAGAAGATTGACGCGCAGGTCCTGGTCGGGCGAACCATTGACGAGGCCATTGCCTTTCAACTGGCAGTTGGTCCGGCCGGCGAAATCTTCCGCACAGCTGGCGATGAAGCGGAACGCAAGCGCGAGGTGATAGAGGCCGACCTCCGCGACATGTTTTTGTCGGCCGACTGCGACAAAGACGGCATCTGGATGAAAAGCGCTTCATGGATGATTAATGCAACGTCACCGCAACAACTGGGGAAGGACGCGCCATGAACATTCTACCCAGTGAAAATGCACCTGGAATGCAGGTAGGTGAATCCATTGAGGGTGGATGTACCTGCAGCCATGTCAGGTATCGCCTGTCTTTGCGGCCTTTGATCGTGCATGGTTGCCATTGCACATTATGCCAAAAACAAACTGGCGCGGCCTATGCTGTTAACGCGCTGATCGAGGAAAACCGGGTCAAAATCTTGTCGGGATCGGTACGTGACATGCGTGTCACGACACCCAGCGGCGCCGGGCAGACGATCACGCGCTGTAACCGTTGCGGTGTCGCGGTCTGGAGCAAATATCACGCTCTGCCAAAGATCGGAAATCACGTGCTTTTCATTCGTGCCGGGACGTTGAACGATCCTGCAAGGATGCCGCCTGATGTGCACATCCACACCTCAGCCAAACAGCCTCACGTGATCCTTTCCGAACAAACACCGCAGTTCGACCAGTTCTACGATCCAAGGAAGGCCTGGCCGCCTGATAGCATCAGGCGTTATGCCGATATTATCACATCCCATGACATGCGAAGTGAAACTACTGCGGTCCGATTGGGGGGCTGTGTCTAGTGGCAAGCTTGGCTTGGCCCCTTCAAGTTTATTGTTGGAATGGCAGATCCTATCTTGCCGATCAAACCATGGATAGCAGATTTCCAATGTCGGCTATGTCCCGCTCAGCAGTCACTCGGCTTTTGAAAATGCTGCGCAGCCGATGAATGGCCGGTCTGGCGAAGCTGCACTGCGGCGCGGCCGAACACCACCAAAGGTCGCTTTGGGCCGATAGCAGCGTCTGCGGCGATTGGGGGGGGCTCGTTTTTTTCCGCAAACAAGGCATTTGATCAGAGCGCCGCGAAGGGCCGGTGCCTAGCAAAGTTACAACAACCGTATACTCGGCATAGCCACCGGCTCTGCATGCCATTTGAGGAACTGCGATAGACTGTCGACCTGATCGTCATGTCTGCCGTTTGGAAACAGGGTGATCTCGCGCTGGAATTCGGCCAGCCACGGAGATTCAACGGGCACCGAGATCTGACCGCCTTCGATCAGATGTGACACCGAAAGCAGACGTGTGGCCTTGTCATCCTTCGGAATCATGCCCCTGATGCTCAGAAAAGTGTCCGCTTTGAGGTCCTGGATCAGCTGGATACCGGAGCCAGCCTCTTCGATCAGTATCAGCTTGGCTTCCCACGTGCCTGCATGCGCTACAATCCTACGGCGCAGTTGCGGAAACTCGAGCTTGGCCCGCATTACGTCCAGCAACCAGGCAGTCTTTCCGCGCACCAGCCAGGTCGTGCAGACTGACCAATCATTGGCTTGATCCGCCTTTGAGGCCGTGTCCCAGCTTTGAACGATCCGGTCACCGGAACGCTGGCTCGGGACGGCCTCATAGGCCTGGAACCAGTCCCATTTGACCAGGCCACCGCCCAGCGGTGCCGGGCGCTGTTGATACTGGGCGGCAAAGACATAGGAGCCAAGTTCGGATTTGCGCTCCTCCAGAAGGGTGCGCGGCAGGCGCTCTGGATGCAGCAGGTGGCCGGGTTCCCGCACCACCCTACCCCGCCAGCCAATATCAATCCCACACGGGTCTTCGGCGATGGCCGGAAGGTCAAGATGATGCCAACCGCCCTGCTCCAGCAGGACGCCTGCCAGATCGGCCTCATGCACCCGCTGCTGGATCAGGATGATGGCGGAATTGGCCGAATCATTCAGTCGGCTCAACAAGGTGGACCGATACCAGTTGAGGACCGCGTTGCGTTTCACTTCCGACGTTGCGTCTTCGGGCTTGTGCGGATCGTCAATGAGGATGATGTCACCACCCCGGCCGGTCAGCGTGCCGCCGACTGTGGTCGAGTAGCGCCCGCCGCCCCTTGTGGTGCCAAAGTCGGCGCGGGCCCCCTGGCCTTTTGCGATCCGGGTTGCGGGGAACGCGTCCCGGTACCACCCGGTGCCCAGCACCTTCAGGCAGTCTAGCGCCAGCTTTTCCGAAAGACCATCCGCATAGGACACCGCCAGAATGTTGAGGTCGGGGCGGTGCCCCAGCATCCAGGCCGGAAACGCCACCGACGCCGAGATCGACTTCAGGCAACGCGGCGGAATGGTGATAATCAGACGGTTGATCTTCCCAGCCGCCACCTGGTCCAATTGATAAGCGATGGCATCGATATGCCAGTTGTGCTGATAACTGGCGCCGGGATCGACGGTGGCAACCGTGCGCTGAATGAAGCTCGACAGATCCTTGCGCAACAGGGCGCGCAGGATCTCGGCTCGGTCAAGATCTCCCATCATCATCCTGCTCAACCTCCGAGTTTTCTCTGTCCTGCTCTCCATTTTGTGTCTGGCCAATCAAGCAGTCCGCGTAGCGCTCCAGAATTCCGTCTTCGGTGGCGCTCAGCTGGCGCTCTGTCTCGCGAGAGCCCTCTTCAAAGGATTGCGCCTTCGCAAGATCAAGCATCCTGTCAATCGCCCGGGCATTGCCCTTCAGCGCCTGTTCACGAAGTCGCATCAGGGTGGCCCTCTGACTGCTCACTTTACGCGATTTGCCATTCTCACTGACGGTGACTTTGGCATTCAGAACATCGCGCAGGTCGCTGCCAAAGTCCTTCGAGCCCTTTGGGCGACCCTTCGGATTGCCCGATTTGCCCTTTTTGAACCGGGATATTTCCGGCGGTTTTCCAAACCCGATTTCATAGTCTTTCTTCCTCATGACTCGCCTCGCGCCTCGCATTGCTCTTCGAGGGCGCTGAACGACATACCATCACCGATGCGCACCGGATCTTCGCCAGTCTCCTTGCGCCATCTGCGCAGGATCACATCGACATAAGCCAGATCGATCTCCAGGCCGCGTGCCACCCGGCCAGATTGTTCGGCGGCAATCACCGTGGCACCCGCCCCAAGAAACGGATCCAGCACGATGTCGCCACGCCTGGTGACGTCCAGTAGCGCGTCTTTGACCATCGTCACCGGTTTGGCGGTCGGGTGCGCATGCAGCTCTTCCATCCGGCCCGCACGGAACGTGTTCACCCCGGCATAGGTCCAGATATTGGTGCGGTTGCGGCCATAATGGCCCAGCTGCACGTTGTTGCGATGGCGCGCTTTGCCTTTGCGGAACACAAAGACCAGCTCGTGTTGTGAGCGGTAAAGAGATCCCATGCCGCCATTGGTCTTGGCCCAGACACACAAGTTCAGAAGGTTGCTGAATGCATCGTTGCCAGCCACCAGCATTTCCCCCATGTGGCGCCAATCCATACAAGCGAACCAAACCGCGCCATCGCGACTGAACTCTGACGCCAGACCCATCGTGGCTCTAAGGAATTCCGTGAATTCAGGCTTCGACATCTCGCCCGAGGCCTCGGCAAACTCCCGATGCTGAATGGCGCCTTTGCCAGAGACATGGCCATTGATGCGCACGTTGTATGGTGGATCGGTAAAACCAGCATCTGCGCGTTCGTCACCCATCAATCGCTGCATGTCTTCCTTTGAACGCGCATCACCGCAAAGAACGCGGTGGACGCCAAGCTGCCAGAGATCGCCGACCTGGGTGACAGTCTCCGCACCGACCTCAGGCGTTTTAACCACGTCTGGTTGATCGCAAGCGACTTTACTTCGGCCTTCCAGGATCACGTCAATCTCACCAACCTCAAACCCGGTCAGATCCACGTCAAAGCCGATTTCCATCGCACTCAGATCCGCCAGTTCTGCCGCCAGAAGGTTCATATCCCAACCAGCATTCAGCGCGATCTTGTTGTCCGCCAGCATCAGACCCCGTTTCTGCTCCGAACTCAGATGGCCCATAACAATCACCGGTACCTGCTCCAGCCCAACCTCCTTCGCGGCCGCCAGACGTCCGTGGCCGGCAATCAGCACGTTGCTCTCGTCGACAAGGATCGGATTGGTGAACCCGAAAGCCCGGATACTGTCCGCAATCTGGCGCAACTGGCGCCGGTCATGCGTTCGTGCATTGTGCGGATTGGCCGTCAGGAAGGACGGTGGGTGGTAGCTGATGGAAAGGGAATGCATGTGCCTGTCTCCTTCTGTCAAAGGCTACTCAAGCAAATCCGACCTTCCAGTCGAGCGATAATGGACCGGTTAATTCTTTACCGCCCTCAGGACCTCGAGCGGTCTAGTTCCCGCAGATGTTCTATGGCTTTTCGATACGGTTTCGCCATATCAGCCGGAGTTTTCGGGCGGTATTTCTCCGGCAGCACTGCATGCAAATCGCCTGCCAAAAGACGGCATATTTCCAGCCCCATGCCAGTGTCACGCTCTTCATAAGCGTTGTAAGTCCGTCCTGGCACGGTGCCGGATGCGCACCAATAAGACTGGGCAAAATACCCAGCCAGATAGGCCAGTGCCGGCTCGCTAGGGCCGCGTTTCACACCAGCTGCAATGGAAACGTCCAACAACTCCAGGACCTGCGGCAGGAATTCAGCCGCCTGTTCTGGCGCGTTTCGCAGAGGATTAATGACCTCCCACCGCAGGCACTCCTCCAAATGGATGGTGACCAGCCGCTCCAGCACAGGGAACTGTTCAATATCTCGCACGAATTGATCCAGCGGAACCCGCTGTTCACCTCTTTGCGCCCTCTCCAGAACCAGCCGCAAGTTGCGTATATAATCCCGCAGCAGAACGCCCAGCTTCACTGGCACAGGTTTGGTGTAGCTTATTTGCTCAGCGTGGGTCGCCAGCTCTTGCCACAACCCGATCTGGAATTGAGCCATATCCACTGCACTGGCAAAGCCACGCCCCAAGTCCGCCATCAAGAGGCCAATTTGATCCTGAGTGAGCCGGGTCTCAAGAAGTTTCCGGATAGTTTCCAAACTGGGCTCGGAAATAGCGGCACGATCTGCGACCCACCCGAAATCCGCTATTCCCAGACTTGTCAGTAAGGTTTCCTCAAGCGCGGGGCAATAATCATCAGGGCAAGACATGGCCAAACTTAGCAGATCCCAATGCCAACGGACAGAGACGGAAAAAACAGCGGGCGGAGATCACGCATTTCCAAGCTGAGGGGTAAGCAGCTGTCATTCGCTGCGGTTTGCATCAAGGTCCGCTACGCGGACGAAGCCGACATATCGGTTTGGATGAATCGGGTCGCGCCGCAGCTAGTTTTTCCAGACCCGGCGATCGGCCACAGTCTTCGCAGTTGCTCCAACGACGAGAACACAAAGCCCGAATTTCGAGATGATCTCCATCGTCCCTTCGATCAGCATGGCATGAAACACGCTACTGGCCACGGCAACAGTAATGAGGGCGGTGTGGACGCGGCGCCAATTGCGCGGACTTAGCCCCAAGCTCTTGCGAAAGGCTGCCAGACCTGCGGCTCCGAATATCGCCCACATAGCAAGAACCCCCCAAACGGAAAACGGTGTGGGAGAACGAAAAAGCAGCGCGTCGATCACGTCTGGAGGACTGGTGATCCAAAGACCTGCGACGTGGACAATGATCGTCGCAACCAGAATGCCGCCGACCAAGCGGTGCGCCGACCGCCCCCACCGGGGCGGCAGCCCGGGCAGATGGACACCCGCCAACAAGGGCTGTAGGAGCATAAGTACCATAGCAGACACACCCGCGAACCCAGCCGCGATGTATATTGGTTGGCGCCACGCAAGTAGCGGGCTTGACGCCGACAGGGCTAGTGGAACGACAATTGCCGTGGCAAGAACTCCCCAAACCAATATACGTTGAGTGGGGCTCACGTTTTTGCTGTCCATCAGATTACTTGGGTTGAAGCACGAAGTGGGCGCTGAGAGTGGTGTCTTTCGAATTGGGCATCACTGGACGCAGGTAGACGGTTTCAAACGCACCACTGTCATAGGCAAGGTGGCCGTGCGCCTGCCCAAACGCAGGCACGATTTGTGGCATTTCCAGGTGGAACTCACCGTTGGCATCGGTCAGCGTTGCGCCGTGGCTTCGCAAGTCTCGTTCGTGCCCTTCAGTTGTGTGTGCCCAGATCTGAATACGCTGTCCCTCAAGCGGCATGCCGTCACCTGCGCGCCGCACGGTCCCGTGCATCAGAAAACCGCCATTGCCGATCCGGTCCACAATCGGAGCGCCTGGGCGGTAGTTGTTTGCGCCACCCCGCATTGAGGGAGTCGGCGCCAGACCCTTGGCTCTGGCGGGTGCAAGACTGCCTGAATACCCCAGCCCCGCAACCACGCATCCGGCCGTAATGAACGATCGACGGGTAAACAGAAAGTTGGGCATGGCACTTGCTCCAATATCGAATTTCTCTTGTCGCGCTGTCTGAAAAGACCAGTCGCAGGACCATGATACTATAGCAGATTGCGTAAGTTTCCGAGAGCCGGATGCCGGCAAATGCGCCAATTCATGCTCAATGTTTCGTGATATTGGTTGGGCCGTACACCCCCCGAAACTGGTGTCTGTAAAACTGGCAATGCTCTGCACAAATGACGGCATTTGAAAAATTGATTAGGCCAGATCGCCTGTTTCAGGCGACATTCAATACACGCTGACCGGGAGGAACACCATGAACCGCATGACCGCAAAGGACTTTGATCAAGAGCTGTTGGATCTTTATGATTTCTACGCTCACGGGAAGATAACGAAACGCGAATTCCTTGATCGCGCCGGAAAGTTCGCGGTTGGAGGCATAACCGCTGCTGCGCTTTTAAGCATGCTCAGCCCGAATTATGCCTTGGCAGAACAGGTGTCCTTCAACGACCCCGATATCCATGCCGATTATATCACGTACCCGTCGCCAAACGGGACCGGTGATGTCCGTGGGTATCTGGTACGTCCCGCAAACACCGAAGGGCCTTTGCCCGCAGTCTTGGTGATCCACGAGAACCGGGGCCTAAACCCTTACATCGAGGATGTCGCCAGACGCTTGGCGAAGGCAGGCTTCATGGCGCTTGCCCCGGATGGTTTGACTTCGGTTGGCGGCTATCCCGGCAATGACGCCGACGGTCGAGAGCTTCAGCGCACGGTTGATCGCGCTGAGCTTATGAACGATTTCTTTGCTGGTTTTGAACATCTCCTTGCACGGGATGACAGCACCGGAAAAGTCGGGGCCGTAGGGTTCTGCTATGGCGGCGGGGTCGTAAGCGCGATTGCGGTTGCCTATCCGGAATTGTCCGCAGGAGTGCCGTTTTACGGACGCCAACCTGCCGCTGACGATGTACCCAAAATCGAAGCCCCCCTGTTGATCCAGATGGGCGAGCTTGACGAACGCATCAATGCGGGCTGGCCGGACTTCGAGGCCGCTCTTAAAGCGAACAATAAAGTGTACGAGGCCCATATTTACGAGGGCGCAAACCATGGTTTCCACAATGACAGCACTCCACGTTACGATGAAGCCAAAGCGACGCTCGCGTGGCAACGAACCATAGCTTGGTTCAACACATACCTGACATAATCTGCAGTTCGCGACGGCACTGCACGTCACTCCGTTGCCCCACGACTTTCGGGCAAGGCGGATGCCACGCTTATCATCAGTGTCCGCTTCGGGCTCGATGCCGTCATTTGCCGCACATCGTTCGAGTGACCGGTTTGGGTCTCACCCTGTCCCTTGTCGCCACTTCCCTGTTAATCTGACTTCCTTCCCTGTTTTCTCAAAGAATTTCCCTGTTAGCATTTGCAGGGAATTCTCTGTCAAGTCATTGCCTACACACGGGAAATACTGATCCAGATGTGTGAAAGAACCCCCAAACCGACTAAATTCCCTGTTCTTTCCCTGTAAAACAGGGAAATTCAGGTGAGACTGGCTAGCTCGAGACTGGGCGCACTGCCATTTATTTCCGACAATAGAAACCGTTCATGCACCCGATACACATCCGGTGCCATGCCTTCTGTTCCATTCTGTCATTGTGAAACTTTTTTGCACTTCGCGCATTTCAGCCCTTGCGCTTGCAAATAGGCTCGCCTAATAAGCCGCCTACCAACAGCGTGGCCCGTTCGTCTATCGGTTAGGACGCCAGGTTTTCAACCTGGAAAGAGGGGTTCGATTCCCCTACGGGCTGCCAGTTGGGATCTTCTCAAAAAATACTGTGACTGGAATAGCAACCGAGCCGATGGCTGGATGTAAGATGTTCAGCGCGACCTTCTTAGTGCCCCACCTGAAACTTTGCGCGACCGCCCGGGCCTTCGAATACCACCACGCGGATTTCACCATCAGACGCATACTCAGCAGTGACCGTCATGCAAATCGGCGCACCTGTCAGACCACGTGTAAACTTGCGGCAATACTTGCCGTCCTCCAAAGTCCATGTTCCTGCAAAAGAAATGCCGTTGAACACACCTTCAAGCGTTCCATCGGCGTGAATATAGGATTGAGATACCTGCGTGCTGTTTAATTGGCGCCCTAGGATAGATCGAACAATTTCCCCAGTCTGGGCCATCCCCGTATTCGACATAGACAACACCCCGACCGCAACGCCTGAAGCAAAGGTAATCGCGCGACATAACAATGGCATAGGGGCCTCTGACATAATGGGGATCAAGGTTGTGCTAAGGCCAATACAAGAACCTGTCAACCAGTCAGAGAATTACCAGTTTTTCCAGAATACCCTGCAATCGTATACGCTGCGCGCCCTGCGTGTTTCGAGGCATAAAGCGCTTTATCCGCTTCTTCGGACATCAAAGTTTGATCCGGCTTCAGATAATTGGAGGATGACACAACACCGATGCTGGCTGAAATCCGGCAGTCCATACCCCGGTACTTGATCGGGGCTTCAATCCGCTTGATCAGGCGAGCAGCTATTTTTTCAAGCCGCATGGGGAAGACCTGATTGTCCAGAACAATCACGAATTCGTCCCCACCAACACGCGCCACTAGATCCTCTTTGCGTGTTTCTTCTCGCAGGATCTGAGCCACAACCTCGAGTACCGCGTCCCCTGCGGCATGCCCATGCGTGTCATTGACCGACTTGAAAAAATCCAGATCCAGATGCATCAGCGAGAAAGGTACGTTGCGACGAAACTGCCGCTCTAGCCGCGCCTCAAGGGCGCGTCTATTGGCCAATCCCGTCAACCCATCTGTCAGCGCCTGAGTTTGGGCAACTTCTTTTTCATCCTGAAGGCGGTGCGCCAACTGACTGGCAATATCCATTGCGGCAGATTTGGCTTCGACCAGATACAGCATTTCGACCGTAAGGTCGGTCGGCGCAAAGTCAGACCCGGTCAATTCATAACGCGCCACCGCTTCTGCAATGGAATACCCGAAGGAGAGGTTTAACAGTACGCTGTCCATATAAGGCATCAGCGCCACCGCCCCAGTCACCGGTGTTCCGTATTCATCACGAATTTTCAACTGCACCCGCTTGGCATCAAACTTAGCTACATCTTCTATGCGTTTGATGTTTCGGGGCCGCTTTAGCTCAAGCAAGCCAAATACGTTGCGCCCAACCAACCTACGATTGGCGAACACCTTTTGGATGGTCGGACCCGCATGTTGCACTAACCCAGAGCTGTCGATCATCATGTGCAAGGGTAACACATGATCCAGCGCACCACAGGTGAAGGGTATCGGGCGTTCGATATTCATTATGCACCATCTGTTGCCCAAAGAAATTCCCGCCCCTGAGCATGTTGACGATCCAACAGGCGCGCCGAGATAATGACACCGTCTCGACTTTCGGAAAACACTTCGAGAAACACCAGCGAACCGTAGTCATCTGCCAACGCACGCAGAACGCCCAACAGGACGTAAGGCGCACCGCTAGGACTGTTTTCGCATGTAATTTCAAAGCAATGCGGCTGGGTTTCATCCACCTGCACATCGGGTAAGGTCAAATCTGGCACGGCAAGGCGCGCGCGCCCCTTGAGATCTTCAAGCGAATGTAAGAACTCGGTAAAATCGACCCCTCCGAACCGAAGTAATCGCCGCACCCGCTCGACACGCGGATCAGTAACAAGAAACGTTCCGAAATCTTCCAGCAGAGAATTTCTGTCGCGGCTTTGCTCGATCGACAGCTGCCTTAGAATCGATAGACAGATCTGATCATCATAGTGAAACATCGGCTCGACGGACTGCAGGTGAAGGTCCAGATCCGCAAGCACCTTTTCCCAGACCTGTTCCCCATAGGTCAGGCGCACAAAGGATTCGAATATCCATAGTATCAAGCCATGCATCATCATCACACGCGTCATTTCACGGTAATGTTCTAAGGCTCATTTCTTAACAATTAGAAAAGGCGCGCTTCGATCTACGCCTGTTGATCCAACCAATCAGGGATTTGCCCGATGTCATCCAGAACCACATCTGCAAAGGAAGACAACTCGCCTTGGGTGGCCAATCCTGTCAGCACACCAATTGTCTGCATCCCAGCTGCACGGCCAGCCTTCAAATCATGTAAGCTGTCACCCACCATTGCTACCTGACCCGCTTCTATGTCCACTTGCCGCGCGAAGGCCAGACAGGGAGCCGCGTCAGGCTTAACACCGTTGCCGCTGTCATAGCCCGAGATGAAATCGAACAGATCCGACACCCCCGCCCCTTCCAAATGTTGTCGCGCAGGGCGCTCGGCGTCATTGGTTGCAACCCCAAGTGCCAATCCTCGGGCGCGCAAATTTTCCAACAACGGCACCAAGGCCACAGCCTCGACCTGCGGAGCGGTTTCAGCTTCGTCGTTAAGAATAGTTTCCAGTGCACCCGCCGACAAATCAAAGTGCTTCTGCAGTGCCGAAACGATCTCGGCTGGGGTGCCAGCGATCACAACACTGTCACGCGCAAAGGTCTGGGTTTCCATATCGAACCCAATATCCCGTCCGACCTCTGCCGCTCGAGAATGGTCGCCATTCGTCAGTCGCAAAAGCACCGCATGTGCCCAAGCCTCCCACGTGGCTTTAAACTGAAAAAGCGTTCCGTCTTTATCAAAAAGAAGAGCCTTGATGGTCATGGGTAATCCTACCTGAGTTTCCTTGGCACACTGCCTATAACTGCCCATCAGGTCCAGTGCGTTTCTGACCCACCCGGCAAAGCATGTCGAACCTGTGAGACCTGATCATAGGCCAGCCCCTGAGCGTCACATGCCTGCATGATCCAGCGATCATCCATCATCAAAAAATCCAGCATCGCGGCAAGAAACTCGGGATTGCCAGCACTGTCACGAAGCGTGTCCTGCCCCGCCCCTGTTGCCCCCATAAACACCGGTAAGAGCTCCTCATTTGACACCAGCCAGGCCAGCATATTCAGCGCAATCCGTTCGGCTTGATCTGACGTCAACTTAACACTCCTTTTCATTTGGAAAGGATTTCTTAACCAATCTGCGGCAGGATGTCTGCAACTCAATTTCAACACTTAGAGAAATGGTTAGATGAGCGGAAGGATCCTGATTGCAGATGATCTTGCGACCAATCGCATCGTCCTGAAGGTCAAACTGACTGTATCAGGATATGATGTGATTCAGGTCGAGCAAGTTGACGCTGTGCTGGAAACGGCGCGGCGTGCTCAGCCTGACCTGATCATTTTGGGACGTGGAAAAGCTGGCCAAAGCCTAACCATCTGCTCTGCCCTGAAAAACGACCCAAACCTGCGTGCGATTCCGGTCATTCTGTTCGCCGACAAGGACAGCCAGAATGCCCGCATTGCCGCTTTGCATGCTGGGGCCGACGATGTCTATTCAAGCGGCGTTGAGGAAAGCACCCTATCAGCTATGGTTCGGAACTTGATCCGCACGCGCGGCACATATGACGAGATCATGCGCCATCGCGACATCTCGGTTGAGTTTGGCTGCGCCGAGGACGCTGCGCAATTTGTCCCCGCCGCACACATCGCCCTGATCGCACCAGAGCCGGAACAAGGGCTGCTCTGGCGCCGCAAGCTTGGTACCGAGCTTCCCCACCGCTTGGATGTCATGACGAAATCACAGGCCCTTTGCGATGTGAACGCGGTTAGCAATGTTCCTGATGCCTTTGTCATCAGCGCATCTCTGGCCGAGGAAACAGATGGGCTTCGTCTGGTCAGCGAGCTGCGTTCACGCATACGTACCCGGAACGCGATCATCGTGGTTATTCACGATCAAGATCGCCCTCATGACGGTGCGATGGCACTGGATCTGGGCGCCAATGCAATCCTGCATTGCGGTTTCGAGTCAACAGAGCTTGCCTTGCGTCTGAAATCCCTTCTAGCCCGCAAGTTGGAACTGGACGCTCTGCGCAATCGCTTTGACTATAACCTGTCGCTTGCAGCGCAGGATCCGCTGACTGGTCTTCACAATCGCCGCTACGCACAAAGCTATCTGAACCGTTTGGAACAAGAGGCCCAAACCAACGGCCAGCCCTATGCGATCCTATTCCTGGATCTGGACCACTTCAAATCCATCAATGACCGGTTCGGTCACGGCGTCGGTGATCAGGTGTTGATCGAAGTCGCAGATCGCCTGCGCAACAATCTGCGCGAGTTTGATCTTTTAGCCCGATTTGGTGGTGAGGAGTTTATGGTCGCCCTGCCTGATGTCAGTCGCAAGGATGTCGCGGCAATGGCAGAGCGACTGCGACGTGCCATCGGAGATGACCCGTTTTCTATCACCGAGACGGCGTTCCCGATTAACGTTACGGTCTCGGTCGGCGTCGCTGTTTGGGGTGATCTACGGGATGATACCCGCAGCGCACGCGAACTGACACAAGCCGCCGATCAAGCGCTTTATGAAGCCAAATCCGATGGCCGGAATGTCGTCACGTTTGGACGTACTGCCGCTTGATCAAGTAGGTGGCGCCCCTGCGAAATCTACTTACATCAGCGATCTTTAGCAGGTCGCCCTCGGTCGACCGCGCTTTCCAACCGATCGGCAAACTCTTTGCGGTCTTCAACAGACATTGCGCCGATCCGTTCGACCAGTAGACGACGCAAGGTCTCGCCGCGCGTACGTAGCCGCTCTGCTTGCTGCAGCATGGTTGCTTCAAAGGCGGTGGCGTCGAAACTGTCGTTCCGTAGGATCTGCAGAAGCGCCTCGAAGTCGCGCTCTAGCACTGCGCGGTTGTCCTTGAACGAACCGCTTTCGCGCTTAAAGTCACGGCCGATTTGACGCCGGTCCTTGTGATCCAAAGCCTTGGCAATTGGGCCAAATCCCAAATCGCGGATCGAACCGCGTTCCGGGCCTCGGTGATCAAAATCGTCTCCGCGATGTCCCGAAACCTTGGCCCCAACGATCAGGCCCAGCACTAGAAGGTTCAGGGTCAACGAGGCAACCAACACAAAGCGCATCCAGCGACGAGGCTGACGCGGTTCAGAGGTCGGCGTCTGTGGTGTCTGGTCTGACATGATTATCCCTCATCCTCTGCAAACAGGGTTGTTCCCAAATATCCGGGCGCAAGGTCTTCCAACGCATAAGACGTATCCGTGGTGGCATAGTCACCCGCCAGAACCAAACCGCCGGACAGCGTTTCAAGCTGAACTGGCTGTGTGAACCCGATCCAGACGCCGGCGACAGTCGCCGTCGCCAAGCTGGCAGCGGCGGGCCATCCGCCTATTGTGGCAAAAACGGACGAAATCCAACTGTTCTTGTGTGCCTTGGGTGTCGGCAACGGGTCAACCACGGGCAAGTGCGCCTGTGCGTCGGCCAAAATCGCCGCCATCAGCGTGTCTGAAGGTTCAACGGCATCCTGCCGGGCCGCATCAAAGAACAGGTCCAGCTCGTTTTCCTGAATTGGCTGATTGTCAGTCTTCGCCATATCCCAACTCCTCACGTCGCTCGGCCAAGTCCTTGGCCAGTGCCCTTTTGCCTCGGGCGGTCAAGCTTTCGACCGCCTCGATGCTGATATCCATAATCTGGGCAATTTCAGGGTTCGTCGCCCCTTCAATATGCCGGAGTGTCACCGCAACGCGTTGTCGTTCCGGCAACCGGTTCAACGCACCCTGCAAGGCTGTCGCCCGGTCGACATCCATCATGTTCTCGACCACTGATGGTTTCCCATCCTCGGGCTCACCCGCCGCATCCAGATCAACGGTCCGTCGTTTTCTAAGCCGGTCGGTGCACAGGTTCGACACCACACGGTACAGCCAGGTAGACACTTGTGCTTCCCCACTGCGCCAGCTTGCTGCCTGTTTCCAAAGACGCAACATCGCTTCTTGCGTCACGTCCTCGGCCTCGGCTCGGTCACCCCCCAGAAGACGCGTAGCATATCCCAGAGCCCTCGGCGCAAGCCGATGGGTTAACAGCTGCGCGGCTGCGGGATCGCCATTGCCGTAAAGCACCAGCAACGCTTCATCCGAAGCACCTTCATACGCGTCCAAGGCCATGTTCATACGTCCTGCCTAGCCCGTTCCCTGACCTAAGACAATGTGCGGATGCCCCACCCCGTCAGGCAGGGCACCCACGTTAGATTTAGCCCTTGCGGTCGCGGTCTTTTCCGCCATGACGCATGAACATCTCTTTCTGGGCCGCGTCGAACTCGGCTGCCGAGATCGCATTGTCATCATCCGTGTCGAACCGGTCGATCATGCGCTCAAGCATGGCTTGCTCGGGCGAGGCTTCTTCAAAGCTCAGGTTGCCATTTCCATCAGCGTCTTTTTTGGCCAGCATCTCTTCCAGCTTCCAGCCCATGCGCTTCTGGAACATCTTGCCTTTGCGCTCGCCTTTGCCGTCGCCTTTTGCGGCCATCCGCTCGGCCATGCGCGTTTCTGCCTGGGCTTTCATCTCGTCCAGCGTCAATGCACCATCGCCATCAGCGTCAGCCGTGTCGAAGCGTGCCTTAGCAGCGGCTTGCAGATCCTCGACGGTGATCTGACCATTCTTGTCCAAATCAACGTCCACGAATTCCATCTGCATGAACCCGCCTTTACGTCCCATCGCACCACGGTCACCGTCTTTGCCGCCGAAAGCCATCGCAGCGGTCGAGCTCAGCGTCAGCACAGCTCCAAGACCCAGAGCAATGGCAGTCGCGGCGGTTTTCTTGTTCAGTTTCATAATAGTCTCCTAAGGTTTCTTGCCTCTTGCGACACCGCGTTTCTGTGTCGCTATGTATCTTCAACGCGCGGCAATCAGGTTTCCGTCGCAGTTCCGTGCATTTTTCCGCGACATCCCGACGCAAGCGCATTTCTAGGCCTGATTTACATGTGAAGTTCTGTATGATGGTCTGACGCGCGAATAAGGAGTCTCCGATGACCGATAACGCTCAGATGACTGCGGATGAAATGATGCCCGCAGTTGCCGAAACTGAACGTGAGCTAAAGCCCGCCCTACGCACGGGCTGGGCGAAACGTTGCCCAAGCTGCGGCACAGGAAAGCTGTTTCAAGGCTATCTGAAGGTCCATCACGACTGCACGGTTTGCGGAGAAGAATTGCACCACCAGCGCGCTGATGATGGCCCGGCTTATCTGACCATTATTGTGGTCGGCCACGTCATGGCCCCCCTGCTGCACATCTTCTATGTGCACGTCGTGCAAGACCCGCTGATGCTGGCCACCATTTTCTCGGTCGGGACTGTCGCTGCGTCACTTTACCTTCTGCCCCGTTTCAAAGGCTTTATGATTGCCTTTCAGTGGGCGAAGCGTATGCACGGGTTTGCTGGGAAGAAGTAAAATCACGCCATAAGGGGCCGACATGGACAAATCCAAGATCATCCGCGACGCAGCTACCGTCATTCTGATCCGGGACAAAGCCACGCGCCCACAGGTTTTGATGGGGCAACGCGGCGCGAATGCAGCCTTCATGCCCAATAAATTCGTCTTTCCGGGCGGCGCGCTGGACGCGACCGATGCGCAAGTCCCTCTGGCGGACGCAGGGGCAGAACCCTGCCTGACCCGTCTGGGTGTGCAAGCTGATGCATCGAAAGCTCAGGCACTCTTGGTCGCTGCCATTCGTGAACTTTGGGAAGAAACCGGCCAAATCCTTGGCGAAGCTGGCGCATGGTCCGGCGACATTCCAAGCGATTGGATGAGCTTTGCAGAGTCCGGGTTCATTCCGTCCGCCAAAGGCATGTCCTTTGTCTTCCGCGCCATCACGCCCAAAGGCCGTCCGCGTCGCTTTGATGCGCGTTTCTTTGCAGTGGACGCGGACGAGCTGAAGACGGATGTCGACAACTTCTCGCGCGCCTCGGACGAGCTGAGCCACCTGCAATGGATCCCGCTGGATGATGTGCGCCGCTTTGACCTGCCTTTCATCACCGAAGTTGTGCTGGCCGAGATCGTGGGCAACCTGCCTGATCTGGGTGCCCCCGCACAGGTTCCGTTCTTCAACAACTCGGACGAAGAAAGCCTGTTCGAGCGGTTGGGCGGCGTCGGCCCTCTGTCCGCCACGCTGTAACGGCGCTATTTCAAGTACAGAACCAGCACGAGGACCGAGGCAAGGATCAGCGCGGTTCCCGCATACTCGCGCCCGCTGACCTTTTCTCGGAACACGAAAAGCGTGGCGGCGTAGGAAAACAGAAGCTCAACCTGACCAAGCGCTTTGACAAGGGCCGCGTTTTGCAGCGTGAAGGCTGTGAACCAGCAGAAACTGCCGATCATCGAGCTTAGCCCAACCAGCACGCCCACGCGCCACGCTTTGAGCACGCGGGTGACTTCGCCTTTCTCGCGCAGGACCATCCAGCTGGCCATGACAAGCGACTGAAACGCAGTGACAATGGCCAAGGTGAAGCCTGCACGCGACACCACATCCTCGACACCCAACGACAGGGATGCGCCGCGGTACCCGATGGCCGAAAAGGAAAAGAGCAGCCCAGCCCCAAGCCCCAAGGCGGCCGCCTTGTTGAAAAACCGGCGCCAGCCTTTCCCACCCTCCGGTGGGTCAGACAGAAGGATCAACCCGAAGAACCCGATGCCAATCGCCAGCGCTCCGGCCATTCCGATCCCTTCGCCAAGCACCAAAAGTCCGGTCAAGGCGGTTAGTACGACCTCGGTCTTTTTGAAGGTGATCCCAACAGCGAAATTGCGTTCAGCAAACAGCGCAACCACACAGATCGTCGCCAGAATCTGGGCAATTCCGCCGGTGAAGGCAAAGACAAAAAATCGCGCGTCGGGCCGTGGTACATCCAGCCCGGTGACCGCGAAATAGCCCGCCATCAGCACCGCCACCAGCGGGGCCGAATAGACAAACCGCGCGAAGGTGGCCCCTGTCGCGCTAAGCCGTGTATCCTTCAGCCGCTTTTGCAGCATAAATCGCAGGTTCTGCGAGAACGCGGCCAGTATGGTGATGGGGATCCAAGCTTGCATGATCACGGCTTCGCATGTCCCACGCTCCTTCGCAAGCGCGTGCTCTACCGCGTTTGCAACCGATCTTTGGCGTAACCGTTGAAGGCCAGCACCTCGGCCGCGGCCTTGATCCGATCTTCACCGCCAGTGCGGCTTCGGTCGATGATCCAGCCGAAACTTCCCGAAGGTGTACCGATCGCAGCCGTGCGAAAGTCAGCATCCACCCAAAGCACCCAGTATTCCGTGCCGAAAGGCGGGGTGCCTACGGTGATCCGGCCAGGGGTGCTCATCCGTGCGTCATACCGTTCTCGTGCGCTCGCTGCATTGCTCAGCGTGATACCAGTGATGCCGCCTGCGCCGTGTTCGACCGAGACATTGCCGTAAAGGGGCTTCTGACCGGGATGCACAAACTCGCCCCGGATCACCCAGTCTCCGGCAAAACGAGCCGCATCAAAGCGCGTGGTCGAACTGATGGGACGTTTGGTATTGCGGTGAAATTCAACACCGCCATTGCTGACGCAGGCCGCGACCAAGGATGGCGCAGCGGCAACCATCCCCAGTTTCAACACAGATCGTCGATCAATCATTCCAAACTCCGTCCGTGAGTTCCAACACACCAGCCCTTAGTAGGGCATAGGATGCGCGCGATGTGCCGCGTCGATATCGGCCAGAACATCGTCCGACAAGACCAGATCTTTACCATCCAGAATATGCCCCAGCTGCTCCATCGAGGACGCACCGAAGATCGTAGAGCCCATGAAGGGCCGACCGACCGAGAAGGCCAACGCCATCTGGACCAGATCAAGGCCATGCTTGTCCGCAACCGCCTGATAGGCATCCACGGCCGGGAACGCACGATCGGTCACACGCCCACCAAGTCCGGGGTAGATCGAAAGCCGAGACCCATCAGGAACGGCACCTTTCTGGTACTTCCCGGACAAAAGGCCCGTCGCCAACGGCGAATAAGACAAAACACGCGCGCCTTCCTGCATGCACATCTCGGCCAGATCGGTGTCGGCCAGACGGCACATCAGGCTGTATTCATTCTGGATCGAGATCACCTCAGGCGCGCCCATTTCACGGGCCAGACGCAACCATTGGGCCGTGCCCCAAGCGCTTTCATTCGACAGGCCGAAGTGGCGTACTTTGCCCGCGGCCACGACCTCGGCCATGGCAGTCAGAACGTCACGCATATGGGCTTCTGTTTCTTCGCGGTTCTGGTTCGACGGATCAAAAGTCCAGTTCTGACGGAAGGCATAACTGCCACGCAGAGGCCAGTGGGTCTGGTAGATGTCGATATAGTCGGTCTGCAGCTTATCCAGCGACTCATCCACCGCCTGATGGATGATCGCGCTGTCATAGCCCTTGCCATCGCGTTTCCAACCGGGGTTGTCACCAGACACTTTCGTCGCGATGACCACATCGTCACGCCGCCCAGTCTTGGCCAGCCATGTGCCAATGACGGCCTCGGATGCACCGCAGCGTTCTGCCTTGATCGGGTTCACCGGATACATCTCGGCCGTGTCGATGAAGTTGCCGCCGTGATCCAGAAACATGTCGATCTGAGCGTGACCTTCGGCCTCGGAATTCGTTGACCCCCACAGCATCGAGCCCAGAGAAAGCGCACTAACCTCAAGTGCACCATTGGCAAGCTTATTCATTCGCATTCTGCGTCTCCCTTATCGGACGGTCAAACTGGTGTGACGGCAAAGTTATGTACGCCAGTGAAAATCACAAGTCGTCACCGGCATTTCCTGCCATTCCAGTAGATTTAGAGCGTCGTATTCGTGGCACCACCATCCAACAGCACATTTTGGCCAACCATGAAGCCAGCATGCTGCGAACACATGAACGCACAAGTGGCGCCGAACTCTTCCTTGGTGCCATAGCGACCTGCGGGAAGCGTGTTGTATTTTTCAGCCCGCGCTTCATCGAAAGAAATTCCGCCAGCATCCGCAGCAGCCTGATCCAACGAGATCATGCGATCTGTGTCGTGCAGCCCCGGCAGAAGATTGTTGATGATGACACCCTGTCCCGCCATCTGACGCGACACGCCGGCGACAAAACCGGTCAGTCCGGTGCGCGCTGTATTGGACAGCCCCAGAACGGCAATCGGCGCTTTCACGGACACGCTGGTAATGTTCACAACCCGGCCCCAGCCGCGATCTGCCATGCCCGGGATCAGCGCCTGCATCAAGGCAATTGGTGTCAGCATGTTGGCCTCAAACGCCGCAATGAACGCATCGCGTTCCCAGTCCGTCCACGTACCCGGAGGCGGCCCGCCCGCATTGGTCACAAGGATATCAACGTCGCCCGCTGCTTCCAAAACCCGTGCTCGACCCTCGTCCGAGGTGATGTCGGCTGCAACAGTTACGACCTCGACACCTGTTTCGGCGCGGATCACCTCGGCCGCTTCAAGCAACGGTCCTTCGGTACGCGCATTCATCACAAGCGACACGCCTTCGCGCGCCAGCGCCTGCGCGCAGCCAAAACCCAATCCTTTGGACGATGCGCAAACCAGCGCGCGTTTTCCAGAGATTCCCAGATCCATCTTATCCTCCACCGTGTTTGATCAAGACCTAACAGCGCACCGGGCGCGAGGGAAGCGTCCATGCATGTTGCACCACCCTGCCCTCGCCGCTATATGCGACCCATGTTGGATACGAACACAAACCGCCCCGAATTGCCGCCCGAGATTGCGCGCCGTCGCACATTTGCGATCATCAGCCACCCGGACGCCGGCAAGACGACCCTGACTGAAAAATTCCTTCTGTATGGTGGCGCCATTCAGATGGCCGGACAGGTACGCGCAAAGGGCGAAGCACGACGCACGCGATCTGACTTCATGAAGATGGAGCAAGACCGGGGGATTTCGGTTTCCGCCTCGGCCATGTCGTTCGATTTCGGCAAGTATCGCTTCAACCTTGTCGACACGCCCGGCCACTCCGACTTCTCGGAAGACACCTATCGCACGCTGACTGCCGTGGACGCGGCCGTCATGGTGATCGACGGCGCGAAAGGTGTGGAAAGCCAGACGCAGAAACTGTTCGAGGTCTGCCGCCTGCGTGACCTTCCGATCCTGACCTTCTGTAACAAAATGGACCGCGAAAGCCGCGATACATTTGATATTATTGATGAAATCCAAGAGAACCTGGCCATCGACGTATCCCCTGCCAGCTGGCCCATCGGCATGGGTCGCGATTTCATGGGCACCTATGACCTTCTGAATGACCGTCTGGAACTGATGGACCGCGCCGACCGAAACGTCGTCGCCGAGACCATCGAGATCAACGGTCTGGACGACCCAAAACTGGCCGAGCACGTGCCCGAGCACCTGCTTGAGAAGTTCTTGGAAGAGGTCGAGATGGCCAAAGAGCTTCTGCCCACGATCGACCCGCAGTCGGTGCTCGAAGGCCATATGACGCCGATCTGGTTCGGCTCGGCCATCAACTCGTTCGGCGTGCAGGAACTGATGCAGGGTATCGCCAATTATGGCCCCGAACCCCAACCCCAACAGGCTTCTCCTCGCACCATTGCACCCGAGGAAAAGAAGGTCGCTGGCTTTGTCTTCAAAGTTCAAGCGAACATGGACCCGAAGCACCGCGACCGTGTGGCGTTCATGCGTCTGGCCTCGGGACATTTCAAACGTGGTATGAAACTGACCCATGTGCGATCGAAAAAACCGATGGCCGTGTCGAACCCTGTGTTGTTCCTTGCTTCAGACCGTGAACTGGCGGAAGAGGCATGGGCGGGCGACATCATCGGTATTCCGAACCACGGACAACTGCGCATTGGTGACACTCTGACCGAAGGCGAGATGATCCGCGCCACCGGCATTCCGTCTTTCGCGCCCGAACTGCTGCAAGTCGTGCGGGCGGGCGATCCTATGAAAGCCAAGCACCTCGAAAAGGCGCTGATGCAGTTTGCGGAAGAAGGTGCCGCCAAGGTATTCAAACCGAACATCGGCTCGGGCTTCATCGTCGGCGTTGTCGGCGCGCTTCAGTTCGAAGTGCTCGCCAGCCGGATCGAGCTGGAATACGGTCTGCCGGTACGCTTTGAACAGTCACAGTTCACCTCGGCCCGCTGGATCCTTGGCGACAAGGACGAGGTCGAGAAGCTGGTGAATTCCAATAAACAGCACATCGCCCATGACAACGATGGCGATCCGGTGTTTTTGACGCGCCTTCAATGGGATATCGACCGGGTTGAACGCGATTATCCCGATCTGACATTGTCCGCCACCAAGGAAATGATGGTGTAAGCCATGTGCCCGCCACGCCCTTCGCCCCTGCAAAACCGCGTTTTGCCAACGGGCGAGATCGTGGCGGATCCCGCACGCGGCATGTTCACCGGGAACCGGGGTATTCTGCCTTTCACTGAAGGGCGTCTTGGTACGTCGCGTTGGAAGCACCAACACTGGATCATCTGCGACCTGACGCATCCCAGGGGACGCTATCACGGCCCGATGCCTGTGCGCGCGTGGACACCTTTATTCTTCCTTGATGAAGCCGTCGGACTTGCCGCCGGCCATCGTCCCTGCGCCTATTGTCGTCCTGACGCCTACCGCGCCTTCAAGTCTGCGTGGGAAGAAGCGTATGGCCTTATGGGGCACCAACAGATCGATCGCATGCTGCACAAAGCCCGCGTGACCCGCAGCCGACAGCAGGTCCGACATATGGCCCATTGCTCGGATCTGCCTGACGGGACGTTCATTTTGCTGGACCAGAATCCGCACCTATTGCTTGGTGCCCTCGCCCGTCGCTTTTCCAAGCACGGATACAGCACCTCTGCTGCCCGCCCAAACACAATGGTAGAGGTTCTGACCCCAGCCCCAACGGTCGCTATATTGCGCGCCGGGTTCCGGCCAAAGCTGCATTCTGGCGCGTGATCCGTGCAACAGCGGCGAGTTTTCGTCCGTAATTCACGCAATCTGACCCATGTCATTGACCCTAGCGCCTTTTTTCTTTAGGCACTTCGTCATCAGAAGGGACGCGAAAGCGCACGCCAAACGGGCTTCCCTTATTAAGCCGCACGGGCGCAGGATGTCCGTGAAACAGGACATACATGACCAAATTTTCTGACTTGAAACTCAGCCCCAAGGTGCTGAAAGCTATTGACGAAGCGGGCTATGAAAGCCCCACCCCCATTCAAGCAGGCGCTATTCCCCCTGCCCTTGAAGGCCGCGACGTGCTGGGCATCGCCCAGACCGGCACCGGCAAGACAGCCTCGTTCACGCTGCCCATGATTTCTGCGCTTGCGCGCGGTCGGGCACGGGCGCGGATGCCGCGATCTCTGGTGCTCTGCCCAACTCGCGAGCTGGCCGCGCAGGTTGCCGAAAACTTCGACGTTTACGCAAAACACGTAAAACTGACCAAAGCGCTGTTGATCGGCGGAGTCAGCTTTAAAGAACAAGATCAGCTGATCGACCGTGGTGTCGATGTTCTGATTGCCACGCCGGGTCGTTTGCTGGACCATTTCGAACGTGGGAAGCTGCTGCTGACTGGCGTGCAGATTATGGTGGTAGACGAAGCCGACCGTATGCTGGACATGGGTTTCATCCCCGATATCGAACGCATCTTTGGCCTGACACCGTTCACCCGCCAGACGCTGTTCTTCTCGGCCACGATGGCTCCGGAAATCGAACGGATCACCAACACCTTCCTGTCGAACCCCGAACGGATCGAGGTTGCCCGTCAGGCCACCACATCCGAGACGATCACGCAGGAATTGTGCATGTTCAAAGCGTCGCGTCGTGATCGAGCTGCCAGCGAAAAGCGCAAGCTTCTTCGGGCTCTGATCGACCGTGAAGGCGATAAATGCTCCAACGCGATCATTTTCTGCAACCGGAAGACAGATGTAGATATCTGCGCGAAATCTCTTAGCAAGTACGGCTATGACGCGGCCCCAATCCACGGGGATCTGGAACAGTCCAAGCGCATGGAAGTACTTGATGGGTTCCGTGCAGGCACGCTTCGGTTCTTGTGTGCGTCGGATGTGGCGGCCCGTGGGCTTGATATTCCGAATGTCAGCCACGTGTTCAACTATGATGTGCCGGGCCATGCGGAAGACTACGTTCACCGTATCGGGCGCACCGGGCGCGCCGGGCGTGAAGGCAAAGCCATCATGATCTGCGAGCCGCGCGACGAAAAGAACCTGGATGCTATTGAGCGCTTGATCGAGAACGCCGTTCCGCGAGTCGACAATCCTCTGAAGGCCGATAGCCCATTGAAGGACGAAAAGCCCAAGCGCAGCCGCGCAAAGCCGGATGAAGAAAAGGCCGAAAAGCCCGTCCGTAAGCGCAGGACCGAGAAGCCTAAAGAAGACGTGGTCGAGGCCGCGCCTGCGGAACAGCCACAGCCCGAAGCCAAGCCAGAACGCAACGAGCGTAACGAGCGTAACGAGCGTAACGAGCGTAACAAACCTCGTGGCCGTGGCAACAATCGCGGCGGCGGCAATAAGGTTGTTGGCATGGGCGATCACCTGCCCGAGTTCATCGCCAAAAGTTTTGATGAGCGGCGCGCGGGATAACTCCAGCGCCACTCTGCACAACTAAAAACGCGACGCCCAATCAGGCGTCGCGTTTTTTTGTTTCAGCTCTTAAGACTGGATCACTCCAACCGGCTGACCACGATGGTCACTTCCGGCTTGCGCCCAATCTCGTCATTGGTGGACTTGCGTGCGATGCGTTTCAGTTCATCGCCCAGCTTGTCTTCGTCACGCAACGTCTTGTTTGACGCACGCATCAGGAACTGGCCCAGATCCTGTTCCAACACGTCGACAAGCGGCGCTTTGGATTTGCCGACCTCGGGCAGGCCCATCAGCTCGACCCACGGTTCGCCCAGCGGTTCGTTGCCATCCAAAATGACATTCACAATCACATGGCCATTCAACGCCAACCGGATCCGGTCGCGGACGATCCCGTCCAGGGCACCGATCAGGATGTCTCCGTCCAGATAGATCCGATCCGTTTCAACATGTTCCACCACATGTGGCACATCGCCGGTCAGGTCACAGACCGCGCCATTCACCACGACCAACGAGGACCGTCCGCCCTGTTCGGCCAGTTTGGCGTGTTCGCGCAGATGGCGGTGCTCGCCGTGCATTGGGATAACCATCTGCGGGTCAATGATCTCGTGCACACGTAGCAAATCGGGGCGATTGGCGTGACCGGACACGTGATAGCGATCGTTTTCGGCTACCAGTTCGACTCCCATCTCGGAAAACGCGTTCATAATGCGGATTACACCGCGTTCGTTGCCCGGAATGGTCTTGGACGAGAACAGGAACATGTCCCCTTCCGCCATCGATAAGCCCATATATTTTCCGCGCGCCAATTGCGCCGAAGCGGCACGGCGTTCGCCCTGCGATCCGGTCACGATCAGCATCAGGTTCTCGCGAGGAATATCGCGCGCGTCTTCCGGCGTCACCGTGGTTGGGAAGTCGTGAAGAACCGAGGTCTCGATCCCCGCCTGAACCATCCGCCGCATGGCGCGTCCCAACAGACAGACCGAGCGGCCTGCAGCCTTACCCGCGTCCGCGAGCTGCTTTACCCGCGCCACGTTCGAGGCAAATGTGGTTGCTACCACCATATGGGGGGCGTCTTTCAACAGCGTTACCAGCTCGGGGCCGACCTCGGCTTCCGAGCGGCCCGGAGCGGGGGAAAACACGTTGGTCGAGTCGCAGACCAGTGCTTTCACACCGGGCTTCGCCACCTCGCGCCACAGCTCTTCATCAAATGCGTCGCCCAGAACCGGTGTTTCATCCAGTTTGAAATCGCCCGTATGCACGATCCGGCCCGCAGGTGTGTCGATGATCAAACCCGCACTTTCGGGAATCGAATGGCTGAGCGGAAGATAGCTGACTTTAAACGGCCCAGCTTCGATTACCTGTGGATAGACACCAGCCGTGATCACCGCTTCGGGCACCTGTCCTGCTTCCTCCATCTTGCGCTGCGCATGATATCGGGTGAATGGACGTGCATGGATCGGCGCCTTCAGTTTCGAATACAACCGACCCACTGCGCCCACGTGATCCTCGTGCGCGTGGGTGATGAAAATCGCTTCCAAACGGTCGACATTTGCCGCAAGCCACGAAATATCGGGCATAATCAGGTTTACACCCGGTGTCGTATCCATATCCGGGAAGGTGACGCCCAGATCCACAAGGATCAGACGTTCCTTGCCGGGCTTGCCATAGCCATAGACATAGGCGTTCATGCCGATCTCGCCGGCGCCCCCCAACGGGAGGTAAATCAGACGGTCAGCACTCATATGTTGCCCTGTTCCTTGTTGTAGTCATAGATGCGCACAAGCCCGTGCATGGTCAGATCATGATCGATCTCGTCATATAGATGGGCGCCTTGTTCAAAGAGCGGCGCCAGCCCTCCTGTTCCGATGACCTTCATTGTAAGGCCGTATTCGTCTTTGATTTTCTGCACCAATCCCTGCACCAGGCCCACATAGCCCCAGAAGATACCAGATTGGATGCAGCCCACAGTGTTGGTTCCAATGACCTTTTCGGGCTGGGTCACGTCGACATGGGGCAGTGCCGCCGCCCCTTGGTGCAAAGCTTCAAGCGACAGGTTTACACCCGGCGCGATCACACCTCCGATATAGGCACCGTCATGCGCCACCACATCAATATTCGTGGCGGTGCCGAAATCCACGACCATGCAGTCGCCGCCATAGCTTTCAAACGCGGCCACTGCGTTGGCCAAACGGTCCGGCCCCGGTGTGGTCCCCTGATCAACACGAGGGGCTACTGGCAGAAGACAATCCGGCCTGCCAACGACAAGCGGGCGGCAACCAAAGAAACGATCCGCAAAGACACGCAGGTTCCACACCACGCGTGGCACAGTCGAGCTGACCACCACGCCGGTGATGTCCGGGTCGATCTTATAGTGGCTGATCAGCGTCGAGAACCACGTGAAATAAGCATCCGCCGTGCGCGAATGGTGGGTCGAGGTCCTGAGCGTGCACAGGAATTTCTCGCCATCCCAGATCGAGAAAACGGTGTTCGTGTTGCCGCAATCAATGGCCAAAAGCATGGGCCACTCCTTCAGAAAAAGATCTCTGCCGCGGGGATGACCTCGCGGGATTTTGCTGTTGATAGGACAAGGTTGCCCTGCGCGTCTACTGTTTCAAATCGTCCCACGTATTCGTCGCGGGTGGTGCGGGCTGTGATGACCTCGCCCAGACGGGCGGCGCGGGCCAGCCAAGCCTCGCGAATTGGCTCGAACCCATAGGTGGTAAATTGGGTTTCATAATGCTGGTAAGCAGGGGCCAGAAAACCCAGAAACTCTTCAGGGGTAAGCTGCACACCCGTTTCGCCCGCCAGACTGACTGGGGCCAAGGCGGTGGCTTCGACCTGTTCTGTTTGTGGCGCGTCGATCAGATTCACACCGATCCCGATGGCGATGTGGCTGACCTGTCCACCGGCCAAGCCTGCGCTTTCTAGAAGGATGCCCGCAACCTTGCCACCATTCAGCAGCACATCATTGGGCCATTTTAGCGAAAGCCCACTTGTACGTCCGGTAGCTGCGGCAAACGCATCATAAAGCGCCAAGGACGCCACAAAGCTGCGCAGCGCAACCTTATCTGGAGTCTCATTCGGACGCATAACCAGCGTGGCCGAGAAGTGGCCGCGCGGCGCGGCCCAAGGCCGGCCCCGGCGCCCGCGCCCAGCAGTCTGCTTTAGCGCCAGCACCCATGCGGGGCCCAAAAGGCCCGGCGCGATACGCCGGGCCTCTTCGTTTGTGCTGTCCACACTGGCCAGAATGCGCTTTTCAACACCTTCGGGCCAATGGGGCAGACCGTTATTTGACAAGAGCTTCTGCCGCCGCTGCTGCGGCTCCTTCGATGCCGAAGAAGTTTACAACACCCAGCAGGATGATCGCAGCCGATCCCATCAGGGCGGCCCATGCTGCAGGCGACATATTCAGCTCGACGCCCTCACCTTCCGCACCGAAATACATGAAGTAGACGATACGCAGGTAATAGAAGGCACCGATGACGGATGCGATCACACCAGCCACAGCCAACCACGCCATTCCGGCCTGAACGGCCGCGACAAGAACACCATATTTGGCAAAGAAGCCAAGCATCGGCGGCACACCGGCCAGCGAGAACAGCAGGATCAGCATGGCCAGACCCTTCAGCTTGTCGTTCACGGCAAACTGGTTTAGCGACGCGATGTCGGTGACCGCGCGACCATCACGCTCCATCGACATGATGAAAGCGAAGGTGCCGATGTTCATGGTCAGATAGACAGCCATGTAAAGCAGCATGGCCTGAACGCCATACTCACTGCCCGCGGCAAGACCCAGCAGGGCGAAGCCCATATGCGCAATGGACGAATACGCCATCAGACGCTTGATGTTGGTTTGACCAATCGCAGCGAACGCGCCAAGGAACATCGACAGTACGGCCAGAAGCGCGATGATCTGCTGCCAGTCGCCTACGGCTTGACCGAAAGCGTCAAACAGAACGCGGGCAAACAGGCCCATTGCGGCCAGTTTCGGCGCTGTGGCGAAGAAGGCGGTGACCGGGGTCGGCGCGCCTTCATAGACGTCCGGCGTCCACATGTGGAACGGCACGGCCGAAACCTTGAAAGCCAGACCGGCAGTCACGAAGACCAGACCGATCAGCATTCCGAGGCCAACCTGACCGTGGTTCGCGGCTTCTATGATGCCCGAGAACAACGTCGTACCCGAATAGCCATATACCAACGACGAACCGTAGAGCAGAAGGCCTGACGACAGAGCACCCAGCACGAAGTATTTCAGACCGGCTTCGGTCGACTTCACGCTGTCTCGATTCAACGAGGCGACGACATAGAGCGACAACGACTGAAGCTCGAGGCCCATATACAGCGTCATCAGATCGCCAGCCGAAACCATGACCAACATGCCAACTGTTCCCAGCGTGATCAGAATGGGGTATTCGAATTTCAGCAGACCACGACGCGACATGGTCGCCTCGCCCATGACCAACACAGCAGCTGCGGCCAGCAAGATCGCAACCTTGGCGAACCGCGAATAAGCGTCGTCCAGGAACATACCGCCGAAGGCAGCGGTGTTTCCGTCTCCGCCGGCGACCATCAGGGCCACGACAACCATCACGGCGCCGGTGATCCAGGTGATCGGTTTGGCCAGCGCGTCCTTCGATGTATAGACCGCGCCCAGAAGCGCCACCATCGCATAGACCGCAAGGATCAGCTCAGGCAGAACCGTTTGAATATCAACAGAGCTCATCTTTCGCTCTCCTTAATGCGCTGCGGCCTGAGCCATCTCTGCAGCATCTGCAGGAACGGCGGCGTGGAAATTGGTCAGAAGCGCCTCGACCGAGGGGCCAATGATGTCCGTGACCAGCGACGGGTAGACACCCAGAAGCAGGGTCATGAAGACGAGCGGTGCGAAGATTGCTTTCTCGCGTGCGTTCATCTCGGTGATCGACTTCAGGCTTTCCTTGATCAGGTCGCCAAAGACGACACGACGGTAAAGGTAAAGCGCGTAAGCGGCCGAGAAGATCACGCCCGAGGTCGCAACCAGAGCTACCCAGGTGTTGGCTTTGAACATGCCGACCAGCGTCAGGAATTCACCGACGAAACCCGAAGTGCCCGGCAGGCCTACGTTTGCCATGGTGAAGAACATGAAGATCAGCGCGTAAGCTGGCATCCGGTTCACAAGGCCGCCATAGGCCGAGATCTCGCGGGTGTGCATACGGTCATAGATCACGCCAACACACAGGAAGAGCGCGCCCGAGATGAAGCCGTGGCTCAGCATCTGGAAGATCGCGCCGTCCAAACCTTGTTGGTTCAACGAGAAGATACCGGCAGTGACATAGCCCATGTGAGCAACCGACGAATACGCGATCAGCTTTTTCATGTCTTCCTGAACCAGCGCCACTAGCGAGGTGTAAACAATGGCGATCGCCGACATCCACAGGACAAAGCAGGCCATCGTGTCTGCCCCAATGGGGAACATCGGAAGCGAGAACCGCAGGAAGCCATAGCCACCCATTTTCAACAGGATCGCAGCCAGAACAACCGAACCAGCGGTCGGGGCCTGAACGTGTGCATCAGGCAACCAGGTGTGCACCGGCCACATCGGCATCTTGACCGCGAAGCTTGCGAAGAAGGCCAGGAACAGCAGCGTCTGAGCGCCGCCCACGACCTGAATGCCCAGTAGGCTGAAGTCTTCCGAGCCGAAGCTGTGGTTCATCAGGGTCGGAATATCCGTCGTGCCTGCGTCGACGAACATATAGATCATCGCAACCAACATCAGGACCGAGCCAAGGAACGTATAGAGGAAGAACTTGAAGGACGCATAGATGCGCTCTTTGCCGCCCCAGATACCGATGATCAGGAACATCGGGATCAGACCTGCTTCGAAGAACAGGTAGAACAGCACCAGATCCAGTGCCATGAAGACGCCCAGCATCAGGGTCTCGAGCAGCAGGAAGGCAATCATGTATTCCTTCACGCGGGACGTAACACCCCAGCTGGCCCAGATGGTCAGCGGCATCATGAAGGTGGTGAGCATCACGAACAGGACCGAGATCCCGTCGACACCCATCTTGTACTTCAGGCCCATGATCCACTCGCCCTCTTCCACGAACTGGAAGCCGGTGTCAGCAGAATCAAACCCGATGAGCACCAAAAGCGAGAAAAGGAAGGTTGCAACCGTCGCTGCCAGCGCAAGGTATTTCGCGTTGCGCCCGGCCGCTTCGTCATCTCCGCGCAGGAACAGCGCGAGGATCACCGCCGCGACCAGCGGCAGGAAGGTGATGATGGAAAGCAGGTTGTTCATTAGTGCGCTCCACCGCTGAAGATAATCATGATTGTCACCAGAGCGACGATGCCAAGGACCATCGCGAAGGCATAAGAGAAGACGTAACCGGTCTGTGCACGGCCCGCCATTTTGGTGAACCAAGGCACGACGCCCATCGCCACTCCATTCAGGAAGCCGTCAATCACGTTGCCGTCACCGCGTTTCCACAAGAACCGTCCGATCGCAAAGGCAGGCTTGACGAAAAGGATGTCGTAGATCTCGTCGAAGTACCATTTGTTCAGCAGGAAGTTGTAGACCAGCGGGAATGTGGCCGCGAGGCGTTTGGGCAGCGACGGGTTCACAATGTAGAACCAATAGGCCGTGACGAAACCGATGATCATCGCAACGAAGGGCGACACTTTCACCCACTTCGGAGCGTGGTGAGCCTCGTCCATGACATGGTTATCGGCTGCCATGAAGATCGCGCCTTTCGGGGCCTCTCCGTGATGGGCAGCAGCGACAGGCGCATGCGCCGGATCTGCCATGGTTTCGGCATGTGCCTCGTCCGTGGCATGACCTTCGTCGGAATGCGTGTCTGCCGCATGATCATCGTCATGTGTGACAGCAGCGTCACCGTGACCGGCATCCGCCTCCGCGTGGCTTTCGATCCCGAAGAAGTGGTTGACCTTGTGGTGATCGCCAAAGAACGAGCCGTACCAGATCATGCCAGAGAAGATCGCACCCAACGCCAGAATACCCAGCGGGATGGTCATAACCAGCGGGCTTTCATGTGCGTGCTCATGCGTATGCTTGTCGCCGCGTGCCTTGCCGTAGAACGTCATGAACATCAGGCGCCAGCTGTAGAAGCTGGTGAACAGCGCCGCGATGACCAGCATCCAGAAGGCATATCCGCCTTGGGTGCCAGCATAAGCGCTCTCGATTACTGCGTCTTTCGACAGGAAGCCCGCAAAGCCGATGGTGGTCAGCGGGATGCCGACACCGGTGATGGCCAGCGTACCGATCATCATCGCCCAGAAAGTAATGGGCAGCTTCTTACGCAGGTTACCGTAGTTCCGCATGTCCTGTTCGTGATGCATTCCGTGGATGACCGAACCGGCCCCAAGGAACAGCATCGCCTTGAAGAAAGCGTGGGTGAACAGGTGGAACATAGCGACCGAGTAGACGCCGACGCCCGCAGCCACGAACATGTAGCCCAGCTGCGAACAGGTCGAATATGCGATCACGCGTTTGATGTCGTTCTGCACAAGGCCCACAGTCGCCGCGAAGAACGCGGTGGTGGCGCCAAGGAAGACGATGAAGTTTGTGGCCTCGGGGGCGTATTCCATCAGGGGCGACATGCGGCAGACAAGGAAGACACCCGCAGTCACCATGGTTGCAGCGTGGATCAGAGCCGACACAGGGGTCGGGCCTTCCATCGCATCCGGAAGCCAGGTGTGCAGGATCAGCTGCGCCGATTTACCCATCGCACCGACGAACAGCAAGAAGGCCAGCAGGTTCGCCGCGTTCCAGTCACGCCACAGGAAGTGGAGGTTGGTTTCCGCCAGCGCAGGCGCTGCTGCGAATACATCGTCAAAGCGGATGCTGTCGGTCATGTAGAACAGGCCGAAGATCCCCAGCGCGAAGCCAAAGTCACCCACACGGTTGACCACGAAGGCTTTGATCGCCGCCGCGTTGGCCGAGGGCTTCTTATAGTAAAAGCCGATCAGCAGATACGAGGCCACACCCACACCTTCCCAGCCGAAGAACATCTGCAGCAGGTTGTCCGAGGTCACCAGCATCAACATGGTGAAGGTAAAGAAGGAGAGATAGGCGAAGAAACGGGGGCGATAGCTTTCGCCCTCGAACTGCGGATCATGGGCCATATAGCCCATCGAATAAAGGTGAACCAGCGACGAGACCGAGGTCACGACGATCAACATGATCGCGGTCAGACGGTCCAGACGGATCGACCAATCAACCGACAGGCTGCCCGACTGCACCCAATCCATCAGGTGAATGATCTGTGTCTCGGACCCAAGACCAAGGAAAGTGATCCAGGACAGGAACGCCGACCAGAACAGCAGGGCTGTCGTCAGGATCTGCGCGCCCTTGTCTCCGATGAAGCGGTGGCCAAAGCCAGCGATCAACGCGCCAATCAGCGGGGCAAAAAGGATGAACTGTACCATCTTTGGTTAGCCTTTCATCACGTTGACATCTTCGACAGCAATCGTGCCGCGGTTGCGGAAGAAGCTGACAAGGATCGCCAGACCAATGGCGGCTTCAGCAGCGGCCACAGTCAGTACAAAGAGCGTGAAGACCTGCCCCGTCAGATCGCCCAGATAGGACGAAAAGGCGACGAGGTTGATGTTCACGGAAAGAAGCATCAGTTCGATCGACATCAGCAAAATGATGACGTTCTTACGGTTCAGGAAGAGCCCGAAAATGCCGATGACGAACAGCGCCGCACCAACTGCGAGATAGTGTTCAAGACCTACCATTTTGTCCCTTCCATTCCGGGTGCTTCGTTTGGCACCCACATCGTTTTGTTCTTGTTCATCTCAGCCTCTTAAAGCCCCTGCCCCGGTTTCACGTCGATGATCTCCATCGCTTTGGCCGGGTCGCGGTGCATCTGGGCCATTACGTTCTGGCGCTTCACATTCGTACGGTGGCGCAAGGTCAGGACGATGGCGCCGATCATGGCGACCAGCAGGATCAAACCAGCCAACTGGAAAAGCAGAATGTATTGGGTGTAGAGGATCTGCCCCAGAGCTTCGGTGTTATGAGCCACATCCAGCGCGGGGGTGACGGCTGCGCGTGCGGCCTCGGCCCCGTCAGCAAACTGCCAAACGCCGAAGATCGTGCCCAGTTCCATCAGCAGGATGACCCCGATCAAGAGCGCCAGCGGTAGAGACTTCGACATCTCGGCCTTCAGGGCCGCGAAGTCCACATCCAGCATCATGACGACGAACAGGAACAGCACCGCAACCGCGCCCACATAGACGATCATCAGAAGCATCGCCACGAACTCGGCGCCCAGCAGGACAAACAGGCCCGTTGCGCCGATGAAGGCAGTGATCAGCCACAGGACCGAGTGGACGGGGTTTCTTGCCATCACGGTAAAGAACCCGCCGACCACGGTGGTCATGGCAAAGAGGTAAAAGGCGAAATCGGCAACGCTCATGCGTTCCCCTCCTCGTTTTCGGCAAAGACGGCATTTGCTTCTTCAAGCGCCCGGTTCATCGCCGGCAGGCCGCCCAACATGGACATTTGATAGATCACTTCCGCGATCTCTTTTTCGGTGGCACCCGCTTCCAAAGCATGGCGCACGGTCACTTTCAGCTGAGGTCCGGCTTGCGCGCCGGCTGCGACAAGCCCGGCAAGGCCCACCAACATACGGGTTTTTGAATCCAGCCCGTCTTTGTTGAAGGTATTGCCGAACATCATGTCCATCATGTCTTTCGGCATGGTGGGCATCAGCTTGTCCAGACCCTCGGGAACGAACTTCTCGAGCGCAGGGTTGAAGGCGCGGAGCATCAGCGTGCCCTGCTCCACCATTTCAGCGTATTTCTTAGAAAAGTCGTCCATTGGATTTCCTCAGCGGTAAGGCGCGTCAAGTTCGATGTTGCGCGCGATCTCGGCTTCCCAGCGTTCGCCGTTCTCAAGCAGTTTTGCCTTGTCATAGAACAGCTCTTCGCGGGTTTCCGTCGCGAACTCGAAATTCGGACCTTCGACGACCGCATCCACCGGGCAAGCTTCCTGGCAGAAACCGCAATAGATGCATTTGGTCATGTCGATGTCATAGCGCGTGGTGCGGCGCGATCCGTCTTCGCGGGGTTCCGCGTCGATGGTGATCGCTTGCGCGGGGCAGATAGCCTCGCACAGTTTACAGGCGATGCAACGCTCTTCCCCGTTCGGATAACGGCGCAGTGCGTGTTCGCCGCGGAAACGCGGGGACAGCGGGCCCTTCTCAAACGGGTAGTTGATCGTTGCCTTCTTGGCGAAGAAATACTTCAGGCCCAGCTGGAACCCTTTCATAAAGTCCATCAGCAGGAAGTATTTCGTTGCGCGTGCGTAATCGAATGCCATTGATCAGCCCCCCACGGTCCAGCGGGCATAAGCGCCCCAGAATGCCCCGTATTGGGCGAAGAATGCGACCAGAACGACCCAGCCCAGCGACAGCGGCAGGAAGACTTTCCAGCCAATGCGCATCAGTTGGTCATAGCGATAGCGCGGCGTGATGGCTTTCACCATTGAGAAGACGAAGAAGAAGAAGAAGATCTTCGCAAACAGCCACAGGATACCATCCGGCAGGGCCTCGACCGGCGACAGCCAGCCGCCGAAGAACAGGATCGAGATCAGCGTACACATCAGAACGATGGCCACATATTCGCCGATCATGAACAGCAGGAACGGGGTCGACGAGTATTCAACCTGGTAACCCGCGACGAGTTCCGATTCCGCTTCCGGAAGGTCAAACGGTGGGCGGTTTGTTTCCGCCAATGCCGAGATCAGAAACAGGAAGACCATCGGGAAGTGCGGCAGCCAGTACCAGCTAAGCAGCCCTGCGCCGTCTTGCGCGTTCACGATGTCGCCGAAGTTCATCGACCCGGTCGAGATGATCACACCGATGATGATCAGACCGATCGAGACTTCGTAGGAAATCATCTGTGCCGCCGAGCGCAGCGAGCCAAGGAACGGATATTTCGAGTTCGACGCCCAACCACCCATGATCACGCCGTACACCTCAAGCGAGGAGACCGCGAAAACGAACAGGATCGCCACGTTCACATCGGCCAGCACCCAGTCATCGTTGAACGGGATCACCGCCCAGGCGACCATCGCCAAGACGAAGCTGAGCAGCGGTGCCAGCATGAAGACAAACCGGTCCGCGCCCGCAGGCACCACGATTTCCTTCAGCACGTATTTCAGGAAGTCCGCAAAGGATTGCAGCACGCCGAAAGCCCCAACAACGTTGGGACCTTTGCGCAGCTGAACGGCTGCCCAGACCTTGCGGTCGAAATAGAGCAGAAAGGCCAGCGCCACCAAAAGCGGAACCACGATCAGCAGACACTGACCAATGATCAAAAGCGCGATGCCTAAGTTTGTTGTGGTGAAGAATTCATACATATCTCTTCATGCCCTCAGACCGTAGGTATTCCATATTTCATTCAGCAGCGAGCTGCGCACCCGAGCGGGCACGAGCCTGCGCGGACAGTTCGGCCATCACTTCCGACGCCCGTGCAATCGGGTTGGTCAGATAGAAATCGCCAATCACATAGCGGAAGGACGCATTGCCCATTTTTTCGACCGGCAAAGCCTGCCATTCGTTGTCAGTCACCTGATCTACACCACCCAGAACCGGAGCGGCTTCGACCATTGCGCGGCGCAGGCCTGCTTGGGTGTCCCAAGGCAGGGTCGCACCCAGCTCAGCCGACAGCGCACGCAGGATGGCCCAGTTTTCCTTGGCCTCACCCGGTGCGAAATTGGCGCGCAGTGCAACCTGCGGGCGGCCTTCGGTGTTCACGAACAGGCCGCTTTCCTCGGTATAGGCCGCACCCGGCAGGATCACATCGGCGCGCATTGCACCGCGATCACCGTGGCTACCCTGATAGATCACGAACGGGCCATCAGCGATTTCGATCTCGTCCGCACCCATGTTAAAGATCACATCGGCGCCGGTTGTGGCGGCTTCCATGCCACCTTCGGTAACAGCGCCCAGATCCATCGCGCCCACACGACCAGCAGCGGTGTGCAGGATCATGAGTTTCGAGCCCGTGTCCTCGGCCAGCTTCATGGCATTGGACAGAACCGCCAGACCATCGGCTTCACGCAAGGCACCCTGCCCGACGATCACCACCGACGGCGCGTCTTTCACGGCGCCGTAGTCCTTGCCCACGATGCTTTCCAACGCGGCGCGGTCAGTGCCCACGTGCGCGTAGTCATAGGTCAGATCAACGGCTTCACCGACCAGACCAACCTCAGCACCTTTCAGCCAGGCCTTCCGGATCCGGGCGTTCAGGACCGGAGCTTCAACACGCGGGTTGGTACCGATCAGCTGGATGAACTTGGCGTTGTCGATGTCTTCGATCGACGCCGTACCGACGTAACCCGAACGGTTGCCAATCGGCAGACGCGCATTGTCGGTGCGGCATTCGACGTTGCCGCCAAGCCCCTCGATCAGGGTCTTCAGCGAGAACGCTGCCTCGGCAGACGCCAGATCACCGATCAGGCCGGCAACCTTGGTCGCACCCTTCATCGCTTCGGCAGTTTTCGTCAGAGCCTCCCCCCAGGTGGCTTTGCGCAATTTGCCGTTTTCGCGGATATAAGGCGTGTCCAAACGCTGACGACGCAGACCGTCCCAGATGAAACGCGTCTTGTCGGAAATCCATTCTTCATTCACGCCGTCATGGTTGCGCGGCAGCACACGCATGACTTCGCGACCCTTGGTGTCCACGCGGATGTTCGATCCAAGCGCGTCCATCACGTCGATGGTCTCGGTCTTGGTCAGTTCCCACGGGCGGGCGGTGAAGGCGTAAGGTTTCGAAGTCAGAGCACCGACCGGGCAGAGGTCGATGATGTTGCCCTGAAGATTGCTGTCCAGCGTCTGGTTCAGATAGCTAGTGATCTCGGCATCTTCACCGCGACCGGTTTGGCCCATCTGCGTGATACCTGCGATTTCCGAGGTAAAGCGAACGCAGCGGGTGCAGCTGATGCAACGGGTCATCGCGGTGCCGACCAGCGGCCCAAGGTCCAGATCGTCGACCGAGCGCTTCATCTCGTTAAAGCGCGTGCCAGCCATGCCATATGCCATGGCCTGATCCTGCAGATCGCATTCGCCGCCCTGATCGCAAATCGGGCAATCCAGCGGGTGGTTGATCAGCATGAATTCCATCACGCCTTCGCGGGCCTTCTTGACCATGGGCGAGTTGGTTTTCACGACCGGAGGTTGCCCTTCTGGACCGGGGCGCAAATCGCGCACCTGCATGGCACAGGAAGCTGCCGGCTTGGGCGGACCGCCCACGACCTCGACCAGACACATGCGGCAGTTGCCCGCAATCGACAGACGTTCGTGATAGCAGAAACGCGGAACCTCGATCCCGGCCACTTCACATGCCTGGATCAGCGTCATCGCGCCGTCCACTTCGACTTCCATGTCGTCAATGACGATCTTTTTCAGGTCGCTCATCACGGTCCCTTTTTCGTTCCATGAGCCGGTGTTTTCACCGTGCCCACACGTTCATGCCCTCAGCGCTCGTATAGTAACGAGCCCGTAAAAGAGCGCTTTTCAATCTCTGCACGGCCAACCGTGCAATAAGTTTCTTCCTGACCCTCAACCACACCTTTCGACGCCAAAAGAGGCTCGGCAATGGCGCGGAAACGGTCTTGTTCGGTATCGCTGTCCACATAGTCCATGACCTCGCTGTGCGAGAACCCCAGCGACATGGCGTGTTTACGCAGAGAAAACGCCTTGTTCAGAAGGCGCAGCTTACGCAAGCTCAGCGCGTCACAGTTTTCGTCGATCAGATAGGCAACAGACGCGCCAAGCAGTTCGGCATGCATGCGGCTGTCGCTACGCAGCGGATCATAGTCTGTGGCGTGTGCCATCCCGGCAGTTGCGGACAGGCCAGCGGCCAGAAAAACAGTACGAATACTCATCATCTCAAAACTCCTTTGTTTACAAAGGAGATGGGAAGCAGAGGCGTTGTCATGCAATAACAACACGCCAAAACGGGCGTAAAATCGCCTATTTTCAGTATGTTGCGTTGCTTGTTCATCGTACTGGTTTCTCTCTACAGTTCGCGCTTACTCGGCAGCGATGCTGACTTTACCCTGCTTATTCACACGGATACGGTCTTCGATTTCGTCTCGGAAATTGCGGATCAGGCCCTGGATCGGCCACGCAGCCGCGTCACCAAGCGCACAGATTGTGTGGCCTTCGACCTGCTTGGTCACGTCCCACAGCATGTCGATTTCCTCGACATCTGCCTCGCCTTTAACCAGACGATCCATCACGCGCATCATCCAGCCGGTGCCTTCACGGCACGGCGTACACTGGCCGCAGCTTTCGTGCTTATAGAATTTCGACAGGCGCCAGATCGCTTTGATCATGTCGGTGGATTGATCCATCACAATCACCGCCGCAGTCCCAAGACCCGAACCCAGCTCGCCGCGCAGGTAATCGAAATCCATGATCGCGTCGCGCATGTTTTCAGCGCGAACACAGGGCACGGACGATCCACCGGGAATAACCGCTTTCAGATTGTCCCAACCACCGCGAATACCGCCGCAATGCTTTTCAATCAGCTCTTCGAAGCTGATCGACATGGCCTCTTCAACCACGCATGGGTTGTTCACGTGGCCCGAAATGCCAAACAGTTTGGTGCCCGCATTGTTGGGGCGGCCAAAGCCCGCAAACCATTCCGGACCACGGCGCAGAATGGTCGGCACAACCGCAATCGATTCCACGTTGTTTACCGTAGTCGGGCAACCATACAGGCCCGCGCCTGCCGGGAAAGGAGGCTTCATGCGGGGCATGCCCTTCTTGCCTTCAAGGCTTTCGATCAGCGCGGTTTCTTCACCGCAGATGTACGCGCCTGCCCCGTGATGCAGGAACAGGTCGAAGTCCCAGCCAGATTTCGCAGCGTTCTTGCCCAGAAGACCCGCGTCATAGGCTTCGTCAATCGCCGCTTGCAGCGCTTCACGCTCGCGGATGAACTCGCCGCGGATATAGATGTAGGCGGTGTTGGCATTCATCGCGAAAGACGCAATCAGCGCGCCTTCGATCAGCGTGTGCGGATCATGGCGCATGATCTCGCGGTCTTTACAGGTGCCGGGTTCGGATTCGTCCGCGTTGATCACCAGATAGGCCGGACGCCCATCGCTTTCCTTCGGCATGAAAGACCATTTCAGACCGGTCGGGAAGCCCGCCCCACCACGGCCCCGCAGGCCCGAGGCTTTCATCTGGTCGATGATCCAGTCACGGCCTTTTTTGATGATCCCGGCTGTGCCGTCCCAGTGGCCGCGCGCTTTGGCGCCCGCAAGGGTGCGTTCGTGCATGCCATAGAGGTTGGTAAAGATCCGGTCTTTATCCTGCAGCATTCGCTTCTATCCTTCATCCGTCTGACGCTGACGCCAGATCCGATACGTTACGACCAGTCCGAAAACAAAACCGGCCAGTGCCAGCATATCCACCAATGCCATGGTCCGATTGGACCAGCCAAGGCTGTTGCCAGCAAACGTGCCACCGACCCACAACAGCCCCGTCGCAGCTATGACAAGTGCTGCCATACGCCCCTGACGTCTGATGTTGTTTTGCGAGTCGGTTGCCATGTTCATTCCTTAGTAGACCTTGCCTTTTTTGACCTTGGACGAGAATTCGGTCTCTCCGCCCTCGGCCAGAATTTTGGCTTGTTCTACCCAGCCGTCCCGTTCGATCCGGCCTTTGAATTTCAGATTATCGTCGACCCAGGCGATCTCGTCCGCGCCCCATTTGGCGACCTGGTCGAAATGCCAGAACCCAAGCTCGTTCAAGGTCTGCTCCAGCTTGGGACCGACGCCCTTGAGCTGTTTCAGATCATCCGCACCGGCTTTGCGGGGGGCTTTCAGGGTACGAGGTTTCTTTGCCGTGCCAGTCGCTGCGGGAGCGGCCTCGGCCTTCTCGGCTTTCTTCGGTGCGGCATTCTTCGGTGCGACCTTCTTGGGCGCCGCTTTCTTGGCAGCCGGTTTGGCCTGCTGAGCAGCCGTCTTGCCGGTCTCGGGCGCTTTCGGCGTCGGGGCGGCGGCATTGCGACCAGCCACGATCCCATCCTTACCGATCCACGGCGTCAGAAGCGGAACTTCGGTGCCGTCGATGCGCTTGACCGTGTCGCCGATATCCGTGGCCAGCTGAACCGACGCGTTATACTGCGTCTTGCCGCTATCATACTCGGTCAACGAGGTCAGACCGGACAGAGGCTCTGCCGCATAGCGACCATTCTGCGGGCCGGGCGTGGGTACATTGCCTGCACGTAGCTCGTCCACGATCTTGGCGAAGCTCTCGGCGGTCAAATCTTCGTAATAGTCCTTACCGATTTGGGCCATCGGCGCGTTGGTGCAGGATCCAAGGCACTCGACCTCTTCCCAGCTCAGCTTGCCGTCATCGGACACAACATGCGGCTTGTCGGCGATCTTCTCGCGACAGACCGCGATCAGGTCTTCCGCGCCGCAGATCATGCAACCCGTGGTGCCGCAAATCTGGATATGCGCGACCGAGCCAACAGGCTGCAGTTGGAACATGAAATAGAACGAGGCCACTTCCAGCACGCGGATATAGGCCATGCCCAGCATGTCGGCCACAGCTTCAATCGCGGGCTTGGTCAGCCAGCCTTCCTGTTCCTGTGCACGCCACAAAAGCGGAATCACAGCCGAGGCCTGACGTCCCTCGGGATATTTCGTGATCTGCCCTTCCGCCCAAGCAAGGTTGGCTGGCGTGAAAGCAAAGCTTTCGGGCTGTTCATGATGCAGACGGCGAAGCATTAGCGGTCGATCTCCCCAAACACGACGTCCATGGTGCCGATGATGGCGGCGACGTCTGCCAGTTGGTGGCCACTGGCCACATAGTCCATTGCCTGAAGGTGCAAGAACCCGGGCGCGCGGATTTTCGAGCGGTAGGGTTTGTTGGACCCGTCCGACACCAGATACACACCGAATTCGCCCTTGGGCGCTTCAACGGCGGCATATACCTCGCCTTCGGGCAGTTTAAAGCCTTCGGTGTAAAGCTTGAAATGGTGGATCAGGCTTTCCATCGACTGTTTCATGTCGCTGCGCTTGGGCGGGGTCAGCTTGCCACGGGCCAAAACGTCGCCCTGCCCTTCGGGGGCACGCAGTTTTTCAACACATTGCAGGATGATCGACAGCGACTGGCGCATCTCTTCCATGCGGACAAGATAGCGGTCATAGCAGTCGCCGTTTTTGCCGACGGGGATCTGGAACTCGAACTCGTCATAGCATTCGTAAGGCTGCGCGCGGCGCAAATCCCATGCCAGACCGGATCCACGGACCATCACCCCCGAGAAGCCCCAATCCAGAATGTCCTGTTCGTCCACCACGCCAATATCAGCGTTACGCTGTTTGAAGATGCGGTTTTCGGTCAGAAGCTCGTCCAGATCCTTGATACGGGTCGGGAAATGATGCGCCCACGTCTCGATATCGTCGATCAGCTCGGGCGGCAGATCCTGATGCACACCACCGGGACGGAAATAGGCAGCGTGCAGACGGGCGCCACAAGCACGTTCGTAAAAACCCATCAGGGCTTCACGTTCGACAAAACCCCAAAGTGGCGGGGTCAACGCACCCACGTCCATTGCCTGAGTGGTGATGTTCAGAAGGTGGTTCAGAATACGGCCGATTTCCGAGTACAGCACGCGGATCAGCTGACCGCGACGCGGCACTTCAACGCCGGCCAGTTTCTCGATCGCCAGACACCAAGCGTGTTCCTGGTTCATCGGAGCCACATAGTCCAGACGGTCAAAATACGGCAGGTTCTGCAGATACGTGCGGCTTTCCATCAGCTTTTCGGTGCCACGGTGCAGAAGGCCGATATGCGGGTCGGCCCGCTCGACAATCTCGCCGTCCAGCTCAAGCACCATGCGCAGCACGCCGTGTGCCGCCGGGTGCTGAGGCCCGAAGTTGATGTTAAAGTTTCGGATCTTCTGTTCGCCGGTTTTGGCGTCTTCGAAGCTCTTGGATCCGTCCATCATACGCTCACCATCTTCTGGGTCCATTCCGACGGAAGCTCACCCATGAACTTCTCGACGAAATTGTATTGCGGTTTCAGTGCTGCCTGAAGTTGGGCCCGTTGGGCCGCAGGCAGATCGGCAGACACGCTGCGATGTACCACGCGTTCGTACTGTGCAGGTTCCGGGGTGATCCCCAAAAAGGCACAGAGACGGGCGATTGCATCAGGCGTAAACAGCCGTTCGTAAAATTCAATGTGAAACATCTCGGACGGCATGGCCGCGCTGAGACGGTTCAGAGTGCGGCGATAGTTCGACCGCTCAAGGATATTCGTAGCCGTCCCGTCCAGAACGCCCTTGATCTTGGCGTCCAATGCGGCACGTCCCTGGTTGCCCACAACCATGCGGATGTTCGACCAGATGCGTTCCACCGGGTCACGCATCAAAAAGACAAAGCGCACCTTGTCCGTCAGCCCAGCCATTGCACGGAAGGTCGCTTCTTTCAGCATGCCATAGGCCGGAGTGAAGTCGCCGATCAGCTTTGCATCACCCGAAGCTTTGCGAACAAACTGCAGATAGGCTTCATCATCGCGGGTTTCCCCGTCAAATGCGTTCAGCCAATCCTCGCCATCAGCCAGCAAGCGCTTCTGATGCGGCTTCGGGGTGTCGTCTGCGGCCAGTTTGGCGCGCACGCCTTCCAGCCGCTCTTCAAGCTGCTTGCGGTGCCATGCCCCGCTGCCATGCTCGAGCGCGTCAAAATAGTGAAGCTCCTTCACCGCCGGAAGCTGACACTCCCGATGCGAATTGAGGTAGTCGTACAGCCAGCTGGTGCCGGCCTTCGTTGCCCCAATGCAGAATATGAAGGTTTGCCCACTCATCAGGATCAGCCTTTGGCCTCTTCCGTTTTCTCGTCGCCCGGCAGGATGTAGTTTGCACCCTCCCATGGGGACATGAAGTCGAACTGGCGATAGTCCTGCGTCAGGGTCACGGGTTCATAAACTACGCGTTTCTCGACTTCGTCATACCGCACTTCGGTATAGCCGGTGGTCGGGAAATCTTTGCGCAGCGGGAAGCCACGGAAGCCATAGTCGGTCAGGATGCGACGCAGATCCGGGTGGCCCGAAAACAGGATCCCGAACATGTCGAAAACTTCGCGTTCGAACCAGTTGGCGGATTTGTGGACCTCGGTGATCGAGGGCACCATATCGTCTTCGCGCACGGCCACTTTCACACGGATGCGCTGGTTCGTGTACATCGACAAGAAGTGGTACACCACGTCGAAACGGGGCTCGCGTTCTGGCAGGTCCACAGCGGTGATGTCCACCAGCGACGAGAACTTGCAGGCAGTGTCCGTCTTCAGGAACTCGATGAACGGTACAATTCCGGACAGCGGGACATTCACGGTCAGCTCGCCATAGGCGATATCCCAGCTGAGGACGCAGTCTGGACGCTTTGCCTCGATGGTGGCGCCAAGTTCGTTCAGGGCTTCGCTCATCGCTTACCTCACAATCGTGCCGGTGCGGCGGATTTTGCGTTGCAGTTGCAGGATGCCGTAAAGCAGCGCCTCTGCGGTCGGCGGGCAGCCCGGAACATAGACGTCCACAGGAACGATACGGTCACAGCCACGCACAACCGAATAGGAATAGTGGTAATAGCCACCGCCGTTTGCGCAGGATCCCATCGAGATCACGTAACGCGGATCAGGCATCTGGTCGTAAACCTTGCGCAGCGCAGGCGCCATCTTGTTGGTCAACGTGCCGGCCACGATCATCAGGTCCGACTGACGCGGAGAGGCGCGCGGGGCAGTCCCGAAACGCTCAAGGTCATAATGTGCCATGGCCGAGTGCATCATCTCAACCGCGCAGCAGGCCAGACCAAAGGTCATCCAGTGCAGCGACCCGGTACGGGCCCAGTTGATAATGTCGTCGGTGGTGGTCAGCAGAAAGCCCTTGTCGGCCAACTGATCATTCAGAAGACGGGTCGCGTGTTCGCGGTCACCGCCAGCCGTGTTGGCTCCAGTCATCACTCCCATTCGAGTGCCCCTTTCTTCCATTCGTACGCAAAGCCGATCGTCAGAACGGCCAGGAACACCATCATTGACCAGAAACCCAAGAGCCCGACGTCCTTGAAGGCCACAGCCCAAGGGAACAGGAAGGCGATTTCCAGATCGAAAATGATGAACAGGATCGCCACCAGATAAAACCGGCTATCAAATTTCATCCGCGCGTCATCGAAGGCATTGAAACCGCATTCGTAAGCACTAAGTTTTTCGGGGTCGGGATTGCGGACTGCCAGCACAACGGCGGCAAGGATCAGAACAAGTCCGATAACAATGGCGAGTCCGAGGAAAATGATGATGGGGAGGTATTCCCTGAGAAGATCTTCCACGTGTGGCTCCTTATAAAGCGGATTTCCCGCCTTTCGTTAGCTATGTGCGGTTTACCGCCGCACCGGTGCAGGGTCAACCGACCGGCCATCGCATTCAATCATTTGAATTCAAGAGCGCATAACGTCGATAACACGTCGCAATCGCGTTGAAAGTAAGGGGGTTGGGCGATGTTCCTCATGAAATCGCACCCGAATATTCCATCACGTGTTAATCAATTTTCCTTGCCACCTTGCAGCGCGTCCGAGCATCTGCAGCATTTCCGCCTCAAAGACGGATCGGAAAAGAGACTCACCATATGGGCCTCGCCGCCTAGCCAAACGCAAGGCGCAGGGCGCACAACGTCAGGACAACGGTCACCGGACCCCACAACATACGTTCAGCGCGTGAGGGCGTGGCAAGGTTGGCAATCGTGGTCAAAACTGTGATGGCAAGCGCTACCCAGAACGTCCAGCTCGGCAGATCGGGTGCGATGCCAGCCCGCGCCGCCATCGCTGTCCCCATGAAGATAAGAATTGCGCCCTGCCCGATGGCCGCCACGCGCATCCCGGCAGGCAAGCGGCCGCGCCAACGGCCTCCGTTTGCCAGATGCCCCCAGGGTGCCCCCAACGCCATACAGGCTTGGAAACACACAAGGACAGCGATCAACGCCACGTATATCCAGCCAGCCCAGATCATGGGCAGAGCCTAGCAGATCACGCCCAGCTTGGCTTCTCTTTTGCGAAGAAGGCTGCGATGCCTTCCTGTGCTTCGGCGCTTTCCCAACGCGCGACCAGACCGGCAATGGTTTCGTCGATGATCTCTTCCGTGATGGGCGGGCCAAGGCGGCGTGCCAAGGCTTTGGCTTCGGCCACCGCGCCGGGGGCCACCGACAGGTAGGGTTTCACCTCGGCCTCAACAGCAGCGTCCAGATCTTCCGGCGCAACAGCCTTGGCCAGAAGGCCCAGTGTCACGGCTTCATCTGCATCGAAAATACGCGCCGACATGAAGACGCGACGTGCCATCGCCTCGCCCAGTCGGGCCAGAACGTAGGGTCCGATCGTGGCCGGAATCAGGCCCAGACGGGTTTCGGTCAGGCCAAATTTTGCCCCCTGCACACCAATTGAAACATCGGACACCGAGGCCATCCCGACCCCACCGCCAAATGCTTGCCCCTGCACTTTCGCAATCAAGGGTTTGGGCATTTCATTCAATGCATTCAGCATCATAGCCAGCTTCTTGGCCTCGACGCCACGGGTCACTGGATCAGCCGCCATCTGGTCTTGCATCCAGCGCAAATCACCGCCCGCGCAGAAGCTTTTGCCGTCGCCGGTCAAGATCACCACGCGCACTGCATCATCCGCACCCAGTTTGTTCGCGGCGTCTGTCAGCTCTTCAATCATCGTGGCAGACATGGCGTTGTGCTTGTCCGCACGGTCCAAAAGCAGCGCGGCTACGCCGCGTTCATCCGTGGTGATCGAAATGGTTTCATAACCCATGATTAGTCCCCTGCCCGCATTTGCCGCGCCATCACGGCAGCTTTTTCAAGAATGTCCCGGTCCAGTCCGGTGGTGTAGCCCAGCGCGGTCACGCGGTCATATACGGCTTCGGTCGCCACATTGCCTTGCGCGCCCGGCGCGTAAGGACAGCCGCCCAGCCCGCCGACAGCGGCGTCAAACACGCGAATGCCCTTGGCCAGCGAGGCCTCGACATTGTCGCAAGCCCGCCCACTGGTGTCATGGTAGTGGCCTGCAAACTTCGACGCTTCGCCTTCGCCCAACACCGCATCCAGCATGGTCGAGATGCTGTCTGGCGTGGCCTGTCCGATCGTGTCGCCCAGCGAGATTTCATAGCAGCCCATAGCCAGCAGCTCTTTCGCAACCCACGCCACCTGCGCAGGATCGGTCGGCCCGTCATAAGGGCAGTCCGTCACGCAGGAAATGTAGCCGCGCATGGGAAGGCCCGCCGCTTTAGCGGCCTCGGCCACCGGCTGAAACCGCTCGAGGCTTTCGGCAATGGTGCAGTTGATATTGGCCTTCGAGAATCCTTCCGAGGCCGAGCCAAAGATGGCAATCTCGTCGGCTTTTGCTACCACGGCCCCTTCAAAGCCCCGCATATTCGGGGTCAGGGCTGCATAGGATATGCCCGGCGTGCGGGTGATGCCTGCCAGAACGTCGGCGCTGTCGGCCATTTGCGGCACCCATTTGGGGCTGACAAAGCTGGCGATCTCGATCCGCTTGAAGCCGGCACCTGACAACAGATCGACCAGTGCGATCTTCTCCTCGGTCGGGATCTGACGCTTTTCGTTTTGCAGTCCGTCGCGCGGGCCGACTTCGAAAATTTCCACGTATTCCATAGGGTTACTCCTCGGGGACAGGATAGAAATCCTGTGCATAGAAACGTTGTTCGCCTTCGCGCGAAATCACGCGCTGATAGGACGGCAAAGCTTCGACCCGCGTTTTGTAGGCGGTGACATTCGGGAATTCGTCCAGCTTCACATAGTAAGGTGCGGCGAAGATGTTGAACCCCATCATGATGTCCGCCGCCGAGAAACCGCGATCCAGAAGCCATTCGCGGCCCTCCAGATGTTTCTCGAGCCCGGCCACCGTGTGGCGCAACCGCGCGACGTTGATCTTGATCACAACCGGGCTGGGTTTGACCGGAGGTCGCAGGAATACCATCTGCATGTTCAGCTGCTCGATCAGACTAGCCATGGTTTCTGTATAGTGAATCCACTGCAGATAATCGGTGCGTTCAGGTTGTCCGGGGGACACGCCTAGCTCGGGCGCATAGGTCTCGGTCAGGTATTCGACGATGGCCCCGCTTTCCGACATGGTGATGTCGCCGATTTCCAACGCAGGAATGCGGGTCGCAGGAGAAACCTTGCGCAGGTCGCTTTCGAACATCTCGCGTGAGCCGATCTTGTATTCGACCACCTCGAGCGTCTCGCCCAGCTTTTCTTCCAGCCCGATTTCTTCGATCAGCCACAAGACGCGGACCGAACGGCCATATTGGACGTGATGTAGACGGAAGGTCATGCGTCTTCCTCTTCGTCTTCCAGACGGATGAGCGGCGCGCCAGCTTCCACTTGATCGCCATCGGCACACAGCACTTCGGCAACCACACCATCGCGTGCTGCTTCCAGCGAATGCTCCATCTTCATGGCTTCAAGGATCGCAAGGCGGTCGCCTTCCTTCACTTCTTGGCCAGCGGTCGCGAAGACGGCTTTCACAAGGCCCGGCATCGGGGCTTCGATTACGCCTGCCCCAGCGCCGGCACCTGCGTCCTGATCGAGAGGGTCAGATACGTAGAATTCCAGCCCCGACTGCGCAAAGACCGTTACAACGTTGCCTGCCTTGGCCACGCGCGGACCACGATCACCGCCCATTTTCCACTGGCCGTTCAGACACAGGGCCTCGATCTGGTCTTCACCCACGGTGATCATATGACGATCAGCGCCGTACGAGGTCACAACCACGTCGAATTGCTCTTCAGCATGGGTCAGGGTGACGAAATGGTTCTGGCCACCCCACAGGGTAAAACCGGTGCCTTCGCGTTTCAGCAGATCCAGTGCACAAAGGGCAGCTGCGCCAATATCGCTTAGGCTGGGTCCGGGTTCGGCGGTCAGCGCGTCCAGGTCGCGCTCGATCAGGCCGGTGTCCACGTCCCCTGCCGCAAAGCCTTCGTGACGCGTCAAGGCGCCAAGGAAAGCCAAGTTGGTGACCGATCCAGCCACTTCCGTATGCGACAGAGCTGACGAAAGCATCCGCAGCGCCGCGGCACGCGATCCTGCATGCACGGTCAGCTTGGCGATCATCGGATCATAGAAGGGGCTGATCGTGTCGCCTGCCCGCACACCGGTATCGGCGCGCGCGCCTTCAGGAAACTTCAGGTGGGACAGCGTACCAGTGGCCGGCAGGAAGCCCTTTGGTACGTCCTCGGCATAAAGGCGAGCCTCAAACGAATGGCCGTTGATGGTCAGTTCGTCCTGTTGTTTTGGCAAGCCTTCGCCTGACGCCACACGCAGCTGCCATTCAACCAGATCGACGCCGGTGATGGCTTCGGTGACGGGATGCTCGACCTGAAGGCGGGTGTTCATTTCCATGAACCAGAACCCGTCGGTGCGCAGGCCATCGGCGCCATCCACGATGAACTCAACTGTGCCGGCACCCTTATAGCCAATGGCCTCGGCTGCGCGCACGCCAGCCATACCCATTGCCTCGCGGACTTCTTCAGTCATGCCGGGGGCCGGAGCTTCCTCGATCACTTTCTGGTGGCGGCGCTGAAGCGAGCAATCGCGTTCAAACAGATGCACCGCTTGGGTGCCGTCGCCGAAGACCTGCACCTCGATATGGCGCGGAGAGAGGATGTATTTCTCGACCAACACATCGGGATTGCCGAAAGCGGTCTGGGCTTCGCCCTGTGCAGATTTCAGCGCGTCGGCGAAATCTGCAGGGTCGTCCACGCGACGCATCCCTTTGCCGCCGCCACCTGCGACAGCCTTGATCAGCACCGGGTAACCCATCTTGTCCGCCTCAGCGGCCAGAAGCGTCGGATCCTGATCTTCGCCGTGATAGCCCGGAACGACAGGTACGCCTGCGTCCACCATCAGCTTCTTGGCGGCATCTTTCAGACCCATCTTGCGGATCGCGTCCGAAGACGGGCCGATGAAGGTCAGACCAGCCTTTTCAACTGAATCCACAAAGTCGGGGTTCTCAGACAGGAAGCCATAGCCCGGGTGGATGCCCTGTGCGCCGGTGTCCAGCGCGGCCTGGATGATCCGGTCGCCCAGCAGATAGGACTGTGCTGGTTGGGGCGGGCCGATGTGGACAGCCTCATCCGCCAGTTTCACATGGCGCGAGTTTGCATCGGCATCTGAATAAACAGCCACAGTGGCCACGCCCAGCTTGCGGGCAGTGTCGATGACGCGGCAGGCAATCTCGCCGCGGTTTGCAATCAGGATCTTCGTGAACATCTCTGTTCCTCCTTCGGGTGGGGCCCTGCCCCGCTTGTGTGGCTCGCCCCGCGAGAGGGCGAAAATTCTGTTATCCGTTCAGACGCTTGCACCAGTTGATCCGGCTGCCGCGGTCATAGCGCACCGCCAGCCCTTCGCTGATCAACGCGTCCCCCACGTCGCGACCGTCGGCGGTCATGCGGACTAACTCACGACCAAACTTGTCGTAACCTTCGTGCTGAAAACTGATGCTGGCCCCATCCACGATCTGACGCAGGCGGGCTGTAGCCCGGTCGCCCAGCGCCTTTTCCGCCGCACAGCCCGGATCTTTAGTTTCCGGTGTGTCAAAGCCGACCAACCGCGCCGTGCGTTTGCGGTCCGGGCATTTCAGCTCGACCGTATCCCCGTCATAGACATAGCCCAGCCGACAACCGTCGATCTCGTTGACGCGCGGCACAGGCGCGATGCGCTCGGCCAGCGTGTAAAAGATCAACAGCGTCAGCCCGCAATATATGACGAGGTTCGTGTCCAAGGCTTACATCCGGAAGACGCCGAACTTGGTTTCTTCGATCGGGGCATTCAGGGCTGCCAGAAGCGACAAGTACAGCACCTCGCGCGATTTGCGCGGGTCGATGATGCCGTCATCCCACAGACGCGCCGAGGCGTAGAGCGGATGGCTTTGCTCCTCGAACATGTCGATGGTGGGTTGCTTGAAAGCGGCTTCTTCGTCTGCCGACCATTCGCCGCCCTGACGCTCGATCGCATCGCGCTTCACGGTCGCCAACACGCCTGCGGCCTGTTCACCACCCATCACGGAAATCCGCGAGTTCGGCCACGACCACATGAAGCGCGGCTGATAGGCGCGCCCGGCCATGCCGTAGTTACCAGCGCCATACGAGCCGCCAACAACCATCGTCACTTTCGGGACGTTTGTGGTGGCAACTGCGGTCACCATTTTGGCGCCATGGCGGGCAATGCCTTCGTTTTCATATTTGCGGCCTACCATGAAGCCGGTGATGTTCTGCAGGAAGACCAGTGGGATATTCCGCTGGCTGCACAGTTCAACGAAATGCGCGCCTTTCTGAGCAGCTTCCGAGAAGATCACGCCATTGTTGGCGATGATCCCGATGGGACAGCCTTTCAGGTGCGCAAAGCCAGTGACCAGCGTTTCGCCAAAGCGCGGTTTGAATTCGTCAAAGCGCGAGCCGTCGACGATGCGCATGATCACTTCGCGGATGTCGTAAGGCGTCTTCAGGTCTGCGGGGACTACGCCCAGCAGTTCCTCGGCGTCATAGGCGGGTTCTTCCGGTTCCTGCCACTTCACAGTGGCGGGTCTCTGGCGGTTCAGGCTTTCGACCGCACGACGGGCCAGTGCCAGCGCATGTGCGTCGTCTTCGGCCAGATAGTCTGCCACACCAGACAAGCGCGTGTGCACGTCGCCGCCACCAAGGTCTTCGGCCGAAACGACCTCGCCGGTTGCGGCTTTCACCAAGGGCGGACCCGCAAGGAAGATGGTCCCCTGCTCTTTCACGATGATGGTCACGTCCGACATGGCGGGCACATATGCGCCGCCAGCGGTACAGGATCCCATCACAACCGCGATCTGCGGAATGCCCTTCGAGGACATGCGCGCTTGGTTATAGAAGATACGGCCAAAGTGGTCGCGATCCGGGAAGACCTCGTCCTGCTGCGGCAGGTTCGCGCCGCCGCTGTCGACCAGATAGATACAGGGGAGATTGCACTCTTCCGCGATCTCTTGCGCGCGTAGATGCTTCTTCACCGTCATCGGATAATAGGTGCCACCCTTCACGGTGGCATCGTTGCACACGATCATACATTCCTGACCATGTACCTGACCGATACCCGCGATCACACCGGCGCACGGCGCAGAGTTATCATACATGTCATGGGCAGCAGTCGCGCCAACCTCAAGGAAAGGCGAGCCCGGATCGAGCAGGTTCGACACGCGGTCACGTGGCAGCATCTTGCCGCGGCTCAGGTGACGATCACGGGACTTCTGCCCCCCGCCGCCAACGGCTGCTTCAGCAGCATTCGCTACTACTTTCAGGGCTTCAAGATGGCCCTCGCGATTTGCTTTATACGCCTCGGAACCGGGCGTAGCTTGAGAAGTCAGTTTCATCTCAGCATCCTTCGTGGTTGCAGATTGGTTCGCCATAGCCATTCAGGTCAGCTTCCAGCGACCAGGCCTGGCGGGCCGTCATAAACAAGTGGCAGGATGTGGCAGCAGGACCGCCACCCGTGCCGCCGCCCCATTTCGTGCGTTCATAAGAACAAGCGGTGTCGCGAAACGTGATCCACGCCCGCTGCATTTCAAGCAGTGCCGGGGCTTGCTTTGGCGCAGAGGACCCAAGTACCGCCATCTCTTCGTCTTCGGCTTTAAGCTTCGTCATCAAAAGGCCGTAAGCATGGTTCAACCGACGATCCCAGTCGTCCAGTTCCAAGCCAAGGCAACGAGACATTCCTACTGTGCTCCAACCCCCTTGGGTGTTCTCCATACAGGCGTTGGCGGCGACCCCGTAACACTGATGCGCTTCGCCATCGGGGCCTTTTTCAGCAAGACAATCAGTGGTCGGCGCAAAGGAATAGACCATGTCCTGCGCCGTGGCTGGTTGTGCCACAGCACCAAACAAGATTAATGCGCCGACCAGTTTTTTCATCACTGGGCGCCCATCAGCTCGCGGCCGATCAGCATGCGGCGGATTTCCGAAGTACCCGCGCCGATTTCCATCAGCTTGGCGTCACGGAACAGGCGGCTGACGGGGGTTTCGTTCATGAAGCCCGCGCCACCCATGGCCTGAACAGCCTGATGCGCCTGTTTCATTGCTTCTTCCGAGGCATACAGCACACAGGCTGCAGCGTCCTGACGGGTCACTTCGCCACGGTCACAGGCTTTGGCGACTTCATAGACATACGCGCGGGCCGAGTTCATCGCGGTGTACATGTCCGCAATCTTGGCCTGCATCAGCTGGAAGTCCCCAATCGGGCGACCGAACTGCTTGCGCTCTTTCATGTAGGGCATGATCTCGTCCAGACAGGCGGCCATGATGCCGGTGCCGATGCCCGACAGAACCACACGTTCGTAATCCAGACCCGACATAAGGACCTTCACGCCCTTACCTTCCTCGCCCAGCACATTTTCGAACGGCACTTCCACGTCTTCAAAAATCAGCTCGGCGGTGTTCGACCCACGCATGCCCAGTTTGTCGAAATGCTCCGAGGTCGAGAAACCCTTCATACCTTTTTCGATGATGAAGGTGGTGATGCCTTTGGGGCCAGCTTCCGGATCGGTCTTGGCATAGACAACCAGCGTATCCGCGTCCGGGCCGTTGGTGATCCAGAACTTGGTGCCGTTCAGCACGTAATAACCGTTGCGCTTCTCGGCACGCAGCTTCATGCCCACAACATCCGAACCAGCGCCTGCTTCCGACATGGCCAGTGCACCGATATGTTCACCCGAACACAGCTTCGGCAGGTATTTCGCTTTCTGTTCGTCCGTGGCGTTGCGACGGATCTGGTTCACACAAAGGTTCGAGTGTGCGCCATAAGACAGAGAGACCGAGGCCGAAGCGCGCGCAATCTCTTCCACGGCCACAACATGCGCCAAGTACGACATGTCCGACCCGCCGTATTCCTCGGGCGTGGTTACACCCAACAGACCCAGGTCGCCGAACTCTTTCCACAGCTCGTTGGGAAATTCATTTTTCGCATCAACCTCGGCCGCGATCGGCTTGATCCGATCTTGTGCAAAGCGGTGCACCATCTCGCGGATTGCGTTGACGTCTTCGCCCAGGTCGAAATTCATAGAGTTGTTGAACATGGCGGCTTCCTTCCGGATCAGATATTCGGGATCGTATTATTGAACGCTTGTTCAGTTAATGCGCCGAAAGCACGATTCGCGTCAATACGCGCGCAAATTCACGCAGCGTCACAATGCGCGCGGGCCTCGTTTTCTGTCTGGTTTTCGAGGGGCTCAGCCTGCCTGATGAACCCGCCCCACCACGTCACGGATGATCCGCGCAATCAGGGCGCAATCGTCCAGCGAGAAGGTCAGCGGCAGGCGCAGATCCAGAATGCCTTTCAGGATCCGGTCGGTCTTGGGCAGTTCGGGCGTGTCAGCATAGCGCCAGCTGTCATAGCGGCTGGTAAAGCCCGCAGGCTCTGCGCCGCCAAACCATTTCAGCTCGACACCACACTCTGCGCATTGACTGACCACCTCGGTCACTGCCTCTTCCGACCAATCCAACAGCAGGAATTGGAACGAGGACATGACATAGTCTTCCGCCTCAGGGCGTTCGATCACCGTCAAACCCGGCGTATTACGAAGCCCCTCTTCGACGACGCGATAGCGTGCATTCCACGCCGCGCTTTGTACGTCTAGCTTTGCCAGCTGAGGCCTTAGGATTGCCGCCCGCAGATTGTCCATCCGGCCAGAGATATTGGGGGTGATGTATTTCACCTTCTCGAACGCCTCGGGCGGCGGTCCCGCAAGGTGGCGTTCATACAGCATATAGCTGCCCGACAGGATGATCGCACGGGCCATCAGGTCAGGATCGTCCGAGATCAGCAGCCCGCCCTCGCCCGAGTTTACGTGCTTATAGGTCTGGGTCGAATAGGCCGCCATCGCGCCGTGTCGCCCGGACAAGGTGCCATTCCAGCGTGCGCCCATCGTGTGTGCGCAATCCTCGATCACCTTCACTCCTGCCCCGTCGCAGATCTGCATCAGACGGTCCATGTCACAAATATGCCCGCGCATATGGCTCAGCAGCAGAACGCGTGGCGCGTCCTTCACCGCCAGAATGCCTACCAGATGGTCCAGGTCGATGGTCAGCGCCTCGGTCACACCAACGAAAACCGGCGTCGCACCAAGTGAGGCAATCGCACCCGGCACCGGGGCCAGCGTGAAAGCATTGGTCAGAACGCGGTCACCTGCCGCAACGCCAACGGCGCGCAAAGCCGTCGCGATCGCATACCCGCCCGAGGACACCGCCAAAGCGTATTTCGATCCCATCTGGGCAGCGAATTCCTGTTCCAGCAGGGCGGCATGCGCGGTTTCGCCCTCGGCCACGTTGTATCGGTGCAGACGCCCATGGCGTAGGACGTCCAATGCGGCGTCGATCCCTTCGTCGGGGATAGGCTCTTGCTGGGTGAAATTTCCGGTGAATCGCTGTGTCATGGTCGTAGAGTGCGTAGCCCGAGTGGGAAGGTCAATGAAACGGTTAGCCAATCAGCCGCGCGACCGTTTCGTCAAGGTCATCATAGTGGTTCAGCATTGCCTCTGGCTCTAACCGTGCAACGCCCGGCCCTTCGGGGCCGAACCCAACAAGAATGCAGGGGGCATTGGCGGCACGAGCGGTCTCGCGATCCGTCACGGTGTCGCCGACCAGAAGTGCACACGTCGGATCCCCTCCGGCCTGTAAAGCTGCGGCCACAAATGGCGCCGGATCGGGCTTGCGGGTCGGCAACGTATCCGCCCCGATCAGCGAGGTGAAGCGGTCAAGAATACCCAGACGGGTAAGCAAGAGCCGCGCCAGCCCTTCGGGCTTGTTGGTACAGATCCCAACCGCATAACCCGCGACATGCAGCCGCTCCACCGCCGCCATCGTGCCGGGATAGATCACAGTATGCCGATCGATATCGACCTCATAGGCGGTCAGCAGGTTGGGAAACTCGCGATCAACATCCGTTTCGTCCGCAGTGCCGTTCAATCTTTCGAACCCCAGACGCAGCATTGCGCGCCCGCCGTGAAACGCGGTCAGCGCATCGGCCACCGGATCCAGTAACGCCCCATGCCCTAGCCCTTCAAAGCAAGCATTTGCAGCAGCAATCAAATCACCCGACGTGTCCGCCAGCGTGCCATCCAGATCAAAGATCACCGTGCGTTTTCCGTTGCCCTGCGTCATTCCATCAATCCTTCTTTGGCAATTCCCCGCCGAAGCCTGTAACCTCGCGTAAGGTTAATTGAACCGGTTTCCCTTGCGAGCCTCGCCTCAAGGGGTAAAACGGGCCAAAAGGAATTGAAAGAGCAGATCGACATGGCAACAGCCTTGATTATCCTTGCCGCTGGCAAGGGAACACGGATGAATTCGGACCTTCCCAAGGTGATGCATGAAGTTGCGGGGGCACCGCTGTTTGCGCATGCGCTTGCCTCGGGCGCGGCACTTCAGCCGGAACGCGCCGTTCTGGTCGTCGGCCACGGCGCTGAACTGGTGGGCAAAGCTGCCGCTGATCTGGACCCCGAGATCACCATCGCCGTGCAAGAAGAACAGCTGGGCACCGGTCATGCCGTCGCACAGGCCCGCCCAGCGCTGGACGGGTTCGACGGGGACGCGATTGTTCTGTACGGAGATACGCCATTTATTCGCACTGAGACGCTGGAAGCCATGGCGGCCGAGCGTGCGTCTGGGGCCGATGTTGTCGTTTTGGGCTTCGAGGCCGACGATCCGGGTCGTTACGGTCGCCTGATCGTCAAAGACGACGCGCTGGAGCGCATTGTCGAATTCAAGGATGCATCAGACGAAGAACGCGCCGTAACGCTTTGCAACAGCGGCGTTGTTGCCGCGAAGGCCCAAGTCCTTTTCGATCTGATCGACGGCGTCGGCAACGACAATGCCTCGGGCGAATACTATCTGACCGACATCGTGGAAGTCGCGCGTAACAAGGGGCTGACTGCTCGCGTTGTCACCTGTGACGAGGCCGAAACACTGGGCATCAACTCCCGCGCAGAACTGGCGGCGGCTGAAGAAGTCTTCCAAGCCAACGCCCGCGATGAGGCGCTGGAGAACGGCGTGACGCTGGTTGCCCGCGACACGGTCTATTTCTCGTATGACACGGTCATTGGACGCGACACTGTCGTGGAACCCAATGTGGTCTTCGGCCCCGGAGTGACCGTCGAAAGCGAGACTCGCATCCGCGCGTTCTCGCATCTGGAGGGCTGCCACGTCTCGCGCGGCGGGGTCGTTGGACCCTACGCCCGCTTGCGCCCGGGTGCCGAACTGGCCGAACACGCCAAGATCGGCAACTTTGTCGAAATCAAAAACGCCCAGATTGAAGAAGGTGCGAAAGTGAACCACCTGTCCTATGTGGGCGACGCGCGCGTGGGCGAAGGCGCAAATATCGGTGCGGGGACCATCACCTGCAACTATGATGGGGTCTCGAAATACCACACTGACATTGGCGCACGGGCCTTCATCGGATCGAATACCTGTCTTGTGGCCCCCGTTTCGATCGGCGATGAGGCGATGACCGCCACCGGCACCGTCGTGACGAAAAACGTACCGGCAGGGGCCATGGCCGTTGCCCGCGCCAAGCTGGAAATCAAGCCCGGTCTTGCAGTGAAACTGTTTGCAACACTACGTGCGGCCAAAGCCCGCCGTCAGAAAGGATCCTGAATATGTGTGGTATCGTAGGGGTTCTGGGCAATCACGAAGCTGCGCCCATTTTGGTCGAGGCGCTGAAACGTCTAGAATATCGCGGCTATGACAGCGCGGGCATTGCAACCATTGACGCAAAAGGCCAACTGGGCCGTCGCCGCGCCGTGGGCAAGCTGGTGAACCTATCGGACACGTTGGTGCACAACCCGCTGGCGGGGAAATCCGGCATCGGTCACACCCGCTGGGCCACTCATGGCGCGCCCACCACCGACAACGCACACCCGCATCTCGCGGGCAATGTGGCCGTGGTGCATAACGGCATCATCGAGAACTTCCGCGAGCTGCGCGAAAAGCTTGCCGCCGAGGGGCTTGAGTTCTCGACCGAGACCGACACCGAGACCGTCGCCCTACTGGCGCAAAGCTTTGTCGCCCAAGGCAAAACGCCGAAAGAGGCTGTCGAGTCTACGCTTGCCCAACTGGACGGTGCCTTTGCACTGTGTTTCCTGTTTGATGGTGAAAACGACCTGATGATCGCTGCCCGAAAGGGCAGCCCACTGGCCATTGGTCACGGCGAAGGCGAGATGTTCGTTGGCTCGGACGCCATCGCTCTGGCCCCTATGACCGACAAAATCACCTATCTGGAAGAAGGCGACTGGGCTGTCATCACCCGCGACGGAGCCGAGATCTTTGACGCCGAAGGTCGCCGTGCCAACCGCCCGATGAAACAGGTGAAGCTGGACGCAGCCCGGATCGAGAAAGGCGGCTATAAGCACTACATGGCCAAAGAAATCGCCCAGCAGCCCACAGTTGTTGGCAATGTTCTGAACGCCTATCTATCCGGCGATCAGATCAACATGGATCTTGGTGGCATCAACTTCGCAAATGTAGACCGCCTTTCGATCGTGGCTTGCGGAACCGCTTACTACGCGGGGCTTGTCGCGAAATACTGGTTTGAGCAACACGCCCGCCTGCCGGTCGACATCGATGTGGCGTCAGAGTTCCGCTATCGCGAAGCGCCTTTCGCACCCAAAACGCTGGGCGTATTCGTCAGCCAGTCCGGTGAAACCGCTGATACGCTTGCCGCATTGCGCTATTCCGCCGGGAAGGTCGACAAGGTCGTTTCCTTGGTCAACGTACCCGAAAGCTCAATCGCGCGGGAAAGCGATGTGGCGGTCGAAATCCATGCAGGCGTCGAGGTCTCTGTCGCCTCGACCAAGGCGTTCACTTGTCAGCTGACCAGCTTTGCCGTCATGGCATTGAAGGCCGCTCATGATCGCGGACATCTGGATGATGCCGGACTGGCCCAGCGCCTGTCCGAGCTGCGCCAATTGCCCGGTCTGATGAGCCACGCGCTGACCATCGACGCCGCCACCAAAGCGATCGCCAGCAAACTGGCCGAGGCTCGTGACGTCCTGTTCCTTGGCCGTGGACAGATGTTCCCGCTGGCACTGGAAGGCGCGCTGAAATTGAAAGAAATCAGCTATATCCATGCCGAAGGTTATGCGTCGGGCGAGCTGAAGCACGGCCCCATCGCACTGGTCGACAAGGCAACGCCCACGGTTGTCATGGCACCCCACGACGGGCTGTTCGACAAGACCGTGTCCAACATGCAGGAAGTCATGGCCCGCGGTGGCCGCGTGGTTCTGGTATCCGACGCGCGTGCGGCGGAAGAGGCCGGCAGTGGTGTCTGGCAAACCCTTGCCATGCCTGAAGCGCCCGAACTGATCCAACCGATCCTTTATGCGGTTCCGGCACAGCTTTTGGCCTATCATACAGCGATTGCAAAAGGTACTGATGTGGACCAGCCGCGCAACCTCGCCAAATCTGTGACGGTGGAGTAGCCGGGAAAGGTACCCAATATGGCCAAGCAGTTTGACCAAATCGAAGCCGTTCATCGCGGTTTCATCGAAGAACAGCCGATGTTCTTCGTCGGGTCTGCGGCACCCGATGGCCGCGTGAATGTTTCGCCCAAGGGGATGGACAGCCTGAGGGTCATGGGACCGAACCAAGTTCTTTGGCTGAACTACACCGGTTCAGGAAATGAAACGGCGGGGCATCTGCTGCAAGCCAATCGTATGACCCTTATGTGGTGCAGCTTTGGCCAACGCCCCTTGATCCTGCGCGCCTATGGCACAGCCCGCACTGTGCATCCTTATGATGCGGATTGGGACAAGCTGGCAGCCCCCTTCGGGGCTCCGTTCGGCGCGCGCCAAATCTATGACATGTCTGTTGAGATGGTGCAGACCTCTTGCGGATATGCTGTGCCGCAGATGGAACTGACCGGCCAGCGCGATACATTGATCACCGCTCTGAAGGGCAAGGGCGACGATCTGACCCCTTATTGGGCAGAAAAGAACACAACCACAATTGACGGATTGCCAACGGGCATCCTTGGAGATGACACATGACACTGGATGATGCCCTCGAGCAATTGCGCGCCCAGATCGAACCGGGACGCGCCGAAGGGCAGAAGGCCTATCACAAGCAAACACGCGAGGTTTGGGGCATCCCGAACCCTGCGCTGAACGACCTGACCAAAGAATGGCGTCAGTCGTTGAGCGTCGACGAACGCGTGACGCTGGCCGATCAGCTTTGGAAAACCGATGTGTTCGAGGCGCGGATCGCTGCAGCGAAACTTCTGACGCAGGCGCGCATTCGTCCAGATGACGCTGCGTGGGAGCTGATCCAAAGCTGGGTGCCGGATTTCGACAGCTGGGCCATCGCCGATCACGTCTGCATGGCCGGACAGAAGCGTCTGGTCGCTGATCCGTCTCGGATTGACGATGTCGAAAAATGGACCACGTCGGATCACATGTGGGCCCGCCGTGCCGCGCTTGTGATCACCCTGCCTTGGACCAAGCAAAACAACCCGAAGGACGAAGATCTTGCCGTTCGGGATCGGGTGTTGAGCTGGGCGGACGGCTATGCCTCGGACACGGATTGGTTCATCCAGAAGGCGATTGCTTGGTGGGTTCGGGATCTGTCAAAACATGACCCGGACCGGGCGCGCGCCTTCCTGAAACCGCATGCCAAGACCCTGCAGCCTTTCGCCTTGAAAGAGGCGCGCAAGCATCTTCCGCCCCCTGCCCAGCTTCAGAAAGAAGCCAAGGACAAGTGGCGTGCAGAGAAGCGGAAATTGCGCGAGGAAAGCTGGGGCCGAAAGCGGGACGATCATCCGCAAACGGACGAAGACGAACCAAGCTAATCGCTGTCGAACCGTTCCCGGTCCAGCAAGATGTCTCGGCCGGCTACTTTACCGATGTAGTCGCAAGCATCTGGGCGTTGCTTCAGATGCGCCCAGACATCCTGTGCGAACCCATCCGGGGACATGAACAGCATCAGCTCGGACAACTTGTCACGAGAAACAGGCTGCCCCGCGCTCGGGCGCTCTCCGAACTTCTTTTGCAGGGATGGGGGCAGCGACATCACCTGCATCGCATAGGCGATGTATTCGTCGGCAACGATACAGTCGTCAAACGGGCAAGGCACCGGGTCCATCACTGCATGTGCAAGCTCGTGGACGACAACACTTCTGAAAAATATCCCGTCCTCAACAAAGCTGAACGCGCCGTCCTTGCTGCGTTGATGAGACATTGCCGAAGGGGTCAGCATCTCGATCCGGCTTTCACCACAGTGAAATTGGGCATTACATCCCTCGGGAAGCTCTTTCACAAGCGCGACCTGAACCACATGCTGCAGATCCGGAAGCTCGCATGACGCAAAAAGCTGGGCGGCAAGGCGTGCTGCATCACAGACATCTCTGTTTGCGGCTGGGTCACCAGAGCTGACCTCAACCGCCACGCCTGAGCAGGCGTGTTGCTCTGCCAATCCTGGCAGTGCACCTGACAGCGCGACACTTAATACGGCAAGGATGGGTAAATGACGGCGAGCCAATGCAACCTTTCCATGAACAGTCTATCTGAAACTATCGCCCAGCTTTGCACAGGCGGCGCGCCCAAGCAAATCACCCTGAAACGCGGCCCGTATCCCTATGCACCAAACGAATTGCCACCTTGGTCGGGTCGCAAGTGTTCACCCGTCCCGCAGCTCGCGTCGCATGATCTTGCCTGTCGCCGTCATGGGCAGGTGATCCACAAACGCGACACTCCGAGGAGCCACATGGGGGCTGATCCGGTTGCGGACCAGTTGGATCAGCGCGTCTTCCATGCCATCGCGCGCACAGCCATCGCGCAGCACCACCACCGCCTTGACGGCTTCGGTCCTCAGCGGGTCGGGCACGCCAATCACCGCCGCCATCGTGACGTCAGGATGGGTCATCAGGCAGTTTTCGATCTCGCTGGGCCCGATGCGGTATCCGGCCGAAGTGATCACATCGTCATCCCGGCTGGCAAAGGTGAAATAGCCCGCCGCGTCTCGGGTCGCCAAATCCCCCGTGCGCAGCCACTTTACCCCGTCCACATCGTGGAACTTGTCGCGTGTCTTCTCGGGCAGGTTCCAATAGTGCAGGAACATCACGGGATCGGGCGCTTTCACACAGATCTCACCCATCTCGCCCGGCCCAACGGATGAACCATCGTCAGCCAGCAGCGTCACCTCATGACCGGGAATGGGTTGCCCCATGCTGCCGGGCTTGACCTCCATCGCACCAGCGACCGAAGACAGCACCAGATTGCATTCGGTCTGGCCGTAGAATTCGTTGATCTTCACGCCCAGCGCCTGATCGGCCCAGTCGAGCAGCCCCGCCCCAAGGCTTTCGCCGCCGGACCCGATGGATCGGATATCGACGCCCTCGGGCATTGCATCCGACTGGCGCAGCAGTTTCAGCGCGGTTGGCGGCATGAACAGGTTGCGCACGTTATGGGCCGCCATCAGGCGATAGGCCAGCTCGGCCTCGAATTTGCGCATGCGGTGGCTGACGATGGGCACGCCGTAATACAGAAACGGCAGTGCCAGATCCATCAATCCGCCGATCCACGCCCAATCCGCTGGGGTCCAGCCCTTGTCGCCCGCCTGCGGAAAATCCTCGTTAAAGGTTTCGACGCAGGGAAGATGCCCAAGTAGAAATCGATGGGCATGCAACACCCCTTTGGGCGGACCGGTTGTCCCCGAGGTGTAGATCATCACCGCCGGATCTTCAGACAGTGTGTCCACCGGATCGACAAGCGGATCCGCAGCATCCATCGCTCGCCACATATCCTCGGCGCCATCACAGGGCACCACCGAAAAAACCGCCTGTAGCGTGGGCAAGTCCGAACGGATTTCAGCCAGCTTCGAGATGTTGTCGGGGTCAGTGACCACCAGCTTGGCGCCGCTATCTGACAGACGATAGGCCAAAGCATCCGCGCCAAAGAGCGTAAACAGCGGCAACACCACTGCACCCAGCTTGTAGGCCGCAAAATGGGTGATCAGAACCTCTGGCCCCTGCCCCAGCAACACCGCAATCCGGTCGCCCTTGCCAAGCCCGGCATCGCGAAGCACGGTCGCAAACCGGTCCGAGGCCTCTTTCAGGCGTCCAAAGCTCCAATCCTCAGAAGTACCATCCTGACGCACATGGGTCAGCGCGATCCGGTTGGGATCCAGCGCCGCCCAACTGTCACAGCAGCGCTCCGCGATGTTGAAGTGCTCGGGGATATCCCATGAAAACCCGTCCTGCATGTCCCGCCATGGTCCCCAGGGCGACACAAGCTTGCGGGCGCGGCCATGGGCCAGCCACGCCACGTCTGACACGGACATCACGACCCGAAGACCACCAGTTCATGCAGGCCGGACAGGTCCAGATCCAAAAGCTGCAGCGCAGAGATCGAAATCCGGCTTCCTCCGGTAGAGGTCGGTTTCAACGTAACCTTGACCGTACGTCCAGTCGCCTTGGACTGTACGCGGCCATCGGTCTCGCTGGTGACAAGCGGGGTTTCAACCCAGAAGCCTGGAATGGTCGGGTCGCCCAGATTGGCAACCGTCGTGCCCAGAGCACCTGCTGGCGTTGGGGTTGATGACAGGGCCGCCATCTTGTCGCCCTCGCTGGCGGTGTCGAATTCATCCACCGTGGTCGCATCCGCCGGAGGCGCATCCGGATTAACGATCGGTCCTGCTGGCGCCTGACGCAGGTGAGGCGGCGATGGCCAAAGATTGTTCACGTCCACACCGGCACATCCCGTGACGGCCAGACAAGAGGCAGTGATAAGAATAATCTGTTTCATACAGGCAAACTGGCGCAATTCTTCACCGCATTCAACGGTTGAAATGACGCGGCCGTGACTTGCGCACAGCTTTGCTCACGCTTAGGTTCGCTTCATGGAAACGCCCAAGCTTGTCGACCCGTTTCACCGCCCGGTGACCTATCTGCGCCTGTCCGTGACGGACCGGTGCGATTTCCGTTGCACCTATTGCATGGCTGAAAACATGACCTTTCTGCCCAAGAAGGATCTGCTGACGCTCGAAGAACTGGACCGCCTATGTTCCACCTTCATCGGGCAAGGTGTTCGCAAGCTGCGCATCACAGGGGGCGAACCTCTGGTCCGCAAGGGTATCATGGGCTTTTTCGACGCGATGGGACGGCATCTGGACAGTGGCGCGCTGGACGAGCTTACCCTGACCACCAACGGGTCACAGCTACATCGCTTTGCCGACGATCTGTTCAAGGCGGGCGTGCGCCGGATCAACATTTCTCTGGATACGCTGGACGAAGACAAATTCGCCAAGATCACCCGCTGGGGTCGCCTTCCCCAAGTTCTGCGCGGGATTGAAGCGGCCCAGAATGCCGGACTGCGCGTCAAGATCAACGCGGTGGCGCTGAAAGGCTTCAATGATGACGAGGTTTTCGCCCTAGCCGAATGGTGCGCCCAAAAGGACATGGACCTGACCTTTATCGAGGTCATGCCCATGGGCGATATGGGCGAGGAGAACCGGTTAGACCAATATTGGCCCCTGACCGAGCTGCGCCAGCATCTCGAAACCCGACTAGCCCTGACCGATTTGGACGACAACACTGGCGGCCCAGCCCGTTACGTGCGCGTCGCTGAGACAGGCCAGAAAATTGGCTTTATCACGCCAATGACCCATAATTTCTGTGAAAGCTGCAACCGCGTTCGGATAAGCTGCACCGGTCAGATCTATACCTGCCTAGGTCATGACGGCATGTCCGATCTCCGCGCGCCCTTGCGGTCGTCCGAAAGCGATACTGTGCTGATTGATGCCATCCACGCGGCAATCGGGCGCAAACCCAAGGGCCATGATTTCGACTATAGCCGTCAGGAAATCCAAGGCCAGACGATCCGGCACATGAACCACACGGGTGGGTAAGGGGCCAAGCCCCTGCCCTGTTAGCCGATCGGCATCCGGCTTTCCGCCATTTCCGCCCACCACGAACAGCCCTGCGGGATGGCCTCGTCGTTGAAATTGTATTCCGGGTGGTGAACCATCGCGGTGTCCCCGTTGCCCACCAGAATATAGGCGCCGGGGCGCTCTTCCAGCATGAAAGCGAAGTCCTCGCCACCCATGACATAGGGGGCATCGGCGCAATTTCCCGACACTTTGCGGGCGGCCTCGGCCGCGAATTCTGTTTCAGCGTCGTGGTTAACCATGACCGGATAGTTCCGCTCGTACTTAACTTTGGCCTCGCCGCCAAAGGTCGCCGCAATCCCGTTGCAGATCGCCGCAACCCGTTCCTCGGCCAGATCGCGGAGCTCGGGAGACAACGTACGAACAGTGCCCTTCAGCTGCACAGACTGCGGGATCACGTTGAACGTGGTCGAGGATGTCTCGACCGAGGTGATCGAGACGACCACCTGCAGCGTTGGATCGGCATTGCGTGAAGCAATGGTCTGAAGTGCCGTCACCGCTTGCGCCGCCATTACAACAGGGTCAATCGTGTCATGGGGCTTGGCCGCATGCCCTCCGCGCCCGATGAACTGGATATCCAGAAGGTCCGCCGCGGCAAAGAATGGGCCGGGCCGGATCGCAAACGCGCCCAAGGGCTGACCGGGCCAATTGTGCATCCCGTATATCTCTTGCACGCCGAACCGCTCCATCAGCCCGTCCTCGCACATGACGCGTCCACCACCCCCGCCTTCTTCGGCAGGCTGGAAGACAACAACGCATGTGCCATCGAAATTACGGGTTTCCGCCAGATACTGAGCCGCCCCCAAAAGCATCGCTGTGTGCCCATCATGGCCACACGCATGCATTTTTCCCGGCGTGACCGAGGCGTAATCCAACCCCGTTGCCTCGTGTATTGGCAGTGCATCCATATCCGCGCGCAATCCAACCACTTTGCCCGAATCTGTCTTTCGCCCGCGGATCACACCGACGACGCCCGTGCGCCCAACACCCTCGACAACTTCATCGCAGCCGAAGGCGCGCAGCTTATCGGCCACGATCCCCGCTGTGCGGTGGGTGTCAAACTGCAGTTCAGGATGTTGATGGAAATCCTGACGCCATGCAGTGATGTCCTTGTGAAGCTCGGCAAAACGGTTTCGGATCGGCAAAGGATCATCCTTTTCTATGTGGGGTATCGCGGCACCTGCGCATTGCCGTCGACAATGCCCAGAAACCCTCGTTGGCTCAAGTCATCTCTAGTTGATATCTCACCAAGCAAATGTCACCAGATCATTCGGATTGCTGTCCGAAACATCTTCGAATTCTATCAAGATTAGAAATGCAACAGCATCGGGAATTCAAAGAAACCCGCCCGCAAGCCCTTGCAACTGGCTTGTAATACAGTGTCATACTAATCACAGGTTTGGCAGCACGTGACACCAGTGTTTGAGTTTGTTTTCTGCCACGAACAATCGCGCATGCACTGCCATTCACCCTTCCTTAGCGGGGCTGGCTTGCAGAATCACTTAGGGAAATGACCAAGAAATGTCTGCTGTCTTCAAACATTTTACCCTGACAACACTAAGCTGTGTTGCTCTAACATCCGCCGCCCATGCCGAGCGCGGATCGCAGGGGGATCTTGGCCTGATCTATTGGCAGGCGCCGACGCTTCTGAACCCCTACCTTGCGTCTGGTCCGAAGGATTCTGAACCGGCTTCGTTGGTCTTGGAACCTTTGGCGCGCCACGACGAAACCGGTCAAATGGTACCGTGGCTGGCCGCGGCGATTCCGACCTTGGATAATGGCGGCATCTCTCCCGATCTACAGTCGATCACTTGGACCCTGAAACCGGGGATCAAATGGTCTGATGGAAGCGATTTCACCGCAGACGACGTGGTCTTTACGGCAAATTATTGCATGGACACTGAAAGCGGCTGCCAGATGACGGCCAAGTTCACCGATGTTGAACATGTGCAGGCGCTGGATGCACAGACAGTGAAGATTAGCTTTTCAAAGCCCAAGCCCTATCCCTATGCGCCCTTCGTTGGGCTTGAGGTTCCTGTCCTACAAGCCGCCCAGTTTGGGGATTGTATGGGGGCGAACGCACTGAACTGCTCGACCCAGAACCTCGCGCCGATCGGTACAGGCCCCTATCAGATCACGGATTTCAAACCGGGCGACGTGGTGACTTATGACGTCAACGCTCATTTCCGCGACGCCGACAAACCGGGCTTTGCCAAGGTGACGCTGAAAGGTGGCGGAGACGCTTCTGGCGCAGCCCGCGCTGTGTTGGAAACTGGCGAATTTGACTATGCGTGGAACCTTCAGCTGGATCCGCAAGTTTTGACCCAGATGAAATCCGCCGGCAAAGGTCAGGTTGTGTCGTCCTTCGGGACCGCCGTCGAGCGCCTTCAGGTTAACCTGACCAACGCCGCGGCTGATCTGGGCGACGCACGTTCGACCCGTGACGGCGGGGCGCATCCCTTCCTTGCCGATCCGCGTGTCACCAAAGCACTTTCCCTAGCGGTCGATCGCGACACGCTGATCGACATCGCCTATGGCGACGCAGGCCGTCCAACATGTGACGTGCTCGCCGCCCCTGCCATCTATGCGTCGGGTGCGAATGACGCCTGCCTGACACAAGATCTGGACGCCGCGCGTGCTCTGCTGGACGATGCTGGCTGGACCGATAGCGACGGCGACGGCATCCGTGACAAAGATGGCGTGCCGATGGCTCTACTGTATCAGACCTCGGTCAATCCCGTGCGCCAGACCACGCAGGATCTGCTGAAAGCCTGGTGGGCTGAAATTGGTGTCGCAACCGAACTACGTGCTATCGCGCCTTCGGTCTTTTTCGGCGGCGACCAGTCCAGCCCGGACACCTATCAGAAATTCTATGCCGATCTTGAGATGTTCACCAACTTCTTCCCCGGCAACGATCCCGAGCCCTATTTGAACAACTGGACCTGTGCCGCAATCCCGACGCCTGAAAACGGTTGGGCGGGCATGAATGTCCCGCGCTATTGTAGCCCCGAATATGACGCCTTGCTGGCAAAGCTCGGCAACACGGTGGATATCGAGGCGCGGATCGCGATCTCGAAACAGCTGAACAACATGCTGATGCAGGCGGGTGCCCTGATCCCGCTGGTGCATCGCGGCGAGGTTTCGGCCCATGCCAATTCGCTTAAGGGCGTGCGGATGAATGTCTGGGACAGCGAACTTTGGAACATCGCGGACTGGACCCGCGCCAAGTAAGACCGCTAGACTGTGGGCGCGGCTGGTTTCAGGCCGCGTCACGGAACCAAAGGCCGTCTACCGCCCATGTTAACCTATTGTTTGCGCAGGCTTGCTTTCTCGGTTCCGGTGCTGATTTTCATCAGCTTCGCCATCTTCCTGTTGATGGATATGGCCCCGAACGACCCCACCGCCAATCTACCAATGTCGATCCCCGCCGAAACCCGCGCCCAACTGCGCGAGTCCTTAGGGATCGGGGATCCGCTACTGACCCGTTATCTTCTTTGGTGCAAACAGTTTTTCATCCATGAGCCGCTAAACTGGCTAACGGACCTCACGGGCCTAAGCTTCGGAGACCCTGACCGTCTGCGCGTCCTTAGCTGGGCCTCGCGTGCGCCGGTGGCCGAGCTGATCGCGGACCGCCTGCCCCAGACGCTTTGGGTCGTGGGACTGTCCTATATTCTGGGCATCGCCATTGCCCTGCCCGTCGGCATCTATTCCGCCTATCGCCAACACGGCTGGTTCGACCATCTGGGCGGCTTCGTATCGATGATCGGCTATTCGGTCCCGTCCTTCTTTCTGGGCGTCGTGATGATCGTGATTTTCGCGGTGAAACTGAACTGGTTTCCATCGGTCTATGACACCACCCTCAACGTGACGAATTGGGATAGCCTTATGGCCCAACTGCGCCAGATGGCCATGCCCGTCACGATCCTTGCGCTGTATAACGCAGCCCAGATCAGCCGCTACATGCGCGCATCCATGCTGGAGAACCTACATCACGACTATGTCCGCACCGCCCGTGCCAAAGGCGCGTCCGAACCGCGCGTGGTATTGGCCCATGTAGCGCGCAATTCGCTTCTGCCGGTCGTAACTGTGATCGCCTTGGGCATCCCGCAGGTGCTGGCCGGCGCAATCATCACCGAGCAGATTTTCAAGATCAACGGGATCGGAGAGCTTCTTATCTCGTCGATCCAAAGCGGCGACCTGCCCGTGGTTCAAACCCTGACCTTCCTGTTCGCCGTCTTGATCGTGTTGTTCAACCTTCTGGCAGACATCGCCTATGGCCTGTTGGACCCGAGGATCAGCTATGACTGACTTGTCATATATCAGCGCCTCAACCAGCGGGTTTTGGAGGCGTTTCCAGCGGCACAAAGGGGCCGTGATCGGTGGCGGATTGCTGGGTCTGCTTCTGCTTGCTGTCCTGATCGGCCCGTTTCTATGGCCCCACAGCGCCGGGCAGATCAACGTCACTGCCCGCAATCTTGGACCCAGCCTGTCGCATCCCATGGGCACCGATCACCTTGGTCGCGACCTGTTCGCCGCCATTCTGCAAGGCGGGCGCGTGACGCTTCTGGTGGGCGTGGTCGCCATGGGCTTGTCCGTGCTGATCGGCGCAGCCGTTGGTATTCTGTCAGGCATGGTCCGTTGGCTGGACGCCCCCTTGATGCGCCTGACCGACCTGTTTCTGGCCCTGCCCGTTTTGCCCTTGCTTCTGGTCACGATCATGCTGTGGCGCGACAGCTTGCGCACGCTCTTTGGGGCCGAGGCCGGGATATTCCTGCTGATCGTTGCGATGATTGGCCTGACCAGTTGGATGCAAACAGCCCGCATTCTCCGCGCCGAAGTTCTGGCACTGAAGAAACGCGAGTTTGTCACCGCCGCGACAGCCCTTGGTCTGCGCCCATGGGGCCTGATCCGGCGGCACATCCTGCCTAATGTGATGGGGGTGATCATCGTCTCGGCCACGCTTGGCTTGGCCAATGCCATCATCACAGAAAGCGCGCTCAGCTTTCTGGGACTAGGATTTCCGCCGGACCACCCAACGTGGGGCCGGCTGCTATTTGATGGGACGGAATATCTGACGCTGACACCGGCACGCGCGATTTGGCCGGGGTTGATGATCACGCTGACCGTTCTGTGCGCCAATTACCTTGGCGACGGGCTGCGCGATGCGTTGGACCCGCGCGGCGGCAGTGGGCGCAAATAAGGACAAACCGAGCAACGGCGCGTCTGCACTGGTCCGTCTTACCGTCGAACACCTCACGGCAGGTCTATCGTTCCACCGACACCCCAGAACCAGAAAATCATTCCACCACAGCACCAATTCCAAGCAATAACAACGCTTGCACAACACAATCACTCACGCCAGATGGAACATATTCCCAAATGCGGAGACGTGAAGATGTTTGAGACCTTCGGCTTTGAGACCCTGACACCACGCACAGCCTCGATTTTGTTCGGGCTGGGCCTTGGCGCTGCCTTCGGCATTCTGGCCGAGGTTACGCGTTTCTGTCTGCGTCGCGGCGTGATTGGAGCAGGCATCGAAGGGCGTCAGGCCTTGGCCGTCTGGCTGACCGCATTGGCCGTCGCTGTCATCGGCACGCAAGGCGCGGTTTGGGCGGGCTGGATCAGCTTCGCCGACCACCGTTTTCACGCCCCGACCTTTCCGATCCTGTCGCTTGTCGTAGGTGGCCTGATGTTCGGAGCCGGAATGGTTCTGACGCGCGGGTGCCTATCACGTCTGGTCGTCCTTAGTTCGTCCGGCAACCTGCGCGCCATCATCGTGCTAGGCGTCGCTGCCTTGGCTGCTTTGGCGACCATGAAGGGTGTTCTAGCGCCCATACGAAACTCCCTGGCGGCGGTTGAAATCGCCGCCCCCTCCCTGCCAGCCCTGGGCGCCTTGTTGCCCCTCGCTCTGGCCGCTGTCTTTGTCGCACAGGCTCGTCCCAAGCTGCGCGTACTGGTACCAGCGGCTTTGCTTGGGGCATTGGTGCCTCTGGGCTGGCTGGGAACTGGATTGGTCCTGATGGACGAGTTCGACCCCATCGCCGTGGAAAGCCTGTCATTCACAGCGCCTCTGGCCGATACGCTCTTTTGGACCGCTGCCGCCAGCGCCATTGGCGGGAATTTCGGCACTGGCCTGATCGGAGGCGTCATCTTCGGCGCAGCCCTGTCCGCGCTGATCGCTGGACGCTTTGCATGGCAAGGCTTCGAAGGCGCAGGCCAGATGGGCCGCTATCTGTCGGGCGGCGTCCTGATGGGCATGGGCGGTGTGTTGGCTGGCGGTTGCACCGTGGGCGCAGGCCTGTCGGGCGTCGCAACCCTGTCGTCCTCGGCAACCTTTGCGTTGCTGTCCATCATCGCAGGCGCATGGCTGGCTGCTCAGCTTGACGCACGCGTTAATGCCCGAGGGACTTCCGAATTCGACGCACGGACATCCACACCAGAAGCACCACAGGCAGCGTAAGCAACGCAGTCAGGGTTCCTTTGGACATGTTCAATGGGCCTGCCAGCGGGTAGAACAGATAGCCTGCCAACGACACCGCGTAATAGCTGATCGCAACGACGGACAGCCCTTCGACCGTTTCCTGCAAGCGCAGTTGCATCTTGGCGCGGGCATCCATGCTTTCCAAAAGCGCCTGGTTTTGCTCGGCCCGTTCCACATCGACACGGGTGCGCAACAGCTCGCCGGCGCGGGCAGCCCTTGCAGCCATGGTCTCAAGCTGTGTCGCCGCGCTTTTCGTAGTGCGCATCGCGGGATCATAGCGGCGCATCATAAATTCGCTCAGCGTCTGACGACCGCGAAACCGCTCTTCCCGCAATGCACCAATGCGTTGGTTCAGAATAGCCTCATAGGCGCGCGTGGCCCCCATTCGGAATGACGTCGAGGCCATCAGCTCTTCCAGCTCGGCCGAGATGGACAACAGCTCGCCCAACGTGGCTTCGGCGGGCTCATCCCCACGCTTCATCGTACCAACCAGGTGGGTCAGTTCTCCGTCCACGTTGCGTAGTTGGCGGTGAATGTCGCGCGCCACGGGAAAGCCCAGCATGGACATGGTTTTATAGGTTTCGATCTCGCACAGACGCTGGACAATACGGCCAATCCGTCGCTTGCCGGTGCCTTCGGAAATGAAGGCCACGAAGCGCATATGGCCTGCGGGATCGATGCGGAAATCACCCGCCACCATCGCCGCCCGGTCCAAGACCCAGGTCGAGGCGATGCTTTCAGACACGAACCAGTCGCGTACCAGCTTGTCCATTTCCTTTTCCGTGCCCGGCATCTGCTGAACCCGAATATGGGCCGAGGTGATGCGCGCGCCCGGCGCATCCGCCAGCCAATCATCCGGGAATACATCAAAAGCCGCCGGGTCAAACGCGCGCGACGAGATCCCCTCGGAGAACACCGTGTAGCTGACGAACTCGTTGTGCTGCTCCCATTTCAGGTGATAGCGGCCGATTTCGCCAAAATAGTGGTTGGATCCGGGGCTGGGGTGCGGCGCACCAAACCGATCCAGAAGCGCGATCAAATGCTGGCGATCCGCCTCGCGATCCCGGTTTGCCGCGTTATCAGGACGTTTGATGGCCAGATAAACCGCTGTCCCCGGCACGCAAAGTGCGGGGGAAGGACGGGCGTGCAGCTCGTTCGCAAGGTCATAGCGGCCCGGATGGTCGGTCAAATTCATCATGCGCGTGTCTCCTCCGCGCAAAGTCGTAACAGAGACGTGACACATTGCAACCCCTTAAAAACAAGGGGTTTTTGATAGCTTTCGCATACCGCGGAATACCGATACCGCTCACATATCCTGAAGGCGGTCCTGAACCAGTCGGGTGAAATCCTCGCCCCGCTTTTCGAAATCAGGATACTGATCAAAGCTGGCGGCGGCAGGGGCCAACAAAACCGTATCCCCGGATTGGGCATCCTGCGCCGCTGCTGCAACCGCGTTTTCCATCGTCTCGCAGATCTCGTAGGGCACATCACCCAGTTGCAGGGCAAACTCGCGCGCCGAATGGCCGATCAGATAGGCTTTTGTCACGTTGCCAAGAGCATCCGACAGGCATTCAATCCCACCATCTTTGCCCAGACCACCCGCGATCCAGCGGATGTTGTCGAAAGCTCCTAGGGCGGCGCGCGCGCTGTCTACATTGGTGGCTTTGCTGTCATTCACATAGCTTACGCCATCCGCCTCACCCACCAACTGCGAACGATGCGGCAAGCCTTTGAAGGCGCGGAATGCGGCCTCGATCACTTTCGGCGCCAGACCGATTGAGCGGCACACCGCATAGGCGGCACAGGCGTTCTGATGGTTGTGACTTCCCGGCAATCCTTTGATGGCGCGCAGGTCCACAGAGCCGATTTGACGCCCCTTGCGATACTCGGACAAGAACCCCTTACGCGCAAAGACCTGCCATCCAGGGCCAGACAGTTTGCGGTCTACTGAAATACGGATCACCCGGTCGTCCGCCGCGCCCTCGGACAATTGCCCAGCCAAATAGCTGCCTTCAGCTTCGTCCACGCCAATGACCGCCCGATCCGGTCCACCTTCGGCAAACAGACGGCGCTTGGCCGCGAAATAGCCCCCCATTCCGCCGTGGCGATCCAGATGATCGGGCGAGAGGTTGGTGAAAACCGCGATATCCGGCGTCAGCGAACGGGCCAGATCGGTCTGATAGCTGGACAGCTCCAGCACCACGACTTCACCGTCATGGGCGGGATCGATGTCCAAGACACCGCGCCCGATATTGCCCGCCAACTGGGTGGGCTTGCCCGCATGTTCCAACACGTGATGGATCAGCGCCGAGGTGGTGGATTTTCCGTTCGACCCCGTCACCGCGACGATGCGCGGCAGGGTGTCGAAACTGTCCCATTCCTGATCGGCAAAGCTGCGAAAGAACAGGCCAATATCGTTGTCGACTGGCACACCTTCATCCATCGCGCGCGCGATCAGTTTGTTGGGTTCGGGATAAAGGTGTGGAATGCCGGGGCTGACGATCAACGCCGAGACATCCTCCCACGCGTTGCCCTTATTGAGGTCATGCAGGATTAGCCCCTGCCCTTCGGCGCGTTCGCGGGCTTCCTGCCCGTCGTCCCAGCACAGCGCCTCGGCGCCGCCAGCTTCAAGCGCGTGGGCCGTCGCAAGGCCCGAGCGTCCAAGCCCCAGAACCGCAACCTTGCGCCCTTCGTAACCTTTCACCGGGATCATGCGTACCTCCTGCATTCGTCCGCTTTATCGCTAAAGGGTTTGGCGAAAAAACAAAAGCCCCGCCGAATGGGCGGGGCGTTTGAAAAACCTTTGGAGAAGTTTAGCGCACCTTCAGCGTCGCCAACCCGATCAGTGCTAGGATCAGCGAGATGATCCAGAAACGGATGACGATCTGCGGCTCTTGCCAACCTTTGTGTTCAAAGTGGTGATGGATCGGGGCCATCAGGAACACCCGTTTGCCAGTCTTCTTGTAGTAAAGAACCTGAATGATCACCGAGAGCGCCTCGACCACGAAAAGGCCGCCGACGATGGCCAGAACGATCTCGTGCTTGGTAGCAACGGCAATGGCACCCAAAGCCCCACCAAGGGCCAGAGACCCGGTGTCACCCATGAACACAGCCGCGGGCGGTGCGTTATACCACAGAAAGCCCAAGCCCCCGCCAATTAGGGCCGAGGTGAAGACGAACAGCTCACCTGTGCCGGGCACGTAATGCACGTCCAGATACTCGGTAAAGTCGACACGGCCAACCGCATAGGCGATCACGCCCAACGTCCCGGCCGCAATCATCACCGGCATAATGGCCAGCCCGTCCAAACCGTCCGTCAGGTTCACCGCGTTGGCAGACCCGACGATTACGATCATCACGAAAGGAATGAACAGATAGCTCATGTTCAGAAGCGTGTCTTTGAACACCGGGAAGGCCAGCTGATACTGAAGCCCTTCGGGGTGCACGCTGGACGCCCAGACGCCTGCGATCCCCGCGATGGCCAGCCCAATGCCCAACCGGATCTTGCCCGACACCCCTGCGGTGTTGTTCTTTGATACTTTGGCATAGTCATCTGCAAAGCCAATCAAACCAAAGCCATAGGTCACAAACAGCGTGATCCACACATAATGGTTATCAAGTCGCGCCCACATTAAAGTCGCAACCAATAGCGCAGACAGAATAAGCAAACCGCCCATTGTCGGCGTGCCCTGCTTTTCCTTATGGCTTTCAGGGCCGTCTTCGCGAATTGGCTGACCTTTGCCTTGCTTGCGGCGCAGGATGTTGATCAGAGGCTGCCCAAACATGAAGCCGAAAATCAGCGCTGTGAAGAATGCCCCGCCCGAGCGGAAGGTGATGTAGCGAAACAAGTTGAAGACATCGCCGCCATCCGAAAACTCGGTCAACCAATACAACATATTGTAGGCCCTTTTGCTTATTAACTTTGCGCTTGGCTCATTTTGCGGATCGCGTCAACAGCTTTGGACACAAGCGACCCTTTCGACCCTTTGACCAGCACCACATCTCCGGCGTCGATCAAATTGTGAACCTGTGCGGCCATTTGGTCAGCCGTTTCGGTATAGATCCCCTGCTGATCGCCGGACAGACGCTCCCACAGCGATTTCATCAATGGGCCCGAGCAATGAACGATGTCGATCTCGGCCAAGAAGGGCAGATCTGCGATCTGGGCGTGCAGAGCGGCCTCGTCCGGCCCCAGCTCAAGCATATCGCCCAGAATGGCCATCCGGCGCCCTTTGTGGATGGTTCCCACTCCGTCAACGGGTTGGGCCACTGCCAAAACTTCAAGCGAAGCTGCCATCGAGGTCGGGTTGGCGTTGAACGCATCGTCGATCAGCGTCAGGGTCAGCCCTTCGGGCGGATCCAGCAAAATGTCTTCATGGGTGCCGCGACCGGAGGGGGGCAACCAGTGACTAATGTCGCGGGCGGCCAAGGTTACGTCCCCGCCCAAGGCGCGGGTGGCGACCAACACGGCCAACGCGTTCATTGCAAAATGCCGACCCACGCTTGCAATTTTCAACATATGCTCTTGCCCGGCTACCTTCGCCTTGCAGATCGTCGCGTCCGGGCTGAGGACCACATGCGTCAGGTGATGATCCGGGCTGCTATTTGCGCTGAAACTCTGTGTCTCAAACCCCTCGGCGGCTGCACGAAGAATTGGTGTCGTATCCAAGTCACCATTGATGATGGCCACACCATCAGGCTCCAACCCTTTGAAGATAGAACCTTTTTCACGCGCAATACCGTCCAGATCGTCGAAGGCCTCTAGATGCGCAGGTGCCACTGTGGTGACCATCGCTACATGCGGGCGGGCCATCCGGGCCAAGGGCTCGATCTCGCCGGGGTTGCTCATGCCAATCTCGATCACAGCGAATTCGGTATCAGCAGGCATCCGCGCCAAGGTCAGGGGAACACCCCAATGATTGTTATAGCTCGCCTCGGCCGCATGGGTCTTGCCCTGCCGCTGCAAGACGGTGCGCAGCATTTCCTTGGTCGAGGTCTTGCCGACCGAACCCGTCACCGCCACAACACGCGCCTTGGTCCGTGCGCGGGCGGCGCGTCCAAGATCTTCCAGCGCAGAGAGAACGTCGTCCACGATCAAAAGCGGGGCATCATCTGCTACGCCGTCCGGCACATGGCTGACCAAAGCAGCTCCTGCACCCTGTTCCAGCGCCTGCGCCACGAAGTTATGCCCGTCACGCGCGGCTTTCAGTGCCACAAACAGATCGCCCGGCGCGATGGTACGCGTGTCGATCGAGACACCAGAGACGGTCCAGTCGCCACGAGCTTCACCACCTGTGGCCTTAGCGGCCTCTTTCGCTGTCCAAAGGCTCATGCCAGCCGTCCTTCCAAAGCTGCTACCGCCACCGAGGCCTGTTCGACGTCATCAAATGGCAGCACATCATTGCCGACGGTTTGTCCGGTCTCGTGCCCCTTGCCTGCGATCAACAACGTGTCGCCCGGTCCCAGCGCGTCCACACCGCGCAAGATGGCTTCGGCCCGGTCGCCGACGTTTACGGCTTCGGGACAGCCCTCCATCACCATGGCGCGGATCAGCGCGGGGTCTTCTGTGCGCGGGTTATCGTCCGTGACAAAGACCACATCCGCATTTTCTGCTGCCGCCTGCCCCATCAGAATACGTTTCGAGGTATCGCGATCCCCGCCCGCGCCGAACACGACCACAAGCCGGCCCAGCACATGCGGGCGCATGGCCCGCAGAGCAGTCTTCAGGGCATCCGGCGTGTGGGCATAGTCCACGAACACCGCCGCCCCATTTTCGCGGGTCGCGGCGTGCTGCATCCGACCGCGCACGGTTTCCAGATCTTTGAAGGTCTCGAATACATGCTCTGGGTCAGCACCGCAGCCGATGGCCAGCCCGGCAGCGGCCAAGACATTCTCAGCTTGAAAGCCACCGATCAGGTTCAGACGAGCGGTGAAGGGCTTTCCCAACCACGTGAACATCAGCTCTTGGCCCGTGGCGTCATACCGGCGGGCCTTCAGTTGCAACTCGCAGCCCTCGCTCTGCCCCACGCGGATCAGCTTCTGACCGCGCGCCTCGGCGATGGTGGCCATCTCGGCACCCTTCGGGTCATCCATATTGATCACGGAAGTTCCACCTTCAGGCAGAACGCGGGCAAAGAGGCCCGCTTTGGCCGCGAAGTATTCGTCGAACGTCTCGTGATAGTCCAAATGGTCTTGCGTAAAGTTGGTGAAGGCTGCCGCCATCAGGCGTACCCCGTCCAAACGGCGCTGTGCCAGCCCATGGGACGACGCCTCCATCGCGGCATGGGTCACGCCAGCACCCGCCATGTCAGCCAGCACTTTGTGCAAGGTGATCGGCTCGGGCGTCGTATGCGACAGCGGCGCAGCAAACGCGCCTTCCACACCCGTGGTGCCCAGATTGGCGGCCTTGATGTCCAGAAGTGTCCAGATTTGGCGGGTGAAGCTGGCAACCGAGGTCTTCCCGTTGGTACCCGTGGCAGCAACCATATGTTCCGGTTGTGCACCGAACCAAAGCGCAGCGGCATAGGCCAACGCCATGCGAGGGTCTTCTGTGACGACAAGTGCGGCGTCGGACGCGGCCAATTCAGCCTCGGCAATACGGGCACCTTCTGGGTCGGTCAGGATCGCCCCTGCCCCCATGCGCAACGCGTATTGAATGAACTCACCGCCATGCAGCTTGGCCCCTGGGAGGGCCGCAAATAAATGGCCGGGTTTGACCAGACGGCTATCCACCGACAGCCCCGTCACCTGCGCATCACGCCCTGCCCGCGCGCTGAGCCCCAGTTCACCCAAAGTTTTCGTGACCATCTCAGCACCCATTTTGCATCGTACCTTATCAGTTTGACGTGAGTGTTACCCCAGTTGCGGCCAAAGGTTCAACGCGGGTTTCGCGCGGCTTCATGCCCAACAAGGGCGCCACGCGCTCAATAATCGTCGCAGCGACCGGAACGGCCGTCCAACCAGCGGTTCGGCGCGGCTTTGTGCCCGAGGTCTCGACCGGTTCGTCCAGCGTGACGATCAGCACGTATTTCGGGTTGTCCGACGGGAACATGCTGGCGAACGTGTTGATCACCTTGTCATCATAATACCCGCCACGCGGTTTGGGTTTGTCGGCGGTACCGGTCTTGCCGCCCACCAGATAGCCCTCGACCTCGCCAAAGCTGGCGGTGCCTTCGGTGACCACCTTGCGCAGCATGTCGCGAGCCGCCGCAGCCGCTTCGGGGGTCATCACTCGCGGGCCGCGTTCGACATGGGCGCGCTTCAGCACCGTCGGCGTGACGACGTGGCCGCCATTGGCGATGGTGGCATAGGCGGCAGCCAGATGCATTGGCGTGTTGGAAATGCCGTGCCCGTAAGAAATCGTTACCGAGCTGAGCTTGCCCCATTTCTGCGGTACCAGTGGGGTCGAGCCGGTGGCCTCGACGATTTCGAATGGCGTCCGGTCCAAAAGCCCTAGGGTTTTCAGGAAGTCCTGCTGACGTTCCGGGCCAATCTGAAGCGCCATGCGCCCCGTGCCACGGTTCGAGCTTTTGACGATGATATCTGTCACCGAAAGCTCGCCATAGTTCTTGTCGCGGAATTCACCGATGCGGAAGCCCGAGATCTTCATCGGCTTGCCCGTGTCGATCACCGTGTTCGGGTTCACCAACCCCAGATCCATGGCCTGAATGGCTGTGAAAATCTTGAAGGTCGAGCCAAGTTCATAGACGCCCTGCACCGCGCGGTTAAACAGTGGGCTGTCAGACTGATCCATCCCCTTGTCCGCCACCGTCAGGGGGCGCGGACGGTTGTTCGGATCAAAGTCCGGCAAAGACGCGACCGAAATCACCTCGCCTGTGTGCACGTCCATCAGGATCGCTGCGGCGCCCTTGGCGTTCATCATTTTCATGCCGCCATAGAGCACACGTTCCACCGCATCCTGAATGGTCAGGTCGATGGACAGCTCAAGCGGCGCGCCGCCATTGGCAGGATCGCGCAGAAAGTCGTCGAAGTGCTTTTCAACGCCCGCAACACCGATCACCTCGGCAGCCGACACACCTTCACGCCCAAAGCTCGCACCACCCAACACGTGCGCGGCCAGCTTGCCATTGGGATAAAGCCGCATCTCGCGCGGGCCAAACAGAAGGCCCGGCTCGCCGATATCGAACACGGCCTGTTTCTGCTCGGGGCTGATTTTCTTTTTGATCCACAGGAACTTGCGCGTTCCGGTGAAGTCCTTGATCAGGCGCTCTGGGTCCAGATCCGGGAAGATATTCACCAGCTCTTTTGCAGCGCGTTCCGGGTCCACCATCTGATGCGGCTGAGCATAGAGCGCGTGGGTCACAAGGTTGGTCGCCAGAATGCGGCCCTGACGATCCAGAATATCAGCGCGCGCCGTCGCGATCGAGGCACCGGGTGCCTGCGCACGAGGTTCTTGCGCCTCTGACGCCGACAAGGTCGCCATGCGCACGCCTACTGTCATAAAGGCACACAGGAAAAACCCGGCCAACACCAACAACCGCCCTTCCGAGCGTAGACGCGATTCATTGCGAATCTGATCATGTCGCTGGCTCAGGTTTTCACGTTCGATGGCATCGGGATTTTCGCCCTTTGCACGCGCTTCCAGAATACGCGCAAGCGGGCGGAGGGGGACACGGGTCATTGCTCGATCTCTCCCATAACCTCGACGGCCCCGGTGATTTCGGGCAATTCATCTTCACCAAATGCGATCTGATCCACGCGACCGAACTGGCCCGGCTCAAGCACGTTCAGTTCCAGCTTGTCATAGTTCATCCGCGCCAAATCCCGCAGACGATCCGGGCGGTTCAGATAGGCCCATTCGGCGCGCAGGACAGTCAGTTCTTCCTGCATGCGGCCAATTTCGCTTTGCAAAGCGTGTGCGCGATCAAGCGAGGCCTGCGTTTTATAGTTTTCTGAGTACGCCCAGTACGCCAGCCCCATCACGGCAAGAGCTGAAAGGATATACAGCAAGCTACGCATTACGATCTGTCCTTAAACACCAAGGGCGGCAATCCAAGCTTCTTGCGGTCCGACGGACCCGCTGGCGCGTCCGTGCGAGTCGCCACGCGCAACCGGGCAGACCGGGCACGTGGGTTGACTTGCAATTCTTCCTTGTCCGGTCCGATGGCCTTGCGCGGGGTCAGCTTGAAACGCGGGGTTTCTTCTGCGGCCTCCGGCGCATAGCGCGATCCACCTCCACCCGAAGACGCGCGCGCCTGCAAGAAGCGTTTCACCACGCGGTCCTCCATCGAATGGAAGGTTACAACGGCCAGCTTTCCACCGGGCTTCAATGCACGCTCAGCGGCCTCAAGCCCTTCTATCAATTGACCAAATTCGTCATTCACCGCGATGCGGATCGCCTGAAAACTACGTGTCGCAGGATGACTTTGTCCCGGCTTCGATCGCGGCAGGTTCTTCTCGATCACCTCGGCAAGTTGCAAAGTTGTTTCGAACGGAGCATCAGCCCGCGCCCTCACAATCGCACGCGCAATTCGGCGCGAGGCACGTTCTTCCCCGTAATGATACAAAATGTCCGCCAGCGTATCGGCATCCACCTCGTTCACCAAATCAGCCGCGGAAGGCCCAGATTGGCTCATCCGCATGTCCAGAGGGCCGTCCTTCATGAACGAAAAGCCGCGCTCGGCCAGATCCAACTGCATCGAGCTGACGCCCAGATCCAGCACCACCCCGTCCAGGGGCTTGCCAGCCAGCGTATCCATCTCCGAGAACGTGCCTTCGCGCAGCGCCAATCGGTCGCCATAATCGTCCGCCCAACCTGCAGCCATGTCGAACACCATTGGGTCGCGATCAATACCGCAAACCCAATCAGCCCCGGCCTCTAGCAATCCGCGCGTATAGCCCCCTGCCCCGAACGTCCCATCTGCCCAGTCACCAGAAACAGGCGCGACCGCTTCCAGAAGCGGCCGTAGCAATACAGGAATATGAGGACGTTTTTCGGTGGCAGCCGGGTCAGACATCTTAGCCATCCCCCTGGCCACCCAACAGGGTCAGCACATCGAAATTATCCGGCTGATCGTCCAGCCATTCTTCGGTCTTGGCGACCTCGACCTCTTCATAGGTCTCGGGCTTCCAAATCTGGAACGTATCACCGGTGGCGATAAAGAACGCTTCTTTATCCAGCCCGATTTTCTGGCGCAACTTGGCAGGCAGTACCAGACGGCCCGTTTCGTCCACGGTTGTGGGGAAGGATTGCCCGTTAAACAGACGCTCCAACATGCGGCGCTCCATCGAGCCACGCGGCATCTGCGCAATCTGATCATCCACCTCGTCGATGGCCTCGATCGTGTAGGCTTCCAGATAGCTGCGGCGATGATCGCCATATACAATAACAAGATTGGGGTTCAGACCTTCGGTCCAATCGGGGTCGCCAGCTTCAAGTACACGGCGAAACAGGGCCGGGATCGAGACCCTGCCCTTCGTGTCCACCTTGTGGTGGCTTTCACCTCTGAACCTGCGTGCCACTTGCGCGGCCCCCTTTAATCAACTGTCCCACCAGCCCTGAAAAGGGGCTGGAATAGAAACGGCGAATTGATCTGCTGCCACTGACCAATCCGCCGCCTGTCCCGTTTCCGGGTGCCCAGCTGCGCGCGCCACCTGGGGGGATGTCTGCTCGCGTACGCGCCGGATCTCTTTCGATGGATGAAGCGGGTGCCTGTATGAAACCTGACTTGGGAGTGTCATGAGGTCTTACGCCTCTTTATGTCCCGTCCTCATCTTGAATACATGGATAGCGTGGGAAATTATGGGAAGCAATAGTTTTTTGTGGGAGCACATACGGGGTAGCGCAAGAAAAATCGAGTAGATTCAAGTGCAAATGCAGAAATCACCGCGAGCATTCACTTAATGTAGGCTAAGTGATTCACCAATCCACTAGATATAGCGCTGCGCCCGCAGCATTATATTTTCCCATGAAATCCAAATTATTTTCATTTTTGCGAACACGAGAGGCGTCAGCCGCTCTATTTCAGCCCAAATCCACACCCAATACCATAGAAAGTCGGAGTATTTCAATCGACCAGCACCTCAAAGCCCATGAATTCCCAAACATCTCACTTCCCCTGAATCAAAACGCCCGGCACAGCAGGTGCACCGGGCGTTAGGAACTCTATTTGATGATCGGATCAGGCGATCCCGCGCGCCACCATATCTTTCGCAAGCTTGGCATAGGCATCGGCCAATGCCCCCTCGCCCGCGGCGATCGGTGTACCGCCGTCACCCGCTAGCCGCACATCCAAGGACAATGGAATTTCACCTAGGAACGGTGCGCCAATGGTTGTGGCCTCGTCCTTCACGCCACCATGCCCAAACAAATGCGCCTCGTGTCCGCAGCTCGGGCAGACATAAGAAGACATGTTTTCAACCAACCCCAGGATCGGGACCTTGACCTTTTCAAACATGTCGATGGCCTTGCGCGCATCCAGAAGCGCCACATCTTGCGGAGTCGAAACAACGATCGCCCCGCTGATCTGCGCCTTCTGTGCCAAAGTCAGCTGCACATCGCCGGTTCCGGGTGGCAGGTCGATCAGCAGCACATCAAGCGGCCCCCACGACACTTGAAACAGCATCTGCTGCAGTGCACCCATCAGCATGGGTCCGCGCCAGACGACCGCCTCGCGGTCAGATTTCAGCATCAATCCGATGGACATCATCTTGACCCCATGCGCCATAACGGGGCTCAGCATTTCCCCATCCGAGGATCCGGGCCGCTCGTTCGTGCCCATCATGCGCGGCTGGGACGGACCAAGAATGTCTGCGTCCAAAAGACCAACCTTGCGCCCCTGCTTGGCCAGAGCCACCGCCAGATTAGAACTCAGCGTAGACTTCCCGACCCCACCTTTGCCCGAAGCAATGGCGACAATCGACGTCACACCCGGCACCTGCATCGGGCCAGCTTGCGGCTTGGGATGCCCGCCAATCTTCAGATTTGGCGCTGGTTTGGCCGGCGCCGACCCGTGTGCGGTCAGAATGACAGACACGGTCTCGATCCCCGGCAGGTCAGCCACAGCGGCTTCGGCCGCGCGGCGCTGCGGCTCCAAGCCAGCGGCTTGCTCGGGTGTCTGCGCTTCGATCACAAACCGAACCGCCGCCCCATCAACCGTCAGGGCGCGTACCATGTCGCGCGATACAAGATCGCCACCATCCGGCAGAGCAACCGCCGAAAGCGCGCCCATGATCCTGTCTTTTACATCCGCCATTGAAGCCTCCTTGATCCTAGCCTCATTACTTGGCGTCTTTCAGCGACGACGCAAGGGGTAAAACGACCCGGGGCAAGCTGACTGATTCAACCGGTTGCCCGACCTGTGCTCCTCCGCGCAAAGCGCTCTTCTTCTGAAGCAGTGATTCAGGTGGATAGCTTCCCCAACGGCACCCAAGCACAATCATCTTTCTGCTGTGCAGCATTTTTCATCCACAGGCCACCAAACCGCATCAAAGTGCTTATTTTACTGGCACTTTCAACCTATGCACCGAGTGCATGACGGGTTTGATTGTTCGGGGTGTTGTGCACCTGCAGCATTAACCCCATGTTTGCCTCACAGCGACGACGTTGTCGCTAACGAGATGAGTTTGCCCAAGGTTACGGGCACCAAAACCGCAGTGATCTGTGATCGAAAGTGAGTACGTGCAATGGCACATGCATCTGAAATCATTTTGGCCCACGCCGGCCTGGCTGACCGCTTTGTCGCCCTGCTCGCGCGTTGGAAAGACGAATACATCGCCCGTCAGGCCTATCGCCAAACGGTGAAGGAACTGAACGCGCTGAGCGACGTTGAGCTAAATGATCTGGGCATCAGCCGCGGTTCGATCCGCCTGATTGCTCGAATGGCCGTTTACGGCAACTGAATTTCGGTTCACCGCCACCCTCCTCCCAGGTGGTGAACATGAATGGCGGCGAGGTCTCCTCCTCCTCCCGGATCTCGCCGCCCAAAATCTTCGGACTGTCGTCCTCCTCCCTGACAGTCCTTGGGCCGCGGTGATGTCTTCCTCCTCCCTGACATCACCGCACCCCCAAATTTCGGGGCGTTCCACCCTCCTCCCAGGAACGAACCGATTAGACGTGGGTCACCTCCTCCCGGCCCAAGTCACAGCGCCGGACCTCACTCCTCCTCCCAGAGGTCCGACCACATAGGAAACGGCGCCGCTCACCTCCTCCCGAGCGGCGCCGTTTTTTTATTCCGGTTGGTCTGATTTTTTGGCTTAGAAGGGGACGTCGCCCGCTTGCGCGGCTGGCACGATGAACTTGGAGACGACTTTCTTAGCGCCGGCCTTGTCAAACTCGATATCCAGCTTGTCGCCTTCGATCCCCATCACGGTGCCATAGCCGAACTTGGTGTGGAACACGCGATCGCCTTGGGTGAAGGACGACACAGCGGTGGCGTCGATCACAAGGCCCTTTGCTTCGTTGGGGCTGGGCTTGGACCGCAATGCGCCCTGCGCCTGCATCCGCTTCCAGCCGGGCGAGTTATAAGCATCGGCACGGCTGGCTTTGTCCTCTAGCGGGGATTGCCCGCCGAAATCGCCCGACATGCCACCATAGCCCCCACCATACAGGCCGGGCGCGGTCAGCACCTCGACGTGGTCCTCAGGAAGCTCATCGACAAACCGCGAGGGCAGCTGCGACTGCCATTGGCCGTAAACGCGGCGGTTGGCCGCGAAGGAAATCGTGCAGACCTCTTCGGCGCGTGTGATGCCCACATAGGCCAGCCTGCGTTCTTCTTCGAGCCCCTTGAGGCCGCTTTCATCCATCGAGCGTTGCGACGGGAACAGCCCGTCTTCCCACCCCGGCAAGAACACAGCCGGGAACTCCAATCCCTTGGCCCCGTGCAGGGTCATGATGGTGACTTTTTCCTCGGCGTCGTCGGTGTCATTGTCCATGATCAGGCTGACATGCTCGAGGAAACCTTGAAGGTTTTCAAAGCTTTCCAGTGCCTTCACCAGTTCCTTGAGGTTTTCCAGCCGTCCCGGCGCCTCGGGCGTTTTGTCGTTCAGCCACATGGTCGTGTAACCGGACTCCTCAAGGATCATCTCGGCCATTTCGATATGTGTGTCAGCCTCGGCGCGCAGTTGGTTGAACCAACGGTCGAGGTTGCCGACCAGTTCGGCCAACCCCTTGCCGCCCTTGCCCTTGATCGCGCCGCTTTCCACGGCGATCCGGGCACCTTCGACCAGCGACACACCATTGGTGCGGGCGAGCATCTGGATGGTCTGCACTGCTTTATCGCCCAATCCGCGACGGGGCGTGTTGACGATGCGTTCAAACGCCAGATCATCGTCTTGCGATACCGCGAGCCGGAAATAGGCCATCGCGTCGCGGATCTCGAGCCGTTCATAGAAGCGCGGGCCGCCGATCACGCGATAGGGCAGACCGATGGTCAGGAAGCGGTCTTCAAAGGCACGCATCTGGTGCGAGGCGCGCACGAGGATGGCCATATCATCCAGCGACTTCGGCGCCATGCCCCGTGTGCCGGATTGCATCGCCTCGATCTCTTCGCCGACCCAGCGGGCTTCTTCGTCGCCGTCCCAATGGCCGATCAGGCGGACCTTTTCGCCGCCCTCGGCCTCGGTCCACAGCTCTTTGCCCAGACGGTCGGCGTTGCCAGCGATCACACCCGAAGCAGCGGCCAGAATATGCGCGGTCGAGCGATAGTTCTGCTCCAACCGGACGACCTTTGCGCCCGGAAAATCCTTTTCAAACCGTAGGATATTACCCACCTCGGCCCCGCGCCAGCCATAGATCGACTGGTCGTCATCGCCTACGCAACAGATGTTTTTATGCCCCGCAGCCAGAAGGCGCAGCCAGAGGTATTGGGCGACGTTGGTATCTTGGTATTCGTCAACGAGGATGTAGCGAAACCAGCTTTGATACTTGGCTAAAATATCGTCGTGCTGCTGGAAAATCGTGACCATGTGCAATAGCAGATCACCAAAATCACAGGCGTTCAGCGTCTTCAGGCGATCCTGATACTGCGTATAGAGTTCCGGTCCGCGCCCGTTGAAGGCCTGCGCCTCGGAAGATGGCAGCGTTTCCGGCGTCCACGCCCGGTTTTTCCAATTATCGATCACGCCAGACAACAACCGCGCAGGCCAGCGCTTTTCGTCGATATTGTTGGCGGCAATCAGCTGTTTCATCAGCCGGATTTGGTCATCCGTATCCAGAATGGTGAAGTTGGTTTTCAGCCCAACAAGTTCGGCATGACGTCGGAGTAGCTTCACACAGATCGAGTGGAACGTGCCCATCCACGGCATGCCTTCAACCGTCTGACCCAACAGCCCGGCCACCCTTTCCTTCATCTCGCGCGCGGCCTTGTTGGTAAAGGTCACGGCAAGAATTTCGTTGGTCCGCGCGGACCCGGTGGTCAGCAAATGCGCGATCCGTGTGGTCAGCGCCTTGGTCTTGCCAGTTCCCGCGCCCGCCAGCATCAGAACTGGGCCGTTCAGCGTCTCGACCGCCTCGCGTTGGGCGGGGTTCAAGCCATCCATGTAGGGTGCGGAACGTGCCCCCAAAGCTGCACCCATCGCACGCTGCGACAGCGGCACTTTCGGCGCGCCTGCCCCATCATCGGAATCATCAATCAGATCGTCATTATCAATGCTGCTCATTTGCTCTTCTTAGCAACGCCATCGCCACAGGGGAAGAGCGTGTTCCACATCTGTTCCAACCGCCCCCTAAAAACGCCCATAACTTTCCGCCCCCTACGGGGGCGTGGCGAAATGCGCCCCTATATAAGAAGAGTGCCCATTGACAAGCTGCCCCTTCCCGACCCATCTAACGCCCCCAGAACAAGGCTGGTATTGCGCAGCCTGAATGAGTCGAGAGGAAGTTCATGCCAGTAGTCGTCGTTGAAAGCCCGGCCAAAGCCAAGACCATCAACAAATATCTTGGGTCGGACTACACGGTGCTCGCCTCGTACGGTCACGTGCGCGACCTTCCCCCCAAAGACGGGTCGGTCGATACCGACAACGAATTTGCCATGAAGTGGGAGATCGGCCGCGACAGTGCCAAGCACGTGCGCGCCATTGCCGACGCCCTGAAAGACGACAACAACCTCATTCTCGCAACCGACCCCGATCGCGAGGGGGAAGCGATTTCGTGGCACTTGGAAGAGGCGCTTCGCAAGCGTCGTGCGGTCAAGAAGGACACACCGGTCAGCCGCGTGGTCTTCAATGCGATCACCAAATCCGCCGTGACCGAGGCGATGCAGAACCCACGCGACGTGGACAGCGATCTGGTCGAGGCTTATTTGGCCCGCCGTGCGCTGGACTACTTGGTGGGGTTCAACCTGTCGCCCGTCCTATGGCGCAAACTGCCCGGTGCACGCTCGGCTGGTCGCGTGCAGTCGGTCTGCCTGCGTCTGATCGTTGAGCGCGAAGAAGAGATCGAGGCGTTCAACGCCCGTGAATACTGGTCGGTGAAGGCCCTGCTTTCGACCCCGCGTGGGAAAGAGTTCGAAGCGCGCCTGACGGTTCTGGGGGGCCAAAAGCTCGACCGTTACGACCTTGAAAACGAAACTGCCGCCGAGCTGGCTGTACAGGCCATCACATCGCGCGATCTGTCGGTGCAGTCGGTGGAAGCGAAGCCTGCGACCCGCAACCCCTCGCCGCCCTTCATGACCTCGACCCTGCAGCAGGAAGCCAGCCGCAAGTTTGGCTTTGGTGCACGTCAGACCATGTCGACCGCCCAGCGCCTCTATGAAGCCGGCTACATCACCTACATGCGGACAGACGGGATCGACATGGCACCCGAGGCTGTGACCGCTGTGCGCGACGCGATCACCGATCGCTATGGCAAGGAGTTCATCCCCGCCAGCCCACGGATCTACAAAAACAAAGCCAAGAACGCCCAAGAAGCACACGAGTGTATCCGCCCGACGGATATGACCGTGTCCGGCAGCGATCTGGCCAAGCTGGAACCCGATCAGCGCAAGCTCTACGACCTGATCTGGAAGCGGACCCTCGCCAGCCAGATGGAAAGCGCACGGTTCGAGCGCACCAGCGTCGATGTCGGCTCGGATGACGGTCAAGTGGTGCTGCGCGCCACGGGTCAAGTTGTCGTTTTTGAGGGCTTCCTGAAGGTCTATGAAGAAGGCCGCGACGATCAGGTGACGGATGACGACGACAAACGTCTGCCCCAGATCATGGAAGGCGAAGCCGCCGAGAAAAAAGGCATCACGCCCGAACAGCACCACACCCAGCCTCCGCCCCGTTACACCGAAGCGACGCTGGTCAAACGCATGGAAGAACTGGGCATTGGCCGCCCGTCGACCTATGCGTCGGTGATCACGACCATTCAAGACCGCGAGTATGTCCGCAAGGACAAGAACCGCCTGTTCCCCGAGGATAAAGGGCGGATCGTGACGATCTTCCTGATGAACTTCTTCCGCCAGTATGTGGGCTATGAGTTCACCGCGAACCTTGAAGAAGAACTTGACGAGATTTCGGCTGGCGACATGGATTACAAAGAAGTGCTGGCGCGCTTCTGGCGGGATTTCTCGGCTGCGATTTCCGAGACGTCCGAGCTGCGAATTTCCGAAGTGCTGGACAAGCTGGACGCCGCCCTTGCGCCCCAACTGTATCCGCCGCGTGAAGACGGAACTGATCCGCGTGTCTGCCCGAAATGTGGCACCGGACAGCTACACCTGAAAACCTCGCGCACTGGCGGGTTTGTCGGCTGTGGGAACTATCCGGAATGTAACTACACCCGCCCGATCGCGGGTGAAGGTGCCGAAGGTGAAGAGAAGCTTCTGGGCACCGATGGTGATGACGAGATCTGGCTGAAGGATGGCCGTTATGGCCCCTATGTGCAGCGTGGGGAAGCCACGCCTGAGAACAAGCGCCCCAAGCGCACCTCGCTTCCACAGGCACGCAATGGCGGCTGGCCGAAAGAGGAAACCGACCTTGAACGTGCGCTGCAGCTTCTGTCGCTGCCGCGCCACGTGGGTGACCACCCGGAAGGTGGGCGGATCACGGCGAACTTGGGGCGTTTTGGTCCCTACCTGATGCACAAGTTCCCGGATGACGAAAAACCTGTTTATGTCAGCCTCAAGCAGTGGGCCGAGATGTTCGACGTGGGCATGAACCACGCGGTCGAGCTTTTGGCCGACAAACGCGCCAATCCGGGACGTCGCGGGGCCGCGACGGCCAAGCCGTTGAAAGAACTGGGCGAACACCCGGAAGATGGCGGGCCGGTGAATGTGCTGGAAGGTCGCTATGGCCCTTACGTGAAATGGGGCAAGGTGAACGCTACGATCCCGAAAGAGGTCGAACCTGCCGACGTCACCATGGAAATGGCCGTAGGCTGGATCGCCGAGAAGGCCGCAAAGAAAAAGCCCGCTCGCAAAAAAGCTGCGCCGAAGAAGAAGGCCGCAGCCAAGAAGTGATGCTGTACAGCCGGAGCCGGGTGACCGGCCCGGTTCGGCACGCCGCGATTTGCCAGACTTGAAAGTTGCCCCTATCGTTGACCCGGCATGTGGCCATTGCGCCATGCGATGCCGTATCTCAGGGATAGATTGAACATGCTGGATTTAACGAACCCGGTCTTCGAGACCTATGTGATCGCGGCCGCACTCATGGTACTAAAAATCATGGGACAGGGCTGGATGACAGTCTATCGCATGATGAAAAGCAACAGCGGCCTTGCCAGCCCGGAAGACGTGCAAAAAGGCATTCTCAACACCGACCCGCGCCCAGAACAGCTGGAGGTGAACGACTATGTCGACCGGTCGCGCAGAATGCATCGCAATGATCTTGAAAACATACCTGGGTTCTGGATCGCTGGCCTTCTCTTCGTGGTGACCGATCCCAGCCTGCTCTTGGCGCAGGTGATGCTGTATGGCTTTGTTGCGGCGCGTCTGGCACATTTCATTGCCTACGCCACCAAGCAGACACATGAAGTCCGGGCGACGTTCTACACGATCGGCTCTCTGATCGTGATCTACATGGCCGCGCACGCGCTTGTCGTGGCGCTTGCGGGCTAGAAATTCGCGCTACGTAGTCTCGTAGGTAGAAATACCTTTGCCCCCTTAAAACCAACGTGTTTCGTTGACTCCGCCCCTCCCCTTCGCCAGAAAAGCAGCGAAATAGACGAGAGGGAACTTTCATGAACAAGGTATATGGCAGCGCCGCCGAAGCTCTAGACGGGCTTTTGACTGACGGCATGCTGATTGCCGCAGGCGGCTTTGGCCTGTGCGGCATTCCGGAACTGCTGATCGACGCACTGGTCGAGAGCGGTGTTAAGGATATCACCATCGCCTCAAACAACTGCGGCGTTGATGGCTTCGGTCTTGGCAAATTGCTGGACACAAAGCAGATCAAAAAGATGATGTCGTCCTATGTTGGCGAGAACGCCGAGTTCATGCGCCAGTACCTCTCGGGTGAGCTGGAGCTGGAATTCAACCCACAAGGCACCTTGGCCGAACGCATGCGCGCGGCGGGTCACGGCATCCCCGGTTTTTACACAAAGACCGGCGTGGGCACTGTGATTGCCGAGGGCAAAGAAGTGAAAACCTTCAACGGCGAAGACTACATCCTTGAAGAAGGCATCTTTGCCGATCTGTCCATCGTGAAAGCCTGGAAAGCCGACGAGACCGGCAACCTTGTTTTCCGCAAGACCGCCCGCAACTTCAACCCGCCGGCTGCCATGTGTGGCAAAACCTGCGTAGTCGAAGTCGAAGAAATCGTGCCGACCGGCTCGCTGGATCCTGACTCGATCCATCTGCCGGGCATCTACGTGCATCGCATCATTCAAGGCGAGCACGAGAAGCGCATCGAACAACGCACCATCCGGGAGGCTTAAGACATGGCTTGGGACCGCAATCAAATGGCCGCTCGCGCGGCACAAGAACTGCAAGACGGTTGGTATGTGAACCTCGGCATCGGTATCCCGACGCTGGTGTCCAACTACATTCCCGAAGGCGTTAACGTAACGCTTCAGTCGGAAAACGGCATGCTGGGCATGGGCCCCTTCCCGACCGAGGACGAGATCGACGCCGACCTGATCAACGCAGGTAAGCAGACCATCACCGAACTGCCCCAAACCGCCTATTTCGACAGCTCGATGAGCTTCGGCATGATCCGTGGCGGCAAGATCGCCATGGCCATTCTGGGCGCGATGGAAGTGGCTGAAAATGGCGACCTCGCCAACTGGATGATCCCCGGCAAGCTGGTTAAAGGCATGGGCGGCGCGATGGACCTTGTGGCCGGCGTTGGCCGCGTGGTGGTCGTGATGGATCACACCAACAAGCACGGCGTCTCGAAAGTGCTGAAAGAATGCACCCTACCCCTGACCGGCAAGTCGGTTGTGGACCGCATCATCACCAATCTGGGTGTACTGGATGTGGTCGAAGGTGGCCTGAAGATCGTCGAGACCGCCGATGGCGTGACCGAAGACGAACTGCGCGCCGCGACCGAGGCGTCCATCGTCAACTAAGCGATCGAACACTTTTCTGAAAAGCCCCCTTAATGGGGGCTTTTTTTGTGCGCTCTCGTCTTTTTGACTTGGGAAGATGGCACATCAGGGTTCATCATTCCCCCAATCGCTTTCCGCTAGCCATTGGTACGATATGAAACGTCTTCTTGCCCTAAGCTCCTACCTACTCTGCCTGATGCTAACGCCAATCACGGCGAAAGCATTTCAGATCGACGGTGATCACGGTGGGCAACTGAAGGCCCGGACCATCACCAGTTTCAATCACCCTTGGGCGATGACATTTCTGCCCAACGGACGGCTTTTGGTGACCACAAAGCCGGGGCGAATGTGGCTGGTCCAACAGGATGGAGCGCGGTTTCAGGTCGCAGGGGTGCCACCCGTACTGGATGGTGGGCAAGGCGGGTTGGGGGACGTGGTGCCGCATCCCGATTTTGCAAATAACGGTCTGATTTACCTGTCTTACGTCGACGAAGGTGATCAACCCGGCACACGGCAAGCTGTAGTGATCCGCGCGCGTTTGGACCTGACCGAGACGCCGAAACTGACACGCCATGAAGAAATCTGGCGCCAGTTTCCAGCCTATCCGGGACGCGGGCATTTCTCGCATCGTTTGGCGTTTGGCCCTGCGGGCGGAGCGCACGCTGGCAAGGTTTTCATTACCTCTGGCGACCGGCAGGAATTGGACCCAGCACAGGACATGGCGCAGGCGTTGGGCAAAATCATTCGACTGAACGATGACGGCACAGTGCCGGCGGACAACCCGTATCAAGACGACGGGGCGCTTGCCCGCAGCTTCTGGACCATCGGCCACCGCAACGCATTGGGCATCGCCTTTGATGCCAAGGGACAACTCTGGGCGCATGAGATGGGGCCGCGACACGGGGATGAGCTGAACCTGATCGAGCCGGGCCGCAACTATGGCTGGCCTCTGGTATCTGAGGGCAACCACTATAGCGGGGTTAAAATCCCCAATCACGACACGCGCCCGGACCTGACCGCGCCCAAAGCCGCATGGGTGCCCAGCATCGCGCCGTCCGGGCTGGTGATCTGGGCAGATGGGCTGTTTCCCGAGTGGCAGGGGCAAGCGCTGATCGGAGGCTTGGTCAGCCGCGCTTTGATCCGGGTGTCCCTCGACAATGGCAACGCGCAAGAAATGGAACGCTACAGCTGGGGCGAGCGTGTGCGCGAGGTGGAACAGGGACCGGATGGCGCAGTGTGGGTGCTCGAGGATGGACGCAGAGGTCGTCTGCTGCACCTGTCGCCACTCTAGACTGCACACGCTTTGTACTGAGACCACACCTAGTGGCGCGCATGCGCGATTGGGCTTACTTTTCCCCTCGTAATTGCTGTGCAGCTTTCATAATCTCGCCTCAATCCCCGGCCATAAGTCGGGCAATGACAATGAGCAGTGCGAATATGGCATCGTCCACACAAGGGAAACAATCAGCCCGCACAACCGCCAACAAACGGTTGCGGGATACGCTTGTTTTGCTGGGTCTTTTCGGGCTGGTGCTGGCTGGCCTAATCGCGCTGGCAGCGGCGACCGGTTGGGAAGAAACCCGCGCGCAATTGATGAAACTCTCTTGGGGCCAATTCGCCATTCTTCTGGCGCTCAGTCTTGTGAACTACCTGTTCCGTGGCCTGCGCTGGCACGTCTTTGCCCGCAAGCTGGGCCTGACCACAGGGCTGATGCAGGATCTGCGCCATTTCCTTGGCGGCTTTGCCATGTCCGTCACGCCGGGTCGTGTGGGCGAGCTGGTACGCATGCGTTGGTTGCGTCGCGAAACCGGCTGGAGCTTTGAGCGCACCGCCCCTCTGGCCTTGATCGACCGGGCGTCGGATTTAACCGCGATGGCCTTGATCCTTGGTCTTGCCTTGGCCTTTTCGACAACAGGGATCGCGGGCGGTCTTCCCGTCACGATACTGGCCCTGATCGCAGCCTTTGCCGCCACCCGCCCCCGCCTTCTGGCGGGTTTTGCGACACTGGGCCACCGTCTGACGGGCCGCCTTCCGCGCCTTTGGGCCAAGCTGCGCCGCGCAGCACAGTCGCTGTCGGCCTTCACCTCGCCCACTCTGATCGCCGTTGCCGCACTGATCGGCGTCGTAGGCTGGATTGCCGAGGGCTATGCCTTCCATCTGCTTCTGATGTGGATGGGCGCCGATATCGGCTTTGCCAAAGCCGTGGCCATCTTCGTCTTCTCGACATTGGCCGGCGGCCTGACAGGGGCACCCGGCGGCGTGGGCGGGGCCGAGGCAGCCATGATCGCGTTGCTCGCGCTCGAAGGCGTACCGCTTGAAGTCAGCCTGCCCGCCACCGCCATCATCCGCGTAACAACACTTTGGTTCGCGATCGGGATTGGGCTTCTGATCTTTCCCCTCGCAGAGAAAATTTCACTGAGACATCATCATGGTTTGGAAAACAACTGAGTATTCAGGCTGGGGCCGCGTGCGCACAGCGACGGCGGAACTGGCACGGCCTGAACGTGCCAGCACGCTGAAAAACGCCTTGGCAGACACCTCTTGTCCGGCGATTGGCAACTGCCGATCCTACGGCGATGCGTCCTTGAATGACGGCGGCCGCGCGATCGACATGACACGCATGAACCGCATTCTGGACTTTAACGGCGACACCGGCGTTGTCACCGTCGAGGCTGGTGTGACCATTGCCACTTTGGCCAAAGTGTTCGCGCCCCAGGGTTGGCTGCCCGCCGTTATGCCCGGCACCGGTTTTGCCACTGTGGGCGGCTGCATCGCGCAAGACGTGCACGGCAAAAACCATCACAACGAAGGCAGCTTTGGGCAGCATGTACTGTCGGTCACGCTGCTGAACGGCGAAAAGCGCACGGTGGCAACACCGGATCGCAACGCCGGTCTTTTCCGCGCCACCATGGGCGGCATCGGCCAGACTGGAGTGATTTCCGAAGCGAAACTGCAGCTGAAACCCTGCCCCGGCGACGTGATGATGGTCACAGAACGCCGCGCCGCGGATTGGGACGAACACCTTGCACATCTCGACGGCAGCCAAGCCACCTATTGTGTAGGCTGGATCGACGCCACCGCGACAGGTGCGAGCCTTGGGCGCGGCATCGTGGAAGAGGCCGAACTGGCCGCTGGCCTATTGCCGAAAGCGAAGCCCGCCAAAAAGGTACCGCTTGATGCACCGAACTTTGCCCTGTCTGGCCCGATCGTGCGCAGTTTCAACAACGCCTATTACCGGCGCGTGCCGACCTCTGGCCGATCATCAGTCAAGCGGATTGACGAATTCTTCTTCCCGCTGGACAAGATCCACGACTGGAACCGCCTCTATGGCAAGCGCGGCTTCTATCAGTTCCAAAACGTAGTGCCACTGGATCAGGCCGACGCGCTGAAAGCGATGTTGAAAGAAATCGCTGGGGCTGGCCTTGCCTCCCCGCTGGCTGTGCTCAAACGCATGGGACCGGGACGCGCGGGCCCTATGAGCTTCCCGATGGAAGGCTATACGCTTGCGGTGGATTTCCCTGCCCGCGATGCCGCACCCGAGCTGATCGCAATGCTGGAAGACATGACCGTCGATGCGGGCGGACGCCTGTATCTGGCCAAGGATGCGCTGGCCACCGGCCCCGCGATCAAGGCGATGTATCCCGAACATGGCGATTGGGTTAAAGCGGTGAATAAGGCCGATCCTGAACATACCCTTGAAACCGACATGGTGCGGCGGCTTGATCTGCGCACAGCAGGAGGTGCGTCATGACACAGAATTGCTGGATCATTTTGGGGGCGACGTCCTCGATGGCGCGGGGCTTTGCCAATGCGGTTGCCGATCAAGGCGCCAGTGTCATTTTGGCGGGCCGCGACATGGAAGATTTGAAACGCTCGGCCGCCGATATGTCAGTGCGCGGGGTAGATGCCGTCCCGATCAAATTCGACGCCCGTGACAGTGCCACGTTTGGCCCAATCATCGCGCGCGCCGAGAAGATGGAGGGCGTGATCAACGCAGCTGTCTTTGTGGGCTCGATGCCGCCACAAGAAGCAATCGACGCCGACCCTCGTCTGATCGACGGCGTTATCCAGGACAGCCACACCGGCCCCGCCACGTTCCTGTCACTGCTCGCCCCGGTGATCGAGGCGCGTGGCGCCGGCACTGTGGTCGGCGTCGGGTCTGTCGCTGGGGATCGCGGGCGGATCGGGAATTACGTCTATGGCTCGGCCAAGGCAGGTTTCGCCACCTATTTGTCAGGCCTGCGCAATCGTCTGACCCGCGCGGGTGGGCATGTAGTGACGGTAAAGCCGGGCTTCGTGGATACTGCCATGACATGGAGCATCGAGGGGATGTTTCTGGTTGCCTCGCCCGAGGCCGTGGCCAAGGATATTCTGAAAGCGGTCGAGAAGCAGAAGAACGTGATCTACACGCCGTTTTTCTGGCGCTACATCATGCTGATCATCCGGCACATACCCGAATTTATTTTCAAGAAGATGTCGATCTAATGTTAAAGCCCCCACTGTTTCGTGGGGGCTTTGCTTTTGAAGCTTAGCGTCCCGATACAGACTTTCCGGGCGTGCCTGTCAGGGTCGATCCGACATTACCCCAGCCGCCATTTCCACCACCGGATACAAACTTGGCGACGCCGCCCTTGCCTTCAAGGCCAAGCGCGTCTTTCAGGGGCGAGTTATTGCCGCCTCCGCCCTTCTTCAATGCCGATGCCATAGCCTTGGCTTCTTCGGGGTTGTTCTTTCCGGCCAGCGCAGGCGAAGTAGCCAGCAAGAGCACAGTCGATACGCAAATCGTCAGGTTTTTCATAGGTTCACTCCAGTTTCTGTTGGTAACTGGGTTACGTGACCAAGTTCAGGTTGGATCAAAAAAATCGGCGGGATCCCTTAGGGATCCCAGCCTGTGTCGATCGGATAATGTTGCTATGGGGTGCGACCGCCATGGTCAGCCAATGGCGCCAAACCACTGCTGCCAAAGACCGGCTGCATAGAACATGATGGACAGCGTCATCAGGATCAGTCCGATGCCGCGCTTGTCCTTCATGGCAAAAACAATCGGGTCGTAATCTTGCTTGCCATGCCAGCCCAACGACACCATGCGAATAAGCCACCAAGCCAGCGGGATTTCAGCCACCCAAATTAGCCAACGCGTTTTGTAAAGACCGATGGCTTGCTCGGTGAAGGAATACAGGAAGAAGGCCACCAGCGCCGCGACAACGCCAAGCGCGGCGACGTTCAGTAAGTCGGGACGGTCCGGACGGCCGTACCCTCGTCCGGGCAGGCGTTCGTCCGAGGTGGCCAATGTCAGCTCAGTCAGCCGTTTCACGCAACCGAGCGCAAGAAAGACCGGGAAAATGAAGACCAGAAGGTATCCCGAGACATAGATCCCAGTCGCCGCCGCGCCCGCGACGACACGCAGGGTATAAAGTGAAGCCAACACGGCAATATCGATCCAGCGCATCCGCTTAAGCTTGAGCGAATAGGCCAACGACAGCGCCATATAGAACGCCACCACCCCAAGAAATGCCCAAGACAGCACGGCGGCTACGCCCAAGGCAATGATGGACAGAAGCACGAAACACAGCATGCCAATCTGGATTGGCACCGCACCCGACGCGAAGGGACGGTTTTTCTTGGTGGCGTGCAGGCGATCCGCTTCCAGATCCAGCAGGTCGTTCACCAGATAGATCGACGAGGCCGCCGCCGAAAAGGCAACAATTCCAAGGAATGCGGCGAGTACTGTTGGCACGTCAAACGCATGGGCTGCGATCATGGGCAAAAGCAGCAGCACGTTTTTGACCCATTGATGTGGACGGAAGCTCCGCATCACATCGGCCATCTGCCAGCCGCCTTCTACGCGGGTAATAACCTGTCCGCGGCCCTCGATCTGGCGGGCTGATGCATCATCGCCTACGACGATAGCGTGATCCGCCATTGACCAAATCGCCCTATCGACCGGCGCGTTTCCAGCATAGTCAAATCCCTGCTCGCCAAACGCGGCTACAAGTGCAGAAGCCTTACGTTCACCTTTCAGATTGGTCTGCCCGTCTGATGCGAACACACGCGGCGATAGATCATGGTCGCGCGCCAGTTGTTCGACCAATGGCTGGTGCGAGGCCGAGGCCAGGATGACTTCGCGCCCGTCAGCCTTGGCTTGGGCAACCAACTCAGAAACCTCGGGCTCGACCGGAAGAAGATCTGTGCGCAGGGTCGCGATTTGGGCCAGCTCAGCCTTCAGACGCGCGGGCTTTTTCAAGTTCAAGAAGCTTGCTTTTATAGCGCGGATTGGGTCTTTTCCCAAAGCGGACCAAAAGCATTCGAACAGGATATCGGTGCGCAAGAACGTACCATCTACGTCCAGAACCAATGGCTTCTTTTGAAGTTCGTCACCCATTTGAGGGGGCTCCCATAACGGTAAACACGCAACCATCTGTCAATAGTTCTGGCGGCGTAATACACAACCCCCGCGCGACATTCCATGCGGCCAAGACTTTGGGCACATAGGCGCGGGTCTCGGGGTAAGGCGGGATCCCGCCATGATCGCCAACAGCGTTCTCGCCGGCGTTATAGCCTGCAAGGGCGAATATCGGATCGCCCCTAAAATGCTTGATCAGCCATTCCAGATACGCCACGCCACCTTCGATGTTTTGCGATGGATCGGAACTGTCCGTGACGCCGAACCGTTCCGCTGTCGCCGGAATCAGCTGCATCAATCCCTCTGCCCCTGCCTCGCTGATGGCCTGCTTGTTCCCTGCACTTTCAACCGAGATCAGAGCGACTACGAGCGCAGGAGAGACCGACGTGCCGACAGTAAAGCGTAGAATATCTGCGCCATGAACACGTGCGATGTCTTGCAGATGCTGCAATCTTGGCTGAGGTAGTCCGTCGCGTTCCGCAATTGCACTGATGGCATTTTGGATATTCGCGGGCCCCGTGTCTGATAGTTTCGGTGACACTTCTTGCCAAAACCAATCCCAAGGGCTTGGTGCTGGCAACGCAAATTCAGGATCAGGCACGGCTTCGGAAACCGGTTTTTCTGGAACCGCAAGGGCCGCCGCCTGTTCTTCAGGATCTATCTGAACCGTCAAACGGCTATTCGTACCCGCTTGCGGGACAGTGACGCGTTTGAATGTAAAGTCCGGGTATGGCGGTGGGGTATCCTGCCCAAAGGCAACACCCGCCAATCCAAGCGCCCAAACCGTTCCGATATACGTTAATAGCCGCATTTTGCGGTTCTCTGCTCTATCTCGTTAACTGATTCACTTCTCGCAGATTGAGGTAAAAAGCGCTAGTTTTTCCTCAATTTCATAGAGTTCGGCCTGATAAGTCACCAAAATCATTCGGAGTTTCCCTTAGGGAACTTTCTAATTTAACAAGTATTAACAATATATTACAAAACGTGCCAAAAAAAATCCACACCAAGCGAGAAATCGTACGAAACCTGCCCAATTCTCGCCCCATTCCAAAGGCTTATTGTTGCCATGTTGAGCGGAATGTAGGAATGAGCCTGCAAACGTTTACAAAATCTGAACGCCCAACCTGAGGAAGAAATTATGAAACTGTTCGAGATGATCAAGACTTTCAAAGCCGACGAAGACGGCGCTGTAACTGTAGACTGGGTTGTACTGACCGCGGCTATCGTTGGCCTTGGTATTGCCGTGCTGACGTCGGTATCCGGTGGTACCACTTCGCTGGCTGACAAAATCTCGTCCAGCCTGTCGGCAATGAGCATCATGTCTCACTAAGACCTCTGGGCTTGGCGTTATTTACTAGTAAAGGATAGTTGAATGAAAATTTTTGATATGATCAAAACCTTCAAGGCCGATGAAGACGGCGCTGTAACTGTAGACTGGGTTGTCCTGACGGCAGCTGTTGTAGGTCTGGGTATTGCGGTGTTGACCTCGGTTTCGGGCGGAACAACGTCGCTAGCCGACAAAATTTCGTCAAGCCTGTCGGCAATGAGTGTGATGTCACACTGATAATGCCGGAACAAGATCACGAAAGCCGCGCCCTCGGGTGCGGCTTTTGTTTTTGGAAGTGTGCTCTGGATCACTTCAGTTACGCGATCAGCCCTCCCCTCCCTCAGTTGAAGGGTTGGCACTCTGAGCACATAGTCGATTAAATTCAGTTACTCATATTTATGGGCTAGAAATTATTGCCGTTTCCTGTGATTTTCGCTCTGACGCAGCGTATTGTCTCTGATCTGGACCAAATCCTCGGATGCATTCGGGTTCAGATACGCAGACGGCTGATTGATATGCACGAAAGGAATTCGGATGCGCTTGATTTTCGGACTGGTCTTGGTGGTCGGAGTCGGCCTGGCTGGCTTTGCTGTTTACATGGCGCGCGATTTCATTGGGGGGTATCAGGCACAATTGGATGCCGAACGCGCGGCGCGCGGAGCAATCGTCCCTACCGTTGATATCTTCGTGGTCAATAGAACCCTGCGGTATGGCCAGCAAATCACAAGCGAAGACATTCGTGTAGTGAGATGGCCCGAAAACGCCATCCCGGAAGGGACGTTCCAAACCATCGAAGAGATTTTCCCTGAAGGCGAGCGTAAGTACCGCACCGTGATCCGCGCGATGGAGAAGGACGAAGCCCTGTTGGCAGTCAAGGTTTCTAAACCCGGTGCTGATGCTGGTGTTTCGTCACGCTTGTCTCAAGGCATGCGTGCTTTCGCCATTCGCGTCGATGTGAGCTCGGGCGTGTCAGGCTTCTTGAGGCCCGGTGACCGAATCGACGTCTACTGGTCGGGCAGCGGCGTGAATGAACTCGGTGCGACCGAGGCTATAACCAAATTGATTCTCGCCAGCGTACACCTGATTGCCGTGGATCAGATCGCCGATAGCGACCGCGCAGCACCCACGATCGCAAGAACTGTCACAGTCGAAGTGACACCTCGACAGGTTGCCGCGTTGGCCCAAGCCCAAAGCAGCGGGCGTTTGTCACTGTCTTTGGTTGGCGCTCAGGATGAAACAACAACATCCGCCGTTGAAGTAGGGCAAGGCGAACTGATTGGTGAGGTAAACGCACCCAAGCAGGAAAGCTGCACGATCCGCACCCGCCGTGGCGCCGAGATCATCGAAACTCCCATTCCTTGCCCTAACTAAGGCAAGTCAAAACGGACCTAGACGGGGCGCAAAACGGAATAAGTGTTGCGTGAGGCACACATAAGCCCCGGCCTTCACGTTATTGAATGTTGATTTTTCATTCAATCCGACGCAGTCTTGCGACTAATAAGCGGTGATTGCCCCAACAAGAGGGCTACATTGTCAACGAGCAAAGGGGAATTCCCGCCTGAAACGGGCTTCCCGGACACATACGTGATCAGAGAGGCAGGATCACATGAAGATCGATCGTTTTATCAAGGCAGCGCTATTGGGCCTGTCATTAGGGGTTGGAACCGCTCCCGCAATGGGCGTAGCGGAAACACTTCGTGTTACTGACACCGGCCCTTCGCGCGCATTAAAGGTTCCGATGAACCGCGCAGTGGTTGTGGAAAGCGACAATCCATTTGCAGAGCTTTCCATTGCAAACCCCGGCATTGCAGACATTTCGACACTGTCTGACCGCACAATCTATGTGCTGGGCAAAACACCCGGACGCACCACGCTGACCCTTCTGGGGCCTGATGGTAAGCTTCTGAGCAACGTCGAAGTGCACGTCACCCCGGACATCAGCGAATTCAAAGAGCGTCTGCGTCAGATCCTTCCCGGTGAAGGGATCGAAGTACGCACAGCCAATGACGGCATCGTTCTGTCGGGCGTTGTCAGCTCTCCGAACCGGATGACGCTGGCACTTGACCTGGCGAACCGCTACGCGCCCGAGCGCGTCTCCAATATGATGAGCGTCGGTGGTACTCAGCAGGTAATGTTGAAAGTACGCTTTGCAGAAATGGGTCGCTCGGTGCGCAAAGCACTGTCCAGCTCGGTAACGCTTGGAAATCCAGTCGGCAGCGGCGTGAATATCGGCGCATCGGCAGGTACTTGGCTGCAAAATGGCAATAACCTCCCTGATTCTGAGGTAATTACCGTCAGCGGCGACCAGGAAGGTGTGATGAGCATCGGCTTCGGTGCCGGCAGCTTCCGTGTAGGTGTTCTTCTTGAAGCCCTTGAAGCAAAAGGTGTCGTCCGCACTCTGGCCGAACCAAACCTGACAGCACTTTCGGGTCAGGAAGCGGCGTTCCTAGCGGGCGGCGAATTCCCGATCCCTGTTGCCCAAGAAGAAGGCGCCATCGCCGTTGAATACAAACCCTTCGGTGTCGAACTTACGTTCACCCCGACTGTGTTGACGGATGACGTGATCAATCTTCAACTTAAGGCCGCAGTATCCGGCTTGGACAGCTCGGTCAGCTACCAGAATGGTGGCTTGATCCTGAACTCGTTCCGTCGCCGCGAGACTTCGACAACAGTTGAGCTGCGTGATGGTGAAAGCTTTGCCATTGCTGGCCTGATCGAAGATGACTTCCAGGACGCCATCGGTTCGGTGCCGTGGCTTGGTGATCTGCCGGTTCTCGGTGCCCTCTTCCGTTCAACGGAATACGAGCGTCGCCAGTCTGAATTGGTCATCATCGTGTCGGCCCATCTGGTTACCCCCACCCGCGGCGAATTCCTGGCTGTACCGACCGACCGCATTCGCCCCCCGTCCGAAAAAGACCTGTTCCTGTTTGGGAAAACCGCTGCATCCTCCACCCCTACGGTTGGAGTTGCCGCAGAAGTCGCCAAGCAAGACTTCTCGGGTTCTTACGGCTACGTGATGGAATAAGGATCGCGACATGAAACGGATCAAACCAATTCTCGCCGCTACGTCGGTTATCGCAGTTCTCTCAGGATGTGCAGACAACCCACAGGCGATGCACTTCTGGCTAAACGAAGCAGGTGGCAGCCTGGACGAAGGTGGCTTCGGCGCACCAACCGCCCACAACATCGGTGTGCATACCGGACAGATCAACGTCGTTCAGGCGCTGGCCGAGCGCTTCAGCCGCGAAGTAGGCGATACGGTGAACTTCGAGTTCAACAAAGCCGACCTGTCGCCAGAAGCACGGAGCATCTTGGACACGCAGGCCAAATGGATCCTGCAGTTCCCGGAAATTCGCTTCCGCGTCTACGGTCACACCGACCTTGTCGGTTCGACCGCCTATAACAATCGCTTGGGTATGCGCCGTGCGCGTACTGTTGTGAACTACTTGGTATCGCGTGGCATTAGCCGCTCGCGCCTTGAGGCTGTCGTAAGCTACGGCGAGACCCGCCCGCTGATCCAGACCGATCAGCGCGAATTGCGCAATCGTCGCACCGTGACCGAGGTCAGCGGTTTTGCCAACAACCGCAAAGCCACTCTGCTCGACGGAAAATATGCCGAGATCATCAACCGCGAGTATATCGAGAGCGCGACGACCGCGACCGAGGTTGCGAACGGAAACGTGGGCACGGTTGAGTAATCTCACGTCAAATCTTTCCGAAAAGGGGCGCAACTTGGTTGCGCCCCTTTTCTTTTGCCACATCGTGGCCAATTCGCCCCAATCGCGATCTGTTTTGCTGCCCAGATTACGCACACATTCTGTTTATTTCATTCGTTATCAATGCTATAGTATGACTTGATGAGGTAAGAGCGGCTCTGCGGAGTTGCCAATTTTAGTTTGCTAAAACGAAACAGATCCTTACAAAAGGGGTCGACCGTCCGTAATATCCGGACAATCAAGCCTTAGGGCCGCATTCTTGCCCAGATTCCCTGCGACGGTTCATTCTTCCAGGGCGCTTTTTATTAGTGTGTTTGCGATTCGCAATTAACGAGAGAACCCGGTCGCCCGATCCTAAAGGAACGCAAAGCCGGATATGAAAGGAACAAGGAAATGAGTGGCAGCGCCGCGCTACAATCTGATCCGGAACCAATCACCGCGTGCACCGTTTCGCGAGATGTGCAGAATTTCGACCTTCTCATTGAAGACATGGAGGCCGAACTGGGCGAAGCATGGGGCGATCTTCCGATCGACGACGCCGTCGCCTTTTTCGAACAGCCCGATGCCAAAGATCTCGAATTCATCGCCATGGCGCTGGACGATCAGGACGAAGCAGATCTAAGCACCGTCGCCTCGGTCATCAAGGCAGCCGTGCAGCGGAACATCAAAGTGATCGTCATCGCCGAAGAGGTCAGTCCGATTGCGTTGCACCAGCTACTTAAACTTGGTGCGGAAGAATTCGTCCCCTATCCCCTTCCCGACGGTGCCCTTCACGACGCGATCAAACGTCTTCGCGTGAAAGAGGTCGAGCCCGTCCCCGTCGCAGCCCCCGAAAACACTCCCCGTAAATCTTCTGGCGGTCGCGAGGCCGTCATTCTGGCCGTTCAACCTATGGCTGGTGGTACCGGAGCGACAACCTTTGCCGTCAATCTGGCATGGGAGCTGACGCAGGTGAACGGCGGCACACCTCCGCGTGTTTGCTTGCTTGATTTCGGCCTCCAGTTCGGTTCGACAGCAACTTATCTAGATCTGCCGCGACGCGACGTGGTGTACGAACTGCTTTCGGACACCGAGATGATGGATCAGGAAATCTTCATGCAGGCACTTCTGACCTATGAAGATCGCCTGAACGTTTTGACCGCCCCACCTGACATCCTTCCACTAGACATGGTTACCGTAGAAGATGTCGAACGGATCGTCGAAATGGCGCGAACGAATTTCGACTACGTCATCATCGACATGCCCAACACTTTGGTGCAGTGGACAGAAACCGTTCTGCACGCTGCGCATGTCTATTTCGTGACCTTGGAGCTTGATCTGCGCTCGGCTCAAAATACGCTGCGGATGATCAAAGCGCTGAAAGCCGAAGAACTGCCGGTAGAAAAGCTGCGCTATGTGCTGAACCGGTCCCCTAAATTTACGGACCTCTCGGGCAAATCGCGCGTGAAACGTCTGGCCGAAAGCCTCGATATCTCAATTGAATTGATGCTACCCGACGGTGGAAAGCAAGTTCCGGAAGCCGGGGATCATGGCGCTCCGCTTGCCAACTCTGCGCCCAAGAACGTCTTGCGCAAAGAGATGCAAAAGCTTGCCAAGTCCGTGCATGAACTGAACCAAGCTGACATAGCAGCCCAGTAAATCTATCGGAGGCGACATGTTCTCGCGTTACAAGAAACCTGCAAAGCCTCAGGAAAAAGGGCCTCGTGAGCTCGCAACGATAGACAGCGGGCGAATTGAGGAAGGCATCATCTCGTCGCCTCCCAAGCAGTCCGCTACTCCGAAGGTGAGTGCGCCCGAGCCTGCCAAGTCTCCAACCTCAACTCCCGCAACTCCGGCGTTGTCCGACAAGGAACGCAAACGCAAAGAGCGGCTATCCGAGATCAAGACAGAGCTTCACAAAGAGCTGCTGGACAACTTGAACCTTGGTGCCCTTGATGCGGCGACTGAAAAGGATCTTCGCGCGGAAATCACTGATATTTCATCAGAATTTCTGACAACGCGCGATGTTGTTCTCACCCGCGACGAACGTCTGATCCTGAACCAGGAGCTTTATGACGAGGTTAAGGGCCTGGGTCCGCTTGAACCGCTTTTAAAAGACGAGACCGTCAACGATATTCTGGTTAACGGACCACAACAGATTTTCATCGAACGCGATGGCAAACTAGAGCTGACCGACGTTACCTTCAAAGATGAACGTCACCTTCTGCGCATCATCGATAAGATCGTGTCGGCCGTCGGCCGTCGCGTCGACGAACAGAACCCGCATGTTGACGCCCGTCTTGCCGATGGTTCGCGTTTCAATGCAATGGTTCCACCGATCGCGGTGGACGGCTCGCTTGTCTCTATTCGTAAGTTCAAAAAAGATAAGCTTGGCATCAACGAGCTGGTGAACTTCGGCGCTTTCTCGGAAGAGATGGCGGCCTATCTGCAAGCCGCCGTGGCCACCCGGCTGAACATCATCGTCTCAGGTGGTACCGGTTCGGGTAAAACGACCACTTTGAATGCCTTGTCTTCTTTCATCGACGACAGTGAACGCATTCTGACGATCGAAGATACTGCGGAACTTCAGCTGCAACAGACCCATGTGGGCCGGATGGAAAGCCGCCCCGCCAACGTCGAGGGCAAAGGTGCAGTCAGCCAACGCGACTGTCTGAAAAACGCCCTGCGTATGCGCCCTGACCGCATCATCGTGGGTGAGACCCGCGGCGAAGAGGTGATCGACATGCTGCAGGCTATGAACACCGGCCACGATGGATCGATGACGACGATCCACGCGAACTCGGCCCGTGATGCTGTATCGCGTCTGGAAAACATGGTGTCGATGGCCGGGATCGAAATGCCGATCAAAGCCATCCGCAGCCAGATCGCCTCTGCTGTGAACCTGATGGTGCAGGCCAGCCGTCTTCAGGACGGATCGCGCCGCATGGTCTCGATCACCGAGATTACCGGCATGGAGGGCGAGGTGATCTCGATGCAGGAAGTATTCCGCTATGAACGATTGGGGCTCGCACCAGATGGCAAGATCATCGGTCGCTTCAACGCAACCGGCGTACGTTCGCACTATGCAGAGCGCTTCCGCCAGTGGGGCTATGACCTGCCCGCATCGATTTATGAGCCCTGGAGCGACTGATCATGACGATCTCTGCCGAACCTATTATCTATGGTTTGATCTTTCTAGCAGTCTTGCTGCTGGTCGAAGGTATCTATCTGACTCTGTTCGGGAAATCTATTAGCCTGAATAGCCGCGTCAACCGACGCCTCGACATGCTTGAAAAGGGCGCTGCCCGCGAAGAAGTACTGGAAAAGCTTCGCAAGGAGATGAGCCAGCACGTCAAGGCTCAGGGGATTCCTTTCTATTCGCTTTTGGCCACCAAGGCGCAAAAGGCCGCGTTGGCCTTCACTCCGGCGCAATTGGTCATCATCATGGCTGGCCTGTCGGTCTTTGCCTTTTTCGGACTGAGCGTCGCGACAGCCGCCGGCCTGCCCGTACGCATTGGTGTTTCAATCGTGATGGGCGTTGGCGGTGTGTTTTTCTGGGTGAGCAACAAAGCCAAAAAGCGGATGTCGATGATCGAAGAACAACTGCCAGATGCCGTTGAGCTTATGGTGCGTTCGCTACGGGTCGGTCACCCGTTCACGTCAGCCGTACAGATCGTTGCCAAGGAAGTTCCAGATCCGCTGGGCACCGAGATGGGCCTGATCGCCGACGAAAGCGCCTATGGGCGCGATGTGGGCGAGGCGCTGGCCAACATGGCCGAACGGATGGACAACCAGGATATGCGCTTCTTGGCGGTCGCTGTAACGATCCAGCAAACCTCGGGTGGTAACCTAGCCGAGATTTTGGACGGTCTGGCCAAGGTGATCCGATCGCGCTTTCGTCTGTTTCGCCGGGTGCGCGCTATTACGTCTGAAGCCAAGTGGTCCGGCAACTTCCTGTCCGGCTTCCCACTTGTGGCGCTGGTCATGATCAATCTGATCCAGCCCAACTATTACGACGACGTACGCGAGACATCCTATTTCATTCCGGCATGCCTTGTCGTTGGCGGCTTCCTAATCGCCAACATCATCGTGATGCGTATGCTTGTGAACATCAAAGTCTAGGTTGGCGAAACTATGCAATCCATTATCGACTTTCTGACTGAACAGCTTGGACCCGCGGGACCAATTCTAGCCCTTGGTGGTGCTGGCATTGTCTTGGTCGTCATCACGTTGCCCTTCGTCCTGCGCAAGCAGGTTGATCCACTGGACAAAATCAAAGAGCTGCGAGAGGGCAACACGAAACGCTCCGAGAAGGCTGACCTGCGTGTTGCTAAGGGCTCAACGAAGCTGGAGAAGTATTCAGCGTTCCTCGAACCTCAAGACGCTGCCGAGTACTCTGCGGTGCAACTTAAACTGCTTCAGGCAGGCTATCCGGGTAAAAACGCGGTTCAGACATACCACTTTTTGCAGTTTGCACTGGGTATTGGCCTTTTGGCGTTTGGCGTGTTCTTGACCATCCTGAAGACTGCCAATGGTCAGGAAATGACCACACAGGCCCGCGTTCTGTGGATCCTGTTGCCGGGCGTCTGCGGATACATGTTGCCGAAATACTGGGTTACCCGCCGTGTAGAAGAGCGCAAGGAAGAGATCATCAACGGTTTTCCCGACGCCCTAGACATGATGCTGGTTTGCGTTGAAGCGGGCCAATCCCTTGATCAGGCAATCTTGCGTGTCGCTAAGGAAATTCGCCCGTCCTATCCTGCTCTGGCAGATGAATTCTCGATCGTTTCGAACGAGATGAAGGCTGGTAAAGACCGTGTTCAGGTTTTGCGAGACATGTCCGATCGTTCGGGCGTGCCGGACGTGGCCAGCTTTGTGACCGTGATGATCCAGTCCTCGACATTCGGTACGTCCATCGCCGAAGCCCTTCGGGTTTATGCCGGCGAGATGCGGGACAAGCGCGTTATGCGCGCAGAAGAAAAAGCCAACAAGCTGCCAACCAAGATGACGCTGGCAACAATGATGCTGACCGTGCCGCCACTGCTGATCATTCTGATCGGCCCTTCTGTTTACGAGATCTACCTAACCCTCAAAAACGTCAGCTTCTGACGCCGCTTCCGAATTGGAAAGGAGCACCAAGTGATCCAGCGCCCTGCCCTTCCGAGGCATACCGGCTTTCGTGCGGGTATGGGGCGCCTGAGTGTGCTGACGATGTTCACATCGGCCATGTTGTTGGCCGCGTGCGAGAACAACGCAACTGGATTTGAGTTCGCTCCTGACAGCCCATATGCCCCTGGTACTTTCGGCGGGCTGGACAACTCGGTCGATGGGTTGACAGTCGGTCACCGACTGACCGCTGCTGGCGAGCACGAACTTGCCTTAAAGGCCTATAAACGTGCCGCGGCTGAGCAAGGCATCACTGTCGATGTGCTGTCAGCCATCGGGTCGGCAAACTTGCAGCTTGGCCGTCTGGGTCAAGCCGAGAAGTTGCTGCGCAAAGCCACACAGATGGATGTGAATTTTGCGCCTGCATGGAACAATCTGGGCGTTGTGTTGATGGAAACCGGTCAGGTCAACGAAGCCGCCCGCGTTTTCCAAATCGCATTTGGTCTAGATCGTGGCCAATCTGCCGAAATTCGAGAGAATTTACGCCTTGCGCTCGCCAATCAAAGCAATCCGGACTATGATCCAGCCAATAATGATACATTTTCGCTGGTTCGGAGAGGTTCGGGTGACTACCTGCTTCTGTCCGAAATCTAGACGGAGAGACGAGCAGCAGAGGACGCGAACATGCGCCACCCCATTCTACTTGTGCTTTGCGTAAGCAGCGCTATAGCCCTGTCGGCCTGTCAAAAACCCAAGGACGAAGGCGAAGACGTCGAACGCGCCATGGCAGATTTGAATGTTATCGACGAAAGCAATCTGAACGACATCATGTTGACCGTCGGAGACGCCGACGAAGCCGCAGCTTATTTCCGCGGTGCCGTTCAAAAAAATCCCGATCGAATTGATCTCCAGCGTGGCTTGGGCCAATCACTGGTACGTGCCAAACGCCCCGCCGAAGCTGTTGGGGTCTGGAAGAAGGTTGTGTCACTTCCTGGTGCCACCAATGAAGACCGCGTTTCACTGGCCGACGCGCTGATCCGCGCCGGTGATTGGGATCAGGCTGAGGTCGAACTAAACAAGGTTCCCCCCACACACGAAACCTTCCGTCGTTACCGTCTGGAAGCCATGATTGCGGACAGCAAAGAGCAATGGAAGAAAGCAGACAGCTTCTATGAAACAGCTGTGGGCCTGACGACAAACCCGGCGACCGTACTGAACAACTGGGGTTACTCGAAACTGACGCGCGCAGACTATGAGGGGGCAGAGGATCTGTTCACCCAGTCGCTAAGCTACGATACCAAGCGCTTCACTACGAAGAACAATCTGGTTCTGGCGCGCGGTGCACAGCGTAAATACGACCTGCCTATTATTTCGATGACTCAGATCGAACGTGCCCAGCTTTTGCATACGTTGGCTCTCTCCGCCATCAAGCAAGGCGACGTCACCATTGGCAAAGGTCTGCTGCAAGAAGCGATCGACACTCATCCTCAGCATTTCGAAGCCGCAACGCGTGCGCTTGAAGCTTTGGAAAGCAACGTGTCCAACGGGTAAGGCGCATGGACATCACCCTGACACAATGGGCAGCGATGTTGTTCCTGCCCCTCGCCCTTCCGGTTTCCGCATGGGTTATGTGGTCTGACTTGTCGCGGATGAAAATCCCGAACAAGGCCGTCATGGTCATGCTGATCGGCTTCGCAGTCCTTGGCTTCTTCGCATTGGACCTGACCGAGTATTTGTGGCGGTGGTCACATTTCGCGGTCATCCTTGTCGCTGGTTTCCTGATGAACATGGCGCGGATGCTGGGGGCTGGGGATGCAAAATTTGCCGCTGCCGTTGCCCCCTTTGTAGCATTGCAGGATACCATTCTGGTGTTGATCATTTTTGCAGCGATGATCGTTGTGGGTTTTACCGCACATCGGATCCTTCGTCGCATCAAGCCTTTGCGCGAACTGACACCGGATTGGGAAAGCTGGTCACGGCGCGACTATCCAATGGGGCTGAGCATCTGCCTGACATTCCTGACGTATCTGATCTGTGGCGTGCTTTACGGCACCTAACAACCACGCATCACGCTATTAAAAAATGGCCCGTAGCATTTCGCTGCGGGCCTTTTTTGTTTTGTTCGTCGGTTTGACATCTAACCTATGATGCTTCGTCCTCGACCTCGCTATCGCGCTTCACAGGCACTGCCTTTTCCCCGGGAAGAGCATAGAGTGTATAAAGCTCGGTCCGGCGCACCTCTTGCACCTTGTCTGACCAGCTTTGGGCCGAGATCTCATCAAGAATGGACTTGCGTGTCGGAGCTGACAGCGGACATTTGGGAACAAGCAGATAATCCGCATTCTCGATCCCTGAGAGTTCGCCATAGTACCAAGGTGCGCCGCGCTTCAGAGGCGCCAGATCGGCATAGAGCCAATAGCTGGACAAAAGATCTGCCGTGAAGATTGCAGCCCCTTCGCCCCCTTCCCAACCAGCGATGTCATTGGCCACGGTTTCGAACCAACCGACCAGCCCCAGCTCTAGCGTGCAGTATGACAGGTCTTCACCTTGAAATGTCACCTCCAGCTTATCCCGATCCGTATATTCGGCGTAGTGCGCAAAGGGCGTTCCCTCGCCATCCATCGCGGCGCGATAGTCCAACTGGAACGCACGCGGAGCATAGGTTTGCAGATCCTCATGCGCGCCTGATCCCGGCATTAACGGCTCGAATTTTTCGACATCGGTGGCCAGATGTCGTAACGGGCTTGCCGCCAAGTTCAAGAAACTTGGGGTCGCAAGTGCAAACGCAGCGATGGCGCAAAGGGTCACGGCTTGCCTCAGATCCCAACCGAACCCATTTCGCAATCCGGCATCTGGAAGGCGCATGAACAGCAACAGTCCCAGCAACCACAACCATTGGGGATCATTGCCGAAATTCTGATAGGTGACATAGAAGAACGCAGGCGCAAGCAAAAGCAGCATCAATCCTTCCTGCTTGCGATCTGCCTGCCGCATCAGGACAACTGACATCAGGATGACAATCGACCCCCCAAGATATGCCGGTGCGCTGATCACATAGCCAAAGTCATGACCCGGTTGAGGACGCACGTCAGATCCTGCGACGTTTAGAAGATCCTGAAGATAGGCTAACCAGAACACTGGCGTGCCAACGGCCAGCGTCGCCAGGCCCGCAGCGATCAGCCCGCTGACAACAGCCCAGAATACCGTGCGCCCTGCCCCACGTGCAAAAAGTCCGATGAGAAGCGGAAAAAAGAACGCTGCAAAATAGGTCACTTTGATCATCGCCATGAAGACCACCATCACACCGATCACAGCCCCATCTGCAACCGAGGACGCCCCCCCGGTTCGTGCAGGCAGCATTGCGGTGGCGATGGCCAAGAACGCTGCGGCCCAAGCCCAGCGATTGTAATGCATTGAGATCGAAACAGAATCCATCGCCTCTCCATGCACCAGTGCAACGCAGAAGATCAGGATCGTGGCCGCGAACAGATAGGCCCAGCCTCCGGAAAACCGGCTTCTTGCGACCCACCACACGAACGGGAAAAACGCTAGCGCCACAAGGAACTGACCGGCCAAGATCGCCTGTCCTGCGCCAAATCCAACCTTCAGGAAGACGACAATCGGGGCGAATGCCAGAATGCCGATTGGGGTTACGAAATCGAAATGAGGCCAGTCTCCGCCCTGCATACGAAACAGCATTTGCAGCAGATGCAGCGTGTCCCCTTCATGCTTGCCGATATAGAACCCACCCTTCAAAAAGGTCAGGGCCGCATAGACCGCCAGAAGCACGGCCATGAAGACCGCCAAAATCTTACCACTATTTGCGCTCATACCTGCCCTCATTCTTTTGTAGCCAGATTAGCGTCAATGCATTCACAGGCAAGGCTTTGTAAGCTGGACAAGTACATATATACACGGGTTAATAGAACCATCTGAACCAAGGATTGGGTAAAGACGATGAATGTGCAACAGTCTGATATGATTGCGCCTCCGGGCCTGAAGACCGCAAGCGACCTTGGGCTGACCACGGTTATGATGCGGGACATTCTGCTGAAGACCATGTTCCGCACCAATCTGGAACGGATCACCGATCTGGAGCGCGTGCTCTGCGTGCCAGCCCGGGTGGTTCAGGAACTGATCGACATGGTCCGCGACCTTAGCTTGGTCGAAGCCATGGGCACCATGCATGCCGGCGCTCAAAGTTCTGAAATGGGCTATCGTCTGTCAGACACAGGCAAAGCGCGCGCATTGGATGCGTTGTCGCAATCCGAGTATTTTGGCGCCATGCCGGTCCCGATGGAAGTTTACGCCAAGCAGGTCAAGCGCCAGTCGATCCGCAACATCACGATGACCCGCAATCAGCTGACCGGTGCCATGGGGCACCTTATCCTGCCTGATAACCTTTTGGACCAATTGGGGCCAGCGGTTGGCTCGGGCCGATCGATCCTGATGTATGGCCCGCCCGGAAACGGGAAGTCGTCCATCTCAAACGGGATCCGGGACGCGCTGGGGGACAAAATCTATGTCCCGAAAGCAATCGAGTATTCCGGCCAGATCATCACGGTTTATGACCCGATCGTGCATTCCTCGGCGGAAGAAGATTTCGAGAACCCAGACTCTTTGCGCCGCAAGGCCAAGAAATATGACCGCCGTTATGTGCTGTGTGATCGCCCAACTGTTATCACCGGGGGTGAACTGACGCTGGACATGCTGGACCTTGTCTATAACCCCACGGCGCGGACCTATACGGCCTCGCTGCAGCTGAAGTCCACCGGCGGCGTCTTCATCGTGGACGACCTTGGTCGTCAGTCCGAGCCTCCTCAGGCGCTGGTCAACCGATGGATTGTTCCGCTGGAAGAAAACAAGGACATTCTGGCCCTGCAATCGGGTGAGAAGTTCGAGGTGCCCTTCGACACGCTGGTCATCTTCTCAACCAACTTCCACCCAAACAAGATCTTCGATAGGGCGGCACTGCGCCGGATCTTCTATAAGATCAAGATCGACGGTCCGGACCAGGAAGACTATCTGAAGATCTTTGCCATGGTCGCAAAGAAACGGAAAATGCCCCTGTCGCAAGAGGCCTTGATCCACCTTCTGAAGAACAAGTACCCGACCATCGACAACATCTATGCGAACTATCAGCCGATCTTCCTGATCGACCAGATGATCTCGATTTGCGAATTCGAAGGCATTCCCAACCAGATGTCGCCCGAGTTGATCGACCGCGCTTGGGAAAACATGTTCGTAAAAGAAGAAGAGATCATTCACTAGGCGAGTGTTCCAAAACCGGGCGGGCTTAATATGTTAGCCCACCCGGCTTTCTTGCCGGTCAGGGACGGAACCGGCAAATTCTGGGCTTAGTGATCATCACCTGATGTAAACAGCGCCGACATGGCAGCCGATTGAAGTCCGAAATCTCCGTCGGTCGCTGCGGCAAGGCTTTGACCCGGTTGCAGATCGACACCAGCCCCGGACAAAAGCGCGCGGCCTTCTTGCAGGTCATGTCCTGACAAGGCCATCAACGTTGCCTCGTCCGCCTGCGCGACAGCCATTACCATGCTGCGGACTGGCGGCTCGACAGCGCCTCCGATCGGAAGCACCGTCGCGATCGTCAAAGCCGCACCAACGCCCATGATCCACTGCGCCAGAGGTCGTTTGAAATAGGTGGTCAGCGCGCGCCAGTTCAACACGATATGCGCGCCAACACCGACCAGCATCAGCCACCCAGCCCATTCATGAATTACCTTCCCCACCATGGTGTTCAGGTGAAAGAACATCAGCGTGCCCGTCACGCCCATCACAAGAAATGATCCCACCGTCAGTGGCGTGGCCCATTTGCGCAGTGTCGACATCGTATTACTCCTTTGGTCGTCCTGAGTGATACGAATTCCCACCGAATTTCCGTCGCGCCAAAATGAGCAATTTCACCCCGCCGCGGAATTTCCTATCCTGCCCTCATGACGCCCCTTCCCGCCGAGTTTCAAAGTTGGTTTTCCGCCCGCAACTGGTCGCCGCATCCGCATCAGGTCGAGATGCTGGAGCGCGCGTCCGATCCCGCCTTGATGCTGATCGCCCCAACCGGAGGCGGTAAGACTCTTGCCGGTTTCCTGCCCAGTCTGGTCGAGCTTGGGTCAGAGCCAGAAGCTGGGCTTCACACGCTCTACATCTCGCCCCTGAAGGCGCTGGCGGCAGACATGCGACGCAACTTGACGACACCGATCAGCGACATGGGTCTGCCCATCCGGGTCGAGGACCGATCAGGAGACACCACCCAGACCCGCAAGAAAGCCCAACGCGCCGACCCGCCGCACATCCTGCTGACGACGCCTGAAAGCTTGGCCCTGCTGCTCAGCTATGAAGACGCGCCGCGTATTTTCGCTGGCCTGAAACGGGTTGTTGTTGATGAACTGCACGCATTGGCGGAAAGCAAACGGGGCGATCAGCTGATGCTGTGCCTGTCGCGTTTGCAGGCGATGTGCCCCGGACTGCGGCGCGTCGGCCTGTCCGCGACGGTCGAGGATCCCCCGGCTCTGGCGCGCTTCATCGCGCCCCACCCTGCCCCCTGCCACATCGTGCAGGCAGATCCCGGACCTGATCCAGACATCGGCATGCTGACCACGGACACTCCGCCCCCGTGGTCGGGCGGCGGCGGGCGCTATGCCATCCCCGAGGTGCTGGAGCAGGTCGCACGCCACAAGACGACGCTGATCTTCCACAACACCCGCGCGCAGGCCGAGATTTTCTTTCACGAACTGTGGCTGGCCAATGCCGAAGGATTGCCCATCGGCATCCATCACGGCTCGCTTGCCCTTGAACAACGCAAAAAGGTCGAGGCAGCGATGGTCGCGGGCCAACTCCGCGCGGTGGTGTGTACCGGATCGCTGGATCTGGGGCTCGACTGGGGCGACGTGGATCTGGTCATTCAGGTCGGTGCGCCGAAGAACGTGAAACGTCTGGTGCAACGCATCGGCCGCGCCAATCACCGCTACAACGCGCCCTCCAAAGCGCTGATCCTGCCCGCAAACCGCTGGGAGGCTATTGAATGCCACGCCGCGATCGAGGCCGTGCTGGCCCATGATCTGGACGGAGATCCGCGCGACCTCGGCCCGCTCGATGTGCTGTGCCAACACATCCTAATTACCGCCTGCGCTGCCCCCTTCGATGCAGACACTTTGTATTCCGAAGTAACCGGCGCTGGCCCCTACTACGACCTGACACGCGCCGAGTTTAACACCTGTTTGGACTTCGTGGCGACAGGTGGCTACGCGCTAAAGGCCTATGATCGCTGGCAGCGTTTGATGCAGCGCGACGACAGGCTATGGCGACTGCGTGATCCGCGACTGGCGCAACAGGTGCGGATGAACATCGGCACAATCATCGACACGGATACGCTTAAGGTGCGGATGAAGGGACGGTCCGGGGCATCTGCTGGCAAACCCTTGGGCGAGGTCGAGGAAAGCTTCGCCGCCTCTCTGGTGCCGGGCGACACCTTCCTGATGGGCGGACAGATCGTCCGGTTTGAAAGCCTGCGCGAGATGGAGGTGCAGGTCAGCCGGGACCGAGGGCGCAAGCCGAAGCTGGCCGTGTTCTCGGGCACCAAGTTCGCTACGTCGACACAGCTTTCCGTCCGCATCCTCGAACTGCTGCACCGCCCCACTCTGCCCGATCTGCCCACGCACACGTTGGATTGGATCAGCCTACAGTCTCAGGTCAGTCAACTGCCGCGTGCGGGCCGCATCCTTGTGGAAAGTTTCGATCACGAGGAACGCGCCCACACCTGCATTTACGGGTTCGCAGGCAAGAACGCGCAGCAGACGCTCGGTCTGATGGTCACGCGCCAGATGGAGGAGCTGGGCCTTGGCCCCTTGGGCTTTGTCGCCACCGATTACGCCACGCTGATCTGGTCCATCGCGCCCGTGACGAACCCCGCGCAGGTGCTGAATGCAGATCAGCTGCAAGACGGGTTGGAAGGCTGGCTGGCGGACAACGCGCTAATGAAACGCAGCTTCAAGGGTGCGGCCACCATCGCCGGGCTGATCACTCGAAACCTGCCGGGCAAAAGATCTTCGGGGCGGCAGGCGACGTTTTCCTCCGACATCCTTTATGACACGTTGCGCAAATACGATCCTGATCACCTGCTGCTCCAGATCACCCGAACCGAAGCGATGCGCGGCCTGATTGGCTTCGGCCGCATCGACGAAATGCTGACACGCACCCAAGGCCGGATAGATCATGTCACGACGCAACAGGTCACACCGTTTGCAGCCCCCCTGTTTCTCGAGGTCGGCAAGGTGCCCGTGGACGGTGCCGGTCGCGAGGCTCTGCTTCAGGCCGAAGCCGATCGCCTGATGGAGCAATCCGGCCTTGCCACGCTGGTCGCAACGGGCCAGAACGCCAATGGATAAGGCGTACGAGGGGCCATGACACAAGGGTTTCAGTTCCATTTCGCAGGCACCCAATTAACCCTGCTTCCCTCTGGCGCACTGTGGTGGCCGTATCGGTCACTTTTGTGCGTGTCGGACCTGCATCTGGGAAAATCCGAGCGGATCGTACGCCGGTCAGGCGACATGCTGCCCCCATACGAAACACGCGATACACTGGGGCGGCTGGAAAAGGATCTACGTTCCACGGGTGCGACCACCGTGGTGTGCCTTGGCGACAGTTTCGATGACCTGCTTGCAGCGCAGAATCTGCCCGAGGCCGAGATGCTGTGGATCACCCGCCTGATGGCCGGGCGGCGCTGGGTCTGGATCGAGGGTAACCATGACCCCGGCCCGGTCGAATTCGGCGGCACGCATCTGGCTGAACTGCACGACCCGCCTTTGACCTTCCGCCACATTGCGCGCGAAGGCGCCAGCGCCGAGATCTCTGGACACTATCACCCCAAGGCACGGTTACAGCTGCGCGGAGGGTCCGTCAGCCGCCCCTGTATGCTGTTTGACGCGGAACGCATAATCCTACCCGCTTATGGGACCTATACGGGTGGGCTGCGTTCGGATGACGCCACCCTATCGGGCCTGATGCGCGACGATGCGATCGCCGTTCTGACCGGCACGCCCCCAAGGCCAATTCCGATGCCCCGCTAAGTCATGACGTGGCGTTTCAATTTCGAAACCAACCCCTAGGGCTATGCTGAACGCAAAAGGAACCACCATGACCGACTTGTCCAATGACGCCGAAACACGCCTGCGCAACAGCTTTGCAGCCCAGTCCTTGATGACATTCGCGGGGGCCGAAGTGGACCGCTGTGCCCACGGGCTGTTTCGCATCTCAAGCCCCATCCCGAATGATATGCGCCAGCAACATGATTTCGGTCACGCCGCGCTGACCTTCGCCTTGGGCGACACGGCGGCAGGCTATGCGGCCATGTCCGTCATGCGCCCGGACCAAGAGGTGCTGACCGCCGAGATGAAGATCCAGCTTCTGGCGCCCGCCAAGGGCCAACGACTGGTCGCCGAAGGGCGCATCATCAAAGCCGGGCGGCGCCTGATCCCAGTCGAGGCGGATGTCTGGGCCGAGGATGGCGACAAGACCACCCACATCGCACGGCTGATCGGCACTATGATCCCTGTCGACATCCCAGTTGCCGCAACGTGACACTTGCCCCTCTCTGACCAGACAGCGCAGGTTTCGACGAACACAAAGGAAGTAGACATGTCAGATCGCGTTTCCATCACCGAAGAAAACCAAGTCGCCACCGTCACGCTGACCCGCGCAGACAAACGCAATGCACTGGATCTGGACATGATCCGCGCCATCGTCGACGCGGGCGAAACTTTGGCGGCACGCAAGGACATCCGCGCGGTGGTGCTGACCGGCGACGGACCTGCGTTTTCCGCCGGGCTGGACCTGAACGCCATGCCCCAAATCGCGCAATTTGCGATGCAGGGCGGCGTGTTTCTGGAACGCACCCACAACAACTCGAACCTCTTCCAAGCCGCCAGCATGGTCTGGGCCGAAATGCCCCAACCGGTGATCGCCGCGGTGCATGGCTATGCGTTTGGGGGAGCCTTCCAGATCATGCTGGGCGCGGACATGCGCATCGCCGCCCCTGACACCCGCTTTTCGATCATGGAGGGCCGCTGGGGCATCATCCCTGACATGGGCGGCATGGTCCTGATGCGCCGACTGGCGCGGGGCGACGTGATCCGCAAGCTGACCTATTCCGCCGAGCAATTCGAAGCCCCTGCCGCGCTGGACTGGGGCTTTGTGACTGAACTGTCCGACACGCCGCTGGAACGCGCCCACGCCATCGCCGCCGAGATCGCATCGAAATCCCCCGACGCCATCCGCGCCGCCAAGGCCCTGATCCGCGACACCGAGTTGCTGGAAACCCGCGAGACGCTGATTGCTGAAAGCAAAGCGCAAGAAAAGCTGATGGGCACGCCCAATCAGATGGAGGCGGTAATGGCCGGAATGCAGAAGCGGACGGCTGAGTTTCAGGATTAACGGGCAGCCGTTGCCAAACGAAAGTCAGCATAGAGCCCTGTCGGGTCCAATACAGCGTCAAACCTAGTCGCTAGTTTCAAAACCCACAGGATTATATCGCATCGTTGCTTAGAGAGCTTTCAAACCAACCCAAGCATCCCGAAGTCGACACAAGCCTTCCTGACAATGCTACAGTTGGCCGCCTTTGATCAACCGAACCAGATAGGCCAAAAAAAATCACCCGAACGCCTGAAAACGTCCGGGTGATTGAATTGGTTTGCGATCAGTTGGGTCAGAACTGGAAGTCTAGCGTCAGGCTTAGACCGTAGCTTTCCAGATCATCTTCGCCCAGACCATCGACAAAGGCGTTCAGTCCCGCGTTCAGGCCTGCTCCATTCGAGTAGTTCAAGCCTGCATCGATCCGGCCACGCCAGCCATTATGATTGCCGATTACGGAGGACGAAGCGACATCACCATCGGTATCCGACCAGATACCTGACAGCCCCCAGGAAAGCACTAGATCACGCGACGGGATCGGTTTTTCAAAGTCCAAACTGAGGGCAACCTCGGTCTGTTCAATGCCTTGCGAAGCGACGTCAACATTACTGCTGTTGGTAAAGGCGTCCTGCATATCACGCACATGGCTGACAGCGACGACCGGGAACATGGTGAAATGCTCCATCTCAACGCGGCCTTTCAGATTCACCATGGCTAGCCAGCGATCACCGTCAAAGCTATCGGTTGCACCACCATCGGGGGTGAACTTGTTGTCGGTTTTACCGTAAAGCAGTCGACCATCCAAAAACAGCGGGTGTTCCGAGATTTGCGCAGCGAAATACGGACCGACCAACCAGCCGGTGCCCTCGACCTTGTCTCCGTTAGAAAACTCTTGCACGGCCTTATCCACCTGCAACATCGCACCAATGATACTGTTGTTGCCAAAGGACAGATGTGTACCAACAGAGCCAAGGAAATAGCTTTGGTCGTTGCCCGCTTCAAGTTTCGTGCTGCTGCCGGTCAGGGTCGCCCAGACAGGACCACGCCCGCCAGTAGCAAAATCAATGCTGCCAGACCCTTGGGATACTTCGACATTAAGCCGCCCACCAGTGCGGCCATCGACAAAACGCATCACGTCGGGCTGGTTTTGAACCAGCGCACGCGCGCGGTTTTCCATGAATCCCGCGATCTGTTCCTCAGCAGCGGGGCCCGTTACGCCATCATAGGTGATGGTGCCACTCACAACGAAACTAACACCGCTAGGGCTTCCATTGTAGGATCCGCAAAAATTGTTTACTGAACTCGACGCTTGATAAGAGACATCAAGCTGACCATCCGCAATAAGCGGCGCAAGTGTCGCCTGATCCACTGCCAAGTTAAAATTCACTGCAGAACCACAATCGATTCCTGTAGGGCCAATCACACCTACATTCACACCATCCACAAACACGGTTAGTGTTTCTGCGGGGGTGCCGCTACCTCCAGACCAACTGAAGTCACCATAAAGACTCAGATCTAGGGTAGCATCCCCATTGGTTTCAGTCGGCAAACCAACGATCGTCGTACTTGCCGAACCTGCGTTGTCTGTGCTGTGAACCTGCTGAATGCTCGTCGTTTGCGCATTCGCTGCTGTTGCAGCCAACAAGAATGGAACCGCAAGCATCCCCATTTTTGCCTTGTTCTGGATGGCATGATCGCCGCGTGTTAACTCATTTTTAAGAATTTTGTGGTAAGTTTTCATTTTTCCCCTCAACGCAAAAAACATTCCCCAAGGGAAACCTACAGACAACTGTGCGTAATTATACAAAAAAGAGAGAAATTAAACTTTTAGAAGATCGAAATGGCACCTGCGCAACATAGAATGTTCGATCCAGACATAGCTCAAGAGGGCAATGTCTAGAATGTCTCACATCCTGCCCCCCCAAAAACAAAACGGCGCCAAGTTCCCCTGACGCCGTTTAAAACTTCAAAACCCGCTAATTTACGCTGTCAGCCCATCCGGTCGGCCAGACCGTTGGCGCGGCAGCAGGCGGCCAGAAGACTACTTAGGATCAGGCAGCGGAGGGATGGTTCGCAGATACATCAAAACGGCCTCAATGTCCTCGGGCGAGAACATCGCGTAGTACCCATATCCCATAGGTGGCAACATGTGACTTCCGTCAGGGCGTTTGCCTGAAGTGATCATGGTTTTCAGCTCATCGTCGGAATACCCAGCCAGACCGTCTTCGTGGCTGGTTATGTTCGGCGCAACGGATACCCCCCATGGTCCATGGAACTTGAAACCCCCAGCACCAAAGTGAGTGTCAAACAATGGACCTTGTGGTCCGAAAGTTGTGTGGCACTCGGTACAATGCGCGACCGGCCCGGCAAGATAGGCACCGTATTCTACAGTCGCGCCACGGGGTGGCGCGGAAACAGTTTCAACCGGTGGGCCGTAGGCCGGAGGAAGTGGGAAATTGTAAGTAGAAGCAGGCGTTTGATTGTCACTGGCAGGTATGGTTCGAAGGAATGCCACAATCGACATTAGGTCGTCATCACCTAGTCCACGATAGAGGCCAATTGGCATAGGAGGGCCGATCACAGAGCCGTCCGGGCGAATGCCTTCGCGTATTGCGCGGGCGAATTCTTCGTCACTCCAATCCGCAACGCGGCTGCCAGGTGTGATGTTCACTGCCCATGATTCCATCATATCGTTTTTCTCGACCATCATTCCGCCAAGCTCGTTCGACATATCAGGTCCGTTTGGACCTTGCGGAGTATGACAATTGCCACATGCAGCCGGTCCGCGTACCAGATATTCGCCGCGCTCCAAACTTGGTTCGGCTATGGCGCAAAATGGAAATGTCACAACTGAAAACGCGAATAGAATTCTATTCATAAATATTCCCCCCAATTCTAAGTGCTAGTATTCCTTCTTAAAAAACAAACCGATCAGCACGCCTCGGACGTGCTGATTTGATATCCTACTATATCTCGCTGAATTCTCAAAACTGGGTGCGAACAACCCACGTTCGCAAACAAGAATTGTCTGCCTTGCCACGTGTCTTGCCGTCCAAAAACAAAAACGGCGCCAAGTTTCCCTGACGCCGCCTCAATGCTTAAGCCCTCAGCTTACGCCGTCAGCCCATCCGGTTCGGCCAGACCATTGGCGCGGCAGCAGGCGGTCAGGGTGTTGGCCAGAAGGCAGGCGATGGTCATCGGGCCAACGCCGCCCGGTACCGGTGTGATGGCTCCCGCCACTTTGGAGGCGCTTTCGAAGTCAACGTCACCGACCAGCTTGTTCTTGCCGTCACGCTCGATGCGGTTGATGCCCACGTCGATCACGGTGGCACCTTCGCGGATCCAGTCTCCGGGCACCATTTCTGGGCGACCTACGGCGGCGACAACGATGTCCGCGCCGCGCACGACCTCGGGCAGGTCTTTGGTGCGGCTATGCGCGATGGTCACGGTACAGCTGTCGCCCAGCAGAAGCTGTGCCATCGGCTTGCCCACGATGTTCGAGCGGCCGATGACGACGGCGTTCAGCCCCGACAGCGACCCGTGGTGGTCACGCAGCATCATCAGGCAGCCCAGCGGGGTGCAGGGCACCATCGACTTCTGACCGGTGCCCAGAAGGCCCACGTTCGAGATGTGGAAGCCGTCCACATCCTTGGCCGGGTCGATCGAGTTGATCACAAGGTCTTCGTTCAGGTGACCGGGCAGTGGCAGCTGCACCAGAATACCGTGTACGGCAGGGTCATTGTTCAGCTTGTCGATCAGCGCCAGCAAATCCTCTTCCGAGGTGTCGGCATCGAGCTTGTGCTCATAGCTGTTCATGCCAACTTCGACGGTCTGCTTGCCCTTCGAACGGACATAGACCTGCGACGCGGGATCTTCGCCCACCAGCACCACGGCCAGACCGGGCGTGATGCCGCTTTCTTCTTTCACACGGGACACATGGGCGGCGACCTTCTCGCGGACAGTTGCCGCAAACGCTTTGCCATCAATGATCTGAGCCGTCATCACGCTCTCCTTATCTGTCAGTCAAACTCGGAACGCGCATAGGCGTCACGATAGTGATTCATCTGCATTTCAGTTGCCAATACCGCGTTGGACATCAGGGTCGCAACCGTCACGGGGCCGACGCCGCCGGGAACCGGGGTGATCCAGCCGGCAACTTGGCTGCAGCTTTCGAAATCCGCGTCGCCTACGGTCTTGCCGTCGACGCGGTTGATGCCAATGTCGATCACCGCGCAGCCGGGCTTCAGCATCTCGCCGGTCACCAGACCGGGTTTGCCGACAGCGACGAACACGGCATCCGCGGCGCGGCTATGCATCGCGACCGAGCGGGTCATGTGGTGGCACACGGTGACCGTCGCGCCCAGCCCCATCAGCAAGAAGGCGATGGGTTTGCCAACGATCTCGGAATGGCCAATCACGGTGACGTTCAGCCCTTCCATGTCCAAGGGCAGGGTTTTCAGGATCTCAACAGCCGCCACAGCGGTACAAGGGCCAAGCGCCAGATCGTTATAAACAATGTTCCCGATCGAGGCCGGGTGCATCCCTTCAACATCCTTCAGCGGATGGACCAGCTTTTGCAGCGTCTTAACCGGAATATGGTCAGGCAGCGGGCGCTGAATGATGATCCCGTTCACGCGTGGGTCGGCATTCAGGCCTTGGATGATACCCGTCAGTTGTTCCAGCGAGGTCTCAGAGGGATAGTTGCGCGCTTCAAACTCGACCCCGGCGCTTTCCGCCGATTTCTGTTGGTTACGCACGTAAAGCTCGGCTGCGGCGACGTCACCGACGGACAGCGACACCAGCTTGGGCGACCAGCCTTTATCAGAAAGCTCGGCTGCACGGGCGGCCACATCCTTGCGCATACCTGCGGCAATAGCCTTGCCGTCGATCAGAGTGGCAGTATTGCCAATCATGGCCTCTCCTTCTTCGCGGGAATTGTTGGGGGTCGTAAAAGTGAAGGGCGGGTAATCCCCGCCCTTCTTGATAGTTCTTAGAACAGGCCTTCGATCTCGCCTTCGGCATTCAGGCCGATGGACAGAGCCGCAGGTTTGCGTGGCAGGCCAGGCATGGTCATGATGTCGCCGCAGACGACAACGATGAAGCCAGCGCCAGCCGACAGGCGAACCTCACGCACCGGAACCGAGTGGCCGGTGGGCGCGCCGCGAAGCGACGGGTCGGTCGAGAACGAGTACTGTGTCTTCGCCATGCAGACCGGCAGATGGCCGTAGCCAGCTTCTTCCCAGTCACGCAGCTGGTTGCGCACTTTGGCGTCAGCCAGAACTTCGTCGGCGCGGTAGATGCGCTTGGCGATGGTCTCGATCTTTTCGAACAGCGGCATGTCGTCCGGATAGATTGGAGCGAACGATGCAACGTCTGCATCGGCGATTTCAGCAACGCGAGTAGCCAGCGCTTCCGAGCCTTCCGAACCCAGTTCCCAGTGACGCGACACGATGGCTTCAGCACCGTGGCCGTCCACGTAGTCTTTGACCGCAGCGACTTCGGCGTCGGTGTCGTTGACGAAGTGGTTGATGGCAACCACAACCGGCACGCCAAAGCCCTTCAGGTTCTCGATGTGACGACCAAGGTTGTCGCAACCGGCGTTTACGGCGTCGACGTTTTCGTCGCCCAGATCGGCCTTGGCAACACCGCCGTTCATCTTCATCGCGCGCACAGTGGCAACCAGTACGACCACCGAGGGGGCCAGACCAGCCTTGCGGCACTTGATGTTCATGAACTTCTCGGCGCCAAGGTCAGCACCGAAACCTGCTTCGGTCACGACATAGTCGGCCAGTTTCAGGGCAGTTGTGGTCGCGATGACCGAGTTACAGCCGTGTGCGATGTTGGCGAACGGGCCACCGTGGACGAAGGCCGGGTTGTTTTCCAGCGTCTGCACAAGGTTCGGCTGCATGGCGTCTTTCAGCAGAACGGTCATAGCGCCATCTGCACCGATGTCGCGGCAGTAGATGGCTTTGCGTTCGCGGGTGTAGGCTACGATGATGTCGCCCAAACGCTTCTGCAGATCTTGCAGATCGTTGGCCAGACACAGGATCGCCATCACTTCCGAGGCAACGGTGATGTCATAGCCAGTCTGACGCGGGAAGCCGTTGGCGACGCCACCCAGCGAACATACGATGTCACGCAGAGCGCGGTCGTTCATGTCGACCACACGACGCCAAGCGACGCGACGCTCGTCGATCTCCAGCTCGTTACCCCAATAGATGTGGTTGTCGATCATCGCCGACAGAAGCGAGTGCGCCGAGGTGATAGCGTGGAAGTCGCCGGTGAAGTGAAGGTTCATTTCTTCCATCGGAACGATCTGCGCGTAACCGCCACCAGCAGCACCACCCTTCATACCGAAGTTCGGGCCCAGCGAGGCTTCGCGGATACAGACCATGGCATTCTTGCCAATGCGGTTCAGGCCGTCGCCCAGGCCTACGGTGGTGGTGGTCTTACCTTCACCGGCCGGGGTCGGGTTGATGGCGGTCACCAGGATCAGTTTGCCGTCCTCTTTGGACTGGACCGAATTGATGAATTCCTGGCTGACTTTGGCTTTGTCGTGGCCATAGGGCAGCAGGTGCTCGGTCGGAATGCCCAGCTTGTCGCCGATTTCCTGAATCGGGCGTTTCTTGGCTTCGCGGGCAATTTCGATGTCAGATTTATAGCTCATGGCAGATCCTTCAGAAACGAGAGCATGTTCAAGGCGGCTGCATCCCTGTTAGCGCTGCAGCCAAATGTCTTCTTCTGCATAACGATCCAAATCCCGACTCACAGGGTGAAATCCGACATGTTTGCCGCCGATTTCGTCGGATCGGTGACGCAACGTTTCTGATCCGCCCCGAAGGTTCTTGAAAGGCTCCAAGATTTCCGCCGTAAAGACCCGTTAGGCTGGCCTAGGGTTCCATGCTGGCTGATCCGGCACGAACAAGCGCAATTGATCCCCAGTTTTCAAGGCTCCGGCGTGCTCAACCCAAGCAGTCACGCCCCGTTTGCCCCGTGCTGCCTGCTTGTATCCGATGCCATGGCCGGGCATGGCGCGCTCTACCTCGCGCCCTGCAATGTTGCAGGGGCGGTTTTCCATGTCGACCACAAGGCAGGTGCCGTTTTCGGACATGAGACGCGAGGATGGCGGTACATGGGTAAAATCAGGAATGCCCTCAATGATCAGCGACGCGCCAAGCCACGCGGGGTCGATCGCATCCAATTGCAGCGTTCTCGCCACATCCGCAAGTTCCTCGGCTGACAGGATCGAGATTTGCCGCGTGTTGCGAATTTCAGTCCCTTGCGGGTACTGGTTGGTCACGCGGGGGCAGGATGCACGCATCAACCCTGCACGCGCCTCGCCCACGATCCCGTCATAGGTCACGTCCACCGCATCACGCGCCATGCTGCGCATTGTCGCGTCGCGGTCGGGTGTAACCCCAAGCCATGTGATCGTTCCAGAATAGTCAGTGGGGACCAAAGCGGGCATGGTTGCTCCTATCGTTTTCAGGAACCCTGCCAATTTGCGCTCTCAGCGGCAAGACACGCCTTGTGTCAGCCTGAAAGAAAAACCCCAGAGCATCGCTTTGGGGTTTTCTCGTTTTATGCGGTGGGTTCTGGTTCCATCCCGCCATCGTCTGAAGACTTCTTGCGCGGTTTGGTCTTCGGGATGGCCGCGACCGACGGGGCGTTGCCTTCGTCCGGCGTATCATCGTCATCGGACGCATGGGGCGGTTCGCCCTTCATCACACGCTCGATTTCCGCACCGGTCAGGGTTTCGTATTCCAACAGACCCTGCGCCAGATTTTCCCATTCCTGTTCATACTCTTTCAGGAGTTTGAACGCAGTCTCATAACCGCTCTGGATGAAGCCTTTTACTTCACCCTCGATCAGCTCTTTCGTATTCGCGGACACCGAGAAGCCAGCGGTGTTGCCCTGATATCCCTCATGCGCTTCGGCATAGTCGATATTACCGACCTTGTCGGACATACCCCAGCGCATCACCATGGCCCGTGCTAGACCGGATGCCTGCTGAATATCCCCAGCTGGTCCGTTCGACACATTCTCTTCGCCGTATTTGATGATTTCTGCCGCCTTGCCCGCCATAGTCATGGCCAGCTTTTCTTCGCATTCCGACTTGTGCCAGTTCAGGCGATCAATCTCGGGCAAGGACACAACCATACCCAGCGCACCACCGCGCGGGATGATGGTCGCCTTATAGACCGGATCACATTGCGGCAGTTTCAGACCGACAACAGCGTGACCAGCTTCGTGATAAGCGGTCTTTTCCTTCTGGTCGTCCGTCAGCACCATCGAGCGGCGCTCGGGGCCCATCATGACCTTGTCTTTCGCGTTCTCGAAATCTTCCATGGTCACGAAACGACGACCAACACGGGCAGCCATCAGCGCGGCCTCGTTCACGAGGTTCGCAAGATCTGCACCCGAGAAGCCCGGCGTACCACGCGCGATGATGCGCATGTCAGCATCGGGGCCCAGTGGCACCTTGCGGGCGTGGACGCCCAGAATTTTCTCGCGACCTTTGATGTCGGGGTTCGGCACGGTGACCTGACGGTCGAAACGGCCGGGACGCAGCAGGGCCGGGTCCAGCACGTCACGACGGTTGGTCGCGGCCAGAATGATTACGCCTTCATTGGCCTCAAAGCCGTCCATCTCGACCAGAAGCTGGTTGAGTGTCTGCTCACGTTCATCATTGCCACCACCATAGCCAGCGCCACGCGACCGGCCAACGGCGTCGATTTCGTCGATGAAGACAATGCAGGGTGCGTTTTTCTTGGCTTGTTCAAACATATCGCGGACACGGGATGCACCCACACCGACGAACATCTCGACGAAATCCGAGCCCGAAATGGTGAAGAAGGGCACGCCTGCTTCGCCTGCAATCGCGCGCGCCAGCAGCGTCTTACCGGTACCCGGAGGGCCCACCAGCAGCGCACCTTTGGGGATCTGACCGCCAAGGCGGCTGAATTTCTGCGGGTTGCGCAGGAATTCGACGATCTCTTCCAGCTCTTCCTTGGCTTCGTCGATGCCGGCCACGTCGTCAAAGGTCACACGGCCTTCGCGTTCCGTCAGCATCTTGGCCTTCGACTTGCCAAAGCCCATGGCACCACCGCCCCCGCGACCTTGCATCCGGTTCATCATAAAGAACCAGAAACCGATCAGCAGAGCCACTGGCAGAAGCAATGTGATAATGCTCATGAAGCCAGATTGCTGTTGCGGTTCGGCAGTCACTTCGACGCCTTCTGTGATCAAATAATCCGTCACAGCCGCATCACGCGGTACAATGGTTTGATAAATCTTGCCGTCGGCTGCCTGATAGACCAGCTTTTCGCCATCAAGCGTGACGGACTTCACATTGTCGCCCTCAACGGCGGCGATAAACTCCGAATAGGTTGCCTGAGACGATGCAAGGCCGGACTGACCGTTCGAAAACAGATTGAACAAGGCCAGGATCAGCACGAACAGTACAATCCAAAAGGCGAAATTTCTCGCGTTGCCCAAGGGGGATCTCCTTTAGATGCCATAGCGACAGAGCGCTAAGCAGGAAGCTTAACGCTGTTTCCTTAAAATAGGGATGATTGGCCAAGGTTCAATGCGATAAAATGGTGTTTAGGAAATCAGCCATTCGCGGCCCATCCAGTTCGACGCCTTTGCAAAAGAAACCAGCTGCTGGGGCAGCCAATAAGGTGTCCCCATCAAACAGCGCGGGCGTGGTCATCAGACGATCACGGGGATGACCCGTCGCACGCCAGTCCTTGCAATCTGTGATGGCCTGCCCCAATGCGCAAACCTGAGCGGTTTCAGGGCCTGTCACAACCCAACGCCCATCCCAACTGTGACCGGGCTGCGCGATTTCGGAACGGATCGCATTCAGTTCCCGCCCAACAATGACTTGCCCTGCCTTCCGGTCCAGAGTGCAGCCCGACAAGGTTCGGCGTTGCCCGTCAAGCACCTGTGCCTCGACCTCTCTCAACGCGTCATAGCGCGGACGATACGTGGCCCCGGACACAAACCGGATAGCTGCAGTCAACAGGCGGTGGCGAGTCTCGGTCGGCAGCGCCACATAGGCCGCGGCGTCAAACACGACGTCCCCCAATGCGACATTGGCACAGGTTTTGGCAGCGTCTACTGCGGCCTGTGTCAAAGCAATGCGCGCCTCGCTCATGCGCTGTGCGGTGCTGACCAGCCGGTCACGGTCCAAGCCCAAACGGGCCAGATCATCCATAGCCTTGCGCACCCGGACCCGTTCAAACCGTGGGTCGGAGTTCGAGGGGTCATCAACCCACCCCACCCCCTGTTCGGTCAGGTACAGTCGCAGGTCATCACGATTTGTTGCCAGCACCGGACGCAACCAGCGCATATTCTGGGCGACCCAGTCATCCCGCATCGACGAAAGGCCGTCCACGCCTGACCCGCGCGCCAGTCGCATCACAAAGGTCTCGGCTTGATCATCGGCGGTATGGGCCATGGCCACGGCGTCCAGTTTGTGGCTACGCGCCCAACTGGCCAACAGGTCATAGCGGGCCGTGCGGGCAGCATTTTGGACATTGCCACTGGGGGCGTCCGCCCAAATCAATGTGTCATGCTGCAAACCAAGCTCGGCGCAGTGGGCCTTGACCCAGTGGGCCTCGTCCGCGGCTTCATTGCGCAGCCCGTGATCCAAAGTGGCAACCCGCAGCTCGCCGCCGTGCGCCTTGGCCCACGCGACTGCCAAAGCCAACATCGCCATGCTGTCGCTGCCCCCTGACACGGCCAGCCCAAGACGCGAAACGGGCCCGCGCTGGCGGGCCCGGTCTAAGGCAGTTTCAAATGTCTGCTCGGGCGTCACGGGCAACCCAGCGCCTGACGCGACGCTGTTGCATCCGCCACAGCGGGTGCGCCCGGGAAGCGTTTGCCGACTTCAGCCAAAGTGGCGCAGGCTTCATTGATTTGCCCAAGCCCGCCCAGCGAATGCCCCAAGCGATACAGCGCATCCGGTGCACGGTCGCTGTTTGGGGCGCCCGAGAAGGCGTTCAGATAGGAACGGGCCGCGTTCTTGATGTCGCCTGATCCGGTCAACGCCTCGCCACGCTGGAAATGTGCTTCTGACGTCAGCGGGCTGCCTGGATAGTTCTCGACAAACTGCGTGAACAGCGTCGCAGCCTGGGCGTAGTCGCCAGCCTCGAGTGCTGCACCTGCGGTGTCGAAATCCTGTTGCTCGCCGACGGCAAGCTCAGTCGCTGGTCCTGTCGACGGCGAAGGAGTCGCCACGGGACCTTCCGGTGCTGCTCCACCCCCAAGGGTCGAGGTTTCGCCCAATTTGGAAATGTCGCCGCCTTCCAGCTCGACCAGACGGAACTCTAGATCACCGATCCGATTGGTGCCGTCTTTGACGATCGAGTTGATGCGGAATTCCAACTGCTCGGTCTTCGAGGTCAGACGCGACAACTCTCCTTCAATCGCAGCCATGCGCTGAGACAGGCTGCCCACACCGGTGGTTACATTTGCGCTTCCGGTGGTCGACAACTCGGTCTTCAGCTTCTGAATCTCAACATAAAGAACAGTCATCTCCTGCCGGATATCCGCCAGCGATTGTGCACGGTCCTGCGCCGACGCCAAAACTGGCGCCCCAACGAGTACCGCACCAAGCAACAAAGCTTTCAAGGATCTTGCAACCATATCTCAGGCCCTCTCAGTCCAGTTGGATCAGCTGGTGATCGCACCAGCGGCCAGCACGGTCACAGCGCGACGGTTCTTGGAATAGCACAGCTCGTCCGAGCAGATCTCGAGCGGGCGTTCTTTACCATAGCTGACGGTCTGCAAACGGTTCGGCGCAACGCCGCGATCAATCAGGAAGTTCTGCACGGCCGAGGCACGGCGTGCGCCCAGTGCAAGGTTGTACTCGCGCGTGCCTTGTTCGTCGGCGTGGCCTTCGATCACAGCGGTATAGCTGGTGTTTTCACTCAGCCATGTGGCCTGCTGGGTCAGCACCTGCACCGCTTCCGGGCTGAGAGTCGACTGGTCAACGGCGAACAGTACGCGATCCCCGACGGTCTGGTTGAAATAGGCCGGCGAGCGCGGGTCAGATGGGCTGCCTGCTACAAAGTCGCCGCCTGCTCCGGCGCCACCAAAGCGGCCATTTCCAAAGCGGTCGTTCGAACAGGCCGACATGGCCAGTGCGCCCACGAACAGCGCAGTCATCGCAATATGTTTCATGGTCTTTCCTGTATTTTTTTGCCCTGTTTGGGCGTGCTCTTTCATGTTCTTTCCGGAAGCTTAGCATTTCACCGTCCGTTTGAAAACGGAGCGCGCTTTTATGCCTCGCTTGGTTAGTTCAGCAAGGGTGACCATGCTGGATCAGATGCGGCCCCTTCGGTCAGAACCCGACGCAGGTTGCGGCCCGTGATGTCTACCGAATACAGCGCCGCCTCGCCCGAGGCTCCTTGGCTTTCGCGGGTAAACATGATGACGCGGCCATTCGGAGACCACGTCGGGCCTTCGTCCAAGAAGGATGCCGTCAGAAGACGTTCTTCGGACCCGTCTGTGCGCATCACGCCGATGTGGAAACGGCCAGCATTTTGTTTGGTGAAAGCAATCAAATCCCCGCGCGGAGACCAGACCGGCGTGCCATAACGACCTTGACCGAAGCTGATCCGCGTTGCCTCGCCGCCTGTGGCGGGCATGACGTACAGCTGCTGGTTGCCCGAGCGGTCGCTTTCGAACACAATCTTCGACCCGTCGGGCGAGAAGCTGGGCGCGGTCTCGATTGACGGCGCTTGTGTCAGACGGCGGGCCTGTCCGCTGGCAATGTCCATTATATAAAGGTCGGTGTTGCCGCCTGCCGACAGCGAATAGACCACGGTGCGCCCATCAGGCGAAAAGCGCGGTGCGAAGGTCATGGTGCCCTCTTGGCTGGACAGAACGCGCCGTCCCACTGTCGCGACATCCAACAGGTACACTTGCGGGAAGCCGGTCTCATAGCTGGTATAGAGCACCCGATCCCCTTGGGGCGAAAAGCGCGGGGCCAGTACAAGGGCCGAGCTGTCGGTCAGGTACTGCACATTCGCGCCGTCATAATCCATGATCGCCAAACGCTTGCGACGGGCGTTTTTCGGGCCGCTTTCGGCGACAAACACCACGCGACTATCAAAATACCCGCTTTCGCCCGTGATGCGGCTGTACACAATATCAGCGACCTTATGCGCCATGCGACGCCAGCCACCTGCTGCGCCCGCGAACTGCAAACCTTCCCCAAGCGGTTGGCCCGAGAACACGTCGTAGACGCGGAACTTAACGTTGATATTGCCGCCTGAACTGCTGACTGCACCGGTGATCAAGGCCTGTGCATTGATCGCCTTCCAATCGGCATAGGCCACAGGGCTGGAGAAATTGGAAACACCCGAGATGAAGGCGTCTTGCGGGATCTCGCGAAACAACCCCGTGCTGGCCAAATCTGCGGCGATCACACGTGAAATGGATCGGGCAATGTCAGAGGATCCACCATCTTCTGCGACGAACTCAGGAATGGCGAAGGGTAAGGGTTCGATGACACCGTCAGTGATCTCGATCCGCAAAGGGCCACCTGATTGCGCAGCCGCCGCCGTCGGGGCTAGCCCCCCCACCGCAAGCAATGCACAGGCTGCCATCAGGCACGAGAGTTTTTTCACACCGGATTTCATCTGTTCAGACGTCCATTTCATTGCTCGAATGCCCCTTTGATTAGGTTTAGCTTAGGCATAGTTTGCGCCCCCCCTTCAACGACAGGGGAAAAATCTGTGAAAACTGGCGTGAAACTGACCATTCGTCCCTTACTGGACTGTAACGCTCTGCTTTTCCGCATCACTTGATCCTCATCTTGTCGGGGTTGAAGGTCATCTCGATTTCACGCCACTGGCCGTATTTCTCGGTGGGCAGGTCAAAGCCACGCGCGCCGCAGCGGATGATGGCACGACGGGCCGCTTGGAACGCGGTGTTCGCCGCCGCTTGGTTTGGGCCGTCCCAACTGTCCAGTTTGATCCCTTCGGGTTTGCCGTCGCGGCTCATCGATACCAGAACGACAACGGTCGTGGTCAGCGCATCGGTCGAGGATGATCCAAGGTTCCAACACTGGCTGACCGCCACACGCAGCCCATCTTTTTCACCGCGCGTCAGCGGCGGGCCCAGAGGGATGTCTTGTGCAGGCGTATCCTGCGTGCCGCCGGCCACCTCGTTTGCAACGGCATTTGCTACCGCATTGGCATCAGCGGCGGGGGGCGTTTCGGCGGGCGTTTCCGGCTGTGCCACCTGCGGGCGCGGGCGGTTGGGGCGCGATTTCGGACGTTGCGAGGTCGCAGGCGCCGCGGATGGTTCGTCCGCTGGCTCTTCTGCCTCGGTCACGATCTCGGTCGTGGCTTCGGGGGGCGCAGCTGGCGTGACCTCTTCCGGGGTCGGCGCTTCCTCGGGCGTCGGCTCGGTCGTCACAGCTTCGACCGGCTCGGGCGCTTCTTCCACCGGGGTTTCGGGTTCTGGTGCGGCCTCGGGGGCGACACGAGGCGCGGCTTCGGGCGGCGCGACTTCGGTGACCGGGGCGGGTTCTTCCACCGGTTCAGGTTCGGGCTCGGGTTCTGGCTCTGGTTCAGGTTCCGGCACGGGCTGAGGCTCAGGCTCAGGGGCAGGCTCAGGCTCTGGGCGCGGTGCAGGTGCTGGGCTTTCCTCGGGCGCATTGGCCTCGCCTGCTGGCGCACTTAGCGCGGCAAACTCATCTTCAGAAATGAACGAGACATCAGACACCTGCACAAGCTCATCGTCGCGGTCCCATTTGAAGACCCCGCCGAAAAGCACCCACAGGATCAGAACCCCATGAGCGGCTGTCGAGATATACAGCCCCTTACGCATCCTGACCTCAGTTCCCCTGCCCGGTCAGCGTCGGGCCACCGCCTTCGGTCACGAAGCCGATCTTAGAGAAGCCTGCCGCGTTCAAAGCACCCATGATCTGGGCCGTGGTGTCCCATTCGACCTGACCGTCGATCCGCAGGAAGATCTTGTCATCCACACGTTCAGCGGCGATGGCGCGAAGACGTGGGATCAGATCGTCACGCGAGATTTCGGTTGTTTGCAGGAAGACTTGGCCGTCGGCGTTGATGGTGATGGCCAAGGGTTCTTCTTCGGGAGCCTCAAGTGATTTGGCCGCCGTCTGTGACAGCTCGACCGGTACGCCGACCACCGACAAGGGGGCCGCCACCATGAAGATGATCAACAGCACCAACATGACATCCACAAAGGGCGTCACGTTGATTTCCGCCATCACGCGGCGATGCTTGCCCCGACGGCGCCCACGACGAGCGCGCCGATCGGCACCCCCGCTGGCTTGCACATTCGCGCCCATCTTAACTGTCCAACTGACGGCTGAGGATGGTTGCGAATTCGTCCGCGAAGGCTTCGTAACCTGAAAGGATGTTGTCGCTGTCCACGCTCAGCTTGTTGTAAAAGACCGCTGCGGGGATCGCGGCCAGAAGTCCTAGACCGGTCGCCAAAAGTGCCTCGGCAATGCCGGGGGCAACAACGGCCAGGTTGGTGTTCTGCTGCTGAGCGATTTCGATAAAGGCGTTCATGATGCCCCAGACGGTGCCGAACAGGCCAACAAAGGGTGCGGTCGCGGCAACCGTGGCCAGAAAACTGAGGCCCTTATTCAGCTCTTCGCCCTCTTTGGCGATCGACACATCCATCGAGCGGTCAATCCGGGATTGCGCGTTGGCAATCAACCCACCATCCGCGCGATGCGACCGCCGCCATTCCAGCATTCCTGCTGCAAAGACCTTTTCTGCCGACCCTGATGGGCTGGGACCGATTTGGTCGAACAGCTCGTCCAGCGGTTCGCCCGACCAGAATTTGCGGTCAAACACATCCGCCTCGGCGCGGGCGCGCCGGAAAGCCATGAATTTCGTGATAATGATCGCCCAAGACCAGATCGACGCAACAATCAGCAGAAGCATCACCAGCTTCACTGTGAATGTCGCACGTAAAAATAGGGCTAAGAAGGAGAAATCAATCTCCGCCGCTGCCGAAAGCGCTTCCGTTTCCATAACTCTGCCTCTGTACCGCCGCCTCTTTGGGCCGCTTTTCTGCACGAATATTAGCCCATGCACAGGATGATGGCTATCAAAACCGCGTCATCGGCAGGATTTGCAGTGATTTCAATGCACCAACAGGCGAATATTTGCCGGAAGGCGCGCGGGCGCACCTGTGTCCGCAATGCAGACAATGGTCACAACCGCCTGAAACAAGGGCTGTTCGTCGCGTTTGACCACCTGCTTCAGCACCAGACGTGCCGCGGTCACTTGCTCAACAGATGTTTCAACCTGTAACTCATCGTCAAATTTTGCGGGCGCGATATAATCCGCCTCGACCCGGCGCACGGCAAAAACCAGCCCCTCGTCCCGCATGGCATTCTGATCAATCCCGATCTCGCGCACCCAATCAGACCGCGCCCGTTCGATATAGCGCAGATAGTTGGCGTAGTAGACAATCCCGGCCATATCGGTGTCTTCATAGTAAACGCGAACGGGGAAATGATGCATGGGGACCTCGTTATTTTTGGGCAGTCTAGGACGTGAGAGGATAGTCCGCCAAGACCTCGTATCGCGCGCCATCTGGATGCAACTCGGATTGATACATCGAAAGGGTGTTCAGCTGGACGGCCGGGAAGCGCACTGCCCCATGGGTTTCCAGCGCATGGCCCAATGCGGTCATGTCATCAGGCAAAGGTTTGCGCGGCAATCTTGCCAATGTCACATGCGCACGAAACCGGCGATGTGGCAGCGTGATCCCTGCCCGACGCGCACAGGACAAGACTTGCTTTTGCACCCCGTCCACGCCCGACACCATCAGACCCAACACCGAAGGCTGCTTGCCGCCCAACGGTTCAAGCCCTGTAAACTCGGCATGGATTGCGGGAAGCGGAGTTGCGTCTAAAACCTCGTGCAAGTCCTGAAGCGCCTCTTGCGGCTGGTCCCCCAGAAAGGCCAGCGTGATATGCAGGTTCTCGAAGGGTTGCGGGCGCCCAAGCTTAAGCCGCGCCGCAAAACGCTCCAACTGATCCGCAAGGTCGTCGGGCAAGGGAAGTGCGATAAAGCTGCGCATTAATGCTGCGTTTCGCCGTCCGGTACAGCAATCTGCATCCGCGCAAACATGCGCAACGCATGAGACGCATCGCCCGCACAAGGCGGCAGGATCGGATCATAAGCCGCTTTGATCAGCGCGGCGATTTCTGGGCGCAGGATAGTCTGACCATCGGGCAGCAAGGCCAAGGGACTTTTCGCGCCAAACGCGCCCTCGCCCCACAAAATCACCGCCTGCACCGCCTGTGCCAAGGCAATGCTTTCGGCGGGTTGCTCGGCCATGTCGCCCGACATGCACACAAAGGTGAAACAGGCCTGAATGGCCCCGTCATTGTCGAACCGGAAGGCGCGGTATTGGCTGGCTCCGGCAGCCTTCAGACGCGACACAAGAGGCTCTAGATCCGGGATCATTTCGCCCAGTTTCGGAACATCCAAAAGTTCGTCCCAATCCCGGAAGAAGAATACCATCAAGTTGGCGCCCAGCTCGGGATCGGTCTCGGCCATTTTGTGACCGGCCAGAACCACAACCGCTTCGATCGCGCCTTTGACGATTTCAAGCGTTTCTTCCTCGACGCCAAAGACCACCGGCACAATTGGACGGCCCCAGCGGGCAAAGGTGAAACTGCCATCGGGCCGCGTGAAATGCGCGGTGACATCTTCGGGGGTCATAAGCGTCATCTGTGGGGCGTCGGTCATGGGCGGTCTCCTTACTCGGCGCTGTGTGTCGCGCAGGCAGCGTCCCGTTGCAAGACTTATCCCTCGAACAATTGCCCTTGAGTCTTCTGCTCGGCCTTCGGCGCCTCAAGACCAAGATGCCGCCACGCGCGCTGCCCCAGCATACGCCCTCGCGGCGTGCGCTGGATCAGGCCTTGCTGCAACAGGTATGGTTCGATCACCTCTTCCAGCGCATCGCGGCTTTCCGACAGGGCAGCAGAAAGGGTCTCAATTCCCACGGGCCCACCACCATAATGTTCGGCCATCAGCCCCATATAGCGCCGGTCCGCACCATCAAGGCCCAGATTGTCCACACCCAATCGGGTCAGAGCGTTATCCGCTATGTCGCGCGTGATACGCCCATCGCCTTCGACGACGGCGAAATCCACAACGCGGCGCAACAGACGACCCGCGATCCGGGGCGTGCCCCGGGCGCGTTTGGCAATCTCGTGCGCACCATCGACATCTGCAGGTGCACCCAACTTCACAGCATTGCGCGAGACGATCTCGTGCAGTTCATCCACGGTATAAAACTGCAACCGTGTCGGAATGCCGAAACGGTCACGCAGGGGCGTGGTCAACAGGCCCAGACGGGTGGTCGCGCCGACCAGCGTAAACGGCTGAAGCTCAATCCGCACGGTGCGCGCGGCAGGGCCTTCGCCAATCACCAGATCCAGCTCAAAATCTTCCAGCGCGGGATAGAGCACTTCTTCCACCACCGGGTTCAGGCGGTGAATCTCGTCAATGAACAAGACATCATTGGCTTCCAGATTGGTCAGGATCGCCGCCAGATCGCCCGCCTTGGCCAACACAGGCCCCGAGGTCATGCGGAAGTTCACCCCAAGCTCACGCGCCATGATCTGCGCCAACGTGGTTTTACCCAAACCGGGCGGGCCGTGGAATAGCACATGGTCCATCGCCTCGTTTCGGCGACGGGCGCTTTCGATGAAAATGCGTAGGTTCGCACGGGCCTCGGCCTGACCGATAAAATCGCCAAGCGCTTGCGGGCGCAGAGCACGATCCACTTCCGCACGCTCTTGCGGCGTAGGCGCGGGACGCAGCGTAGGATCAGGGCTGAAGGCGGGGTCCGAATTCGACATAAGTTAATCCTTCAACCCTTAGCCTTTGGGCGCAAGCAGTTTCAGCGCCGCACGGATCAGCCCGGCGGTGTTCAGCGTAGGTTCATCACCCAAGGCCTGCGCCACGGCCGAGGCAGCCTCGCCGGGGGCGTAGCCCAGATTGGTCAGGGCCGACAGGGCTTCGGCCTGCGCGGCAGGATCCGCATTGGGTGTATCAGGAACGGTAGGTGCAGGCGCGGGCGTTGCGACTTCGATTACGGCGTCGTCTGCATCAACAACCAGTGCAGCACTGGTGCTGCCCCCTGCCCCCGCCAGTGCCATAACACTTGCCGCTTTGTCTTTCAGTTCGTTCACCACGCGCTGCCCGGTTTTGGGACCAATCCCCTTGGCCGCTTTCACCGCGTTCCAATCCCCTAAAGCAATCGCGCGGCTGACGCCATCCGCACCCAGCGTGCCCAGAATGGCCATCGAGGCTTTCGCCCCCACGCCCTGCACGCTCATCAGAAGGCGGTGCCACTCTTTCTCGACCAGCGATGTGAAGCCGAAAAGCTGTAAGTTATCTTCCCGCACCAACAGGTCGGTATAGAGCGCTACGGCCTCGCCATTTCCCGGCAGCGCCGACATGGTCCGGTCCGAGACATAGACCAGATAGCCTACGCCCTTCACGTCGATCAGCACGTGATCCTCGGCCCGATAGTCAATACGTCCTGCGATCCGTCCAATCATGCTGTCGCCCTTTTCACTGCGGCCTCAAGCCGTCCTGCGCTCTGTGCGTGGAAGGAATGGCAAATTGCAATCGCCAAAGCATCCGCCGCGTCCGGCCCGGTAATCTGCACGCCGGGCAATTGCATCCGCACCATATGATCCACTTGCTGTTTGTCCGCGTGCCCCACACCGACCACGGCTTTCTTCACCGCGTTGGGGGCGTATTCTCCGATGCTCAGCCCGGCCTGAGCAGGCACCAGCAGCGCAATCCCGCGCGCCTGCCCCAGCTTCAGGGTGCCAACCGCATCTTTGTTCACGAATGTCTGTTCAACCGCAGCCGTATCCGGCTGAAACTGTGCCACCACTTCGGTCAATTGCTCGTGCAAAGATAAAAGCCGCGACGCCAAGTCACCCGTGCGCGACATGCAAACGCCGTTGGCGACATGAGACAACCGCGTCCCCGCGGTGTCCACCACACCCCAACCCATGTTCCGAAGTCCCGGGTCAATGCCGATGATACGCATGTCCTGCCCTGCTCTGCTGTTTTGCGACCTTTTCGGCGCGTTATTGTTGCGCCTTCAGAATTAGCACGAAACAAGAACATAGACCAGCGGGATTTGCATAGGTAACACCCTACGATCCAGGTCAATGTCCGTGATCGGTAAAATACGAACAAAAAAATTGCCGGGCTGAACGATGATCCGCTCGAAAAATGGTCCAATTCCGACCAATTTCGACCTCGTGTTTTCTGAAAACGACCCGTTGCAAAAATTGCATATGGGACATGCAAAAACCATGCTTGTCGGAAGGGTTTTTCGGTCCTAGATGCCGCTTCAGAGCAATTCAGCTCGCCCAACCTCTTTTTTGTGAAGGACACGAAAATGGCTGCTTTCGAAACCATGACTCCCGTAACCGCCGGTGTCTTCGGGGGCCGTCTGTCCGACGCCATGCGCGGCATTTTTGCCGCCGTGGTCGCCTGGAATGACGCTCGCGAGACCCGCAACGCACTGTCGAAGCTGACGGATCGCGAGCTTGAAGATATCGGGCTTTGCCGCGCCGATATCGAAGTGATCTAAGACCTCGCCACTCGCGTGCGCGTTTGCACTGAACAATCAGATTTAGTGGCAGACATAAAATAAAACCCGCGCTTATCTAGCGCGGGTTTTGTTTTGCCCGCCGGAACCAGTCCGGCGGGATATTTCTTTTCCGCTTACTCTTCCAGCGACAGCGCCACGAAGCGCGGGTTGCCTTCACGACGGACCAGAAGCAAAACCGATTTGCGACCACCATCACGGGCAACCTCGAGGCTTGCCTCAAGGTCTTCGATCGAGGTGACAGGCTGCTGACCTGCTTCCGAGATCACGTCGCCCGCACGGATGCCCTTCTCAAAGGCCTCAGTGTCTTCGTCGATGTCCAGAACGGCCAGACCCTCTTCGCCCGGGTTCAGACCCAAAGCTTCGCGAGTGCTGTCATCCAACGGTGCTAACGACATACCAAGCAGCTTGCTGGGTTCGGCAGGGGCCGAGGGCTCTTCGTCAGTCGTAGTCGACGCGGCAACGGCATCTTCGCGACGACCAAGCGTCACCAAAATGGTTTCGGTCTTGCCATCACGCAGGATCATCACGCGCACGGCGCTGCCGACAGGCGCGTTGCCAACGGTGCGCACCAGCTCGCCCGAATCCGTCACATCTACGCCGTCAAAGCTGAGGATCACGTCATTGACCTGAATGCCTGCCTCTTTGGCGGGACCTTCCGGTACGTCGGTCACCAGCGCACCATCGGTACTTTCCAGCCCAAGCGCTTCAGCAATATCATCCGAGATGTCCTGAATGCGCACGCCCAGCCAACCACGGCGGGTTTCACCGAATTCCTTCAGCTGATCGATCACACGATCGACCACGGCCGAGGACATAGCAAACCCGATCCCGATCGAGCCACCATTCGGGCTGAGGATCGCAGTGTTCACGCCAATCACCTGTCCATCCATGTTGAACAGCGGGCCGCCCGAGTTGCCCCGGTTGATGGCCGCATCGGTCTGGATGTAGTCGTCATAGTTGCCCGATAGCTCGCGGTTGCGCTGCGACACGATCCCGGCCGAAACCGAGAAGCCCTGCCCCAGCGGGTTGCCAACGGCCATCACCCAATCGCCAACGCGCATGATATCGCTGTCACCAAAGCTGACATAGGTCAGTGGCTCGTCGCTTTCGACTTTCAACAGGGCGATGTCAGTATTCGGATCGGTGCCAATCACTTTGGCTTCCAGCTGTTCTTCACGGTCAAAGAACTCGATCAGGATTTCATCCGCACCTTCAATCACGTGGTTGTTGGTGACGATGAACCCGTCTTCGGAGATCACAAAACCCGAGCCCAGCGCTTGACTGCGACGTTGGCGCTGTTGCTGCTGACCACCGTTTGGACCTTCTTGGTTGCGTTCAAGGAAATCACGGAAGAACTCTTCAAAAGGGCTGCCTTCCGGGATCATCGGCTGCGGGCCGCCATCGCGCCCCGCGACGATTGTCGAGGTTGTGATATTCACAACGGCGGGGCTGACCTGTTCTGCCAGATCGGCAAAGCTTTCTGGCGCACCGCGCGCGTCCGCGCGAAGGGATGTTGCCAACAATGTGGCGACCGCAAGGATCAGGGCAACAAACCCCCGATAATACTCTGACTGCCCTTGCCTAAGGGCGTATGCCTGCGCTCTCACACTACTCTCCTTTTCGATAACTATCGGATGAAGCATCCGTTTAAATGATAGTCTCTAGATAGGAGCCGGAAAGCGCAACGCAAAGTTTGAGAGGCGACCTCACCGCTATGTGAACACGCGTAACACAGCGTGAGCGATCTGGCGGGGCTAGAACCCAGCCCCGGACAGCCAAACCAGCACCACGCCAAGTGCCAATGCGACCAATCCGATCAGACGCCTTTGGTCGCGCGTCATGGCAGCCATCATCGCGACCAGATCATCAAGACGCGAAGGGGCCAGTGCGAACACTAGCCCCTCGATCACGAGCACAAGCCCGATACCTAAAAGGATCGTAGACATTACCGTCCCGTATCCGATTTCAGATAGTCAAAGAACTCGCTGTCCGGCGTGATGACCATGGACGAGTTACTGCCACCCAAAGCGTTCTCGTATGCCTCCAACGAGCGGAAGAACGCATAGAACTCTGGGTCACGGCCCAGCGCGTCGGCCAGAATACCGTTGCGGCGGGCGTCAGCCTCACCCCGGATGATCTGGGCCTGCTTGCGAGCTTCAGACACGGTTTCAACAACGGTACGATCTGCGGTCGCACGAAGACGCTGTGCGGCTTCGTTACCGCGGGCGATTTCGTCCGCAGCCAAACGCTGACGTTCTGCACGCATCCGCTCAAAGGTAGCTTCAAGGTTTTGCTTAGGCAGGTCCGCGCTTTTGATCCGTACGTCGACGATATCAACACCAAGCGACAATGCCTGCGATCTGGCCTGATCACGGATCTGGTTCATCAGAACCACACGATCCGCAGACAAGACCACGCCCGAGTTCACTTTACCCAGAACCTCACGCAGCTCGGCGTTCAGGATACGCTCCAGACGCGGGACTGCGCCTGCGATCGAGCTTGCGCCAACCGCACGACGGAACTGTTTGGCATCCGCAATGCGCCAGCGCGCAAATGCATCCACTTCCAAACGACGCCCGTCCGCTGGTGTAACTTCCAACTTGCGGGTGTCCAAAGGCAGAATACGGTCGTCATATTTGATGATCTCATCAAACACCGGCACCTTGAAATAGAAGCCCGGATCACGAACTTCATCTCTCACTTCACCAAATCGCAGTTTAAGAGCCGTCTGACGCTCATCTACGATGTAAACTGCCTGCAAGGCGCCAAAAACGATGGCGATCAGAACGAAAAGACCGATTTGTGATCGTTTCATCAGTTTGACCCTCCGCTGGATTGGTCCGTTTTGCGCGACAGTTCATTAAGCGGCAGATAGGGTACTACGCCCCCACTTCCGCCGACGCCTTCGTCAAGGATGATTTTGTCGACATTGGACAGAACTTTTTCCAGTGTCTCCAGGTACAGGCGTTTGCGCGTGATATCCGGTGCCTTGGCGAATTCATCATAGACGGCGATAAAGCGCGCGGCTTCACCTTCGGCTTCGTTCACCACACGGGCGCGATAGCCCTCGGCTTGTTCCAGTTGCTGAGCGGCTTCACCACGGGCCGCAGCCACAACGCGGTTCGCATAGGCGTCCGCTTGTTTCTGCAGCGTATCGCGTGTCTGCTCGGCGGCCTGGACTTCGCGGAAGCTGTTAATCACTTCGGCCGGCGGGTCAGCACGGTCAAAGTTTACACGAACGATGTTCACGCCAGATTGATACCCATCAAGCGTCGCTTGGATCAGCTCTTCCAGCTCCTGAGCAATCACGCCACGATCTGACGTCAGCACAGGGGCAAGAAGCGAGCGCGCAATAATCTCGCGCATAACCGATTCCGAAACAGCCTGAATGGTGTCTTCAGGTTCGGCAAGGTTGTACACAAAGGCTTCGATGTCCGAGATGTTCCACACCACCTGGAAGTCGATATCGACGATGTTTTCATCACCGGTCAGCATCAGCCCTTCGGACGTGCCGTCGCCAATGTTGATGACGTTTTCGCGGGTGACCGAATAGATCTCTTTGGTCACGACGGGCCAAGGGGCGAAGTTCAAACCCTCTTGCCCAACGCCATACCGCTCGCCGAACAGCAGTTCGACCGATTGTTCGGACGTGTCCACGCGATAGAAGCTGGCATAGACCCAGACCGCTGCCGCCACGAGCGCGATCAGCAGGATCGAGCCGCGCCCAATGCTGGGACCGCTCGCGCCTTGTCCGCCCTGACCGCCGCCTTTGCGACCGTCACCGCGGCCACCCATGAGCACACGCAGTTGCTCTTGGCCTTTTTTCATCAGCTCGTCGATTTCGGGGATCTGCGGGCTATCGCCTCCGGGGCGGTTATTACCGCCGCGATTGCCATCATCGTTCGAGGGGGGACGCCCGCCGGAGCCGCCGCGGTTTCCACCGCCGCCCCAGGGACCGCCATTATCACTGGCCATCTGGTCCATTTCCTTCCGTGTTAAAAACAGGGTTTCGCGGTCATAACTGGCCCTTTGGACGGTGAATTTCAAGGCAAAGGGGACGCATTGCGCCCCCTTTTCATACCTTTGCACCTACAAAAGGCCTGATCAGTCGCTGCGCGCGGGTGACTTCATCAAAACAATTTCCTCTGACATGGTCGGGTGAACGGCCACGGTCCGGTCGAAATCTGCCTTGGTTGCGCCCATTTTGACAGCCACGGCTGCCAGCTGGATCATCTCGCCTGCGCCGTCGCCGACAATATGCACACCCAGCACTTTTTGGGTCTCTTGGCTGACGATCAGCTTGAACAGAACACGTTCATTCGACCCAATGAAGCTTTTTTGCATCGGGCGGAACGCAGCGGCATAAACGTCGATCTTTTCCTGCGCACGGGCGTCTTCCTCGGACAGGCCCACGGTGCCGTACTCCGGCTGCGTAAACACGGCCGAGGCAACGTTTTCATGATCTGGCTTCGTCGGGTTGCCATTGAAGACAGTTTCGACGAACGCCATGCCTTCGCGGATCGCAACTGGGGTCAGAGTGATCCGGTTGGTCACGTCGCCCACCGCATAGATCGACGGAACCGAGGTCTGGCTGTAGTCGTCCACGACGACCTCACCGCCACGACCCAGATTGACACCAGTCTCTTCCAGACCCAGCCCATCAGTGTTCGGCACACGACCGGTGGCAAAGAGCACCTGATCGAACATTTCTTCACGCCCATCGGTGCCTTTGACCCAGATGGCGCCGTCACGTTTCTCCATCTGCTCGACTTCAAGGCCGACATGCAGGTCGACACCACGCTCGCGGATGTGCTCGGCCAAGAAGCCGCGCACTTCGTCGTCAAAGCCACGCAGGATCTGCGCACCGCGATACCATTGGGCAACGTGACTGCCTAGGCCGTTGAAGATACAGGCAAACTCGGTGGCAATGTAACCGCCGCCCACGATCAGAATGCGCTTGGGGAAGTCCTCCAGATTGAACACTTCGTTCGAGGTGATGCCAAGTTCCTGAGCACCCGGAGTGTCAGGAATGAAAGGACGTCCGCCGGTGGCCACAAGGATGTGCTTGGCGGTGAAGGTCTCACCCGTCGACAGCTCGACCGTATGTGCGTCTTTCACAACGGCGCGCGCGTTGTAGATATCCGCGCCCGAGTTGCCAAGGTTGCGGGTATAGATGCCTTCCAGTCGCTCAAGTTCGGCATGAAGTGCAGGGCGGAACGTCCCCTTCCAATCGAAGGTCCCGCGTTCGTTACCCTGCCAGCCATAGGCCGCGGCGTCCGCCGCCGCTGGACCATGTTGCGAGGCAAAAACCATCAACTTCTTCGGCACACAGCCACGGATGACACAGGTGCCGCCCATCCGGAACTCTTCGGCCAGTGCCACTTTCGCGCCACCTTCAGCAGCCACACGGCCAGCGCGCACGCCACCCGAACCGCCACCGATTACAAAGAGGTCATAGTCAAATCCGCTCATATCCATTGCCTTTCACGTCCCACCCGGTCGGGTGTGCATCACATCGGGGTTTGCATCCGCTGAAAGCTAGGGGCTTGCAGCCGGGCTTTCCACCCCCGCAATTGTCACATTGATCACGTTTTCGCGTCTGATCCCAATCAGATATCCGCGAAAATGTTGGCGTCTTGGCCAACATCCACCTGAACCTCTTTCAAGGTGCCATCGCTGAGATCGGTCACTTCGATCCGCCCATCTCCGTGACCCGAGATCACCATGTCGCAAATGTCTATGAACAACCCATTTTCAACGACACCCGGCACTTGGTTCAACGCAAGTGCCAGATGGCGCGGGTCGCCGATCCGTTTCAGGTGTAAATCGATGATGTGGTTGCCTTGGTCCGTCACGAAGGGTTGGTCGTCAATCGTCCGCAAGACCGCTTCCCAGCCCAGCACATCCATCCCATCCAACATCGCCTCGACCATGGCGCGCGTGGTTTGCAGCCCGAAGGGAATGACCTCGATCGGCAAGGGGAACGCCCCGAGATGCGCAACAGATTTCGAGTGATCCGCAATCACGATCATACGATCCGATGCCGAAGCGACGATCTTTTCATGCAGCAAAGCCCCGCCGCCGCCTTTGATCAGGGTTAGCTCGGCGTCGTATTCGTCTGTGCCGTCGATGGTAATATCCAGCCACTTGGCTTCATCCAGCGTGGCAATCCGCAGACCGGCCTCTTGCGCAAGCACGGCAGTTCGACGGCTGGTAGGCACGCCTACAATATTCAGCCCTTCTTGCTGCACCCGTTCGCCAAGATACCTGACCATCCAAGCCGATGTTGAACCCGTCCCCAGCCCAACGCGCATACCATCTTCTACGAACTGAACGGCGTATTTGGCCGCAATGCTTTTTGCCGTATCGATAGGTGAGAGTTCTGCGCTCATAACTACGAATCCCTTAAACCAAGCAACTGTTTCGCATTTTATACGGCTCTGCCCCCATGTTGGCGAGTACCGAGCCCGACACGCATCTTTTTTCTGGTCACTTTGCTTTGCATTTGGTTCTGTCGCTGCATGTTGAAACTTCACTATGCCCCCGATAACGCATCGCTCATCATCCGGCTTGTGCTTGAGGAATTGGGCGTGCCCTTTGAGACCGTTCTGGTAGACCGTGGCAGCAATGCGCAGCAAAGCGCGGCCTATCTGAAGGTCAATCCAATGGGGACGATCCCTGCGCTTGAGACACCCCATGGCGTGATTTTTGAAACCGCCGCTATCTTGCTGTGGCTCGTGGATCGCGCCGGGCGGATGGCCCCCGCAGTGGGCAGCCCGGATCGTGGGGCGTTCCTGTCGTGGATGATGGTGGCCTCGAACGGGTTGCAGATAGATCTGCGCCAGCATTTCTATGCTGAACGTTTCACCTCTGGACCCGTTGAGGATCACCGCCGCATCGTGTCCACGCGCCTTCGCGGGCATCTGGATCGCTATGAGGCGCTGTTGGGCGAAGGGCATGCTTGGTTTGGGTCGCAGGATCCAACCGCGCTGGATTATTATATTGCTACCCCCCTGCGCTGGTTCGCACTTTATCTGCAAGGCGAGCATTGGTTTGATCTAAGCCACTGGCCGCGCCTAAAATCCCTTGCCGAGCGGATCGAGGCGCGCCCAGCGATGCAGGCTGCCATCATCGCAGAAGGGCTTGGGGCCACGCCGCTGAGCAACCCTTCCCCCGCCATTCCTCCTGAAGGTGTGGCGCTTTAGACAAGCGGCATCTGGACAATCTGACCGCGGCACCTGACACTGCGCGTTTAGCAACTTGGGCGCAGGTCATGGGCAAATTCTTCTATCTCGCTCTCGGATGGAGCGCCGTCGCGCTTGGCCTTTTAGGGGTCATTTTGCCTGTTCTACCCACCACACCCTTTTTGCTGGTCGCAGCTTTCGCCTTTGGCAACAGCAGCCCGCGCGCACGGGCCTGGTTAATCGATCATGCCCATTTCGGACCCGCAATTCGAGACTGGGAAGAACGCGGCGCGATCTCGCGACGGGCGAAAACTCTGGCGGTCAGTATGATGACGCTTGTGCTTGTCGTCTCTCTGATCCTCGGCGCCCCATGGTGGGTCGTGTTGGCTCAAGTCTTGTTGATGGGTGCGGGCGCGGCTTTCATTCTGACCCGTCCAGACTGATCCGCAACGCGATTGGCGTAAAAACTGTCGCTTTTTCACGCACCTACTGGCGGAAAATCCGCACAATGGTCTGACGAAACCAAGCGAGGTCAAAATGTTCCTGTCTGTATTTGACATGTTCAAGGTCGGGGTCGGTCCCAGCTCATCCCACACGATGGGGCCCATGGTAGCAGGTGCACGGTTCTTGGATCTGCTCCGCAGCCAGCCTTTCAAGGTGCATGGGCTGAAAGCCTCGTTGCATGGATCGCTTGCTTTTACCGGCGTTGGCCACGCCACCGACCGCGCCACCATTCTGGGACTGGCTGGGTTCTTGCCCGACAGCTATGACCACGCCAAAGCCGAAGCCACTATGGCAAATATCGAGGCGACCGGCACGGTATCCCCGGAAGGACTGGGCACCCTGAAGTTTGCCCCGAAGACTGACCTGATTTTCGACTATGAACATTCCCTGCCCGGCCACGCCAATGGCATGCAGTTGATGGCAACCGATGCTCAGGGCGACATTGTGGTGCGCGAGACCTATTACTCGATCGGCGGCGGGTTTGTCGTGACCGAGGCCGAACAGGCCCAGGAAGCCAAACTGGATGCGCAAGACGCCAAAACCCATCCCTATCCTTTTGAAAACGCTGTGCAGATGCTTGAGATGGCCAAAGCCTCGGGCAAAAGCATCGCGGACATGAAGCGCGCCAACGAACTGGTCCATATGGGCCCCGCCACACTGGCCGAAAAGCTCGACCGGGTTTGGGAGGTCATGCAGGACTGCATCGAGCGCGGACTGGCGAGAGATGGCATCCTGCCCGGCGGCTTGATGGTCAAGCGCCGCGCCAAGGCCATTTATGACAGCTTGGTTGCCGAACAGGGCCTGAACCTGACCGCCCCGCATACGATCAACGACTGGATGAGCGTCTATGCCATGGCGGTGAACGAAGAAAACGCCGCAGGTGGGCAGGTTGTGACCAGCCCGACCAATGGCGCGGCAGGCGTATTGCCTGCCACGATCTATTATTGGCTCAATCACGTGCCGGGTGCATCGTCTTCGCGCATACACGACTTCCTGCTGACTGCCTCGGCCATCGGGGCCATCGTGAAGCACAACGCGTCGATCTCGGGAGCCGAAGCCGGGTGTCAGGCCGAGGTCGGATCGGCCAGCGCCATGGCCGCCGCAGGTCTGTGCGCCGTAATGGGTGGCACCGCCATGCAGGTAGAGAATGCAGCCGAAATTGCGCTAGAACACCATCTTGGTCTGACCTGTGACCCGGTGCGCGGTCTGGTTCAGGTTCCCTGCATCGAGCGTAACGGTCTGGGTGCGATCAAAGCGGTATCTGCCGCATCCCTCGCGCTGCGCGGAGACGGCACGCATCTTGTGCCGCTGGACGCGTGCATCAAGACCATGTTCGAAACCGGTCAGGACATGATGGCGAAGTACAAGGAAACGTCTCTGGGGGGATTGGCGGTCAACGTCCCCAACTGCTGAGACTTCGAACCGCTAAGCTATGGGCAGAGCGCCGGGTCGCCCTGCCACAACACGCGCACAGCTTCTCGCAGGAACGCGCGGGGCAGGATCACCAGAAGCCCGGCCCCTTCAGCTGACAGGGTGACGGGACTGCCCGTCGCCTCGTTCGAGGTCCCAAACTGTCCCCAGGGCGCGAACTCCAATCCGTCGACAGGCCAGCGCAAACCGCTGCAATGCGCCACCACACGGGCCATCGGAAACAAAGACACCCGCGTGCCTGTGGGGAGGTCCAACGAGACGTCATGGGACAGATGAAAACAGATGTCTTCGTCACCCAGAAGAATCGCTGGTTTGCGCGCCTGACGCACTAAAACCGAGTAGCACGCCAACTGATGATCCATGCGTTTGCCTGTGAAGCCCGTACACAGGATTACAGGGGCCTCGATCAGGTCCAAGGCCTTGTCGAAATCTGTTCGATTCTGGTCAGCAGTTTCGATCAAAATCGAGGGGTCCAGTGCCGTGCGCGTGGCATCGGAAATGGAATCGAAATCCCCCGAAACCCCCAACAAATCAAGGCCCAGCGACACAGCACGGTTGGCCCCGCCATCGACGCCAAACAGATTGGGCGCCACTGTTAACGATTCAGCGATGTCTTGCGCGGAAGATTGACCTCCACCAAGCAACGTAACACCCGCGTCCAATCGCAAAACTCGACAACTCATGGTTAGTAAATCCACCTCATTCCACACAATCGCCACATTTCCGCCACAGTAAAATACCAACCGCATCGCGCTTTTGCGCAATTTACGTAGCATATGTAGTTAAATGTATCGTTGTCGTCGTTCTGGTTGAGAAGGTAAGTTTTTAATGGTTAACAACAACAAGATCCTTACGGTTTCCTATGGCACGTTTTCCTGCACGCTGGAAGGATTTGATGATCCATTCGGCGCAATGAAATCCATTGCCGAGTATTTCCGTGGCTTAGCGGAGCATGACCGCTCTTTCGGCGCAGAACCCGTGACGCCTGATGCTGCGATGTTGCACCGGATTGCAGAACGCGAATCCCTGAAACAGGTTGATGCCGAGATCGAGGATCAGGGTATTATCCTGCGCCAAAGCGGCGAAGACTTGAAAGCTAAGGCCGCGAATGCGCCTGAGATGGGCGCAGATGCTCCAACCAAGCCGGGCGGCCTGTCCACCAAATTGGCACCAGAAGACATTCAGACCGACGATCGCGAAGAAGAAGCCGGCGCTGCACATGATCTGAACGAAGATGATGCGCTCTCGAAATTGTCTCGTCTGCGTGCTGCGGCGATGGACGATCAGCAGATCTCGGACGAGTTCTTGGAAGATGAGCACGCCGCTGGCTCGGCGAAGTCGGCCGTGACGGATCTGGATGATCTGGACGAGTTTGAAGAATTGATCAGCAACCATGCGCTGGCAGCTGATACCGAGGCGACTGAAGAATCCGTTTCCGAGACCGCCGATCGCGTGGCCAAGCGCCAGCGCGTGAAAGATCAGATCGCGATGAATGACGATGGAGCGCCGAATGTTGGGGAACCGCTATCGGCCTCCAACCTCCGTGAAGATCGCGCGCCAACTCCGCCCACTGTACTCACCGGTGCTGCTTTGGCTGCCTCCGCGGCCGAAGATGAAAGCAATACTGATAACGCGATCGACGAGACCGCGCAGGTATCACGTGTTCTTCGCGTGAAACGCAAGCGCAGTGACGATGGGCAAGAAAACGTCGTCGTGTCGCAGACCAATACGCTTGGCAGCGACAGCATTGAAGACGCGGCCGAGATTGAAATTGATGCTCATCAGGATGCAGCGCAGGAAGAAATGCCTGTTTTGACCGCCGAGGAAGAGGCTGATCTGGCCGCTGAACTGGCCCTGGTCGAGGCCGAATCCCGCGCCGAACTTGACGCGCAGGCGCAACCCGAACCGGTTACCGAACGCGAATTCGCAGCCGTTGCTCCGATGCCGCCTTTGCCTTTGGACGATTCACTTCGCGTGGCTGTGCAAGAAGTGTCGACCAAAGTTGTCGCTGACATTGCTGGCAAACAGTTGGAAAACGCCCATCAAAGCGAACTTCACCACGAAATTGAGGCGCTTTTATCGACGATGGAGGCTGAAAGCCGCATGGATGCGCGCCGCGAGCGCCGGGCACAGGTCTTCGACGAACAGGAAGCAGCTCGTGACGATACGGCGTTGGAGCGCATTCTGGCCGAAACCAACACCCAGATGGACGACCAGGGCGCCTCGCGCCGTCGTAATTCGATCAGCCACTTGAAGGCCGCGGTACAAGCTACGCGTGCGGACAAATCCAGTGGCTCGGCCGAGTTCGAGGAAGAAGGGCAGGAAACGCCCTATCGCAGCGATCTGGCTCAGGCTGTTAAGCAGCCCAGCCCTGAAGCGACTTCGACCAAATCACCGGAACCGCACCGCGCCTCGCCGTTGGTCTTGATTTCCGAACAGCGGGTCAATGAGACTGAAGCAGAGCAAGACCCCTCTGCGAGTGCGTCGCGCGACCGCTTTGTTCGCCCTCGTCGCGTCAATGTCAGCACAACTCGCAAGCGCCCGGACGCCACCGACGCAGATCCGGACGCAGAGCCTGCCAATGCCGACAATCCCGAGCTGATTGCCTTTACCGCCTTCGCTTCTGATGTCGACCAGAACGATACGGCAGGCTATCTGCGCGCTGCAGCTTCGTTCGTCACGCAGTCATCGGGGCAGTCGCATTTCAGCCGCCCTCAGGTGGTCAAACTGGTGACCAAGATGAATGTTCCCGGTGGCATCTCGCGGGAAGACGCCCTGCGTGCCTTTGGCCGTCTTTTGCGGGAGGGTGACATCATCAAAGTGGCTCAGGGGTGCTATTCGCTGACCAATGTGACTACCAATGTGGATCAGGGCGGGCTGCAAACAGCCTGATCCATCCAAAGCACTGGAAACGAAAAAGGCCCCGATTTCGGGGCCTTTTTCTTTAGTTATCTTTTTTGTCCTTCAGGGCATATTTCCCTGCGGGATCATGGGGATAGCTCGCCTCGTCTTCATCGGGGTCAGCTTTTCCGACCCCCAAAAACACTTGCTTCAACGGCAGCATCCACACGAAACCAAGCACCGCATAGACGATGAACTCGAGCCAAATGGGCGGACGGTTGAACAGGCTGACCACAAACACCGCGGCAACGATGTAAAGCGGCAGCCCGACGACCAGCACCAAAAGTGCCAGCCGCTTGCGAGCCTTATATCCCAGCGCCATCAGATCAATCCGCGAACGGGTCAGTCACCAGAATGGTGTCATCCCGTTCCGGGCTGGTGGACAAAATCGCGACAGGGCAGTCGATCAGCTCTTCCACGCGTTTCACATATTTGATCGCGTTGGCGGGCAGATCATTCCAGCTGCGCGCACCCTCGGTCGTTTCAGACCAGCCGGGCATCTCTTCATAGATCGGAGTACAGCGCGCCTGCTCATTCTCTGCGGTGGGCAAGTAATCCAGGCGCTTGCCATCCAGCTCATAGCCGACGCAGATTTTCAGGGTTTCAAACCCATCCAAAACGTCCAGCTTTGTCAACGAGATACCGGTCACGCCAGATGTTGCGCAGGTTTGACGGACCAAAGCCGCGTCAAACCAACCACAGCGGCGCTTACGCCCGGTGGTGGTGCCAAACTCGTGCCCACGCTCGCCCAGACGCTGTCCGTCCGCATCATCAAGCTCTGTCGGGAACGGGCCTTCACCCACGCGGGTCGTATAGGCTTTCACAATGCCCAGAACATAGTCGATCGAGCCCGGCCCGATGCCCACACCAGTTGCCGCCTGCCCTGCGATCACATTCGACGAGGTCACGAAAGGATAGGTTCCGAAATCAATGTCCAGAAGTGCGCCCTGAGCGCCCTCAAACAGGATTCGTTTGCCGGATTTGCGCTTTTCGTTCAGCACTTTCCAGACCGGAGCGGCAAATTTCAGGATGGACGGTGCGACCTCTTTCAGAAGCGCAACCAGCGCGTCGCGGTCGATCGGTTCAATGCCCAACCCTTTGCGCAGCGGATCATGGTGCTGAAGCGCACGGTCCACGCGCGCCTCAAGCGTTGCATGGTCTGCCAAATCCGCAACGCGGATGGCGCGACGACCCACCTTATCTTCATAACACGGACCGATACCGCGTCCGGTAGTGCCGATCTTGGTGCCTTTCGACGCGGCCTCTTCCCGAGCCCGGTCAAGTTCACCGTGGAACGGCAAGATCAGCGGGGTATTTTCCGCGATCATCAGCGTTTCAGGTGTGATTTCAACACCTTGAGCCGTAACCGTTTCGATTTCTTTCAACAGGTTCCACGGATCCAGCACAACGCCGTTTCCGATCACGCTCAGCTTACCGCCGCGCACAACACCCGAGGGCAGCGCGTGCAGCTTGTAAACCGCTCCGTCAATAACAAGAGTATGGCCCGCATTGTGCCCCCCTTGGAATCGGCAGATCACATCGGCACGTTCGCTGAGCCAGTCAACGATCTTACCTTTTCCTTCATCGCCCCATTGGGCGCCTACGACAACGACATTGGCCATGGTCTTTTTCCTATCTCAAAGAAAACCCGGCCCGGTATAGCTGCACATCTGCCCCAGCGAAAGGAGTATTTGCTGCGAATGCAGAAAGGTCTCGATCCTGCCTGCTGCGGCTTGCACCCTGCGTTCTTTTCGCCTACATACCCCGGCAGATCGAACGAACCCAAATCACGGGAAACGCCCCATATGGAAAACGTCATCCTCGTCATTCACCTGATCTTGGCCCTTGGGCTGATCGGGATCGTGCTTTTGCAGCGCTCTGAGGGCGGCGGCCTTGGCATTGGTGGCGGCGGCGGTGGTGGCGTTATGTCATCTCGCGGTGCAGCCACGGCTTTGGGCAAACTGACCTGGGGCTTTGCGATTGCCTTTCTGGTGACATCGATCTCGCTGACGATCATCTCGGCAAAGAACTCGGCTGACAGCTCGGTCGTGGATGCGTTGGGCCTTGAAGCCCCCGCTGCCGATGAAGAAACCGCGCCTGCGGTTCCTGATGTCAGCAATCTGCTGCCGCCGGTCAACACCGACGACAGCCTGACGCCGCCGCGCGCGGATTGATCAACGGGCAGGTTTGACTGCCCTACATCATGTATCGAACCGGTTTTCGCTTAGATAACCGGGCGATAAACAACCCACACAACACTTAGATGCGGTGCGCTACGTCGCCCCATTATCTAGACGATCCGGTTGCGCGGGAGCCCGGAATCGGTTATGTCTTGAATCCCGTGAGGATCGGATTCGCAGCGGTGCTTTCTGCTTGCTTTTTGCGTATCTACTTACCAGCTTTTTCGGCGCAACGACGCCAGTATCACGGGGGCAGCCAACCACATGGCACGTTACATCTTCATCACCGGCGGTGTTGTTTCATCCTTGGGCAAAGGGCTGACCTCGGCTGCACTTGGGGCTCTGCTTCAAGCGCGCGGATACACCGTTCGTCTGAGAAAGCTTGATCCCTATCTGAACGTCGACCCCGGCACGATGAGCCCGTTCGAGCATGGCGAAGTGTTCGTGACCGATGACGGGGCCGAGACCGATTTGGATCTGGGTCACTATGAACGTTTCACGGGCGTGGCTGCGCGCAACACGGATTCGGTCAGCTCGGGCCGCATTTATACCAACGTGCTCGAGAAAGAACGTCGTGGTGATTATCTGGGCAAAACCATTCAGGTGATCCCGCACGTTACAAACGAAATCAAAGAATTCATCGAAATCGGTGACGACGAAGTTGATTTCATGCTCTGCGAAATCGGCGGCACCGTGGGCGATATCGAAGCCCTACCCTTTTTCGAAGCCATCCGTCAGTTCAGCCAAGAACGCCCACGCGGTCAGTGTATCTTCATGCACCTGACCCTGCTGCCCTATCTGGCGGCATCCGGCGAGCTGAAAACGAAACCAACCCAGCACAGCGTGAAAGAACTCCGTTCGATCGGCATCGCCCCCGACGTGCTGGTCTGCCGTTCCGAGCACCCGATTCCCGACAAGGAACGTGCCAAGATCGGTCTGTTCTGTAATGTCCGTCAGGAATCGGTCATCCCGGCCTATGACCTGAAGTCGATCTATGAAGCGCCGATGGCCTATCACAATGTGGGTCTGGATCAGGCAGTGCTGGACGCGTTCCAAATCGCCCCTGCCCCGAAACCTGACCTGAGCCGCTGGGAAGACGTCGAAGACCGCATTCACAATGCTGAGGGCGAAGTCAAAGTCGCCGTAGTGGGCAAATACACCCAGCTTGAGGACGCCTATAAGTCGATCAAGGAAGCGCTGACCCACGGCGGAATGGCCAACCGGACCCGCGTGAAACTGGAATGGGTCGATGCCGAGCCTTTCGACAAAGAAGACCCTGCCCCGTATCTAGAGGGCTTCCACGCCATTCTGGTCCCCGGCGGCTTTGGCGAACGCGGCACTGAAGGCAAGATCAAAGCGGCACAATATGCCCGCGAGCACAAGATACCCTATCTGGGCATCTGTCTGGGCATGCAGATGGCCGTAGTCGAAGCCGCGCGCAATGTTGCTGGGATTAAAGATGCCGGATCGGAAGAATTCGATCACGAGGCAGGCGAGACCCGTTTCACGCCGGTTATCTATCACCTGAAAGAATGGGTGCAGGGCAACTACAAGGTCAAGCGCAAGGTCGGGGACGACAAAGGCGGCACCATGCGTCTGGGTGCCTATTCCGCGACGCTTGCGGAAGGGTCGAACGTGGCGCGGATCTACGGCGGCACCGAACTGGAAGAACGTCACCGTCACCGGTACGAGGTCGATGCAAAGTACCGCGAGCAGCTTGAAGCCTGCGGGCTGAAATTCTCGGGCATGTCACCGGATGGGCGTCTGCCCGAGATCGTCGAGTGGGAAGATCACCCGTGGTTCATCGGTGTTCAGTTCCACCCAGAACTGAAGTCGAAACCGTTCGATCCGGCTCCGCTGTTCGCCGACTTCGTACGCGCAGCAAAAGACATCGAGCGACTGGTCTAAGCCACGTTAAAGTTCGGAAGACGGGCGGGGTTTTTCCCGCCCTTTTCTTTGCGCAATCCGTGTTCTAGGTTTCTTCCGACCACGAAGGAGCCCCCATGTCGCAAGCTGATAAGATCTGTTGGACAGAAGATGCGCAACGGGCGATGGGCGTTTTGCTGGTGCGTCTGGCGCGCGCGGATGCAGATTATGCCCAGACCGAGATCGCACGGATTGATCGCCTTTTTGCCCGTCATTACGACCTGAATCCGATCAAGGCGGCAAAACTGCGCGCCGTATGCGAGGGGCAGGAAAGGCAGGCTGGCGCGACCGAGGATCTGGCAAAAGCCGTACAAGACATGATGCCCTTAGAGCAGCGGGTGAAAATCATCACGGCCTTGTGGCAGGTATCCTTGGCAGATGGCGTTCTGCGCGACGAAGAGGCCGATCTGGTTTCGCGCGTTGCCGACGCCGCAGGCGTTCCACGCAGCAACATCGCAGTCGAATGAAGCTGAGGGCGCTTTTTGCAGCATGCCTTGGCGTTACGCCGGTATATGCCGAAACCATTACACAAGCGCCCTATGACTTTGTTGCCGAAACCGCTTCAGGCCTGATTGATTTCGAGAGCTTTCCCGTTCTTCCGGAGCCCGGGCAGGTCATTGCAGACACACTCCGCGCGCCCGGTGCGACTTTGGGGGCCGCCCTCGCCGGTCAAACCCGTGGGGCAAACGAAACCTTCGCAACCCTCAACGGTCCGCCGTCAGCACCCGCGCGCGTTGAGCAAAACCCGCCGCTTCCCCCAATGGCCATCGCCTTTCATGCGGGCTTTGGATCGAATGCGGCCTTTCCTTTGGGACCGAAGGGTTTCGCGCAACGATCCGGTCGAGGGGAGGGCTCGTTGGCCTTTAGCTTTGATGCACCGATCCGGTCTTTCGCGCTGCGCCTGCATCTCGACTATGCCGATCCGCTTGGCAGCCGCCCTGCCCCCGGCCCGGTTTGGCTGCACTTCTACGGGTCGGATGCAGCATTGTTGCAGGCCGAAACCCTGACCCCCAAGCAAGGCGTGCAAAGTTTCGGGTTTCTCAGCTCGGCTCCGATCACCGCGATCACCCTTTCGCATCAAGATCCCGGTGGAATTGCAATTGACGACATCCGTTATTCGCTGGACAGTCACACGAACTGAAAAAGGAGCCACTCGTGGCCAAAGGATATTGGATCGGGCGCGTCGATGTGGACGACCTTGAGCGTTATCAGGACTATATCAAAGCCAACGGTGCAGCATTCGAGGCGCATGGCGCACGTTTTTTGATACGGGGTGGTCAATTCGAATCCGTCGAAGGGCAGTCGCGTACACGCAATGTTGTTATCGAATTTCCCAACTATCAGGCCGCGCTCGATTGCTATAACAGCGAAGTCTATCAGGCCGCAAAATCCTTCCGCGATCCGGTTTCAGAGGCGGATATCATCATTATCGAAGGCTATGACGGATAAGTGAAGGGAAAGGGCTTGGCATTCACCGTGTCGCGCCCACATTAGACAAATGCTGCGATCACTTCTTGAGAAATTGACCCAACCCGCACCCCAGCCTCTTCAGGATGGGGATGCCCGTCTAGCCGTGGCTGCCATTCTTGTCCGGCTGGCAAGGGCGGATCACGATTATGACGCCGCCGAAAAGCGCGCAATCGACCGAATTTTAGCGCAGCGGCACACCCTGTCAGACGAGGATGCAGCATCGCTCCGCACCGAGGCGGAAGCCTTGGAAGCCACGGCCCCCGACACGGTCCGCTTTACCAACGCGGTGAAAGATGCGGTGCCGCTGGATGATCGCATTGCCATTTTGGAAGCCGCTTGGACTGTCGTTCTGACCGATGGGGAACGTGCCTCGGAAGAAGATGCGCTTATGCGTATGATTCCGCGTTTTCTGGGGATCAACGATATCGACAGTAATTTGGCCCGACAACGCGCTGCAAAAAGCCTGTAAGGCCTTTGGTCCCCTTCAGTATTTGATTCCACCTCGATCCTGACGCGCCAAGCAAAAAGCGCCCGCGCTCTACCCCGTGTTGATCATCACGACACAAACCGACATTTTGCAGCACGAACCGACCTTCCACCCAGATTTACGTAACTTCCCCGTCATTTCGCCGTTGCAATCCTAATAGATTTGTTTCCTACTCGGGCACCACAAAACCCTGTTTTAAACCGGAACCACTCGTGCCACGCGATATCCCTGACCAGAACCCTATCGACCCTGCGTCGGTGATCGAAATCCGCGACCTGCATAAAAGCTATGGTGCGTTGGAAGTGCTGAAAGGCGTTGATCTGGTTGCGCCGCGCGGGCATGTCGTCTCGCTGATCGGCTCTTCTGGCTCGGGCAAATCCACCCTGTTGCGCTGTGCCAACCTGCTTGAAGAAAGCCAGCAGGGCGATATTCGGTTCGAAGGCGAGCCAATCACGTGGAAGGGTCAAGGGCTGAACCGTCACCCTTCTGATCGTGCTCAGGTGACACGGATCCGCACCAACCTGTCCATGGTATTCCAGCAGTTCAATCTGTGGTCTCACATGACCATTCTGCAAAATGTAATGGAAGCCCCCGTCACCGTCCTTGGCCGCGACAAGGCCGAGGTCGAGGAAAAAGCGCGCGAATATCTGGCGAAAGTCGGCATCGGCGACAAATGTGACGTCTGGCCTGCACAGCTTTCTGGTGGACAACAGCAGCGCGCCGCGATTGCGCGCGCTCTGTGCATGGAGCCGAAAGCCCTGCTGTTTGATGAACCCACTTCGGCGCTTGATCCCGAACTTGAGCAGGAAGTGGTCAAGGTGATCAAGGATCTGGCTGCCGAGGGTCGCACCATGATCATCGTCACCCATGACATGCGCTTGGCCCATGACGTGTCCGATCACGTGGTGTTCCTGCATCAGGGGCTGATCGAAGAAGAAGGCGCACCTGCCGAGCTGTTCGGCAATCCAAAAAGCGAGCGCCTGAAACAATTCCTGTCTCACTCGCATCCCGTGTGAGACCAACTTTAAACCAAAAAAACAACCTGGGAGTAAATCATGAAAAAACTGATCGTCTCGACGGCGGCGCTGGCCCTGACAGCCGGCTTCGCACTTGCCGAGGACACCGTGCGCCTTGGCACAGAGGGTGCCTATGCCCCGTGGAACTTCGTGAACGATGCCGGCGAAATTGACGGCTTCGAGCGCGAACTGGGCGACGAGCTGTGCGTACGCGCCGAGCTGACCTGTACATGGGTGAAGAACGAATGGGACACCATTATTCCGAACCTGGTGTCGGGCAACTATGACGCCATCATCGCGGGCATGTCGATCACTGACGAGCGTGACGAAGTCATCGACTTCACTCAAGCTTACACCCCGCCAGATCCCTCGGCTTATGCTGCCATGTCGGCAGACGTAGACCCCGCTGGTGGTGTTGTGGCTGCTCAGGCGACCACCATTCAGGCCGCTTTCGTGGCTGAACAGGGCTGGACGCTGGTCGAATTCGCAACTCCGGAAGAAACCGTTGCTGCTGTGAAAAACGGCGAAGCTGACGCAGTTCTGGCTGATAAGTCGTTCCTGGACACCATGGTCGGTGCAGACGGTCTGGTGATGCTGGAGCGCATGGAGCAGATCGGCGGCGGCGTTGGCATGGGTATCCGTGAAAGCGACGGCGACCTGCGCGCCAAGTTCGACGCTGCCATCCAGTCGATGAAAGACGACGGCACGCTGAACACCATGATCGCCAAATGGGAAGTTGCTTCTCAGTGGTAATTTAATGGCCGGGCCCGTGTGTAAACACATGCGGGCCCAGCTTTTTTCTAGCGGATAATCTGCACGCGCGATGTTTTCCTATTGCACCGATCCTTCCACGCTTGAGGGCCTGAGCTGGCTCAGCTGCTACCTGACCACAGGGAAGCACATGGCGTTCTATCAATCCTTCGGGATTGTTCTGGTGCTGTTGGCAATCACCGCGCCGGTGGCGTTGATGTTTGGCTTTGCAGGCGCGACTGCCGCCCGGTCCCGTATCTGGCCCATCAGCCTTCTGGGCAAGTCCTATACCGCGATTGTACGGGGCGTCCCCGACATTGCGTTCTTCATGTTCTTCGTGATCGCACTGGATCAGGGGTTCGAATACCTGCGCCACAAAGTGAAATGCTCGGACTGGTCTGAACCAGTGCGTCAAGGCAATGACTTCGTGGTCTGTGCGCAGGCCAAGCTGCCGCTGTCCACCAGCCCGCAATGGGTGCATGAAACTTATGGCTTTGCACTGGCCGTGCTGACCTTTGCCATCGTATTCGGTGCCTTTGCCGCCAACGTGCTGTTCGGCGCCATGAAAGCCGTGCCCCGTGCCCAGCTTGAAACCGCCGAGGCCTATGGCATGTCGACCCGCCAGACCTTCTGGCGCATTTTGGTTCCGCAAATGTGGGTCTTTGCACTGCCCGGCCTGTCAAACCTGTGGATGATCCTGATTAAGGCCACGCCGCTTCTGTTCCTGCTTGGGGTCGAAGATATCGTGTACTGGGCGCGCGAGCTTGGCGCGACAAAAGCCGCCAAGTTCACGGACTATCCGCATGGGAACTGGAACGCCTATTACTTCGGCGGGCTTTTGGTCTTCTACCTGATGCTGACCTCGATCAGTGAACGCGTCTACAAACGGCTGTCCACCCGCCTATCGCACGGTCAGGCCACCGCTGCCGGCGAAGCCCAACGGAAGGCCGCGACATGAGCTGCGTTCAGACCATTCAGGACTATGCCTTTCGTTCAGTCGGGTTCGGAGAACGCCTGCTACCGCGCGAAGATTATACCCTGTGCGAGCACTTCACGCTGATCGGCTCGGGCATGATCTGGAACATCTATTTCGGCCTTGTGGCAATCCTGTTTGGCTTCTTCGCCGCCACGGGACTGGCCATGGCAAAGAACAGCCGCTCGGATAGGCTGCGCAAACCGGCCGAGTTCTTCATCTATGTCTTCCGCGGCTCGCCCCTGTTCATCCAGATGTTCTTTGCCTATGCGGTGTTTCTGTCGATCAAACAGAGCGTCCCGGGCTTTTCGCTTCTGACATCAGCGTGGCTGGGCGCAGCGATCGTTCTGTTTCTGAACACCACCGCCTATTCGGCCGAGATCTTTTATGGCGCGCTGCAATCCATTCCCAAGGGGGATCTTGAAGCCGCCGACGCCTATGGCATCACAGGTTGGACCCGCTTCAAGCGCATTGTCTGGCCGTCGATGATGCGTCTGGCTTGGCCCGCCTATACGAACGAAGCGATCTTCTTGTTTCACGCTACGGCGCTGGTCTTTTTCTCGGGGTTTCCGGTGTGGCAGCAACGCGGCGACGCGCTGTATTACGCCAGCTATTTCGCAGACAAGACCTTTAATCCGTTCGTCCCCTACCCGATTTTGGCGTTCTATTTCATCCTGCTGACGCTGGTCGTCATCACGATCTTTGGCCGCATCGGCAAGCACCTGAACCGGCATCTTCCGCAAGCCATGGTGCGTCGCCCCAGCTTCATGCGCACCTTGTTTCGCTAACTGATCACAAAAAATTGCCCTTGCCCCGGCGTTAAGGCTCGGGTAGGTCAAATATAACTGTGCAATAATTTGATCAAATTTGGTGACGCATGAAAATCGGCATTCTGCAAGCAGGCCATTCCCCCGACGAACTGCGCGACAGCGTCGGCGACTATGGCGAGATGTTCACCCGCCTTCTCGACGGGCATGGGTTCGACTTCCAGATCTTCTCGGTCGTGGATGGTGAATTTCCCTCTGGTACCGAAGACGCGGATGGCTGGCTGATCACCGGCTCGAAACATGGTGCCTATGAAGACCATGACTGGATCCCGCCGCTCGAGACATTGATCCGTGACATTCGCGACGCAGGCCAACCGCTGGTCGGTGTCTGTTTTGGTCACCAGATCATCGCCCAAGCCCTTGGCGGCAAGGTCGAGAAGTTCGACGGCGGCTGGTCCGTAGGCCGGACCGAATATGATTTTGGCGATCAGACTATGGCCCTGAACGCTTGGCACCAAGATCAGGTGGTCGACCTACCGGAAGGGGCCGAGATCATTGCCTCAACCGACTTCTGCGCCAATGCTGCCATGATGATCGGAGACAAGATTCTGACCATCCAGCCCCATCCCGAATTCACCGCCCCGCTTGTCGCAGGTCTGATTGAACATCGCGGACGTGGCAATGTGCCAGATACGTTGCTCAATGCAGCGGAAGATGCGTTGAGTACGGCAACGGACAACGCCAAATTCGCTGATAAAATGGCGGCCATTCTTAAAGGCTGAACCTTCAGGAACTGGAACCTAAACACATTGAGGCCACGCTGATCACCAGCGTGGCTTTTTTCATGTTCGCCCCCATCACACCCCGCAGTTTCGTAACAGCCGTACTACAAATCCGAAAACTAATCCGCGCCAACGGTGCTGAAACCTCTGGCCAGACTCACCTTGCTCTTTTATATTTTCTGAAATGTATTTTCGAGAAAGCCGAAAAGGTGACGCTCGAAAAAGGAGACAGCATGACCCTGGACCAGAACGCCGCGCCGAACGTCCATGACGCCGAACCCATCCCCGAAGCCGCCCGGGCCGAGATCGACCGGCTGCTGCAATCGGGTGATCTGTTTCGCTACACCGCCCCGGAAGACGCCCCTGTCGCACTTCTGGAAGCCGAGTTCGCCGAGATGATGGGCGCGAAATATGCACTTGCCGTGGCCAGCTGCTCGGCCGCGCTGTTTCTATCCCTGAAAGCCCTGAACCTGCCGCGCGACTCCAAGGTTCTAATCCCTGCCTTCACCTTTGCGGCTGTCCCCAGCTCGATCGTACATGCCGACTGCAAGCCGGTTCTGGTCGATGTGCAAGACAACTACCGCATCGACATGGCTGACTTCGCCGCCAAGCTAACACCGGATGTGGGCGCAGTGATCATCAGCCATATGCGTGGTCATACCTCGGACATGGATGCGATCATGCAGCTGTGCGACGCGGCGGACATCCCTGTTGTCGAAGACGCAGCCCATTCGCTCGGCACGCTTTGGCATGGGCGCAAGATCGGTACGATCGGCAAGATCGGCTGTTTCTCGTTCCAGTCCTACAAAATGCTGAACGCGGGCGAAGGCGGCATTCTGATCACCGATGACGCCGAGCTGGCGGCGCGCGCCGTGATTATGTCCGGTGCCTATGAGCACAATTGGAAGAAACACAAATCACCGCGCGGCGAAAACTCGACCGATCTGGCAGACGCCTTTGCGCGCTGGCAGAACAAGCTACCGCTTTACAATACGCGCCTGTCCAACCTGTCTGCCGCCGTCATCCGCCCCCAACTGCCCGAGCTTGAGCGTCGCGTGAACGATGGTCTGCGCAACCACGACTATGTGGCCGCGAAACTGGAACAAAGCCCCTGGATCACCGTCCCGGCACCGCTGGCCCCGGAAACCCGCGCGCCAGATTCCATCCAGTTCAATCTGGTCGGCGTCAGCGACGAAGACACGATCGCCTTCCAAGCCGCTGCTAAAGCCCGAGGCGTTAGCGTTCAGGTCTTCGGGATGAGCGAAGACAATGCCCGCGCTTTCTGGAACTGGCAGTTCATCGACGATCAAGGCCCACTGCCGCAAACTCGTGCGATGCTCTCGCGCGCCTGCGACACCCGCCTGCCCGTGCGTCTAAAACAGCCTGAGCTCGATTTCATCGCCAATGCCATTCTGGGCGCGATTGAAGAGGTTAAAGCCGAAAAGACGGAAACCGCCGCGTAACGCTCTGCGCATTTTCTTGCCATAAGTATCCTGGGGTGAATTGGCCAATGGCCAAGAGGGGCAACGCCCCTCCGCTTCACAACACCCGCAACGCGCCTTTCAGCCACGGATACTCTTGCACCGCAGGCTCAACAATCAGCGAATTCAGGAGGGTCCGGCACTCCGTAGCCAGATCGCGCGGTAGATCCCCCAACATCTCGGCCCGAGCGACCAAGTTGATACGGCGGGTGAAGGGGGCAAAGGGCAACTCGATCAGGTCTGCGGCCTCTCGGAAACGGTGGGCGCGCAGGAACCCCAATGGCGTGATGATCGTCCAGCCAGCCCCGCTTGCTACCATCGCCATGATCGCGTGATAACTGTCCAGCTCGAACCGGTTGTCCAGCTTCAGGTTCTGCCGCGCCAGATGGTCCGAGATTACCCGGCCCATATGATGACGCGCCGTGTATTGCACCAGCGGAAGGTCTTTCAACAGCTCTCTTGGATCACGATCACCGATAAGCCCTTTGGGTACTGCGGCGACAAAGGGCTCTTCCATCAGGGGATGGACCTCCATCCATGGAGCAGAGGCACCAGTATCTGCTGCCACGATCACGTCCAAAGCACGCGCATCCAATTGATCATGCAGCCGGTGCGAGGCGCCGGTCTCCAGCAAAAATCGCGTATTTTCAAACCGTCGCGCGGCCTCGGACAACAGGCGTGGAGTTACGTCTGCGTCGAAATCCTCGATCATGCCAAGGCGTAACCGAGACAACTGAGAGAGCGCGCCCAACGTCAATTCTGCTTTCGCCTGTTCAGCCTCGTTCAAGATGGCTTGTGCGCGTTTCAGGAACAACGCCCCCGCTGCGGTCAACGACACTGGACGGGCCGAACGATCCAGCAAGCTGGTCCCCAACGCGGCCTCTAGATTGGTTAATTGTTGGCTGACCGAGGACGGGCTGACCCCCAAACGCCGCGCAGCCATGGAAATCGATCGCTCATCCGCGATGGCCACGAACACCTCGACCCCCCAAAGTGTGATCCGCCCGGCAGTTTCGACCATGGTGCTCTCCTTTCGTCAGAAGCTATGGGCAAAGCCCGGGCCGAGCAACATCCAATCCCGTCTAACGTGTCCAAAGGCGCGCGCGGTCCTCTGGGCGGGACGGTTCGATGGACCAGCCATCGGGCTCTAGATGCACTGCGACCGCACCGCTTTTGGCAAGCGCCTTGCGATCCAGCACTGCACATCCCTCTGGCAGGGCGTCGTCGCGCCATGCGGCCAGAACGACCAGATCTGCACCCGCACAAACCTCGGCCAAGCGGTCTTCTGCGCCGCGACCTGTCAGGTGAGCCAACGATAGCCCCGAAAGGTCCACCTCCAGCTGACCTTTGCGCCCGTTAAAACCATCACGTTCGAATGCAACCTGTTGCGAGGCAGCATCTCCGTCATTTTCCAGCCAGGATCGGGCGGCAAAGCCCTCGCCCCGCGGCTTAGACAGCACGCGCCCCTGATCTGTCATCACCCCGACCAGCCCGCCAGATGAACTGATCAGAATCTCGGGGCGGTCGACATTGGCCCAGCCGGCAAAGACCACGGCAAAAGGGGCAAGTGCGATCCATCTTTCCCGGCCACGCAACAAGACCAGCAAGATGCCCGCAACAGCCAATACAGGCAGGACGAAACCGGGGGGAGTCGGCACCTTCCCCACGGCCCCATCCAGCGATGACACGGTGTCGGCCACCCAAAGGATCCAACGGATCGGCCAGTCCATCAGCCAGAGCGCCAAGACCTCTAACCGCACCACAGCCAGCAGCGCTGCCAACACCGCAAGCGGCATGATAACGGCCCCCATGATCGGTACGCTTAAAAGATTGGCGACCAGCCCGTAATGGCTGACCTGATTGAAATGTGCCGCTCCTATGGACGCAGTGGCCAGCCCCGCCACGGCCGAGGAGATGACCACCGTCACCACAGGCCGCAGCCAACCGGGCAAACGGCGTGGTGTCTCGTCGCGTGATCGATCTCGGATCCATGCAAACACAGCGACAAGCGCTGTGGTCGCGGCAAATGACATCTGGAACCCCGGCTCGACCAAGGCTTCGGGCGTCAGGATCAGGACGATCATCGCCGCCATGGCAACCGCGCGCAGGGTCAGGGCCCGTCGGTCAAACAGGATGGCAACGAACATCGTGGTCACCATGATAAAAGCCCGCGTGGTCGCAACCGCACCGCCGGACAGCGCCAGATAAAACACCCCGGCCCCAATGGCAGTCACGGCGGCCAGCTTCTTTACCGGGAAGTTTAGGACCAGTCTGGGCCAGAATCCCATCAAGATGCGCATGGCCTGAAAAACAAAGCCGGTCAGCAGCCCCATGTGCAGACCAGAGATCGCAAGAAGATGTGCAAGGTTCGATCCGCGCAGCGCGTCGATTGTGGCACGTTCCATCGAGGATCGGTCACCCGTCGTAATCGTGGCTGCAAACGCCCCACTTACGCCTGGAAGGACCGCACGTACCCGATGTGCAATCACCTGCCTGAGCCGTCCGATGGCCAGCGACAAGTCGCCCGTGGGCGGGGACAACAAAAGCGCGGGGCTGCGTGTATAGCCCACTGCCCCGATTCCGCGAAACCACGCCATGCGCTGGAAATCAAACCCGCCGGGCTCGACCGGGCCGTTGGGACCAGACAGATGTCCCGTCAACGCAATCCGCTGACCGATGGCGGGGGACAGATAGCCCTGTTCCCCGTGAAGTGAGACCCGCACCTGGTCGGGACGCTTCCTTGGATTCACATCACTAAGGCGAACCTGATCCAAGGTCAGGCGCACCGCATCGGACTGCGAGCGGTCCATTGCGATTATCCGCCCTTCGACCGGGCCGTAGTATCGGAAATCCAACACAGGTCCGGCAACCCAATGCGCGCGCACACCGGCAATCCCAAATCCGAGGGCGATGCAAATTACCGCGCGCGCCAGCGGCCCAATGCCCCAGGGCCAGCGCCATGCGATACCGGCGCAAAATAGCCCCAGAATGGCCAGAGCCGTATAGATGCCAATGTCCGGTTCGCGCGACGGCACAAAATAAAGCCCAATGCCTGCACCAAAGAACAGCGGAGCCCAAATCAGGAACCGTCCGCGCTCTTCTTCGATCCGGGACAAGAGTTTCACGGCCAGCACCCTTGTTCAAAACCTCCCTTTTGTTAAAAGCATCTCAACGAAGCTTGTTTTCAGGTCTCGCCTGAAACGCATCCCCTCCTGCGTAACGCGCGCATGGTTTCCAAAAGGTTAATGACCGATGTCTCAGACGCCCCAGATTGTCACCCGTTTCGCCCCCTCGCCCACCGGCTATTTGCATATTGGCGGCGCCCGTACGGCGCTGTTCAACTGGCTCTATGCCCGTGGCCGTGGTGGTAAATTCCTGCTGCGGATCGAAGATACGGACCGCGCCCGGTCGACCCCCGAGGCAACAGCGGCGATCCTGAAGGGCATGGCCTGGCTGGGTCTAGACCATGACGGTGACGTCGTCAGCCAATTCGACCGCGCCGATCGCCACGCCGAAGTTGCGCTTGAAATGCTGGCAAATGGACACGCCTATAAGTGCTTTGCCTCGCAAGACGAAATTCAGGCCTTCCGCGAGGAAGCCCGCGCCGAGGGTCGTTCGACCCTGTATCAAAGCCCGTGGCGCGATGCTGATCCGGCAACCCACCCGGACGCGCCTTACGTGATCCGCCTGAAAGCCCCGCGCGAGGGCAAGACTGTCATCCGCGACGAGGTGCAAGGTGACGTCACCATTCGCAACGACCAGCTGGATGACATGATTTGTTTACGTTCGGATGGCACACCCACCTACATGCTGGCTGTTGTCGTTGATGACCATGATATGGGCGTGACACACGTGATCCGTGGGGATGACCACCTGAACAACGCCGCGCGCCAGACGATTGTCTATCAGGCAATGGGTTGGGACCTGCCGGTTTGGGCACACATCCCACTGATCCACGGACCCGATGGCAAGAAGCTGTCCAAACGCCACGGTGCTTTGGGAGTCGAAGAATACGAGGCGATGGGCTATCCTGCCACCGCCATGCGCAACTATTTGGCCCGTCTTGGCTGGAGCCACGGTGATGACGAGTTCTTCTCGGACGCGCAGGCGCTGGAGTGGTTTGACCTGTCGGGCATCGGCAAAAGCCCCGCGCGGTTCGACTTCAAGAAGCTGGACAACCTGTCGGGACAGCATCTGGCCGCAATGGAAGATGCGGACGTTCTGGCCGCTCTTCAGGGGTATATGGAGGCTGCTGGCGAAATTTCTTTGCAGTCGCAGCAAATTGATTTGGTTTCATCGGCCATGTATGTGCTGAAAACCAGCGCCAAAACCTTGCCGCAACTCCTTGAAAAAGCTAGATTTGCAACGGTTTCACGCCCCATTGACCGGGACGAGAAAGCCGAGAAGGCTCTGGACGAAGTATCCCGTGGTATACTGAAAGAATTGACGCCGCAGCTGCAAAATGGTAGCTGGGATCGCAACACGCTTGAGGACACTCTCAACGGCCTCGCCGAGGCCCATGACCTCAAGTTCGGCAAACTCGCAGCGCCTCTGCGCGCAGCCCTTGCCGGACGGGCCGTCACGCCCAGCGTTTTTGATATGATGCTTGTTCTCGGGCGCGACGAAACCATCGCGCGACTGGAAGACGCAAGCGCCTGAAGCATAAGCGACCGGCCAACCGGGGCGGTCGCTTTCTAACACGAAGGGAAAATACATGGCTGAACAAACCGGAACCGCAAAGCTCTCGTTCGGAGACAAAGAGCTCGAGCTCCCCATGTACTCCCCGACTGCCGGTCCTGATGTGATCGACATCACCAAGCTGTACGCTCAGGGCGGTGTTTTCACCTACGACCCGGGCTTCACGTCGACCGCAAGCTGTGATTCGACCATCACTTTCATTGATGGCGGCAAGGGCGAGCTTCTGTATCGCGGCTATCCGATCGATCAGCTGGCCGAGAAATCGCATTACCTCGAAGTCTGCTATCTGCTGCTGTACGGTGAACTGCCCAGCGAAGCCGAACTGGTGGATTTCGAAAGCCGCGTGACCCGTCACACGATGGTACACGAGCAGATGATCAAGTTCTTCTCGGGTTTCCGTCGCGACGCACACCCGATGGCGATCATCACCGGCGTTGTTGGCGCGATGTCGGCCTTCTATCACGACTCGACCGATGTGAATGACCCATGGCAGCGCGAAGTGGCTGCGATCCGCATGATCGCCAAGCTGCCCACCATTTGCGCGATGGCCTTCAAATACTCGGTTGGTCAGCCGTTCGTTTATCCGAAGAACGACCTGGATTACTCCTCGAACTTCCTGCGTATGTGCTTTGCCGTACCGGCTGAAGAATACGAAGTGAATCCGATCCTTGCCAAGGCAATGGACCGTATCTTCACGCTGCACGCCGACCACGAGCAAAACGCCTCGACCTCGACTGTGCGTCTGGCCGGTTCGTCGGGCGCCAACCCGTTCGCCTGTATCGCTGCCGGCATCGCCTGCCTGTGGGGCCCTGCCCACGGTGGTGCAAACCAAGCTTGCTTGGAAATGCTGCGTGAAATCGGCTCGGTCGACAACATTCCGGAATACGTGGCCCGAGCCAAGGACAAAGACGATCCGTTCCGCCTGATGGGCTTCGGTCACCGCGTCTACAAGAACTTCGACCCACGTGCGAAGGTCATGAAGGAAAGCGCTGACGAGGTTCTGGGCCTGCTGGGCATCGAGGACAACGAAACGCTGAAAGTTGCCAAGGAACTGGAGCGCATCGCGCTGGAAGATCCTTACTTCGTTGACAAGAAGCTGTACCCGAACGTCGACTTCTACTCAGGCATCATCCTCGAAGCGATGGGATTCCCGACCTCGATGTTCACCCCGATCTTCGCGCTGTCGCGCACCGTCGGCTGGATCTCGCAGTGGAAAGAGATGCTGGGCGATCCGGGTCAGAAAATCGGTCGTCCGCGCCAGCTGTACCTAGGCGACACCGAGCGCGACTATATCGACGTCGAAAAGCGCTAAGCCTCACGAAATCAGAGAAAAGCCGCCCAATTCGGGCGGCTTTTTTTCGTTTATGGGTAGCCGTCTTTCAAAGGGGCTAAAGCAACAAAAAAAGGAGCCCGAAGGCTCCTTCCTGATCGCGATCCGTTTGGGATCAGCGGCCTTCGTATTGCGGCGCGCGTTTCTCGAGGAATGCCATGACGCCTTCCTTGAAGTCGCGTGATTTACCGCATTCACCTTGCAGGCTGGCCTCAAGCGCAAGCTGTTCGTCAAGCGTGTTGCTCAGCGAAGCGCGCAGGGCTTTCTTGATGTTCCGATAGGACAGCGTCGGCCCTTTCGCCAGCTGTTCGGCCCGTTTGCGCCAAGTGGCTTCAAACGCATCGTCAGCGACACATTCCCAGATCAGGCCCAGATCAGCCGCTTCTTTCGCGGGCATCTTTTCAGCGAACAGAGCAGCGCCCATCGCCTTAGCAAAGCCCATCTGACGTGGCATCCAATAGGTGCCGCCCGCATCCGGGATCAGTCCAATGCGCGAGAAAGCCTGCATGAAGAACGCGCTTTCCGAAGCGATCACCACATCCGCAGCCAGAGCGATATTGGCCCCAGCCCCGGCAGCCGCGCCATTGACGGCCGAGATCGTTGGGATCGGGCTGTCATAGATGGCGCGCAGCAGCGGTTCGTATTCGTCACGCAAGGTGCGTTCCAGATCGACCTCGGCCGCATTGGCACGGTCGCCCAAATCTTGGCCCGAACAGAAAGCGCGGCCCGACCCGGTGATGACCAAAGCGCGGGCATTTTTGCCAGCTTCTTGCACCGCATGGGCGATCTCGGCGCGCATCTGGGTATTCAGGGCGTTCATTACATCAGCGCGGTCGAAGGTCAGAACCGCCAAGCCATCAGTGATGTCCAATGTGATCGTTTCGTAAATCATGTCATCCTCCCGGAGTTTCGCCCAGTTTATCCGACCAAGCGGTCAGGTAAAGATAAACGCCCCGTCATTTTGGAAGTTTCCTGCTGCCGCGCCTTATTCGTCCAGCAATTCATTCAGCCGATTCTGTTCGTCCTGCGTCAAAACCTGCGCCCCGTCCTGCGCCTGCGCGCGGCGGCGCAGATACAGTCCGCCCGACAGCAGCGCAATCAGGAACAGTGCTGGACCGGTGGCCCATAGAATCAGGTTTGCGCCCGAGCTGTTCGGCTTCATCAGAACATACTCGCCATAGCGTTCGACGATGAAACCTACGACCTCATCATTGCTGTCGCCTTCGACCAACCGCTCACGCACCAAAAGGCGCAGGTCACGGGCAATCGAGGCGTTGCTTTCATCAATATTCTCACCCCGGCAAACCACGCATTTCAGATCAGCCGAGATTTCGCGCGCGCGCTCTTCCAGCATCGGATCCGCAAGCACCTCGTCGGGATTCACGGCGTAAGCAGGCGCGGCAAGGCAGCCCATCACGGCCAGCGATGCAATCAAGCGTTTCATTCGGCAGGCACCCCTTCCATGCGGGTTTTGGCCGCCCCGGCAGCAACGCGGAATCGACGGTCAAACAAGCTGAACATACCTCCAAGCGCCATGATGATCGAGCCGGCCCAGATCCAGTTGGCGAAGGGCTTGATGAAAGTCCGTACAGCCCAGCCGCCGCCCTCTTGCGGGTCACCGATCACCAGATAGATGTCGGTCCAGAATCCGTTCGATATCGCCGCCTCTGTGGTGGGCATAGCCTGCACAGGATAGACGCGTTTTTCAGGATAGAGTGTGGTCAGCTGACTGCCATCACGATCCACCCGAAGTTCAGCCTTGGTCGAGATATAGTTCGGCCCTTGCTCGCGCCCGACGTTCACTAGCGTGATATCGTACTCGGCCACTTGGAAGGTTTCGCCGATCTGAGCGACGCGAATGTCTTCGACTTCCCATGCCATCAGACCGGAAATCCCCATCATCGTGATCCCAAGGCCGGCATGGGCGGCAAACTTGCCCCAGTCAGCACCCGGTAGACGGGTCAGGCGCGACAGGCGACCCGTGATGGCCCCACGTCCCGTACGGCTGAAGATGTCCGTCATGGACCCAGCCACCAGCCACGTCCCAAGGAACATACCAATCGGACCCAAAGCAGACTTGCCCGTCTGCATTGCCCAGACCAGCGCCAGAACGGCAATCGACAAGACCATGGCGGGCACCAGTTGTTTCACCGCGCGCCCGATCTTGGCGCGCTTCCACGGCAGCATGGCGCCGATGGGCATAACCAGTGCCAACACCACCATGAAGGGGGTGAAGGCGGCCTCAAAGAAGGGTGGGCCGACCGAGATCTTGCGGTCAAATGCCTCTCCCACCAAGGGCCAGATCGTACCAACGAAGACGACGAAGGACGACACGGCCAGCAGGATGTTATTCACGACCAAGGCGCTTTCTCGACTGACGAAACCGAAGACGCCCTTGGCCTCCATCGAACCAGCACGGGCCGCGAACAGCGTTAGCGCACCGCCAGTAAAGAACAGAAGGATGAACAGGATGAAGACGCCCCGATCGGGGTCGGATGCGAAGGCGTGGACCGAGGTGATGACACCCGAGCGTACAATAAATGTGCCAATCAACGAGAACCCAAAAGCAAGGATCGCCAAAAGGATCGTCCAGCTTTTGAGGCTTTCACGTTTCTCGACCACGATGGCCGAGTGCAACAAGGCCGCTGCGAACAGCCACGGCATGAAGGATGCGTTTTCAACTGGGTCCCAGAACCAGAAACCGCCCCAACCAAGCTCGTAATAAGCCCACCAACTGCCCAGCCCAATGCCAATGGTCAGGAAAACCCAAGCCGCCAGCGTCCACGGGCGCACCCAGCGCCCCCAGGCAGCGTCAATGCGGCCTTCAATCAGGGCGGCGACAGCGAAGGAAAACGCCATCGAAAGCCCCACATAGCCCAGATACAAAAACGGTGGGTGGAAGGCCAAGCCTGGGTCTTGCAGCAGCGGATTCAGATCCTGTCCGTCAAACGGAGGCTGAGCCAGACGCAGGAATGGGTTGGACGTAAAGATGATGAAGCACAAAAACGCCACCGCGATCGAGCTTTGCACCGCAAGCACGCGCGCTTTCAGCGTTCTGGGCAGGTTCTGCCCAAACCACGCCGCCGTCGCCCCAAATCCAGCAACGATCAGAACCCACAACAGAATCGACCCCTCGTGGTTCCCCCAAACGCCTGAGATTTTGTAAAGCATCGGTTTGGCGGAATGCGAGTTCAGCGTCACCAGCCGGACCGAGAAGTCCGAAGTCACAAACGCGTATGTCAGCGCCATAAACGAGGCGAGGATCAGAAGGAATTGTATGGTCGCGGCAGGTACCGCCATCTCCATCCAGCTGTTCCAGCCCTTGTGTGCCCCAATCAGCGGCACAATGGTTTGCACCACGGCCACGCCCAGCGCCAAGATCAGCGCAAAATGTCCAAGCTCTGTAATCATGCGCGGGACTTTATAGAGAGTCGCCCCCAGTCACTAGCCCTTGCCGCGTGATGCGGCACCGGGTCACGGTCTTTTGTTTGCATTCGGCCCTAGTGCACCAACAGATAAATCGTAGTGGAGCACATGACAGCCCCGAGAACCGGTGCGAGGAACGCCGCCCCATGCAACCCAAAGGATCGGTGAATCACGCCAAAATGCAGTACGGCCCCCGACAAATACACGGCAAGCGGCGCGAAATGCAGCGCGCTTGCAGCCATCGCCTCGGGTGCGCCCAGAAGTGCATAGATCCACCACCAACCCAGCACCAGACTTGCCCCGCACCAGCTGTAGGCCATTCCTAGCGCCAATGGGGTAGCGCGTTGCAAGTACAGCCACAGGAATGTCAGTGCAATCATCAGGCCCATCAACGTGATCGCGCCAAAGCCAATCTGGAAAATCGCTTGATACCCGACAGCCCAGTACCCAGCCTGAAGCATGACGGCCATCACAGCCACTAAAAGAGATGCTTGTTTCATTTCTGCAAGATACTCCTCACAACTGCATCCAATTCTGCTGCAGCTTGTTCGTTTCGTGAAAGTGCATGTTGAAATCGGTCCGCTAGGATAACGTCCTTCAGACGCTGTTTCACACATAGATACAGGCGCCGGATCATCGTCGCGCCCCAGCTGCAGGCAGCCTTTCACGGATGATGGTTGTGATCTCGATCAGGATGGATGAGTTCTTGTCCAGCACCGCCCGCGTGGCCTGATCCTTCTGCAAATCTCGGTAAAGCAAATAGAAGACCAGCAAGACCCATGGGCCATGCTCGGCCACCAGTTTCAGGATCAGATCACTTGTCATCACGACGCCTTACCCAGTCTTCCAGGGCCGCATTGTCGCTGGCATCCACGCGCCCGGTCGAAGAAGACGTGTCCCCTTCAGGCTGCGACCTAAGCTTCATTGGGGTCAGAGCAGCCGAATCTAGCGCTGCTTGCCCGGCAACCAAGGGATCAGAGAGAGCCTGTACTCCGTTCGCTCTAACCAGCACCTCGGCAATCGAGCGCTGGAACTCCTGCCCTTTGACCTGCTGACGCGCACCGAAGTAGAAGCTGACGATCGCGCCCATCAACCACCAAAGCGGCTCAGGCACCAAGGCGACACCTCGCATTCGATCTGCAAACCAAGCCGGGTCCACCATCGCCGCAGCGAACAGCCCCAGTGTCGCCAACGCCAAAGCTGGACGCGGGACGCGGTTCAGCCCATCCATGAAGCGGTCAAACCGCCCTGTGCGCGCATGCGCGAACTCGGCCGCGAAGGCCTCGACTACGGCCATTTGAAATCCGGCTTCACGCGCCGAGGCTGCCTCGGCGTTCTCGCGAAATACTTCCGCCGTCTCGCGCACCACATTCCCGCGCCCGCCGAACAGCACTTTGATCACGTCGCCCATCAGCCCCATGCCCGCACCCGTTGTTTGTGATCTGCATCCGTGAAGTGATAGCGGGGCGTGATGAATTCCTCGGCGCGCGTGATCCAGCCGCCTTTCCCACCATCCCGCCGGCGCGCATATTTGCGCGAGGTCGGTCGGCGATCCGCCAGACGATAGTAATAGTTGCGCCGTTCGATCCCATAGGCATCCACCAGATGATCCGGCGCGGCCTTCATTGCATCGCGTGCAACGCCCAAGGTCTGTGGCCCAAGCGCTCCATCCACAGCCAGCGCATACCCCATCTTAGCAAACAACCGTTGCAAGACCCGCACCGCATTTCCCCCTGCGTTGACATACATGTCAAAGACCGAAGCCTGTAGTGGCTCGGGCAGCTCTCCGATCCGGGGCTTGTGGAAGTAGTGCTTTAGGAAGATATCTCGCGCCTGCGCTTGGGTCAGGCGCTTCACATCGGACGGTGTGACCTTGCCATCACCGTCCAAGTCCAGCCCCAACCGGCGCATGGTGTGGATCGTGACCCCGTATTTGGTCGCCCCGCCGGGATCATCGGGATCGTTCACATAGCCACCTTCACGGGCGACAATCTGATCTGCAATTTCGGTGACACTCTGCATCCGGACCTTCCCCGCGTTTGAAACACGGGGACAAGGCTGCAGAAGTCAGGTTAACAATGTCGAAATCAATAGTCCGGTTCGACGTAGACACCCGTTTCCTTCAAGCTGTCCACGACCTCTTTCGGCATGTATTCCTCGTCATGTTTGGCAAGGATTTCAGTGGCTTCAAAGACACCTTCCACATAAGTTCCCGTGCCAATCATACCTTGGTTTTCGGAAAACAGATCCGGCAATACGCCTGTGTATCGCACCGGTACAGTTTCGGCCCCGTCGGTCACCGAGAAGCTGACCGTTTCCCCCTGCCCACGCACAATCGAGCCGTCAGACACCAGCCCGCCCATGCGGAACACCTCGTCCGCGCGGGGCGGTTCGGCAATCACTTCGGAGGGCGAGCGGTAATAGTTGATCCCGTCTTGCAGCGCATAGCCAATCAACCCCGTCGATAGGGCAAGTGCCACGAACGCCAGAATGATGATCTGGATACGACGAGTTTTCTTCAGGCTTTTAAGACCGGCCATGGGGGGCTCCTTCTTAAGGGCGATGGGTTACGGGAAAACCGGGGGCATCATCAGCCCGGTGGTTTCGTCTTCACCCAGCATCAAGTTGGCGTTTTGCAGCGCTTGGCCCGACGAGCCTTTGCACAGGTTGTCCAAGGCCGACACGACCAGCGCGCGCCCCGGGATGCGGTCGCCAGCGACTCCGAGGTGACATTGGTTTGATCCCATCACCTGTCCCATACCGGGCAACTTGCCGAAAGGCAGAACGGTGACAAAAGGTTCGTCAGCATATTGCTGGGCAAGGGCTGCATGGATCGCCTGCGGATCACCGTCTACATAGCAATCAGCCAGAATGCCCCGGTTTACCGGCACCAGATGCGGCATGAATTGGATACGCACATCACGCCCAGCAAGCATCGAAAACTCTTGGTCGAACTCACCCAGATGGCGGTGGGTGCCGCCCTGCGCGTATCCCAACACATCAGTCGAGCGCTCGGCAAACAGCATGTTCTCCTTCAGCGACCGTCCAGCGCCCGAGATGCCGTTCTTCAGGTCACAGATGATCCGGTCTAGATCAACGAGCCCGCCCGAAATCAAAGGACGCAGCGCATATTGCACTGTCGCAGCATTGCAGCCGGTGCCAGCCACCAGACGCGCACCCTTGATATCATCGCGATAGAACTCGGTCAGACCGTAAACAGCGGTTTTCTGCAGCTCGACCGCCACATGCGGCGCGCCATACCATTTTTCGTATTCGGCCGGATCGCGCAAACGGAAATCCGCGCCTAGATCAACGACTTTCACGCTTTCCGGCAGATCACGTACCAGCGCCTGCGACAGGCCATGCGGCAGCGCTGCAAAGGCAAGGTCTACGTTTGAGAAGTCGATCTCGTCCATCTTGACCAGCTTCGGCAGATCCAGATGGCGCAGATGGGGGTAGACGTCAGACATCTCTTGCCCAGCCTTGCGATCAGCGGACAAGGCAACGATTTCCATCGACGGATGGGTGGCGATCAGACGGACAAGCTCGGCGCCAGTATAGCCGGACGCACCAAGAATGGCGATTTTGTGGGTCATTCAGACCTCCTGCGAATTCGACGGATAGATAGGTGTTTTGTGCGCGCCTTGCAATCAGGCGGCTTCGAAAGCGATCTTTCGTCGCAGAAACTGGGTCGCGCGATTGGACACTTGGGCCGGGTTGCCGGTGGTCAGGAACTTCGACACAGTCCCTGTTCCGCGCATCTTGGGATGGCGATCAAGATAGTCCGCAAGGCTGTCAGCCACCAGATTTGCCTGACTATAGACCTTCACATCGGCGCCCAACGCGTCCTGGAATTCCTTTTCCATCAGCGGATAGTGGGTGCAGCCCAGAATAGCGGCCTCGGGCTTGGGCATTTTACGCTTCAACGCGTCCACATGGCTGCGCACCAAAGCTTCAGCCAAGATCAAGTCACCGTCTTCGATCGCATCCACGACACCGCCGCAGGCCTGCGCCTCGACATCCACGCCGATGGCGCGGAAAGCCAGTTCCCGCTGGAACGCGCGGCTCGAGACAGTGGCGGGCGTGGCAAACAGCGCGACGTGCTTCACCTCGACCTCGCGCGGGGGCGAGTTGTCGCCCCATTGGCGTTCTGTCAGCGCTTCGATCAGAGGGACAAACACGCCCAACACCCGCTTTTCGGTGGGGATCCAGCTTTCCTGCATCCGCCGCAGCGCTGCAGCCGAGGCGGTGTTACAGGCCAGTATGACAAGATCACAGCCCTGATCCCACAAAGCCGAAACAGCCTTGGTTGTCAGGTCATATACGTCATCCGCATCCCGCACCCCGTAAGGCGCGTGCGCATTGTCGCCGTAATATACGAAGTCCACATCCGGCAGACGTTTCGAGACCGCATCCAGAACCGTCAATCCGCCCAGACCACTATCGAAAATACCTACTGCCATCGTCCTATGCCCCGTCCTAAGACCTGTGTTTTTCCTCGAACTCGAACCCATAGGCACCCGTGGCACCGGGGGTCTTGGACAAGGCATAGGTCCGATCGCGCAGGAAATCCATCATGGATTTAGCGTCTTGCGCATATTCGCCCCATTCACCGGGTAAAATCGGCTGACCGATAGACAGGCTTACTGGCTGGTCTGTCCGTTTGCTAAATTCTCGGATCAGAAGCGCCATGCGCAACGTCGTGTGCAAATGACTTGCCACCTGAAAACTGCGCGAGTTGTGACCATGAAAACAAATCGGAACGACGGTCGCGTTGGATTTCGCAATCATCCTTGCCGTAAAGCGTCGCCAACCTGGATCCAACGGCAGTCCGAAGGGTTTTTGCGCGGTCGAGACCGTGCCGCCGGGAAAAACCCCAATAGCACCGCCATCATTCAGGTAAGAGCGCGCGGTGTTGCGCGTCTGAAGATTTACATTCATTGCCGCACGGGTTTCAGCGAAATCGACAGGCAGGATCACCCGGCTCAGGTCCTCGGCCTTGCGAAACACCTGATTGGCCAGAATGCGAAAATCACCACGTTGGCGGCTTAAAATATGCCCCATAACCAGCCCGTCCAGAATGCCATAGGGGTGGTTGGCGACCAAAATCAGCGGACCGTCACGTGGGATCAGATTCAGACTGCCTTCGACTACATCCAACGACAGCCCATAGCGATCCACCATCACCTGCCAGAAGTCCCGCCCATCGGCCACCTCGGCGTCGTAGCCATGGGCGCGTTTGATCAGGCGCAGACGACCCGTTGCGTTTTCCATAGCTCTGATAACGGCGCGGCCCTGACGGGTTTGCGCACTATGGGCATAGGTGAGGTCGCGGGCGACGTGTCTGCTCATGCTCTGGTCCTTGGTCGGAGGTCTTATTTGCCGCCGCTAAGTAACAGCCTTATGTCACAGGTTGAACAGTTACTCTGCCGCCTCCTGAACTTGACCAGATCCGTCAAGCTTCGACCAAAGCGCGCGACCGCGCGTCTCAGCGGCGGCGACGCTGGCCTCTTTCACCGGGCCAAAGCCGCGGATCGACAAGGGCAGCGACGCAATTTCCAGCGCAACTTCGGTATTCGCCTCGGTCAAGCTGGCCGCCAGACGCTGCATGTCGGCTTCGTAATCAGCGATCAGCTTGCGCTCGGTCACGCGTTCATCGGACCGGCCAAAGGGATCAAGCGCGGTGCCGCGTAGCCCTTTCATCTTGGCCAACAGCGGCGCGGCACGTTCGAACCAACCACTGAACCCGCGTTTCTTAGGACGACCATTTGGATCCGTGCCCCCCAAGAGCGGCGGCGCAAGGTGATAGGTCAGCTTCAGATCGCCATCGAACTCGGCTTCAGCCTTTGCACGTGTTTCGCACAGCAGGCGCGCGACCTCGTATTCGTCCTTATAAGCCAACAGCTTGTGATAGCCTTTCGCCACGGGTTCCTGCAGCACTTCCGGCATAGCAGCCACGAATTCGCGGTACTTCCGCGCCAGTGCTTCATTTTGGTATTTCGCCAGATGATCAGCCCGGAAGGCAACGATCTCGGCCAAGGTCTTGGGAAGGTCAATCACATCTTCCTGCGTGAACTTCGCCGCCTCCTCGGGGAAAGCAACCGCCCAGCGCCCCAGTTCAAACGCCCGCTTGTTGCGGTCAGGGGCCTGCCCGTTCAGGTCAATCGCGTGCATCAAGGCTTCAAAGGTCAGCGGCACATACCCCGCCTGCCAAGACGCCCCCAACACCATCATGTTGGAAAAGATGCTGTCGCCCATCAGTACCCGCGCAAGTTCGCTGGCATCGAACATCGCCAGACGATCCCGCAGGCGCGCCTGCAATGACAGCTGCAGCTGATCGCCCGGAATGGTGAAATCCGTGTCCCGGGTGAATTCACCGGTCACGGTTTCATGACTGTCTACTACGGCGCCAGTACGCCCGGTTTTGGTCAGACCCAACGTGGTCGACGCGGCCGAGACCACCAATTCGCATCCGATCAGCGCATCACATTCTCCAGTCGCCACACGAATGGCCGAGATATCCTCTGGCTTTTCAGCCAGCCGCAGATGGACCGTGACCGCGCCGCCCTTTTGGGCCAGCCCCGCCATCTCCATCATGCCGGCACCTTTGCCATCGATATGCGCCGCCTGTGCCATCACGGCACCGATGGTCACAACGCCTGTACCGCCAACACCGGTGATCACCGTGTTGAACGTGCCGTCTATCGTGGGCAGCACTGGCATCGGCAGGTCGGGCAGCTTCACTTCTGCCGTAGCGGCCTTCTTCAACTTCGCACCTTCAACCGTCACGAAGCTGGGGCAGAAGCCGTTCACACAGCTGAAATCCTTGTTGCAGCTGGACTGGTCAATCGCACGCTTACGGCCCAGCTCGGTCTCGACCGGGACGATGGACACGCAGTTTGACTGCACGCCGCAGTCACCACAGCCTTCGCATATATCCGTGTTGATAAAGACCCGCTTGTCGGGATCTGGGAACAGCCCGCGCTTACGGCGGCGACGCTTTTCGGCGGCACAGGTCTGGATATAGAGGATGATCGACACCCCCTTCAAATTTCTGCATTTTTCCTCGATCGGCAACAGCTCGTCGCGTGAATGGAGGCTCACCCCTTTCGGGAAGGCAGCAGGGTCCACATCCTCTTTGTCATCATAGACGACGAAGATGTTCTTGGCCCCCATCGCCAACACTTCACGCGCGATCCGGGGCGCATCCAGATCCCCTTCGTTGGTCTGCCCGCCGGTCATTGCGACGGCATCGTTGTAGAGGATCTTGTAGGTGATGTTCACATCCGCCGCCAAAGCCGCGCGGATCGCCAGAATGCCCGAATGGTTGTAGGTCCCGTCGCCAAGGTTCTGGAATACATGCTCGGTTTTCGAGAACGGTGCCTCGCCAATCCAGTTCACGCCCTCGCCGCCCATCTGGGTCGAACCAAGCGTCGAACGGTCCATCCACTGCACCATATAGTGACAGCCGATCCCGGCATACCCACGGCTGCCATCGGGTAGCTTGGTCGAGGTGTTATGCGGGCAACCCGAGCAGAAATAGGGCAATCGCGCCGCGATATTGGGCGCATTGTCTGCCCCGCGTGCTTGCGCCAGCGCGTCCAACCCGGCTTTTACGGCCTCGGTCCCGCGTCCTTCCTCGACTAGAATATCACCTAACTTCTCAGCAATCATGATCGGGTCCAGCGCATAGCGCGTGGGGAACAGCTCCAGCTGGCGTCCGTTTTCCCATGTGTCGCCCTTGTGCCAGCCATAGACGCGGCGGCCTCGGCGATCATCAAAGATCGCTTCCTTGATCTGCACCTCGATCAACTTGCGCTTCTCTTCCACGACGACGACCAGATCCAGCCCTTCGGCCCATTCATGGAAGGACTGCATGTCCAAAGGCCAAGTCTGCCCGACCTTATAGGTGGTGATGCCAAGACGTTCGGCCTCGGCCTCGTCAATGCCCAACAAGTTCAACGCATGGACCAGATCCAGCCAGTTTTTGCCCGCCGCGACGAAGCCGATCTTCGCCCCCGGCTTGCCCCAGACACGCTTGTCGATGCGGTTGGCGCGGGCGTAAGCCTCGGCTGCGAACCGCTTATAGTCGATCATCCGCGCTTCCTGCGGAATGCGATCGTCCATCAGACGGATGTTCAGCCCGCCTTCGGGCATGTCGAACTCGGGCGTGACAAGTTTCATCCGGTCGACGCGGCCATCCACGACCGAGGTCGCCTCGACTGTGTCTTTCATCACTTTCAAGCCGGCCCAAAGACCCGAGAAGCGGCTCAACCCATATCCGTAAACACCAAAGTCGATGATTTCCTGCACACCCGCAGGGCTGAGCACCGGGATATACGCATCCACCATCGCCCAATCAGATTGATGCAACACGGTTGAGCTTTCGCCCGTGTGGTCATCCCCCATCGCCATCAAGACACCGCCCTTAGGCGCGGAGCCCGCCATGTTGGCATGGCGCATCACATCGCCTGTTCGGTCTACGCCCGGCCCCTTGCCGTACCACAGCCCGAACACACCATCGCGCGCACCTTCACCGCGCACTTCCGCTTGCTGGCTACCCCACAGTGCCGTAGCTGCCAGATCTTCGTTCAGGCCCGGTTGAAACAGAATGTCGTTTTCGCTCAGCACGCCTTGCGCACGTGACATCCAAAGGTCCACGGCCCCCAAAGGAGACCCCCGATACCCGGTCACATAGCCAGAGGTCTCAAACCCCGCGCGCCGATCCCGTTCCCTCTGCGTCAGCATCAAGCGCACCAAAGCCTGCGTGCCATTCAACAAAACCTGATCCTTCGACAGATCAAACCGGTCATTCAGAGTGATTTCTGGCTTGCCCATGCCGTACCTCCCAATACGAATAGCTTGCTGGAGATTGGTCTCCATTTTAGGTCATAATATATGACCCATCAAAACAAATCCAATCACAATCCGTTCTAGCTTTCATCACGATTCTGATGGTAACAGTGTGAACAGATTACACGCTAACAGGGATTGGTTCGTACGTCATGGACTGGGATAAACTCAGAATATTTCACGCCGTGGCAGATGCAGGGTCACTCACTCATGCTGGCGACGCGCTCCACCTGTCCCAATCCGCTGTGTCGCGCCAGATCCGCGCACTTGAGGAAGGGCTGAATGCCACTCTGTTTCACCGTCATGCGCGAGGACTGATTCTTACCGAACAGGGTGAGCTGCTGTTTGACGCCACCAAAGCCATGAACCACCGCCTTGAAGCTGCAGTCGCCCGCATTCGGGACAGTAAAGAGGAAGTGTTCGGTGAACTCCGCGTCACGACGACGACCGCATTTGGATCGATGTGGTTGGCCCCGCGCCTGCCGAAGCTTTACGAAAGCTATCCCGATCTGCGCATTGACTTGATGCTGGAAGAGCGCGTTTTGGACCTGCCAATGCGCGAGGCCGACGTGGCCATTCGCATGAAAGAGCCCAGCCAGGCGGACCTGATCCGCAAGCGGTTGATGGATGTGCACATGCGCCTTTACGCGACCCCCAGCTATTTAGAGGCCAACGGCACGCCCGAAACACTTGAGGATCTGTCGAAGTTTCGCTTGATCTGCCAAAACACTTCGGCGGCACAAGTCAGCGCAGGGGCTGCATTGGTACGCGAGTTGTTGACCTATGATGTCGGGTCTCTTCTGACGGTGAACAACTATTTCGGCGTCCTGCAATCAGTCCTGAGCGATCTGGGAATCGGTGTCCTGCCAGACTACATCACGCAAGACTTCCCCCAATTGACGCGCGTCCTGCCGGAAGTCGAAAGCAAAGACATCCCTGTTTATCTGGCCTATCCCGAGGAATTGCGCGCCTCGAAACGGATCGAAGCGTTCCGAGACTTCGTCACGTCGGAATTGGCTGCGCAGCGCCGCAGCATGGCAAGCTGATAAATACATTCGCAATCAGTGATGCGTTCAAGCAACACTCGGGCCAGCATGACCCAACGGAAAGTACCCTTTCCGGCAGGACTTTTACCACGTTAAGTTTATATAATCATTAGACTATCCCAAGGCGAGCTGCTCAGAATGCCGTCAGATAGGCGCAAAACACGCTTTAGACATGCGGAAAATGCATAGCTGCAATGCAGCATTTTACCTTGATGCGACTCATTCCCCCCCCTAAATCAGGTTCAAAGCCGATGGTTGAGCATCGCTCTAGTCGGTTTTTACCTCCCTGTTGGACTTGGCCGGGCTCTGCCCGGCCTTTTTTTTGCCTGAACGCCCAATGTTCCTGCAAAACAAGGCAGGCAGACCCTTCCCCAAAGCTCACCCTTCCCCTAAAAGGCGCAGCAACAGACATGGGTATTCGCCACGTATGCGAGTCGATGTCGCTGCAACGCCGAAGGGGACCGAGCATGAGCGAGCCGAAAATCACCACCGATCTGATTGAAGCACACGGCCTGAAACCTGATGAGTACGAGCTGATCCTCGAAATCATAGAACGTGAACCAAGCTTCACCGAACTGGGCATCTTCTCGGCTATGTGGAACGAGCACTGCTCGTACAAGTCCTCGAAAAAATGGCTACGCACGCTACCGACCGAAGGCCCGCAGGTTATCTGTGGTCCGGGTGAAAACGCAGGCATCGTAGATATTGGCGACGGTCAGGCCATCGTGTTCAAGATGGAAAGCCACAACCACCCGTCCTACATCGAGCCCTATCAAGGTGCTGCGACTGGCGTGGGCGGCATTCTGCGCGACGTCTTCACCATGGGCGCCCGCCCGATTGCCGCGATGAACGCCCTGTCCTTCGGCGAGATTGATCACCCCAAAACCAAACAGCTGGTCAACGGCGTGGTCGAAGGCATCGGTGGTTACGGCAACTGTTTCGGGGTTCCCAATGTGGGCGGCGAAGTACGCTTCCACCCGGCCTATAACGGCAACTGCCTTGTAAACGCCTTTGCAGCAGGTCTGGCAGACGCAGACAAGATTTTCTATTCGGCTGCGTCGGGTGTCGGTATGCCAGTTGTATATCTGGGCGCGAAAACCGGCCGCGACGGTGTTGGCGGCGCGACCATGGCCTCGGCCGAGTTCGACGACACGATCGAAGACAAGCGCCCCACCGTTCAGGTTGGCGACCCCTTCACCGAAAAACGCTTGATGGAAGCCACGCTAGAGCTGATGCAGACCGGCGCCGTAATCTCGATCCAGGATATGGGGGCCGCTGGCCTGACCTGTTCGGCGGTCGAAATGGGCGACAAAGGTGGTCTGGGCGTCAAGCTGAACCTTGAAGATGTGCCGCAGCGCGAAGACGACATGACAGCCTACGAGATGATGCTGTCCGAAAGCCAAGAGCGGATGCTCATGGTTCTGAAGCCGGAAAAAGAGGCCGAAGCCCGCGCCGTGTTCGACAAGTGGGACCTCGACTTTGCCATCGTGGGTGAAACCCTTGCCGAAGACCGCTTCCTGATCATGCACCATGGCGAGGTAAAAGCCGATCTGCCGCTGTCGCCCCTGTCGGGCCGCGCACCGGAATATGACCGCCCGTGGGTCGAAACCCCGGCAGCCGAAGAACTGGCCGACGTACCGGAAATCGATCCGATTGACGGCCTGAAGGCTCTGATCGGTTCTGCAAACCACGCTGCAAAGCAGTGGGTCTATGAACAATATGACCACATGGTTATGGCAGACACCGTGCGCGCACCCGGTCTGGGTGCAGGCATTGTGCGCGTGCATGGCACCGATAAAGCCGTGGCCTTCACCTCGGACGTGACGCCGCGCTACGTGAAAGCGAACCCGCTGGAAGGTGGACGTCAAGCCGTGGCCGAAGCTTATCGCAACCTCACCGCCGTGGGTGCAAAACCGCTGGCAACTACTGACAACTTGAACTTCGGCAACCCCGAAAAGCCCGAAATCATGGGCCAGTTCGTCGGCGCCATCAAAGGCATCGGTGAAGCCGTAGCCGCTTTGGACGTGCCGATCGTTTCGGGCAACGTCTCGCTTTACAACGAGACTGACGGTCAGGGGATCCTGCCGACACCGACCATCGGAGCCGTGGGCCTGCTGGACAGCTTGGACGACATGATCGACGGCGTGGCCCGTGACGGACACGTCGCGATGGTCGTGGGCGAGACCCAAGGCCATTTGGGTCAATCCGCACTGCTGGCCGAGGTCTTCAACCGCGAAGACGGCGACGCTCCGCATGTGGATCTGGACGCTGAAAAACGCAACGGCGAATTCATCCGCGCCAACCGTGAACTGATCAAAGCGTGTTCAGACCTGTCGGATGGCGGTCTGGCACTTGCGGCTTTTGAGATGGCCGAGGCCGGTGAAGTTGGTGTTCAGCTGGACGCCTCGGACACCCCGACGCTGTTCGGTGAAGATCAGGCACGCTATCTGGTGGCCTGTAACTTCGATCAGGCCGAAGCGCTTATGATCGAAGCTGGCCGCACTGGCGTTCCGATCACCACAGTTGGCCGTTTCACCGGTGACAGCGTGAAGATGGGTGGCTCGGAAGCGTCTCTTGCAGAACTGGCGCAGATCTTCCGCACCGGTTTCGATCAGGCGCATTCGTAAATGACAGGTCCGGTGCCGCTGGCGCAGGATCCCTCGACACTGGTCGCCGATTGCGCGACCTGCATGGGGCTGTGCTGTGTGTCTCCGGGCTTCGACGCGGGCGATGATTTTGCCTTTGACAAGCGCGCCCTTGCGCCGTGTCGTCACCTTGGCCGGGACAATCTGTGTCGCATCCACGAGACCTTGACGGATCAGGGCTTTCCGGGCTGTGCCAAATTCGATTGCAAAGGCGCGGGACAATACGTGACCCAACAGATCTTCCCGCGCAAACGCTGGCGCAAAGACCGCGAAACGCTGGAAGCCGTGTCCGAGGCCTATCGTCGGATGCGCGCCATTTGTGACATGGCGGAGCTGCTGCATCTGGCCGCGCGTCTACCCCTGTCAGTCTCGCAAGAGGCCGCCCGGCAAGCCATGCTGGACCGCCTTCTGCCCGAGCCCACTTGGACAGACGAAACGCTGGCCCAAGCCGAAGAAGCAGGCATTCTGTCCGACGCCCGCGCAGTCCTGACCAGTTTTCGTGATGCCGCAATGCGCCGCTAACCCTTGCGGCTGCCCTGCCCCACACATAAGTTAAACAAAACAGACAAAAAGGTTTCGCCAATGTCCATGGAAGCATCCAAAATCGAAGACCTGATCCGCGCAGGTTTCCCCAACGCCCAGATCACCATCACCGATCTTGCTGGCGACGGGAACCACTGGGCGGCCGAGGTCGTGGATGAAAGCTTTCGCGACATGAACCGCGTACAGCAGCAACGCGCCGTAAACGCCACCGTGCGCGAACAGATTGACAGCGGAGAGCTGCACGCACTGGCGCTGACGACCAAGGTGCCTGAATAATCACTCCTCCGCTCAACGGGCGGCACGATACAACCGATCAACGAATGCGCCACGGCGCGTAAGGAAAATGACATGACCGACGCAAAAACACGCATCGACGAAACCGTCAAAGCCAATGACGTGGTGCTTTATATGAAGGGCACGAAAGAGATGCCGCAATGCGGGTTCTCGTCCCGCGTGGCTGGCGTTCTGAACTACATGGGCGTGGATTATGCCGATGTGAATGTGCTGGCGGATGAAGAAATCCGCACGGGCATCAAGGAATATTCCGACTGGCCGACCATCCCGCAGCTTTACGTCAAGGGCGAGTTCGTGGGCGGCTGTGATATCGTGACCGAGATGACCCTGTCGGGCGAACTGGACACACTATTTGCTGACAACGGCGTGACCTTTGACAAAGACGCTGCCGACAAAATCCGCGAAGCGAACGCTTAACGGTCTGGGGATAGGGGCACAGCCCCTCGCCCTTGTCGGGCTCACCCCGGGATATTTGAGACAAGAAAAAGGCGCGTCGATTGTTCGGCGCGCCTTTCTAGTTTGGATATAGCGACCAAGGTCAGCCGGATGTGAGCCGCTCTTCGACAGAAGCGGCCATCGCTTCGGTCCGGGCAGCGATTTCGGCCAGAGTATCGGTGACTGCAGCGGGCACAACCGGTACTTCAACCTTTTGAGGTTCTGCGTTTTTCAGCGCCTCAAGTTCGCGCTCCAATTCGGCCACGCGGCGCTCGGTCAGTTTGACCTTGTCTTCCATTCCAGCGGTCTTGTCCGCCAGCATCAGTCCCGACATTAAAAGCAATCGGCTTTCGGTCAGGTTCGAGATCTGGCTGACCAGTACGGCGGCTTCCGTATCCAGCATCGCGGCAGCTGATTTCAGGAAATGTTCTTCGCCTTCCTGGCAGGCCACCTCGAAACTGCGACTTCCGATCGTGATTGTGACGTTAGGCATGCGTATCCTCCTCGCTCACGTTGGTGGTCTGTGCAGCAGTCATTGCAGCCAGTTCGGTCAACACAACTTCAAGCTCAGCGCGATCGGCCTGTTGCGTGGCCTTTAACGCCGAAAGTTCTGCAACCATGGCATCATTTATCAGCTCAGCTTCGACAACTCCGGAATTTGCCGCCTGACGCAAGGCATCATTCGCGCTTCGCAGCTCTTGATTGGATTTGCGCAGTGTATCGGCAGTGGCTTCTGACTGGGCCAGTTGATCATGCAATCGAGCAACCTCAACTTCGACAGTTGCGACCTTGTCAGTGATCTGGGTTTTCAACGCAGAGAGCCGCTCGCTCAGCTGCGCGTTGGCCGTGCGTTCGTCTTCAAGCTGACGGGTCAGTTGGTCGACTTCATCGGTAACGGCCGCAGGCCGATCGGCCCACTTGTCCAGTCCTGCATTGATCCGTTCCAGCGCCGTGGTTATGCGGGTCTCTAGTTCGGAAATATCACTCATAATGTGCCCTGTTTAATCCTCTTGGCCTGATCTTGTCACAAGGATGCAGAACACTCAACGCCCTGTGGACGTATCGCAGCCTCAAACGCGATTCGTTGCCATATGCGGCGCAGCCCCCTTAATCGGCCTCCAGCGACACGCAGTGCCGTATGATTACAGATACTTGCGCCCTCCTACACCCTGCAAAGCCTTGCTTTGCTTGACCCAAGCGGCAGGACTGCTATCAGGGGCCAATCTTTACTTAGCCAAAGGACTCGGACCTTGGATATCGCTGCACTTGCCAAAGCCCACCCTGACCACTGGAAAAAAGCCGCCGCCATCCGCGCCTTGACGCTGGATGCCGTTGCCGCCGCCAATTCCGGCCACTCTGGCATGCCGATGGGCATGGCCGATGTGGCAACGGTGCTGTTTGAAAACCACCTGAAGTTTGACCCCACCGCACCGCGCTGGGAAGACCGCGACCGGTTCATCCTGTCCGCAGGTCACGGGTCTATGCTGATCTATTCGCTGCTCTATCTGACGGGCTACAAAGACGTCACGCTGGACCAGATCAAAAACTTCCGTCAATGGGGGGCGATTACCGCAGGTCACCCGGAATACGGCCACGTTTCCGGCGTTGAAACCACCACCGGCCCCTTGGGTCAGGGTATTGCCAACGCAGTTGGCTTCGCGATGGCAGAAGAAATCCAGCGCGCCCGTTTCGGCAAGAAGATCGTTGATCACTTCACCTATGTCATCGCAGGCGATGGTTGCCTGATGGAAGGCCTCAGCCAGGAAGCCATCGGTATTGCAGGTCGTCACGAGCTGTCAAAGCTGGTCGTCCTGTGGGACAACAACGACATCACCATTGATGGCAAGGTATCGCTGTCGGACCGCACCGATCAGGTTCAGCGCTTCAAGGCGTCTGGCTGGCACGTGCAGGAAATCGACGGCCATGATCCCGCGCAGATCGACGCGGCCATCACCAAGGCCAAATCGACCAACAAACCGTCGATGATTGCCTGCAAAACGCATATCGCTTTGGGCCACGCCGCACAGGACACATCGAAGGGCCATGGCGCGTTGACCGATGCCGAACAACTTGCTGCCGCAAAAGAAGTCTACGGCGCACCGCAAGGTGCCTTCGAAGTCCCCGCCGACGTGAAAGCACAATGGGAAGCCATGGGTGCCCGTGGTGCAGCTGCGCATGCTGACTGGGATGAACGCTTCACATCGATTTCGGACCGCAAGCAGGCCGAGTTCAAGCGCGCCTATGCTTTGGACGCCCCGAAGAAGCTGGCCTCGGTTGTGCGCAAGCTGAAAAAGGACGTTGCAGAAAACAAGCCCTCAGTTGCAACTCGCAAGTCCTCGGAGATGGCGCTGGCTGTGATCAATCCGGTGATGCCGGAAACCGTTGGCGGCTCGGCCGACCTGACCGGATCGAACAACACCAAGACCGGTGATCTGGGCGTCTTTGACACCGACAACCGTGGTGGTCGTTATATCTATTGGGGTATCCGCGAGCACGGCATGGCTGCTGCGATGAACGGTATGACCCTGCACGGTGGCATGCGCCCCTATGGCGGCACATTCTTCTGCTTTACCGACTATGCGCGCCCGTCGATGCGTCTGGCATCTCTGATGCGGATCCCGACCGTGTTCGTAATGACCCACGACTCGATCGGTGTTGGCGAAGACGGCCCGACCCACCAGCCGGTCGAGCATCTGGCGATCTGCCGCGCGACCCCGAACAGCTATACGTTCCGTCCTGCCGACACGGTGGAAACTGCCGAAGCATGGGAGATCGCGCTGACCACGAAAGAGACGCCGTCGACCTTGGTTCTGACACGCCAAAACCTGCCGACCCTGCGCACCGACTACAAGCAGAAGAACCTTACCGCTCAGGGTGGGTACGTGCTGGCCGATGCCGAGGTTGGCAAGCGTCAGGTGATCCTGATTGCTACCGGTTCGGAAGTGTCGCTGGCAATGGAAGCGCGCGCTGAGCTGGAAGCCCAAGGAATCGGTACCCGCGTTGTCTCGATGCCCTGTATGGAGCTGTTTGCCGAGCAAGACGAAGCCTATCGCCGCAAGGTTCTGCCCGCAGGTGCCGTGCGCGTTGGCGTCGAAGCTGCTGTACGCGATGGCGGCTGGGATCGCTTGCTGCTGGGCGAACGTGGCCGAGAAAACAAGCAAGCCTTTGTCGGCATGACCGGATTTGGTGCCTCGGCTCCGGCCGGTGTGTTGTTCGAGAAGTTCGGCATCACAACCGCCAACGTGGTGACCAAAGCCAAAGAGCTTCTGGCTTAAACCCAGCCAGCTAAAAGATTTAGACCTGAAGTCTGCTTAGATTTTTGGTCAGCATCATCAAAAACGCCCCGCCCGATTGGTGGGGCGTTTTCTTTATGCCTTTCAAACCCGCCCCGGATCGGACAGTCTGCGCCTGTTTTGTCAAAGGATGCCAACGTGCTGTCAGCTCTAAGCGAAAATCATCGAGGCGCAGTTTTCATGGTCTTTGCTATGGGAGCATTCGCGCTTGAGGACATGGCATTGAAGGCCGCAGCGCGCGACATCCCAATCGGTCAAGCAGTTGCACTGTTTGGCTTGGGTGGGCTGGTTGTGTTCGGGGCGTTGGCGCGCGCGCAAGACGCACAGGTTTTTCACCCAGATCTGCGCTCGCCCGTTTTGATTTGGCGGTCCCTGTCCGAGATCGCGGGCCGTTTATTCTATGCGCTGGCCATTGCACTGACTCCTCTGTCCAGCGCCTCGGCCATTTTGCAGGCCACGCCACTGGTCGTGGCTTTGGGCGCTGTGATCGTATTCAAGGAACGCGTCGGACTGCGACGTTGGCTGGCAATTCTCGTGGGGTTCATCGGGGTCTTGATGATCTTGCGGCCCGGCTTGGATGCATTCGATCCACTGTCAGTATTCGCTGTGCTGGGAATGCTCGGTTTCGCCGGGCGTGATCTTGCAACCCGCGCCAGCCCTTCGACCCTATCTGGCGCACAGCTTGGCGTGGCGGGTTTCGCGGTGCTGACCGTATCGGGGCTGGTCCTCGTTGCCGTAGGGGGCGAGCTGCGCGCCCTGACGCCAGCGGCCAGCGGGTTCCTTGTACTGGCAACCGTGTTCGGCGTCTTGGCATATGGTGCGCTGACATTCGCGATGCGGACCGGAGAGGTCTCGGTCGTCACCCCATTTCGCTATTCGCGGCTGCTCTTCGCGCTTGTTCTGGGCGTCGCGGTATTCCACGAACGCCCAGACATGATGACGCTGGCAGGCAGCGCCGTCATCGTGCTGAGCGGGCTGTTCCTGCTCAGCCGATCGAAGCCAAGGACTTAGGCTTTTCCCTTAAAGATCGCGCCCCAGATCGGCCCGATTACCCATGTCGCGACAGGAATGATCAGAACGCCCAGCGCAAGGCCAAGAACACCGTCCAGCGCAGCCGTCACGACCCAATTCACGAACCCCGCAAATTGCGGCACCGCATGCGCAGCCGCTTCAGCCATATGGTGAATAGTGTCATAGGGCAGATGCCAGCCCAGTTCATGGAAACCATGAACGATGATCGATCCGCCGACCCAGATCATCGCCGCGGTACCCACGATGGTCAGAAGCTTCATGACATAAGGCATCGCTTTCACGATCCCACGGCCCAGCGCCTGCGTCGCGCCCAACCGCGCGTTATTGGCCAGATACAGGCCGAAATCGTCCGCTTTCACGATCAGCGCTACCGAGCCATAGACCGCAACGGTGATACCTACGGCAGCAACGGCCAGAGTGGCGGCCTCCATCCAGAAATTGCTGTTCGGGATGCCTGACAGGATGATGGTCATGATCTCGGCTGACAGGATGAAGTCAGTCTTGATCGCACCTGCGATCTTGGCCTCTTCCAGATGCGCCGGGTCGCCTTCTTCATGTTCGGCGTGATCCCAAGTGTGATCATGCGGGAACAGCGTGTGCCAGACCTTCTCAGCCCCTTCAAAACACAGGTAAGCTCCACCCAACATCAGCAGTGGTGCGATCGCCCAAGATGCAAAGGCTGACAGAAGCAATGCGATAGGCAGAAGGATGATCAGCTTGTTCTTGATCGACCCCCAGGCAATGCGCCCGATAATCGGAAGCTCGCGCTTGGCTTCAAACCCTTGCACGTATTTCGGCGTCACGGCGGCATCGTCGATCACCGCACCCGCTGCTTTCGCGCTGGCCTTGGCCGCCTGCCCCGCGACATCGTCGATCGAGGCTGCCGCGACCTTCGCGATGCCTGCCACGTCGTCCAGTAGTGCAATCAAACCGCTCATCGTACCGCCTTCACTGTCATTGTACTCATCTGAGGCGAATCTAGCGAAACCACCCTGAAGGGCAAGGGCAGGACGGCCCGACCCTTGGAATAATTCAGCCCCGTGAAGGTTTGCGCTAACTTACACACACCCCTGCGCTGGATGATTGATGTTTTCGCTATCATGCTGCTACGGAAGGTGTTTTCTGGGTTGGGTGGCCACGCCGTCAGCGATATACCGCGTGCAAGTCTGAACAACTCTCGCGGCCAGCGATTGCCGCCTTGTGAAAGAGGAAAACACCCATGACCGTCAAAGTCGGTATCAACGGATTTGGTCGTATCGGCCGCTGCACCTTGTCGCAGATCGCTGCTTCGGGACGCGAAGACATTCAGGTTGTGAAGGTCAACGCGACCGGCCCCTTGGAAACCGCAGCGCATCTTCTGAAATACGACAGTGTGCATGGGCGCTTCCCGAACGACGTCGTTCTGGGTGATGGGACCATGGATATTGGCCAAGGCCCGATGCAGATGATGTCGACCTATGACATGAACGAACTGGACTGGGATGGCTGTGATGTTGTTCTGGAATGCACCGGTAACTTCAACGACGGCATCAAGGCCAAACCGCACCTCGAGCGTGGCGCGAAAAAAGTTCTGCTGTCGGCCCCCGGTACCAACGTGGACAAGACCATTGTCTGTGGCGTGAACGAAGAGATGCTGACCGCCGACGACGTGATGGTGTCGAACGGTTCGTGCACCACCAACTGTCTGGCTCCGGTTGCCAAGGTTCTGCTGAACGCTTTCGGCATTGAAAGCGGCATCATGACCACGATCCACGCTTATACCGGCGACCAGCCGACGCTGGACCGTCGCCACAAGGATCTGTACCGCGCTCGCGCCGCTGCGATGTCGATGATCCCGACCTCGACCGGTGCTGCCAAAGCTTTGGGCGAGGTTCTGCCCGCCCTGAAAGGCAAGCTCGACGGATCCGCCGTACGCGTGCCGACCCCGAATGTTTCGGCTGTGGACCTGACGGTTGTGCTTGAAAAGGATGTGACCGTGGCGGACGTGAACGCCGCGATGAAGGAAGCCTCGCAAGGCGCCATGAAAGGCGTTCTGGGCTATACGGAAGAAAAGCTGGTCTCGACCGACTTTAACCACACCGAAGAAAGCTCGATCTTCGCAGCTGACCAAACCAAGGTCATCGGCGGCCGTCTGGTGCGCGTTCTGGCGTGGTATGACAACGAATGGGGCTTCTCGACCCGCATGGGCGATCTGGCCGTAAAGATGGCCACGCTGTAGTCCATCAGCAATAAGACGTCAAAAAACCCCCGAAGGCCCGGCCTTTGGGGGTTTTCTTTAACCAGCCTGTTTTACCTTGCCCCCACCGGTGCGGCTTGCATAATCGCTGAAAACAGGCAGGAGCTTCTTCGTGACAAATCAGCTGGCCATTATTCTGGGCGCTATGATCCTGCTTTTGGTCGGGCTGGATGTGTTTGTATGGGATGCCGAGAACCTTTTGTTCCTCGCCAAGAAATTCCTTGATCTAACCGAGTGGGCAGCCTTCTGGCGTTGAGCTCGTGGTTGTGAAGCAACCCGATCTCGTTGCCACCGTCCTACAGCACCTGAGACAGAAACTGCCGCGTGCGGTCCTCGCGTGGGGCGTCGAAGATCTGAGCAGGCGTGCCTTCTTCCAGAATGCGCCCGCTTTCCAAGAAACAGACCTTGTCCGCCAGCTCGCGCGCGAAACCCATTTCATGCGTGGCAAGGATCATGGTCATGCCTTCGGCCCTCAGGCTGCGCAGCACGTCCAACACCTCGGCCACCAGTTCGGGATCTAGGGCGGATGTAATCTCGTCAAACAGCAGGATGTCGGGTTGCATCGCCAACGCACGGATGATCGCCACGCGCTGTTGCTGGCCACCTGACAGCTGGTCGGGGTAGTGGTCGATACGCTGACCAAGACCGAAACGCTCGAAGAGTTCCTCGACCCGGCCCCGCTGCGCAGCACGGGACAGCCCTTTAACCCGGCGCGGGGCAAGCATCACATTTTCAGCCGCCGACATATGCGGGAACAGGTTGTAGGACTGGAAGACCAGCCCGATACGCTGCCGGATCGGCTGAGGGTCCAGCCCCGGTTCGGCGATGTCCACACCGTCAAACCAGATCTCGCCATCATCGACGGGATCAAGCAGGTTCACCGCTCGCAAAAGCGTTGACTTGCCTGAACCCGATGCCCCGATCAAGCAGATCATCTCGCCCTTTGCGACCTCAAGATCGATCCCGCGCAACACGTGATTATTGCCAAAGGTTTTTTGGATATTTTTCAACGACAGCATGGGCTTACTGCTCCTGCTTACGGCGTTTGTTCATAAGGTAATCGGCAAACCGTGTCATCGGGATGGTAATCGCCAAGAAGATGAGCGCCGCCCCCACATAGGGCGTGAAATTTGCATAGAGCGACTTATAAACGCCCGCCTGCCGGAAGATCTCAACCGGACCAACGAAAGACAGAAGAGCCACGTCTTTTTGCAAGGCGACCACAAGGTTCATATTGGCGGGCAGCACATTGCGCAGGGCCTGCGGCAGGATCACATAGCGCATTGTGTCGGCGTTCGAGAGCCCCAACGACAACGCCGCCGAGCTTTGGCTTTTGTGGATGGATCCGATGCCCGAGCGAATGACCTCGGCCACATAGGCGGCATAGACGAGGATCAGCGCCAGAGAGCCCCAGATATAAGGCGAATTCCAAGGGCGCGGCAGGCCCAGACCGGGAATGCCGAAGCCCACAAGATAGATGACCAGAATGACCGGCAACCCGCGAAACACGTCGGTATAGACCGTCGCGAACAGGCGCAGCGGGTAAAGCGCAGGTTTCTGGATGTCACGACAGATCGCCACAAACAGACCCAGAAGCGCAATTAGCGGCGCGCACCATGCAAAGATCGCGATGTCCAGCAGGAAGGCGTCCAACAGCCCCGGAAAGGTCTTTGAAAAGACGCCCCAGTTGAAGAAGCTTTTCTTGACCGCTTCCCAGCCGGGCGCCAACGGCACCAGCACCAGAATGGCCAGAAAGACCAAACTGGTCGAGATGCCCGCGACCCACATAGAGCGGCGGCGCAACGCAGCTTCATACTGCGCGCGCCGCCCCGGCATGGCCGGGTTTTCGTCTGCCTTTGTCATTCTGTGCGTGTCTGCCTTATTGGATGACCGGAACGCCGGTGGCACCTTGCAGCCATTCGGCCTCGATTTCGGCCAGCTTGCCTGATGCAGTCAGGGCTTGGATGGCCTCATCCACGCAAGGCTTCAGGGCGCTTCCATCTGCCATCAACATGCCAAACTGATCCGGGTTTTCCGAGCGCTCGGCCGGGAACTGTCCCAGAAGTGCACCGTTCTCAACCACGACAGCCGAAAGATACAGCGCGGTCGGCAGGTCAAACAGCGCCGCGTCGATCTGGTTGGCTTGCAGTGCAGCCGTCACGTCGGTGTTGTCGTTGTAAAGCAACACGTCCTTCTCGGGTGCAATCACCTGGCCGACCATGGTTGCGCCGGTATGCGAAGCCCCTGCCCCCCAAAGAAGCCCCTTCAGGGCCTCCATGGTCGGTTCACCAACCTTGTCGGCCACCGACTGGGTGGTCAGAACGGCCATGGCCGAACTGTAGTAGGGCAGCGAGAAATCAATGGTTTCTTCCCGCTCGGGCGTGATCGAATACTGCTGAAGGTTGAAATCAAAGCTTTTGGCGCCGGGCTGGATCGCCTCGTCGAACGAAGTGCGCACCCAAGTGACGGCATCGTCAGCAAAGCCCATTTCGTTTGCGACTGCATAGGCCACAGCGGCCTCGAACCCTTGTTTGCTTTCGGGGGCATCATCCATGACCCACGGATAATAAGCGGGATTGCCGGTCGCGATGGTCAGAACGCCGTCGGTCAACGTTTTGCCCGCCGCACAATGATCCGCTGCAAAAGCCGCGCTGCCTGCCAGAGACGCGCAGAGGATGGTCATCAATGTCTTCATGTCTCAAATCTCCCCAGATTGGATATTTTATCGGAGCCTAGCGCGAAGCTTTCGCATGTTCGAGCGAAAAGCGCTGTCAGAAACGGCCATTGACCTTCCTCATAATTTGATCAAATATCCAGCACCAACTCTTTTTATGAAAACCGGCGTCGGATGACACCCGTCGCTGAAGGAGGTTTTGATGTCACCAAAGCGCCCCTTGGATTGGGCCAAGAACTTGTCCGCTGATTTTGTCGCCTATGCAAATGGGGGTCGTATCGAAGAGGTGGAGTGCATCATCCCCGACATTGTCGGAACCTCGCGCGGGAAGGCAATGCCTGCCGCGAAGTTTGATCCTGCAACAGATCTGGCCCTGCCCATATCGCTCTTCTATCAGACGATTTCTGGCGAATATGTCGATATGGATATCGAAAACCAATGGGTCGAACGGGATGTCGTGCTGCGTGCCGACATGTCCACGGCCTGTGCTGTGCCTTGGTCCGAGGATGTAACCCTGCAGGTCATTTGTGACATGTATAACCGTGACGGTTCAGCCCTGGCGATCGCGCCGCGCGGCCTTCTGAAGCGAATCGTCGATCTATACACGGCGAAAGGGTGGAAGCCCGTCATTGCGCCAGAGCTTGAGTTTTACCTGACCAAGCCCAACCATGATCCGAACGAACCGATCGAGCCGCCCATCGGGCGTACAGGGCGCAAAGGCGCCAGCCGTCAGGTGTATTCGATGTCTGCCGTGGATGAGTACGGGCCCGTCATCGACACGATCTATGACTTTGCCGAGGCGCAGGGGCTTGAGATCGACACCGTCATTCAAGAAGGCGGCGCTGGTCAGATTGAGATCAACCTGAACCACGGTGATCCGGTAAATCTGGCCGATCAGGTCTTCTTGTTCAAACGCACGATTCGCGAAGCCGCTTTGAAGAACGGTGTTTTTGCCACGTTCATGGCCAAGCCGATCCGGGATGAACCCGGCAGCGCTATGCATGTGCATCAAAGCATTGTCGAGATTGATGGCAGCAAGAACATCTTCTCGAACGAAGATGGCTCGGCGTCGGACCTATTCAGGTGGTTCATCGGCGGATCGCAGAAGTACATCATGGATGTAATCCCGCTTTTGGCGCCATACGTGAATTCGTTCCGCCGGATCACGGTCGACGGGCAATCGGCCCCGGCAAACCTTGAATGGGCAAGCGACAACCGGACCACCGGCCTACGCGTCCCCCATTCCAGTCCCGCCGCCCGCCGTTTGGAAAACCGGGTGATCGGCATGGATGCCAATCCCTACATCGCGATCGCAGCCTCGTTGGCCTGTGGCTATCTGGGCATGATCAACAAGGTCGAGCCCCGCACGGAAGCCGTGAAAGAGGTCTGGGAAGTGGAAGAGCCGCTACCCGCCTCTCTGCGTGCCGCGCTGGAGCTGTTTGACGAGGCCAAAGACATGCGCGCAGTTTTGGGAGAAGAGTTCTGCAAGCTCTATTCCGACATCAAATGGGCCGAGAATGAAGAATACCAGCGCGAGATCTCGCCGTGGGAGCGTCAGCATTTGCTGCTGAACGCTTGATCCATAAACGAAATTCAGGAAACGACGCAGGGCGGGGAAATCTCCGCCCTGTTGTGTTTTGGGGATTGATGCAAGTGACAGTCCGCAGAGCGCCAAACCCAGCCTAGTTCTGCAAAAGCCAAGCAATGCGACTTGTCCAAAGTAGATAGTGGACCACAGTAAGCGTAGCGAGCCAGAACCCCGGCCAAGAGTACCCAATCGCATAGAACGCCCATGCACCGCCGAAAAGCACCGCCCACTCCAGAACGAGGCGAACCACTCCGGGCACCGGCACGGGTGCATTCCCCGAACGACTGGGGTCATCTGGCACCGCGAATGTCGCCCAAAGTGCACCAATCGTGAAAACGGTTACTCCCACCGCGATGAAGCGCCAAAACCCTTCGCTCAAACTCCAGGCAAGAACGCTGAACCCGGCCAACGCCGCGAGTTCCAATAAGAACCGAAGGGCTAGATTTGCGGTGTACATGATCTAAAGCCTCACATGACGGTTCAAGCGATACAACCAGTTTCAGATCGTCTCGTAGGAACGCCGGTGCACCTTAAATGCAAAAAAGGGCGGGGAATTTCCCCGCCCTTTCTGTGTCTCACCGTTGCCGGCTTTAGAAATGTGCCGACTTGGTGGTCGACGGAACAGCCAGCGGCGGAGCAAATTTGGTCAGGTCGATACCTTCCACAGCCGCTTTGTATTCTTCCAGCGTGGGCGTGCGGCCAAGGACGGCAGCCAGCACAACAACCGGGGTCGAGGCCAGCAGGCTTTCACCTTTTTTCTCGGGCAGATCGCCTACAACGCGGCCTTGGAACAGACGGGTCGAGGTGGCCAGAACCGTGTCACCCTTGGCAGCCTTTTCCTGGTTACCCATGCAAAGGTTACAACCGGGGCGTTCGAGGTACATGATGTTCTCGTACTCGGTACGCGCCTGCGTTTTTGGGAACAGGTCGTCGAACTCGAAGCCCGAGTACTTCTCGAGGATCTCCCAGTCGCCTTCTTCCTTCAGCTCGTCGACAATGTTGTAGGTCGGAGCAGCCACCACCAGCGGTGCGTTGAACTCAACCTTGCCCATCGTCTTCTCGAGGTTCTTCAGCATCTGGGCCACGATCTTCATGTCGCCCTTGTGAACCATGCACGAGCCAACAAAGCCCAGGTCCACCTTCTTATCGCCACCGTAGTAGGACACAGGGCGGATGGTGTCGTGGGTGTAGCGCTTGGACACGTCATCGTTGTTCACGTCCGGGTCGGCGATCATCGGTTCATCGATGGCGGCCAGATCCACAACGACTTCAGCGAAGTAGTTGGCGGTATCGTCCGGGGTCAGGGCTGGGTTCGCACCCGACTTGATGTCGGCGATACGCGCATCGGCTTTGTCGATCAGGCCTTGCAGCAGCTGGGCTTTGTTGTCCATGCCCTTTTCGATCATGATGTTGATGCGCGACTTGGCCAGCTCCAGCGAACCGATCAGTGTGTCATCGTTCGAGATACAGATCGAAGCTTTCGCCTTCATCTCGGCCGTCCAGTCGGTGAAGGTAAAGGCTTGGTCAGCCAGCAGCGTGCCGATATGCACTTCAATCACGCGGCCCTGGAAGACGTTGTCGCCATGCTGGTCCAGCATTTGCGCCTGCGTAGCGTGTACCACGTCACGGAAGTCGAGGTGATCGGCCATCTTGCCCTTGAAGGTCACCTTGACCGATTCCGGGATCGGCATCGACGCTTCACCAGTGGCCAGCGCCAGCGCCACAGTACCCGAGTCAGCACCGAAGGCTACGCCTTTGGACATACGGGTGTGGCTGTCGCCGCCGATGATGACATCCCAGTCATCCACGGTGATGTCGTTCAGCACCTTGTGGATCACGTCGGTCATCGCGTGATAGACGCCTTTCGGGTCACGTGCGGTGATCAGGCCGAAATCGTTCATGAACTGCATCAGTTTCGGAATGTTGGCCTGAGCCTTCTTGTCCCAAACGGATGCGGTGTGACAGCCAGACTGATAGCCAACGTCAACCGAAGGCGAAATCACGGTGGCGGCCATCGCCTCCAGTTCCTGAGCGGTCATCGGGCCGGTGGTGTCCTGCGAACCAACCACGTTCACTTTGACGCGCACGTCCGATCCGGCATGCAAAACTGCGCCAGGCGTGACGCCCAGAGCGTTGCGGTTGAAGATCTTTTCAACTGCAGTCAGACCTTGGCCTTCAGCGGTGATCTCTTTCGAAGGCGCATAGGCCGATTTCAGTTCCTGACCCAGCGCTTCTGCTGCAAATGTCTGAAGCTTCTTGCCGAAGACCACAGCGTACGAGCCGCCAGCCTTCATGAACTCCATCTTCTGCGGAGTGAACGCAGCAGCGACGCTTTTCAGCTCTTTGCCATTCGCGTCATGCAGGGTCTTGGTTTTCGAATTGATGGTCAGGACGGTGCCGGTTGCGACCGAATAGGCCTCTTCCAGAATGGCTTCGCCATCTTCGTCTTCAACCACGTTGCCATCGGCGTCCAGCTTCTTAACCCAGTTGTCCAGGTCGATGCCGATCCCGCCGGTCACGCCTACGGTGGTCAGGAAGATCGGCGAAATGCCGTTGGTGCCAGCCACAACCGGGGCGATGTTGATGAAGGGCACATAGGGGCTGGCTTTCTTACCAGTCCACAGCGCCACGTTGTTCACGCCCGACATGCGGCTCGATCCAACACCCATGGTGCCTTTTTCAGCGATCAGCATGACGCGTGCGTCCGGATGCTGTTTCTGCAGCTCTTGGATTTCGACCTGAGCTTCAGGTGTGATCATGCACTTGCCGTGCAGTTCGCGGTCCGCGCGCGAGTGTGCTTCGGCACCCGGCGACAGAAGGTCGGTCGAGATGTCGCCAACGCCGGCGATATAGGTCACAACCTGGATTTCTTCTTCGACTTCCGGAAGCTTGGTGAAGAACTCGGCCTTGGCATAGCTTTCCAAAATGTCGGCGGCAACGGCGTTGCCAGCTTTGTAAGCTTCATCCAGACGCGCGGTGTCAGCTTCATAGAGGAACACCTGAGTCTTCAGCACTTCAGCAGCCTGCGCAGCGATTGCGGCGTCATCACCCAGTGCCAGATCCAGCAGAACCTTGACCGAGGGGCCGCCCTTCATGTGCGACAGCAGTTCGAAGGCAAACTCGACCGAGATTTCCGCGACCGAAGCTTGGCCAAGGATGATCTCTTTCAGGAAGGCTGCCTTGACGCCAGCAGCGCTCGTGGTGCCCGGCAGAGTGTTGTAAATAAAGAAGTTCAGCGATGCTTCGCGTTCGGCGTTCCCGGTGTCCCTGATCTGTTCGATCAGTTCGCCCACCAGTGCGCCGTCGTCGATCGGCTTGGGGTTCAGACCCTCGCCCTTACGCGTTTCAATCTCATTTAGGTAGTCGGTGTACAAGCTCATGACGATCCCTACGATTTCGAGTTTGATGCAGCCCGTGAACCCGGCAAAACAGAATCTTCTGGGGCCGGATTTGTCTGCGGTATGCCGCTGTATACCAAATATACGCGCGCACTGCAATATCTACAAAGGCGACAGAAATCCGCCCTGCGCGTTTCATACACAGCTTTGCGGTGTGATCCCACTGCTAATTCACTGCGTCATTAGGCCACTCCCTATCGCTTAACACATTCATAGACCTGAATGCTTAACGGGCGTAGAGAGGCGCCTAGAACGAAGCATTGCCTGATTGGAGGTCGCTCATGCCACACAACTTCAACGCAACACGCCGCGGATTTCTTGGATTTGCCGCTGGCGCAGGTGCTCTTATGGCTGCGGGCGCTGGCGCTACAGCCGCCCCCACCCCCATCGACACCAAGGCCCGGATCGTCATCCTTGGCGCTGGTGCTGCAGGCACCGCGCTAGCCAACCGCTTGTCCCGTCGCCTGAACGGGGCCGAGATCACCATCATCGACCCGCGTAAAGAACACTGGTACCAGCCCGGCTTCTCGCTGATCGCAGCGGGTTTGAAACCGGCCAAGTACTCGGTCTCGCAAACCGGCGACTGGTTGCCCAAGAACATCACCTGGATTTCCGAACGTGCCGCCGAGATTGATCCGGACGGCAACAAGGTGATGACCGAAAGCGGCAAGACCGTACCCTATGACTTCCTTGTGTTGGCCACCGGCCTTGTCCTGAACTACGGCGCCATTGAGGGCTTCGAGATGGACATGATCGGCAAGGACGGCATTGGTTCGCTCTATGCTGGGCCGGACTATGCCGCCAAAACATGGGAAGCCGCTGGCCGTTATACCGAAGACGGCGGCGTCGGCATCTTCACCCGCCCCGCGACCGAGATGAAATGCGCAGGCGCACCGATCAAGCACACCTTCCTGATCGACGACATCGCCCGCAAGGCTGGGACCACCAAGCTGGACATCAACTATATGGCCCACAACAAGGGTCTGTTCGGTGTTCCCATCATCTCGGAAAAGCTGCGGATGCTGTTTGGACAACGCGAGATCACGCCGCATTACAGCCATGTGCTGAAGTCGGTGGATGCGGGCAAGAAGATGGCCACCTTCACCACAGAAAACGGCGATACAGAAATGCCATATGACTATCTGCATATTGTACCGCCGCAGCAGGCCCCGGATGTGGTCCGCAACTCGGCCCTGACCGATCCCGGAAGCTGGGGTGGACGAGGTTGGGCCACAGTCGACAAGCACACACTGCGTCACAACTTCTTCGACAACGTCTTTGCCGTGGGCGACATTGCAGGCGTACCGAAGGGCAAGACGGCCGCCAGTGCCAAGTGGCAGGTGCCGGTGGTCGAAGAGCATCTGATCGCGCAGATCACAGGCACCAAAAGCGACGCGAGCTATAACGGCTATACGTCCTGCCCGCTGATCACCCGCGTCGGCCGCGCGATGCTGATCGAGTTCGACTACAACAACGACCTGACCCCCAGCTTCCCCGGTATCATCGCACCGTTGGAAGAATTGTGGATCAGCTGGTTGATGAAAGAAGTCGCCCTGAAAGCCACCTATAACGCCATGATCCGTGGCGACGCGTAAGGAGGAACTGACCGATGAAAGAACTTACCTTTGGCACTCTGATCGCCGTCTTTGAAGAGATCTTCGGCGCTGGCCTGTTCTGGTCCATGGTTGTGGTGGCCGCGGTCATCACCTTGGCCTATCTCTATGTGTTGATCCGCGATCGTGCGGTCAGCTGGCACAAGTTCCTACGCGCTCAGCTGTCGATGCCCTTTGGGGCCGTGATCGCCGTGGTGTTCGTGCAGAAGATGACGCATTCCAGCTTCTCTGACATTGGTGGGCCGATTGACCTGATCATCCTGCTGGGCATTGCCGCCATGGGCGCGGTTGGCGCGGCTATTTTGGTCTATACGTTCGACGCACTATTCTTGCAAAAACCTGGCAAGCGGGTCGACTAAATCCCGGCGACAGACACAAGAAAGGGCCGCGCTTTGCGGCCCTTTTGATTCAGCTTTCTTTTGACACCCTGCGAATTGCCATAAGCGTCAGCGGTGGGCCGATGATTTCGAAAACAACGGTGCTGGCGATTGTGAAGGCCATGATGACCGATGCCCATTCTGGAAATCGCTCGCCCGCGACCAGCGCCATCCCCACGGCAACACCTGCTTGAGGCAAAAGCGCGGGGCCGTACCAAAACAGCTCGTTTCGTCGAACCTTGCCGAGATGAGCACCAATCGCGCCTCCGATGACCCGACCAACAATTCGCAGAAGAAGGAAGCAGACACCCGTCCACCCCAAAAGCAATAGCGCATCCACCTCGAGCAAAGCGCCCGCCAACAGGAAAAACAGGATCATGAACGGCCATTGGATGTGTTCGATCTCGTGAAAAGCTCGATCATGGTGCTTTGCGAAATTCGCGATCATGGCACCGGCCGTCATGCCGGCAATCAAGAACGACACCTCCAACCACAGTGCAAATCCCGCCACAAGAAACACAATCCCCATAGCCTCGGCCTGCTGTGGTTCGCCTGGTTTTAGTCGACCAGTTAAGAAAGCTGCTGGGGCACCCAAAATGCCTCCTAGGACAATCGCACCACCCAGATCCCATGCGGCCCCACTGACAACGCCTCCCCAACCGTTTGTTTGATCCATCAGGACCAACACAACACTAAACACGATCAGCCCCCAGGCATCGTCAACAGCGACAATGCCTTTGAGTGTTTCAGTGAACCCATTTTCGGCCCCGGATTGGTGGATCACGTCCGCCATTGCAGCAGGCGCCGTCGCTGTCGCGATGGCTGCAAGAAGCAGGGCCAATCCCGGCGCCACTCCGACAAATGTCAATCCAAGTGCGACGACGATAAGGGTGGCAAACGCAACGGCCAGAGAAATCGTGAAGATCGCAAGCCCATGGTTTGTGAGGTTCTTCCGAGTCAATGATCCCCCCAGAAGGAACGCCACCATCGTGAGGGCAACGATTGATAGCTCGTCAAACCACTTGGCAACGTCACTCGGCACCAGATCAAGACCGGCATTCCCAATCGCGACACCAAGAAGCAAAAGCAAGGTGACCCGTGGAAGGCGAGTGACACGGCCCAGCTCGTCGGCCGCAAGGCCCGCCAAGAAAAGCGCGCCCAAAGTCAAAAGAAATCCAGCAAGTTCCATTCTAGCCATTCCAGCACTACAGAACCGCCCGGACCTTGATCCGGATCATGTCTGCACATCTCTTTTTCGCCCGATCACCGCTGCCGCATACCTACAGCAGTTGATGAGAAATCAAACTGTGACCAGCGCGTTAATCTGCGCACGAGGTCTGGGGCTGCATCGCGCCGCACCCGACAGAAGAAGCCGTTCTTGATTTGAATCATTGCCTGCCACGGCTTAAAGCCGCCAAGCTCGCAGTGGGAGGATACCACTATGGGCATTATCGGGAAAACACCCGAGGATTGCACGGTGGCATGCTGGCGCCCCGCAGAGCTGGGCGAAGAACGCTCGGCGCACGACCTTGGCCGCGAACTTCTGACAGGGCTGCCAGACGATGCCATCAACATCGGGTTTGAAGCCGTTGACCGACACGTCGAACAGGGGCATGGCGATCAGATTGCGCTGATCTGGCTATCGAAGACAGAAGGACGCACGGCGATCAGCTATCGCGATCTTGCGGATATGTCGTCGCGCTTTGCCAATCTTCTATATGCACACGGACTAACGAAAGGCGCACGTGTCTTCGTCGCCATGGGGCGCAGGCCCGAGCTTTATGCCGCTGCTCTGGGAACGCTGAAAGCTGGTATGGTGTTTACCCCGCTGTTTGCCGCGTTCGGTCCCGAGCCCATTCGAACACGGATGGAGATCGGTGACGCAAATGTGCTGGTCACGACAAAATCGCTCTATAAACGCAAAATAGCGGCGTGGCGGAAAGACATCCCCTCCCTGCAACTTGTCTTGATTGTCGGCGATGACGCGCCTGAAGGATGCTTGGCCCTTGGCCCCGCGCTCGAAGATACTTCATCCGACTTTCAAGCCATCCCGACGCAGCCAGAAGACCCTGCCCTGATCCACTTCACTTCGGGCACAACTGGGAAACCAAAGGGGGCTGTTCATGTGCATGAAGCAGTTTTGTATCATGCGATGTCCGGGCGCTATGCCTTGGAACTGCAACCCGGCGTGACCTATTGGTGCACCGCGGATCCGGGCTGGGTGACGGGAACCACTTATGGGATCATCTCGCCGCTTGTGAACCGCGTGACGATGATCGTCGACGAAGCCGAGTTCAACCTCGACCGCTGGTACGGGATCCTCCAACAAGAACAGGTCGCCATATGGTATTCGGCCCCTACCGCCATTCGGATGATGATGCGCGCGGGCAAAGAGGCCACGGAAGGCTTCGACTTCAGTGCGCTTCAGTTTTTGGCCAGCGTGGGCGAGCCCCTGAACCCCGAGGCCGTCATCTGGTCGAACGAAGTGTTCGGCCTGCCCTTCCACGACAATTGGTGGCAGACGGAAACTGGCGGCATCATGATCGCCAACACGCGCGCCCAAGACATCAAGCCGGGGTCCATGGGCAAACCCATGCCCGGCATCCATGCGGGGATCGTCGAGAAAGACAATGGCGGCCTGCGCGAGATGAATGACGGCGAGATCGGAGAGCTTGCCCTACGGCCCGGATGGCCCTCGATGATGCGGACCTATCTTCACGAACAGGCGCGCTACGACAAATGCTTCCAAGACGGTTGGTATCTGTCCGGCGACCTCGCCATGCGGGATGCGGATGGGTATTTCTGGTTCGTCGGGCGTGCAGATGACCTGATCAAGTCCTCGGGCCACCTGATCGGCCCGTTCGAGGTCGAGAGCGCGTTGATCGAACATGACAGCGTGGCCGAAGCCGCAGCGATTGGCATCCCAGATGAGACAGCAGGCGAAGTCGTGAAAGCCTATGTGACGCTGAACCCCGGCCAGACCCCCAGCGAAGAACTTGAACGCGACATACGCGGCCTTGCACGCAAACGCCTTGGAGCCGCCGTCGCCCCGCGCGAAATCGTTTTCCGTGAATCTCTGCCCAAAACCCGGTCCGGCAAAATCATGCGCCGACTATTGAAAGCGCGTGAATTGGGCCTGCCCGAGGGCGATATCTCGACATTGGAGGTGGATGAGAAATGACCGCCAGCAAACCAAAACTGGACCGCACCCATGTGCGTCGGCTGTTGCAGGACATGGTCCGCATCCGCCGTTTCGAAGACAAATGCGCCGAACTGTACACGCAAGAGCACATCCGCGGGTTCCTACATCTCTATGATGGAGAGGAGGCAATCGCGGCCGGCATCATTCCCTGCCTGACCGCAGACGACCGCGTCGTAGCCACTTACCGCGAACACGGCCATGCGCTGATGCGGGGGATCTCGATGTCGTCGGTTCTGGCCGAAATGTATGGCAAGGCCGAAGGTTGTTCAGGCGGACGTGGCGGGTCCATGCATCTGTTTGACGCAGCGACGAATTTCTATGGCGGGAATGCCATCGTGGGCGGCGGCCTTCCCTTGGCGGCAGGTTTGGCGCTGGCCGACCATATGCGGGGTAACCCTTCGGTGACGGCCTGTTTCTTCGGCGAAGGCGCCGTGGCCGAAGGTGAGTTCCACGAGTCTCTGAACCTTGCATCCCTGTGGCAGCTTCCGGTGCTGTTCGTCTGCGAAAACAACGGCTACGCCATGGGCACCGCGCTAGAGCGGTCTGAATCTGAGACCGATATCAGCGTCAAAGCCGCCGCCTACGGCGTTGAAGCTCGCGTGGTGGACGGCATGGATGTCGTCGCGGTCGAGGCCGCTGCGATGCAGGCACTGGACTACATTCGCACCACCGGAAAGCCGGTTTTTCTGGAATGCCGCACCTATCGCTTCCGTCCGCATTCGATGTTCGATGCCCAGCTTTACCGCGACAAGGACGAGGTCGAAACATGGCGCGCAAAAGGACCGATTGTCAGGTTCCAAAGCTGGCTCTTGGTCAACGGGTTGATCCACGAGGACGAGATTGCCGCGATTGAAGAAGAGGTGAAGGCCGAAATCGACGAGGCCGTCGCCTTTGCTGCAGCAGGCACTTGGGAACCCGTCTCCACGCTAACCAAGGATGTCATGGCCCCCTCTTCGCCCCCGGCCGAGGTCACCGCCCCCGCAGGCACTCTGGTCGACACCACCTATCGCGAAGCCGTGCGTGCTGCGATCTCTGACGCCATGACGCGCGATGAACGTGTCTTCCTGATGGGCGAGGACGTCGGCGCCTATGGTGGGTGCTATGCGGTGTCGAAGGGCTTGATGGAGACGTTTGGCGCGGATCGCATTCGGGATACGCCCTTGTCTGAATCCGGCTTCACCGGGGCCGGAATTGGGGCGGCCTGTGCAGGAATGCGCCCGATTGTCGAACTTATGACGGTGAATTTCAGCCTGCTGGCGCTGGACCAGATTCTGAACACAGCCGCAACCCTGCGTCACATGTCTGGCGGTCAATTCGGCGTGCCTGTGGTCATTCGGATGGCGACCGGGGCGGGCAAGCAGTTGGCAGCACAGCATTCGCACAGCCTTGAAGGCTGGTACGCCCATATTCCGGGCCTCAAGGTTCTGGCGCCAGCCACACTGGAAGATGCACGCGGTATGTTGTGGACCGCCCTGCAGGATCCCGATCCCGTGCTGATTTTTGAGAACGTGATGCTGTACAACAGGTCCGGCAAGATCGACGCAAACGCCGGGCCCGTTGAGATTTCGAAGGCCGCGATCCGCAGGCCGGGCAAGGACGTGACGCTGATCACCTATGGAGGATCGCTGTACAAAACGCTCGAGGCCGCAGAGGCGCTCGCAAACGACGGGATCGACGCCGAGGTGATCGACCTCAGATCGCTGCGCCCCTTGGATGACGAAACGATTATGGCGTCTGTGTCCCGCACCCGCCGCGCCGTCATCGTGGACGAAGGTTGGCGCAGCGGCTCGCTCGCCGCAGAGATCTCGGCGCGGATCACAGAACAGGTGTTCTGGACGCTGGATGCGCCGGTTGGGCGGGTCTGCGCCGCCGAAGTACCAATCCCCTATCCAAAACACCTTGAAGACGCGTCAGTCCCGCAGGTGCCCGCGATTGTCGCGGCGGTAAAAGCAACCATGGGGCGCGAGTGATATGAGTGTCTTTCGGATGCCCTCGCTGGGTGCAGACATGGAAGCCGGAACATTGGTCGAATGGCTAATCAAGCCGGGAGACGAAGTTCACCGGGGCGATGTCGTCGCCGTGGTCGAAACGCAGAAAGGCGCGATCGAGATCGAAAGTTTTGAGACCGGCGTCGTGACCGAGCTGCTTGCCAGCATCGGGCAAACCGTTCCGGTGGGGGAAGAGCTGGCCCGGTTCGGCCCGGATGACGCGCCCGCCAGTCCCCCTGCCCCTGCTCCGACTGAAAAACAGCCGCGTGTGGCGGACACTCCCGAACCCGCTGCGCAGACGATCCGTCCCGCCGCACCCATCCTTGCGACAGGGACCCGGGCAAGCCCCGCAGCCCGACACGCGGCACATGATCTGGGACTAGACCTGTCCACCTTGCAAGGCAGCGGCCCGGAAGGGGCTGTTGTTCTGGCGGATGTTGAGGCTCAGGCCCCATCCACGCCCCAAACCCCTCCGGCGAAGGGTGGCCTGTCAGAAATGCGCCAAGCGGTTGCTGCCGCGATGGTCCGATCCAAGCGCGAGATCCCTCATTTCTCGGTCTCGCATACAATCGAAACGCAGGTCGTTTCCGATTGGCTGGCCTTGCGCAACGCCGATCGCCCCCCATCCGAACGGGTGTTGCTGGGGGCCGCGATTGTAAAAGCTACTGCGCTTGCCGCGCGTTCCGTCAAAACGTTGAACGGGCACTTCACCGACGGTGCGTTTGTCGCGTCGGACGAGGTTAACATTGGCGTGGCCATTGCGTTGCGTGGTGGCGGATTGGTGGCGCCAGCCCTGCAACGCGCCGACACCATGACGCTGGATAAGGTCATGACCGGGATGCGCGACCTTGTCACCAGGGCACGCGCCGGGCGCTTGCGTGGATCGGAAATGACCCGTGGGACGCTGACATTATCCAGCCTTGGCGAAAAAGGCGCCGAGACGATGACCGGCGTGATCTTCCCACCGCAAGTCGCACTTCTGGCCGTCGGAGCCCCTCAGGTCCGGCCTTGGATCGATCAGGGCAGTGTTGTTCCGCGCGAGGTAACAACGTTTACGCTCTCTGCCGACCACCGTGTCTGTGACGGGCGACAAGGATCAAAATTCCTAACCACCTTAGAAGACCTACTTTCAAACCCGGAGGAGCTATGAACAACGAAGATATCAGAAACGCCTTTCTGGACGAGATCCACAAGATCGCACCGGATATCGATCCGGACGATGTGTCAGACGACGATTACCTGCAGGATGACCTAGAGCTGGACTCGATGGATATCCTGAATCTGGTTACCGCCCTGCACGAACGTCTTGGCGTATCGATCCCCGAGACCGAGTACCCAAACATCGAAACACCAGCCATGGCTGTAAGGTATCTTGCCGGCAAGCTTGGCGGATGAGACGGAGAAGCTGCGTACAAGTCAGTGCGGGATCGAAGGTCCCCCCTTCCGCAACTCACGGCGAAAAGATTTGACACCCTCAGAAGAATTCACCTTACTGGCGTGACAGAGGTGGTTCTTGCCCCGTTTTCCATCGCCTCTGACACATTCCTTCTGAGACGGGCGGATCAAGGAGGGAATATGACCGAAATTCTTATTCGAAATGCAGACACCATCATCACGATGGATGATATCCGGACCGAGCTATCGGGCGCGGATATCCGTGTTCGTGATGGGGTTATCGTAGAAATTGGTACCGGGCTGACAAGCGACGGCGACATCCATGACGCACAAGGATGCGTCATCACACCCGGGTTGGTGAACACACACCATCATCTTTATCAGACCCTGACCCGTGCAGTTCCCGGCGGACAAGACGCCTTGCTGTTCGGTTGGCTTCAGACGCTCTATCCAATCTGGTCCCGCTTCGGACCGGAAGAGATGTTTATATCGGCCCAAGTGGGGCTGGCCGAACTGGCCCTATCTGGGTGCACGCTCAGCTCGGACCACCTGTATCTCTATCCCAATGGCGCGCGGCTGGACGACACGATTGCCGCCGCGCAAGAGGTCGGACTTCGGTTTCACCCGACACGTGGCTCGATGAGCATCGGGGAAAGCGACGGCGGATTGCCCCCGGACAGTCTGGTCGAAAAAGAAGCCGCCATCTTAGAGGACTCGATCCGCGTGATCGACGCGTTCCACGACGATCGCGACGGCGCGATGGTCCGCGTGGGGCTTGCGCCGTGTTCTCCGTTCTCGGTCAGCCGGGACCTGATGCGCGACGCCGCCCTGCTGGCGCGTGACAAGGGCGTCATGCTCCACACCCATCTGGCTGAAAATGACGAAGACATTGCCTATTCCCTTGAAAAATTCGGCTGTCGTCCCGGCCAATATGCCGAGGATCTGGGCTGGACCGGGGATGACGTCTGGCATGCGCATTGCGTGAAGCTGGATGGGCAAGAGATAGACCTTTTTGCCCGCAGCAAGACCGGCGTGGCGCATTGCCCGTGCTCGAACTGCAGGCTGGGTAGCGGGATCGCTCCAGTACGCCAGATGCGCGATGCGGGCGTGCCCGTCGGATTGGGCGTCGACGGATCTGCCAGCAATGATGCAGGGAACCTGATACTGGAAGCGCGGCAATCAATGCTGTTACAGCGCGTGGCCAACGGAGCCGATGCCATGTCCGCCCGCGAAGCGTTGGAGATCGCCACCCGTGGTGGTGCGGATGTCCTCAACCGCAATGATTGCGGACGACTGGCTGTTGGGAAACGGGCGGACATCGCTGTTTGGGATGTTTCAGGCGTCGAAAGTGCCGGAAGCTGGGATCCGGCGGCATTGCTTCTTGCCGGTCCGACACGCGTCAAACACCTGTTTGTCGAAGGACGGCAAGTCGTAAAGGACGGCCAAATGGCGACTGTCGATCTGCCAAAGGTGATTGAGCGCCAAAATCAGCTGGCTCTGGCTTTGCAAGCTTGAAGTCCTGAAGGTTCTTATACGCCCTCTCGCTGGGCGCAAGACGTCCGCAATGCCTCGGTTATTGCAACTCTGATACCCTAGTGTCAGCGCGGGTTCTGATTTCGATCAGAGCCCGTAAGCCATATCCGTTAGCAAGACTTTCCCGGTGCATAGGATGTATCTTTTGCTTTCCGCCGACCATGGCCCGTCACACAGCGGCACAAAAGGGCGGCGTTGCTAAGCTGTTTGCGATCCGAAGTTTACAATCACTCGGCCCTTCCCCTTCGGACGGGATCGTATTGCAAACAATCGCCCGTTCTTAGAGACTGTCGTCATTTGAACGCGACCGGACACTGATCTTGGAAAGAACAATGAAAACCAAGGGTAATGCTGCATTCGTTCCCCGTGTCCTGCACGGGACCGGTCGGGCCACTGCAGAATACCTGCTGGCTGTTGGCGCCTTTGTGGTTCTGGCGGACAAGATCGCTTCGCTCGCATCCGCCCTCGCCAGCGCCAATACTTCGCATTTCACTGGTAAAACCATCTGTCCAGATGGTGGACGTGGGGTGCAGAACTGTGGTGTACCGGTCAAGGATCAGTAAAAGTTTGATGCCAAACGGAGGATGCTATGCGGATTGACCTGAATTCGGACCTTGGCGAAAGCTTTGGCCCCTGGCAAATGGGTGACGATAAAACGATGCTGACCTTGGTCAACAGCGCGAATATCGCCTGTGGCGGCCATGCAAGCGATCCAGACACGATGTATGAGACGCTCAAACTGGCTGCGAAGCATGGTGTCACCGTCGGGGCGCATCCGGGGTTCAATGACCGCGAAGGGTTCGGCAGGCGTGACATTCCGATGTCCCCTCAGGAAATCGCCCGCATGGTGGCCGCGCAGATTGGGGCTTTGGTTGCCGTCGCCAAACTAGTTCCTGTCGAGGTGCGCTATGTGAAACCGCATGGAGCGCTTGCCAATCTGGCGGCACGTGACATGGACGTTGCCGTCGCCATCTCCCAGGCTGTTCGCCAGATTGATGGGAATTTGGCCGTTCTCGCCATCTCGGGAACCTGCATGGAAAAGGCCGCGCGTGATGCGGGCATGACTGTCTTTTCAGAGATTTTTGCCGACCGGGGATATCTGAGCACAGGACAGCTTGTCCCTCGCGGGACAACCGGGGCCATGATCCATGATGCGGAGGAGGCAGCCGAACGTCTGGTCGCGTTTCTAAAGACCGGTGAAATGCCCGTCATCGATGGCAACCCAATCCCGCTACAGGCGCATTCGATCTGCGTACACGGGGATAGCCCCGGTGCCGTAGAAATGGCCCGCGAAATCCGTGTGCGCCTTAAAGCAGAAGGCGTGGACCTAAACGCGTTCCTCGCGCCGTGACCATGCAGACCCCGTCCTTCATTCCTGTCGCGGACCATGCGCTGCTGGTGCAGTTCGGGGAAGATATCTCGGACGCCGTGATCGCCCGTGTTCAGATGCTGGACAAGGTGATCAACGATGACGCCCCCTTCGGCATGCGCGAGACCGTCCCCGCCTTCATCAACCTGTTGGTCGAATTCGACCCGTTGGTCACAGACCATGACGAGATGGAACAGGCGCTCCGGGCACGTTTGGATGCAGAGGTGGCGCTGAGCCGCGACGGCATCTTGCACGACGTTCTCGTTTGCTATGACGAGGATCTGGCGCCCGATTTGATGGCCGTAGCACAAGCAACTGGCCTAAGCCCGGACGCGGTGATCAACACGCATCTGTCCGGCGCGTACCAAGTCGGAATGTACGGCTTCGCGCCGGGATATGCCTATCTTTCAGGAGTTCCCGAAACGCTTCAGGTTCCGCGCAAAGCGGCAGCCGTTCGTGATATTCCCGCCGGGAGTGTCATAATCGCTGGGCCGCAATGCCTGGTGACAACCCTGACGATGCCGACAGGCTGGTCGATCCTTGGTCGTTCCCCCACCGAAATTCTGCGCAATGACCCCGAACGCCCTTTTCTGTTCGACGTAGGAGATCGTGTGAAATTCAAGCGCATCGACCGGGCGCAGTATGAAACCCTGCGCAAGGGGGGAACGACATGACGGATGCCGCTCTGCGTGTCAGTTTTGCTGGCCCCCTTGTGACGTTTCAAGACGGAGGTCGCCACGGACAGATGCGATTTGGCGTTTCAGCCTCGGGCCCGATGGATCGCCTTTCAGCATCCGCCGCCAATGTTGCCTTGGGCAATATGCCCGAAGCCACGCTGATCGAAATATCCATGGGTGGACTGGTGCTTGAATGTACCTCGGGCGCTTTGTCTGTTGCGGTGGCAGGGGGTGACTTCGCGGTCGAACGCTCTGGCGAGACGCTTTCTGGGTGGAGTGTGTTTGCCCTTGAACAGGGCGATAAACTCTCCATACGTCCCGCCAAATCCGGAAGCTGGACCTATCTGGCCTTTGCGGGAAGTGTCGAGGCGACCACCTGGCTGGGAAGCGCATCCACACATTCGACGTCTGGGTTTGGTGGTGGTCAACTTACCACCGGCCAGGACATAAAAGTCGCGAATGCGCGTATCCATGAGGACCGACATGGCAGCATTGAACGCCCCAGTTTTCTGCCCGAGACTGAAGAGATCCGCGTTGTCCTTGGCCCGCAAGACCTGCATTTCTCGAAGGCGGCACTTGCCGCATTTCAGTCGCAGCCCTTCGCCCTGACCAGTGCCTTCGACAGAATGGGCGTGCGCCTTTCAGGGCCGGAATTATCGTTGAACGGGGCGTTGTCGATCCCGTCCGAGGCAATCACCCGCGGATCAATTCAAGTCGCCGGGGATGGCGTGCCCACGGTGCTGCTGGCAGATCATCAAACCACTGGCGGATACCCCAAGATCGCGACAGTCATATCTGGTGACATTGACCGGATCAGTCAGATGCGTGCCGGAAACCCGGTGCGTTTTGTGCCTGTAAGCCCGCAAGAGGCCATTCAGATCACCCGCGAAACCGCGATGCATACCGATACCTACCTTGCCGCCGTTTCCGAACCCAAGGGAACACTGGCACAACGTTTGATGCGGACAAATCTGATCAGCGGCGCCATCGCTGATGATGAGATCACCGAGTGATCAGTGTTGTGCTGTCAAACCAATTCTAGCCAGTCGCAGCTTGGCCAGCATGATCGATCCTAACCAAAGCCCAGACCACAACACTCGGAGTAAGCGGAAGAGTGGACAGCAACTTTGCTCTGCAAGCTCTCTGCGATGCGTCTTTTGAGGATCAATAAACGCGTTCGCCATCCGAATTGAAGAAATAGGCAGAGTCAGCGTTAAAGCCGAGCGTCAAGGACTGCCCCTCTGCAATGTCATGCTGGCCGAACAGTCGTGCTGTAATCTGTTGGTCCTTGAGGTTGGCGATGACGTTGGTATCCCCGCCCAGCTTTTCAACGTGGCTGACATGCACCGATAGTGCGCCATCCTTTGCTAAAAACAGATCTTCAGGCCGCACACCCATGATCCGTTCGTCACCGTCGTGAACCAAACTTGCCGGGAAGAGGTTCATCGCTGGGGACCCAAGGAACCCTGCCACGAACTGGTTTGCAGGGTTGTTGTAAAGCTCCATCGGGCTGCCGATCTGCTCGACCCGCCCGTCACGCAGGACAACAATCTTATCGGCCAGCGTCATCGCCTCGGTCTGGTCATGGGTCACATAGATCATCGACGTGCCAAGCTGCGAATGAAGGCCGGCGATCTCGATCCGCGTGTTCATGCGCAAGGCTGCGTCAAGATTCGACAATGGTTCATCGAACAAGAAGATCTTCGGGTGGCGTACGATGGCCCGGCCAATGGCAACGCGCTGACGCTGCCCCCCAGAGAGCTCGGACGGGAAGCGGTCCAGATAGTCATCCAGGTTCAACATCCGGCTGGCTTCCGCAACACGTTCTTCGATCACGTCCTTGGGTTGCTTTTCCTGCTTAAGTGCCAGCGACATGTTTTTGCGCACATTCAGGTGCGGATAGAGCGCGTAGCTTTGGAACACCATCGCAAGACCGCGCTTGGAAGGTGGCGTCATATTGACCACGTCGTCTCCGATGCGGATTTCTCCTGAGCTTGCATCCTCAAGCCCCGCAATCACACGCAGTAGGGTGGACTTGCCGCAACCAGACGGCCCGACGAAGACAACAAACTCGCCTTCCTCGATCTCGATATTGATATCTTTCAGCACGTGAACTTTGCCGAAGGACTTATTTACGTCGGTCAGGGTCAGCGCCGTCATGGCGTCACCTCCATCAGGTTTACAGGTTGTCCGGAACGAACGCTTTCATCAGCGGCCAAGCAAATGGCCAGCGACTGAACGGCGTCCTGCATATGTCGTGTCAGGTCGATATCTTCTTGGATTGCGCGAAGCATGTAGGCTTGTTCAGCATCACATAGCGCTTGGTGGCCGGGCTCATCAGGTAGGTCGATCAATGTATCGCCGCCGGGACGGTGGACCAGAAGCCCACCGACCTTGGTGTGGCCGTCCACATCCGCAGATCCCGCCTTGTCAGCCTCGGTAATGGAAACAGACCCAGCGGGCGAGATCACGTCTTTCACGAAGAACGCGGTCTCGGACATCATCGGGCCCCAGCCAGCTTCGTACCACCCGACCGAGCCATCATCGAACGTGACCTGAAACTGGCCATAGTTGTACATGTCCGGCGCAATTTCGTCTGACAATCGCAGGCCCATCGCGTTTACCCGCAAGGGCTTGGCATCAGTGATTTGGCACCAGACATCCACGTAGTGCACGCCGCAATCGACGATCGGTGCCGTGGTCTGCATCAGCGCTTTGTGGGTCTCCCACTCGGCGCCTTTGCTTTGCTGGTTCAGGTTCATGCGAAACACGTAAGGCCCGCCCAGCGCGCGCGCTTCGCTGATCAGGCGCACCCAGCTGGGATGGTGGCGCAGGATATATCCCACGACCAGTTTCCGGCCCAGCCCGGTCGCCGTTTCAACCACCCGGCGCGCATCTTCGACGGTCGTGGCCAGTGGCTTTTCGACGAAGACATGCGCGCCAGCTTCCATAGCAGCTTCTGCGAATGCCGCGTGGCTGTCGGAATAGGTGGCGATAATCACGAGGTCGGGGTGAGTGGTGGCAAGGGCCTCGTGAAAATTTGTAAAGGTCGGATATGCGCGCAGCTCGGTCTGCTCGACTTTGCCAGACCGATTGACCAGCCCCACAATTTCGGCGTCGGGGTGATGATGGAGCGCCAGCGCGTGGCTCTGCCCCATATTCCCCAGCCCTGCGACCAAAGCCCGTATCATTTCACGGCTCCTGAGGTGATGCCGCGAATAAGCTGACGCGAGAAAATCACATAGAGCACCAGCACCGGCAAGATGGCCATGGAAAGCGCAGACAGCACCGCGTTCCAATCGGTCACAAACTGACCGATGAAGACCTGACTACCCAAGGTGAGCGTTTTGGTTTCTTCGGCAGGGGCTAGGATCAAGGGGAACCACAGGTCGTTCCAGATTGGGATCATGTTGAACACCGCAACTGTCGCCATAGCAGGGCGCACCAGTGGCAGCACCAATTTGAAGAAGATCGCGTATTCCGACAGCCCGTCGATCCGGCCCGCGTTTTTCAGGTCGTCCGAGACCTGTCGCATGAACTCGGACAGAATGAACACCGCCAGCGGAAGACCTTGCGCCGTATAGACCAAGATCAGCGCCCACAGCGAGTTGACCAGCCCAGTCGCCACCATCATCTCAAGGATTGCCACGGTGCCGATACGGATCGGGATCATGATACCAAGCGCTAGGTAAAGCCCCATCAGCGTGTTGCCCTTGAACCGATATTCGGCCAACGCAAAGGCTGCCATAGCTCCGAAAAGCAACACAAAGAATAGCGATGCCACGGTTACGATCATCGAGTTCTGGAAATAGAGGAAGAAATCCCCCTGCTTCATCACCGTCTGGTAACCGATCATCGAAAAACTGTCTGCATCCGGCAGTGCCAAAGGCTCCCGAAAGATTGCCTTGCGTGTCTTGAAACTGTTGATCAGGATCACGAAGACAGGGAACAGTGCGATCAGCGTGTAAAGGATCAGCGCGCCGTGCATCGCGACTGTATTAAGCGGGTTTCTGCGGGCCTGATTCATGGTCCTAACTCCTTACAGCTGATACCGGCGCATCCGGGTTTGGATGCCGAAGAGATAGATACAAACACCAATCAGAATGATCGCGAACATGGCGCCAGCGATGGCCGATCCCATATGCGGGTCACCAAGTTGCAGCTGGAAGCCAAAGAAGGTGCGATACATGAAGGTGCCAAGGATGTCGGTCGAGAATGCCGGACCCGCCAGTGCGCCTTGGGCGGCGTAGATCAGGTCGAAGGCGTTGAAGTTGCCCACGAAAGTCAGGATCGAGATGATGCCGATTGATGGCAGGATCAGTGGCAGTTTGATCTTCCAGAAAGCCGACATGCCAGTGATGCCGTCAATCTCGCCCGCTTCAAGAATTTCTTCGGGGATCGACAGAAGGGCGGCGTAGATCAGCATCATCGGGATGCCGACGAACTGCCAGACCGAGATCAGCGCAAGCGTGGTCAGCGCGTATTCTTCTTTGCCCAACCAAGGCGCAAAGAGGGATTTAAGGCCAACCGCGTCCAGCATCGAGGGCGCGATGCCCCAGATGGGTGACAGGATCAGTTTCCATGCGAACCCGACGATCACGAAACTCATGATCGTGGGAATGAAGATAGCCGAGCGGTAGAGGGCGGCAAACCGCAACCGGGGATGGCTGAGGATCGCGGCCAAGGCGACTCCGATTGGGTTTTGGACCACCATGTGGACCAGAAAGAACCAGAAATTGTTGCCCAGTGCGTTCCAGAACTGCTCTGACCAGATTGGGTCGCCAAACAGGGTCTGGAAGTTCTGAAGCCCGACATAGACACGCTCCTGATCCACCTTGCTGAACAAGGACAGGCGCAACGTGTTAAAAAGCGGGAAGATCATCACCGCCGTGTAGACCAACACCGCAGGTGCAAGGAACACGGCAATATGCCAGCGAATTCGAGGCTTTTGCATGGGAAACTCCGGTTGAGTGCCCGGACGCCATCAAAGCGTCCGGGTCGTTTGCAACAGAGGGAGGTTACTGCTGCGGTGCGTACCAGCTGGCCAGACCGTTTTGCAGCTTCGCGCCAAGATCTTCTGGCGTCGAAGTACCCTTGATGGCAGCGACAGACGCGCCCCAGGTGTCGTTCTCAAGGTTCGGCGTGCCACGCGACAGGATCTGATAGGTCGAGCGGATGGTGCTTTCACACTCGCCGCGCCATCCGACAATTTCCTTGGCCAGCGGGTCTTCTAGATCCACTGGCGTCTTGGACAGTGGGAAGAAACCCGGCAGTGCATTGCCGAAGATCGAGGCAAATTCCGGGCTGGCCACCCAAGACAGGAAGGTCTTGGCGGCTTCCGGGTTGGCAGTTTTGGTATTCATGCCAATGCCGATGTCGGTGTGATCCGAGATGTAGCAGGTGTCGCCTGCATTCTGGACTGGAGGCTTGAAAGCGCCCATTTCGAAATCAACCAAGGCGTTGAAGCCCGAGATCTCCCACGAACCTGCCGGATAGACGGCAGCACGACCCAGCGTGAACAGGTTTTGGCTGTCCGGATAGGTCTGGGCTTCATACCCGTCACCCAGATAACCGCCCCATTTGGCCAACGTCGCGTAAGGAGCAACCCACTGCGGATCAGTCAGTTTCTGTTCGCCATTGATCAGCGCCAGACGACCTTCTTCACCTTTCCAATAGTTCGGACCGATGTTGTTGTAACCCATGGTCGCCGCTTCCCACTGGTCGTTGGTGCCCATCGCCATCGGGATATAGCTGCCGTCTTCTTTGATCTTGTCGAGGGCGGCAAAGAACTCGGCTTCGGTATTCGGAACTTCGATGCCCAGTTCGGCAAACGCATCCTTGTTGTAGATGAAGCCGTGGATCACCGATGCCATTGGCACACAGAAGCTGGCCGAACCATCGTCCGTCTGCCAGGCAGACTTCGCAACATCCGAGAAGTTGCCCATGGCTTCCATGTCGCCCAAATCAGCAAGATGTCCGGCGTCAAACAACGCCAGCGAGGCATCAAACGGGCGGCAAGTGATCAGATCACCAGCAGACCCAGCGTCCAGCTTCGAGTTCAGCACAGCGTTGTATTCTGCTGGTGCCGACGGGGTGAACTTCACCTTGATGCCGGGGTGCTCGGCCTCGAAGGCCGGGATGATTTTGTCCTGCCACAGGGTCAGGTCATCGTTGCGCCAGCTTTCGATGATCAGCGTGGCGTCTTCGGCATAGGCGCTTGTCGCGACCAGTGCGGTGCCGGCCAGTGCCAGCGAGATGATATTGCGTTTCATTTTTTCCTCCCAGAAATTTAACTTATTGGTTCTTGAGTTTCTCCAGCACAGGACGAAGACGTCCGTTGCTGGCATTCAAAAGCGCGTTTGCCTCGGTCAGGCTTTCCGCGCCGGATGCAATCAGAATGGCGGGTTTGACGGCGCCACCTGCATGCGAAAGGGCACGTTCAGCACTGGCGTCGTCCACGCTCGCGATTTTCGCCACAATGCCACGCGCGCGGCCCAGCAACTTGGCGTTATCCGCGGTCAAGTTGACCATCATTCCATCATGCACGTGACCCAGTTCCACGGCCATCAGCGTCGACAACATGTTCAGCGCAATTTTTTGGGCCGTGCCTGCACCCATCCGCGTTGAGCCGGAAAGCAGTTCGGGCGGAGTGGCCAGCAAAATGGGATGATCACTGAGGCGTAGCAGTTCAGCCCCTGCATTGTTGGCAATACCGATCACCGTGGCCCCCGCGGTCTTTGCCATGCGGGCCGCTTCATTCGTGTATGGGGTCGACCCGCTGGCCGAAACTGCGATCACCGTATCCGAAGGCGTGACCCCAGCAAGGCTTTCGCGGATTTGGTCAGTTTCATCTTCTGTGCCGCCAGGCATTTCAGCGCCAGTTGGCAACCCGCCCGCCATATGAATGCGAATTTGCGAGGGGCCGATCGAGAATGTACCACCCAACTCCATCGCATCAGCCGCGGCCATCAAGCCCGAGGATCCAGCGGCAACGTAGTGCAGCACTGCGTTTTGGGTAATACTTTGCGCCATGGCCTGGCTGGCGTCAGCAATCTGGCGCGCTGCATCCTCTACACAGACTGCAGCCTTGCCCTGCCCCTTCGACAGAAGCAATGCGATCTCGTTCAGAGGGAGGCAATCAAGCCCCTCTGCCCTCTCATGCAATTGCTCCGTGACTCGTAGTGACACGCGATTCCCCCCTTGGACTGCCAATTAACATACCTTTTAGATACCATTTGTCTACCATTTTGTTTCAGGGCCCTCAATTTGCATGATTTGACCCCTAAATTGGGCGTATGGACCGATTTTGGTCTTTCAATACGCATATAGGTATTATAAAGGTATCAAATGACTTACTCGTCCGCGCACATATCCAGCCCGGTTGTCGCCATTGATGGGGGCGGCACGCGCTGCCGCCTCGCCTTGCGCGAAGGGCGCGCCAACACAGTGGTCGAGCTCGGCTCCGCCAATGTCACGACGAACTTCGACGCAGCTATTTCCGTTATCATACACGGGCTGGAGCTGCTGAGCGCGCGCGCTGGGATCACCTTAGACATCCTGTCCAGCTTTCCAGCCTACGCCGGATTTGCAGGAGTAGCAGGGCCTTCGGTTGCCAAGAACGTCACTGAAGCACTCCCTTTCTCACATATACGCGTCGAAGATGATCGCCCCTCTGCACTGGTTGGCGCATTGGGCATGCGTGACGGAGTGGTGGCACACTGCGGCACCGGTTCATTTTTGGCGGCTCAAATCAACGGAAGCCAGAGATTTGCTGGTGGCTGGGGGCCGGTTCTGGGCGACGCGGCGTCGGCACAATGGGTTGGACGACGCGGTTTGGCGCTTACGCTGGAAGCCGTGGATGGATTCTGTGAACACAGCGCAGTGTCCCGGCATTTTCTGGAAAAGCTATCTGGCGCAGCAGGCATTGTACGCTTCGCATCCACTGCCAGCCCTGCGGATTTCGGGGCGCTCGCTCCGGCGATCACCGCCCATGCAGCACAAGACGACCCACTTGCCCTGCAGGTAATGCATGAGGCTGCAAACAGTATCGCAGATCTGCTGCCAACCTTGGGGTGGAAGCCCGGCATTGCCATCTGCCTTACCGGAGGGATCGCCCCGCACTATGCCTCTTATTTGCCCGACACCATGCAAAGCTGTGTAGTCGCCCCAGCGGGCGAACCCCTCAGTGGGGCGTTGTCATTGGCCCAATCGTTCAGCGAGGAAATTGCACATGAACATCTCTGAGTTTCTGGATCCTCAGGAATGGTTGGGACACCGCTCGGGCCCGCGTTACGTACAACTGCGTCGCAGGATTGAAGAAGCGATCGAGAAAGGTATTTTGCCGCCCGACAGCTCTCTGCCCCCGGAACGAGAGGTCGCAGAGATTACCGAGTTGTCCCGTGTCACCGTGCGCAAAGCCATTCAGGAGCTGGTGAAGCTTGGCGTGGTCGAGCAACGTCAGGGATCAGGATCATTTGTCCGAGCGCCCGTTGCACGGGTCGAACAGTCGCTGTCACACCTGACTTCATTCACTGAAGACATGAAGCGGCGCGGCCTCGAAACCACCTCGCGCTGGCTGGAACGTGGCGTCTTCATCCCGTCGCCGGAAGAGGTTTTGACACTGGGCCTTGCCACCGGAGATTCCGTCGCGCGCATTTATCGACTGCGCGAGGCAGACGGCCAGCCGATGGCGCTGGAACGCGCTTCGCTTCCGCTGGACATCCTGCCCAACCCGATCGACGTTTCGCGATCACTTTACGAAGTGCTTGAGCAATCCGGCAATCGCCCGGTGCGTGCGGTGCAAAAAATCTCGGCGGTCAATCTCGAGCCCGGCGATGCCGAGCTTCTGGGCGTAGCCGAAGGCACAGCAGGGCTGAGTATCCAGCGCATTTCCTATCTCGACAGCGGCCGTGTGGCCGAACTGACCAAATCCGTCTATCGCGGTGACGCCTATGACTTTGTGGCTGAACTGCGCCTTTCAACGTGACCTGACAAACATGAAGGCTGCCTGACATGTCCCAAGACACGACAACGCGCATGCGACGCGAAATCAATGAAATTCCTGACGCCGTAGAACGGCTTTTAACAGAAGGGCGCGACGGTGTTCTGGCAACAGCGGCTGAAATCCGCGAGCAGGATCCACGGTTCCTGTTGTCGGTGGCACGCGGCTCGTCAGACCATGCCGCCACATATTTGAAGTACGCCAGCGAGCTGTTGCTGGGATTGCCGATGGCATCCGTCGGACCGTCTATCAAGTCCATCTATGGCGTGGATGTTGCGGGTGAGGGCTCGCTGTGCATTTCCGTGTCACAGTCAGGTCAAAGCCCTGACATCGTCCGGCTGACCGAAGCCTTTGCCAAAACCGGCGCCTATACCGTGGCCATAACCAATGATGCGACATCTCCCTTGTCGCAGGCAACCACCGCCACACTGCCGATCCATGCAGGACCCGAGCTGAGCGTTGCGGCCACAAAGACTTTTGTGACATCGCTTGTTGCGGGGCTTTGGCTTCTGGCGCAGCTAAAAAATGATGCCAAGCTGATCGCAGCAATCCACGCCCTGCCCCGGCATCTGCAAAAAGCAACCGAATGTGATTGGTCTCCGGTCGTAGAGGCCGTCGTTGGGTCTGGAGAATGCCAGTCACTCTTCACCCTTGGGCGCGGGCCCAGCTGGGCGATCTCAAATGAAGCAGCGCTGAAGTTCAAAGAGACCTGCCAGATCCATGCAGAAAGCTATTCCTCGGCCGAGGTGTTGCACGGCCCTGTCTCGATCGTCGAGCCGGGCTTCCCGGTGATTGCCTTCGCGGCCCGCGATGCCGCTGAAGACAGCATTGCCAGCGTGGCCGATGCGCTGGCCGAAAAGGGTGCGCTGGCGTTCACGACCTCGGACAAAGCCAAGGTGGCAACCCACCTGCCCCATGTTTGCACGGATCATTGGATCACTGATCCTGTGGCCTCGATCGTGTCTTTCTATGGCATGGTGGAAACTGTCGCTGCCCGGCGCGGGATCAACCCGGACACGCCCCGCCACCTGAAGAAAGTGACGGAAACGGTATGATGCATGGCACGGTGACATTTCGCGGCGGACGGCTTTTCGACGGGGCGCGGCTGATTGACGGTTACGCGATCAGTTTCAAAGACTGGCAGCGCGTGGCGTATGGCCCCGACGCGGATGTGCCTAACTTGGGCGAGGTCATTGACCTTGGCGGAGACATCCTAGGCCCCGGCTATGTGGATCTGCAGGTGAATGGCGGGGACGGGATCATGTTGGGGGACGATCCGTCGGTCGAGACCCTCACGCGGATCGCGCGTGCCCATCGCGCGCTTGGCGTAACGCATCTGTTGCCCACCCTGATCACCGACACACCCGAAATTACACGCGCGACCATTGCGGCGACCATCGACGCCATTGGCCAAGGCGTCCCCGGAATTGCAGGGCTGCATCTTGAGGGTCCGCACCTGTCAGTTGCCCGCAAAGGCGCACATGACGCAGAGCTGATCCGGCCGATGCAGGGCGGTGATTTGGCCGAGTTGCTGGCCGCCGCCGCCGCCCTACCCTGCCTGAAAGTCACCATCGCACCTGAAAACGTAACCGAAGCGCAGGTCGCAGCTATGGCACAGGCGGGCATACTTGTATCGCTGGGCCATACGGATGCGGACTATGATACCTGCCGCAGCTATATGGCTGCCGGAGCGCGCTGCGTTACCCATCTGTTCAATGCGATGAGCCAACTTGGCAATCGCGAACCGGGGCTTGTGGGTGCCGCCCTCGCTTGCGGTGAGGTGTCCACTGGGCTGATCGCCGATGCGGTTCATGTCCACCCGCAATCCATCCGCACTGCATGGGCTGCTAAGTCCGAACCGGGCCGGGTATTTCTGGTCAGCGACGCAATGGCCGTAGCAGGTTCCAACAAAACGCAATTCACGTTGAAAGACCGCACCATACATCGTCAAAACGGTCAGTTGACGCTGGCGGATGGCACATTGGCTGGGGCGGATCTGGAATTGACGACCGCCATCCGGGTGATGGTCGAACAGGTCGGCCTACCGCTTGAGGCCGTGCTTGGCGCGGCAACGACTGCGCCGGCGCAGCTTATCAATCTACCATTGCCCACACCAACTGCAGCAACCTGCCGCCTTTCGAATCTGGTCCGTATCTCTCGTGACCTGCGTGCGGTGTCGGGTTTGGGATGAGAAAGCTGAACCTCTTTCGAAGCGCGACATCGCGCTTTCTTCTCGTCGAAATGGGATATGTGCGTTCCTAATTCGGTTACTCAGACACCGAACAGTTGCCTGCGCTTCGTCATCGCTAGATTCTCGCGGTTTCGTGGCTGAAATCGATCCCACGTTCGCGCAGCAAAGCCTCGACGTTTTGCAACGAAACTGGAAACCGAACATACATCATCACCGTAAGGCGGATGATGTCGGGACTGGTTTTAAAATGGTGAAAGGGAAAGGGTTTGGACAGGGAAAGACGCCAAGTCAGCCCCCTACCTGTCTCAAGCAGGTTTCCTTCTGACAGAGCCGTCTCAGCAAATCTGAGCCCACGAAAGAACAGTCGTGTGTTCGCCGATGGCTCGCTTACATTGTGTGTTGAACAAGTTTTATTTGCTCGTTCTACCGCTTCAATATAGCTCATCACGCCACGGTGGGTTTGCCCCCGCTCGGCTGACAGTAATTGCAGCGGCACGTGCACCGAAACCAATTGCCTCAGCGACATCGTTTTCTTGCACCGTTTGAATAGCAGTTTTCGTAAGCAGGCCTGCTTCAGAAAGGCTTGCGAGCACGCCGGCATTGAAGGTGTCACCCGCACCGACAGTGTCGACGACATCGACTTTCTGACTGGCGACAAAGATTGATCGTCCATCCGGCAACCATGCTTGAGCACCTGAGCTGCCGCGGGTCAAAAGGACAACGGAAGGTCCAATTTTCTGTAATTGCGCGACTTTCGCTTCAAGCGAGTCCGTACTCTGAATGATCCAATTCAAGTCTTCGTCAGAGACTTTCACAATATCTGCCAACCTGAGCATCCGATCAATGCGGTCTCGAAATTTCTGTTCATCTCCAATGAAACTGGGCCGTATATTGGGGTCAACCATCACGACACAGTTGCGCGCATGCGCTACAGCAAATTGCACGTAAGTTTCAGCGCCCGGATCGCAGGCCAGACTGATGCCGCCGAAAAACATGGCGGAAACGTCTCCTATTTCGGCAGGCAAATCACGAGCTTCGATCATCCGGCCCGCGGAATTCTCGTCAAAAAATGTATACGACGCCTGACCGTCGGACAGTTTGACGAATGCCAATGTCGTAGGACGATCTGACCGAATGACATAACGGGTATCGACATTGCTTGCCCTCAGATCGGCCATAAGCTGATGTCCGAACACATCTGTCGATATGCCACTCAACAGACCAGTGCGACACCCCAGACGACCCAAGCCAATAGCCGTATTGAATATCGCACCGCCCGATCGCGGCACGTAGCCATCCGGACCCTGAACTGTTTGCTCAGGGATCATGTCGATAAGGGCTTCTCCACAGCAAAGGATCATAGGGTTTCCTCAATGAACACAGGGGCATATTCCAATAGCACGCGTAGCATTTCAATATGGGCCATGTCTTAGGTTTCTAGGTAGGTCGAGATCGCCGCTTCCAACCCGTCTTCCCAAATCAAGCCGAGCCATCGCGCGAGGCTGTCGGTGAACCGATGCTCGTCTACAAGATCCCCGTATATTTTGCGCATCTCAAACCACGCGTTTGGGTTTTCGCGGGCGTCCAATGCCTTGGCATTCAAGTCGTCCCAGTTTGGATCATTGGGCTCAATCTTGCTGCCATCTTCACGTGTACCTTCGCACATACGTGCCCAGGCTGCTTCGACCAGGGCAAGCCCTTCGATTGGACTGCCCTTCGCCAGACCTTCACGGATTGAAGGGATGACAAAGCCGGGATGACGAGAGGAGCCGTCGAAAGCTACCCGACGGGTTGTGTCAATGATCTTGGGGTTCGAGAACCGCTTGTGAACCAACCCGACATATTCATTTGTGGCCATGCCCGGGACAGGTTTGACCAGCGGGGCGATTTCTTCTAGCGCGACTTTGGTAAAGAACCGACTGATCAGATCGTGCCCTATACAATCTGCAATCGTCTTGACCGAGAGAACTTCGCCTGGAACTGCGATCACCTGATGACCGCCGTTCAAAATTCGTATCTTCATCGCTTCGTAACTGTGGACATCATCCGTAAAGATCGCGCCGACGTTTTCCCAGTTCGGGCGTCCCGCGCAAAAGTCGTCCTCCATCACCCATTGGCGGAAGTTCTCATGGGTCACGGGGGTCATATCATCGATCCCCAGTTGATGCGCCAACGCCAACTCGTTCGGGCCGGTGGCAGGTACAATGCTGTCGACCATGGAATTTGGGAATGTGCAGTTTTCATCAATCCAGTTTGCAAGATCTGGATCTGCCAAACGCGCCAAAGACACAATAGTTTGGCGCAGCACATCCCCGTTGCCCTGCAGGTTGTCGCAGCATAGGCACGTAAAGGGGCCAATACCGTTTTCGCGGCGCAGACGAAGGGCTGCAACAATCGCTCCGAACGCGGTTCTTGGTGTAGCTGGGTTTTGATAGTCGTGGACAATGTCTGGGTGCGTCGGGTCAAATCCCTTAGTAGCTGGGTCGATAAAGTACCCACCCTCGGTCACGGTCATCGCTACGATACGGATGTCTGACCGCGCCATTCGTTCGATCAGTGCGCCATTGCCTTCCTCAATGGGAAGGTAATCAATCATTGAGCCGATTACTTCCGCAGTCGACGACGATGGGTCCAGTTCAATCAGCGTTGTCAGACAGTCCTGCGTCAGCAGCTTTTCCCGCATGCTGGCGTCATATTGACGAACTCCCGCGCCAATGATCGCCCAATCAAGCGCGTCGCCCTGTTGCATCAGGCGATGCAAATACCATGCTTGGTGGGCACGATGAAAATTGCCAACGCCTATGTGAACAATCCCGGGTTTCAGCCGCGCGCGGTCATAGCGCGGACGCAGGACGGACTCGGGGAGCTGACTAAGTGTAGCGTTGTTCAATTTCATTAGATCGGTTTCCCGCGCGAGATCTACCATCAGCTCATCCAGTTTCCGCCATCGACATTGTAGGTCTGTGCAACGATGTAGTCGGCGTCTTGTGAGGCGAGAAAAATCGCCATCCCGGTTAGGTCTTCGGCCTGTGCCATGCGCCCGAATGGGACGGCTTCGCCAACTTCCTTTTTCTTTTGCCCCAAGGCCTTACCCTCGTATTTGGCAAAGAAGGCATCAACACCATCCCAGTGTTCACCGTCCACGACCCCCGGGGCGATCGCATTCACGTTAATCCCGTGCGCGATGAGGTTCAGACCGGCGGATTGGGTCAAACTGATGACGGCAGCTTTGGAAGCGCAATAGGTGGCAACTAAGGGTTCACCCCGACGACCAGCCTGACTGGCCATGTTGATGATCTTGCCCCTAATGCCTTGCTCGATCATGTGACGAGCAACGGCCTGCAGGGTGAACAAGGTTCCGGCAACATTGATGTCGAAGACCCGCGCATAGTCTTCACGCGTGATATCGACGATCGGTGCAGCGGTGAACACGGCAGCGTTGTTGATCAGGATGTCTATCTGACCAGAGGCCGACACCGTTTCATCAATTGCAGCATCAATGCTGTCTTGTCGGGTGACATCCATTTCAACGGCAAATGCTGCGTCGCCGATTTCGGCTGCGGCATCACGCGCCCGTTCAAAGTTGATGTCCGCAATGGCAACCTGCGCCCCCTCGGCCGCATAGGCTTTGGCGAAGGCCAACCCGATCCCCCGGGCGGCCCCCGTTATCAGTGCAGTTTTGCCATCCAGACGGTTCATTCGATCCGCAGTCCTTGTGCGTCGAATTTGTGGATCTGGTCGGCTTGTGGGGTCAGGTAAATATCATCCCCGTGTTTTACCGAGATATCCCCGGTGATGCGCACAGTGATCATGTCCGCCAGCCCGGTGTCGTGAACGTGGATAAATGTGTCTGACCCAAGGTGTTCCGCAACACCCACGGTGCCCTTCCAGGTGCCTTCAGTCATGCTGACGTCAGTGTGCTCTGGACGGATGCCGATGGTGTGCGCACCCAGTTTTTCAGCCTCTGGACCAGAGAAGATGTTCATCTTCGGCGAGCCGATGAAACCTGCCACGAACACATTCTGAGGTTTGTGATACAGCTCTAACGGCGAGCCGACCTGCTCGATCACACCAGCCTGAAGCACGACGATCTTGTTGGCCATTGTCATCGCTTCGACCTGATCATGCGTCACATAGATCATGGTCGTCTGCATGCGTTCGTGCATCTCGCTGATTTCCAGACGCATGCCGACGCGCAATGCGGCATCAAGGTTCGACAGAGGTTCGTCAAACAGGAATGCCGAGGGGTCACGTACGATCGCGCGTCCAATGGCGACCCGCTGACGCTGACCACCTGAAAGCTGCCCCGGTTTGCGGTCCAGATAGTCGTTCAGGTTCAAAGACTGTGCGGCGGCTTCGACACGTTTGTCGATCTCGTCCTGAGGCATCTTTTCCATGCGGAGCGGGAAACCGATATTCTTGCGCACCGTCATATGCGGATAAAGCGCGTAGGACTGGAACACCATGGCCAAGCCACGTTTCGACGGCGGAACCTCGGTCACGACCTCGCCGTCGATTTCGACGTTGCCGGACGTCAGATCCTCAAGACCCGCAATCATGCGCAGAAGCGTGGATTTACCGCAGCCCGACGGGCCGACGAAAACAGCAAACTCTCCATCTTCGATGGTCAGGTCCAGCGGCGGGATGACTTCGACGTCACCGAACTTTTTGGATACTTGATCGAGTACAATACGTCCCATGATCTTTCCTTATTTCACAGCGCCGAAGGTCAAGCCTTGGACAAGTTGTTTCTGGCAGAACCATCCTAGGACAACGATTGGTCCGACGGCTGCGGTTGAGACTGCTGAAAGGCGTCCGAAAAACAGACCTTCAGGGGCCCGGTTGCCTTCAATGAGCTTAGAGAGTGTCGCCGCGTCGATGGTGGTGAGGCGAACCGTCCAGTAGGCTTCGTTCCAGCAAAAGATGAAGACCAAAAGCGCAGTTGACGCGATGCCGCCCCATGCAAGGGGAACAAGGATCTCTTTGATCTCGCCCCAGGTGTTCACGCCGTCCATCTTGCCCGCTTCGATGATGTCCTTCGGGATTTCCTTGAAGTAGGTGAACAGCATCCAGATTGCGATCGGCAGGTTGATCAGGCTCAGCACGGTGATGACCAGGATATGCGTGTCATACAACCCGATGCTTTTGGCGAGAAAGATCATCGGATACAATACCGCTGCTGCAGGAAGCATCTTGGTCGACAACATCCACATCAGAACGTCTTTGGTCGCACGACTTGGATTGAACGCCATCGCGTAAGCTGCGGGGACGCCAACGAACAATGTAAATACTGTCGCTGAAACGGCCGAGATGACAGAGTTACGGGCAAAGCGCCAATAGTCGTAGTTCTCGGTCATGTTGAGATAGTTCTCAAGCGTTGGGGTGAAGAAGAACAGGAATTCAGGCTTCACCGCGTCGGCGTCTGTTTTGAAGCTTGTCAGAACCATCCAGAAGATGGGGAAGAAGAACAGAAGTCCAACAGCCCAAGCCAAAACTGGCCGTCCATAGGTACTGAACTTCGAGGATTGTGCAACGATTGCCATGATCTAGCCCTCCTATTCCATCAAGGTCTTGCCAACCATGCGCAGCAGGAAGATCGCGACGATGTTGGCGAGGATTACGGCGAAGATGCCGGTGGCACTGGCTGCGCCGATATTGTTGTTGGCGAATTCGCCGATTAGGTAAGGCAGGTTCTTGTTTCCGTTGCCTCGGCTTACGATTTCGATTTCCGCATATAGCGACAGGTGAAAAATCGCCTGGATCATAACCACGATGGCAATCGGGCGCCCCAGATGCGGCAGTGTCAGAAACCGGAACTGCGACCAGGTGCTTGCGCCATCCAGAACAGCAGCTTCTTTTTGTTGCTGGTCCTCGGATTGAAGCGAGGTCATGAAGATAAGGACCGCAAAGGGCGTCCATTGCCAGGTCACCATCATGATCACCGCGATGGCGGATGTTTGGGTTGCGCGGAACGAAATCGGTTCAAATTCCGGCCAAAGCGAGAAGAAGCCGCCGAGAACGGGCATTTGTCGTAGCCCATCCAAGATGTCGTTTATCCCGCCAACTGCGATCCCCTGCAAACCCAGAACAGGATCAAGGATCATGTTGATCCAAAGGACTGCATTAACCGCGGGCATTACGAAGAACGGTGAAATCAGCAGTACGCGGACGATCCCTTGTCCCGGAAAGCTCTTGTTGATCAGGACCGCAATCAGCACGCCTAGAATGACGGTTAGAAACAGGATGCTGCACACGATGAAGAGGCTGTTTTGAATGGCGAGCAGGAAGTCTTTGGATTTCAGAACAAATTCATAGTTACCGAACCCACGCCAGTTGCTCAGACTTGGCGACGTCCATTCCGGGCGGCGAAGGCTATTCAGCACATACCGGATGAACGAGAAGTAAAGCGTCATCCCAAGTGGGATAAGCATCCAAACCAAAAGCAGAAGTACCGCTGGAGCTTGAAGAAGCCTTGGAAGCTTTCTGTCAGACATTAGTCTATCCTCCCAGCAAAACGAGGCCATCGTTCAGCTTGTGACGTGTTGGTTGCGAATGTTTGAACTTTAAGGGCCGCAGGGTCGTTAGTTCAACAAAAGCGGCTGAGTAGTGAGAGGGCCCGGCGAGACCAGGCCCTCCTAACTGTGTGGTTACTCGTAGTAACCCGCTTCACGCATGATCGCATCAGCTGCGGCTTGCGATGCTGCTAGGGCATCTTCAACCGACTTGGCGCCGGACAGAGCAGCGGCCATTTCCTGAGCAACAGCCGAACCCACTTCCGGGAATTCCGGGATGGCGGCGAACTGAACGCCGACGTAAGGCTTCAGATCGGTTGCTTCAGGTGCGGCGCTGTCGATCGCTGCCAGTTCAGCAGCTGCAAAACCCGCTGCGGCCTGGAACTCAGGGATCGCATAGGTCGATGCACGCTGACCGGTCGGAACAGAACCCCAACCGAAGTCCGGGTGGTTACCAACGGCTTTCACATAGTCTTTCGACGTTGCCCACTCGATGAAGTCACCAGCGGCTTCAGCGTTCGGCGAACCGGCGGGGATCGCCATTGCCCATGCCCACAGCCAGTTGGCCCCAACAGGGTTGCCAGCGTTCGGCGATTGAGCGTAGGCAACACCGTCAACTTCAAGGAACGAAGCCGCGATGGTCGCGTCGATCCACATGCCACACTTGCCTTCGTTATAAAGCGCAAGGATCTCGTTGAACGAGTTGCCTTCCGAGCCCGGAGGGCCATAGTTGCCAAGCAGGTCGACGTAGAAGTTGATGGCGGCATTCCATTCGGCGCTATCCAGAGCAGGCTTCATGTCCGCATCGAACCAAGCACCACCGAAAGAGTTAACAACTGTGGTGATGAACGCCATGTTGTCGCCCCAGCCCGGCTTGCCGCGCAGGCAGGCACCGTAAACGCCATTATCCGGATCGTGAATTGCAGCCGCAGCGGCTTTGACGTTGTCCCAGCTGTCGTTGTCGGCAATGGTCACTCCGGCTGCGTCAGCCAAGTCTTTGCGATACATAACCATCGACGATTCACCATAAAACGGCGCGGCATAAAGCGTGCCTTCATGCGACAAACCATTGCGCATGGCAGGCAGGATATCGTCCACATCGTATTCGGCGCTGAAGCTCAGCGGTTCGATCCATCCAGCCGCACCCCAGATAGGTGCTTCCTGCATGCCGATGTTGATGATGTCATACTGACCGCCACCTGTCGCGGTGTCCGAGGTGACCTGCTCGCGCAGGACGCCTTCTTCCAGAGAAACCCAATTGAGTTCGACCCCGGTTTCCGCAGTATAAGCCTCGGCGACTTTTTGCATGTTGATCATGTGACCGTTGTTTACGATCGCGATTGTCAGGCTGTCAGCGGTCGCAGCTGTTCCCCCCAAAAGGGCAATTGCGCTTGCTGCGCAAAGTGCATTCTTAAAAGACATCCGGGTTCCTCCCTAGATTGGATGTGATGCTTTAACGCTACCAATCATTATTACTTCGCGTCAATCTAATTTTTTACTCGCGTAAAATTAGAGGTTCAAATCTAATATTTACAACCCCTTATGCGGAACCACGCATAACCAACTTGCCCTCGAATAGTATTTCTTCGCGCGTTTTTGGACGTTCCCTAGAATCGACCAAGGACAAGACCGTCTCGACACTTCGTGCGGCGATGGCCTCATAATCTTGCGAGACTGTCGTCAAACTTGGGCACGTAAAGCGCGAGAATGGGTGATCATCATGCCCCGCAATTCTAAGGGAAGCCCCCGCATCCAGGCCGACCTTTAGACCGTTTTCAAATGCAGCCGACAGCAGACCAATTGCGAGCCGGTCGTTTGAGCACAAAATCGTGTTTGAGGGGAGCCGTTGATTTGTTAGGATCCGTTCCCCCTCGCGAAAACCGATCTCTTCAAAGTTCCACCCCTGTCCATCGACCTGGATCAGGTTTGGTTCATGCCCCAACCGCTCCATCGCGTCGATATAGGCGGTGCGCCTTTTGTATGCGTTTGGGTTGATTGGTGCCTTCAACTCAAAGAACACCGGCGGTTCTCCTGATCGACACAGATAATCTACAATCAAGCTGATACTTTGATTGTTGTCCGAACCAAAGAACGCCTCTCCAATTCCTTCAAGGTTGGCGTCAAACAACACGGTTGGGACTTCATTGGTGAACTCCGCAACCCGCTCTACCAGCGATGCCCGACCAAGTGGTGCCATCAGAACAGCAGCTGGTTTGATGGATCGAAGGCTGTCGAGGTTGGCAAGCTCTTGCTCTGGTCCACCATGAGAACTGAGAAGCAGCGGATTAAAACCAGCCTCGACAACTAGCCCTTCAATTGTTCGAGCAAACCCGGCGAAAAAGGGGTCGGTCAAATTGGGGACCACCAAACCAATGTTCTTGGTCTGACGTCGGTTCTGATTGACCGCATAAATGTTCGGCCGATAATCGTGTTTCTCTAGCGCAGTCTCGATTTTCTCGCGGGTGGACTTCCGCACGCTATCCGGATCATTGAAATACTTAGAAATCGTCGGACGGGAGATCCCGCTAACCGCGGCAAAGTCCTCCATGTTCTTGATTTTTTGATCCGTCATTGGCGAACCCTTCCGTTGCCACGTTGATAGTTGTGACTTCCAAGGATGCCCAGTAAACTGATTTCTGTAAAGTTAGTATTTGTCGCGCGTAAAATTATTTCTTACGGGGACCACGCGATCACGGCAAAGTAAAGGTTGGTCACAGCGTTTCGTGACAGAGCTCAAGGGCCTGCCTGACGTCACCAACTGCGTCGCTGCGGACAACCTGCTGCAGGTTCCGAGAAACGCACATCAAGCAATGGGTGCGTGCGAAAAAGGCGGGTGTGTCCCGCACTACAAACCCTGAGGCTGAACGCAACGAACCTCCGGGAGCAGCCGATTGCTGACCCGGCCGTAATGATGCTTCATGCACATGCTAAAGCTAGTCACCGCCGCCAGTACTAAGGTGACGGCTGAAAAGTGGATGATACACAATCATTCACAGGGCGCGCATCAAGGGCTTGACCGTTGGACGGCATGAAGCCTTCGCGCGCTAGTCTTCAGACATCAAAGTGACGTCAAACTCTACATGCAAAAAGTCCTCGGCAACTGCGCCTGAGATTTCCATGCCTTCTGGGAATTCCGATGCTGGCTTTTTGACGTATGTCATCACCAGATCGTCACGGACTCCGAAGACGGTATCTTGATCCAGATAAGGGTCGTCGTCTGGGAAAATCTCGGTGACCAGCGATCGGTAACCGGGGGCGGTCACGATGTAGTGCAGATGCGAAGGACGCCATGGATGGCGACCGCATATGTGTAGAATATCGCCAACAGGGCCATCGTCGGGAACAGTGTATTCAACCGGCTTCACGGTGGTGAACGCATAGCGACCATCATCGCCGACGGTCATAAGGCCATGGAACGAATAGGTGTCCTGCTCTTCGTCTTGGCTGGCGTATTTGCCATTAGGTGCGGTCTGCCAAATATCCAGCTGTGCTCCGGCGATTGGGTTACCATCGGTGTCTTTGATCGTACCCTCAGCCAGCAGAATGGGGCCGCCATAGTGGCGCTTCATGTCGCCACCAAACGCAAGGGGCGGAGCACCAGACACATGAAATGGACCAAGCACAGAGGACGACGTTGCTTCCGGGCTGGAATGCAGCATGTCAACCAGAGACGACAGGCCAAGCACATCAGAAGCGAGAACAAACTCGTGACGTTCTTCGCTCTCAACCGCCGCGCAGCCTTGAAGGAACTCGATGCCTTTGCGCCACTCGTCATGGGTCAGGTTGGTTTCGCGTGCGAACTCGTGCAGGTGCTTGACCAGTGCGCCCATGACCTCTCGTACGCGCGGATCGCTGTCCTCGGCCAGATAGCTCATAAAGACGTCGGTGATATTATCTTTGGTGACGTTGCGCATGATGTAGCTCCTTAAATCAAGGCGAGGCTGAGGACCGGGAAGGCGATCAGGATGAACAGGACGATGAGCATGACAAAGGCGAAGGGCAACGCACCCATGAAGACGTCTTTAAGCGAAATGCGGTCATCGTTGATCGTCGACTTGATCACGAAACACGATATCCCAAGCGGTGGTGTTAAAAGTCCGATCTCCGCGCCGACCACTGTGATGATGCCGAACCAAATCAGCGACAGATCAAGCGCTTCGACAAGCGGCAGGAACAAAGGAACGACGATTAGGATGATCGATGCCGTATCCAGCAAAGTGCCAAGGAACAGCATCAGCAGCACATAGACCAACATGACCGTCCAGAATGACGCGGCATTTCCTGCTAGGATATCCTGTAGTTGGTTAGGCAAGCCGGCCAGACCCAGCATTCGGCTGTAAATCGACGCGGCGGTGATAAGGAAGAGGATCGCTGCGGTGATGTGACCTGTTTCAAGCAAGGCCTCCCAAAACGATCTGGCGGACATCGACTTGCGGAAGGCCGCAATGATCAGGGCGACAAGAGCACCGGTCGCGCCTGCTTCAACTGCTGTCAGCCAGCCAGTATAGATCCCACCCAGAACGATGGTAATCAGTCCGAGGGTCGGAAGCGTTTTCGACGCGATCTCTCGCCCAGACATCCATTCGGTATCTTGGACAACGCGGCCGCCAACAAAATTCGGGGTGTAGCGCCCCATGAACCAAATTGCGCCGACATAGGCGATGGCCAGCATGATGCCCGGAATAACGCCTGCAAGGAACATATCCCCAACCGACTGCTCCGACACAAATGAGTAGATGATCAGCATTGCCGAGGGCGGAATGATCATACCCAGAACTGACGACCCAGCAACGACGCCAACGGCAAAGCGCGGGTTATAATCTTGGGCCAACATCTGCGGCACTGACACTTTGGTGAACACAGAAGCCGACGCAATCGACGACCCAGTGACAGCTGCGAAGACCGCGTTTGCCCCGACAGTCGCCATGCCGATACCGCCTTTGACCTTGCGAAAGCGCATGGTCATGACTTCGTAAATGTCCCTGCCCAACCCCGCTTTGGAGACTATGAGCCCCATAAAGGTAAAGAGCGGGATCGTCGCGAAGCTGTATTCCATCGCGCTGTCGCCGACCGCGATTTTCAGTAGGTTCAAGGCGAGCGTGAAGTTGTCCCGCATCAGCCAGATCGACACAAAGGACACCATGCCCAATGCGATCGGAATGTAGACGCCTGCGTAGATCAGAAAGACAATGGCAATGACCGAGATGAGGCCAATCTCAATAGGGCTCATTTGGACGGCTCGTCATGTTCGGGGGCGCGGATCAGCTGAGGGCGATCCTGCGCGGTGATAACTTTAAGGACGAAGATAAGGCAGGACAGCGCGGTCCCGACCGATATGACCAGCTTCACCGGCCACCAGGGTAACGTGAACAATCCGGGCACTCCGAAATAATCCTGCGTATCCCACATGTGTAGGAATTCCGGGAAGGTGATATAGGCGACCAGTCCCATGAAAATCGCAGACAGCGCATTGATGATGCGTCTCAGATTTGCCGTAAGCCGAGGGCGGCGATCATGCAGCAAGTTGAGAAAGCCGTCTGATCGGGTCAAGCGATCAACGCGAACGACATCAGCAAGCTGTAGAAAAACGATCAGGACGACCGAGAACTGGACCATCTCGTAGGTGCCCTTGATGGGGGCCGAGAAGACGCCTCGTGCAATCACGTCAACGTTGAGGACGACCACCAACGCCAGCACGACAAGCGTGCCTAAAGCGTTGGCGGCGATAGCAAATGTGTTGGCGACCCTAGAGAGGCCAGCGATAGCCGAAGTTAACATCGGATGACCCTTCCTGGGGTTGCCAATTGGTTACTCTGCAGTCCAGTCACGGACGCCGACGAAGCCAGCAGCTTCAAGCTTGCCAAGATATGCGGCCAGCATTTCAGTTCCCTGCTCGCCATTTCCGTTCAGCGTTTCGGCCCATTCTGCTGCGATGTTTGGCATCGCGCCCGCCCATGCGGCGCGGTCATCAGCCGAGACTTCAACGATTGTTCCGCCAGCTTCGGTATAAGCCGCATGTGCAGCAGCTGCGCGGTCCATTGCGATACCGGCAAGGTGATCGCGGTATTCGATCGCGACGTCCTGAAGGGTGGCTTTCACCTCGTCAGGCAGCTTTGCCCAATAGTCCGCATTCACGGTGACGGTTTTCGAGTTCACGGCACCAAGGTCCGCTTGCAGCATGTAGGGTCCAACTTCTGCGATCTTGAACGTGACCGCAGCCTCGGGCCACAACATCGCGCAATCAGCCAAGCCGGTCTGCAACATGTTGTAGAAGTCTGTCAGACCGCCACGAACACCAGCGGCGTCTTTGATGCCTTCAAGATAGCGCAGGTTCAGACCCGCACCCGCAATCTTGCGACCTTCAAGATCTGCAACCGAAGCGACCGGCTGCGAGCAGAACACCTGATAGGTATCCAACACGACGCCCGTCGCGAGATAGACTTGGTTCTGAGCCGCAAATTCGTTCTGCATTGCGGGGTATTCTCGCGCAATCTCGTCTACCGCCTTTGCAACAGCGCGGGCATCCGAAGACACAAACGGTGTGGACCCCGAGATGCCTTGGCTTGGCAGCTTCGATGAATGGAAAATGGTTGTTACGATGCCAATATCGCCAAGACCCAACTGCACGCCTTCCAGCACGCCCTTGGGCTTCACGATTGATCCACCGTAGTTTTCCTGCCAGTTAATTTTGTAGTTTCCGGCGGCCTCAAGGCGGCTATCCATCTGTGGGATAAAGAAATTCGAGAACTCTTTCACCCAAAGTGCGCGGTCGGGATAGCCATCGATGACCACTGCCGAAACGCTTTCTTGCGCGGTAGCCGGTAGAGCCACCATCGTCGCAAGCGCTGCGCCCACCATTGTCTTCTTCGTCCAATTCAACATTGTCTTCCTCCCAGAGATGTAGGCTTTCGCCCTGTTGATTTATGCGTTCGTCTTCACCCAATTCACGGTCAGATCTGTGCCGGCTGCTTCAAACAGTTTTGCGATTGCGCAAAACTTTGCTGTTTCCACCCCGACCCTTGTCAGGTCATCCTGACTGGCCGGGGTATCGCAGTTCACCGTGAGTGTGATTTCGGGGAACGGCACGTCGATCTCTTCCTCCAAGAGAACACCGCGCCGATCAAATTTGCAGTTTGCGTCAATACTTATCGTGCCAAGATCCACACCAAGTTTTTTGGCGCATTTATGACCGATGACATTGGTGCAGGCGATCAATGACGTCATTGCTGTCTCGGTAGGAGAAGGCCCCAAGTTGGTCCCACCACGTTCTAATGGTTCATCAATCACGACATTTAGGTCGCGTACTGGAATTTCCGTGCGCGCATGGGTCGGGCAGGCTGCCTTGGCACGATAGGTCACAACAGTTTTCATCTTAACGGCCATTGCAGGTTCCCCTTCAGGCAAATGTGCAGACTTGGTCGAACGCAAAACGCGGCAGTTTTTGAAACAGCGCGGTTTCATCAGCGTAACCAATGTTGCACAGGAAATTTGATTTCAGGGTCGTGCCGGCAAAGAACTCTTCATCGACAATTTTGTTGGAGAATCCTGACATGGCACCAACATCCAGCCCGACGGCACGCGCCGCGATCATGAAATATGCGCCCTGAAGCGTGCCATTGCGATAAGCTGTGTCTTCGCAATACTCGGGCTTGCCATCAAACAGGTGGCGACGATCTTCGTGCGGGAACAGAAACGGCAGTTCATGCCAGAAATCCATGTCATAGGCGATAATCGCTGTGACAGGCGCGCCCATCATCTTCTTCACATTCAGAGGCTTCAGCGATTTCGCAAGACGCTCTTTGCCTTCGGGTGTTTTCACAAACACGAACCGGGCGGGCAGCGTGTTCATGCTGGTCGCGCCATTGATTGTGATGTCATAGATCTCTTCAAGCAGTCCGTCCGGGATCGGCTTGTCCGTCCATGCATAATGGGACCGAGCCCCCCGCAGGATCAGGTCAATCGCGTCATCTGACAGCCGGTCAATCCGCCCGCGCAAAGCACGGTGATCTTCCTGTGCTTTGGCGCGTAGAACCGCAAGCTCTTGTCCGGTTGGCGCGTTCATTCAGCAGCCTCCGAGGCATGGTCTTTCTCGTCCACGATAGGGCTGGCGCAAATGCCGATCCCTTCAATTTCGATTTCAACCGTTTCACCTGGCACCAACCAACGCGGGTTGGGCTTCTTCGCGTGCCCAACGCCCGGCGGAGTACCAAGCGCGATCAGGTCGCCGGGTGCTAAAGTGGTGTATTCCGAGACGATCGAGATGATTTTGCGCACGCCCCAAATCATGTTCGCAGTGTTTGAGCTTTGCAGGATCTCGTCGCCAACGCGGCTTTCGATCTTCAGGCCAGCTGCGCCTTCTGGCACTTCATCTGGTGTCACAACAAACGGACCAATCGCGCCAGTGTCGTCAAAATTCTTGCCCGGCGTCCATTGATGCGTCTTGCGTTGATAGTCCCGCACGGACCCGTCGTTAAACACCGTGTAGCCAAACACATGATCCAGCGCGTCGGCTTCCGAGATGTGGCGGCCACCCTTCCCGACGATCAGCATCAGCTCTGCTTCATAGTCGAGCTTCTCCGAGCACGTCGGGCGCACCAAGGGCTTGCCTGCCGCCATGATCGACGCTTTCGAGCGCATGAACAATGCCGGGTAATCCGGGATGTCGTAGCCGCCTTCTTTGATGTGATCCGTGTAGTTCAAACCGACGCAAATAATCGCGCCCGGATCTGCGATGGGCAGCGCGGGTGTGATCGAATCGACAGGCACCGTCGGCGCCGTGCCCAGCTGATCAGAAAGAGATTCGACACGGCCGCCTTGACTAGCAAGCACAGCCAAGTCGCTGCCAATTTCAGGGTCAAGCGCCGTAATATTAACGGCATTCTCGCCAATTACGGCAAAGACCGCAGTCCCGTTTGATGTCTCACCCACCATGTATTTCATGAATGCAATCCTTGTCAGTTCCCCTAATTTCTGCCTACAATATTATCAGATGTCAAATAATATCGATATTTTTGGAGGGCACGATGGTAACTTGGGCGGATTACAAGGCAGAGGCGAAGGGCCGTGGTGCATTGGCACTTGAGCTTTATGTGGCGCACAGCACGCCTGCAAAAGCACCCGAAGATGTGAAGGCATCCCTGCCTGATCATCTGGCCTATCAGGCGAAGCTGGAACGCGAAGGGAAACTTGCGTTTGCAGGGCCTATGTCGGACGAAACCGGTGAACACATGCAGGGCATGGGGTTGATCATCTACCGGGCGGACAGCCTTGACGCTGCACGCGCCCTTGCCGAAGACGACCCGATGCATAAAAGCGGTGCACGGACCTTCGTTTTGCGGCGCTGGATGATTAACGAAGGGTCAGTCAGCGTTTCCGCCAACCTCTCGACAGGTGGCGCAACGCTTAGCTAAAGGGCTTTGCGAACAGCAGTAGGAGAAGCCAGATGAATATGGTGACAGAGACGGCGACCAAAGAATCTTCGGCCACGCGTGGGGCATATCTTAAGCTGCGTGAGATGATCCTGACGGGCGAGATCGAGCCCGGCTTCAAGCTAAAGATCGAACAGTTGCGCCGTCTGCTTGACTTGGGCTCAAGCCCGGTGCGCGAGGCGCTAAGCCTTTTGACGTCAGACAAACTGGTCGAACGGATTGATCAGCGCGGGTTTCGCGCGGCACCGGTCAGCAAAGCCAACTTTGAAGAAATTCTCATGCTGCGGTGCACGCTTGAAGACATGGCGCTGCGCGCCTCTATCGCCAATGCGGATGCGGCTTGGGAAGAACGGCTTATCCTCAAACACTACCACATGAACAAGGCCCGAGGCGGAGAGGTCGTCACCTTCGAAGCCGCCCACAAAGCATTTCATATGGCTCTGTTGGATCAATCTGGATTGCCGATGCTCGAGGGGTACTGCTCGCAGCTTTACGACCTGAACATCCGCTATCGATACCTCGCCGCGGGCGGCAAAAGTTATCAGAAACGGTCCATTGAAACCGAACACCAAGAGATCATGGACGCAGCCCTTGGCAAAGATGCAGACAACGCCTGCAAATTGCTGCTGAACCATTATCGCCGGACAGGCGAGTATCTGAGCAGCCAGATGGACACATAAGATGAAGCGCAATCGTTTCCTAGGAGATCTGCTGGCGCACCTGTTCGACCGGCCCAATCAGATGCGTGGAAAGCAAGATGATCGCAGCATCGTCGACCTTTGCGAGGCGCTTTTGTCTGCCGAAGGTGAAGTGTCGGGGTATCGGCTCGCTGCAACAGTGCTGGAACGCTACAACGCCTTGGATGACGACGGAAAACGCGCGTTCTTTGAATACCTCAATGATGAACTTGAGATTGACGCAGCCCATGTTGCGGAACTTGCGCACCAATACGCAAAGGATCCAAGCGTCGAGCATTTTAGCGCATTGAGCCAAGCCTCCGAGCCACGGCGCCAAGAATTATTGCGTCGGCTAAACCAGCCTACAGGGGCGACGCCGACCTTGGTGTCGATGCGTGTCGACTTGCTGCGCTTTTTGAAAGATCAGCCTGCGCTAAGGCGAACTGATCTCGATTTTGTCCACTTGCTGCGAAGCTGGTTCAACCGGGGCTTTCTGGTCTTGAAACAAATCAGCTGGGACACCCCGGCGCGGATCCTCGACAAGATTGTCGCCTATGAAGCCGTCCACCAAATCAATGATTGGGATGATCTGCGACGCAGGCTTTACCCGCCTGATCGCCGTTGTTTTGCGTTCTTTCACCCAGCCATGCCAGACGAGCCGCTCATTTTTGTAGAGGTTGCCTTGACCAAGGGCGTCCCCGGATCAGTTGACAAGCTGCTATCCGAAGGGCGAACGCCCATCGACGCAGAACAGGCAAACGTCGCCGTATTCTATTCAATTTCGAACTGCCAAAAAGGCCTTCGCAACATCAGCTTTGGCAACCTGCTTATCAAACAGGTGGTCGCTGAGTTGGCACTGGAAGCCCCAACGCTTGAGACTTTCGTCACCCTCTCGCCCATTCCTGGTTTGAACGCATGGCTTAAACAGCAGGTCGAGGATGATGAAATCGGACACGCCGCAACCGCGATGCTTGGCGGTGAGGCCACGGATGACGGCTGCAAAGCCTTGGCCGCGCGGTATCTGTTGTTGGCAAAACGCGCGGACGGCTCTCCTGTTGATCCTGTGGCACGGTTCCATCTTGGCAATGGCGCTGAGGTGTACGGCCTCCATGCCCAAGCAGACTCGTCAGAGAATGGGCAGGCGCAGTCAAGCGGCGTGATGGTCAATTACCTCTATGATTTGTCACAGACCGAGCTTCAGCACGAAGGCTTTGTCTTGAACAACATTGTTGCCGCTTCGCCATCCGTAACGGCGCTTTCAAATGCACTGCTGACGACAATCCCCAAAGGCATAAACACATGACAAACCCGCTTTATGATACGTTGATCGCGCCGCACGCTGGCAATAGCTCGACTTTTCTGGAGTGCGATGACGGCACGCAGCTAAGCTATGACGCCTTTGTGCGCCGCGCCGCGCAAATGGCCCATGTTCTTGTTGCGGCTGGTGTCGCGCCCGGTGATCGTGTGGTCGTGCAGGCCCCCAAGCTCAGCGACACCATCGCGCTTTATGCTGGTTCGGTGCAGGCCGGTGCGGTCTATTTGCCGTTGAATACAGCCTATACAGAAGCCGAGATGGAGTATTTCGTCGCGGACGCACAACCCAAACTGATCGTATGTGACACGAAAGACGAGACCGCGATCAATGCAATCGCCACCAAGATCGAGGCAAAGGTCCTGACCCTTGATGGTGCAGGCGGAAGCCTGTCAGCCACAGCAAACGAAATGCCCGAGGTCTTTGAAACTGTTCAGCGGGATCCAGATGATCTTGCATCCTTGCTTTACACATCGGGTACGACCGGCCGTTCAAAAGGCGCGATGTTGAGCCACAAGAACCTGTTGTCCAATGCCGAAGTTCTGACAGAGCTTTGGCAGATCACAGATGATGATCGGTTGGTGCACGCTTTGCCGATCTTTCACACGCACGGTCTTTTCGTTGCGATGAACACCGCGCTTTTGTCAGGCGCGTCAGTTCGGTTCATGGAGAAATTCGACCTTGATGCGGTTCTGGACACATTGCCCACCGCAACCTTGATGATGGGCGTGCCGACGTTCTACACGCGCCTGCTGTCTGATGAACGCTTTGGCAAACCCACCGTCGCGAATATGCGACTATTCATATCGGGCTCAGCCCCTTTGTTGGCAGAAACACATGTGGCGTTCGAAGACCGCACCGGCCATCGCATCTTGGAGCGATACGGCATGACCGAGACCAACATGATCACATCCAATCCGTATAACGGCGAGAGGATTGCGGGAACGGTTGGCTATGCCCTGCCCGGGACAGAAGTGAAAATCACCGATGCGGCAACCGGCGATGCCTGTGCGACCGGTGATATTGGCGTCATCGAAGTGCGCGGCGACAACGTGTTTCAAGGCTATTGGCAGATGCCAGAGAAGACGGCTGAAGAGTTGCGGGATGATGGATTTTTCATCACTGGCGACCTTGGGATGATGGCCAAGGATGGCCGCGTCTCGATCGTGGGTCGACAAAAAGATCTGATCATCGCAGGCGGCTACAACATCTATCCGAAAGAGATTGAGGACGTCATCAACGACGTTCCCGGCGTATTGGAAAGCGCAGTCTACGGCGTTCCGCATCCTGACTTCGGCGAAAGCGTGATTGCGTCGATTGTGCTGGAAGACCCTGCCTTGTCCACGGATAGGATTATCTCAATGGTCGAGACCAATCTTGCCCGCTTCAAACATCCGCGTGAATACCAGATTACGGAGGCGCTTCCGCGCAATACGATGGGCAAGGTTCAAAAGAACATCCTGCGAGAGTTGCACCAAGAATGACGATACAGGAAACCAACCTTACGAAATAAGGATCACGCGGGACTGTGCTGTCAGACAAATTCGAACCAGTCTCTACTCAGCTGGCATAGCTGTCCCTTTTGCTGTGCAGAGACCGCGCCACTCGACAAGAGCAGCGGTGCGATTGAGCTTGAATTGATCTCTGTTTGACAGGCTGCGTTCATGATTGAAGTGATTGAAGATGGAGACGTGAACGGCGACAAATTTCTGCAAACTTCGCATTCGTCTAAAGCGGGACATCTCCCGTTCTCGTCGTCGGAAAGGAAGATGAGAATTCTCGATCCGGTTGTTCAAGTAACGGCCGGTAGCTTGTTTGTCCCCGTTTCCGATTTCTCGCATCGCGGCCGCGTAGGACCTCAATCGGTCTGTGACGACAAGCTCGGGTTGGCCGTATCGCTTCATTGCTTTCTTCAAGAATTTAAGGGCAGCACGCTTGTTCCGACGTTTGGTAACATAGCTTTCCAAGACTTCACCTTCGTGATCCACGGCCCGCCAAAAACAGTACCGCTCCCCGTTGATCTTCACGAAGACCTCGTCCAGGTGCCCCTGCCAGTTTGAATACGAGCGCAGCCGGCTGACCCTGTTTCTCCGGATCTCAGCGGCAAACAATGGGCCGAACCTGTTCCACCAAAATCGAACCGATTCATGGCTGATTTCCATCCCGCGTTCGTGCAAAAGATCTTCAACATTCCGAAGCGACAATGGAAACCGCACATACATCATCACTGCCAGCTTGATGATCTCCGGGCTGGTTTTGAGATATTTGAAGGGGTCGCGTTTTGACATGGAAGGACGCTAGATCAGCGCCCTCCCCGCCTCAAGCTGGTTTCTTCTGACAGAGCCTGCTGTTCGGTGCATGATTTCGGAACGTCTGCTGCTACTTTTGGGATCGCATGCAACTTGTTGGGCAAGCAGTTGTCAGGCTCTGTAGGCTGGGAGTGGAGATCGGTCTTGTAAGTTTATGATCCGTCTCAGCATCGCCTCAGTCACCGAATGCCTGACGCTTTCATAGTTTGGATCGTCATATTGGTTTGCAAGCTCATATGGATCACTCTCAAGATCATACAGCTCATGCCAGTTTTCACCTTCCCGCAACGACATCCGATAGCGGTCTGTAACCACGGTACGTACACGCTGCGGCTTGTCGAAGCCGGTCATTGTACGCTGGCTGTCCTCTTCAACGATGATGGCTTCTGGAGGATCAGATAAGAAAAGATCCCGCCCCTGAATGCCGTTGAAGGGCTGAATGCCTGCGCGCGACAAGATGGTCGTGGCAATATCGATGGAAGAAGCCAGCCCTTGATCCGCATTCGCGGGCACGGGCGTCGTCGGATCATTCCAGATGAACGGCACACGAATGGTGCCCTGATAGTGCAAAAGCAGTTTCAGCATCAGCCCGTGGTCGCCCATATAGTCGCCGTGGTCGGTGGTGAAGATAACCACCGTGTTGTCCGCCAGCCCAAGGTCTTCCAGACGCTTGAGCACACGGCCAATCGCATCGTCGATCATGGTGATCATGCCATAGGTCAGCGCGATGATGGCACGGGCCTCGTCCTCGGTCACAGCAAACGGGTTCTGGTTATCACGCGGGTCAGTACCCTCTTCCATCGCCCTTTGCATCGCTTTGATCGGAGGCAAGTTCCCTTTCCCGAACGAACTTGGCAGCTCGATCTCTGCTGGGTCGTACATGTCCCAGTATTTTCCCGGCGGCGTGAACGGGTGATGTGGGTCAGGAAAGGACATTTGCAGGAAGAATGGAGCATCTTCCTGAGCACGCTCAGCAAGCCAATCTTCCGACCGGTCTGCGATCCATGATGTCGAGTAGAGCTCTTCCGGAACTGCGGTCCTCCACGCTTGAGGGGCATTAATACGATTGTCGGGAAGGGCATTGTCCGGTCCCACAAGATCGTCAAAATCCGAACGCTGCTCGCGCGCCCAAAGAAGATAATCTCCTGAGGCCTGATCGGCGTGGTCAGCGGCAATTTCGACGTGCTCGAAGCCATAGAAATCGCCCGTCAGCCGCTCAGAAATAGGCCTATCCCAATCCGGCACAAGCTCAAGCTCGTATTCTTCTCCCTGGCGGTTGTTTTTGTACGCATCCTGAAGATGTGCCGAGGGCGCTCGTTTGCCTTCTTTCGGTTCAAATTGGTTGGTCGCGGGAAGACCCGTAAAGCTCTGCAAATGCGATTTGCCAATCAGACCCGTCCGATAGCCTGCGTCGCGCAGTAACTCGACAAATGTCGTGTGGTCCTTTGACAGCGGTATGCCGTTGTGGCGGGCACCATGAGCCGAACACATGCGTCCGGTCATGATCGACGCCCGGTTGGGCATGCAGATCGGATTGGCCACATAGAACCTGTCAAACCGAGTGCCGGTTTTGGCGATGCTGTCGATGTTTGGCGTCTTCACAACCGGGTTTCCATAGCAGCCCAGATGATCTGCGCGGTGCTGATCGGTGATGATGAACAGGAAGTTGGGTTGCTTGCTCATGATGCGACCTCTTGTTGGGTGGTGCGGCTACGGCGGATGTCAAACAGGATCAGCGCCACGCCAATAGCCAGTGCGGGCAGATGCACCACAGGGCTGATTGCAAGTAGCGTGAATGCTGTGAGGAACCTCAGCACAATTTCCGGAACTGTCAGTTTGGTGCGGTCAAAGCCGGATAGGGCTGAGGAAAAGAGCCAGATGCAGAAGCAGGTCCGTGCGACAATCCACAGGAAGGGCAGCAGGCTGAATTCCTCGATGATCAGGATTGTTGGATAGAAGGCGAAGATGAACGGGATGATGAACTTCGACATGCCCAGTCGGAATGACATCAGCGCCGTCATCAACGGGTTTGCCCCTGCAATCGGTGCGGCAGCATATGCCGCGATTGCCACTGGCGGGGTCAGCGATGACGCGACGCCATAGTAGAACACGAACATGTGCGCGGTCAGCATCGACACGCCCAGTGCTTGGATCGCAGGGCCCATGACCAAGATAATGATCAGGTAAGCCGGCAAGGTGGGCATACCCATCCCCAGCACCAGCGCGCCCAGCATTGCAACCAGCAGCGCCGAGAACAGGCTTTCCCCCCGAACTGCGCTAATCACATTGGCAAGCTTCAGACCAAGACCCGTGGAGTCCAAGGATCCCACAAGAATACCAATCGCTGCGATGGCAATCAGAAGGGTCGCGCCGGACTGTGCGCCTTTGACAAAGCTGTTCCAAAGACGTTTCGGATCATTTCGCACATCAGGATTGATGACCGACAGAAGCACAAGGACGATGACCGCATAAAACCCCGCTTTCGAGGTCGAGACACCCCCTATCAGCGACGCGATCACGGTCGCAATCGGACCGATGAACAGAACCGAGTTGATCATGTCCACTCGGGTGATTTTGTCCTCGACGGTCAACGCCTGCACCTCGATGCCTTGGCGGCGCGCCTCTACCGTCACGGCCGAGAACAGGCTGAAGTAATAGAACAACGCCGGGAACAGGGCCGCGACGATCACGTTCAGATAACCAACACCGGTCAGGTCCGCCATGACCAGCGCAGCAGCGCCCATGATCGGCGGCATAATCTGCCCGCCCGACGAAGCCGTTGCCTCGATCCCTGCCGCGAAGGTTGGTGAAAAGCCACGCTTCTTAATCATGGGAATGGTGAAAGTTCCTGTGCCCACAATGTTGGCCACGGTCGATCCGGACATAGTGCCAAACATGGACGAAGCTAAGATGGCTGCGTGCGCTGGTCCTCCTCGAGTACGTCGAGTGGCCAGAAAGGCGAATTTCAGAAGGGTGTCGCCTGCGCCAGTTCCTTCCAACAGAACGCCAAAAATGATGAAGATGAACACTGTCACCAGAACGATGTTTGTGATCGATCCAAAGACACCTTTGTTGGTGTTGTACCAGAGTGCTTCAGCCACTTCTTTCAGGGTAAAGCCAGTATGCTCCATAAGCCCAGGGGCATGCTGTCCCACGAACAGATATATGACCGCAAGCGAGCCGACAGTGAACAATCCCCAGCCCCAAATTCGGCGGCAAAGTTCCAAAAAGACCGCAAGCCCAGCAAGTGCTGGCCACGCATCTCGGTTCGAGACGTCATAGAGCGCTTCCTCCATCTGAGTCTGTACGAAGAAAAAAGACCAGATCGCCCAGATCCCCACCGCTACAAGTGCAATATCGATGGTCAGATGCAAACCCTGCAGAGGCTGGTGGCTGTCCTTGTGCTTTGCTGCGCGTGTTTTTTGCGACAATGCGACACCAACAATTAGCGCCAATGCAAAGCCTGTTGCGCGGTGCAGTTTGGGGTCCAAAAGCCCGAGGCCAGAGCTGTAGAGGGCAATCACCCCAAGTGCGGCGCAAGCCAGAACTGAAGCGATTGAGAATACGCGGTTGATCCCGCCGAATGAACTCATCAGGGCAGACATGGCAGTCTCCAAATGGTGCGGATCGTGAAAGGAGTCTATCGGGCGACTGAACGGCCCGATAGAGCTGCGAGGGTGCTACGGACGCAGATTACCCGGAACGTCAAAACCTGCTTCGTCATAGTAACGCAGCGCACCGGGGTGCAGCGGGACGTTGACCGATGTGAATGCGGTTTCTTTTGTGACGCCCTTCAAGAAGAACGCGGTCGCCTGGACTTCTTCAATATTTTCCCAGAACGCTTTGGTCGCGTTATAGACTACGTCGTCCGACACGCCAGCATGGGTGCCCACAAACTGGAAGAACCCCAAAGCGGTGATGGTGCCTTCGGTCAGTTGCCCCTTATAGACGCTGCCATCAAACTGCATCATGCCGCGGCCGGGACGACCGAACAAAGCTTGCATCGCTTCGTCTTCGATCGACGCCTCTGGGATGGACAGAACGCGGAACTCGCCGGACAGACCGAATTGCTCGATGCGTGCTGATCCGATTTCAGCCGGGCGGACCATCACGTCGATCTTGCCATCGGCCAAGGCCGTGTAGCCCTCGCCCCAGCTCAGACGCACCGAGGTATAGTCCGTTCCGGCCTCAAGACCCGCGATGTTCTTGATTAAGGCTTCCGACGTAGCCGAAGCCGACCCGGCGGGTGGGCCCGTGAACACAGTTTTGCCCTTGATACCCGCCCAGTCCTCGATGCCAGAACTTGCCAGTGTGACAGGGTGATATGCACCCGCTTTGAACCCAAGGATCGCGCGAAGGTTCTTTGAAAGTTCTGGCGCGTCGTCAATATTGGCATACATCGCCTTTTGACCCGCCATCAGGTTCACCAGTGACGGCACGCTCGAGAAGAAGTCGATCTCGCCCTTAGCGCCTTTCAGCATCGATTTGGTCAAGGTTTGCCCGGCATTGACCTGAATTTGGACATCCGATTTGCCCGCCTGATTGGCAAATGCCACGAACATTGTGTGCACCGGATCACCAACGCCCGCGGTTTCGCCTTTGAAGATGTCGGCCGATGCAGTTGTTGCAGAAATCGCCGTGACGGCTGCAATCGCCACCCCTGCGAGTGCTTTGAAGTGAAACATTTTATCCTCCCTAGTTTGAAAGGAGTTTAACAGGTTCAATACTTCATATATAATCAAACATAGCCACCAATAGATAACAAATTGATATGAAACTTGACCCCAAACACCTTGCCCAGCTTTCTGTGATAGTTGAGGCAGGTTCGTTTCAAGCCGCAGCGGATCGATTGGCGCTGACGCAACCCGCGCTCAGCCGGAACATGCGAGCCTTGGAAGACAGGCTTTGCGCGCCAGTTTTCAAACGTGATGGGCGCAGATCGGTACCCAATGACTTGGGGCTTAAGCTCGCGCGCAACGGGCTGGCGATCCGCATTGCCGAAGAGCAAGCAGGTAACCTTGCCGATCTGGCCGCCGCTGGTGCCGCCGGTCAGCTAAGGATCGGGGCCCCACCTATCGTTGCTGGGCGTTTCCTGACGGACACTCTTTCCCAGTTCATAGCGGACAACCCCAACTGCAATGTCGAGCTTCGCACCGGGCTGGTGCATGAACTCCGCAGCATGCTGCAGCGCGGTCAAATCGATGTGGTCTTTGGTCCTCAAAGTCTGGCGGACCCCGTCGATGGGCTTGAGTTCATCCCCATGATTGATGACCGCGTGGCGATCATGTGCCGGATGGACCACCCGCTGACCCACAAACGCAATATCTTACCTTCTGACCTGATGTCTCAGTCCTGGCTTGCCCATTCACGAGGAAGCCTTCTGAGGCAACAAACAGAGGCCGCGATGATCGCTTCAGGCGTTCATCATATGCACATCGTCTGCGAAACCGACTCAATCCGTTCCGCACTAGAGATCGTGTCCGCAACCGACCTGATCACCTCGATGCCGATTGAAACCACCCGCACATACCTTTTTGATCAACTGTGTTTTCTTCCCTTTGATCACCCTCAATTTCACAGGCCGATAGGCGCAATTTACCAAGGCAACATGCCTACAAATCCGATCGTGGATGGTTTCTTGAAACGACTTTTGAAAGTCGTCCGTTTGTAGATTCACAGGTCGGTGAAATGCGCGGGCTCGTCGATCTTGTCTTTATGACTGGTGCGACCGGCACAATGCGGTCATTCAGGCTTATCGCGGCAAATGACGGCATCGAGCCCATCATATCTAGTGCTGCGATCACTACAAACGTCTGGTTTGCTGAAAACACGCTGTCTGAGCGTGCCAGACAGGTAGGCGTGGTGCGTACTCCGAAGGCAAAAAAGTGCGACATTGCAGATGTTTCGTCGAAAATCACCCTGTTGTTTGCAACACAAGAGGGGACTTCTATGTTCGCGCCGCTTCAAAGGCTGCCCATGCGGCTTCGAAGGCGTCGAAATCAAACCCGTCCTTGCGTGCGGGATCCAGTACCAGCTTTTCGGTGTCGAGCAATCTGCGGATGGCCATTTCCAAATCTGGCAGCACCTCGGGTGGAATGACAAGCGCACCATGCCGGTCGGCGTGAACCAAATCTCCATCAGCGATTTCCAGGCCGAATATGGTTACTGTTGTTGCGATTTCTTTGACATGTACAAATCCATGGCTGGGGCCAATGGAACCAGCCACAACTGGGAAACCGTCGGGCAGGTCACCTAGATCGCGCATTACTCCGTTTGTCAGAGCCCCCGATACGCCAAAGCCTTTGTGAACAGTCGTGTTGATTTCGCCCCAGTAGGCCCCGATGCAATGTGGGAAATCGGTATCTTCCACCACAGTGATGGCGGGGCGTGGTCCTTCAGCCATGTGGCGGTAATAGTCCATGCGGCGGGCCTTGATGATTTCGGGCGGTTCATCTGGTGGCATAACAGCCGCAATCTTCGCGGTACGGGCGTATCCGACCATCGCGGACGCTTCGGGATGCGAGGCCAACATGGTGCCACGCGTGAAAGCGTTGAAACCGCGTTTTCCTTGCGCGACTTCGATGGCGTTGCAAACTGTCGGCGTGTCGACCTGCTTGAGCAGGTTTAGGAGTGTGTCGTCCATTATTCCTCCAGCCAGCGGGCAAGCGCTGCATTGGTTTTTTCGGGTTGTTCCAAAGTCGGCAAATGTCCCGCACCATCGATGATCTCCAGCCGTGCGCCTGGGATCAGACCGGCCATCATTTCGTGGCGAGCGACCGGGCATAACGTGTCTTCCCGCCCGCACAGGATAAGCGCTGGAACGGTAGCATTGCGCAAGGTTTCGGTCTGGTCAGACCGATCCATCAAGGCACGGGATTGGTTCAAAAACACGTGCGGGCCGAGATCAAGTGCCATGTCCATACACAGATCAAGCACTTCGCCACGCCGTGGCCCCTCGCTTAGGTAATTCGGCTTCATTTCATCACGCATGATCACCGAGAGCTTCCCCACTTTCACGGCCATCATCTGGGGAATTCGGCGGGCTTTGACCTCGTCAGTTTCTGCCAATGGGTTGGTGTCGAGAAGCGCAATCCGTTCTACCCGCTCAGGAGCTTGACGCAGGATTTCCATCGCGACGATCCCGCCCATTGACAGGCCCGCCAAAGCGAAACACTGGGGCGCATCGGCAAGAATGTCCAAAGCTAGTTCCTCGACGCTGGAGCGTTCCGCCAAAGAAGCACAAATCACTGTCCTGCACCCAGATAACGCAGCGACTTGCGGTGCGAACAACCGCGCGTCGCACATCATTCCAGGAAGCAGGACCAGTGGTGTCATTTGACCAGCGCCGCCCCTTCAGACAGGGCTGACAGTTTGGCGTAAGCAATGTCAGGGTCGACCGCGCCGAAGCCCGCAAAGGTACCAAAGCCGCAATCGGACCCGGCGATCACGCGATCCGCGCCGACGATATCCACAAAACGTTCGATCCGCTGGGCGACCAGTTCAGGGTGTTCAACGAAATTGGTGGTGGTGTCGACGACACCGGGCACCAGCACCTTGTCGTCCGGGATGTCAGCTTTGCGATCACGGAAGGTGGACCATTCATGCCCGTGGCGTGGGTTTGAGGTTTCGAACAGAACATAGCGCGATTTCGTGGCCATCAACGTATCGAACATCTTCGACATGGGGATGTCACAGCAATGCGGCCCTTCGTAATTACCCCAACAGATGTGCACCCGGACCTTATCGGCGGGCACGTCTGATAAAGCGTGGTTCAGAGCCTCCACATGCATATTTGCGACCTTGATGAACTCGTCATCAGACAAGTCGGTGAAGAGCATGTGGCGTGACAGGGCCAGATCCGGGCAATCCAGCTGGAGGTCCAATCCTGCGGCCACGATAGTTTCGTATTCCGCCTTCATTGCATCAGCCAAAGCGGCCAAATAGGCCTCGCGCGATTTGTAGTAATCATTTTGCAGGAACAGCGAGATCACACCGGGGCTGGCCGCGTTCATAAAACCTCGTTCTGCGCCATGGTCAGCCATCGCCGCCTTGAGGTTCGCGATGTCCTTCTCTAGCTCGCCCTGACCCTTGGACCGCACCTCACCCACGCACATTGGGCGCGCATATTTAGGAGTGCCGCCATCATCGGCCAAACGCTCAAGAAATCCCGGGAACATCTTCAGATCCGCTGGCGCGTTGCGCGGACTGTCTCCACCAAATCCGGTGTAGCGGTCTTTCACGTAGGTGGCGTAAGAAATCTTGGAGGTCTCACCATCTGACACAATGTCGATGCCTGCCTCGACCTGCTTGCGCACGGTTTCTAACACCGCTGACGTCATACAGGTGTCGAATTCGGCTTGATCAAATGGTTTCTCATTCTCACGGGCAAAAATGAAATCCACCACATCCTGCGTGCGTGGCAAAGAGCCCACATGAGTTGTTTTTACCTTGGTCATAATGGGCCCTTTCCCTTGTGTTAAACTGCGCCGGTCAGGCCAGCAGGATCGTCGGTGGCGCGGATACGGTAAAGGCTTGCCTCGCCCGTCATGGACGGCGTGATGGAATGCGCCTCGCCCGCTTTGATCAGACATGTGTCACCCGGATTCAACGCAGTCTCCGCGCCTTCTAAGCTGACCTTCCAATGTCCGCGCACAGGCATCAGAACTGTATTCTGATCGTGAGTATGCACATCGGCCGAGATGGAATTGCGTGACAGAAAATCGACCTCGAAACCGGGGCGGTCGCGCAGAATTGCATCGGCCCCGATCACCTTGGCAGATTGGTTGTCCGACAGTGCCATCAGGTCCCAATAGCGGGCAACGTGATTTGGCAGGACGTCCGCTGTGGTCGGCTCTGCGCGCTTGGCCAGTTCTTCTTCTGACATCAGGGGCATCGGGTTGACGTTGTGAGGCAACTTATCGCCCTTCTTGCTGTCATAAAGAACGCCGTTTTCACCCAGCACAAGGCCATGGTCTGCAGCATCCTCGATCACCTGAGGAGCCCAATGCACGCCGCCGCCAGCATCATTGCCGCCAAGAACGGCCATGATCATTCCATAGTCAGTGCCGATGTTTTCAAAGCCACGGAAGATGCCGGTGGGGATGTTGAAAATGTCGCCTTCCTCCAGCGTCACCTCACCTGCATCACCCCAACGGCCCCAGAAGAACCGCCACTTGCCTTTGAGGACAAAGAACACCTCGGCTGTGTTGTGGTCGTGCAGCGAGTTACGGCAGCGCGGAGGTTGCCCAGCAGCCCCAATGTTGAACCCGATTTGGTCGGCGATGTGCACATGCTGGTCGGGGCTTTCAGACACGCCACCACCGATGATGGTGAAGTTTTCTTTCTGATCCGACCCCGGCGTGTGCGCGTCGATAAACGCAGTTTTGCAGGGTTTCAGGTCGCCGTAGCGAACGATGCGGTTTTCAATGTTGTTCATTTTCATGTCTCCTTTGGTTTGGGTTTGAGTGGTTCAAACCCAACCGCTGGGCGGGCGGTTATTCAGCCGACGCGCGCGTAGACTGGCGCGGTGGGTGTGAAACCGCTGCGCCGCCTGACTGGAATCCAGATATGATTGTCGTACTGCCATTTAGCACGCACCCGTCTGCATCAGGATCTGCTTCCAGATCGAAACGTGGTCAAACAGCGTCCATTCGCGGCGCAACCCATAGGGGCCAAACTCAGCATGGGTGAAGCCCATCACATAGACATCAGCGCCGGTCGGTTGGCCAAACATGCCCCAGCCGTCATGCTTGCCGTGTAGGCTCCATCGAACGGCGGCACGGGGCGATAACATCGGGTCTTCTCGCCCGATCTGGTGCTCAATCTTGAACTCGGCGTTCGGAAACGATGCGCGCAGACCCATCCACAACTTTTCAGTATCTGCCCAAGAATGCACGGTGGTCGAGGCTGGATGCTCGGTCTGAACCGCCCGGTCATATTCCGCGCGGATCACCGCGAAGTCTTTGTTCATCATCCGGGTCAGAATGTCTGACATCCGAGCGCCCCATTCATTGTCATTGCCCCGCCCTTTGTAGGGGCCTTCGACATCGACAGCGGGGCAGAATGGCTTGACGCAATGCGCTGGCCCGCCTTCTCGCGCAATCAGATTACGCGCGAATTTCTTCGGCTTCATTCCAAGTTGCAGAACGATACCTGCCGTGTCGCGGATCAGCCATTCATCGTTGATCTGATCATTGATCGCGGCGCAATCGGCAATGGCGCGGATCACAAACCGCTTGCCAGTGGCTGGGCCGAAAAAGCCACCGCCAGTGTGTGTGCCCATAGTCAGCAGACGGTGCGAGGACAGGAACCCATCTTCCTCGTTACCAGACCAGATCACGTCTTCACCGGTCAGCTCGCGATCCGGGAACTCCGCCAACGTGGCCAGCGTGCCGTTCATGGTCTTCTGATTGCCCATCGAGACGCCCTCGGGAAAGCGCATCGGAATGTCTTCGGTGTAGTAGTGGTTGAGCGTGGCGATACCGCGATCCTCCCAGATCTCGCGGGTGATCTTCAGGATGTAATCTGGGAAATCGGTGAATTTCGGGGCAAAACCCTTCATGCGGTCCATCCTTCTGGAATGCGGGCCGATCCGCGCAGGATCAGCGGCCCGTCAATGGCGATGCGGCGCGGTTCGTCGCTTTTGTTTTCAATCTGGTCGAGCAGGATTTCGACCGTGTCGGCCACCATTCGGTTGGCCGGCTGGCGGACAGTGGTCAGATTATAGGCGGGCCATCCGGCGGCTGGCACATCATCAAAACCCACAACCGATACGTCTTCGGGCACCTTGAACCCCAATTCAAATCGCAACGTGTCCATGACAGCCACGGCCATATGATCGTTGGCGACAAAGACGGCTTCGGGCGGGTCAGATGTGAACATTTTGCGGGTGGCCTCTGCGGCCTTCTCCATAGTGAAATCACCCTGAGCGCGCGAGTGTAAGGCGACACCCGCTTCGGCTAATGCCGAGATAAACCCAGCCTCGCGATCACGCTGGGTCGAGGCGCCTTCCCACCCGGCGATATGCCCGATTTTACGATGACCGGCGGCCAGCAGAAATTCTGCGATTTTACGCCCACCTGCATAATTGTCCGAGGTCACAGCGGACATATTTGGGTCATCTTGGCTACGATTGAATAGCACCATCGGTACGCCTGCCGCCCGGCACCGATCGGATAGATCCGAGGACATAGCGACCGAAGCCGCAATGATTCCATCCACTTGATAATCAAGGATTTCCTCGACGACATCGTCAATATTCCCAGCGGTTTGCTCAGCCAAAAAGATCAGCACGTGATAGCCGCGCTGCTGAAGCTCGTTCGACAGTTTTTCCAGCGCTTCGGGATAGAATTGGTTCTCAAGATAGGCGACGACCAAACCGATGATCCGGCTTTTGCCAGACACCATTGCGCGCGCCAGAACGTTGGGGCGGTAGCCCAGTTCGGCTGCCGCTTTTCGAACCTTCTCGACCGTCTTCTTCGAGGCCGACGCGCCCGGAGTGAACACCCGGCTGACAGCGGATTGGCTGACGCCAGCACGCTCGGCAACTTGTTGGGATGTGACTTTGGCTGTGCTCATTCTGCTGTCCACCCGCCATCAATCATCAACGCCGTACCTGTCACCAAAGACGATGCGTCCGAGGCCAGATAGGCCACGGCCCCCATGATGTCCTCGACCTCGCCCACACGGCCCAGCTTGATCTTGTCTTCGATCCACGCGCGTTTGTCGGGCTGTTCGAATGTCGAGCGGGTCAGGTCCGTCAGGATAAAGGTGGGGCAGATCGTGTTGACGCGAATGCCCGCCTTTCCCCACTCGATTGCCATGGATTTCGTGAACCCCTCAACAGCATGTTTGGTGGCGCAATAAACCGCGCGATCAAGCCCGCCGACATGGGCCATCTGCGAAGATATGTTGATAAGGCTGCCGGGCTTGCCCGCGGCCAGAAGCCCTTTGGCGACAGCCTGCGTCAGAAAATATGCACCTTTGATGTTGAGGTTCGAAACCGCGTCGAAATCGTCCGCGGTCGTTTCACTGGCCGGGCTGTGGCGCGCTAGTCCCGCAGAGTTCACGAGGATATCAAACGGGCCATTGTCGGCGATCGCTTCCCGCGTGCCCGCCACATCGGCAACGTCCAGAGGGAGCGCGCGTGCCGTCATTCCTGCTGCCTTCATTTCATCGACCAAACCGGCCAGTACATCGGCCCGGCGTGCGGCCAAAGTGACCTCGGCCCCAGCCTCGCCCAAAGCTGTGGCACAGGCCAGACCGATGCCAGAACTGGCACCAGCCACCAGCGCGCGTTTGCCATCAAGGCGGAAGGATGGGGTCTTAGGCAGGGTCATCTGGCGGCTCCTATCGGGAATGGAATACGGCCCGGAACGCGTGCTTTGTTGAACTCTCGCAGTCGGGCAAACACATCTACGCCCAGCTGGGCATAGACGTCCAGCAGATCGACCAGAACCCAGTTTTCACGGATGCGGTCCCCTTCGACGCGCCAGAAGTCGAGGCTTTTCATTGTGATCTTCTGGTCCGCAGGTGCGATGCCCAGCCAACCGTCTCCGGTCACAGACATTTGCATGTTGGGCCAGCCGGTCACGGCGACGAAATTTCCATCGGCAAAGAAGTGCGAATTCAGGGTGCCGGTCGTGCCACCCTTGCGATCAGGTAGTGCTTTCAAAAACGGGATCTGGTGCCAGTTGCGAAAGCCTGCAATGCCACGCGCGGTGCCGATGCCCGCAGGACCGTACCAGTTCATGCGTGGATGCCAGAAGCGCTCCGCCTGCATAATCTCTGGCCCGCCTTCAGACGGATGGCGCGACAGGTGGGTTAGCATGTCGATCACCAGATCATGACTCGCCTGACTGACATTGGGGTCGTGCTCTGACAGTCCATCTTGCGTCATCGGCGCTGGCACACAAAACTCGCGCCCTAGGCTTGGCACCATCGGCCAAGCCCCGGCTTGCATCATCAGCTCCGGCAAGTCCCAGATTGCCTGCATCTCGACGACGCGATCCCCTTCGATGCGGTAAAACTCATGATACCGCATATGTGCCAGGTGACCAGTTGGCGGGATATCGAGAAACGGAGCTGCGAATGTGCCCATATAGTGCCCCATACAGCCGACCCAGCCGCCACCATCCCCATCATTCCCGGCAACGACGATCAGGTCGCGTCGCTCGAGGTCTGGCATCGCCTCAAGCAGCGGTGCATAGGCGCGGTCGTAAAACTCTGCGCCGGACATCTCGCCCAAGGGATGCGAGAGCCGCACCGTTGCATCGTCGGCCAGAACACTATTCAACGCCGCGCGCACCCCAACCTCGGAGAACTCCGCCATTGCTGCGCGTAGGGGCGCGATCAGGGATTTGAGGTGCGCGGGCAAGCTCATTACTCGGCGGCCTCACCGTAAGGTACGTTTTGTCCGCCGTAACGACGTACACGCAGGTTGCATTGCTCGGCGTGACCCACGAACCCTTCCAGTAGGCATAGACGCGAACCGTATGCGCCAATCTTGGCGGCAGCCTCATCTGTCGTGATTTTTTGATAGCTGTGCGTTTTCAAATACTTGCCAACCCAAAGTCCGCCGGTGTAGCGCCCTGCCTTTTTGGTGGGCAACGTGTGGTTTGTGCCGATCACCTTGTCCCCGTTCGAGACATTGGTGCGTGGCCCAAGGAACAGAGCGCCATAGCAAGTCATGCTTTCAAGGAACCAATCGTCCCGGTCGGTCATCACTTGAACATGCTCGGACGCAATGTCGTCAGCGACCTCAAGCATCTCGTCATAGGTGTCACACAGGATGACCTCGCCGTAGTCTTGCCAGCTGACGCCAGCCGTGCCTGCGGTGGGCAGAATTTTTAGGATGCGATCGATTTCGCTCAGCGTACCTTCGGCCAATTTGCGTGAGTTTGTCACCAAAACCGCGGGGGAGTTGTAGCCGTGTTCGGCTTGGCCCAACAGGTCGGTCGCGCACATCTCGGCATCGACGGTCTCGTCTGCGATCACCATGGTCTCGGTTGGACCTGCGAACAGGTCAATCCCGACGCGACCGAATAGCTGCCGCTTGGCTTCAGCCACAAAGGCATTGCCGGGTCCGACCAGCAGGTGAACTGGGTCGATGCTTTCAGTGCCAAGGGCCATCGCGCCCACGGCTTGAATGCCGCCCAAAACGTAAATCTCATGTGCGCCGCCCAGATGCATCGCAGCAATCACGGCTGGGTTGGGTTCACCGTTGAAAGGTGGCGTGCAGGCGATAATTCGCGGGACGCCCGCCACCTTGGCGGTGGCGACCGACATATGGGCCGAGGCGACCATTGGGAACTTGCCGCCGGGTACGTAGCAGCCGACAGATTGCACGGGGATGTTTTTGTGGCCCAGAATGACGCCGGGCATGGTCTCAACCTCGATATCCAACATGCTGTCGCGTTGGGCTTGGGCGAAGTTAACCACCTGCGCCTGTGCAAACTTGATGTCTTCAAGGTCGCGGGGGCTGACCTTGGCGATCAGGATGTCGATCTCGTCTTGGGTCAGGCGATAGCTGTCGCGATCATACCCGTCGAACTTGTTGGCCAACTCGCGTACGGCGGTGTCTCCACGGGTTTCGATGTCCTTCAACGTCGCGGCCACAACGGCGGCGGTTTTCGCATCATCCTCGGCGCGATCTGCTTCGGGTTTGCCACGTTTGAGGTATTCTATTGTCATTGCTTTTTCCTCGTTTAGTTCGGTCGTGGGGTTTCGCGCTCGCCCCGGTCATATGCTTCCCAACCTTCTCCGTTGAACAGGTCGACGCCCAACTGGGCGGCCACATGGGCGAAGTCCACGTTCACCCAGTTGTCGACGATTTTGCCGTCCACAACTTTCCAAAAATCCATGTAGCGGATTTCGACCCGTTTTCCGGTGGGGGCGATGCCAAGAAATTCGCCTGAATGGGTGGCTTCCTGACGGCCAAAGGCGGCGGCCCATTCGCCCATATAAAGGCGGGCCTCGTCGATGCAGGTTTTGTCGGAGAACGCCGCCTGAAAGGGGCGCTGCCAGTTGTCCTGAAACTCTTCTAGGCCAGTTTTAGTGCCGCAGCCCTGATTGCCCATCCAACGAAAACCTTGGCTGAAAAACTCGCCGATATCGTTGATGCGGTGGTCATTCAGACCATCCACCATGGTTTCGATCACCCGGCGAGTATCTTCGGTTTTCGACATATCCGTGTCGCGGGTTAAGACCGCTTGTTCTGGACGAGAACCCTTCATGCGCAATCCTCTGCTATAAATTCTCCGGCGCGATGGCCGATCATCATTGATGGGGCGTTGGTGTTCGCGGATGTAACGGCTGGCATGACCGACGCGTCGGCCACCCAAAGCCCCTGAACACCGCGCACTGTTAAGCGGGGGGTCACTGGCGCATCGCCCTCTCCCATCCGCAGGGTGCCGACAGGGTGATAGGCCGTCGCACCGCGATCACGAATATGATCACGCAATGCCTCGTCGGACTGGACCGTTGGACCTGGGAAGGCTTCTGGGGCATGACGCGTGCCGAAATCGACCTGATCCATGAGGATCCGCAGCCGTTTCAGGCCCGCCACCAGCGTGTCCATGTCCGAGCTGTCATTGAACACACCCAGATCGATCTCTGGTGCAGCTTTCGGAACACGGCTGGTCAGCCTCAGCGCACCGCGCGATTTGGGACGACAGACACACACATCTGCGAAATAGCCCGAGCCGTAAACGTACCGTTTGCCTTCCCACCCCAACATGAAGGGGATGAAGTGGCTTTGAACATCTGGGGCTTCGTCCAATCCGCGTGCGTTGAAAAAACCGCCGCCTTCAACTGTGGGCGAGGCAAAGCGCCCCCTGCGTGTCATGAGGTATTGGAAAGGCGCGGCAGCCCACCCCGGCATCTGCGCAGGTGTGATGCCGTATCCAGATCCGGGTCCGGCAAAATGTAGACCGGCGGCCGGATGATCATGCAGGTTTTTACCAACCTCTTCTGAGTTGTGGCGAACTTCTATACCGAGGGCCGCTAGATCCGCCCGAGGGCCGACACCTGAACGCATCAAAATTGATGGCGAGCCAATCGAACCCGCTGACAGTATCACGCCCTTGTTGGCGTTCAGTTCAGTGCCATCCACAAGACGTATGCCGCGGGCAGTATCGCCATCGAAAAGAACCCGATCCACTTCTTGCCCGGTGACCAGTGTCAGACCAGGCGGGTTGGGTTTTATGAAGCCGTCTGCAGCCGAGCGACGACGCCCATTCACCATGTTGAACGCAAAGACACCTGCGCTTTCGTACTCCGGCGACGGTGGCGTTGTTCCGTGTTCTGGAAACAGGCTGTGCAGGGCTTCCGTCACAGGATGCGCGCCTTGCATTCTATTGGGTGTAAGGCGGGCTTCAATGGACTCAAACGCGGGTTCAACATAAGCCCATGACCAGCCAGGCAGCTGCCAATTGTCAAAATCGTCTTTGCGGCCCCGGAACCAAACCATCGAGTTTATTGAACCCGATCCACCAACCATGCGTCCGCGTGTGACGTTCAACTGACGCCCGCCAAGATGCGTTTGTGGGGTCGATTTGTAGCACCAATCCCGGTGGCGCTTGCCCATCATCCAGACCAGACCGAAGGGCATCTTCACCACTGGAGAATTGTCTGTGGGGCCGGCCTCAAGCAACAGCACCGAACCGGCTTCACGCCGGATCAGCTCAGCAGCTGCAATGCAACCTGCCGAGCCTGCGCCTACAACGATGAAGTCGGCCCGTGATGTCATCCCGCGTTCTCCAAGTCAGCAAACAGATCAAAACCGAGCTGCTTGAGCACGTGAGGAACATCTACAAAGACCCAGTTTTCCACCAGCAGATCGCCTTCGCGACGCCACCAGTCGCAGACACGCATGAAGACACGCTCGCCGGTCGGGTCCTGTTCAAGGAATGATTTGACATTGACGCCAGTCAGCGACGGCCACCCCCCCGAGCAGGAGTAGTTGCCTTCACCCATGCGGGTGAAGTGGCGGGTCATACCATTGTTCTTCGACCCACCCGACCATTCGTCGAACTGGCTTTCAAAAGGCACCTGAAAAGAGGCGAAATCATCGATGCCAATGAATGACCCGAATGCGCCGGGGCCATACCACATCATGTTCTCGTGCCAATAAGGTCGCCAGGCTTCGTCTTTGGTCGCCAGCTTAAGCAACATGTCCGAGGTGATCTGGTAGCTTTTCGCACTCTCTGCCGGATCCTGCAGCGCGGTCATGACACCATCTTGTGTGGCCGGTCCTTGGATCAGACCGGTATACCCACGTTTGTCGCCCGGGCCGGTTGCGATGGGCCATTGACCCGATGCGATCATCAATTCCGGGAGGTCCAGAAAGATGTAGCTTTCCACTGCTGCACCATTCTCCATCCGGTGAAACTCGCCGTATCGCAGATAGGCCAACCGTCCTGTGGCACGAATACCGATCCAGTCATTGGCAAAACAGCCGCAGTAATACCCGGTGGCGGTGATCCAGTCGCCATTTTCAAACTGTCCTGCCATAACGATATCGTCGCGGCGATACAGTCCGGTAAAGGCTGCCTGAAGCGGTGCAATCACCGCATCATGATAGCCGCTGCCGTTGCCGGTTTCGTTGAACGGGTGCACCACGTTGATTTGGGCCGTGGAAGAAAAGAAACGCTCGATTGTCGGGGTGAAGTCGCCGGGGTGGCGTTGCACGGCAGCGTATTCAAGGTAAGGGGTTCGGTCGGGGTAGCTCATTGGGCTGTCCTCTCAATCTGGAATTCTATTTACGTCGACGGTGCGGGCAGCTGGCCCGGCCCGCGTCGATGCAAATGGAATCCGCCCCGGTCTCCGTGCCCGGCGCGCAGCGACATTCAAGCTGGCGCTGCGTACGTGGGCATAGACCGATTGAGGGTTACAGCGCCCCACAGCGTCACCCTTTAACCGCGCCGGCGGTCAGACCACCAACGATCTGACGTTGGAAGAACAGAACCATGACGAACAACGGCGCTGTCACCGAGACAACAGCCGACACCGCAAACATCACGTTGCCCTTGGTCTGTGTCGTGCCAAGGAAGCTGTTGATCTTAGGGATCATGGTTTGGTTTTCTTTCGACAGCAGCATCGTCGTAACTGCAAAGTCGTTGTAGGCCAGCAAAAACGAAAAGAGGCCCGTGGTGATCACACCTGGCCACATCACCGGGATGATCACGTTGCGGAAGGCCTGAAAGCGGGTGCATCCATCGACCATCGCGCTTTCGTCAAGCTCGGCCGGAATGTTCTTGAAGAACGAATGCAGCATCCAAAGCGTGAAGGGCTGATTGATCGCTACCAAAACGACGATGGTCGTCGCGGTGTGCCCCCAAAGGTTCCACTGGAAAAATACCGGCAGATAACCCGACACCAGCGTGATTGGTGGCATCGCGCGAAAGATCAGGGCGGCAAGCAGGAACCAGAATGCATAGCGATAGGTTGAACGGGCCAGGGCATATCCGCCAAGTGTGCCAAGCGTCAGGGAAATCGAAACCACAAAAATGCAGACGATCACTGAATTCAGTGCAGCGCGCCAGAACTCTTCCTGAACCCATGCCCCTTCATATCCGTCGCCAGTAAACCGGCCTCCGGTTTCGACCTGCGTTAGCGTGCCCTTGATGGCGTTAGACCAATCGGCTTTGGAAAAGAAGTCACCCTCGACCTTGAAAGACCCCCATAGCGTCCAAAGGAACGGAAAGGCTGCTAAGATCATCCAGATCGCCAGAACGGCAACGACCATCAACGTAACGGCGGGGGGCTGGCGTTTTAATTTGCTAGACATATTTCACCTACTTCCGATCGAATTCGCGCCATGTGCGCACGAGGACTGGTGACAACAGAATGGCCACACCAAGAATTGTCAGAACCGAGGTCGCAGCCGCAGACGAAAGCTGTCGGGTTTCCCCACCAAGGTCGTTGTAGATCGCCCAGCTAAGCGACGTCGCATGCGCGCTGGCGGCAAAACTGACGATCGGCTCAAACACTCTGAAATTGTCCATCAGCTGCATCAGCGCGATGAAGGTTGTGAGGGGCAGAAGATGTGGGATGATCACATGGCGGATCTGTAGCCACCGGTTGGCCCCGTCTACCCGAGCGGCTTCTAGTGTGTCCTGATTTACAGATTGCAGACCCGCGTAATAGACGATGAAGGCAAAGGGCACAGCGTGCCACACGCCATAGACCATCAGCATGATCCACATCATCGGCGTCGATGCCTTGACGGACAAACTTGGATCCCCTGCCAGATATTGCAGAGTGGTGCCAACGATCCCGCGCGCGTCCACCATCCAGAACAAAATCAGCGCACCGACCAAAGGTGTGATCATCATTGGCAAAAGCGAGAAGAAGATCAGCACACCGCGCAACCGTTTGGCTGCACCATTGACGGCGACGGCGACGATAAAGCCGAGAATGATCACCAAAGGCGTTACGACAAAGGTAAAGGTGAGCGTGAAACCTATCGCCTTATAGAACGGCAGGTTCAGCATCTGCGACCCGAATTCGCGCCAACTGTTGGTTCTGTTCCAGGTCGAGCTAACCTCGGTCGTTGCCAGATGATTTCGGTCTAGATAAGTTTTGAAACCCGAGAATTGACCCAAAGGCTTTGCTTCTTTCAAAGCAGCGGTGGCTTCCTGATCAACAGTCGTGGATTCTTTGCACCCAAAAAGGTCACAGGATTCGACGACTTTGATGACCTGTTCATGCTCGACGTGAACCGACTGAACGATCACCGAGATGATTGGAAAAAAGATAAACAGCATCATCGCCAAGGCTGACGGCAGAACAAACCAGAAGAACGATTTATGTTTCATTGTCCAATTGCCCCCGGGCGTTTGGTGTTGATGCTTGGGACGTCCGGGGCAATCAATGTCGCCCCAGACTGATCGCATTCCTTACTTAAGGAACCCTTTTTCTTTCGCCGCAGCTGTGTACGCGGCTTCAGAGTCTGCCAAAGCTTGTTCAGCACTCTCTTTGCCCAACAGGAAGTCGGACAGGTTGTCGCCAATTGCTGTGTGCAGCAGACCTACATACGGCAGCATTGGGTACGACTTGGTCCCCGCAGCGATGGCTGCGAAGACGCCATCATTCACCGGTGCCGGTTTGTACCCATCGATAATCCAAACGGCTTGACCCATGGTTTCGTCGTTCAGGATCGCTGGGCTAGTGCCGTGCTTCATCGCCAGGAATGTCGCAACCGCATCTTCGTCCGAGATGTTTTTGGCAACGGTCCAGCCATCCCACCACAGTGTCGAGGCCGGGGTTGTTCCACCTCCAACTGTCAGAGGGGGTCCGACGGTGATGTTGGAATAAACCTGCTCTTCCGCGCCTTCGTCATCCATCAGAGGTCCCATGCGAGAGCCCCACATATTCATCAGCATGACGTTGCCTGCTTCCATTTCAGCGCCAGTAGCGTTTGAATCATGGGTCAGGAAATCGGGGTTCATATAGGCGGTCAGCGCCTTCATCATCTCAAGTGCTGCGACACCTTGCTCGTTGTTGATCGCAACTTCGGCCGAACCGGGAACGAAGAATTCACCGCCAAATCCGGAATACATATTCACGAATTCTTCAGCGAGGTTCCAGCCAGCCTTGTAAGCGCCACCGACCGGGTATTCACTGATGCCTGCCGCACGAATTTTCTCAGCGGCTGCCAGCACGTCTTCATAGGTTGCTGGAACGCCTACACCGACCTCTTCAAGAACATCCTTGCGATATGCCAGCGTCTGGGCGTTCGCCATAAAGGCCACCGCCATGATCTTACCACCGATGGTGATCAACTGGTTCTTGGGGATGTCCTGACCGTATTCAGCGACCAGATCGTCCAGAGGCCGGATGACATCTTCGTTCATCAGGGCGACCACGGACGAGTTCGCGATGATGGCAGTAGAGTATTCCGCAGGATTGCCTTGCATACCCGCGACATTGATTTTCTGGTGGTCAGCTGTGAGGTTCGCTTTCACCTCTCCACCTGTGCACATAGCCGCGCCTTTGGCGACGGTATGAATGGCTGGGAATTCGTTGCCAACAATGCTGACATTGCCGGGAATTTCACATTCCGCCAATGCTGTGCCGGCCATCAAGGCCAAACCACTGGCCAGTGCTGCGTGTTTCAGAAACATATTGTCTCTCTCCCTGTTTGGATGGATGCACCTTCGAAGTCTGCACCCTATTGTCCCGTCATGCGGGAAGTTGCGGGGGCTTAGCCCCCGATACGCTCACCTGTTTCGGCGTCGAACAAGTGGCAGTGATCTTTGTGAACTTGGATGGATACGGCGTCGTCGATCTCGGCGCGGAAAAGCTTGTCGGCCTTTACACTGACCAAGGCGCCGCTGATGCGAACGGACACCATTGTTGCATCGCCCAACAGCTCCATCGTGTAGATGGGGGCGTTGATCTCGCCGTCACTTTCTACAACGTTCGCGTCTTCGGCTCGGAACCCAAGCGTGACCTTTCCATCAGGGCCGCTTAGGCCAGTAATTTCGGTGTTTTTTGCACGAAACACGCCATCTTTCAGCTCGCCATCCACAAGGTTCATCGCCGGGCTACCAATGAAGCTGGCGACAAAGGCATTTGCGGGCGCGTCATAAATATCGGTCGGGCTGCCGACCTGTTGGACCACGCCTTGTTTCATCACGACAACGCGGTCGGCCAATGTCATCGCTTCGATTTGGTCATGGGTCACATAGATCGTGGTCACAGCCAGTTCGTGGCTCAGGTTCTTGATCTGCGCACGGGTCGAGACACGCAGTTTCGCATCAAGGTTTGACAGAGGTTCATCCATCAAGAAGACATTCGGTTCGCGTACAATCGCGCGTGCCAAAGCCACTCGCTGACGCTGCCCACCTGACAGCTCGGCGGGTTTGCGATGCAGGAACTCATCCAACTCCACCATGGCGCTTGCGCGTCGGACTTTCTCGTCATGGGTACTGGGATCAATGCCCCGGACTTTCAACGGAAAGCGGATGTTGTCGTAGACATTCATGTTTGGGTAAAGCGCATAGCTTTGGAACACCATCGCCACGTCGCGGTCTTTGGGTTCCAGGTCATTCACCCGTTTGCCATCGACAAGAATGTCGCCTTCGGTGGCGTCTTCAAGGCCGGCGATCATCCGCATGGTCGTGGTTTTGCCGCAACCCGACGGACCCAGCAGAACCAAGAATTCCTTATCGGCAATTGTCAGGTCAAAATTGTCGACTCCGACGAAGGCTCCCCAGCGCTTGGACAGATTGCGCAATTGAATTTCGGCCATGGATGTTCCCCCGGGTGGAATCGCTTGCATACGTTTGCAATATGCTAGACTCGGGTGCGGCGTCTTGGCAATGTATTTTTGCAAACGTATGCAAAAGCGACTCAAGCAAGGCAAAATTGAAAATGAAAGACAACGATTTTCAGGCGGCTAAACAATTGGTTAGGGACTACTATACCCAACTTGACGCCGCTTCATCTGATGATTTGATATCCGTGCAGGACCGTTTTATCTCGTCAGAATACCTGTGGCGTGGCTTTCATCCGTTCCACGAATTGCGCGACAGAGGCGAGGTGGCAGATCAGTTCTGGACCCCGCTCAGAACGGCCCTTACCCATATGCAACGCCGCATGGATGTGTTCATGGCAGGTCGGAATACGATTGAGGATCACGGTGGCGTTTGGGTGGTGTCGATGGGGCATCTGATGGGGCTGTTTGATCAGCCCTGGCTGGGCATCCCCCCAACGGGCAAAATCGCCATGCTACGATACTGCGAGTTCCATCGGGTCGACGGAGACAAGATCACCGAGACGGCGATGTATTTCGACATTCCTCATCTCATGATGCAGGCGGGCCTTCAGCCCTTTCCGCCACAAACCGCAGCCCATCTGGTGCAACCGGGACCAATGACACACGAGGGTTTGATGTTCGACGCTCAGGACCCCGACGAAGGGCGCCAGACGCTGGCTGCCATCGACCACATGGTGAATGATATCAAGACGTGGCGTGGCGGCGCCGAAGAGCCTTTGGTTGACGAGCTTAGGCGCAGTTGGAACGAGGATATGGTCTGGTGGGGACCCGCCGGGATCGGGGCGAGTTATACCATCGAGCGGTACGCAAAGCAGCACTCTGGCCCATTCCGCGCAGGACTAACGGATCGCACTTTTAATGGTCATGTTTGCCGCATTGCCGAGGGGCACTTCGGCGGATTCTTTGGCTGGCCCAACCTGACGCTCACACCCTCGGGCGGATTTATGGGGATGCCTGCCACCAACACGCCCGGCGATATGCGCGTGATCGACATCTATCGGCGCGACGGAAGTAAACTGACCGAGAACTGGATTTTCATCGACCTTCTGCATTTCTGGAACATGCAAGGTATTGATGTTTTGGCTCGGACGACCGGCATTTCTGCGGGACGAGAAACAGGTGTACTTGGTGTGCTGTCAGACAAATTCCAACCAGTCTCTACTAGGCCAGCATAGCTGTCCCTCATGCCGCGCAGAGACTGCGCCACTCGGTCAGAGCAGCGGTGCGATTGAGCTTGAATTGATCTCTGTTCGAAAGACTACGATCCTGGTTGAAATGGTTATAAACTGAGGCGTGGACGGCAACGAATTTCTGCAAACTTCGCATTCGGCGGAAGCGGGACATGGCTCGTTCTCGTCGTCGGAAAGGAAGATGAGAATTCTCGATCCGGTTGTTCAAGTAACGGCCGGTAGCTTGTTTGTCCCCGTTTCCGATTTCTCGCATCGCGGCCGCGTAGGACCTCAATCGGTCTGTGACGACAAGCTCGGGTTGGCCGTATCGCTTCATTGCTTTCTTCAAGAATTTAAGGGCAGCACGCTTGTTCCGACGTTTGGTAACATAGCTTTCCAAGACTTCACCTTCGTGATCCACAGCTCGCCATAAGTAATGTCGTTCCCCGTTGATCTTCACGAAGACCTCGTCCAGGTGCCACTGCCAGTTTGAATATGAACGCAGCCGACTTACCCTGTTTCTCCGGATCTCAGCGGCAAACAATGGGCCGAATCTGTTCCACCAAAATCGAACGGTTTCGTGGCTGATTTCTATCCCGCGTTCGTGCAAAAGATCTTCAACATTCCGAAGCGACAGTGGAAACCGCACATACATCATCACTGCCAACTTGATGATCTCTGGGCTGGTTTTGAAATACTTGAAGGGGTCGCGTTTTGTCATGGCGGGACGCTATGTCAGCGCCCTGCCCGCTTCAACCTAAGTTCTTCTGACACTGCCTCTTGTGTCGCTGCCATCGAGCATGTTTACCGTTTGGACCGACGATGGTACAGAAGTTGGCGCTGCACTTGCTGGATGGCAAGGCGGTTGGACCATATTCTATTGGGCCTGGTGGATCGCATTTGCGCCCGCAGTCGGTGTGTTCCTCGCTCGCGTTTCACGTGGTCGGACCGTGCGCGAATACGTCATTGGCGCGATGATCGTTCCAGGTACAATGTGCTTTATCTGGTTTGCTATTGTTGGCGGGACGGCGATTGATCTTGAATTGACCGGTCGAGCCGCTGGTAGCATTCTGGAGGCGGGCCAAGCTGACCAGTTGTTTGCAACCCTCTCTGTCTTGCTAAGCGACAATCTCGCTTGGGTCATGTCGCTAATCGTAGTCATTTTGTTGATGACTTATCTTGTGACGACGGCAGACTCGGCTGTTCTTATCATCAACACAATCAACGCAGCTGGCGACGAAAGTCCAAAAGCGAAGCCACATATCCTTTTCTGGGGTGGTGCATTTGCTTTTGTTGTGGGCGGCCTTATCTTGGCGGGAGGCCTAAATGCAATCCGCTTTGCGATGGTTATCGGTGCGCTTCCATTCAGCTTCATAATGGTGCTCATGGGGATCGCGATCCTGAAAGCAGTTTACCGGGATAGCAAGCGCGAAGCTAACGGCATTGAAACTTCGGTTTCCGAATCCCCGGCAGAGTAAGACTAGGTAAATGATCGGGACCGCTCACTGCGCGGCCCCGAATTTGCAGCTATGAGTACGAGATCGTCAATATGAAAATTACCGATATTGGTGTCATTGAGCTCTACGCTCCGTGTCCTGAGAGCGACCGAGGTCACGACACTGCATTTAGCATCTGCTTGATACGGGTCAACACTGATTCTGGCCTGATGGGAATCGCTGAAATTGACACCATACCCTCTATCGCGAACGCCATCATTTCAGCACCGTTTCGTTCCTCCAAACAATGCGGCTTGCGCGAAATACTGATCGGGACGGATCCCCTTGAGTTAAGTGACCGTTGGCATGACATGATCGAGCAGACCAGCCTCATCGGTCGGAGGGGGGTTGTCATGCACGCAATTTCCGGGATCGATATCGCCCTTTGGGATTTGAAAGGAAAGGCTCTGGGGCAGTCAGTTACTCAGATGCTGGGCGGTCCGAAACATAATCGCATCCCTGGGTATGTCACCATTTATCCTTTGGGGCGATGTCCTGATGATGCGCGTCGCAAGATCGACAAAGCGTTAGACACCTACAACCCACGCGGAGTTAAGATTGCAGCTGATCGCTTCTGGCATACGGATCCGGATCTTGCTGAAACATTGATCAGGACAGTTCGAGAGCATCTGGGACCGGATCATCCGTTGATGGTGGATGCAATCTCGGCTTTTGATACTGTCGAGGACGTCCATCGTATGCTGCCCGTTTTGCGTGAATGTAACATTCATTGGCTGGAAGCGCCTTTGCCTCTTGATGATATAGACGGACATGCACTGCTGAAAGGCTGTGGCCTGCCAGTGGGTGTCGGCGACCTTGGACTGACAGTGCCACTTGAATGGCGGCCCTATTTTGAGACCGGAATCGTGGATATTGCTCAGCCGGATCTGTCTCACGTGGGTGGACTATCTGGGTTGGTAAAACTGGACGAGATGGCAGCGAAGTTTGGTTGCTCGCGCATTGCTCCTCATGGTTGGAATTCGAATTTGACCTTGGGGGCAAACCTGCATGTACTGGCCAGCAGAGATACACTGGAACTTGCAGAGTTTTCGACCTCGAACTCCCCGCTTCGCTGGCAAGTGACGAAAGAGAATATTCCGTTTGATGATGACGGATATCTTTGCCCACCAGAGGGTCATGGACTCGGTCTTGAAATTGACTGGGAAAAAATCGAACAATACAGACGTTAATACGCCTCTATTCAAAGTGACTTGCGATTCAGGTTTGCAGAAGCTTGCGCAGAGTCGTTGGGGATTAAGGCTTTGGCCTCAGGCGGCCAAGCTTGGAGACAACAATGGAATCACAATACGGTGTCAGCGCCGAAGCTCTTCAGTTTCTCAAAGAGAGCACGTTTTCGGGAACCGACCGATCCGCTGCAAACCTTCCTGTTCTGCGACAGCAGATAAGGGAATATATGACGCCCATAGTCGAACGGTTGCTTCAAAGCAGCCGCGTTCGTACGCATGTCGCGGACATTGCAGGCGTGACCTGTTTGGTGGTGGAACCTCCCGAACTGTTGACCGGTTGTCCGGTTCTGTATGGGTTCGGTGGTGCTTTCGTCAAAGGCAGCCCTTTTGAGGATTTGGCCGTCGCAGCACCGCTGTGTGCGCTGACAGGCGCAAGGTTCATCATACCTGACTATCGCCTTGCACCCGAACACCCTTGGCCTGCCGCCATTGATGATGGGTTTGCTGTCTATCGGGCGTTGGCCGACAAATCCTTTGCTTTGGTCGGAGGGTCTGCTGGTGGGAATTTTGCGCTTTCCTTGATGTTGCGAGCAAGAGTTGAAGGCCTACCACTTCCCTGCGCGCTGGCCTTGTTGTCGCCGTGGTGCGATCTAAGCAATTCGGGTGAGAGCCTGGCATCCAATGACGGACGGGATCCAACGCTTCGGTTGAGCGATCTTGAAATGTCTGCGCCACATTATGCGGGTGACAACGATGTCAAAAACCCACTCATTTCCCCACTCTTCGGCACGTTTGATGCCCATTTCCCGCCTTGCCAGATAACCACAGGGACACGTGACTTGCTGCTGAGTCAGTCTGTCAAACTGGCCAACGCGTTGATTGACAGCGGCGTGGTCGTAGACCTGCATGTTTGGGAAGGTATGTGGCACGTCTTCGAGTGGGATGACCGCATACCGGAAGCGAGGCAATCAATCTCGAGGATTGCGAAATTTCTGTCCAAGCACATGAGACTGGAATGATACTTTATAAAAGGAACGTAGGGTGTCGTACATCCTTCACAACGGAAGTCTCTGCCATTTCATTCAGTAGCTTTGCAGGTAACCCGTACGGCGAATCGCAGTTTCCATACCGACCTCTACTGCGACAAGGCCGTATCGGTGTCGAGCACAGCCAAGCGAAACGGTCTTCCATCGCCATGCGAAGGAAACCGTCGGTGCTGGCTTCGAACTAATTGTTCATTCTAAGACCTTCGCAAATCTGCAGAAGCGGCCGAAAAACCACGCTCCTCGATGGTCCGTACTTGTTACGGCGAATGTATGGTTTCAAGTTGGCCCTGATCGAAGCTCGCGAAGGGCCGGTTCGGCGACATACACCATATAGATGCAATAGATATACTGAGATGCGAACAGATGCTGCGTCAGCAAACGCCCGGAATGGCAACGACAGCAAAGTCCGCGTCTCGATCGTCCAATCAGCGCGCCCCGAAAGGGTGGTCTAAATTTTGCCGATTTCTACCCTTTGGAATGTCCGCAAACGGGAAATCCGCTGCAACGCCGAAATTTCGTCGCTGCGGATGCGAGCATTTTCTGCGTAAGCAATAGCGGCGCGAGCAAAAGTCGGGATTGTCCCGCGCTACGGCCTTTCGCGCGACGCGCAGCTAAGGTCTGCAGAGAGCCCAGAGTGTCGAATGCTGCGTAGCGCCTAGATGTCAGCTTCGGTGGGGAAGCGGACATTCGCTGTGGTGGCGAAATCATCATCCAACCGACTGTGACTGTCACTCCGTACCTCACGTGGCTACTCGGCGCCGGCCTGCCCTGTCCACAGATCGGCATAAGTCCTGAGCGCGTCCAAAGGCAAAGCTGTCTCAAATTGGTCTAGCTCAGGTCGAAACTCATCACCGCCGAGCAACATGGCTGCGCCGATGCTCGTACCCGTTACAGCTGAGTTCGTGAAAACGGGGCGTGCAGTGACGGCATGCAGCATTGCGAGGTATTCGGGGTTTCTAGCGAAAGGCCCTTCCACGATCGTGGGTCCGGCACCTTCGACGAGGTTCAGGCAGGTGCCTGTCATCAAGGCTAGATAAAACGAAAGCGCGGCCGAGCGTTGGCCCGTTGCGACCGCAGGTTCACCGCCGTGCCATTGCATCTGCCGCCCCTGAAACGGGCCTGAACCGATTTCGACAGATGGCAATAGCATGCGAGGCCCGTTCAGCACAACGAGCACGTCTTGTTCAGTTGGTTCGACCCGTTGGCCCTGTTGGATCACTTCGAATTCACGTCCACCCATAAAGCGCGCGCTGGCCACAGCATGTTTGTACGCGTTGACGTTGACGAGGGTATCGCGGGCCGGGTCGAGTGTGGCCGCACCACCCGTTTTCATTGACATGACGATCACCCACGTCCCAGTTGAGACCACTGAGACTGGCCCGTCCCGCGACACAACGTGCGGATAGAGCGAGGCGTTAGAGTCGTGGATGCCGACGCAAACTGGCGTATCGCGCGCAAGACCGGTGGCCTTTGCTATCTCTGGCAAAATTGGCCCTAAGATGTCGCTGGGGCGGCGCACGGGCGCGATTTTGTCGCGAATACCGAGCTTCTCCGGTAGATCGGAGAACGTCCCGTCGTAGGGGTTCCACAGGTCAGTATGGCAGCCGATGGATGTTACATCCGTCGCGGTCACACCTGTCAGGCGGTGCCCCCAGTATTGCGGGTAGGTCACGATTTGCGCGGTGCGGCTTTTGAGGGTCGGATTGCTTGTAAAAAGCCAGTGCAGCTGTGCGCCAATGTTCAGACCGCCCGCAAGTTTGGGCGATCCGGTTTTTGAAAAATCGGGTTTGATCGCATCGTAGGCATTAACAGTCTCGGCGGGATAGGTGTGTTCGTAGTCAAGGATGGGTGCAGCGAGGGCGCCATTCGAGTCTAGCAGCGCGATACAGGCCCCGTGGGTGGTCACGGAAATCGCGTCGACACGGTGATCTCGATGGAACGTCGCCAATGCATCCAGAAGAAACGCCCAGTGCTCATCGACATCATAATGTGGATATGGAGGGGCGGATTTCACGATGTTCGGGCGCGTGACGACGGCCATTTCTGTCAGGGTCGACAAATCGACCAGCGCGAGTTTTGCGTTGGTCTTGCCGATGTCGATGACTGCAATGTGGCGCGGCGTGGTCATGGCATATGAAACAGCGGAGTGAGGGGCGCGGCGACGGGCGAGTGATCCTCGTTCGTTTCCATGATGTCCCCCATATGGGTCCACCATTTCTGCATGACAGGATGGTCTGGCAAGGCCTCCATCCCGTGATTTTCCGTTCGCGTAAGAACGCCAATGAGGTGGCCCGTCTCCTCGTCCAGATGAATCGAATAGTCGCTGACGCCGGCGTCGTGTAGCAAGTCGACCAAATCGGGCCAGATGGCGTCGTGACGTCGTTTGTATTCTTCGGCCATTCCGTCGTTTAGCCGCATGCGAAAGACGTAACGCTCGCTCATGACTTGCGCCGCGCAGCAGCCATCGCCCAGAGGCGCGGCAGGGCAATCACCCCGATTAGAAGCAGGCCAATGAAAATCGACATCACGATGCCGGGCACGTTCAACAGACCGAGACCAAAGGTGACCAAGCCCATCACGAAAGCCGCTATCACCACACCGGGGATGGTGCCGGACCCGCCCAGGATATTGACGCCGCCAAGGACAACCATTGTCACCACCTCCAGTTCCATTCCAGTTGCAATGCTGGGCCGGGTTGACCCAAGGCGGGACGTCAGACAGACAGCGGCGATGCCTGACATCAGGCCCGTCAAAAGGAATAGGATGAACTTGACGCGTTGTACACGAATACCGCTAAACAATGCCCCCGTCGGGTTGTTGCCGATAGCATAGACAGCGCGGCCAAAGTTGGTCTTGTGTAGAAGCACGCCGTAGATGATCGCAATGATCACGAAGAGCAGCATCTCGACTGTGAAGACCCAATAGATATAGCCCTGCCCGAACCACGAGAAGCTGGATGGATATCCACGGAAGGCGTCATCGCCGAGGATGATGAAACTGATGCCGCGGAACAGGCTCATGGTGCCGATGGTCACCACGATAGACGGCAGACCAAGCACCGTGACGAAGAACCCGTTGAAGGCACCGCAGAGCACACCAACCGTCAGGCCGATGATAACAAGCTCCGGCGTGCCAGCCCCGTATTGTAGGGCCAGACCCATCGCCGTGCTGGCCAGCGCGATGATCGACGCAACAGACAGGTCGATTTCACCTGAGATGATCAGCAACGCCATCGCGAAGGCGATCATCGCTTTTTCGGTGAAATTGAATGTCGCGTCGCTGAGGTTCCATGCGCTCAGGAAATAGGGCGAGGCGAAGCTGTTGATCACGAAGATTGCGATGGCCACGGCAAGCAGTAGGGCCTCCCAGCTTTTGAAGATACGTGCAGCACGGCTGTTCAAGCGATCAGGGACGTGGCGGGTTTGGGTTGCGTCCGTCATTGTGCGGCCTCCGCCTCTTTGAGGATAATTCGGCCCTTGGTGCGGCCTGCACGGGCGTTGAAGGCGACGGCAATCAGGATCGCGCTGCCAGAGATGGCGAGCTGCCAGAAGGGTGAGATATTAACGACCGGAAGCGCGTTTTTGACGACGCCAAGGAAGATAGCGCCCAGCACCGCGCCGCCGACAGAGCCGACGCCGCCAGCGATCGAGATACCCCCGATGACGCAGGCTGCGACAACCTCAAGTTCGAACCCGCCCGCGATATCTACGTAAGCCACCGCAAATCGCGACACCCAAAGGTATCCCGTCAGGCCAGCCAATGCGCCAGACACAACGAAGGCCCAGAACTGGGTTTTGCCAACGTCGATGCCGGTGTAAACGGCAGCATGTGGATTGCCACCCACCGCGAAAATCGACCGCCCGAACTGCGTGCGCGCCATCATGATTCCGAACAGGATGATCGTGATGATCGCGGCCCAAGACAACACAGGCAGGCCCAGGAGCAGCATGCGCGGGAAGTCGGTGAAGGCTGGAGACATTTCGTGGGAATTCACCCATTTGCCGTCAGAGATCAAAAAGATAATGCCGCGGAAGATGGTCATGGTGCCAAGGGTCACAACGATCGGCGGGATCGCCAATTTCCAAACCAGCACGCCGTTGATCGCACCCATGATCGCACCCAGCAGAACCGCAATCGCGATGATCACAGGGATCGGCAGGCCCGGCATAGCGACGTTGATCATTGCCACCGCCATGCCCGTTAAAGCAAGGTTCGCGGCCACAGATAGATCAATGCAGCGGGTCAGGATCACGACCATTTGCCCAAGTGCGAGGATGATCAGCGGGGCCGTATCATTGAACACATTGGCCAGATTTGACGGCGCAACGAAGCCGGAAAAGCGCGACGAGATCAAAAGGAGGAGCACCAAGATGGCACCGCCCAAAATCGTTTCGCGTACGGGTATATATCGGGTCATGCTGCCGCTCCGTCAGTAGTGATGCCCGCTGCGTGGCGCACAAGGGTTTCAGGGGACAAATCGTCTTTCGCCAGTTCGGCGGCAATGCGACCGTCTCGCATGACGATCACTCGGTCTGACATGCCGATAATCTCCGGTATTTCCGAGCTGACCATGATGACGGACAGGCCCTGCGCGGCCAATTCAGACATGAATTCATGCACGGCCGCCTTGGATCCGATGTCGATCCCCTTGGTGGGTTCGTCCAAGATAATCACCTGAGGCTGGGTCGCCAGCCATTTGGCGATGACGACCTTTTGCTGATTGCCGCCTGACAGATTGCCCACATCTTGATCGAGAGCCGCTGCGCGAAGGTCCAATCGCTGCGAATACTCGCGCGCCAGCTTGAATTCTTCGGCGAGCTTCAAAAAACCACTTCGGGACGTCTTACCCAAGGATGGTAAAGTGATGTTCTGGAAGATCGGCAGACCAATGATCGCGCCCTGTTTGCCACGATCCTCGGGGACATAGACGATCCCGTTAGACACCGCATCCGCCGGAGAGCGGATTACCTTGATGTCGCCATTGACCCGACACACGCCTTTGGATGGTCTCGTGATCCCAAACAGTGCTTGCATAAACTCGGAACGACCAGCGCCCACAAGACCATAGAACCCAAGGATTTCACCGCGATTAAGAGTAAAATTGATGTCAGCAAATTCAGTCGGGTGTTCGTATCCCACGACTTTGAGAACTTCCTCACCGATCTCATGATCGCTCTGTGGGAAGATTTGATCGACGGATCGACCGACCATCATCGTTACCAACTCCCCTTCGGAGATGTCATCGATCCGGCCATCGCCAACGAACGCGCCGTCGCGAAAGACGGCATAACGGTCGGCGATGCGGAAAATCTCGTCAAACTTGTGGCTGATGAACAGGATCGCCTTGCCCTGCGATTTCAGGGCTTCGACTAACTCATACAGCTCTTCGATTTCTTTATGGGACAGGGCCGCAGTCGGCTCGTCCATGATGACCACGCGGGCGTCGACAGACAAGGCGCGGGCAATCGCCACGAGGTGTTTGTTGGCAATGCCTAGGTCGCGCAATTGGGTGTGTGAACTGAAAGGCGCGCCAATGTCGGCCAGCAGCTTGGCGGCAGAGCGGTGCATTTGCACGGTATCAATGAGACCAAACCGCGTGCGGGGGGCATGGCCGATATAGATATTCTCTGCCACGGAAAGCTCATCGAATAGAACGGTCTCTTGGTGGATGGCGGTGATGCCCGCTTTTGCCGCGTCATTTGGGGTGGCAAAGGAAATCGGATCACCGTCAATACGGATCGTACCACCGTTCGGTTGGTAGATGCCTGTCAGGATTTTGACGGTCGTGGATTTACCGGCGCCGTTCTCACCGACAAGGGCGGTCACTTGACCGGGGTAAAGGTCCAGTTTGACTTCATCCAGGGCTTTCACCCCAGGAAATGTCTTGGTGATCATGTCCATAGAGACCATGGGGGACACGTCAGGCGATATGGGGGGCGCGGGGCGAGTCGACATCCGAACACTCTCTCAGGATTGGGGATTGGGGATTGGGGTAGTTCGGCCCGACGCGAGTGGTGCGCCGGACCGAGCTAGGGAGAAGCTTTAGAAGATCGACTTGAACTGGTCGATGTTGCTTGCGTCATAGACGAACGGGTCCGCCATCGCCCCTTCGCTGTTCTCATCCAACGTCAGGCTACCCATGCGGCCCATTGGCACTTCGGCACCTGCGGTGGCTTCGACGCCGTTCTGGCTCAGTTCATAGGCGAGCATCGTCGCAGAATAGCCCAGATCGATCGGGTTCCAGATTGCGAAAGACTTCGAAGCACCGGATTCAATGGCACCGGCCATCTCGGACGGCAGGCCAAGGCCCGTGACATTCACTTCGCCAACTTTGCCTGCATCCACAACAGCCTGTGCGGCTGCCACAATGCCAACGGAAGTTGGAGCAATGATTGCGTCCAGATCGGGATAGGATTGCATCAGGCCAGTAGCTTCGCGGTAGGATTTATCGGCAAGATCATCACCGTAAACCGTAGCCACAACTTCGATGCCTGGATAGTTGCCCATTACTTTGTTCATCTCTTCCATCCAGATGTTCTGGTTGGTGGAAGTGGTTGTCGCGGAGAGCAATGCCACGTCTCCTCCATCTGGGAGATGGTCAGCTGCCAGCTTGATGATCATGTTACCGATCAGCGGGTTGGACGACGGGTTGAGATGCAATTGACGGCCTTCGGGAGCCACGCCGGAATCCCAGCTGATAACGGTGATGCCGCGCTGCATGGCGCGCTGAAGGGCCGGAACCAAGGCGTCCGTGTCGTTTGCAGAAATCGCAATCGCATCGACTTGCTGTGCGATAAGTGCGTTGATCACTTCGATCTGGCCTTCGGCAGTTGTATCGGTTGGGCCGGTATAAATGATCTCGACGTTGCCGAGCTCTTCTGCGGCTTCTTTGGCACCTTCGGCGGCGGCTTCAAAGAAGCCGATGCCAAGTGCTTTGACGACCAGCGCGATGCGGACATCATCTTCGGCAAATGCTGGCGTGGCGACCATAGCCGCGGTCATTGCAGCTGATGCTGCCAGTTTCTTCAGTACACTCATGGTTTCCTCCCTGGAGTGGTAGTGGTCAGGCTGGCAGGTTCGCCACCCCCTCTTTCTGCGCTGTGCCAGAAGGCACTACGATCAGTGTCACATCCGCCGATTCCAGCATGGCCGCAGTGCGGTCATCGATCTTGTCATCGGTGATGATTGTGTCGATCCGCTCAAGTGGGCACAGCACAAGGCTGGAGCGTTGTTCAAACTTGGTGCTGTCCACTAGGACAATCAATTCTTCGGTTTGCCCGATAAGCTTTTGTTCAGCCTGAATTAGCAACGGATCGCCTTCCATCAGACCCAATGGTCCAATGCCTTGCGCGCCCATGAACATGCGTTTGGCATAGAAATTCCGAGTCACATCATTCTCGAAAGGCGAGAGGATGATATTCTGTTCTCGGTAAAGGATGCCTCCCGAAACCATGACGGTGTTGCTTGTGTTTTTCAGCAGGTGTTCCGCGATCGGGAACGAATTGGTGAAGACCTGCATTCGACGTGATGCGAGCGGGTGTACCATCTGGAAAGTCGTTGTCCCGCCATTGATGATAATCGGCTCGCCGTCTTCGCAAAGATCTACAGCAGCTGCAGCAATTGCCTGCTTTTCTGCACTGTTTAGCGTTTCATTGACAGAGAACGGTCGCCCGGCAAGGCCGACGAAAGGAGTTGAGGTCAAGGCCTCAGCACCTCCGCGAACACGGCGAAGCTGTTTCTTTTCATCCAGTGTGTTGATGTCACGGCGAACCGTCGCTTCGGACGCACCAGTCAATACACACAGGTCAATAACGGTCACAAGAGACCGATCTTGAACGGCGGATAGGATGACTCTGTGGCGATCTTTTTCGTGCATGGAATGTCCCTTTGTTGCTCTGAACGTGGAGCGAGTCGCGACAGTTTGTCAATCATTATTTGTCAAAAGCAATCATACTGCAGCGCAGCATGATTGCTTTTGATCGAAAGTGATTGACTTACCTGTGCTGTGTCGTCACGTTGAAATCCAATAGTTAGTCTTAACCTGTCGCCCACGGAGACACACATGACATCTTCCCAGAATAGCCAACGCCTTGAAAATAAATGGGATGAAGCCCAAGCCAGTAAGATGAGCGAGCCGGAGAAACTGCTCTATCGGTCAAATCTTTTGGGGTCTGATAAAAGAATCACGAACTACGGCGGCGGCAATACGTCCGCGAAAGTGATGCAAGATGATCCGTTGACGGGTGACTTGACAGAAGTGCTGTGGGTCAAAGGTTCAGGCGGGGACGTTGGGTCGATCAGGATGGACGGGTTCTCGACACTCTATATGGACAAGCTGAATGCGCTGCGCGGGCTTTATCGCGGGGTCGAATTCGAAGACGAGATGGTGGCCTACCTGCCGCATTGCACGTTTAACCTTAACCCGCGCGCGGCGTCCATCGACACCCCGTTGCACGCTTACGTGCCAGCCAAACACGTCGACCACATGCACCCCGACGCGATCATCGCAATCGCTGCAGCCAAGGACAGTAAGGCGCTGACGCAAAAGATCTTTGGCGATAGCATCGGCTGGTTGCCTTGGAAGAAACCGGGCTACGAGTTGGGCCTTTGGTTGTCGGATTTCTGCGAGAAGAACCCAGATGCGAAGGGCGTCGTTCTGGAAAGCCACGGGCTGTTCACGTGGGCGGATGACGCGAAGGACTGCTATGAGCTGACGCTGGACGTCATTCAGACGGCGATGGATTGGTTTGCCAAGGAAACCGCTGGCAAGGATGCGTTCGGCGGGGCGGTTCACACCAGTCTTGATGCGGACACACGCCGCGCAACAGCCGCGCGCCTGATGCCAGCCATCCGTGGATATGTGTCCGGCCAGCAGCATATGTTGGGCCACTTCACAGACAGCGACGCTGTTCTGGAGTTCGTCAACGCCAAAGACATGGAGCGGCTTGCCGCCTTGGGCACATCCTGCCCCGATCACTTCCTACGCACGAAAATCTGCCCATTGGTAGTCGATTTTGATCCTGCAAAGCCGGACGTAGATGCCACTATCGCTGGCCTCGATGAGGCTATCGCTGAATATCGCGTCGGCTATCAGGCCTATTATGATCGCTGCAAACACGACGACAGCCCCGCCATCCGCGACCCCAACGCGGTCGTCTACCTGATCCCCGGTGTCGGTATGATTACCTTTGCCAAGGATAAGGCAACGGCACGTATTTCGGGTGAGTTCTATGTCAACGCCATCAACGTGATGCGCGGCGCCGATGCGGTGTCGGAGTATCAAGGCCTGCCGGAACAAGAAGCGTTCGACATCGAATACTGGCTTCTTGAAGAGGCCAAACTGCAGCGGATGCCCGCGCCGAAATCTATGGCCGGCCGCGTGGCTTTGGTCACAGGCGGCGCAGGCGGGATCGGTGCCGCGACCGCAGACAGATACCTGCGCGAGGGCTCCTGTGTGATGCTTGCAGATATCGACGATGCTGCACTTGCTGAGACGTTAGAAGGCCTCAGCGCGAAGTACTCCTCAGATGTCGTGCGCACGGTCAACATGAATGTCACCGATGAGGCCGCCGTGGCCTCCGCCTTCGACGAGATAGCGGCCGAGTTCGGTGGTGTCGATATCCTTGTGTCCAATGCTGGCATCGCCAGCTCAGCCCCGATCGAGGACACAACCCTTGATCTGTGGAACAAGAACATGTCGATCCTCTCTACAGGCTACTTCCTTGTCAGCCGCGAAGCGTTCAAGCTGTTCAAGGTTCAGGACATGGGCGGCGCTGTGGTGTTTGTGGCCTCCAAAAATGGCCTCGCCGCTTCGCCGAATGCGTCTGCTTATTGCACTGCAAAGGCCTCAGAATTGCACCTCGCACGTTGTCTTGCCCTCGAAGGTGCCCCGATGGGCGTTCGGGTGAACGTGGTGAACCCTGATGCCGTGCTGAAAGGCTCCAAGATCTGGCAGGGTGAATGGCTCGACCAGCGTGCGGGCACCTACGGAACCGACAAAGACGGGCTGGAAGAGATGTATCGCGATCGCTCCATGCTGAAGCGCTCTGTGCTGCCCGAAGACATCGCCGAAGCCGCCTATTTCCTTGCGTCCGATCTGTCGGCCAAATCCACGGGCAACATCATCAACGTCGATGCCGGCAACAAAGAAGCGTTCACGCGTTAAGGCGTCCAGGGGAGGACACGACATGAGCTATGACAGCGCGAAAGCCGCCTTCGCCGATTGGGGCGTCGATACTGAAACAGCCTTGAGCAAACTGGCGGAGATCCCGATTTCCATGCATTGCTGGCAAGGGGATGACGTGGTGGGTTTCGAGGCCAAAACCGGCAACTCTGGCGGCGGCATTCAGGCCACGGGCAACCATCCGGGTCGTGCGCGCACGCCAGATGAGCTGCGCGCCGATCTTGAGTTTTCCTACTCGATGATTCCCGGCAAGCACCGGCTCAACCTGCATGCATGTTACCTTGATACCGACCAGAATCCTGACAGGGACGAGATTGAATACAGCCACTTCGCACCCTGGGTCGATTGGGCGACGGACCAAGGTCTTGGCCTCGATTTCAACCCGACCTTCTTTGCCCACGAAAAGGCGGACGACAACCTGACGCTCAGCCACCCCGATCAGGGTATCCGTGAGTTCTGGATTGAACACGGCAAACGGTCACGCGATATCGCCGCCCAGATGGGCGCGGCTCTAGGCTCACCTGTCGTGAATAATATTTGGGTTCCCGATGGCTATAAGGACACGCCCGTTGATCGCATGGAACCACGCCAGCGTTTGGAAAACTCGCTCGACACCATGATGGCCACGAAACACGACAAGGCGCAGATGCTTGATGCAGTCGAAAGCAAGTTATTCGGGATCGGCGTGGAAGCCTGCACTGTCGGCAGCCACGAATTCTACATGGGTTACGCGACCCGCAAAGGCACCTTGCTGTGCCTCGACATGGGGCATTTCCACCCGACCGAGAACGTCGCCGACAAACTAAGCTCGGTAGCCTTGTCCGTCGATGAAATCCTGCTCCACGTCAGCCGCCCCATGCGATGGGACAGCGATCATGTGATCCTTCTGGACGACGCGATCTTGCAGATGGCGCAAGAATTGGTGAGCGCTGGCCTGCTTGATCGCACTCATATCGGGCTTGATTTCTTCGATGCCACAATCAGCCGGACAGCGGCCTGGGTAATCGGGACTCGTAACATGCAAAAGGCACTATTGCGCGCGTTGCTGGCCCCTTGGGATAGGCTGAAGTCAGCGGAAAACAACCTCGACTACACGTCTCGTCTGGTTGTCACCGAAGAGATCAAGGATTTGCCCTACGCAACGGTCTGGGCGGAGTTCTGCGACCGGATGGGCGTCCCTTCCGGCCAATCTCTTATCTCGGACCTTCACCAATACCAAGCGGGTGTCTCCGGTCGCGGCTGAGTATGCTGAAACACAAAATGTTTGGCGATTTCGAGAGGCGGCTTTGGGTCGGAGAGCCGACAATCGAGACAAATCGTACTTCGGCAGCTTTGTCCCGCATAGCGGTCCTCGGCACAATTTGCAGCGAAGGTCCGCTTCCCGCCCTAACCAACCAGCCCCCTCCTTCACAACTTAAACCTGACGTATCCCGATTTATGCTTCGGTCTGTCATGCCAGTTGAGGAACTGCGAGAGGCTGTCGACCTGATCGTCGTGCTTTCCATTTGGAAACAGGAGAAGCTCGCGTCGGAAGTCGGCCAACCAAGGGGCATCTTGGGGGATCGCAATACGTCCCCCTTCGATCATCGGGGTCACCGCCAAAAGACGGGTTGCTTTGTCATCTTTGGGAATGATGCCTTTGACCTTTAGACCGGTGTTTTGCTTGAGATCCTGGATCAGATGAATGCCGGATCCCGCTTCTTCAATCAGGATCAGGTTAGCACGCACTCTGCGCCCATCTTCTTCGATGCGCCGTCGTAGCGCCGGAAACTCGAGCTTCGCGCGATAGACATGCAGAAGCCAAGCGTCGTTACCTCTGACCTGCCAGGTCGTACAGACCGAGTAGTCATTGGCCTCAGCAGCCTTGCTGGCCGTATCCCAGCTCTGCACGATCTGATCCCCGGGCACCCTATCGGGCGGCGTGTCATAGGTCTTGAACCAATCCCACTTTACCAAGCCGCCGCCCAGCGGCGCAGGACGTTGTTGGTATTGCGCCGCGAAGACATAGGAGCCCAACTCGTCGCGACGGCGATCCAACAGGTCACGTGGCAACCGCTCCGCGTGGAGAAGATCCCCCAGCTCACGTTGAATGCAGCGCCCTTGGGTCAGAGCGATCTCAACAGGGTCCTCCGCGATCGCCTGCAGATCGAGATGCTCCCATCCGCCCTGTTCCAGCAGCATTCCCGCCAGATCTGCCTCATGAACACGTTGCTGGATCAAAACGATCGGCCCGTTCTTTGGATCATTCAATCGGCTCAACAGCGTCGAGCGATACCAGTCCAGAACCGTCGTGCGCTTTGCCTCCGACCCCATATCCTCAGGCTTGTGGGGATCGTCGATCAGAATGATATCCCCACCGCGCCCGGTGATCGTCCCCCCGACCGAGGTCGAGAAGCGACCACCCCCTCGCGAGGTCTCAAAGTCGCTGCGCGCAGTTCGACTGCGGGCAATCCGTGTCGCCGGAAAGCAGGACTTGTACCAGGGCGCGTCCAGTACCTTAAGACAATCCAGTGCTAGCTTGTCGGACAGACCTTCCGCATAGGACACCGCAAGGATCCGTTTTTGCGGATCTCGCCCCAAGAGCCAGGCTGGGAACGCCACCGAGGCCGCAATCGACTTCAGGGATCTGGGCGGCATCGTGATGATGAGCCGGGTGATCTCTCCCCGCTCCACCCGCTCAAGCTGATGCGCAATCGCGTCGATATGCCAATTGTGATGGTAGGTGCTGCCCGGATCCACTGTAGCAAAGACACGTTGAATAAAGCTCGAGAGGTCATCGCGCATCAGCGCATTGAACACACGGATGAGGTCCAGATCATTCGCCATCGCTCTGACCCTCCGCGCTTGAGGCAACGGCGTGCACATTCACAAAGCGCTCCAGAATATCCACTTCATCGCTAGACAGGTGGCGCTCCTTGTTTTGCGCCTCTTTATCCGCAGATCGTTCGTCCGCCATCGACAGCAACCGATCCAGAGCACGGATCTCTCCATTCAGGGCTTTCTCACGCAGGCGCATTAGAGCCGCCTGCTGTGCCGAGACCTTTCTGGGCTTCCCGTTCTCATTCACCGTCATCTTCGCCTTCAGAACCTCATCGAGGTCAGTGGCGAAGTTCCGGCTTCCCTTGGGGCGCCCCTTCGCATTGCCGGATTGCCCTTTCTTGAAACGGGTGGATTTGGGGGGCTTACCGTAGCCGATCTCGTAATCGTCGCGATCCTTACTCATTGGGCCACCTCCGCGTCATTCGACTGTTCGAGCGAATAGAGCGTGGCCTTGTCAGTCGCGCGAAGCGGCTGCTGCCCAGTCTCATCACGCCAGCGGCGTAGGATCACATCCACATAAGCTGGATCAATCTCGAGCCCATAGGCGATGCGTCCGCATCGCTCTGCCGCAATGAGAGTGGAGCCGGATCCCAGGAAGGGGTCCAACACAATCTCACCGCGTTTGGAGACATCAAGGATGGCGTCTTTCACCATCTCCACGGGCTTTGCCGTCGGATGCGCCTGTAGCTCCTCCATCCGGCCATTTCGGAAGGTGTTCACACCGGCATAGGTCCAGAGATTGGTGCGATTGCGACCGAACCGGCCCAACTGCACATTGTTGCGATGAGACGCCCTGCCTTTTCGAAAGACGAAGACCAACTCGTGCTGCGACCGATAGAGGGATCCCATGCCCCCATTGGTCTTGGCCCAGACACACATGTTCAGCCAGTCATCAAAAGCTGACAATCCGGCTGATCTGATCTCGCCAATATGACGCCAATCCATGCAGGCAAACCAGACAGCCCCCTCCTGGCTGTGAACGGCGCAATATGTGAGTGTGTCTCTTAGAAAGGTTTCAAAGGCGTCTTCGCTCATTTCGCCTGACGCTTCCACGAACTCACGATGCTGGACCTTGCCACTGCCACATACATGGCCCGAGATCGGGACATTGTAAGGTGGGTCGGTAAAACCGACATGCGCCTGTGCCCTACCCATCAATCTGTCATAGTCATCCCCATTGCGCGCATCGCCGCATAGGACGCGATGTTGCCCGAGCAGCCACAGATCCCCGTGCTGGCAGATGGATGGGGCTGCGGCGTCGGGTTCAGGCGCAACTTCCTCTGGCGGCGTCTCATCATTCGCACCCTCGATGATCAGATCGATTTCCGGAACTTCAAAGCCGGTGATTTCCAAGTCGAAGGCTAGGTCCATCTCCGAGAGGTCTGCCAGTTCCGAGGCCAACAGCTCCATGTTCCAACCGGCATTGAGCGCGATCTTATTGTCCGCCAGCATCAAGGCGCGTTTCTCGGGATCGCTGAGATGGGCAACTCTGATCGCTGGCAACTCCGCCAGCCCCAGCTTTTTGGCGGCCTCCAGTCGACCGTGTCCAGCGATGATGCCACCGGCTTCATCGATCAGTAGCGGATTGGTAAAACCGAAGGCCTGAATGCTATCGACGATCTGCTGGATTTGCCTCTGGTCATGCGTACGCGCATTGCGCGGGGAGGGTATGAGGGTGTCGATGTCAACGACAGCGTAATGGTGAACATGCTCCATATCGGAGTTCCTTATTCTGGACATTCAGAGCACGTGAATGACATGCGCCCCGAAGCGTTTGACTAGATTTGAAAGATTGTAGACAGGCAGCATCCGCTGCCTCGTCTTACTGGCTTAGACATCTCGTCTTCGTCAGTTCGCCTCGGACATCTCATCCGGACTTGCCATCCCGGCCGTGCGACCATCCACCCATAATGGTGATGGACATCTCCTCATCCGAGGCCCTTCTGCCACAACCCTCCCGGTCGGGGACTTTTGCTAGGGGCAGGGTGTGCATCTCGCACCAACACCTGCTAGCCTAGCCTCAACAGGTGTTATTCCCATGCGCACACAATCTCACATCTGTCGGCGAGTGCAAAGCGATTTCTTGGCAGATATCCCCCACCACCCCCATCGCACTACCATATGTTGTGTCGCACCTTTCCGCGCCACCGCTGTTCGCAATCCGGATATTCCACTGGACTGTGCGCCCCAACCACGCATCACTGGTCTCACGCCCGACAAGATCGGGCGCTCCTCGGTAGCGGCTGACAGCCGCAATCAGACCCAAGGAGATCCATCATGCCCCTTCCCAAGATCGACACGCTGCCCGCGCTTGATCGACGTCGTTTGGAACAAGTCTGGCGGGAGGTGGTGGGAACACCCGCTCCCACCCGCATGAGCCAGAACCTCATGCGGCGCGTCATCGCCTTTGAGATTCAGGCCCTCGCACAGGGCGGCTTGTCTAAATCGCTGCTCAAGTCGGTCACAGCAGCGGCCACGCCAGCCTCTAAGCCCACGCCTCGCGTTAAACCGGGCGGGCGTTTGCTGCGCGAATGGAATGGCACAACCCATGTGGTGGATGTGGTAGAGGGTGGGTTCATCTGGAACGGCCAGACATATCGTTCCCTCTCGGCCATCGCGCGCGCCATTACCGGAGCACATTGGTCCGGGCCTCGCTTCTTTGGGTTCACCAAGGGGCTGGGCAAATGAACTCATCCCGCAAGACCCGCTGCGCCATCTACACGCGCAAATCCTCGGAAGACGGGTTGGAGCAGGAGTTCAATTCTCTTGATGCACAACATGAAGCCTGTGCGGCCTATATTGCTAGCCAGAAGCATGAGGGTTGGAAGCTCCTTAAGACCCGTTACGACGATGGCGGCAAGTCTGGCGGCACATTGGAGCGCCCTGCCCTACAACAGCTATTGCATGATATCGATGCAGGCCGCATCGCCATGGTGGTGGTCTATAAGATCGACAGGCTTACCCGGTCACTTGCAGACTTCGCCAAGCTGGTAGAGCGGCTAGAAGAGGTGAACTGTTCCTTTGTCTCGGTCACGCAGGCCTTCAACACCTCATCCTCCATGGGGCGGCTCACCCTGAACGTACTCCTCTCTTTTGCCCAGTTTGAACGCGAGGTCACAGCCGAGCGCATTCGCGACAAGATTGCCGCCTCGAAGAAGAAAGGGCTGTGGATGGGAGGTGTCCCGCCACTTGGCTATGATCCGCATCCAGACAAGATGCGTCGAGAGCTGGTGTTAAACGAAGGTGAGGCCGTCACCGTGCAGCGCCTATTTGTCCTCTATGAAGAGCTTGGCTGTCTTAGTGCTGTGACACGTCAGGCCGAACAGGAGGGATTGCGCTCAAAGCACCATGTCTTCGCGAGCGGAAGAGAACAGGGCAGTTGCCCACTCAGTCGCGGGCAGATCCATCACATCCTCTGCAACCCGATTTATAATGGCATGATCCGGCACAAACAGAAGATTTGGCCCGGGCTTCATGAGGCCATTATTGAGCGGGAACAATGGGAGCGGGTGCAAGAAGGACTACAGTCCGCGGCCGCCAAACGGCGTGGCGTGCACACCGCCAAAACACGATTGGGCGACTCACATATGAGTGCCCCGCTGCTTGGCACGTTCCGAGACAAGACAGGAGATATCCTGACGCCCTCCCACACAACAAAGCAGGGCAGGATCCATCGGTACTACCTCTCAAACAGGTTGCTCTCTAAGGGCACCGATCCGGCCGGATGGCGCTTGCCCGCAAAACCCTTCGAGAACGCGGTGGTTCAGGCCATCTGCCAGCATCTCTCCCAGGCGGCACAACGCCATGAGCTGCTAGTCGTTCCCGATGTCATTGCATCAGGCCGGGCGCAATCTGCTGCGGAAGCGTTTATTGCCAAGGTGCAGTCTGAGGGGCTGGGCAGCAGCGCTCACATCATCAAGGAAGGGACAGTTTCCCATGAGCAGCTGCAGATCGAACTTTGCTTGGAAGCATTATCCGAAGTGCTGGACGTTTCTCCAAAGGACATTCAGCCCTCTTTGCGTCAGATCACGGTGCCCTTCGTCTGCCGTCGGCGCGGGGTCGAGATGAAGATCATCGCCGGGGAGCGCGAACCAGTCCCTGACCCAACGCTCAAGCGTGCGCTGCACAATGCCCACATCTGGACAGATCAGCTCAAGGCAGGCGAGACACTAAAACAAGTCGCGGCACATGTCGGAAAGACGGAGAGCTATATTCGGCGGATCACACCGCTAGCCTTTCTCTCGCCCCGCATTCAAACCGCCATTATGGAAGGCATCCAACCTGTGGAACTGACCTTGGAGATTCTGGTCAGAACGTCCCTACCCCTTGATTGGAGCGCGCAGGAAAAACTGCTCGGGTTTGCAAAGTAGCCGTTCCCTGATCCCCTCTAATCGTTCCCTGTTTTCTGAAACGGTTTCCCTGTTATCGCGATTAATTTCCCTGTTCCATTGAGTAGGGAAAACGCTCTCTAAGCGCCTGTTTTAATGCGGGAATAACGGCACTTAATCAGCCAAATCCGGTCGAAAACGCAAAAATTCCCTGTAAATTCCCTGTTATCAGGGAAATCACAGCAATCCGCACCGCCGCAATTGCGCGCCTGAGACTTTAGGGGAATGTCGAGGAAGTTCGTCCGGGAAATGCGTCTCAGGGAAAAACCCAACGCCGCAACGCACGGAAATCGCGCGATGAATTCGCAAGAAACGCGTGACGGGATTTGAGACGGGAATGATTGGCTGGGGTGGTAGGATTCGAACCTACGGTACACTGTACCAAAAACAGTTGCCTTACCACTTGGCTACACCCCAACCGTGCGCGATTAATTAGACAAAGCCGATACGGGGTGCAACCCCAAAAATTTCGGTTCTTGCAGGAATTTCGGTGGGCCAACAACTTGCGCAAACACTCTGGAACCACCCCTATCTTATGAGCGGATGAACAGCGCTGCTTTAGAGGCGTTGATCATAGGGACCGATCTCAGGCGCACTGCGTATAATCTTGTCGAAATCCTTAAATATCCGCTTCAAATCAGCTTCACTGACCAGGCTCTCGCAGACCACAACCAGATTTGGAGTGTTTGAAGACGCGCGCACCAACGCCCAGCTTCCGTCCTCCAGTTGCACCCGCGCTCCGTTCACTGTCAGAACATCCATGACCCTACGCCCAGCCATGCTCTGCCCTGCCGTTTTCATCGCGAGGAATACGCCTGTCAGCCTGTCCACCACCTGATACTTCACCACGTCATCGCAGTGTGGAGACATAGTGGGCGAGATCCAGCTTTGTCCCAGCCCGGCAATTTCGCCCTTCAAGGGGCGCGCGTCAGGCAGGGTCAACGCACGACACAGTTCGACGGCGACGCGCAAACCACAATCATAACCACGCCCTATGGGAGGCGCGAGAAAGTGATGCCCGGATTTTTCGAACGCGGCCAATCCGCCAGTATCACGCAGGCGGCGTTTCATGTGGCTGTGTCCGGTTATCCAATATTCGACCTGAGCCCCTGCCGCCTTCAGCACCGGATCCGTGGCAAATAACGCCGTAGATTTAACATCGGCCAGAAAACGGGCGCCGCGATGCTTTTTCGCCAGCGCACGGGCTAGAAACAGCCCAAGCTTGTCGGACGAAATCGCCTGCCCTTGTCCATCGACGACACCACAGCGATCCCCGTCACCATCGAAGCCAAACGCCAGATCGGCACCGGTTTCCTGAACCGCTCGCGCCATGTCGCGCTGCATTTCCATGGCCTCGGGATTTGGATTGTAGTTGGGAAAGCTATGATCCAGATCACAATGGAGTTCGATCACATCAACGCCGATCCGCCGAAGAAGATCAGGCGCAAATACCCCTGCAGTTCCATTCCCTGTGGCCACCACTGCACGCAGCGGGCGTGGCAGCGGACCGGCCTGTGACAGATCATCCAGATAGGCTTCTTGAACGCCAAGCACCTGTTCCGCACGCCCATGCGGACGCGTTTCCCCGCCACCTTGCTCCACAAGTTCCTGCAGCTCCCGAATATCTTCGGGACCATGGGTGCATGGGCGATCAAATCCCATTTTCACGCCAGTCCAGCCATTGGGATTGTGGCTGGCGGTCACCATGGCAACCGCAGGAGAATCCAGATGAAACTGGGCGAAATAGGCTGTAGGCGACAGGCACAAGCCGATGTCCAGCACATGCGCGCCCGAGGTAACCAACCCCGACACCAGCGCGTCCTTCACCCGGGGCGCATAGCTTCTGTAGTCATGCCCAACGACGATCCGGCGGCCTAAGTCACGGCGTAGAAGCTGCGTGCCAAGCGCCAATCCAAGAGCACTCACCCCTTCTAGGTCGATCTGATCCGGATAGCGCCAGCGCACATCGTATTCGCGAAAACCTGAAGGACAGATGCGCATGGTCAGGTCGCCCGATCCCCCAAGGGCCGCGCCTTGGCTACGGCATCTAGCGCCGCCAAGTCCGCCAGCAATGCGGGCATCTGGTCGATCAGGATCATGTTTGGGCCGTCCGAAGGCGCGTTGTCAGGATCCTGATGGGTTTCAATGAAGACGCCTGCCACTCCGACCGCCACCGCCGCCCGCGCCAGCACCGGAGCATAGACCCGCTGCCCCCCCGAGGACGCACCTTGCCCCCCCGGCATTTGCACGGCATGGGTCGCATCCATGATCACCGGGTGCCCAAGTTCGGCCATCTGCGGCAATCCCCGCATATCGGTGATGAGTGTGTTGTAGCCAAAGCTGGTGCCCCGTTCCGTCAGCAAGATCTGCGAACTGCCAGCTGAAATCAGTTTGTCCGCCACGTGAGCCATATCCCACGGCGCCAGAAACTGACCCTTCTTAACGTTCACAGGCTTTCCAGTTTCTGCAGCAGCCGTCAGCAAATCCGTCTGGCGGCACAGAAAAGCGGGGATCTGCAGCGCATCGACGACCCCAGCCACCGTGGCACACTGGTCTGGTGAATGCACATCTGTGATGACCGGCACACCAATTTCAGACTTTACCGCCGCCAACATATCAAGCCCGGCTTCAAGCCCCGGGCCGCGCTTGCCACCTGCAGACGTTCGATTTGCCTTGTCGAAGGAGGCTTTAAAGACAAAGCCCACCCCAGCGTCAGCGCAAGCTTGTTTCAGACGGTCAGCCAGAAACAACGCATGTTCACGTGTTTCCAGCTGGCAGGGACCAGCGATCACCGACAAGGGAAGGTGATTGCCAAATCGTACTGGGCCAATAGCTACGTCGTTCATATCAGGACGAGATCTGTTCACGCAGGATTGTCGCGGTCAGTGACAGCATCAAATAGATACCCGAGAAGATCAGGAACGCCAGAAGCGTGTTTTCAAACGCCTTTGGATAGGTTGGCTGATCCGGCGCCACGGGGCTAACATTGGTCGATAAATAGCGGGTCTGCTTGTTGGCCTCGATACGGGCAACTTCGAGCTGTTGCAGAGCTTGCTGCATCAAAAGCGTCCGCGTTTCGAGGTTGGTCTGCGCGATCCGTAGCTGCCCGCTGATCGATGCCAAAGAGCCGTTTTCACCGCCTGTATCGGTCAGCTTCCCGCGCAGTTCAGCAATCAGAGTTTCAAGCCGTGTGATGTCGCCCTGCACACCATCCACGCGGGCCTGGTTCGGGGACGCGTTATCCAGCAGCTGATCCAGCCGCAACCGTTTGTCCTGCAGTTGAAGTTCAAACGTGTTGATCTGCGACATCAGGGACGAAGCATCCGAGGTCGCATCGAACACGCCCACATCTTCCTGCAGCTTCAAAACGCGGTCCTGTGCGGCCAACATCTCAAGCTCAGCATCTTCATAGCTGTCCAGAGCGCCTTGCATCTGGTCTTCGCGCTTGCGCTGGGTCAGCTTGTCCACACGCTCTTCCGCGTAAGCAATCAGCGATTTCGAGTACTGTTCGCTCACCTCCGGCGAAGCTGCGATCACCTCCATCTTGATGATGCCTTCGGTCGGATCGAAGCCGATCTTCACCCGTTTCCGGTAGACCTTATAGGCGGCCTCATTGCTCGCATCCGGATCAAGCCTTTGAACGACATCAATCGAGGGGTCATTGAAATGCGCCTTGAAACCCACATCGCCGTCCAGCCGCAACATTGCCTCGCGAGAGGTCAGATAGCCCTGCACGCCGATGCTGTCCTGACTTGAAGCAAGGCCTGTCCCCGCAAACAGTCCAGCTGCAGCGCTGCCTCCGGCCCCGTCGGCCTGCTGGATCACAAATTCGGACTTGGTCGCGTACATCGGGGTGGCAACGTTGAAATAGTAGTAACCAGCCACGATGGACGGCAACACAACGAAAAAAGCCAGACGCAGAAGCAGCATCCGCAAATTGCGGCGGCGACGGCGTGCGATGTCACGCTGAATGTCCATGACCGAGCGCGCACGCTGGGCCGCGTCAATAACGCCGGGTCCGGGGCCTTCAGGCGGCACAGCCGGTTGTGGCAGATTGGCAGCCCTTCGATCGCCCTCTGCTTCCACCAGCTCAAGCATATTTGCCCGCTTGAACGGGTCAATCCCAGCCCGCCGCAAGCGATAGACCGCTTCCTGATCGCTCTCTGCATGAATGCCGTGTTTTTGTGCGACGCGCCGTGCCATGCGCAGCTGTCGCCCAGTCAGCCCTTCCTTGCGCACCTTATCAACCTCGGCGGTTTCGTCGGCTGCCGGCGGATTGGCGTTGCGTTGAACCCTGACCTTTGGCCGACCCCCAGCAGAAGGCAGACCATCCTCTTGCGGTTCGGCAGCCATTTCCTCTAACGGGTTCATGGCAGGCTTCTGCGCACTGGCGGCGTTCTCATCAGTCTTTGCTTTGCGTGTCACAGCCTGCTCGGTCTGGTCCGGCACATTATCATCCCGATCTTGCGGTACCTGCCCCGCGCGAGCCTGCCCTGTCTCCGATACAGACCCGGAGCCACGGCGGATGCGATATCGGTTAGCCTTGGGTTTGATAGTCATAGAGCTGTTTCGCTTCTTCCAAAGTCTCGAACTGGTAAAACTGGCCATTGGTCAGGACGGCGGCCGAACTGCATAATTTTTCCAATGTCTTCGCTTGATGAGATACCACGATCACCGTGGCGTTTTTCAGACGATCCTGCAACACCGTCCCCGCTCGGCGGTTGAACTCGGCATCGGTTGTGTGCGGCATGCCCTCGTCGATCAGATAGATATCAAATTCCATCGCCAGTAAAAGCGAGAAGGTGAACCGCGCTCGCATACCAGCACTGTAGGTGGCGATCGGAAAGTCATAGTATTCTTCGAGATTACAAAGCCAACGGGTGAACGCTTCAAGGTAATCCGGATCAAGTCCATAGAGCCGCGCAATGTGCCGGGCATTGTCACGGGCAGACAGCTTGTTCACAACACCGCCCATAAATCCCAGTGGAAACGAGATCCTGCAGCCGCGTACAATCTCACCTTCGTCCGGCTTTTCCAGCCCAGCCATCATGTTGATCAGCGTGGTCTTTCCTGTGCCATTCGGAGCAAGGATGCCAAGCGAGTTGCCAAGCTCGACCCGAAACGACGCCTGGTCCAAAATGACCTTGCGCTGTTTCCCGGTCCAGAAGGACTTGCTGACATTCCTGAATTCGAGCATTCGCGCTCCGGTATCTGAAGTGGTCCCACTACTCTTAGGCCGACTTTCTTAACTAAGAGCTATAGGTCGCCATTTCGGCGAAAATATGTCGGTTTCCCGTAAGATCTAGCGCGTATCGCTAAGGAAAAAAGGGGAAAGCGCCAGAAAATCTGACGCTTTCTTTGGGTATCGACCGACTAGACTTGCGGCCGCATATCTTGGTTTTGGGTCAGCCGTGCTGTTTTTCCACGCGCAAAAGCTTGCCTGCGATGAAGGACAGAGCCACGGCCCCGAAGCTGAACAGCGCGCCCATCTTGGCGGCGTCCTGAACCGGACCCGCCGGGAAAGCGACCGAGGCCACGAACAACGAAACGGTAAAGCCGATGGCGGCCACAAAGCCGATTACGATCAGATCAACCAATCGCATGCCCGCAGGAAGGCCTAAGCGCATTGGCCCAACCGCGATCCATCCCATGATGAAGACCCCAATAGGTTTGCCGATGATCAGACCGGCAAGCACCAGCCAAGTCGCTTCACCAATCGCCCCGAACTCGACGCCCGCATTCAGCAGGCCAAAGAAGAACAGTACGATGTCTACCGGGATGGCCAGCGAGTGCTCCATCTGGTTCAGTGTATCGGTCAAGTATTTCTCGGCCTCTGCGAAGATGCCGAAGGCACGGTCTGCGTGCGGAATGGCCGGGATCACCGGAAGTAGGCCCAGCGCCGGGTGAATGCCCGCCTGCGCAAAACCATACCAGCTGAGGCAGCCCGCGATGGCATAGGGGATCCAACCCAGTCTTTTGCGCACGAAAGTCGAATACCGACGCAGCTGGTCGCCACGGTCCTTGCGGCGCGGCAGCCAGTTGAACAACACGAACACCATGACCGAGGCCGCGACAGAAAGAAGCAACCATTCCGGTGCGAGCTCGCCCGAGGGATAGAAAATCGCCAGAATAATCAGGCCCGCTGCATCGTCGGCAATGGCCAAAAGCAGCAAGAAGCGCACGGCGGGGTGGCCGGCACCAAAGACCAGACGCCCGACCAAATAGCTGAAAGCAATGTCGGTGGCCGTTGGAATGGCCCAACCGCGCGACACGGCATCGAAGGTGCTGGAGCCCAAGAAATAGGCAATTCCCAGATAGACCGCGATCGGACCCAGCATACCACCAGCGGTGGCGACCAGAGGCGTCGCAGCCTTCTTTCCGCGCAGGCTTCCGTTTTTCAGGATGACAGCTTCCCAGACCTCTTTGCCTGCAATGGCAAAGAACAAGGCCATCAGCACATCATTGATGAGGTAATGGAATGTAAGTACTTTTTCGACATCACCATACTCAAAATGGTGCGACGCCTCGCCATACGCCTTTTCCCAGTACCCGATATCAATGCCGATCCAACCGTTAAACCAAAGCGGATACTCGACAAAATGGTGATAGGAGTGGGGATCAACATTTGCCCAAACCAACGCAATCAAAGCACCGCTAATCAGAAGAATCGAATAAGTGGTGATGAAATTCCACACACGATACATGGCTATCCCCGTAGTTCTGTTCTTGTAAACAGATCGCGTCCCGGCGATGAGACCAGAACGCGATCGTTTCTTGTTACAATTGGAAATAATGCAATCCGTGTCAAACAACAACAGGAGGCCAGCAAATCTCTGCTTATCTGCTGACCCCGATGTTCACGTTCACGCGATGGCGTTCCAGCTGATACCCGCCAGAACTGCGCCGACAACCGCGATACCCAGATAGGCCGCGAAGACCCGCGGCTTGACCAGCGCCCAAACCGCGACCGCCGCAGGGATTGAGCTGATGCCCCCTGCTATGACAAAGGCCATGGCTGCTCCGTTCGACATGCCTTGCTCTAACAATGCATCCACCAACGGGACAGCGGCGTACCCATTCAAGTAAGCCGGAGCCCCAACGATGGCCCCCAACAGGATCGGGCCCAATCCGGTTCCACCAAGCACCTGAGCAATTAGTTCGGCAGGGATATAGCGCAGCATTAGCGCCTCGATCATATAGGCCAGGGCCAGCCATTTACCGAGGAAGAACAGGTTCTCGAGCGCGGCCTCGCGGAACGAAGCGCGACGATGTGCCTCGCCCCAGAATTTCCATTTCACGGCGCCCGAGAAGCTATCTTCATCCTCGCCACAGCTGGACGAGCAGCAGGATTTCACCTGCGCCTTTTTCAGCGGGTTGGAAAACAGCGCACTGGACGCGAATGCCCGCACGGTAAATCCACCCAACAGCCCGATTGCTACGGCGAACCCCAGTTTGGCGGTCGCAAAGCCAATCCCAAGCGTGCCTGCGGTGATCGAAAACATCGCCGGATCCATCAGCGGCGAAGACAGCCAGAATGCCATAACCGCCGACAACGGTGCGCCCATCGCCAGAAGCGCCGCGATAAAGGGAATAACTTGGCACGAGCAGAAGGGGGACAGCCCGCCCACCAGTGCTGCCAGAACGATCATCCGTACCTCGCGCCCTTGAAACGCGCCCGACAACAGGTTCTCGGCCCCGGTCGCTTTCATGTAGGCGACGGCGAGAATGGCAAACAGAATGAAAGGCAACGTGTTCAGAAACGCTGCAGTGGCGAAACGAATAGTCGGCTCGATCTGGCCCGGATCAAAGACGGCCAACACGATTGGGATCAGCACGATTACGGCCACGGCTTTGTCAATTTTCCAACGTTTCGAAGGGGGCTGGACCCCGGATATGTCAGCCATGATCGGCGTCCTTTTCTGTCGGGCAATCGGCGCAGCACTCGGATAGAAGATAGTCCGACAGCGCCCGCATCACATCCATTTCAGCCGCCACACAGATAATCGAGCGCCCTTGCTTTTCCTGTGTGACCAAGCCTGCAGCAGCAAGGATCTTCATGTGGTGGGTCAGGGTTGACCCGGTGATCCCACAGCGTTCGCCCAGCGCGCCGATGGACAGCCCCTCGGGACCTGCCCGCACCAAGGTACGCAGCACACTTAGACGATGTTCTGACCCAAGGGCCGCAAACTGCGAAGCAAAGACATCAACGTCTTCGGGGGAATGAGATTCGTGTTTCATATTTCTAGAAATATCGAAATATCTGCATGGCGCAAGCCTTATTTCGACAAAACTCGAAATATTGAAGTCTCTACACGACCACTCTACGCTCCCCACATGAAAGCCCTGCACGACGCCATCAGTTCCTGCACCCTGTGCGCCGCGCGTTTCGCGCAGACCGAAACCGCACACGCCCCACGCCCAGTGGTTTGGTTCCAGCCCAGCACACGGATCAGGATCATCGGCCAGGCGCCGGGGATGCGGGTGCATAAATCGGGCGTGCCCTTTGACGATCCGTCAGGCGACCGACTGCGGCAATGGATGGGCGTGGATCGGGATGCTTTCTATGACCGCACACGCGTCGCCATCACACCTATGGGGTTTTGCTTTCCCGGGTATGACGCCAAGGGATCAGACCTGCCGCCCCCCAAGATTTGTGCAGACACATGGGCCGATCAAGTAGATCAGGCATTGGGCGACATTCCCCTGACTTTGGTGGTCGGAGGCTACGCGCAGGCCCGTCATTTGGGTCGTGGCAATGGCGTCACGGCCACGGTGAAGGGCTGGCGCGCCCATGCGCCGCGGCTCTTCCCCTTGCCTCATCCGTCTTGGCGCAATACGGGTTGGCTGAAGAAAAATCCGTGGTTCGAGGCCGAGCTTCTACCCGAACTGCAAAAGCAGGTCGCCATTGCGCTGACCCCATAGTCGGAGATTTCCATGAGCGAGCTGACGCAACTGGACCAAGCCCACGCTGCCATGCAGGCAGACCTGAACGATGACGCAGCCCGGATGCGGTTCTACGAACGCCTAGCAGATCGCGAACTGTTTCTGCTTCTATCCAGTGAACCGCAGGGCGAGGATATCGAACCGGAACTGTTCGAGCTTGAGACCGAAAAATATGTACTGGTCTTTGACCGCGAGGATCGACTTGCCGAATTTGTTGGCGTCCCTGCCCCCTACGCCGCCCTTCCGGGACGCATCATCGCTGGAATGCTGTCGGGTCAAGGCATTGGTCTTGGCGTCAATCTGGGGGTCGCACCATCATCCATCCTGATCCCGGCCGAGGCGATGGACTGGCTGGCCCAGACCCTCAGCAGTGCCCCCGACGAGGTCGAAGCACAGATCACTGAGATCCTGCCCCCCTCGGCCCCCGAAGTGTTGCTGACCGCTTTGGCAGAAAAGCTGGGATCGGCCGGTGGGTTGGCCCAATATGCCTGTCTGGCAGGCGTAGGCCATGCGGACGGTCGGCGCGGGCATCTTCTGGCGTTCATCAATCCCGCCGAGGGCGCCGAACGCGCATTGGCCGGTGCAGCGAACGAAGCGCTTACCTTCTCGGGCATCGATGTTGGAGAGTTGGATGTGGGGTTCTTTGCCGAAGCGGACGAAATCGCACAGAAGCTCACGGCAATCGGTTTGCGCTTTGACTTACCGGCCCCTGAAGCCCCCCAAACGCTTGCCCCTGTCGCGCCCGGCTCGGACCCTGAGAAGCCGCCAATTTTGAAGTGACCGACAGACAATCGCGCCTTTTGGATGCGTCTATTCAAAAGAAAAGGGCGCAGGTAACCCGCGCCCTTCCCTCACCAGAAACGCCCCCGGCATAGCCGTGTTTCCAGATTCGTATTCTGTCCAATATTGGGAAAAAGTGGCAATCTGATGACACCACTAAGTGGCATCCATCCCGCCGCATGACGTACCGTGGCGCGGCGCCCAAACGGCGCCCGCCAAGTCTTAGTTCACTTCTTGGCTTCCAACGCGTCCAGACGTACCTTCAGCGCTTCGTTTTCCTCGCGCGCTTTCTGGGCCATCGCGCGCACAGCGTCGAATTCTTCGCGGGTGACGAAATCACGATCTGCCAGCCAGCGATCCATCCAGCTTTTCATCGCAGTCTCGGCTTCATCTTTTGCGCCCTGCGCCACGCCCATGGCATTGGTCATCATCTGGGAAATGTCGTCAAAAACCTTGTTGCGCGTCTGCATCTGCTTCTCCTCGCTTGAGCTGCCCCCTATATGGGGCTTTGCGCAGACAGAGACAAGGTTGACTTGCCCCAAAGAAGAGGTTCAACAACGCAATATGTTTATGGCTATCCCCTTCCCCAATATCGGGCCCGAGATCTTTTCGATCGAACTGGGCAGCTTCACCTTCGCCCTGCGCTGGTACGCAATGGGCTATCTTGTGGGCATCGCATTGGGGTGGTGGATCATCGCCCGCGCACTGGCCCGGCCAGCGCTGTGGCGGGGCGAGCCACCCATGACGCGTGCACAGCTCGAGGACTTGGCCACATGGATCATCGTCGGCATCATCGCTGGTGGCCGTCTGGGTTTTGTCGCCTTCTACCAACCGGAATACTATCTTGCGAACCCACTGGACATTCCAAAGATCTGGCAGGGCGGCATGTCCTTCCATGGCGGGTTTGTGGGTGTGATCGTGGCAGTCTGGCTGTTTAGCCGCCGCAAAGGATTGCCCACAGCGTCTATCGCGGATCTTCTGGCCATCGCAGCACCCATTGGCATCGGCCTTGTACGCGTCGCGAACTTCATCAATGCAGAACTTTGGGGCCGCCCGACCACCGCACCTTGGGGCGTCATCTTTCCCGGCGAATACGCACAGCATTGCCCCGGCTGGGACGCCACGCTTGGCGCCTGTGCCCGCCACCCCAGCCAGCTTTATGAAGCGGTGCTTGAAGGTGCTGTCTTGGCGATTGCCCTTCTGTATCTGGCCTATCGCCGCGGCTGGTTGAAAACGCCGGGCCGCCTGACCGGACTATTTTTCCTAGGCTATGGCCTGTCCCGCTTTGTGGTCGAGTTCTTCCGTCAAGCCGACGCGCAATTCATCACCCCAGATAACCCATGGGGCCACGTGATCCGCGTGGGCGATTGGGGCATCACGATGGGCCAGACCTTGACGCTTCCCATGATCGCTATTGGCATCGCCACGCTGATCTGGGCCAACCGGCGCAAACCGGAATGAACGCGCTTAAGCAGGTCCTGATCCGCCGGATCGCCAAAATTGGCCCCATTTCGGTGGCCGACTATATGGCCGAGTGCCTGCTGCATCCCGAGCACGGATACTACGCCACGCGCGATCCGTTCGGCGCACAAGGTGACTTCACCACAGCCCCCGAGATAAGTCAGATGTTTGGCGAAATGCTGGGGCTTGCCTTGGCGCAGACGTGGCTGGATCAAGGCGCGCCGTCACCCTTTACTCTGGCCGAGCTTGGGCCAGGACGCGGCACGCTGATGGCCGACATTCTACGCGCCACCAAGAGTGTGCCGGGGTTTCATGCCGCCGCACAGGTGCATCTGGTCGAGGCCTCGCCCGTGTTGCGTGCCCGTCAGATCGATCGCCTTGCCCCGACCCCTGTCACTCATCACGACAGCATTGGCAGCCTGCCCGATGCCCCACTGTTTCTGGTCGCAAACGAGTTCTTCGACGCCCTGCCCATCAGGCAATACCAGCGCGATGGCGACGGTTGGCGGGAATGTCAGGTGGGTCTTGAAGGCGATACGCTTGCCATGGGCCTGACCGCCCCCCTGCCCGTCCCAGCGCTGGATCACCGACTGGGTGACACGCAGGACGGCGACGTGGTCGAGATCTGCGCCCCGGCCCAAGGCGTCATGTCAAAACTTGGCGGTATAATCGACGCATATGGCGGCGCAGCCCTAATCATCGACTACGGCGATTGGTGTTCCGTCGGGGATACATTTCAGGCGCTGAAGGATCACGCACCGGTGTCGCCACTGGAAACACCCGGCGAGGCGGACCTGACCGCCCATGTGGATTTCGAGGCGCTAAGCCGCGCGGCCGCCCCGCTGACCCCCCACCTATTGACCCCGCAAGGCATGTTTCTAGAGCGGCTGGGCATCACCGCCCGTGCGCAGACTTTGGCTGGAAAACTCAGCGGCGACGCGCTGGACAGCCACATCGCTGCACACCGACGCTTGACGCATCCCGATGAAATGGGGACGCTCTTTAAAGTGCTGGGACTGACTCGCGCAGACGCGCCTGATCTTCCCGGCCTGCACCGCAACCAAACACAGGCCCACCCGGATGGCACTTGAGATCCTGACCTCTGACGCCCTTGGCCAGACACGGCATGGGTTCTTCACCCGCAAGGGTGGCGCGTCTTCGGGTGTCTATGCCGGGCTGAACTGCGGCAGCGGCAGCAAGGATCAGGCCGAGCTGGTGCAGATCAACAAGGACCGCGTGGCACAGGCGCTGGATGTGGCCCCAAGCCATCTATGCGGCGTCTATCAGGTGCATTCCCCTGATGTGGTCATCGCGGACGGCCCGATCATCGGCGACAAACCCCACGCGGATGCGGTTGTGACCGCCACGCCGGGGCTTGCCCTGTCGATCCTGACCGCAGACTGCCAACCGGTTCTGTTCTCGGATCCCGAGGCCAAGGTGATTGGTGCGGCGCACGCGGGTTGGAAAGGCGCTATTGGAGGCGTACTGGAGGCGACGTTAGAAGCTATGGAAAGCCTTGGCGCGACCCGCGCCAACATCACAGCAGTGATCGGCCCGACCATCAGTCTTGGAGCCTACGAAGTTGGCCCCGAGTTCCGCGAAGAGTTCACCGGGCACGACAGCAGCTATGACCGCTTCTTCACCGATGGAAAGGGTGACCGCGCCATGTTCGATCTGCCCAGCTTTGGCCTGCATCGGCTCGAGGCCGCAGGTGTCGGGCGTGCGGAATGGACCGGGCATTGCACCTATTCCGACCCCGATCGGTTCTATTCCTATCGCCGCACCTGCCATCGCAGCGAACCGGATTACGGAAGACTGATTTCGGCCATCCGGCTATAACCGATTCAAAAGAAAACGCCGCCAGCAACAGTGCGGGCGGCATTCCAAATCTCGTCAAAATCGAAAATCTTACGGCGTGTCTTCCATCCGGGCTTCCAGCACGTCGAACGGCACGCCCGGTTCATCTTTGGCCCCGCGAATGACCAGCGAGGTTTTCACAGACGCGACGTTTTCGGCTGATGTCAGCTGTTCGGTCAGGAAGCTCTGGAAGGTCGACAGATCGGGCGCCACACATTTCAGGATGAAGTCCACCTCTCCGTTCAGCATGTGACATTCGCGGACCAGCGGCCAGTCGCGGCATTGTTCCTCGAATGCAGACAGGTCGACCTCGGCCTGGCTGAGCAGTCCGACCATGGCGAAGACCTGAACCTCGAAGCCCAGCGCGCGGGCGTCAACATCCGCATGATAGCCCCGGATCAACCCATGTTCTTCCAGCGTGCGCACACGTCGCAAACAGGGGGGTGCCGAGATCCCGACACGCTTGGCGAGTTCCACGTTGGTCATGCGACCGTCGGCCTGAAGTTCGGCCAGAATCATACGGTCGATAGGGTCAAGTTTGCTTGCGGACATTGAGTTGCCTTCTGATGAGCATCCGGTCGCGCGCCAATGGGCGACATCTGTTCGGAAATTGCGCAGAGATTACATCTACATGAAGCATTGCGCAACAATCTTTCGCACTTGCGCAACATCATTTCTCGATGATTTCGCCAACCAAGCTGTCACGGCACGGTGATGTGTTCCGGCTCGGGCCTTTCAATACAGGTCCGGCTCGCTTATATGCGTCACGAAACAAGATTGCTCAAGGAATTCTCTATGTCCGAGACTCGCCACACCAAAGTTCTGATCATCGGTTCCGGCCCCGCAGGCTACACGGCCGGCGTTTATGCCTCGCGCGCGCTGTTGGACCCGATCCTTGTGCAAGGCATGGAGCCGGGTGGCCAGCTGACCACCACGACCGAGGTCGAAAACTATCCCAGCTTCATCGACATCCAAGGCCCCGAGCTGATGATGAAGATGGAAGAGCACGCCCGTGCGATGGGGACCGAAGTGATTGGCGATCTGATCGTGGATCTGGACATTTCCAAGCGTCCCTTCACTGCGAAGGGTGACAGCGGCACGACCTATACCGCCGATGCGGTCATTCTGGCCACCGGCGCACGCGCCAAATGGCTGGGTCTGGAAAGCGAAGAAAAGTTCAAGGGCTTCGGCGTCTCGGCTTGTGCGACCTGTGACGGGTTCTTCTATCGCGGCGACGAAATCGTCGTCGTCGGCGGCGGCAACACCGCTGTGGAAGAAGCACTGTTCCTGACCAAGTTCGCCTCGAAAGTAACGCTGATCCACCGCCGCGACACGCTGCGCGCGGAAAAGATCCTGATCGACCGCTTGATGAAAAACGAAAAGATCGTCCCACTGTGGGATCATCAGCTGGAAGAGGTCGTCGGCGACGAAAACCCACTGGGCGTGACCGGCGTACGCGCCAAACACGTGGAAACTGGCGAGATCACCGAGATCCCGGCCAAGGGGGTCTTCATCGCCATCGGTCACGCGCCGGCCAACGAGCTGGTGAAGGACACGCTGGAAACCCATATGGGGGGCTATGTGGTCACCAAGCCGGATTCGACCGCCACGTCCGTCCCCGGTGTCTTTGCGGCAGGCGACCTGACAGACCACAAGTATCGCCAAGCCGTCACATCGGCCGGGATGGGCTGCATGGCTGCGCTGGAAGCCGAGCATTTCCTGTCTGAGAACGAATAAGCGGCGAGCATATCCCCACCAATTCGTGAAGGCGGCCTTTTTGGCCGCCTTTTTTCATGCACTACTGGGCGCGAATGTCCTGCCTTCACTCTCCATTGCGAAACACTGTTCCCCAATCCACACAGTCCCGGCGACTTTCCCCCCAAATTAGAATTCACCCCAAATACCCTCTTTGCCCAGCGACCATTTTATGCGAAGCGTTCACGCGTGAACACACTTTGAGTCGTATGACATGTCGTCAACCGAAACAAAACCCAGCCCCGAGGAAGAGGATCAACTCTTTCGCCTCCTGCGCCAGCTAGACACGGCGCCGGGAGCATCGCAACGCGCGACTGCTTCGGCCATCGGGATTTCATTGGGTCGGTTGAACGCCCTGTTGCGCGCAGCGGTCGATGCCGGGCTGATCACGATCAGCGAACGCAGCGGCCCGGACAAACGCCAACGGTTTGCCTATTCGCTGACCGCGCGGGGTGCCTCGGAAAAGGTGCGACTCACAGACATATTTTTGAACCGCAAGCTTGCTGAATATAATGCATTGCACGCGGAACTAACCGGTACAACCAGCGGCATGGTTCCGCTTAAACACAGGACCAATCTTATGGAACAAAACCTCGCTCCGATCCCAGAGCTCTATGTCAGCCACGAAAGTGCGCAGAAGCTGAAAGTTGAAGCTGCCGATCTGACCAGCCACGACCTTAGCCCGCGCCAGATTTGTGACCTCGAGCTGCTGATGAACGGCGGCTTCAACCCGCTGAAAGGCTTCCTGACCGAGGAAGACTATGACGGTGTTGTCGAGAATATGCGCTTGGCAGACGGGTCTCTGTGGCCGATGCCGATCACACTGGACGTGTCTGAAGACTTCGCCCAGTCGATCGAGCTGGGTCAGGACATCGCCCTGCGCGATCAGGAAGGCGTCATTCTGGCCACCATGACCGTGACCGACCGCTGGGAGCCCAACAAGGCCCGCGAAGCTGAAAAGGTCTTCGGCGCTGACGACGACGCCCACCCGGCTGTGAACTATCTGCACAACCAAGCTGGCAAAATCTATCTGGGTGGTCCGGTTGTTGGCATCCAACAGCCTGTTCACTATGACTTCCGCGGTCGCCGCGACACCCCGAACGAGCTGCGCGCCTATTTCCGCAAGCTGGGCTGGCGCAAGGTTGTAGCCTTCCAGACCCGTAACCCGCTGCACCGCGCACACCAGGAACTGACCTTCCGCGCCGCGAAAGAGGCTCAGGCCAACCTGCTGATCCACCCGGTTGTCGGCATGACCAAGCCGGGCGACGTTGACCACTTCACCCGCGTGCGCTGCTATGAGGCCGTGCTGGATAAATACCCGGCATCGACCACCTCGATGAGCCTTCTGAACCTCGCCATGCGCATGGCTGGTCCGCGTGAAGCTGTTTGGCACGGTCTGATCCGCGCCAACCATGGTTGCACCCACTTCATCGTTGGCCGCGACCACGCTGGCCCCGGCAAGAACTCGGCCGGTGATGACTTCTACGGCCCTTATGACGCGCAAGATCTTTTCCGCGCAAACCAGTCGGAAATCGGCTGTGAAATGGTCGACTTCAAGCACATGGTCTATGTGCAGGAACGCGCCCAGTACGAACCCAATGACGAGATCAAAGACAAAGACGACGTCACGATCCTGAACATCTCGGGTACCGAACTGCGCCGCCGCCTGTCCGAAGGGCTGGAGATCCCCGAGTGGTTCTCGTTCCCCGAAGTCGTCACCGAACTGCGCAAGACCAAGCCGCCACGCGCCAAGCAAGGCTTCACCGTGTTCTTCACGGGCTTCTCGGGTTCGGGCAAGTCGACCATCGCCAACGCGCTGATGGTGAAGCTGATGGAACAGGGCGGTCGCCCCGTGACGCTGCTGGACGGTGATATTGTTCGTAAGAACCTGTCGAGCGAGCTTGGCTTCTCGAAAGAGCACCGCGACCTGAACATCCGCCGCATCGGCTATGTCGCGTCTGAGATCACCAAGAACGGTGGCATCGCGATCTGTGCGCCTATTGCGCCTTATGCAACCACCCGTCGCGCCGTACGTGAAGACATCGAAGCCTTCGGTGCTTTCGTGGAAGTGCACGTCGCAACCTCGATCGAGGAATGCGAGCGCCGCGACCGCAAGGGCCTGTATAAACTGGCCCGCGAAGGCAAGATCAAAGAGTTCACCGGCATCTCGGACCCATATGACGTGCCCGTAAGCCCGGAGCTGTCGGTCGAGACTGAAAACGTCGACGTCGACAACTGCGCCCACCAGGTTCTGCTGAAACTGGAAAGCATGGGTCTGGTGAAAGCCTGATCGCTTTGAAATCCAAGGAAAAGCCCGGCCATCGCGCCGGGCTTTTTCGTTAGTTGGGTGTTAGCTGCTCAGCCCATCCGGCATCGGGTTCCAGTCGAAATAGGCTTTGACGATCCCGTGGTCGGACGCACCCAGCGCTTCTTCAAAGCTTTCGCGGTTCAGGTGGTCGTTGATCACTTCCATCTCGCGGAAGGACCACAGGCGTTTGCGCGAGTGGTCATAGAACTCTTCACTGACCAAAATGTGGTCGAGGCTCTCGCGCTTATGCTTATAGACATGGGTGTAATAGACATGCCGCATCGACCGGTACTGTTGTAGGCGCTCGACGGAATAGAGCCCCTTGTCGGCCGACAACCCGGCCCGGCTTTTCTGGATAACGCGATATGTGGGCTGATCGGAAATCAGCTCGTTCGTTACCGACATCGTGTCATCATTCAGGTCGCCCATGACGATAGTGGGTGAAATGTCGTCTTCGTCCTCGGACTTCATCCAGCCATCCAGAAGCACCCGAAGTGCGCCAGCCTCCATCACCCGACGCATATGAGACAGCGTGGATTTCGCGTGTTTGGCGTGGTGTTGCAGGATGATCGGTTGCGGCTGGGCAAAGGACACGCGGGCCGGGCCTTTGGATTTCAGATGGGCCACGACGACGGTGATTTCCGGCGGGGTCGGACCGTCCCCTTCCGGCTGGATCTTGGCGATTAACAGCGGGCGAGAGAATTTGTTGATGGTGATGGTGATCTCTTCTTCGGCGCCTGCGGTCTCGCGCACTTTGTCGAACCGGAACTGAGGTGGGAAGTCGGCGTGCCAGCCACCCTCGACCAGTTGTGTCCCACCGTGCCGATCCTTGCGCACTGCCAACGCGACCTGAGGCCGCCCCCGGCCCGGTGCATCGCGCGCCACAAGGTCATAGTCATTGGTCAATCCTGCCTCGGCGAAGCATTCGCGCAGGGCCAGAACGGACCAGAGCTCTTGAAAGGCGATAATCTCGGCATCGACCTCTTTCAGGCGTGCGGCAGTCCACTTGATTTTGCGCTGATAGTAAGCGCGGCCTTCCGCATCGTCTTCGATGTGGGGACGGTTGGAATAGGTGATCCCGCCGGGGACCTGCAGGTTGAAAAGATTGATTGTCGCAAAGCTTAGATCACGCATATTCGCACGGGCCATGGCAAATTCCTCCTGAAATCAACTTTTGGAAGAATAGCATGATTCTGCGATGTCGCGTGACAGTGGGCCGATTTCGCCCGAACGCGGGCTTTACGCTTTGTTGATCGTGATCGTCTGCACCACCGTTTCCGGCTCGGCGCGTTCAAGGTCAATGTGCAGCAGCCCGTTTTCGGTCTTGGCACCCATCACCTCGACCCCATCAGCCAGCACGAAGCTTTTCATGAACTGGCGGGCGGCAATACCCCGATGTAAAAATACCCGGCCGTCACCCGTGTCGCCCTGAGATCCGCGGATCACAAGTTTGGCGTTTTCCACCGTGATCGACAGATCCTCATCCGCAAATCCAGCCACGGCCAGCGTGATCCGATAGGCCCGGTCCGAGACCTGTTCGATATTGAAAGGGGGATAGCCATCTTTTCCGGATTTCGCGGCCTGTTCGACCATGCGTTCCAGCTGCTCAAAGCCCAACAAAAAGGGATGCGTTCCCAAGCTTACCTTAGTCATAGACACGTCCTTGAAGAAGCGACACGTAACATATGGCCCCCGCAGGCGACCACATCATGAATATGGTTGTCCCTCCAACTGGTTGCAAGGCGGCTTTTACTTGGCGATTGGTCCCGGCTGACGTTATGGTCGGGCAACCACTCGACGAGAACGACTCAAAAAATGAGCAATGCCAAAGAAATGAAGACCGACGACGTGCTCCGCGTGGAGCTCGAGGTCTTCCGCGCCGAACACCGCGATCTGGACGAAGCCATCCATGCGCTTGAAGAAAGCGGGCGGGCAGATCAGTTGCGCCTGCGTCGCCTGAAAAAGCAGAAACTGGCCTTGAAAGACAAAATCGCCCGGATCGAGGACAAATTGACCCCCGATATCATCGCCTGACGCAACGCAGCATTGCATCAAGGGGCGTGAAGCCTGTATGGAAACGCCAACTGACGCAAGGGATGCGAGGACAGCATGACGGACGTGAAAGTCGGGATCATCATGGGCAGCCAGTCGGACTGGCCAACGATGAAAGAAGCCGCCAACATTTTGGACGAGCTGGGCATTGCTTATGAGACCAAGATCGTCTCGGCGCACCGCACCCCGGACCGTTTGTGGGATTATGGCAAGACCGCCGCGGATCGAGGACTTCATGTGATCATCGCAGGCGCTGGTGGGGCGGCCCACCTGCCCGGCATGATGGCTTCGAAAACCCGTGTGCCTGTCGTTGGCGTCCCCGTGCAAACGCGCGCGCTGTCAGGCGTCGACAGCCTGTACTCCATCGTTCAGATGCCCAAGGGCTTCCCGGTCGCAACGATGGCCATCGGCGCTGCTGGCGCGGCCAATGCAGGCTTGATGGCCGCGGGCATTCTGGCCGTGTCGGACGCTGATCTTGCAACCCGGCTGGACGCGTGGCGCGATGCGTTGTCGGCCTCGATCCCGGATGAACCAAGCGATGACTGATATGCTTCCTACCGGTGCCACCATCGGCATTCTTGGCGGCGGACAACTGGGCCGTATGTTGTCGGTCGCGGCGTCCCGCCTGGGCTTCAAGACCCATATCTTTGAACCGGGCGCGAACCCGCCTGCCGGCCAAGTTGCCGACCGCGTGACCACTGCAGGATATGACGACATTGCGGCTTTGGAAGCTTTCGCGGATTCGGTCGACGTCATCACCTATGAATTCGAGAACATCCCGACCACAGCACTGGACGCACTGGAAGCGCACAAGCCCATTCGCCCCGGACGCGAGGCGCTGCGCGTCAGCCAAGATCGCCTGACCGAAAAGGACTTTCTGTCCGGTCTGGGCCTGAAGGTTGCGCCCTATGCGAATGTGGAAAGCCCCGATGATATGGCTTCGGCGGTTGCCCAGATTGGTGCGCCCTCGATTCTGAAAACCCGGCGCTTCGGCTATGACGGCAAGGGACAGGCGCGGCTAAAGTCGGGCGCAGATGCAGATGCCGCACTGGTGGACATGCAAGGCGCACCTGCCGTGCTGGAGGGCTTCGTGACCTTCACTCACGAGGTCAGCGTGATCGCTGCGCGTGGCATCGGCGGCGACGTCGCCTGTTTTGATCCCGGCCAGAATGTGCACAAAGACGGCATTCTGGATACGACAACAGTGCCCGCAAACCTGACCGCCTCGCAGCGGATGGACGCGGTGCTTCTGGCCGCCAACATATTGAACGCACTGGATTATGTGGGCGTCATGGGGGTTGAGCTGTTTGTCACACAGCAAGGGCTGATCGTGAACGAGATCGCTCCTCGCGTGCACAATTCCGGTCACTGGACCCAGCAGGGCTGCACCATTGACCAGTTCGAACAGCACATCCGCGCTGTTGCAGGTTGGCCCCTGGGCGACGGATCGCGCTATGCCGACGTGGTGATGGAAAACCTGATCGGCGATGATATGGACCGCGTTCCCGAGATCACGCGCGAAGGCAATGCCTCGCTTCACCTGTATGGCAAAGCCGACACCAAACCGGGTCGCAAGATGGGTCACGTGAACCGCATCACACCGCGCCAGAACTGATCCACTTTTCCACCCAACAGACACATCGCCCGCAGGACCCCTGCGGGCGATTTTCGTCTTCACCTATGATTTCAATCTATTCTTTACTTTCAACCAATAAGTTTGGCGCACGCGTCCCAAAAGGACGCCACGCCATGCCACACTAGATCTGGAAAAAAAGTTGTATTCACTCCCACATTTTGTGGATAGAAAGGGTCAATCTTTTTCTACGATTAAATACGAGTTTTACCGATGATGAAATCTGCCAGCCTGGTAACCTGCCTGACCGTACTTATCGCAACCGGACACGCGCATGCGGGTTCCCTGCATGATCCAGTGATCGAAACGCCTGTCACGGCCTTTGCCGTAGAGGACCTCAAACCTTGGCATGGCGCCTATATTGGGGGAACCATCGGGCATCACTTCAGTGGCGGTGACCAAGTGGGTATCGATCCCACTTCAGGTAGTTCGTTTGACGTCGGAGATTTTGATATCAGCGGCTGGACCGGATCCTTGCGCGCAGGCTATCGCTGGCAGTTCTCAAGTTTCGTCATCGGCGGTGAGCTTGCAGTTGAGGGTGGCCCGGTCGAAGACGCCTTTAGGAATGGCGATGTCCGTGGATCAACCAAGTTGAACCACGCGCTTTCGTTTCGCGTGAAAGCCGGTTCTGTTTGGAGGGTTTGGGACTCGTTCGTCTATGGAACTGTTGGTGTGACGCGTGCCGAATTTGACTACAACGTCACCAGCAACAATCCGATCCGCCCACTCGCCATCGATGAAACCTATTCCACCAACGGTTATATTCTTGGCCTTGGTTTCGAGCGCCCGATTTCGGACCGCTGGACGCTGACCGGCGAGTATGAATACACAAATTTTGGAACAGACAAACTGACCGGCGGGAATGGGAACAGCACCTTGGCGACCCCGTTGTTCCATACGGTGAAACTGGGTGTGAACTACAACTTCTAAGCCCGCCAGCCCAAGGCAGCTTGCTTGGGCCACTTGGGCGGTATCAGGCCATTCTGCGGAAGGGGCGTAAAAACGCGCCCAGAAGCAGCGACACGATCAGCCAACCGCCCACATACCCGATCCCTGCACATAGAATGCCATCGGCCGTCACCGGAACGGCCGGGCGGTATTCGTTCCACGTGCGTTCGACCAGATCCACATCACGGAAGTGCCAAAGCTTGGTCAGACGCAGCAGGGGCTCGGTGCCTTGGAGCGCCGCATAGGACGCATCCAGCCGGTCAAAACGATTGAAGTTGTCCTGCATTTGATCACGTAGATCATTCTGGAAGTCCGATCCGCTCATCTTTCCCAGCGCTTCGTCACGGGTGTAGCCCGCCGCCTTTGCGGTCAGATCGAACCCGGTGGTGATCACTTTCAGCTCCGTCCGTGCGCCAGACAGGCGCTGCATGTATTGCTGCGTGAACTCGGGGAATTGGCTGAGCGCCACGGCGCCTGCCAAACCACCCATCATGGCCAATGTTCGGATCATGGTCTGCTCTCACTTGTGTGTTGTGTTTTCCCGAACACTAGCGCAGTGCAGCTTCCCCCGTCAAAGGGGCCATTTTTCAACTTGGTCCCCGCCCCCAAGAAAAAAGCCCCCGGAGATCCGAGGGCTTCTCAATCTTTCAGGTCTTTCTTACAGGCCCGAGACGCGATGTGGCTCGTAGATCTCGATGATCTTGGCAACGGCCGCTTCCGGCGTCATCTCTTCGCTTTCGCCGGTGCGACGGCTGGTCACTTCGACCACACCATTTTTCAGACCACGCGGCCCCACGGTGATGCGCCACGGCAGTCCGATCAGATCCATGGTGGCGAACTTGCCGCCTGCACGTTCCTTGCGGTCGTCGTAAAGCGGCTCAAGCCCTGCATTGGTCAGCGCTTTGTACAACGCTTCACAGGCCTCATCGGCAGCCTCGTCGCCTTGCTTCAGGTTCACGATACCGCAGTGGAACGGGGTCACACCTTCGGGCCAGATGATGCCGTTATCGTCATGCGACGCTTCGATGATCGCGCCCAGCAGACGGCTGACACCGATCCCGTGCGAGCCCATATGGACTGGCACCTGTTTCTGTTCGCTGTCGATCACCTTGGCGCCCATGCTTTCGGAATACTTGGTGCCGAAATAGAAAATCTGCCCCACTTCGATCCCGCGCGCGACGCGGCGGCGCTCTTCTGGCACCTCGTTGAAGATGGCTTCGTCATGGGTTTCATCGGTGCGCGCATATTTCGAGGTGAACTCTTCCAGCACACCCTGACACTGCTCGACACTGTCATAGTCGATCGCGCGATCGCCGAAGGTCAGATCGGTGACGGCGCTGTCATAGAACACTTCGCTTTCGCCGGTTTCGGCCAGCACCAGGAACTCGTGCGTATAGTCACCACCAATCGGGCCACCATCGGCGCGCATCGGGATAGCTTGCAGGCCCATACGCTCGTAGGTGCGCAGGTAGCTGACCAGATGACGGTTATAGGCGTGCAGCGCATCTTCCTTGGTCAGATCGAAGTTATAGCCGTCCTTCATGTAGAACTCGCGCCCACGCATCACGCCGAAACGCGGACGGATCTCGTCGCGGAATTTCCACTGGATTTGGTACAGGGTCAGCGGCAGATCCTTATAGCTCGACACGTTCGAGCGGAAGACGTCGGTGATGACCTCTTCGTTCGTGGGGCCATACAGCATGTCGCGGCCGTGGCGGTCTTCGATGCGCAGCATCTCTTCGCCATAGTCGTCATAGCGACCGCTTTCGCGCCACAGGTCGGCGGGCTGGATCGTCGCCATCTGCATCGGGATGTGACCCGCGCGGATCTGCTCCTCGTGCACGATGTTCTCGATCTTGCGCAGGACTTTGAAGCCCAGCGGCAACCAGGTGTAAATCCCGGCGGCTTGCTGTTTGATCATGCCGGCCCGCAGCATGTAACGGTGACTGACGATTTGGGCGTCAGACGGGGTTTCTTTCAACACGGGCAGGAAATAGCGGGACAGGCGCATAGTGACCTCTGTTCATTCATTCATCCCAAGCGGTCTACGCCATCGCGCGAGCTGGGGCAATCGCCCAATATGACTTGTTTGAACGTGACCTGAAGCGTCGCAATCCTGCTTGGCTTTACGCGTGCGCCCGGTCACTCTGCCCGGACCAACAGGAGACCCGCATGACAAACACCATCATGGAACCCGCGCGCAGGACGCCTGTCATCCACCGTACCGATGTACTGGTGGTGGGGTCTGGCCCCGGCGGGTTGGCCGCAGCCTTGGCGGCGGCGCGCGCCGGGGTAGAGGTGACGCTCTTGGATCGGTTCGGCTGTTTCGGTGGAAACATCACCACGGTCGGGGTCGAAGGCTTTGCCTGGTATCGCCACGAAGAGACCGTCGAGGCAGGCGGCATCGGACGCGAGTTTGAAGACCGCGCAAAGGACATGGGTGCCGCCGTTCCAGAAAGCCAATCACTGAGCTATGAGCTGGACAGCGAAGGCTTCAAACTGGTGGCTGACCGTCTAGTCGAAGAGGCCGGCGTGCATCCCATGCTGCCACTCGCAACATGGCCTGCTGCGCCGTAGCAGGACAAGGCGCCGGAGTGGCCGCTGCCCTGTCGATCAAATCAAATGTATCGCTGGATCAGGTGGATATGTCTTCAGTTCAGACTGAATTGACTCGGCAAGGGGTACGGATCCTCTGATCAGAGTGATCCGCCCATGCTGACACTCACCGTGGTTGTGGTGTGCGGCTTGGTCTTGCCATCTTCATAGACAACACCGAACCCTGCTTCACCCGACACGGTCACCCCCGGCGTACTACGCTCGTACTGGTGCCCCTCGCAGGCGGCAAGCAGCAGGGACATGGCGATGGCAGAAACTGCAACCTTGTTCATGGATCGTCCTTTCAGGGTCTGACGGGCCATATTGACCCTGACAAGCTGGTCAAGCGCAAGCGGAATTAGAAAACTGGCGCAAGAACCGGCCGATGGCTTCAGTAGCCATATTTCGCCGTACCCTTGAAAACCCCGTTGGCTTGGGCGACATAGAAGAAAGTTCATTTACCGGAGCCCATATGCCGCTTCCCGTTCAGACACAGGCCAAGTACTGGTCGATTGTCATCGCCATTTTCGCCCTTGCCCTGTGGTTTCTGGGTGATGTGATCATGCCTTTCATTCTCGGGGGGGCGATTGCCTATTTTCTGGACCCTGTCGCAGACCGGCTTGAAAAAGCTGGATTGTCGCGTGTGGTTTCAACGGTGGTGATCTCGCTTGTTGCGGTTCTGGTCGTGATCTTGGGTTTCCTTCTGGTGATTCCAACACTTGTGTCGCAAGCTGTCGCGCTGGCTAATTCCGCCCCGGACCTGCTGCGTGAACTGCAAGCTTTTCTAACCGAACGCTTCCCCGCGCTGATGGACGAAAGCTCGACCATGCGACAGTCGCTGGAAAGTCTGGGCCAGAAAATTCAGGAACGTGGCGGCGAGCTGGTCGGCACGCTGCTGTCCTCGGCGATGAGCGTCATCAACGTTGTGATCCTGTTGGTGGTTACGCCCGTTGTGGCCTTCTACATGCTGCTAGACTGGGACCGGATGGTCGAGAAAGTTGACAGCTTTTTGCCGTTGGATCACCGTCCTGCCATTCGCCAAATCGCCAGCGAAATCGACCGCACCTTGGCCAGCTTCATTCGCGGGCAAGGGTCGGTCTGCATTGTGCTGGGTACCTACTATGCCGTCGCTCTGATGCTTGTCGGGCTGCAATTCGGCCTCGTCGTGGGCTTCATCGCCGGCCTGATCACCTTCATCCCATATGTCGGCGCGCTGGTCGGTGGCGCTTTGGCCATCGGGCTGGGTCTGTTCCAGTTCTGGGGTGAATGGTGGAGCCTCGGTGCGGTTGCCGTGATCTTTGCGCTGGGACAGTTCTTTGAAGGCAACATCCTGACTCCAAAACTGGTGGGCAGTTCCGTCGGGCTGCATCCGGTCTGGCTGATGTTCGCCCTGTCGGTCTTTGGGTCGCTCTTTGGGTTTGTGGGAATGCTGGTCGCTGTTCCTGTCGCCGCCTCCATCGGCGTTGTCGCCCGCTTCTTCATCGCCAAGTACCAAACCGGACGGCTTTACCAAGGCATCACCGGGCAGCAAGCCGCGCTGGACGAGGACGTAGCCGACTGATGCCCGAACAACTGACCTTTGACCTGCCCGCGCACCCCGCGCAGGGGTTGGATGATTTTCTTGTCACCCCATCGAATGCCAATGCCATGGCGACGATCGAAAGCTGGCAGAACTGGCCCAATCGAAAGCTTGTCTTGGCAGGGGACGCCGGTACCGGCAAGACCCACCTGACCCATGTCTGGGCGGGGCTTTCGGGTGCGCAGATTCTTCAGGCCAGCTCTCTGCCTGACCTTCGGATCGAAGATTTGGCCGGCCAGTCCGTCGCCCTTGAAGACGCTGACCGAATTGCTGGAAATCCCGAGGCAGAGAAAGCGCTGTTCCATCTGCACAATCTGGTTTTGGCCGAAGGTGGCGCGCTGCTGGTCACTGCCCGCTCGGCCCCGTCTCGTTGGGGGGTGACCCTGCCCGACCTGAAAAGCCGGATGGAGGGCACAACCTTGGCTCGTCTCGACCCGCCTGACGACATGTTGCTCTCGGCGGTGTTGGTCAAACTGTTCCATGATCGCCAGATCACGGTTCCCGCCAACCTGATCGACTATCTGCTGCCGCGCATGGAGCGGTCGCTGGCAGAAGCCGCGCGTCTGGTCTCGGTTCTGGATCAGGCGGCTCTGTCAGAAGGTCGCGCTCTTACCCGAGTATTGGCGGCACGCGTTCTGGACAAAGACCCGGAAACCGAGGCATAACGTCACCTTCCCGTCACAGTTTCCCGCGATATAGTGCAGCCATGAATACACCCAAGACGCCCGAACTCCCACTGGCCGACTTCTTGTCCGCCGATTTCCCGCCCGCGACAGCGCTGCCTGCGGATGATTTTGCAGGCCCAAAACGGTTCTTCAACCGCGAGCTCAGCTGGCTAGGGTTCAACTGGCGTGTGTTGGAAGAAGCCGAAAACAACCGCGTTCCGCTGTTGGAGCGTCTGCGGTTTCTGTCGATTTCGGCGGCAAACTTGGACGAGTTTTATACCGTGCGTGTCGCAGGTCTGCGCGAGTTGGTTCGCGAAGGCGTATCGACCCCAGCAGCCGACGGCCTTAGCCCCAGCGAACAGCTGAAGCTGATCGACGCGGATGCCCGCGCGTTGATGGCGCGGCAGCAATCCGTGTTTGAAATCCTGTCGGGTGAAATGCGCACGGAAGGTATCATCATCGCCCGCCGTGAAGATCTGACCGATGCAGACCGCACCCATCTGGACCATGTCTTTCTGACTCAGGTTTTCCCGGTTCTGTCCCCGTTGGCCATCGACCCAGCCCACCCGTTCCCCTTCATCCCAAACACCGGCTATTCGCTGGCGTTGCAATTGGAACGTGCCAAGGACAAGCAAAAACTGAAGGCGCTACTGCCGATCCCGCATCAGATTGACCGCTTCGTCCCCCTGCCCGCAGGCGACGGCCAGTTCCGTTTCCTGCCGCTGGAAGACCTGCTGCTTGAGCATCTGAACCAGCTTTTCCCCGGATACGAAGAAAAAGGTCATTGCGCCTTCCGTATCCTGCGCGACAGCGATCTTGAGGTCGAAGACGAAGCCGAAGATCTGGTTCGCGAATTCGAAACTGCCTTGAAACGCCGCCGCCGGGGCGGAGTTGTCCGTCTGAAGATCACCGCTGGCGCCCCCTCTGCCCTTCTGTCCATGATCAAACGCGAGCTGCGTATCTCGAGCCAAGAGATCGTCGAGGCAAACGGCATGATTGGCATGGCCGATCTAAGCGAGCTGGTCTTGAAAGAGCGTCCAGATCTGCTGTGGCCAAGTTTCACGCCGCGAGTTCCCGAACGCGTGCAGGACCACGAGGGCGATATGTTCGCAGCGATCCGGCAAAAGGACATGCTGCTGCACCACCCCTATGAAACCTTCGACATGGTGGTCCGCTTCCTGCATCAGGCCGCGCGTGACCCCAATGTTGTTGCGATTAAGCAGACGCTCTATCGCACGTCCCATGACAGCCCGATCGTGAAGGCGCTGTGTGAAGCCGCTGAAGATGGCAAGTCGGTTACCGCGCTGGTCGAGCTGAAGGCCCGTTTTGACGAAGCCGCCAACATCCGTCAGTCGCGACGGCTGGAACGTGCGGGTGCGCATGTGACCTATGGATTCATCAACTATAAAACCCACGCCAAGATCTCGACCGTGGTGCGGCGTGAAGGAGACGAGCTGGTCACGTATACGCACTATGGCACCGGGAACTATCACCCGATTACGGCGCGGATTTATACCGACCTGAGCCTCTTTACCTGTGACACCGCTCTGGGGCGCGACGCAACGCGGGTCTTCAACTATCTTTCCGGGTACGCCGAACCGCAAAGCCTTGAGAATCTGGCCATTTCTCCGCTGGACCTAAAGTCGTCCTTGATCAAGCGGATCCAGAACGAAGCCGCGTTCGCAAAAGAGGGCAAGCCAGCGCAAATCTGGGCTAAAATGAACTCTCTGGTCGAACCGGACGTCATCGACGCGCTTTACGAAGCCAGCCAAGCGGGTGTGAAAATCAGCCTCGTGGTGCGCGGCATCTGCGGGCTTCGGCCCGGCATCAAGGGGCTGTCAGAGAACATCCGGGTCAAGTCTATCGTGGGCCGGTTCCTTGAACACTCGCGCATTGTTTGCTTCGGCAATGGCCATGGCTTGCCGTCGAAAAAAGCGCGCGTCTTCATGTCCTCAGCCGATTGGATGGGCCGCAACCTGAACCGCCGCGTGGAAACGCTGGTCGAGATCAAGAACGCCACCGTGAAGGCCCAGATCGTCAGCCAGATCATGGCCGCAAATCTTGCAGATGTCGCGCAAAGCTGGGTGATGGGGCCGGACGGCAAGTTCAGCCGCGCAGATCTTGGCGTGATCGAGCGTCCGTTCAACTGCCACCGCTTCTTCATGGAAAACTCGTCCCTATCGGGCCGCGGATCCGCCGGTGCCTCGGATGTGCCCGAACTAACGCATTCACAAGATTGAGATATGTCTGACGCGCCGCTAGAGTACACTCACTGAGACGGGGGGATTCTATGGACGGACGTGGCGATACCGGGGACGATTGGGGCCCGTTTGGACGACCACTGTTTGACGACCCCTCGGCCCGCAGGCTTAGCCGCGTTGGCGTGGTGGATGTGGGGTCAAACTCGGTTCGTCTAGTGGTATTCGACGGGGCTGCCCGCTCGCCTGCCTATTTCTTCAACGAAAAAATCCTCTGCGGCTTGGGCCGTGGAATTGCTGAAACGGGTCATCTTCATCCAGAAGGTCGCGCCCGTGCTTTGTCGGCGATCAAACGCTTTCAACGGCTGGCCGACGGCATGAACCTTGGCCCGCTGTCAGCTGTCGCCACCGCTGCGGTACGCGACGCCGAAGATGGCCCGGACTTCCGCGAACAGGTTCTGCGCGAAACCGGGTTGGAGCTTTACGTCATCGACGGCGAGGAAGAAGCCCGCCTGTCCGCCCAAGGTGTCCTTCTGGGCTGGCCCGAAGCGCAGGGGCTTATGTGTGACATCGGCGGCTCGTCGCTGGAACTGGCCCATATTCGGACCGGAGAGGTCGGCAAACGAGTCACCTCGCCCCTTGGGCCCCTGAAACTTGCAGGTGTGCCCGGCGGCAAAAAAGGTCTGAAGGCCGAGATTGCCCGCGTCGTGGATGAGCTGGCCGCCGAGATGGGTACCGACCACAAACGGCTGTTCCTTGTGGGCGGATCGTGGCGTGCTATTGCGCGCCTGGACATGGAACGTCGCGGCTATCCTCTGACCGTGCTGCATGAATACCGGATGACGCCAAAGTCGCTGGCCAAGACCCTGAAATGGATCGAAGAGGTCGATCTGGACGAGGTTCGTCAACACACGGGCACATCCTCGGCCCGTATGGCGCTGGTCCCTATCGCAGCACAGGTTTTGAAACGCCTGATGCACGTCTTCCGCCCGAAAGAGATCGCCGTCAGTTCCTATGGCATCCGCGAGGGGCTGCTATATGAACAGATGCCCGACCGGCTGCGTAAACGCGATCCGTTGATCGAGGCGTGTTACCACGCGGAAAAGAAAGACGCGCGCAATCCAGGGTTTGGCAAGGCGCTGTTTCGGTTCCTGACGCCGCTCTACAAATCGCTAAAACCCGATGACCTGCGCATTATTCGCGCCGCCTGTCTGCTGCATGACGTCAGCTGGCGCGCGCACCCGGATTACCGGCACGAGGTTTGCTTCGACAACGCCACCCGCGCCAATCTGGGGGGGCTAACCCATGAACAACGTGTTTTCTTGGGGCTGGCTCTTCTGCATCGCTATAAAAACAGCCGCGATGGGTCGCATTTCGAGCCACTTTTCGAAATCCTGCCTGAAAAGATGCTGGCCCGGGCCGAAGTTTTGGGAAAAGCGATGCGGTTCGGAGCCATGTTTTCGGTTGAAGACCCGACGCGCATGGCTGAACTCCGCTGGTTCCCGAAGAAACGCGAACTCGTTCTGTATCTGAAGAAAGAAGCGGACGGATTGTTTGGCGAAGTGGCCGAAGCACGTTTCCAGACACTGGCCGACGCGCTGGATGCCACGCCCATCGTGAAGAAGAAACGCTAGTTCGGTTCAGATATCCGTCTCGCCGGGTTCCGATGGATCAAGCGGGGTGCGACGGCGGATGATGATATCCCCATTGGGCAGCACTTCAGGCGGATGATAGACCTGCATGTCGCCAAACTTCTCAACCAGATCGGCCCAGCCCTCGGACCATTCCTGCGCCATTGGTTCTATTTCGTTGGCAAGCCCTTCCAGAAGCAGTTGAAAGCCCCGGTTCAAAAGCTCGGCCCCTTCCGCAAGTTCGGGGTTGTCAGGCGGCGTATCGTCCTGCGCAACGGCGGGTCCGGTCGCTAGAAGCAAAGCAAGGGCAGTGGATGTCGCAAAATGTTTCATAATTTAAATGTAGGCAGCCACAGCCCAATGTGAAGGTCAGAGCTTCAAATCTATCGATACCGGGAAGTGATCCGAGGCCGTCAACAACGCCTCGCGCAGAGAAACATCCTGATAGCAGAGCGAGTCATCAAACGGATGCCAGATGCGCCAATTTGGCTTGGTCGCCAGCAGGTCCGGAGACACCATGATGTAGTCCAAAAGCGCCTGCAAATACCGCTTCTCCTTGGCGATATAAAACCGCGAGGTGGTTGGTCGGACGCCCGTGCGTTGCAACAGCGCCATGCGGGCATGTGGGTCATACATGCAGGTTGCCTTGCCCTCGCCCAACACAACCTCGACCCCGGACCGCCCGAATAGCTTTTCGTATTCGTCCAATCCCGGACCATCGTTAAAATCGCCCAGCACGATCAGCGGCTCGCCGACGTCCAGATGTTCATCCACGCGACGACGGATCCAAATACATTGCGCCATTTGCTTACGGCGATTTTCGATGGCGACGCGCATAACTTCAGCCGCTCCACGTGCGCCGTGGGGGGCTTTCGACTTGGCATGCACGCCAAGCAATCGCAGTTCTTTACCGCTTTCACGATGGGTCAACGCAACCTCAAGCGGCGGCTTGGAAAACACCACAATTTCAGGTGTAGCATCGGTGTCCAGATCAAGCTCGAAACTGCTGTCAAACCGTGGCGCGGCATAGGCATCATCCACGTTCTCGGCCCCCAGCGGGTCATGCCGCGCGCTGATCACGCGAGGATCATAAAGCAACGCAATTTCCTGCTGCGTGTCATTGGCAAACCCAATCATCGCCTTGCGCGCCCGAAGTCCAAAGATCTCAGCAAAGGTTTCCAGTGCAGGAATGGTGTCACGTTTGCGGCTCTGATCCGGTGCTTCGATGATCATGACTGCATCGGCATCCATCGCCTGAAACACCTTGCCCACCGCGTCCCATTGGGCGGCTCGGGTGACGTCCTGACGACCGGACCACCCATTGTCCACAATCGGGATTCCGTCGTCATCGAACAGGTTGTCGAACCATTCGACATTATAGGTCGCGATCCGCATCATCCCTGCCCTGCGTTGATTTCTTCCCAAGCCCTGTTGACGGCAATCAAACGTTTCTCAGCCAGTTTGATGGCCTCTTCCGGGACGCCACGCGCAATCATGCGATCAGGGTGGCTTTCGCGTACTTCGTTCCGCCAGACCTTGCGGATCTCGGCCATCGTTGCGTCACGGGGCACGCCAAGCACCCGATAGGGATCGGGGTGTTCATCCGGAACCATACGCGAGCGGAGGGCCGCAAAGCGCTCATCGGGCATACCGAAGATCCGCGCGACCTCTTCCAAATAGGCGTTCTCGCCGGGGTGGTATTCGCCATCGGCAAGCGCGATGTGAAATAGCCCCTCCATCAAGTCGCAAAGCGCGGGATCGTCGGGGCCAAACATCGCCGCGACCCGTTGAGCATACAGCTCGAACCCGGCGACGTCAGTGCGGGCCAGATTGAACAGGCGGGCTGCGTTCTTTTCTTCCGACTGGGGGATGGTGAACACCTCGCGGAAGGCTGACACCTCGTCGCGTGTGACTAGTCCGTCTGCTTTGGCCATCTTCGCACCCAGCGCAATAACAGCGATTGCAAAACCGGCGGATCTTTCAGGCGGTGTGCGCAGATGTGAGAACACATCTGACAGGGTTTCGCCTTTGGCAAGCGCGGACAGCGCGTCGGATATTCTAGACCAGATCGACATAGGGAAGTGTTAGCGGCTTTCTCCAGCGGGTCACAGGATTTTCTGCATCAGCACAAGATCATGCCACTGATCGTGCTTTCGCCCAGCCTGTGGGATAACCCCAACAGTCTGATACCCCATGGCCGCATGGAACGGTTCTCCCATCGGGTTTGACCGTGACACGCCGGCGATCATCGAATGAAACCCTTGGGTGCGGGCTTCGTCTTCGATCTGAGTCATCAAGAACCGTCCAGCCCCGCGCCCGCGCGCATCTGGGTCCATCATGATCGAATGCTCTGCAGTGTGGGCATACCCGACCCCGGCTCGAAACTGGTCAAAACTGGCATAGCCGATCACTTGCCCAGCCTCTTCAGCAACCAGCATGCACTTCGCAGATTCGATGGCCGTTTCGACCTCGAGTCGCGTTTTCGGAACAGAGTTGAACGTGATCAGCGTTTCAAGGATCGCAAGGTTCCACAGCTTCTGAATGGCAGGAGCATCCGTCATTCTTGCCGCGCGGACAATCACAACTGAACCAACCCTGCTGGCGTGTCGATCCACCCGGCCAATCCCGGAGCGCCCGAGTGAACCGAGATGCGCTTGTCCTCGACCAGCGGGTGCAGTGCGACGGCTAGCGCTTCGGCTTCAGGATGCGTGATTTCAAGCGCAGCGAGCCGCAGCCCATGATCGGGCAATCGCGGCGCAGGCATGTCGCCCTTCCAAGACAGAAGCCCCGGCGCACACCCCGCGAAAGGCAAACGCCCGTCGGCGGGTACGGCCATATCCCAGTGCAGATCACCACGCGACAGTTGCAATTCGTCGCCCGATCCCTCCGGCGCACGTTGAAGCGCTTGATGCAGGTCCGGCACACGCAAAGCCCAGTTCGTCAAACGGGCCGGGCCGGTGAAGTAATCCAGATCGAACCAACGCGCGTGATCCGGCGCATCGGCGGCTGGGTTCACCGCGATCACTTCCAAGTAGGATGATGGGCCAAGGGACAGAAGGGCATTGTGGGTGCCCATGAGCGGATGGTCTCCTCCCTCCGACATGGACACCCCAAGCAGGTCCTCGATATACGCGACGCCTTCTGACAGGGTCGCGGAGGACACCACAAGATGATCTACTTCTCCCAGAGCCATATCGTCCCCTTCGATGGTCTGGGATGAGGCTGGCGGGAAACGCCGCCAGCCGCAAGTGTTTTCAGCCTTAGCTGCGAGCTTCGCGCACCAGTTTCAGGATGTCCTGAGCGGCCTCGGGAATGTTGGTGCCCGGCCCGAAGATGGCTTTTACGCCGTTCTCATACAGGAAATCATAGTCCTGCTGCGGGATCACACCGCCACAGATCACGATGATATCCTCGGCACCCTGCTCTTTCAGAGCCTGCACCAACTGCGGAGCCAGCGTCTTGTGACCAGCCGCCTGCGAGGAAATCCCCACGATGTGAACGTCGTTGTCGATGGCGTCCTGAGCAGCTTCATCCGGGGTCTGGAACAGCGGGCCTACGTCCACGTCAAAACCGATATCGGCAAAGGCTGTGGCGATAACCTTGGCACCACGGTCGTGACCGTCCTGACCCATTTTCACCACCAGCATACGCGGGCGACGGCCTTCATCGTCTGCAAAATCTTCGACCGATTTCTGGATCGCTGCAAAGCCTTCATCGCCTTCGTAAGCCGCGCCATAGACACCAGCCAGCGTTTTCACTTCGGCGCGGTGACGGCCGAACTCTTCTTCCATAGCCATGGAGATCTCTCCTACGGATGCGCGGGCGCGGGCGGCTTCGACGGCGGCTTCCAGAAGGTTTCCACCTTCTTTGGACCGGCGGGTCAGCTCAGCCAAAGCGGCTTCACACGCAGCAGCGTCGCGGGTCGCGCGGATGTTTTCAAGACGGGCGATCTGGCTGTCACGCACGGCCATGTTGTCCACGTCAAGAATGTCGATCGGGTCTTCTTTTTCCAGCTTGTGCTTGTTCACGCCAACGATGACTTCGTCACCTTTGTCGATCATCGCCTGACGCTTGGCTGCCGATTCCTCGATCCGCAGTTTCGGCATACCCGAGGCCACAGCCTTGGTCATGCCGCCCATGCTTTCGACCTCTTCCATCAGCTCCCACGCTTTGTTGATCAGCTCGTCGGTCAGGCTTTCCACATAGTAAGAGCCCGCCAGCGGGTCGACCACGTTGGTCACGCCAGTTTCTTCCTGAAGAATGATCTGGGTGTTACGTGCGATACGCGCCGAGAAATCGGTGGGCAGCGCGATGGCTTCATCCAGCGCGTTGGTGTGCAGCGACTGGGTGCCACCAAGGGCTGCCGACATCGCTTCGTATGCGGTGCGGATCACGTTGTTATAGGGATCCTGTTCTTGCAGCGACACGCCCGAGGTCTGACAGTGGGTGCGCAGCATTTTCGACCGTTCCGACTTCGCGCCGAACTCGGTCATTACGCGGTGCCACAAGGTCCGGGCGGCGCGCAGTTTTGCGGCTTCCATGAAGAAGTTCATGCCGATGGCGAAGAAGAAGCTCAGGCGGCCTGCGAACTTGTCCACGTCCATGCCTGCCTCGATGGCGGCACGCACATATTCGCGACCATCAGCCAGCGTATAGGCAAGCTCTTGCACCAGGTTCGCGCCGGCTTCCTGCATGTGATAGCCGGAAATCGAGATCGAGTTGAATTTCGGCATCTCGTTCGAGGTATACTCGATGATGTCCGAGATGATCTTCATCGACGGCTCAGGCGGATAGATATAGGTGTTACGCACCATGAATTCTTTCAGAATGTCGTTCTGAATGGTGCCCGCCAGCAGCGCTTTGTCATGGCCTTGTTCTTCACCAGCGACGATGAAGCTGGCAAGGATCGGGACAACCGCGCCGTTCATGGTCATCGAGACCGAGACCTTATCCAGCGGAATGCCGTCGAACAGAATCTTCATGTCTTCGACGCTATCGATCGCCACACCTGCTTTACCCACATCACCCACAACGCGCGGGTGATCCGAGTCGTAACCACGGTGCGTGGCAAGGTCGAAGGCAACCGACACGCCCTGCTGACCAGCAGCAAGGTTGCGGCGGTAGAAGGCGTTGGATTCTTCGGCGGTCGAGAAGCCTGCGTATTGACGGATCGTCCACGGGCGCCCCGCATACATGGTCGCCTTCACACCGCGGGTAAACGGGCCAAAGCCGGGCAGCGTGCCCATATGGTCAAGATCAGCCGTGTCTTCCGCCGTATAAAGCGGCTTCACGTCGATCCCTTCCAGCGTGTTCCAAGTCAAATCATCAAGGGCACGGCCACGAAGTTCCTTCTCGGCCAGTTCCTTCCAGTTCTTTGTGTCGCTCATATTGTCGTCCTTTTCGTCTTGGCGCGCCCGTGGGCGCTGGCTGGTTCCGAGCCGCGGGTCACAGAGGATCTCCGGCGGCAAAAAAGAGTTTTCGTTCTACGGGATCGAGGATCATGACACCCCCTACCCCAGTGTCATAGGCAATCGTCGCACCGGGCCGCGTCAGGGCGCGGTGAAAGTCTTGGCTGTCCGTATCCGACAGGCATTTTCCAACCAGCGCGGCGGCGGCAAGCGCCTGACGGCCAAAGGCGCCATCCTCAGACGTCAGCATTTCGTCCGTCAGGGCATGTGGTGTCTGCCCCTCGGCGCGCACGGCAGCTTTGCCTGCGCTTCGGAAAAGCTTTTGTGTTTCGACGCTGGTCGCGGCCATCGGCATCTCGGGCTTCACATCGTTCAGCGCGGCGCGGAACACGGCGGCGGTGCAGGTCATTTTGCTTTCGAAAGACAGGGTGTCTCCAAGTGTGAAGTATTGACCAAGGGCCGCGCGCAAATCGGCCTCACCATGCAGGTTGCAGCCCGTCAAAAGCGTAATGCTGGTGGCAGCAGCAAGGGGGATATGGCGCAGAAAGCTCATCCCGCACCTTCGTCGATCACGGTCAGGACCGCGTCACCCTGCACACGCGGAGCATATTCGGTCAGTTGGCGGCGGATGCCGTCGGCGGCAGTCGGAACGGTCGCATAGAAGCTTACGTCATAGCCGCCAAGAAACGCTGGTCCGCCTGTGAAGGTCAGCGTTCCAACCTTGATCCAATCTGCTCCGATACCTTCGTCAATCCAGCGGTCATAAACGATCGCCAGCTCGACCCCAGCATCACTCACCAAATCCGCGGCCCAGCCGGGATAGGGATCATCCAACCGGATCTTCAGCGCCTCGTAGGACGCCAAGCCCCACAGGTCGAGCACCTGATTGTCATTGGCCCAAACCACATATCCCAGATCATTCACGGCGACGGGTTTCTGGTACACCTCTTTCACGAAGCGGCTCATATTGCCGTGCTGCGAATAGATCGCGTTCGGGCCGTTGGTGCCGTTGAACAGCAGCCAATGGCCATAGGCAGCCCCCAGAAATCCGAAACCCACAAGAAGAAGCAGGCGCATCGTGTGCAACGTCTCGTCCCGCAGGACGACCATCATCACAAGGCCAAGCACGAAGGTCATAGCGTACAGCTCGTAGCGTTCGAACCAGCCGAACTGGCCCAGAAGCAAATGGCCAAATCCGGTGAACGCGGCCCCGACCAACAGGGTACGCAAGCGGCGGTCGATACCGGGACGGGCCAACAGAGCAACCGCGCAGAGAACCGTGATCAGCAGCACAACGGCTTTGCTGGAAAACAGTTGGACCAGCAGTTTGATCGGCAGATCGGCTGGCGAGAACCTGTCATGTCCACTGCCGGACAGTTTTGCCATGACCGAGTTGGGCAAAGGCTCCAACCCCAGCGAGGTCAGGAAATACATGAACCCTGCAACAAGTGCAGAAGCCGCCGCGAACAAACCAATAGCGATCGCCGTGCGGCCCATCAGCAGTAGGACAAGCGCGCCCCCGCCAGTCACGGCCAAACCTTCGAAACGGATCATTGGGCCAAGCACCATCCCGGCAACCAGAAGCCAGCTAATGCGGCCCTCGTCCATCTGGATCTGAAGCCCGCGCAGAACGGCGAGGCTGGCCAGAACATGCAGGCTGTGCTCCATGCCGACCATAGCTGCACCGGCAAAGTTGAACGCCAAGGGGCCAAGGGCCGCAAAGGTTAGCATCCAGCCCCGCGACGCACCACTTTTCGACACGATCCGTGCCCAAAGTACAGCGCCCAGCAACATGGCGACGGTATTCCAGAACAGGGGAAGCCACGCTTGTGCGGCCGTACCTGCAAAGGCTGTCAGCAAAAAGGGATAAATCGGCGAGGACGCGGCCGAGGTGAACTCGCCCGGGTTCACGCCATAGCCACCAGCGGCGATCTGTTCGGCAACCGCAAGGTGGATGTAAACGTCATCGAGCGGGTATTCGAAAACACCCGCCCGCACCAGGGCAACGCCCTGATAAAGCGCGAAGGCCACCACGCTGATCAGCACTGACATCAGTGTCAGCTGTCCCGACGTGCGGGACAACGTGGTGGCCTTGGTCATGTTATTCGAACTCCATGATCACTTCGTCAACAGCAAGGCTGTCGCCAGCGCCCGCGTTGATCTTAGAGACGATGCCCTTCTTCTCGGCGCGCAGGATGTTTTCCATTTTCATGGCTTCGATCGTGCACAGTGCCTGACCTTCCTGCACTTCCTGACCGACTTCAACATCGACCTTCACCACCAGACCCGGCATCGGGCACAGCAGCATTTTCGAGGTATCCGGCGGCAGTTTTTCCGGCATCAAACGGGCCAGTTCGGCCTGACGCGGCGTACGCACATGCACTTTCAGGTCAGCACCGCGCGAGCGCATACGGAAGCCCGAGGTGATCTTGTCGACCTTCAGAACCAGTGGCGATCCGTCCACATCCAGCGTGGCAAGGCTGTCGCCCGGCGTCCAGTCCGAGGCGACGCGCATTTTCGTGCCGTCTTCGAACTTGATGGTCGAGCCCTTCTTGTCGGCCTTGATCTTGACCGGGAACTCTTCGCCTTGCAGCGTCACAACCCAGTGCTTGCCCACTTTACGCTCGTGGTTGTCCATGCGGCCCGAGATACGGGTGCGACGGATTTCCGCAACGCGGTACATAGCCGCCGCCGAGGCTGCGATGCGCTTCAGGGCGTCTTTGCCCAGCTCCACACCTTCGAACCCGTCGGGGTACTGTTCCTCGATAAAGGCGGTGGTCATCTCGCCCTTGATGAAGATCGGGTGATCCATCACGGCGCTGACAAACGGCAGGTTATGACCAATGCCTTCCAGCTCGAAGCTGTCCAGCGCGTTGCGCATGGCTTCAATCGCCTCGTCACGGGTCGGCGCCCATGTGCAAAGCTTGGCAATCATCGGGTCGTAGTACATCGAGATCTCGCCGCCGTCATAAACGCCGGTGTCGTTACGTACAGCTGTCGAACCTTCGGTCGCTTCGTCTGCCCATTTACCGTTGTCCAGCATCGGGCCAGCGGCCACTTCTGCTGGCGGACGGTAACGGCTCAGACGACCGATCGAGGGCAGGAAGTTGCGATAGGGATCTTCCGCGTAAACGCGGTTTTCGATGGCCCAACCGTTCAGCTTCACGTCATCTTGTGTGATCGTCAGCTTCTCGCCTGCGGCCACGCGGATCATCTGCTCCACAAGGTCAACGCCGGTGATCAGCTCGGTCACGGGGTGTTCCACCTGCAAACGTGTGTTCATCTCAAGGAAATAGAAGTTCCGGTCACCATCGACGATGAATTCCACCGTGCCGGCGCTGGCGTAGTCTACTGCCTGCGCCAGAGCGACAGCCTGTTCGCCCATGGCTTTGCGGGTTGCCTCGTCAAGGAAAGGCGACGGGGCTTCTTCGACCACTTTCTGGTTACGACGCTGGATCGAGCACTCGCGCTCGCCCAGATAAATACCATTGCCATGGCTGTCGCACAGAACCTGAATTTCAATGTGACGCGGCTGGGTCACGAACTTTTCGATGAAGATACGATCATCACCGAAGCTGTTGGCCGCTTCGTTTTTGGACGACTGGAAACCTTCGCGGGCCTCTTCGTCGTTCCACGCGATGCGCATGCCTTTACCGCCGCCACCGGCCGAGGCTTTGATCATCACCGGATACCCGACCTGGTTCGAAATCTTAACCGCGTCATCCGCGTCTTCGATCAGGCCCATATAACCGGGAACCGTCGAAACATCGGCTTCCTGTGCAATCTTCTTCGAGGTGATCTTGTCACCCATCGCCTCGATCGCGCCTTTGGGCGGGCCGACGAAGGCGACGCCTTCAGCTTCCAGCGCTTCGGCAAATTTCGAGTTTTCCGACAGGAAGCCATAACCAGGGTGAACCGCTTCGGCGCCGGTTTCCTTGACCGCCTTCATCACGTTGTCGATGACGATGTAGGACTGGTTGGCCGGTGGGGGGCCGATATGAACGGCCTCGTCCGCCATCTTCACATGAAGCGCATCACGGTCGGCATCCGAATAGATCGCCACCGTCTGAATACCCATTTTGCGGGCGGTCTTGATCACGCGGCAAGCAATCTCGCCTCGGTTCGCAATCAGGATCTTGTTGAACATGTCCTGTCCTTTCGATTCATGTGAGGGCGCGACACTGCACAGTGTCACGCTGATTGACATAGAAAAGCCCGCCGGACCGGATGGTCTCGGCAGGCCGATTGTGTGTGTTGGGTCCGCGTTGGGCGGAACCAGAAGAATTCAGATCAGTTGCAGATACCGACGCCCACGTCATCGCAAAGCGCACCTGCGCCTGCACCGATGACTGCACCGGTAAGAAGGTTGCCGCTGGTTGCTTTTGCGACCACTGCGCCCGTGGCTGCGCCCACGCCGGCGCGCTGCAGGTCGTTCCACTGGCATCCCGCCAGAACGGCAAGGGCAAACGCCCCCACGAAAAGCTTTCTGTACTGCATGTGTGACTGCCTCTTTCAGAGTTGATTTTGGCAGTCATTGTGCCCTGATAGCGGGTGGTGCCCAAGGCATATTTTCTTGACCCGTTGCGCAAAGCGTGGCGCGAGCGCTGAACACGGCGCGAACGCCTATCAATGGGCGAAAAAAGACCCGATCCAGATGCCGAAGCACTGAACCGGGTAGAAGAAGGGGAAGGGTAATGGTTTCGACAAACCATTGCAGAGAACGGGGATTTGCTCTCTGCGTGTGTTACATGTTGGCATGAACCATGGCATGCGCAAGCCCCGTCCAGACGCGTCATGTCCGGTTGGGCTGTTTTTTGCCAATTGGTGTTCAATGCGGGCGAATTCATGCCTATTGTTCCTCGAATGCGTCCGGAAACGAGGCCCGCGCACGGGCTTCATCGATCACAAGAAGGGCTTCATAGTCTTCTGGGTCAAACGGATCCTGTGCTGGCAGTACCTCGCGATTGAATAGCCACGACAGACGCCCAGCATCCAGGTTGCCCCGCTCGAACGGCTGGTCCCCGAAATTGTCCCAGAGCGCTTTCATAAAGCCGTTGTCCGCACGTCGATCCGCCGGCTTGCGGTCGGCGTAGCGTTCGCGCGCAGCAAGCTTCGTCGCGCCCGTCTTGCTGGGCCGACGGATGACAAACTGAAAGTCCGTACCCGCAAGACGCCCGGGGAAGCCCTTGTGCTTCAACATGTAAGGCAGTGCCATTAGAACCCGTCCCAAACACACACCCCGTCTTCGGGGCGGAAAGCTTCGAAAAACTGGGTCGCATCCATGTCCGAGACACCGAACTCGACCCAACGATCTGCCAGAACGATCACGATCTGCTCTGGCTCTGTATCCGTGATCTTGGACAAATGCGGCAGCACATAGTCCTGACAGATCACAGCCATATCTTCTTCCGCCTGCGAGAATGCTATGCGTCCCGTGTTGCGGGAAATCTCGGGCGCCAGAAACCGGACATGTAGTGCCGATCCCTCTTGGTTGCCATCCTGCTGCCTAACTTCAAGCAGGGTGACCGTTTGGCCTGACGGAACCTCAAGTGGCGTACCGTCAAACCAGTCTTCTTGCGACGCTGCACATGTCGTGGGCACGGTTAGGGATAGGGCCAGGGTGGCAGCGGCAGCCGCCACCCCGGTCAGGCCACGCGGGCCCAGATATCCCGCCGTGCGACCCATGATCACAGCGGAATATTGTCGTGCTTCTTCCAGGGGTTCTCCAGCTTCTTGCCACGCAGCGAGGCGAAGGCACGGCTGATCCGGCGACGCGACGAACGCGGCTGGATGACCTCGTCGATGAAGCCACGCTCGGCCGCCACAAACGGGTTGGCAAAGCGGTCTTCATAGTCCTGCGTACGCTGAGCGATCTTCTCGGCATCGTCCAGTTCCGAACGGTACAGGATCTCGGTCGCGCCTTTCGCACCCATAACTGCGATCTCGGCAGTCGGCCAAGCGTAGTTGAAGTCACCGCGCAGGTGCTTGGACGCCATAACGTCATAGGCACCACCGTATGCTTTACGGGTGATCAGCGTAACTTTCGGCACAGTGGCTTCACCATAGGCAAACAGCAGCTTCGCACCGTGCTTGATCACGCCGCCATATTCTTGGCTGGTGCCCGGCAGGAAGCCCGGCACGTCGACCAATGTCAGGATCGGAATTTCAAATGCGTCACAGAAGCGTACAAAGCGGGCTGCCTTGCGCGAGCTGTCGATGTCCAGGCAGCCAGCCAGAACCATCGGCTGGTTGGCCACAACACCCACGGTCTGCCCTTCCAGGCGAATGTAACCGGTGATGATGTTCTTAGCGTAGTCTTCTTGGATCTCGAAGAAGTCACCCTCGTCCGCGAGCTTGGCGATCAGCTCTTTCATGTCATAGGGCGAGTTCGGGTTGTCCGGGATCAGCGTATCAAGGCTGGCATCCACGCGGGCTGGATCGTCAAAGAACGGACGTACCGGCGCTTTGTCGCGGTTGTTCAGCGGCAGGAAGTCGACCAGACGGCGAACTTCCGACAGGGCTTCCACGTCGTTCTCAAACGCGCCATCGGCGACCGAGGACTTCTTGGTGTGAGTCGAGGCGCCGCCAAGCTCCTCTGCTGTAACCACTTCGTTGGTCACGGTTTTTACAACGTCGGGACCGGTCACGAACATGTACGAGCTGTCTTTCACCATGAAGATGAAGTCAGTCATGGCGGGCGAATAAACGGCACCACCTGCGCACGGGCCCATGATTACCGAAATCTGCGGAACCACACCCGAAGCCATGATGTTGCGCTGGAACACTTCGGCGTACCCGGCAAGCGACGCCACACCTTCTTGAATACGCGCACCACCCGAATCGTTGATGCCGATCACAGGCGCGCCATTTTGCATCGCCATGTCCATGATCTTGCAGATCTTTTCAGCATGGGTTTCCGACAGCGACCCACCGAACACGGTGAAGTCCTGCGAGAACACATAGACCAAGCGGCCATTGATCGTGCCCCAACCGGTGATGACACCGTCGCCCGCAGGCCTATCGGCTTCCATACCGAATTCGGTGCAGCGGTGGGCTTTGAACATGTCGAACTCTTCGAACGAGTCCTCGTCCAACAGCAGTTCCACACGTTCGCGGGCAGTCAACTTGCCCTTCTTGTGCTGGCTATCAATCCGACGCTGACCGCCCCCAAGGCGGGCTTTCTCGCGGCGGCTTTCAAGTTCTTGGAGAATATCTTTCATTTGGCGGCACTCCTTGATTTCGCCGCAAACTAGCCTGACCAAGCGGCAGCGGGAAGCAAAAAGGGGCGAATTTGCAAATTAAATGCAAGTATGCTAGTGCAAATTGCAAATATGCGAACTCAGGAGACCGCGATGGCCACCCAAAAGCTCTATGCAGGCGTCAAACTGCGCGAGATCCGGTCCCGCTTGAACCTGACCCAAAAAGCTTTCGCAGAAAAGCTGGGCGTCAGCCTTCCTTATCTCAATCAAATGGAAAACAACAACCGCCCTGTTTCAACAGGGGTGGTGTTGGCGCTGGCGCAGGAATTTGGCTTCGATGTGGCCGAGCTGTCTACCGGCGACGCGGAACGGCTGGTCACGGACATGCGCGAGGCGTTCGCCGACCCTGTCTTCTCTGACATTCCCCCTTTGGCGGATTTGCGACTTGCTGCGTCGAATGCCCCTGCCCTCGCCCATGCTCTGCTCGAGCTGCACCGCGCCTACAGACTTGGACACGAGCGGCTTGCGTCGATGGATCAAAGCATTGGCGCCGAGGACACCCCCAACCAAGCCAGCCCTTGGGAAGAAGTCCGCGACTTCTTTCACTATTGCGACAACTATATTGATGCCGTGGATCGCGCGGCCGAACATTTTGCGCAGACCGGCAAGGCGCGCGGTCTGAATCAGGCGGCGATGGCCGAGTCCGTACTGAACGACCGCGGCATCTCTTTGAACCGCAAGGATGTCGACAAAGTGCGCAGCTATGACGTCGAGCGCCGAGAGCTGACCCTGTCGACCCGCCCCCCGCGTGCGACACAGGAATTCCAATTGCTGATGCAGGTGGCGCTTCTGACGCAGGACGCCCTGCTGGAAGCCACGCTGGATTTCGCACGCTTCCAGACCGAGGAAGCCCGCGCCATCGCCAAACTGGGGCTTGCAAACTACTTTGCGGGGGCCACCCTTCTGCCCTATGAGCAGTTTCTTGCTGCCGCCCACGAGACGCGCCATGACCTTGAACGGCTGGCAGATCGGTTCGGGGCGTCGATCGAACAGATCGCCCATCGTCTGTCTACGTTGCAGCGTCCCGGATCAAAGGGCATCCCGTTCTTTTTCGTGCGCGTAGATCAAGCCGGTACGATCACCAAACGCCACTCGGCCACACGTCTGCAATTCGCCCGTTTCGGCGGCGCCTGCCCCCTATGGAATGTCCACCAAGCCTTTGAAACCCCAGGACGTTTTCTGCGTCAGCTGGCGCAGACACCTGACGGGGTACGTTACTTCTGTTTGGCCCGGAATGTCACCAAATCCGGCGGCAGTTTTGATGCGCCTGTGCGCCGCTATGCAATCGGGCTGGGGTGCGAGGTGAAACATGCGGGCGCCTTGGTCTATGCGGATGATCTAGATGTCTCGAACGATGCTGCATTTGAACCAATCGGCATCTCATGTCGGATCTGCGAACGCCAGTTGTGTCACCAGCGCTCGGTTCCTCCCCTTGAACGTAAGTTGCAAGTCGACCCATATTCTCGCGGAACGCTTCCTTACGAGATTTCGAGATGAACAAGTTCTTCCTTCCGGTCCTTCTGGCCCTGACCGTTCTGATCACTTCAGCTCCGAAGCCGGTGCATGCCGAAAGCTTCGCGACGAAGCATGAACGCCGCATTTTCTACCAGTTCAACGAGAAGCGACGCGATCCGGCCAAAACCGATGAACGCCTGAAAGAGGTGATCTATGAAGGACTGGTGCTTTGGGTCGGGAAACCCAGAAAGGGCAAACCAACAGTGATGTATCTGCCCGGCTCTGGCGGGAACCTCTATACACGCGGCCACAAGTTTCGTTGGTTCCTGAACAAAGGATACGGTGTGGTTGCCATGGCCTATCCCGGCATGGCAGGCAGCAAAGGTCAGCCCAGCCGTCAGAAGATCCAAAACCTCGCAAACCAATTGTACCGGGACATTCCCAAGCTGACAGGCAGCAAGCAGATCATCCTTATGGGCGAAAGTCTTGGCACAGGAGTAGCTGTTGCGATTGCAGCTGGCAAACCGGGGCGCGCCAACCCGCCTTCGGCGCTAATCTTGCAAGCCCCCTATACGTCTTTGGTGGATTTGACGGCCTCCAAGAACCCCGCCCTTCTGCCCTTCGTTGCGGGTCGGACCGATTTGTGGCCATCGAAACGCGCGATCCAAAGCGTGAAGGTGCCAACTTTCATTATGCACGGGCAAAAAGACGGAACGGTTCCCTATCGAATGGGCGAGCGATTGTATCAGCTGTCTCCGGCCAAGAACAAAGTTCTGGCGACACGAAAGCGGGCCGGCCACACGTCGATCTGGCAAAAGAACGTCCTATCGCCCTTGAACGAATGGCTGCAAGCCATCCACCGCAAATGAAAAAGGCCGGGCAATGCCCGGCCTTCTGTCCCTCGTAATGGCGGCGTTTAGGCAGCCGACAGCATCCGATAGATTTCGTCTTTCAGGGCTGCGCGTTTTTTGCGCATGTCTTCTTCGTTGAACTGGTCGGTCGGCTCAACATTGGTTTCGGCGCGGTGAATCGCACGATTCACGTCGTGGTAATCGTCCGCCAGTTTCGAGAAATGCGCATCTGACTGCTTCATTTCGCTCATTTTCTCGACGAATTCGGGGAATTCCTCGTTCAGCTCATGCGGGGTATGTGACATTCGCGTGTCTCCTCTGTCAAAAGTCAGGGGGAGTTTGCGTCCACCAAACACCCCCCGCTTTGACAGGGATCAAGTCACGCACTTATCGCTGTGAATTTTGCCAATCTGGGTGGATCCACGGTTCGTCATTTGCAGATGGAAGACGACGGCCCAGAATATGGTCAGACGCCTTTTCCCCAACCATGATCGACGGACCGTTCAAGTTGCCGTTGGTAATGCGCGGGAAGACCGAGCTGTCGGCAACACGCAGTCCATCAACTCCGATCACCCGCAGTTCCGGGTCGACCACCGCCATCGGATCATCGGCACGGCCCATGCGGCACGTCCCGCAAGGGTGATAGGCGCTTTCGGCGTGTTCGCGGATGAAGCTATCGATCTCGTCATCCGTTTGCAGCGCGTTGCCCGGCTGGATCTCGAATTTCACAAAGGGCTCGAACGCGGGTTGCGAGAAGATTTCGCGGGTCAGGCGGATACAGGTGCGGAAGTCCTCCCAATCCTGATCGGTCGACATGTAGTTAAAGAAGATGCGCGGGGCATCTTTCGGGTCCGCCGATTTCAGCGTGATTTCCCCACGCGATGGCGACCGCATTGGCCCGGTATGCGCCTGGAACCCGTGGCCTTCCGCTGCTGCCTGACCGTCATAACGCACGGCGATCGGCAAGAAGTGGTACTGGATGTCCGGATACTCGACCCCTTTACGCGAGCGGATGAAGGCCGCGCTTTCGAACTGGTTCGACGCGCCCAGACCGGTCTTGGTAAACAGCCACTGCGCACCAAGAATACCCTTCCAGACGAGGTTCCAATAGCGATAGAGCGTAATCGGCTTCTTCGAGGCATACTGCATATAGACCTCAAGATGGTCTTGCAGGTTCTGGCCAACACCAGCGCGGTCGGCGACAACCTCGATCCCGTGTTCGTTCAGATGCGCCGCCGGACCGATCCCCGAAAGCATCAGCAGTTTGGGTGAGTTGATCGAACTTGCCGCGATGATCACCTCGGCCTCGGCGCGGATCACTTCGATCTTGCCGCCGCGTTCCACTTCCACACCCACCGCGCGTCCATCTTCGATGACAATCTTGCGGGCGAAGGCGCGGATCAGTTCGCAGTTTTCCCGTTCCAACGCGGGACGAATATAGGCGTTGGCCGCTGACCATCGACGACCTTTCCAAACGGTCTGCTCCATCGGGCCGAAGCCTTCCTGTTTCTGCCCGTTATAGTCGTCGGTGACCTGATAGCCCGCTTGCTTCCCGGCCTCGACAAAGGCGTGAAACAGCGGGTTCTTGCGCGGACCACGGGTTACGTGCAACGGGCCATCGGTGCCGCGCCAATCTGCGTCGCCGCCATGCCCACTGTCATGCCAGCTTTCCTGCCGTTTGAAGTATGGCAGCACGTCGGCATAGGACCAGCCATCTGCGCCCTGCTCGGCCCAGTGATCAAAGTCCTTCGCATGGCCGCGCACATAGACCATCCCGTTGATCGAGCTAGACCCACCAACGACTTTGCCGCGCGGCGTCACCAGCGTGCGGTTACCCAGATGCGGCTCGGGTTCGGTCTGGAAGCCCCAGTCATAGGTCTTCATGTTCATGGGATAGCTCAGCGCCGCGGGCATCTGAATGAACGGCCCGGCATCGGTGCCGCCATGTTCAATCACCAGAACTCGTTTACCTGCTTCCGCCAGCCGATAGGCCATTGCACAGCCTGCGCTGCCGGCGCCAACGATGATGTATTCTGCTTGCATTGTATTTCCGTCAGTTCAGGGGTTACTCGCCACGGGGGAAGCGAGCATTCTCTTCAACATTGTCGAGGTTCATGTGGTTGCGCATGTAGCGTTCGGACGCTTTGCGCAGCGGCTGATAGTCCCATGGGAAGTATGCGCCGTTGCGCAGGGCTTCATAGACCACCCAGCGGCGGGCCTGGCTTTCACGCACTTCATTGTCATACGCGTCCAGATCCCAGCGGGCTTCCGACTTCGCGCGCAGCGAAGTCAGCGTGCCCTGATGTTCAGGATCTTCGGCCAGATTCACCAACTCATGTGGGTCGGCTTCCAGATCAAACAGTTGATCCGGGTCCAGCGCGCAGCGATTGTATTTCCACTTGCCATAGCGCAGTGACACAAGCGGCGCATAGGACGCCTCGGCGGCGTACTCCATCGCCACAGGGCTGGTGCGTTCTTCGCCCCCCGCCAGCGGCACAAGGCTTTCGCCATCCACCCACGGCTTCACTTCGTCCAGCGAAATCCCGGCCAGATCGGCCATGGTGGGGGTGACGTCCAGCGTCGAAACGGGCGTCTCGACCAGCCCAGGCTCAAGCCCCGGTGCCGAGATCATCAACGGCACGCGCGCCGAGCCTTCATAGAAGTTCATTTTGAACCACAACCCACGCTCGCCCAGCATGTCGCCATGGTCCGAGACGAACAGAATGGTCGCCTCTTGGCGGGTGCTTTCCAGAATATCCAGCATCTCGCCGACCTTGTCGTCCAGATACGAGATATTGGCGAAATACGCGCGGCGCGAGCGGCGGATATCTTCTTCGGTGATGTCGAAATTGCGCCAGTCGTTGGCATCGAAAATGCGCTGTGCGTGCGGGTCGTGATCTTCATAATCCATCGCGGGCACTTCGGGCAGCAGGTGGTCGCAATCCTCGTAGAGATCCCAATATTTGCGACGCGCAACATAGGGATCATGCGGGTGAGTAAAGCTGACGGTCAGGCACCACGGGCGATCGTCATGACCGCGCGCCAGATCATAAAGTTTGGCGCAAGCGTTGTACGCCACCTCGTCATCATACTCCATCTGGTTCGAGATCTCGGCGACCCCGGCCCCCGTGACGGATCCCATGTTGTGATACCACCATTCGATCCGCTCGCCTGGTTTGCGATAGTCGGGCGTCCAGCCGAAATCGGCGGGGTAAATATCGGTAGTTAGACGTTCCTCGAAGCCGTGCATCTGGTCGGGGCCAACGAAGTGCATCTTGCCAGACAGCGCGGTCTGATAGCCCGCGCGGCGTAGGTGGTGCGCATAGGTCGGAATGTCAGACGCGAATTCTGCCGCGTTGTCATAGACCTTGGTCCGGCGCGGCAGCAGGCCCGACATGAAACTGGCCCGCCCCGGCGCGCAAAGCGGGCTGGCGGTATAGGCGTTCTTAAATCGGACCGAACGTTCGGCCAGTTTTTTCAGATTAGGAGCATGCAGCCAATCCGCTGGTCCATCCGGGAAAAGCGTCCCGTTCAACTGATCCACCATAATGATCAGGATATTCGGCGAGGTCATGCGTGGGTCTCCAAAATGATATCAAGGCAAGCCAGAACTCGATCACAGGCGCGTTTGCCGCTTGGGGTTTCTTCGCGAAGGGCGTGGCGGATATAGAGCCCGTCAATCATCGAGGCCAGCGTATCCGCCACCTCGTGCGCGTCATCGCTCACCAAGGGGCGCAGATCATGCACAAGGTTCGAATGCAGCCGGTGCTGATAGACGCGCAGAAGTCGCCGCGCACCGTCATTGCTTTGAGACATCACATAAAAATTCAGCCACGCACTGATTACCTCGGGGCGGAAGTTACCCGCTTCAAAGTTGGCGCGAATGATGGCCTCGACCCGCTCGCGTGGGGTTTTTGCCCCCAACACGGCAGCACGCACCTGCGCGCCATAGACCGACAGAATGTGACGCATCGCGGCTAGAAAGATCTGATCCTTCCCACCGAAATAGTGATGCGCCAAGGCGCTGGATACTCCAGCGCGCTTGGCGATTTGCGTCACGGTCACGTCAAGGCTTCCAGCGCGGCCGATCTCGTCGATCGTGGCCTGCACCAGCGCGCCTTTCCGAATGGGTTCCATCCCCAGCTTTGGCATATGCCTCTCCGATTTGCGGTAAGACAGGGTTGCTTTTTTTAATTGACTCGTCAATCAATAAAAAGCACCGTCTGCGCCAATGAAGCCGGTTCCACCTTTGCGCAGCCTGCGTTAGGGTCACGCCGAGAGGTCTGTGTAAGCAGGCCCCGGCCAAGCAAAACCGCACCAAAACAGGGAGCGAACACATGAAACTTAGAACCACTCTTTCCGCTATTGCACTTACAGCTGCAGCCAGCACTGCTTTTGCAGATGGCCACTGTGATGAAGTGACCTTCTCGGATGTGGGTTGGACCGACATCACCGCCACGACCGCAGCAACCACCGTTGTTCTGGAAGCACTGGGTTACGAGACCGACATCAAGGTCCTGTCCGTGCCTGTGACCTACACCTCGATGGCCGAGGGTGACATTGACGTATTCCTGGGCAACTGGATGCCCACCATGGAAGCCGACATTGCCCCTTACCGTGAAGCTGGCACCGTCGACACCGTGCGCACCAACCTTGAAGGCGCCAAGTACACGCTGGCCGTAAACAAGGCCGCAGCCGATATGGGCATCAAGGATTTCGCTGACATCGCCGCCAAAGCAGATGCGCTGGAAGGCAAGATCTATGGCATCGAGCCGGGCAATGACGGCAACCGCCTGATCCAGTCGATGATCGACGGCAACTCGTTTGGCCTTGAGGGCTTTGAAGTGGCTGAAAGCTCGGAACAGGGTATGCTGGCACAGGTTGCCCGCGCCGACAAAAAAGGCGAGCCGATCGTCTTCCTTGGCTGGGAACCCCACCCGATGAACGCCAACTTCGAGATGTCCTATCTGACCGGCGGCGACGATTTCTTCGGCCCCAATCTGGGTGGTGCCGTGGTCGACACCAACACCCGTGCAGGTTACGTCGCTGAATGCGCCAACACCGGTAAGCTGCTGCAAAACCTCAGCTTCTCGCTGGCAATGGAAAACGAGATCATGGGCGCCATCCTGAATGACGGCCAAGATCCCGCCGACGCTGCAAAAGCATGGCTGGCCGCCAACCCCGATGCTTACATGGCATGGCTGGACGGCGTGACCACCAAAGACGGTGGCGATGCCGTGGCTGCAGTCAAAGCTTCGCTGGGCATGTAAACCCAACACGATTTGGAACGCGCCGGGGTTATCCCCGGCGCGTTTCTTTTCGAACATCCTGAAGAACCAGATATGACACTTGCCACGCTTGCCTTGTTCATTCCGGCCTGCTTCGCGCTTAACATTGCGCCGGGGCCCAATAATGTGTTGGCATTCTCGAACGCCGCGCGGCGTGGGCTTTTGGTAGGACTCGCTGGTGGAATGGGCCGTATGCTGCCCTTCGCAGCAATGATCCTTTTGGTCGGCATTGGTCTGGGAGCTGTTCTGGCCGCCTCGGAAACCGCATTCAACGCGGTGAAATATGCGGGCGCGGCCTATCTAGTCTATGTTGGGTGGCGCATGTGGCGCGCGAAACCGCAGGCCGAGATCTATGCCCGATCGGACGAACCGGTCACAACGCTTATCCGCCGCGACTTCCTGATCGCCATTGGCAACCCAAAAGCCATCGCGATCTTCACCGCTTTCTTCCCGCAATTCACTGATCTTACCCAACCGCTCGCCCCGCAATACGCGCTTCTGGGCGGGTTGTTCTTGGTGCTCGAGTGTCTTGCCGTTGCGCTATACGCGGGGTTTGGCGCAGGCTTCCAAGGCCTTCTGACCCCGAACCGCCTGCACAACCTGAACAAGGGCGTTGGCGGTTTCCTGATCTTCTCTGGCCTTGCCCTGGCCCTAAATGAAAGGCACTGACACGTGGACTGGATGACAGATACCAAAATTCCGGTCGGCAAAACCATCTCGGATGGATTTGACTGGCTGACCGATGCATTTGGCCCCTTCTTTGACTTCGTCGACGACGTGCTCAGCGACGGGATCGACGGGTTCCTTTGGCTGCTGCAATACCCGCCTGCCCTGCTGATCGTGGCGATGCTGGGGGCGCTGACCTTCTACATCCAACGCAGCTGGGGTCGCGTTATCGTCGTCGTGCTGTGCTTCCTTTACGTGCTGAACCAAGGGTACTGGGAAGAGACCACCGAAAGCCTGACGCTGATCGTCTTCTCGGTCCTGTTCTGTATGGGCGTTGGTGTGCCGATCGGCATTTATGCCGCCCATCGTCCGCGCTTCTTCCAAGGGATCCTGCCTATTCTGGATATGATGCAGACGATCCCGACCTTTGTGTACCTGATCCCGATGATCGTGCTGTTTGGCATCGGCATGGTGCCGGGTCTTGTGGCCACATTCATCTTCGTCATTCCCGCACCGATCCGTCTGACCCAACTGGGCGTCAGCCAAGTGCCAACGGCGCTGACCGAAGCAGGACAGGCGTTCGGTGCGACTCGGATGCAAACCCTGTGGAAGATCGAGCTTCCCTCGGCTTTCCCGCAAATCATGACGGGCCTGAACCAGACCATCATGTTGTCACTGTCGATGGTCGTTATCGCGGCTCTTGTTGGCGCGGACGGCCTTGGTGTGCCGGTGGTGCGTGCCCTGAATACAGTGAACGCCTCGCTGGGCTTTGAAAGCGGATTGGTCATCGTGGCGGTTGCCATCGCCCTTGACCGAATGCTGCGTGTGGAGAGCAAATCATGACCGCTGTAGAATTTGACAATGTCTCGATCGTTTTCGGCGACAAGCCGAAAAGTGCTCTGCCAGCAATGGACGCGGGCAAAGATCGTTCGATCGTAAAAACGGAAACCGGTCAGGTGCTGGGCGTCCACGATTGTTCGCTCTCGGTAGCCGAAGGCGAAATCCTTGTGCTTATGGGCCTGTCCGGCTCGGGCAAGTCCACCCTTCTGCGCGGCGTGAATGCGTTGAACCCTGTTGTACGCGGCTGCGTGCGCGTGAATGACGGCAACGGACTGGTGGACGTCACCAATGCCGACGCCGGTACATTGCGCCGCATCCGGCAAAACCACGTGGCGATGGTATTCCAGCAATTCGGCCTTCTGCCGTGGCGCACCGTCCGCGAAAACGTCGGGCTGGGGCTGGAACTTGCCGGCATGGGAAAGGCCGAACATAAAGCTCGGGTGGACGAACAGCTTGAGCTGGTAAATCTCAGCGAGTGGGCCAATCGCAAAGTGGGCGAGCTGTCAGGCGGGATGCAACAGCGTGTGGGTCTGGCACGTGCCTTCGCGACCCAAGCTCCAATCCTGTTGATGGACGAACCTTTCTCAGCCCTCGACCCTCTGATCCGCGCCCGTCTGCAGGACGAGCTGATCGAACTTCAGCAACGTCTGAAGCGCACCATCATCTTCGTCAGCCACGATCTGGACGAGGCGTTCAAACTGGGCGACCGCATCGCGATCATGGAAGGCGGACGTATCGTGCAATGCGGCACGCCCCGTGACATCTTCACAAATCCCGTGAACGAATACGTGGCGGACTTCGTGGCGCACATGAACCCACTGGGCGTGCTGACAGCGCGTGATGTGATGGCGGACGGAGCCTCGGCGGCGTCGGTCAGCGTTGACGTGGCAGACCACGTGGATGTGGTGATGAAAGCGTTAGCTGGCCAAGACGAGATCAGCGTGACCGAAGCGGGGCAACCCGTCGGGCGGATCACCTCAGACGCTGTCATGGCCCGTCTACTGGACCCCCGCAGTTAACCGCGCGCGGGCTCAGTTCGTCAGACAATACCGCTTTCCGCCTTTAACCCCTTCCAATCCGACCGCCTTACGAGGGCAATCATTTTGGGCAATGGCGGGTTGAAGGCGGGCGCCGTCTTTGCGCACCAAAAAGAACTCGTGCGCATAACTGAATGGGCGCACCTGAAGATCCCAGCCCGTGATTGCATTCTGGCTGATATGCGGATCATTGGGCGGCACCAGAAGCCAGTATTCGCGCCCTTTCAGCTGCCCACTGACTTGCTTGGAGCGAAACCACAGGGCGCCTGGTTGGCTCAGCGCGCAAATCTCGGGCCGTGTGACAGCGCGTTTGGTGCCTTCCTTGCCCTCAACCTTCTGCCATTCAATCAGACGATCACAGAAACTGGCCCCGCCACGGGCATTGACGTTTCCCTGATCGGATTGGCAGGCTGACAAAGCAACGACGGCGACGACTGCTAAATGGGCGGGAATAAATCGCATGGAAAACCCCTTTAAATTGCCGGAATCCTACATCACCTAGGCCTTGCGTCAAGCGCCGCCATCGGCAAGCTTGTCTCTGCTACCCGCAAAATACTGAAAGCCCGCCATGCCCCGTTTCGCCGCCAACCTGACCCTTCTGTTCACTGAACTGCCGTATCTCGACCGGTTCGAGGCCGCTGCCGAGGCCGGATTTACGGCAGTAGAGGTGCTGTTCCCCTATGACGACGCGGCGCAGGAAATTCAGCGACGGTTGACTGCAAATGGGCTTCACATGGTGTTGATCAACACACCTCCGCCCAACTGGACGGGTGGCCCTCGCGGCTTTGCAGCCGTACCGGGCGGGCAGGATCGGTTTCGCTATGACTTCAAGCGCGCACTACGCTTTGCGCAGGCCTTTGGCGCAACGCATCTGCATATCATGGCGGGCGCGGCGGACGGGCATACGGCCCGTGCGGCATTTGTCGAAAACCTGAAATGGGCCAGCGCCCAAGCCCCAAAGCAAAGCCTGACCATCGAGCCGATCAACCGTGACGACATGCCGGGCTATTTCCTGTCGGACTATGATTTGGCAGCAGACATTCTGGCCGAGGTCGCTGCTCCCAATCTGGGTCTGCAATTTGATGCTTATCACGCCCACAAGATCACCGGCGACATGCCCGCCACGTGGAAGAAGGTGAAACATTTGACCCGACATATTCAGGTAGGCGGCCTGCCTGACCGACACGAACCCGTGGCTGGTGTGATCGACTATCCCGCGTGGTTCCGGCAACTGGATGACGAAGGCTATGACGGCTGGGTTAGTGGCGAATATCACCCCGCCGGGCCTACGGAAGACGGGCTGTCATGGATAAAGGGGTTCGACTGACAGGCTCCTGACACTACGCTGTCAGGAGGGGTATGTCACAACCGCCTCATCAACATTGATGGAAGGAAAGACCCGATGACACCCACGATTGTATGCTGGAGCGAGATCCCCGTCTCGAACCTGGAAAAAGCTGTTGATTTTTATGGCACTGTCTTCAAATGGACGATGAAGATCGACACGACCGGCCCCATTCCGATGGCAGATTTTGGCGGCACCGATGCGCCGGGCGGCGGACATCTTTATGTCGGGAAGCCTTCGATTGAAGGCAGCGGCCCGACGGTGCATATGGTGGTGCCGGACGCGCTGGAAGACGCGATTGCGCGGTGCGAAGGCGCAGGTGGAAAAGTGACCAGCGACCCGATCCCGCTGCCCATGGGGCGCTTCGTCTATGCCTCTGACCCCGATGGCAATGCGATCGGTATGTTTGAACCGAAAGCCTGATCCATGCGCCGTGCCGACCGCCTTTTCCAGATTGTTCAGCTGCTTCGAGGCGGTCGGCTGACCACGGCGCGCGATTTGGCCGAAACACTCGAGGTCAGCGAGCGCACGATTTATCGCGACATCGCTGACCTGATTGGATCGGGCGTGCCCGTCGAAGGTGAAGCGGGCGTCGGGTACGTGATGCGGGCGGGCTATGACATGCCGCCGCTCATGTTCACCCGCGACGAGATCATGGCCGTAATCGCAGGCACCCACCTGCTAGAGCGGATGGGTGGGGCCGCGATGGCAACCGCCGCCCGCGAAGCCCTGATCAAAATTCGCGCCGTACTGCCGGAAGCGCTGGAAGCACAAGCCAAGCGGGTCGAGATCCACGCCGGCCCCACCCTGCGCCCCTCGGATCGTGACCGTCATTTCATCGACCAAATCGAAAGCGCCATCGATGCGCGGTTGAGGTTGATTATGACCTATGCGGACGAGGCAGGTGCAAAATCCACCCGCACCATCCGCCCCTTGGCCCTGTGGCTGTGGCGCAATGGGTGGACGGTGGTAAGCTGGTGCGAGCTACGCGAAGACTTCCGCATGTTCCGCGTCGACCGGATCGAAGGTTTCACCACCGGCGAGCGTTTCCGGGAAGAGCGCGACAAGGGCCTGAATGCGCTTTACGCCCAGATGGAAGACCGCGGCTTCGACCCCAAGCTGATCATCTAGCCAAGCGACGGCTTGGCTCCCCCGATCCGCTGTGGTGTATCACAGGCCGCGTCCGCGCTTTCCATGTCCAACGTGACGTGAGCAATCCCCCAACGCTCGACCAGATGTGCCTTCACAGCAGCTTTCACCGGAAGGACGTCGGACCAGCTATCCCCTTTCACCACAACATGCGCCTCAAGCGAGATCACATCCTCGCTGATCTGCCACAGATGAAGGTGATGCACGTTCTCGACGCCCGGCACGGCCTCCATCCCCGACAAAACCTCCTCCACATCAATGCCCTGCGGCGCGCCCAGCATCAGGATATGTGCCACGCCTTTCAGCTCGGACAGGCCCATCCAGATCACGTAAGCCGCAATGCCCAGCGTCGCAATCGGGTCTGCCAGATGCCAGTCGAACGCCACAATCAACACGCCCACAATGATCACCGCAACCGACCCCAGTGCGTCTGCCACATTGTGCAAAAAGGCGGCCCGAATGTTGGCGCTTTCCTTCGCCATGCGCCATGTCAGCAATGCTGTCACTGCGTCCACTACCAACGCGATGCCCGCCACGAAGATGACCAACCACCCGGTCACCTCGGGCGGGTTGAAGAAGCGCATCACGCCCTCATAGGCCAGATAAATCCCGATCACGATCAGCGTGGTCAGGTTGATCAGTGCGGCCACCAGCTCGACCCGTTTATAGCCGAAGGTCATCGTCCCGTCGGTGGGTCGGCGCGCAATTTTGCGGGCAAAGAAGGCAATCGCCAAAGATGCGGCGTCCGATAGGTTGTGAATGGCATCCGCAATCAGTGCGACCGATCCTGACAGCAGCCCGCCGACAATCTGCGCCAACGTCAGAAAGACGTTTACCGCGACGGCCAGCCCGACGCGCATATCTCCTGCTTCTGGGTCAATGTGATGATGGTGATGGTGGCCATGCGAGTGGCTGTGATCATGGGGCATGAAAGCGCTCCGGTTCCGGGTGTTGTTCCTATCACAACTGGATATAATTCCTCTAGTCCCTAGAGGTTCAAGAGGAAAAGCACATGTTTTCCATCGGTCAGATTTCCACCCGCACCGGGGTAAAGGTGCCAACCATCCGCTATTACGAGCAGATGGGACTGATCACAGCGGAAGAGCGCACCGAGGGAAACCAGCGGCGGTTTTCGCAAGAGGGGTTGGACCGGCTGCACTTCATCCGGCACGCCCGGGATCTTGGGCTCTCGATTGATATGATCCGCCACCTTCTGACCATCGCGCCCAGCAACCACGCGGAAAGCCACCGGATTGCGGCTGAGCATCTGGACGAGGTGCGTGACCGGATCGCCCGGTTAAAACGGCTTGAGGCCGAACTGGTGCGGATCAAAGATAGCTGCGATGGCACAGACGAGTGCTCGGTCTTGTCGGCCTTTGGCGATCACCGCCAATGTGCAGGAGGGCACTAGGCCCGAAGGCGCTTAGTGCGCTTCCGCCCAGTTCATGCCAATACCTGCGTCCACAACCAAAGGCACATCCAGTTTGATCGCGGGTTCTGCCGCACCTTCCATAACGTGGCGGACGGTCTCGATCACCTCGTCCACGGCGTTTTCCTCGACTTCGAAGATCAGTTCGTCATGGACTTGCAGGAGCATCTTGGCGGGCAGCTTTGCGATGGCATCCGGCATGCGGATCATGGCGCGACGGATGATGTCGGCGGCCGTGCCCTGAATGGGCGCATTGATCGCTGCGCGTTTAGCAAAGCCTGCCTGCGGGCCTTTCGCACCAATCTCGGGCGTGTGGATGCGGCGGCCAAACAGGGTCTCAACCCGTTTGTGTTCCTTGGCGAACTCGACCGTGGTGTCCATGTATGTGCGGATGCCCGGGAAGCGTTCGAAATAACGGTCGATGAAGCCCTGCGCCTCGGAGCGTGGAATGCGCAGGTTGCGGGCCAGACCGAACCCCGAGATGCCATAGATCACACCGAAGTTGATCGCCTTGGCCTGACGACGGATGTCCGGCGTCATCTCGTCCAGCGGCACATCGAACATCTCGGACGCCGTCATGGCGTGGATGTCGTGGCCATCGCGGAAGGCCTGTTTCAGCGCGTCGATATCGGCCATATGGGCCAGAATGCGCAGCTCGATCTGGCTGTAGTCGAGGCTGATCAGCTTGGTGCCTTCGGGCGCAATGAACGCCTCGCGGATGCGGCGGCCTTCTTCCGAGCGCACAGGGATGTTTTGCAGGTTCGGATCACTGGACGCCATGCGGCCTGTGTTCGCCCCGGACTGCAGATATGACGTATGAACACGACCCGTTTCCGGGTGAATGTGATCTTGAAGAGCGTCCGTATAGGTCGATTTCAGCTTTTGCAGCTGGCGATAGTCCAGAACACGCGCGGCGAAAGGGTGTTCGGCGGCGAGGTCCTCTAGCACATCTGCGGGGGTCGACCACTGGCCGGTCTTGGTTTTCTTGCCGCCCGGAAGCTCCATCTCGCCAAACAGGATTTCACCCACCTGCGCAGGGGATTGCACATTGAAGTCGCGGCCCGCGATTTCATGCAGCTCGGCCTCGTAGCCCACCATTTTCTGGGCGAAGGCGTTGGACATGCGCGACAGCACCTCGCGGTCGACCTTGATGCCCGTCATTTCCATCTGAGCCAACACGGGCACGAGCGGACGTTCCAAACGCTCATAGACGCGGGTGACGTGATTGCTGTGCAGGCGTGGCTTCAGAATCTGCCATAGACGCAGCGTGATGTCCGCATCCTCGGCCGCATATTTCACCGCGTCATCAAGCGGCACGCGATCAAATGTGATGGCAGACTTGCCCGTCCCAAGCAGAGACTTGATCGAGATGGGGGTGTGCGACAGGTACACTTCTGACAGCTTGTCCATGCCGTGATTGTGCAGGCCCGCATTCTGGGCGTAGGACATCAACATCGTGTCGTCGATCGGAGCGACATTCACCCCGTAGCGCGCCAAAATCTTCGCGTCGTATTTCATGTTCTGGCCGATTTTCAGGATCGCAGGATCCTCGAGCATCGGTTTCAGTGAGGCAATGACCTGATCCAGTGGCAATTGCCCCTCGGCCAGTTCCGAGCCGCCAAAAAGGTCATCCGCCTGGCTGCTTTTGTGAGTCAGCGGGATATAGCAAGCCTCGCCTGGATCGACGGCCAGCGAGATCCCGACCAGATCGACCAGCATTTCGTTCAGACCGGTGGTTTCGGTATCGAAGGCCACATAACCGCGGGCATAGACGCGGTCGATCCACGCGCCAAGCGCGTCCATGTCTTTGACCCATTCGTATTTCTCGGGGTCGATGGCAGGCATTTCCACGGTCGCAGGCGCGTCGCCGCCTTCAGGCTGCGCGATCTCGGGCGCGTCCATCCCCAGCTTGCCTGCGACGCGGTTGGTCAGCGTGCGGAACTCCATCTCGGCAAGGAAGCTCAAAAGCGTTTCGGGTTCAGGGTCTTTCAGTTCGAAATCTTCGAACGTCATGTCCAGATCCATCTGATCATCCAGCTTGACCAGCTCGCGGCTGGTGCGGATTTGATCGGCATTCTCGATCAGCGTCTGTCGGCGCTTGGGCTGCTTGATTTCGCCGGCGCGTTCCAGAAGTGTGTCGAGGTCTCCGTATTCGTTGATCAGAAGTGCTGCGGTCTTGATGCCAATGCCGGGCGCTCCGGGCACGTTGTCCACGCTGTCGCCAGCCAGTGCCTGCACGTCGACCACTCGGTTGGGGCCAACACCAAATTTTTCCTCGACCCCTTCAACACCGATGCGTTTGTTCTTCATCGGATCGAGCATTTCGACCCCACCGCCCACAAGCTGCATCAGGTCTTTGTCCGAGGACAGGATGGTCACGCGCCCGCCCGCCTCGTTCGCTTGACGCGCGAGGGTGGCAATGATGTCATCCGCCTCGAATCCTTCGACCTCAAGACAGGCGATGTTGAAGGCACGCGTGGCGTCGCGGGTCAGTGGGAACTGAGGACGCAGATCTTCAGGTGCCGGGGGGCGGTTGGCTTTGTACTCGGGGTAGATGTCACTGCGGAAGGTCTTGCCGGAATGGTCAAAGATCACCGCGACATGAGTGGGCGCGTCGGCACCGGCGTTGTCCTCGACAAACTTGAACAGCATGTTGCAGAACCCGGCCACCGCCCCGATGGGCAGCCCGTCGGATTTTCGCGTCAGCGGAGGAAGCGCGTGATAGGCCCGAAAAATAAAGGCCGACCCGTCGACCAAATGCAGATGACAGCCTTTTCCAAAGCTCATTGGAATTCCCCCTGATACGCGTGTGACCAGTTAAGACGCAAAAGGCCGCGAGGCACCAGCCCGCGGCCCGGATTTTCAGTACAGCCCGGCTAAGATCAGGCGGCTTTGTCGTCGTCGGCGTGATCTTTGTGCACGAACTTGCAATCACAATAGGGGCATTCCACCCAGCCATGTTCGGTCGGGATCTGTAGATAGACGCGCGGATGGCCCAGCGCGCCCTCGCCGCCGTCACAAGAGACCTTGTAGCTGTCTACGATCTTGGTTTCAGGAGCCGGTTGGGTCATGTGAGACACCTCTGTCATTTTTCGTCATTCTATTTACGCCCCGCGCGGCAGGTGCCGCAAGAGCGAACCGTTAGTCTGCGCGCGATACCATGCGTCCAATGGGGCGTCCTGCCAGAATATGGATGTGCAGATGCGGCACCTCTTGCACACCATGCACGCCTGCGTTCGAGATCATGCGATACCCGTCGCCATCTCCGCCCGGGTCAACGCCTAGAAGCGCGCAGACCTTTCCCACGGCGCGGGTGAAGCCCACGATCTCGGCGTCCGAACCTTCGGTGGCCAGATGATCGAAGGTCACATACGGCCCTTTGGGAATCACCAACACATGGTGCGGGGCTTGTGGCTGGATGTCGCGAAAGGCCAGCGCGTGGTCATCTTCGTACACGGTGTCATTCGGGATTTCGCCACGCAGGATCTTTGCGAAGATGTTCTGGTCGTCATAGCTGTAGGGCATTGTGGCCTCCGGTGTCAGTCCTCAAACAGGTGATTGGTCTGGGCGATCTCAAGCGCTTGCTCGGGCGAGATCGACAGGAATTGTGACAGAGCCATCGCGTTCTCTTGCGCGTCCCGCCCTTCACTGATGCGATAGTAGTTTTCGAACCCGGCATCCCGGATCCGGTCACTTTCATGCATCACGTCAGCGCGAATCGTGGGCAATAGACGTTCCATCGACTGCTTGGGCGTATTTTTACCCGCAAGCCCAACCCGCATTGCGTGTCCAGCCAGATAGTCGTCCGAGAAGATACTTTCGACTTCCAACAGACGCGCGGTGGATCGGTCCGAGAAGAAATCCTGAAACATCTCCATATTTTTGGGGTCCATGCAGATCACCATGCGGTCTGTCCCGTAATACTCGTAGAGCATCCGCATCAAAGCGCGACGGTGTCGGGCGCGTTTGCCCATCTGTGTCTGGATACCACCCAGATCAGGCATCGGACAGCTGGCCTCGTCGAACAGATATTCGATGGTCTCGATGCCGGTGACTTCTTTGATTTTGTGGATCAGGCGTTTAGCCACGTGCCACTTCTTGGCCACGACAATCAGAAGCTCACGTTCGCGCCCCAGACTTGATTCCGCCTCCCAGAACCGCGGCGCGAACCGTAAACCGTTCCGTCCTCGGCTGGTCAGAAACCGAAACAGGCTACGCCCTTCGTTCGAAATCTGAAATTCGACCCCTTTGGCAGCATAAAGATCGCCCAGCCGCTGCTTAAGATCCGCGGCTTCGGGGCTGATCTTGCGGGCAAACAGGAAATCCTGACTGAGAAGCAAGTCATAGTGGTCGTTATAGAATGTTACCGGCATCCCATAGTCAGTGAACATCAGGAAGGTCAGCGTGCTGGTTCGAATCTCTTCGTCCGGCACCAGATGGCGCACGATGGTCTGAAAGAACGTCTCGTCCGGGATCCAAGTGGTGCGGAAGAACCGCATCACGTCTTTGCGCTCTTGGCAGAACTTCATCACCCATTCGACGGTGCGGCGGCGCAGACACCACCATTGGCTGCCGATCATAACCTGAAGATCCACAGGGATTTCGCGCGTCAGGCCCAGCTTCTTTTGCAGCTGGAAAGAGGCATCAAACAGATTCTTGTGTTTGCGTTCGTTCAGGAAGTGGCGATAGATCAGCCGCTCTTCCTTCATGCCCGTCTTGATCCAGTCGCTTTCGAAAAAGTCGAAGCTCTCGATATAGTCCACATCTTCGCGGTCCAGCAGGTCATGGGCGAATTCGGCAGATTTGATAGCCATGCAATCACCAGACAGCATGTAGAAATGCGTGGCGCGCGGAAACGCTTCCAATGCCGCCTCAACGGCATTCAGAGACGCCTGTACCAAGGACCATTCCCCCCAGCCGCACTTGATGCGTTTCTTGGCGAAGGTCACGTTTTGATTATCTCTGAGCGCGTCCTGAATGCGCTGGAAATCAGTGGGGTTTGCGCGCGCGTCGAAATGGATTGCCATATAGTCGCCAGCCGCCGTCAATTGCCGTGCTTGCGAAATGATGGCCTCAGGGTCTTTGTGGCACAGCAAAATGAAGGCGATTTGGGCCATGAAACGTTATTTGCCTTTAGAACTGACGATGACCCGACTTAAATAGCGTGAACATCTATCAGAAAAACAGAGATTCTTTACTTTTTTCATCAATCTGTTCACAAACAGAGCAATGGCGCGAACCAAGTATTTAGAAGACGAGGTATTTTATGGGGTTTCCCGGCACCTGGATGACCGAAAGCGAAAGCGTTGTGTATCGCGTGGTCCCAAAATGCGCCTGTTCGACCATCGGGCAAATCATGTTCTACTCGGATCATGGCGAGTTCTTTGATGGCGACATTCACGACAGCAAAGACCGGATGCACAAGTGGGCGCAAGACCAATCGCAGGCACAGATCGAAGCCAATGTGCGCGACCACAAAAGCTATGCGTTTACCTGCGTGCGCAACCCCTACACCCGCATCCTGTCCAGCTTCTTTGACAAGATCTGTGGCATTCAGCGCAATGGCCGTCGTTATCGCGGCAATCTGGTGCCGCTTCTGATTCAGAAATACGGGATCGAGGTGGGTGACCCCGACAATGGGTTTGAATTCGACCAGATCGAAAGCTTCCGACGTTTCCTTCTGTTCGCCCGCGACACGATCCGCTGGCGTAAACCGATGGATCCGGACATTCATTGGTCGTCCATGTCAGGCCACGTCTCGACTTTCATTGTAAATGGCGGTCGCTATGACAACATCGTCTGGACCGAGAAGTTCAACGATGGGATGCAATCTGTTCTGGACGCGATTGAGACCCCACACCCTGTGGATCTGGCTGAAATCCCGCGCTTTAACGAAAGCGAAGGCCACGGTCCCAAGCGTGCACATCCGGTCGAGGACTATTTCGACGATCTGTCGATGCATCTTGTCTATGAGATCTTCAAGAAGGACTTCGAGTTGTTTAAGTACGACTTCGAAAATCCCGGGAACAAGATGCCCATTGGCGAGATCGATCTGGACGAGATCCACGCCAAACTAGGCGACTGATCCGCTTTTGACTGCGAAGGACACCACATGAAAGCGCGCGTAAAATGGGCCGAGGCCCGTACCTTTATTGGCACCTCTGGCACAGGCCACAACATTGTTCTGGGTACCGGCCATGACGGCGCAGGAACGCCCGGTCCCAGCCCGATGGAACTGTTGCTGATCGGAACTGCGGGCTGTTCGGCCTATGACGTTGTGTCGATCCTGCAAAAACAGCGCCAGCGCATCGAAGATGTCGACGTAGAGGTTGATGCAGAACGCGCCGAAACCGACCCCAAAGTCTTCACTAAGATCCATCTGCACTTCATCGTCAAAGGCCGCGGGGTCAGCGCAGACAAGGTTGAGCGTGCGATTTCGCTGTCGGTGGACAAATACTGTTCTGCTTCGGCGATGATGGCGGCCTTGGCCAACGTCACCCATGACTACGAGGTTGTGGACACCGAATAAGCTCCGCTTCACCCAAATAAAGAAAGCCCGGATCCTGCGATCCGGGCTTTTTCGTTTGCGTGGCTTAGATTAGTCCCTTTTCGCGGAACAGCGCTGGCAGGTTGCGATCTGCGCGCGGCCCGATATGGCGGATCACTTCGCCTGCGACGGTGCAGCCCATCTCGCCGCAGGTGCGCAGATCAGCACCGGTGGCCAGACCGTACAGGAAGCCTGCGGCAAAGCCGTCACCTGCCCCAGTGGCGTCCACCGGGACGATGCGCTCAACCGGCACGTCCACACGTTCGCCCCCCGCAAGGATCGTCACCCCGTCGCCCGAGCGCGTGCAGGCCACCAGCGGGCAGATCGCGGCGGTTTTCGCCATTGCCTCTTCCAGATCATCGGTTTGGAACAGTGCTTTCAGCTCTTCCTCGTTGCCGATCACATAGTCCAGTTCGTGCTCGATCAGCATCAGGAAGTCGGTACGGTGACGTTCGACGCAGAACGGATCGGAAATCGCGATCCCCGCCTTGCCACCACCCGCGCGACAGGCACGAGCCATGGCGATGAACGCCTCTTTCCCTTTGTCCTTGTCAAAGAGGTAGCCTTCCAGAAACACGATCTCGGCGTCCGCAGCGACCTCGGGATCCACATCTTCCGGCCCAAGCTCGGCCGAGATGCCCAGATAGGTGTTCATCGACCGCTCGCCATCCGGCGACACAAAGATCATCGACCGCGAAGTCGGCAGCTCGCCGCCCGGCACGGGTGGGTTCACAAAGCGGGTGCCGTCCATCTCCATCGCATCGGCATAGAAATGACCTAGGGCATCCTCGTGCACGCGGCCGACAAACCCTGTGGTCAGACCGAGATTACCAATCCCGGCGATCGTGTTCGCAACCGATCCACCAGCCGCCTGCTTGCGGTCTTGCATCGCGGCATACAGCACCTCGGCGCGGTCCTTTTCGACCAGTTGCATGATGCCTTTTTCAATGCCCATCAGTTCCAGAAAGCTGTCATCTGCGGTGGTAATAACATCCACAACCGCGTTGCCGATCCCGACAACCTTGTACTTTTTCGTCATAAGTTCTTTTCCTCGAAGGGACAGAGGTCCCGAATGATGCAGTTTCCGCACATTGGCTTGCGCGCCTTGCAGGTATAGCGCCCATGTAGGATCAGCCAGTGATGGGCGTGGTGTTGAAAGTCTGCGGGGATGTTGTCTTCGATGGCGCGTTCGACCGCATCGACGTTCTTGCCGACAGCGATGCCCGTGCGATTGCCGACGCGGAAGATATGCGTATCGACCGCCTGCGCCGGCACGCCCCACCACATGTTCAAAACGACATTAGCTGTCTTGCGCCCCACACCCGGCAGCGACTGAAGCGCGGCACGAGAATTGGGCACCTCGCCGCCATACTCGTCGACAAGGATCTGGCTTAACTTCATCACGTTCTTCGCCTTTTGGCGAAACAACCCGATGGTCTTGATATGTTCAGTCAGCCCCTCAAGGCCCAAATCCAGCATCTTCTGCGGCGTGTCCGCCACTTTGAACAACGCCCGCGTGGCTTTGTTCACGCCCACGTCCGTCGCCTGTGCCGACAGGGCCACCGCTACGACCAGCGTGTAGACATTTACATGCTCCAGCTCGCCCTTGGGTTCGGCTTCCTGTTCTTTGAAGCGCTCAAAGATCTCGCGGATCTGGTGATATCCGAGTTGTTTTGCCATCGCGTCCATCCGTTTCCGCAGATCGTCTTACGCGAGCCACGTTCAATGCGCAATTTCCGGGTCGCCTTGTAGAAGCAGAAAAGGCAAGCTCGTTGTATTGACGCATGAGGCCAAGATGACACCGACTGAAGACAGCTACCACTACAACGTGATCCGGCGTGCGATCGAAGAAATCGACGCAGCAGGAGGAAAGACCCTCGCGCTTGACGCCTTGGCCGCGAAGATGGACATGTCGCCCTCGCATTTTCAGCGCGTGTTCTCGCGCTGGGTTGGAGTATCGCCAAAACGCTATCAACAGTTCCTGACATTGGGCCATGCCAAGACACTGTTGGCCGAGCGGTTTTCAACGCTGGAAACAGCACAGTCGGTTGGTCTGTCGGGTCAGGGCCGTCTGCATGACCTCTTTTTGCGGTGGGAAGCGATGAGCCCCGGCGAATATGCCAATAGGGGTAAAGGTCTGACGATCTATTGGGGTTGGTTTGACAGCCCGTTCGGGGCGTCGCTGGTAATGGGGACCGAGCGGGGCATCTGCGGCATCGGTTTTGCGGGTGAGACAGGCGTCGAGGAAACCTTCGAGGACCTGATATCGCGCTGGCCCAACGCCACGTTCATCGAAGACCCGATGTTCCTGCGACCGTGGGTTCTGGCCGCGTATGACACGGAATTGGGCAAGGACGGAAAGACACCGCTGCACCTGATCGGTTCGCCCTTGCAGATCAAGGTATGGGAGGCACTTCTGTCGATCCCCTCGGGCCATGTAACCACCTATGGACAAATCGCTGAGAAGATCGGCCAACCCCGCGCCGTGCGTGCCGTGGGCACCGCTGTCGGGCGCAACCCGGTAAGCTGGCTGATCCCGTGCCACCGTGCCCTGCGCAAATCCGGTGCACTGGGGGGATACCATTGGGGCCTGCCAGTAAAGCGCGCATTACTGGCGTGGGAAAGCGCCGAACTGGAACAAGAGCGTACTGGGTAAGCGTCTGTTTTTCGCCGAGTTTCCCCATAACAGGGCCTTGTTATTCGATAACACGGCCCTTTTCTGTATGGAGAACAAGAATTCAAACCGAGGACCGCAGTATGCAACCAAGACATATGATTCTCTCGTTCGGCCTGATCGCCGGACTGGCGACCAGCGCTTGCACGTCACCGACGCAAAGCCCAACTTCTAACATGGGTCCACGTACCCAAAACGGGGCCGCCATTGGCGCCATCGCGGGCGGGCTTCTAGGTGCCACCCGCAAAGGCGACGGAAAGCTGGGCAAGGCTGCCGTAGGCGCGGTCATTGGCGGCGTGATTGGTGGGGCCATTGGCCAACAACTTGATAAACAAGCTGGCGATCTGCGCCAGGCCATCGACAACGACGACGTGAAGATCGTCAATACCGGCAACGAACTGATTGTGACGATGCCGCAGGACATCCTGTTCGCAACCGGCAGCACCCAGATCAGCCCTGCTCTGCGTGGTGATCTATCCGCCCTCGCGCGCAATCTGATGCAGTATCCGAACTCGATCGCTGAAGTTCGGGGCCACACCGACAACGTGGGTAGGGCAGATTACAACCTGTCTCTGTCGCGCAATCGTGCGGCTGCAGTGGCTGCAGTGCTGTCTGCCAATGGCGTGCCCGGCTGGCGTATTCAGACCATCGGCTATGGTGAAGACCAACCGGTTGCGTCGAACTTGGATGCCTATGGACGCCAACAAAACCGTCGGGTCGAGATCGTCATCCGCCCAACATCAACGTAAGTTCCGTAGCAGTAACTTAAATGCTATGCCAAAAGCCGGGCCGAGTGCCCGGCTTTTTTTGTTTGAGACGCGCGCCTGAATGTGGTCATATAATCTGACCAATTTAAGTGAGACGTTTATGCCTTTCCAGAAAATCTCAGCCAATAAACTTTCTAAGTCAGTGGTTGAACAGATCGAGCTTCTGATTCTGCGCGGCATACTTCGCCCGGGCGAACGCCTTCCCTCTGAACGGGATTTGGCGGATCGTCTTGGGGTGTCGCGCCCTTCCTTGCGTGACGCATTGGCCGACCTCGAGGGAACTGGGCTTTTGGCGCGACGGGCCGGTGCTGGGATCTTTATCTCGGAAGATCTGGACAGCTCATTCCCCCCTGCCCTCACCAACCTTTTCGCGCGCCATGACGAAGCGGTCTATGACTACATCACCTTCCGCCGCGATATGGAGGGACTGGCCGCCGAACGCGCAGCGCAATTCGGATCAGACACGGATCTGGCCGTCATCAACGAGATCTTCCTGAAGATGGTAAAAGCGCCGGAAGGTCAGGGCGGCGATCTGGACAGTGATTTCCATATGGCGATCATAGAAGCCAGTCATAATGCGCTGATGGTCCATATGATGCGCGCCATGTATGACCTGTTGAAACAGGGCATCCTTTATAACCGGCAGGTGGTCGTCCAGATTACCAACACGCGGATGGATCTGCTTGAACAACACCGCGCCATCAATGACGCCCTGCAAACCCGTGATCCCAAGGCAGCACGCGCTGCAATTGAGGCGCATATGGACTATGTCGTTCAAGCCTATACCGACCTGCGTCGCACCGAGCGGAATGAAGAGGTGGCGCGCCAACGGTTGGACTATGAGATGCAGCGCTAAGCTGCCTTTTCAAAATGAAAAACCCGGCACAATGGCCGGGTCTCTCGAAAGTCGTTAGAGCAAATCTGCTTAGTGCAGCTTGGCTTCCACGTCCTTGATGGCCTCGTCGATCAGCTTGTTGCCGTCGGTTGCGGTCATCTGTTTGGCGATCATGTCGCGAGCAGCGCCCACGGCGACCTGAACGGCGCTGTCACGCACCTCTTTCACGGCAGCCGCTTCAGCCGATGCGATCTGGTCTTCAGCAGCAGCCAGACGGCGTGCAATCGAAGCTTTCAGATCTTCTTTGGCCTGAGCCGCAGCATTAGCGGCCTCTTCCTTGGCGTGCGCAACGATGCGCTCCGCTTGATCGGCTACTTCCTTTTGCTTGCGCTCATAAGACGCCAGAATGGTCTGGGCTTCTTCGCGCAGGGCACGGGCGTCGTCGAGTTCCGACTTGATGCCCTCGGCACGTTTGTCGAGCTGACCGCCCAACATTTTGTGCACGCCCATGTAACCAAGGAAGGTCACGAACAACAGGAATGCCAGGGTGACAACCATGTTGGTGTTGGACAGATCGGTCCAGCCAGCGTCACCAGCGGCAAACGCCGGGTATGCAGCCAGAGCGAATGGGAGAACTGCGAATTTTTTCATCAGTTTACCCTTTCATCCGTGCGGTCACAGCCGCAGTTACCGACTTGGCATCCGCCTTGTAGCCCATCGAACCCAGGATTTCCTTGACGGCATCCTTGGAGACGGCCTTGACGCTGTCGACGGCTCCGGCGCGGATCTCGTTGATCGCGGCTTCGCTTTCGGCAGCCTTGGCGGAGATCTCGGCATCTGCCTTAGCGGCAGCTGCATCCAGATCAGCCTGAATATCGGCACGGGCTTCAGCAACAATTTTGTTTGCTTCTGCACGGGCGTCAGCCAGGGCCTTGTTGTAAGCTTCCTCGGCTTCGACAGCCTTCTGCTTCAGCTCTTCGGCAGCAGCCAGATCATTTGTGATCGTGCCCTGACGTTCAGACAGCACAGCCTCAATACGGGGCAGAGCAATCTTGGTCAGAACAAAGTAGATCACGACCAGCGTCACCACGAGCCAGAAAATCTGGTTCCCGAAGGTCGAGAAGTCCAGTTGCGGCATGCCAGCGGCTTCTGCGCCACCGTGTGCTGCTTCTGTGCTATGTGTGTTACTTGCCATGTCTTAAGTCCTCTGGAACCGAGTTACTTGGGGCGAAACGCTGACGCCTCGCCCCGGCGTAAGGATGGTTCAGGTCTTAGACAGCAAACATCAGCAGCAGAGCGACCAGGAACGAGAAGATGCCCAGGGCTTCTGCAAATGCGATACCGATGAACAGGGTCGCGGTCTGAGCGGCAGCTGCCGACGGGTTGCGCAGAGCACCGGCCAGGAAGTTACCAGCAACGTGGCCTACACCGATAGCGGCGGCACCCGAACCGATAGCTGCCAGACCTGCACCGATGAATTGACCCATTTGAGCGATATTGCCTTCCATTGTGATTTCTCCTTACGTTGGAATGCTTGAATTAGTTGGATGAGCGGGCTGCAACCGTCTTAGTGCGACGGATGCAGAGCGTCTTTCAGATATACGCAGGTCAGGATGGTGAACACGTAAGCCTGGATGAAGGCTACGAGCACTTCCAGTGCGTAGACGGCCGAGATGGCCAGGATCGGCAGGAAGCTGAACATGCCCAGGGCAGCAGCGAAGCCGGCGAATACTTTGATAACTGCGTGGCCAGCCATCACGTTACCAGCCAAACGAATGGAGTGGCTGACGGGGCGCACGAAGTACGAGATCAGTTCGATGACGGCCAGGATCGGGCGCAGCGCCAGCGGTGCGGACGAGACCCAGAAGAGACCCAGGAAGCCAGCACCGTTTTTGACGAAGCCCAGCACAGTCACGAAGACGAACACGATCATGGCCAGTACAGCGGTCACAGCAATGTGGCTGGTGGCGGTGAACGAGGTCGGGATCAGACCAAGGAAGTTGGCGAACAGGATGAACATGAACAGGGTCATGATGCCGGGGAAGTATTTCACGGCGTCTTTGCCGGCCACGTCTTCGACCATCTTATAGACAAAGCCGTAAGCCATTTCAGCAACCGACTGGCTGCGGGTCGGTACGATTGCGCGACCGCGCGAGCCAACTACCAGCATCAGCACGACGCCGATGATGGCCAGAACCATCCACAAGGTCTGGTTGGTGACTGTAAACAGGCCAAGTCCGCCATGACCATCACCGAAAAGCGGTTTGATCTCGAACTGATCCATCGGGTGGATGGCCAGACCGGGGTGCGCAGGCGAGAACAGTACGCCGGACAGCAGAACCACTGCCAGAACGGCAAAGAATGCAATCTTGATGATGGGGCCTGCACCCTGTTTTGCGCCTTGTTCAGCCACGTTCCTATCCCTCTTTCTTGTCAGAGACCTGCGTGTCGGACGCATCCTCTGCTTTCTTCTGCATCTGGGCCGCAGTTCCCAGCATGACCTTCATGCCTGCCGCGAAGCCCAACAATATGAACAGCACCATGAATATCGGCTTAGTCCCAAAGAGACTGTCCAGCCCAAATCCGATGCCAAAGCCGATCACCAGACCGACTGTAAGCTCTATGACCATCTGCCAAGCGAACGATGCCTGGTTATAGGCCTCATCACCGGTTTTCGCCTCGTCCTCTTCCCCTTTCGCCGCTTTGATGCGGGCTTCGAGCTCTTTTAGGCGCTCGGGGTCGGGGCTGTCGGACACGAAAATTCCTCCGGTGACGGTTAGGCATGTGCTAAGGGCTGGGGGGCAATGAGTCAACGGCGTTTAGCGCCAACATGAAATACTTTAAGCTGTTGATATAATGTTATTTTATTCTCATCCCAGATTCACACCCCACCTATCGACACCCCTAACCCCCGGATTCAGGCCAAAAGCGCTTATTTAACCGATTGGTTGACGATTACGCCGGCGCGTCCTAGGCCAATAGACATGGAAACCCGCCTTGACCTTGTCTTTGCCGCCCTGTCCGACCCGACACGCCGCGCCATCCTGACCATGCTTCTGGAAGATGACATGGCGGTCACCGATGTGGCCGAACCGTTCGAGATGTCGCTGCCGGCGATCTCGAAACACCTGACCATCCTGTCGCGTGCGGGTTTGATCGCGCAGGAAAAGCGGGGCCGGGTGAAATGGTGCAAGCTGGACCCCAGCGCCCTGCGCGAAGCGTCAGTCTGGATGCAGGGGTTCGGGCAGTTCGAGCCCGTCAATCTAGATGCGTTCGAACGGTTTTTGGAAGTAGAACTGCGCGACGACAGCGTTTAGTCAGGCAAGCTGACTGCTGGATCCGTGTCAGCCCACGTTTTCGCGGCGTCTTTAAGCCAAGACAATACGGCCTGCACTTTGGCGGTGCGATGAAGATCAACATGCGTCACAAGCCAGAAATCCGACCGCCATTCCGGCTGAGGGGGCATGATCTCGATCAGATCCGGATGCTCTCCACGCACTGCAAACCCAACGCCCGCACCCGATAGCAGCGCCTGCTGCATCGACATGTCATCCGTTACGCGGAAGGTGACATTATCGTCCGGGATGCTCTTGGCCATCCATCGCGCAAACGGCGCGCGCGAATGGATATCATCGCCCCCGATAAACCTGTGTTGGTCCAAAGTGCCCTCGGTCGGCAGACCATATCGCGCGACATAGTCCGGTGACACATGAAGCGAGAGGTCCATGCTCAGAAAACGCTGCGCCACATTGTCGGGTTCTTGCGGAGCTTGGCCTGCGCGGATCGCTACATGGGCTTCGCCATATTCCAGACGGAACAGGCGCAACCCGGTGCGAAGACGGATCAGCGTATTGGGGTGTGCGTGCTGGAAAGCTGCCAGAACCGGCGTCAGTCGCGGGGAAAAGGATGCAAGCGCAGTGATCACGACCTCGCCCGAGACGTCCTCGCCCTGCCCCTTCAGTCGAGTACCCAATTGCGCAAACTGCTCTTCCGTCGTCGAGGCGATACGCGCCAGATCCGCCCCGGCCTCGGTCGGGGTATAACCACGCGCATGGCGTTGGAACAGTTTCACGCCCATCCGGGCCTCGAGCGAATCCACATGGCGGATCACTGTCGCGTGGTGAATGCCCAAACTGTCCGCCGCCCCACTGACGGTACCAGCGCGTGCCACATGATAAGCGGTGCGGATTTCGTCCCAATGGTCCATGTGATCCCCTTTCGTTAAGGTATGTGCATTTTCACACACATCCTGTTGATTAACTCAGATTGCGTTCGGAAATGCAAGAGCACACATTCTCCTCAACAGACACACAACCCCGGAGACATCCAATGCATATCCTTCGTATCGACAGCTCGACCCGCACCGACACCTCGCTTTCGCGCAAACTGGCAGATGACGTTGTGGCCCGTTACGCGGACGCCACGGTCACCACCCGCAATTTGGGCGCTGGCATCCCTCACATTGACGCAGATTTCACTCGCGCCACCTTCACCCCGCCCGAAGCCCGTAGCGATGCAGACAAAGCCGCACTTGCCCTGTCGGACGACATCGTCGCCGAGGTTCAAGCCGCCGACCTGATCGTGATCTCGATGCCGGTCTACAACTTCTCGGTCCCCTCGACCCTGAAAGCCTGGATCGACCAGCTGGCCCGTGTTGGCGTGACCTTCCATTATACTGAGAACGGCCCGGTTGGCCTGCTGGATGGCAAACGCGTGATCGTGGTAAGCGCTTCGGGTGGTACCCCGGTGGGTGCGCCCTTTGAATTCGCCTCGCCCTATCTGACCCATGTTTTGGGCTTCATGGGCCTGACCGACGTGTCCTTTGTGGGCGCAGCTGGCGAAGCAGGTCTGGCAGATGCCGAGCAAGCCATTCAGGCGCTCGCAGCCTAAGACCTCACCAACAGCTAGAAACGAAACGGGGCCGTTTGCGGTCCCGTTTCTGTTTAGGCCAAGCGTCATGGACAGCCCGCGCAAATGCGGGCAAGCTTTCCTTATGTGTGGAAGACTGATCGCAGGCGAGATGACGCAGGCCCAGATGGCGGCCATTATCGAAGGGTTCATCTACCCCAGTCGTTCGGTCGTGATTGCCAGCGACGCACCGCCCGCAGCGACCGGATATAATGTGAAGCCCACACAACAGGTAAACATCCTGTTCCCGCAGGGAGAAAACCTGATTGCCTCGACCGCGCGCTGGTGGCTGGTTCCACATTGGTTCAAGGGCCCTGCGGAAGAGTGGAAGGCCACCACCTTCAACGCCAAGATCGAAACTGCGCATGAAAAACCCACCTTTCGCGAGGCATGGCGCCATGCGCGCTGTGTAATCCCCGCGCTGGGATACTATGAATGGAGCGGCCCGAAGTCGGATCGGCAGCCCAATTATATTTCACTGCAGCAGAATGACCCAGTGACGCTATTTGCTGGACTGCGCAGCACATTGGCCGATGGGCGCGAGACCTGCACCATCCTAACCCGCCCCGCCCTGCCCGAGATCCACGATCTGCACCCCCGCATGCCGGTGCTGCTCTCGGCCGAGGAGGCGGCGCAATGGATGGATCACACTGCCCCGGATGATGAGATCCGCGCAGCGTTCGGCACCCATTGGACAGGGCGCTTCCAAACCCACCAGGTTGCTAAATTCGGCATGAAAGATGATGGCCCGCAATTGATCGAGCCTGTCGGCACTGGCGGCTTCGACTTCGGGGAGTGACGGCATAAAAAAAGCCGCGCAGATTGCTCTGCACGGCTTTGTGTTCGTGGAAGAAAGCCTAAGCTTACATACCCAGAGCAGTCTTGATCTGGTCCAGCGCGACCTGAAGAAGCGCGGGGTTGCTTGCAGCCGCATCGGCAGCCGTTTTCAGGGCTACCTTGGTGGCGTCATCCAGCGACGAGCCGTCAATCAACTCACCTACTTTGGCAGCATCAAATCCTTCTGGGGTCAGCAGGGTCTTGGCCATATCCATGGCACCGCCTTCTTCAGCGGCCGTGCCCAGTGCTTCGGTCACAGCGTCGCCAACAGCTTCGACGGCACCTTCGACAGCATCGCCAGCCGCTTCAACGGCAGCCTGAGCGGCAGCCTCGACGGCTTCTGCCGCAGCAGCAGCTTCAGCGGCAGCGGCTTCGGCGGCTGCTTGGGCAGCGGCTTCTGCAGCGGCGGCTTCTTCAGCTGCCTTGGCGGCAGCAGCGGCTTCTTCAGCGGCTTTGGCTTCGGCAGCGGCAACGACAGCAGCCTCTTCGGCGGCGATCTTGGCCTGATTGCCTTCATACCACTTGTATCCGCCAAAGGCAGCAGCAGCCACAACCAGAAGCGCGATAATGGATTTGTTCATGTCGACATCCTCAATTAGTTTTTCGTACAAGGTCACTGGATTGACCCTGTCTTCGCCACGGATGTGCGTGCATAATCACTTAGGTGCAAGGGGAGTTTCCCCATTTCGGCGTCAAAACGCTTAGAAAACCCAAACTATCGGGTTGAAAGCGGGGCGGTGCGCCTTTACCTTTCGCTTCCATAGTTTAGCGAAACGACAGAAGGAATGGCACAATAGCCCGCAGACCTCATAACGCGCCCCCGACGCGCGACACCGGCCCCCGCATCAACGATCGCATTCGCGGCCCGGAAATCCGCCTGATTGGCGCTGAAGGCGAAAACGTTGGGGTTGTTGCCCCTGCGCGTGGCCTAGCAATGGCGCAAGAGGCAGGTCTGGATCTGGTCGAGATTTCGCCCAATGCCAATCCCCCTGTCTGTAAAATCATGGATTTCGGCAAGTTCAAATACGAACAGCAAAAGCGCGAATCCGAGGCCCGCAAGAAGCAAAAGACGATCGAGGTCAAAGAGGTCAAGTTCCGTCCGAACACCGACACCCACGACTATGACGTCAAGATGCGCAATGTGGTGAAATTCCTGGAAAAGGGTGACAAGGTCAAAGTGACCCTGCGCTTCCGTGGTCGCGAAATGGCCCACCAGAACCTTGGCCGTGAACTGTTGCTGCGCGTGGCAGAAGACATCAAGGAACTGGGCAAGGTGGAAAACATGCCCAAGATGGAAGGCCGCCAGATGGTCATGATGATCGGCCCACTCCCGAAATAACTCCATCTGATACCGTTTTAAGAACGCCCTGCATTCGCAGGGCGTTTTTTGTTGCGCCCAGCCCTCCTCCGGCCGGGACCACCGCAAGGGTTACTTCTGGACGCTCTCCAGATAGTAGACAAGCGACAGAATACGTCCACGCACCTCGTAGACAGCGCTTAAATCACGCGCCATTGCATTCTCGGCATCCAACTGATCAGAGAATTGATCGCCCCAAACAGGCATGTCCGATCCATGTGCCATCACTCCGGAACGGCCATCAACCATATGGACCACCTTCAAAAACGGAAACTGCCCGTCGTTTCGTTGGGCAATAGTGGTCAGGTCGGGAACACTCATATTCAGCACGTCGCCCAAGGGTCCATTCCCATCGGCCAGTGCCCCGTGACACGAGGCGCAGGAATTCAGGAACTGCTCCTCACCTGGCGTGTCAGCGAAAGCTGTGTGTGCCATCAATCCGCTTGCGAAAACGATCGTAGCGGTGAGTTTTGGTAAATATTTCAACATGATCCGTCCTCCTCATCGTTCGCGCGACGCTGGATTCAGCGGTTCATGGGCTTTAAACACCCGCATACACTTTAGCACAGTTCAACATGAACACTTTGATTCAGAACAACTCGGTCAGTGCCCGCGTTTCAGGCAAGCCTGCTGCGATGCCGCGCCACAAGCTCGGCCATAATCGAGACAGCGATTTCCGCTGGCCCCAACGCACCGATATCCAGCCCAACCGGCCCATGAATGCGCCGCAGATCTTCGGGGCCATATCCGCGCGCCGAAAGACGTTCAAGCCGCTGTCCCTGCGTGCGCCGTGATCCCAGCGCCCCAATATAGAACGCGTCCGAGGTGAACCCGGCCTCAAGCGCCGGGTCGTCGATCTTGGGGTCATGGGCAAGCGTCACGATAGCCGTGCGATGATCGATGCCGATCTGAGGTAAAACCTCGTCAGGGTAGTCCTTATGAATGGTCACGCCGGGAAAGCGGTCCTCTGTGGCAAATGCCCCGCGCGGGTCGATCAGCACCACGTCGAACCCGACGACCTGCGCCATGGGGATTAACGCCTGAGCAACATGCACGGCTCCGGCGATGATCAGGCGGAGTGGCGGTTCGTGCGGATGGACATAAGTGCCATCTGTGATCCCGATCTGGGCTTCATCCTGACAAGGCTCTCTCAAACTGCGAACCCAGCGGTCCAGCGTCACCTCATAGACGATGCGCGAGCGTGTCGAACGGGCAGCAACCAGATCTTCCAACATCGCAATCGGCATTCCACGCCCTGCTCCGATGTCTTCGCCGACTGGCTCGACAACCACCTTGATCTCGCCTCCACACGCCAACCCGGCCGAAAACGCGTCCTCGCCCGACACGCCGAACTCGAGCAATACAGGCAGGCCTGTGCGCAGCGTCTCTTGCGCCTCGATCACCACAGCGCCCTCGACGCACCCGCCCGACACCGAGCCTTCGATTTCGCCGCTGTCTGCGATCAGCATCTGACTACCGATAGGGCGCGGTGCGCTGCCCCATGTGGACACGACCGTGGCGATGGCCACCTGTCGACCCTGCGCAATCCAGTCCAGAGCCAGTTCCGGAATGCGGTCGAATGATGAAGAGGGGGATTGGGTCACGGCAACCTCGAGTTTCACTTCGAGCTATGTGGGCATTTTACCCGCGCCGTGCAAGAGAAAGGGCCGCACAAGGCGGCCCGTTTCAATCGCTATATGTTTGTCTGTTTACTCGGCAGGTGCCGGCACCGCATCTCCGCGCGGAGCTTCGGGCACTGCAAAGGCCACTGCAACAAAGACCAGACCCAGCACAACCCCAAGCACGTCACCCGGCATCGCCATCAGGCCTTCGTATTTCGCGCCTGGAACGGTTCCCAAAGTCACCTTGCCGCCAGCGATCGCATCCAGCATCCCAGTGGCTTTTACCGATGGGTAGGTGATCATATAGGCCGCTGCACCCAGCAAACCGCCAAGAATAAAGAACAGCGCATCTTTGCGGCCAGTAGCCGCGGCGCAAACTCCGGTACCGGGGCAAAAACCCGACAGTGCCCAGCCTGCACCCAGCAGAAGGCCACCAACGAATACACCGGCGTAGGCGGTTTTGACTGACATGTGACCCACATCGACAAGACCAGCCATCTGGCCGCCAAACATCAGGATCGAACCGACGCCAATGGCAAGCAAAATGGCTTTCATCAGACCCAGAGACCGCAGGCTCAGCATACGGATCAATACAGTCGGGTTGGTGGCACCAATACGATCAAGGACGAAGCCGAAGAGCGCACCGATTACGAGAGCGAGAACAATCTGCATAGCTTATCCTTTCTTATACATCATCATGGCGACAGGCACGGCCGCAGCAAAGGCGCCAGCAGCGAAGATATAGCCCGACAGAGCGGTCTGCATCATACCCGACATCATGTGACCCGAGGTGCAGCCCCCGGCCAGACGTGCGCCATAAAGCACGATGAAACCGCCGATAAACGCGATTGCATAGCGCTTCATCGGGCTGTCTCCGAAATTGTCATAGTGGATCGCGGGCAGCTTGTTTTCATCTACACCGTTGCCACCGCGCATCATGGCGGACAGGTACGCCCCAACCATCATCGCGATCACGAAGATGAAGCTATAGTTCAGCGGGTCGGCAACCGATTTGGCATACTTGCCACCGGACTTTGCCAGATAGGCGTTGGTGGACGTATAGCCATCGTCGGTTTTCGTCACCAGTTCCGGGTTCACGACATCCGCGATGATCCCGTCCAGGATCACGAATTGCGTCGAGACCCCGATGGGTTTGACCAAGAGGACAGCAAGGAAGAACACAAGGCCCAGCGCCACCCCTCCGATTTTCCAGTTCAGTGTCATGGGACACCCCTTTCACATTCATTTGTTCGAATATGTTATCGTTGCAAATGATACGATGTCAACACCCTGCGCCTCAGAGGCAATTAAACCCGCTTTAACCAAACCGCGCACATTGTGGCTTATGGAACAGATTCGCACCCCACTGACCGGAACACCCCTTGTCCTGCCACAAGCCAGCCACCCCTGTGGTGCTGCACAGGACATGCCCCTTCACCCCGCCGATGAGCTGGCCCAGATCCGGGCAGAGCTGAAGCGTCTGCACCAGCGCGAAAATGAATTGCGTTCTTTCTTTCGCGATGGTGCGCAGAAGCAGGATTTCAAAGGTGCCGCGCATGATGTCACCGTAATCGCGCACAAAAAGCGGGTTTTCGACCCGTCAAAGCTGCCACAATCGATTCTGGCCAATCCCAGATTTTATCGAGACGAGCTTCGGACGCTGATTTCGGCGGTCGAAAGGCCACTTGCCCTTCCCTGTCAGGCGATCTTGCCGGGGGTGGGTGACCTTGGAGACGATCCGGTGGACGAACAGATGAGGGACGCCCTGCCAATCTAGCGCAGCACCTCTCTGAGGTTTTCCTACCCCCTGTGACACGCTTTCCACTGGATTGGCGGGCGGGGCTGCGCTATGCCATGCCCCGATGACCCAGACACTTACGATCCGCCGCCCCGATGACTGGCACCTGCACCTGCGCGATGGCGCAATGCTGAAAGCCGTCCTGCCCGAAACCGCGCGCCATTTTGCCCGCGCCATCATCATGCCGAACCTTGTTCCGCCGGTGGTGACCGAGGCCGATGCCAAAGCCTATCGTGATCGCATCATGGCAGCCCTGCCTAACGGCATGTCGTTCGAGCCTTTGATGACGCTATACCTGACCGAAGAGACGGACCCAGAAGATCTGGCAGCGGCTCATGCGTCAGGCCTGATCACCTCGGTAAAGCTCTATCCAGCAGGGGCCACGACGAATTCCTCCAGTGGGGTGCAAAACTTCGACAAGGTGCGCCCGGTGCTGGAAAAGATGGCCGAGATCGGCTGCCCCCTGTGTGTCCACGGCGAGGTCACCGACCGTGACATCGATATTTTCGACCGAGAGGCCGTGTTCATCGATCGCGTACTCGACCCGATCCGCCGCGCAACGCCTGACCTGCGCGTGGTGATGGAGCACATCACCACCAAGGACGGCGCCGACTACGTCAAAGCCAATGAGGCCAAACTTGGCGCCACCATCACGGTGCAGCACCTGATCCTTGACCGCAACGACATGCTGGTTGGTGGTATGCGTCCGCACTATTATTGCTTGCCAATCCTGAAGCGCCGCGAACACCGCGAGGCGCTGATTGCAGCGGCCACATCGGGCGATCCGCGCTATTTCCTTGGCACAGACAGCGCCCCGCACCCGACCCACGCCAAGGAAAGCGAATGCTGCTCGGCCGGCTGCTTTACCGCGCCTAACGCCTTGTCGATCCTTGCCGAAACATTCGAATCCGAAGGCGCGCTGGACAAGCTCGAGGGTTTCACATCGCTTCACGGTCCGGCCTTCTATGGCTTACCCGTGAACGAGGACACCATCACTCTGACCAAGGGCGAGCCCGTGACCTATCCGGCGTCACTGCAAGCCGGCGACCACACCGTCACCACCTTCGACCCCGGCTTCCCGCTGCACTGGCGCGTAACCGCCTGATCCCGCCGCCTGACCCACATTAACGAGGACCGCTGCCCATGATCCCCTCCACCTTCCCCGCGAAAGAAGAAATCGCCCGCCTGACCGCCCGGATGCTTCTGGAAATCGGCGCTGTGAACTTCAACACGGATGAACCCTTTACGCTGGCTTCGGGCCTGCCCAGCCCCAGCTATATCGACTGTCGCAAGCTGATCAGCTTCCCGCGCATCCGTTCGACACTGATGGATTTCATGGCCGCAACGATCATGCGCGAAGCCGGGTTCGAGGCGTTTGACAACATCGCAGGCGGCGAAACCGCAGGCATCCCGTTTGGCGCATGGGTCGCTGAACGTCTGGCATTGCCGATGACCTACGTACGCAAGAAGCCCAAAGGCTATGGCAAGAACGCTCGCATCGAAGGCGCGATGGATGACAGCCAGCGAGTGCTGTTGGTCGAGGACCTGACCACCGATGGCGGTTCGAAACTGTCTTTCGTGGACGCGATTCGTGACACCGGCGCCTCATGTGGGGCCACCGCCGTGATTTTCTATTACGACATCTTCCCCGAGACGGAAAAAACCCTTTCTGATCATGGCGTTCAACTTATCCACCTGTGCACCTGGTGGGATGTTCTGGCTGAAGCCAAGGCACAAGGCGCGTTCTCGGACGAGACATTGGATGAGGTGGAGCGCTTCTTGAAAGATCCTCGTGGCTGGCAGGCCGAACGGATGAAATCCTGACAACCAACACCAAATACTAGTAAATTTACGCGCGACCCCACCAGATGTGGTAGGGTCGCGTTTCTTTCCTGGGGACATACCTTATCCACAGGTTTCCCACAGGAACATACATTTTGCGTTAGAGCGCCCCTTTGCGTAGAACTCTAGCCCATGGATTCAGAGGCGGCAGGCATGAACGAAATCAGCACCATTCCCCAAAACGGTCAGCCCGACGCCCAATCCGATATTCAGGACAGCCTGCCCCACCACATTGAAGCTGAACAGCAGCTTCTGGGAGCGATCCTGACCAACAACGACGTGTTTGACCGCGTTGCCTCGATCATCAATGCGGGTCACTTCTATGAACCTGTCCACGCCCGCATCTGGGAAATCGCCTCAAGCCGGATTTCCAAGAACGCACTGGCCAGCCCGGTCACGCTGAAGGCATTCATGGAAGATGACGAGGGCCTGAAAGAGTTGGGCGGTCCCGCTTATCTCGCACGTCTGGCCGGTGCCGCGATTTCCAGCTTTGCCGCGCGCGACTATGCGCAGATGATCTATGACCTCGCCATTCGGCGCGAGCTGATCCAGCTGGGTCAGGACATCGCCGCCAAAGCGCAGAAGGTCGACATTTCTTCGGAACCAAAAGAGCAGATCATCGAGGCCGAACAGGCGCTTTATAAACTTGGCGAAGCGGGCCAGACCGAAAGCGGTTTTCAAAGTTTCCTGAAAGCCGTGACCGAAGCCGTTCAGGTCGCCAACGCCGCCTATCAACGCGAAGGCGGGATGGCGGGTATTTCCACCGGCCTTTCCGATATGGACACAAAACTGGGTGGCCTTCACCCGTCCGACCTTCTGATCCTCGCCGGTCGTCCGTCGATGGGGAAAACCTCGCTTGCGACCAACATCGCCTTCAACGTGGCCAAGGCCTATAAGAAAGGCACCAAGCCTGACGGGACCGAAGGAGCGATTTCCGGAGGCGTCGTCGGCTTCTTCTCGCTCGAGATGTCAGCTGAACAGTTGGCCGGCCGTATTCTGGCAGAAGCGTCCGAGATCTCGTCCCACAAGATCCGCCAAGGCGATATGGACGAAAACGAATTCCGCCGTTTCGTCCAAGCCGCCAAGGATTTGGAAAGCTGCCCGCTGTTCATCGACGACACGCCCGCCCTGCCGATCAGCCAGTTGGCCGCCCGTGCCCGCCGCCTGAAACGGACCCACGGGCTGGATCTGCTGATCATCGACTACCTGCAGCTGTGCCGCGGCATGGCCGAAAACCGCGTGAACGAGATCGCTGAAATCTCGATGGGCATGAAAGCCATCGCGAAAGAACTGAACATCCCAGTGATCGCGCTGTCCCAGCTTTCGCGTCAGGTGGAAAGCCGCGATGATAAGCGACCGCAGCTGTCGGACCTACGTGAATCGGGCTCGATCGAGCAGGATGCCGACGTAGTCATGTTCGTGTTCCGCGAGGAATACTACAAGGAACGCGAAAAACCCGGCGATCACGAGCTGGATCGCATGGCCGCATGGCAGGACGAAATGTCCAGCCTGCACGGCAAGGCCGAGGTCATCATTGGCAAGCAACGTCACGGCCCCATCGGCACCGTGGAACTGTCCTTCGAGGCCCAGTTCACCCGTTTCGGCAATCTGGTTAAAGCGTGGCAACAGGGTCCGAACGACGGGTTCTGATGATCACCGGGGTGAACCACATCACTCTTGCGGTGTCCGATCTCCGCAGATCCGTTGTGTTTTACAGGGATGTTTTGGGCGCAACCCTGCGCTCAATTGGGGCGCGCGGCGCCTATTTGGAATTCGGCGATCTCTGGCTCTGCCTTGCCCTCTCAGACGCTCCAATCCAACCGCGCAATGACTATACCCACTTCGCCCTCGCCAGTTCCGACGAAGACTTCCCGCGCCTTGCCGACCGGATATCAAGTCACGCCGAGCTTTGGCAGGACAACCATTCCCAAGGCCCCTCGCTGTATTTTCTTGATCCAGACGGTCACAAGCTGGAACTGCACTCGGGCGACCTCAATGCGCGGCTCGATCACTACCGCGCAAGCCCAGATAGCCCGATGCGTGTGCTGGACTGATCTCTTTCTCTTGTCGCAAATATCTTGGGGAATTTGAGCGCTCCTGTCGCTTAAACGGGGACATAGCTCCTCAGGCTATCGACGATAGCGCGTTACCATCCGATAGCCCTTACGCGGTCCAGACACATTCCAGACCGACTGCCACGTAGGCCATAAGCTGAAATCAAATGACACTCGGTACTGGTCCGGATCACACCAATGCAGGTCTTCAGGTTGGGCCACGGTCAGATCGATCATATGAAAATCGCGTCCATCCGCGAACAGAACCTTCACGCGCCCGTCCCCCAATCCACACCAATGATAGACCCGGCTTGCTGCAAAGCTGGCCCCGTTTTCCGTTACAAGCTGCCCTTCTTCACGATACAGCAGCCCACCCGGCTCAGCGGAAAATACTGCCGCTCCTGAAAGGCGATGGACTGCCCCAGTTTCCTCGGCAACCTCGCGTTCAATCTGCCATTCCCCCAGAAAATCCGCGAGTCTCACCCTGATTACCCCTTTTTCGTCGCAAACATGAGCCCCACGCGCCCATTCCCGGCACGCGTCCCTTGTTCGCTGCATCGCGGCAGTTTATGAGATGCGCGACTGCCAACCAAACGAAAAAGGCTCCGCCGATGATCCCTCGTTATGCCCGCCCCGATATGGTCGCCATCTGGTCGCCCGAAACCAAGTTCAAAATCTGGTACGAGATCGAGGCACATGCCTGCGACGCCATGGCCGATCTGGGCGTGATCCCGCGCGAAAACGCCGAAGCCGTCTGGAAAGCCAAGGACGTTGAATTCGACGTGGCCCGCATCGACGAAATCGAAGCCGTCACCAAGCATGACGTCATCGCCTTCCTGACCCATTTGGCCGAGCATGTCGGCTCGGATGAAGCTCGTTTCGTGCACCAGGGCATGACCTCGTCGGACGTACTGGACACCTGCCTGAACGTGCAGCTGGTCCGCGCCGCCGACCTTCTGCTGGTAGGCATGGACAAGGTTCTGGCCGCCCTGAAGAAACGCGCGTTGGAGCACAAGGACACCGTCCGCGTTGGTCGCAGCCACGGCATCCACGCCGAACCCACCACCATGGGTCTGACCTTCGCGCGCTTCTACGCCGAAATGGACCGCAACAAGAACCGTCTGGAAAAAGCCCGCTGGGAAGTCGCCACCGGCGCGATCTCGGGCGCTGTTGGCACCTTCGCGAACATCGATCCCGCGGTTGAAGAACACGTTTGTGAAAAGCTGGGCCTGCGCCCCGAGCCGATCAGCACCCAAGTTATCCCGCGTGACCGCCACGCCATGTTCTTTGCCACGCTGGGCGTCATCGCCTCGTCGATTGAAAACATCGCCGTGGAAATCCGCCACATGCAGCGTACCGAAGTTCTGGAAGGCGCCGAGTTCTTCTCGATGGGCCAGAAGGGCTCGTCGGCCATGCCGCACAAGAAGAACCCGGTTCTGACCGAAAACCTGACCGGCCTGGCCCGTCTGGTGCGCATGACCGTGATCCCCGCGATGGAAAACGTGGCGCTTTGGCACGAACGCGACATCTCGCATTCGTCGGTTGAACGCGGCATCGGCCCGGACGCCACCGTCACACTGGACTTCGCCTTGCATCGTCTGGCGGGCGTGATCGACAAGATGCTGATCTTCCCCGACAACATGCTGGACAACATGAACAAGTTCCCGGGTCTGGTCATGTCGCAGCGCGTACTGCTGGCCCTGACGCAGGCTGGCGTATCGCGCGAAGACGCTTATTCCATGGTTCAGCGCAACGCGCTGAAAGTCTGGGAAGAACGTCTGGATTTCCGTGAGCTTCTCTTGGCAGACGAGGCCGTGGTCGAAGCGCTTGGCGTTGACGCGATCAACGAAAAATTCGACATGGGGTACCACACCAAACATGTCGACACGATCTTCAAACGGGTCTTCGGCGACAGCTGATCCGCGACAAATTTGGGCGCAACGCCCATTTGTGCTATGATAGGGGCCTTCTGAACAGGAGGCCCCTATGCAATTCAAGACCCTGCTATTCTCGCTCCTACTGGCGCTGGTACCAACGCTGTGCATCGCAGGCCAATGCAACCGAGGTTCGCACGAAGCCTCGACCTGCGCAGCCGGACAGGTTTGGAACGACAAGCTTCAAGCCTGTATCGACGAGAAATCAGCCTAACCATCTAGGCGTAAAGGTGGTTTTAACCCACAGCTGTCAATCTGCCTAAAACCAAGGCGGAGGCGGCGCTGTGCCAAATGACATGATGAGGGGAGCGGACCTGATATTGCAGGATGGCCCGGGTCAAGTGATGCCCGGTGCGGTTCCGGATTCAACGGTCGATCTGGCGCAACCTCTTCGTCACCTTCCCCGGCATTTGTCTAGACGTCAGAAGGCAGCAATCATTGTGCGTCTGTTGCTTGCGGAAGGCGCGGAACTGGCCTTGCAGGATCTGCCCGACAGCTTGCAGGGCGAGCTGGTCCACCAAATGTCCACTATGCGCTATGTCGACCGCGCGACCTTGAAGGCCGTCATCGACGAGTTCGTTTTTGAGATCGAAGAGATCGGCCTGTCGTTCCCCGGCGGTCTAGAGAATACGCTGTCGGTCTTGGATGGAACGATCAGCCCCGCGACCGCCGCACGCGTACGCCAACTTTCGGGCGTCGAGATCACACATGATCCCTGGATTACGATCTCGAATACTCCCGTCGAACAACTTCTGCCGCTGTTGGAGCACGAAAGCGCCGAGGTTTCGGCAGTTTTACTGTCAAAGCTGAGAACTTCTGTCGCCGCTGAGCTGTTAGGCAAACTGCCCGGCCAAACTGCCCGCAAGATCGCCTTTGCAGTCTCATTGACCAGCACCATCGCCCCGAACGTGGTTGCGCGGATCGGTCGATCGCTGGCTGAGCAGCTTTGTGATCGACCGGCGAAAGCCTTTGAAGATGATCCCAGCGAACGCGTCGGATCGATACTGAATGTCTCGCCCGCCACCACGCGAGAAGAGGTTTTGGAAGGGTTGGAGCAAGAAGATACCGAATTCGCAAGTGCTGTTCGCAAGTCGATCTTCACCTTCGCAAATGTGCCCGAGCGGTTGCAGCCCACTGATGTGCCGAAAGTCACAAAGGATATCGACCAAGCAACTCTGGTCACCGCCCTTGCCGCAGCAACGGGCGACCTCGAGCCTGCGGCAAATTTTGTCCTTGATGCCATGTCTAAACGTCTGGCCGAACAGATCCGCGAAGAAATGGAAGAACGCGGCACCGTTAAACCTGCCGAAGGTGACGCAGCCATGAACGAAATAGTTGCCCAGATCCGAACCTTGGAAATAGAAGGGGAAATTACACTCATCACGCCCGATGAAGACGGCTGACATCCCTGCCTGATGCTTGCAGGCTGCAGCGCTCCCCGCTATGTGTGACCGACCAGCCCATTCCACCACATGGGCACAGGACCGGGAGCGACCGCATGGTGCAAGAAAAACGTGGGCTGGGTCCCTATCTGACCCATCTGGCACTGGCTGGTGTTCTCAACTTGCCCCGCATCCTGCCTTATAAGATGCGCCTGCCCGTAGTCGGTTGGTTTGCGTCGCGTGTCATCGGACCTGTCGCGGGTTATGACAAGCGCATTCGCAACAATCTTTCCCTGACCTGCCCAGACATGCCAAGGGACGAGGTCAAGCGCATGGAACGTGCCGTGCTGTCCAACGCCGGTCGTTTTCTGGCCGAGATGTGGTCTGGCGACGATCTGTTCAATCGAATGAAAAACACGCGGCTGAGCGGTCCCGGCGTCGCCGCCCTTGAGCAAGCCAAAGCCGACGGACGCCCGATCATTGCGACCTCGGGCCATTTCGGGAACTACGACGCAGCCCGCGCTGTTCTGATCCAGTCTGGTTTTAACACCGGCGCGCTCTATCGTCCGATGTCCAATGTCTATTTCAATGAAAGCTACATCAAGCGGATGGAGGGCTTCGAAGGAAAAGCGTTCGAACAATCGCGGCGCGGCATGGGCAGCATGGTGAAACACCTGCGCAGTGGTGGGCTTTTGGCAATCCTCTTGGACCAGCGTGAAGATCAAGGCGCGAAGCTCAGCTTCTTCGGCAAACCTGCAATGACCACACTGGCCATCGCGGAAATGGCCCTGAAATACAACACGCTGTTCATTCCGGTCTTCGCGGTCCGCAAGGAAAACGGTGTGGATTTCGACGTTGTTGTGGAAGACCCGATCGACCATTCGGATCCGGAAACCATGATGCAAGAATTCAATGACCGGTTCGAGGCCCGCGTGCGTCAAAATATGGATCAGTTCCTGTGGATCCACAATCGTTGGCAACTGCCCGACGACGCGTGATCGTCAGTCTAGCGCGATAGCCGCCACAATCTCGCCTGGATAGTCCCCCATCCGCGTGGCCTGCAACAGGATCGCAACGCTCTGCCCTTCAGGGGCCAAGGGATCCGGCAGCTTGAACTCGATCTCGCCCTTGCCGTCCCATTTTCCAAATGCCTGAATATTGGTCACGATGTTGGTCGACGTGATGGAGCGCCCGGCGTTTTCACCGCGTTTGATCGCCACGGTCGCCTTGGGTGCGAAATGTACGATCTGCGCGACTACGACACCGGGCAAAGGCAGATTCGAGATATTGGCCACCCGTACAACCCGCCCGTTGTCGCCATTATGGGTCGACAGGCTGACACGACCTACGGCCATTTGATGCCTGTGCAAGATCTCCATCACTTTCATGACATGGCTGCCCACGGCTTGATCCACCCCACCAATCACCATCTGCGGCGTATAAATCGATTTGGTGCCAAACCCGTATGCATAGGCCTTTTGCCGCTTCGTGTGCTCGGGCCGCGCAAAGGTGTCTTTCCACCCGATGTAATCCCAATAGTCGACATGCATTGCTAGGGGCAAAACGTCATCTTGGCGGGACAGCTCACCCAGAAACTCATCTGCAGGTGGGCAGGACGAACAGCCTTGTGACGTGAATAGCTCGACAACGACAACAGGCCGATCTCCGGCCGTGGCCAGCCCAGCGAAGGTGGCAAGTAATATGCTGATCAATCCGGTCAGAAGTGCCCGCATCGGTGTCTCTTTCTGTTATGCTCTAATCCCTAGATAGCGACCCTGCCGCTGACCTTCCAATCAAGGATTTGCGAGGTGTTTGTTACATTTTCCCGCACAGATGGAATTCCCACAGTTCAGGTGGGTTTTGAAAGCATCAAGCAGCATCGCATTTCACGAAGCTTCGCCGAGCTTTGCAAGGACCTGTAGCTGAATACAGATACGGAAAGGCAGAACGATTCGGTGGTCGCTTCACTTATCTCGACCGGCTTCCGTCATATTTTATTGGCTACTCAACCTATGAAGGTTCGGTTGCGTCTTGTGATGTACGTCACTGTTGAGCGCAGCTTGACCAGCTAAACTGATATTAGAAAAACAGACCGTTTCTGCTTTGCGTTCTAGATCGCAGAAGCTGTCCAGTTTACCTTGTGTAAAGCAGGCGATGGAGCTGAATTAATCCATCGACGGCAAAACCAAGTGAGGTCACGATTTAAGTGGGTAATTTTTTTAGACGTATCCCAGTTCCGGTGCTGGAGTTCATCGGCTTCACTGTCATTATCTTGACGCTTAACGCAGCTGGTTAGCGTGCTTCCGCCTTGGCTATGGCAGGGCGGATGATGCTTTCCAGAATGCCCTCGGTGATCGGACCCGCAAAGCGTTTCACGACGGTTCCGTCGCCGGCAATCACGAATGTTTCCGGTACGCCGTAGAGCCCCCATTCAAGCCCCGTGCGTCCGTCACCATCAGTCATCAAGGCGGCATAGGGATTGCCCAACTGGGTCAGGAAGCGTTTGGCATTGGCCGGATCGTCCTTGTAGTTGATCCCGTTGATTTGCACGCCTTCCTCGGCCAGTTTTTCCAGCAACGGATGCTCGGCCCGGCAAGGCGCACACCAGCTGGCCCAGAAGTTGACCAGCTTCACACCACCGGATTTCAAATCTTCTTGGGTAAAGCTGGGCTCACCGTCAAAGCTTGTGACTTGCATTGCTGGTACAATGCCGCCCTCACGGGTCGATGGAAGCGCGTCACGGTTTTCCTGTTTCATGCCCCAAAGAAACATCGAGGCCAGCCCCAGAAACAGTACCGGCGGCAGGATCATCAGCCACGAGACACGTTTTTTCTTCTCAGTCATTCCGCTTCGCCCTTTCTTCGGCCGCATCCAGCTCTTGTTTTACTTGGACCGAACGGCGCCAAGTCACAAGGATCAGAGCGATCAAAAGTCCGAGAGTGATCGCCCATGACGACAAGATAGCGTCAGCATACTTTCCTAGCTCAAGCATCTTTCATCCTTTCACGAACGTCCAAACGGTGCAGGCGAACCAGACGCAGTTCGGTCCGGGTGCGGATTAGGACAAGCGCGACGAACAGCAGGATGAACCCTGCAATACACAGCAGCAGTGGCTGGTAATAGACGTTCGACACGTGTTCTTCCTTGTCCAGAGACAGCGACGCGCCCTGATGCAGGCCTTGGTTCCAGAAGTTCACAGCATAGCGGCTGAGCACTGCAAAGACGGACCCGACAATACACAGTACAGATGTCAAATCTGCCGCCGTATCCGGATTATCAATCGCGGCCCAAAGCGCCATGTAGCCAAGATAGAACAGAAACAGGATCAGGAAGCTGGTCAGACGCGGATCCCACGCCCAATAGGTGCCCCACATTGGCTGACCCCAGATCGCACCGGTGATCAAAGCAATCACCGTCATGGTGACGCCGATCAGCGCAGCTGCTTTGGCTGCCCGGACCGAGACATGGTGACGTCGCACGATCCAGATCAGTGAGGTGACAAGCATCATCACCCAGACATTGATCGCCATCATCGCGCTTGGCACGTGTATATAGATAATCTTGACCGAGTTGCCGAAATTGGCGGCCTCGGGCGTGAAGAAGAAGCCCCAGATCAGGCCGGGGATCAGGGTCACGGCGCATAGACCAATCACCCAAGGCAAAACCTTGCCGCTGAGCGCCATGAATTTGACCGGGTTTGCGAATTCCCAAAGTGACATGTGTTTCCTCTGTGGCTTCCTACAGTCGGCGGCACCGGCAGCATCGCGCATGTGCCTCGGAATGGTTTGACCTATCTCAGGTTCACACGCAAGGCAGCGGCGGCGGCAAATGGTAGCAGGGCGATGGATCCAGCCGTAATCCCGGCCATCATTAGCAGCGGGGTTGATGCGGAAAGACCTGCTGTGCCGCGCGTCGCGGCCTCGGCCCCGAAGATCAGCGTGGGGATGTACAATGGCAAGACGAGCAGCGACAACAGCAGACCACCCCGTTTCAGCCCAACGGTCAACGCAGCGCCGAACGCGCCGATCATTGACAGGGCGGGCGTTCCAATCAGAAGCGTGATGAAGATCCAGTAATGGCCGGGGCTTTCCAGATTCATCAGCGTCCCCAATACAGGCGCAGCCAGCGTCAGCGGAAGGCCGGTCACCAACCAGTGGGCCAGTGCTTTGACCGCGACGATCCCTTCCATCGGGATGGGGGCGGTGGCTAGCAGGTCCAGCGACCCGTCTTCAAAATCCAGTTGGAAGATACGATCCAGCGACAACAGGCAGGCAAGCAGCGCACCCACCCACAAGATGCCCGGCGCGATACGCGATAAGATTGCGGCCTCGGGTCCAACACCAAAGGGCACAAGGGTCGAGACGATCAGGAAGAACGCAAGCCCCAGCCCAAAACCGCCCCCTGCCCGCATGGCAAGTCTAAGATCCCGAACCAGCAAAGCGATCATGAAAAGGCCTCGTCGAAATCTGCGTAAGCATCACGCATACCATCCGTGCGCGGTCGGTGCGCATCAGCTTTGTACGGGCCAACATCCAAGGTGTCGGCCTTCAGACCAAGGTCGATATGCGTTGCAATCAGGGCCGAGCCTCCGCCGGCCACATGCGCGCGCACCGCATCCGCGAACAACGTGACCGAGGCCACGTCCAGCGACACGGTCGGTTCGTCCAGCAGCCAGATGGGCCGCCCAGTGACCAACAGGCGCGCCAGTCCCAGCCGCCGTTTCTGCCCTGCTGACAGATTGGCCGAGGGACGCTCAAGCAGACCGCGTAAATTGAACCCGTCCACCGCGGGGGCAATATCCGCAAGCCCGTGGACCGAGGCCCAAAAGCGCAGGTTTTCCTCGACACTCAACGTGGCTTTCAGCCCATCCGCATGGGCGCCATAGGTGATCTGTTCGGGATCGGCGGACACACTGCCCGTCAAGGGCGGCTGCAATCCCGCAAGGGTCCGCAACAGCGTGGTTTTCCCCGATCCGTTTGGTCCACGCAGGATCAACACCTGACCGGGGGACAGGGTGAATTCCAACCCCTCCAGCACTGGCACGCCACCGCGCGCCACGGTCAGATTTTCGACCCGTAGTTCCATGTAAAAAGCCTTAGACCGGAAGGGCGGCCAGCGCAATGCGGCGGCCCTCGGCAATTAGTACGTTGTAGGTGCGGCAGGCCTGTGCGGATCCCATCATCTCGATCCCGATCCCGGCTTCTTCCAGTGCCTCACGCAGAGGCGCAGGGGGATGCGCAATCTCGGCCCCCATGCCCAGAAACAGAACGTCGATCTGGCCTTTAAGTGCGGTCAGCGCGGCAATGTCCTCAAGCCCGCCCCAGCCGGTTGCAGTCTCGGCCGTGACCAGCACTGGGCCTTCGATCACCTCGCCCGCGATGCGGAAGAATCCTGGGCCATAGCTGTCCACTGGTTGCGCACTGTCATATCGGACTTCGTGAAACTGCATCGGGATCTCCTTATCCTAGGGCAGCGTATAGCCCCGACAGGGCCGATCCGGCAATAATTGCATACGCCACACGGCGATAAAGGCGTTCGTACTCAGGATTGAAAATCCAGCCTCCGATAAGGTTGCCCAAGATACTGGGCAACATCGTCAAAAGACCCAGCACCAGCGGAAGCCCCAGAAGTTGGCCTGTGATCAGGAATGCGGCCAACATAATCAGGTCAAAGAAAAACAAGAACGACGTTGTGTTGGCGCGGATCACGCGCGGCCCATGCGGCGAGGCCATGTAAAGCAAAATGACCGGTGGCCCCGGTATGCCTGCGGCTCCGCCCAAAAGGCCAGCCACACCACCCGTGGCCCAAACTGTTTTGGGTGTTACTGTACCGTGATACCGCCAGCCACTTATCAGCGCTGCCAGCATTGCAAGGCTGACAAGCGACACGACGAGTTTGAACACCGTGGGCTCGACCACAAAAAGCGCAGAGAGCCCAAGCGGTAGTGCTATCGCCATGCCTGACACCAGCCGCATCAGATCTTTTGGATGCCCATCCCTTAGGGCACGCGGAATGGCCGGTGCGGGACCCGCCAAATCCATAATGATAAGAATTGCAATTGCCAGAACCGGATCAACAACTTGCGATGTGATCGGCAGAAAAATCATCGCTGTGCCAAAACCCGCGAATCCGCGGACCAGCCCGGCTGTAAAAGCTGCTGCCAGAATCCACCCAAGCCCCGGCAAGGCCAGGGCTTGGGTCAGAAGATCAGGCATCCACGTTGGCAAACTGGTTGCCGGCGCTTGCATCAGGCTTGGACCAGTCGCGTTTCACGCCGAGGCGCAGCAAGATGGCCGAAGCCACGAAGATCGACGAATAGGTGCCGACAATTACGCCCCAGATCATCGCAAAGACGAAGCCGCGGATCACATCTCCGCCCAGCACGTAAAGCGCGATCAGCGCAAGAAGCGTGGTGACAGAGGTCATCATTGTACGTGCCAGCGTTTCGTTGATCGACAGGTTCAGAACCTCTTTCAGGTCCATCTTCTTATAGCGGCGCAGGTTTTCACGCACGCGGTCAAAGACGACCACGGTATCGTTCAGCGAATAGCCCACGATGGTCAGAAGTGCTGCGATAATGGCCAGATCGAACTTGATGCCCAGCAGGCTGAATATCCCGATGGTCAGCACCACGTCGTGCACAAGGGCCGCCACTGCGCCCAAGCTGAACTGCCATTCGAAGCGCAGCCAGATATAGACCAGAACCGCCGCAATCGCCGCGACAACAGCCAGCACAGCAGTCGTCACCAGCTCGCCCGAGACTTTCGGCCCAACGCTTTCCACGCTGGGGAAGGTGATGGCCGGATCGACCTGAGCCAGCGCCTGTTCGATCAGGGTCATGGTTTCGGGTGTGATCGCCTCTTGGCCTTCTTGGGCCTCGATACGGATCTGGCTGACATGCTGATCAGCGCGGAAGTTCACGTCGTTCACCTGAACAATCGAGATGTCACCAAGGGCGAGCGGCGTCAAAGCGTCTCGATAGCTGCCTACGTCCACAGCCTGCGTGCTTTCGGTGCGGATCGTGGTGCCGCCGCGGAAGTCGATGCCGAAGTTCAGCCCGATCACAAAGAACAACAGAACCGATGCCACCATTGCCAAACCTGATGCGCCCAGCGTCGCGATCGACCGCTTGAAGAAGTCAAAGACGCGGCCTTGCGGGGCCATGCGGATGCCTTTGATTTCGAAGTTGCGCGGACGTTTGCGTTCGAACCAGATGACGACCATCAAGCGGGTCAGGAAGATCGCGGTGAAGACCGAGGTCAGAATGCCCAGCCCCAGCGTGACCGAGAAACCGCGCACCGGGCCCGAGCCCATGATGAACAGGATCACGGCGGTGATGAAGGTGGTGATGTTGGCATCCAGAATGGCCGATAGCGCTTTTTCATAACCAAGCTCGATGGCGCGGGCTGGACCGCGGCCGGCTTTCAGCTCTTCGCGGATACGCTCGAAGACCAGCACGTTGGCGTCCACCGCCATACCGATGGTCAACACGATCCCGGCGATGCCCGGAAGGGTCAGCGTCGCCCCGATCATCGACAGAAGGCCAAAGATCATGCCGACGTTCAGGATCAGCGCCACATTGGCGATCACACCGAACCAGCCGTATGAGGCGACCATGAAGATCAGCACGGCAGCGAAGGCGACCATCGACGCGATCTTGCCGGCGTCAATGCTGTCCTGCCCCAGTTCCGGGCCGATGGTGCGTTCTTCAACGTAAGTCAGCTCGGCGGGCAACGCACCCGCGCGCAGAAGCACGGCCAGATTGGTTGATTCTTCGATCGAGAAATTGCCGCTGATGATGCCCGAGCCGCCACAGATCTGTTCGTTGATCCGCGGAGCCGAGATGACCTCTTCATCCAGCACAATCGCAAAGGGGGCGCCGACATTGGCGCCGGTATAGTCACAGAACAGCCGCGCACCCGAGACGTTGAACCGGAAGTTCACAGCCGGTTGGCCGTTCTGGTCAAAGGCGGGCTGGGCGTCATTCAACTGCTCGCCAGTCACAACCGGGGTTTGCTCGAGCACATAGAACACGCCTTCGTCATCCAACGACGGATAAAGAACATTGCGCGGACCCGGCGTGGTCGCCGCGTCGGTGGTGCGGCTGACAACCGGGTGGAAGGTCAGCTTCGCAGTTTTACCGATGATCTCTTTCAGCTCAGAGGCCGAGCCGATCCCCGGCACCTGAATCAGAATGCGCGTATCGCCCTGACGCTGGATGGTGGGTTCGCGGGTGCCAACCTCGTCCACGCGGCGACGAATGATTTCAAGCGATTGCTGAATGGTGCGGTCGTCGGTGGCAACACGTTCGGCCTCGGACAATGTGACGACGAACTCGCCCTCGCGGCCTGCATTCACCTCGATATCCGTGGATCCAACGCCCGACAAGCTGACCACAGGCTGGGCCAGACCGCGCACGATCTCGATCGCTTGCGGCAAGGCCTCGGGCTTCGAGATTATCACGCGCAGTTCGGCAGGGTCGCTGTCCTGACGGCGGATCGTTCCGATGGTGGCGCGTTCATCGCGTAGAGCGTTACGGATTTCCGGCCAAAAGCCATCCATCCGTGCTTCATAGACGTCTTCGACCTGAACCTCGGCTAGCAGATGCGCTCCGCCGCGCAGGTCCAGACCCAGATTGACCAGCGCATTCGGCGCCCAATCCGGCCAGGCCGAACGGTCCGCCTCAAGCTCGGGCGTGGTGCCCGTGGTTTCAATCGTGGCGACCGCATCATTATGCGTTTCGACGCGGTCGTAAAACCCGTTCGGGGACGCAAAATATAGGCCAAGGAGCACAAGCCCCCAGATCACAAGACGTTTCCAAGTTGCGATTTGAAGCATGTGCCCCTGCCCTATATATTCTTTTTATTCAGTTGGTTGGGTCGGAAACCCGCGCAGATCAGCTTTCGACCGGCTCGGTCTTGCCCATGACATTCACGATGGTCGAACGCACAACGCGGACCTTCACGCCCGACGCGATTTCAACTTCAACTTCTGTGTCATCTTTGACCTTGGTGATCTTACCGATCACACCGCCCTGCGTGACGATCTGATCGCCCTTGCGCAGCGCGCCAAGCATCGACTGATGCTCTTTCATTTTCTTCTGCTGGGGGCGGATCATGAAGAAGTACATGATCGCAAAGACCAGCACCATCGGGACCAACATCCCGTTCAGAATTCCTCCAGCCGGGGCGCCCGCGGCTTGTGCAAATGCAGGAGTTACAAACATCGTTTTATCCCTTCTTTCACGGGCTGGCTTACGCGCCCTACCCAATTGTCCGGCGCACCCTATATGGGGGCCTGTGGGTTGTCCAGCAAGCAGCGCATCCGCTCTTTCTTCGTGCAGCTGGGTGTTATTTGGCCTTTCTTTTCGCGCCACCCTGCGTAATTTGATCAAAATACCGAAACACAGGAGCCCCCATGACCCTTGCCTTCAAGATAACGTCGGATGTCGCGCCGGAAATCGACCACCCTTCGGAAGAAAAGCTCATCTCGGGCACGCCCGAATTTACCACGTGGTCGCTCGAGGAAACCGAGGATCAATTCACCGGCATTTGGCAGTCCACGCCGGGGAAATGGCACGTGACTTATGATGAGTGGGAGTATTTCAATATTCTGGAGGGACACTCGGTTCTGACGGATGCTGATGGCACCGAGTTTCAGCTACATGCCGGCGACCGCATGGTGATCCGTCCCGGCTTTACTGGCACGTGGGAGGTCCTGGAAACCACGCGCAAAGACTATGTGATCCGCATTTTCGCTTAGGGCTTCCCCCCCGCGCGTGCATCTGGCATATGCGCGTCAGGTTAAATCAAAGGACAGATCCATGCATGATATTCGCTTGATCCGTGACAATCCCGAAGCATTCGACAAGGCTATGGCCCGTCGGGGCCTCTCGGCGCTGTCGGGTGAGGTTTTGTCGCTGGATGAAAATCGCCGCGCCGCCATTCTGGCTGCCGAAACCGCACAGGCAGACGCCAACAAGGCAGCCAAGTCCGTTGGGGCTGCAAAAGCTTCGGGTGACGAGGCCGAGTTTGAACGCCTGCGCGCCCTCGTCGGTGAAAAGAAAGCCGAGATCGCAAGCCTGAACGAGCAAGCGAAAGAGCTGGACGCCAAGCTGACCGATCTGCTGATGGGTCTGCCCAACATCGTGGCCGACGACGTGCCGGATGGGGAAGACGAAGACGACAATGTCGAGATCAACCGCTGGGGCACCCCGCGCGAGTTTTCGTTCAAGCCGATTGAGCACTATGAGCTGCCCGCCGTTCAGGATGGTCTGGATTTCGAAACCGCCGCGAAACTGTCTGGTTCGCGCTTCATGGTTCTGTCGGGTGCCGTCGCCCGCCTGCATCGCGCTCTGGCCCAGTTCATGCTGGACGTTCACGTCAATGACAACGAGCTGACCGAGACCTGGACCCCGGTTCTGGTCAAGGAAGACATGATGCGCGGCACAGGCCAGTTGCCGAAGTTCGGCGAAGACAGCTATCAGACCACCAATGGCTGGTGGCTGGTGCCGACCGCCGAGGTGCCGCTGACCAACATTGTGAACGGTGCGACCGTCGAAGAAGGTTATCTGCCCCGCCGCTATGTGGCCCACACCCAGTGTTTCCGCTCGGAAGCGGGTTCGGCTGGTCGTGACACGGCCGGCATGCTGCGCCAACACCAGTTCGAAAAGGTCGAGATGGTGTCGATCACCAAACCAGACGAATCTGAAGCTGAACACAAGCGTATGACCCGCTGTGCCGAGGACATTCTAGAGCGTCTGGGCTTGCCCTACCGCACTGTAAACCTGTGCACCGGCGACATCGGCTTTGGCGCGATCCGCACGCATGATATCGAGGTCTGGCTGCCCGGTCAGAACACCTATCGCGAGATCAGCTCGATCTCGACCTGTGGTGACTTCCAAGCACGTCGCATGAACGCCCGCATGAAGCCCGCAGAGGGTGGCAAGCCGGTGTTCCTGCATACGCTGAACGGCTCGGGCCTTGCAGTCGGCCGCGCGCTGATCGCAGTTCTGGAGAACGGACAAGAAGAAGACGGATCGGTCACCGTGCCCGCGGCGCTGCACCCCTATCTGGGTGGAAAAACCCGGATCACGGCGGAAGGCCAGTTGGCCTAAACCTCTGTTCTATTTCAAAAGATCCTCGATGACGGGATCAAGGGTGCGCGGACGATAAGACGTCTGGCGCACCCTTTCTTTTGCGGCACCCGATATCTGTCGGGCCGGGATGTCGTGGCTTTTGGAGTCGCGCAGCAACGTGCGATCACACAGAAATAGCCCCCATAGATTGCGCCACGCGGGCTGCAAGGCAGCACCTCGGTCATCGGCTTTCAGATCAGCTGCCGTTAGCAACTCCTGAAGCCGTGCGGGGTTAAAATCCAACTTTCGCTCCTGCGCACCCGCCACAATCCAAGCCGTTGGAAAAGCTGATAATTCCGGAGCAGCACCGGACCCGCCGACAATCCCGTGATTGCCTGCGAACCAAAGTTGCTGATAGCGCGAATTGCTGCTCGTGACCTCTCCGTTCAGCTTGTCCAGATTGGTCCAAAGCGCGGGCGGAAAATGCTTGCGCCGTTCGTCAATCGCCACTGCATGACGTGCCGCCCCGACCGAGCGGGACAGATCCGCATCGTGAAACGCATAGCGCGCATTCAGGAAACGGGCGAGCGGGCCAAGAAATGCAGGGACGCCCAGTGCGCCCACAGTGTCCCAGACGCCGACATAGGTGATGTCCAATAGGTGACAGTCAATGCCCTGATCCATCCGCCATTTTTCATCCTTGGGACTGGTGGCCACCTCGGGCGACATGGCCAGACGTGCCGCCATGGAAGGCGCACTGTCCGGATGCGAATTGCGGCCCTCACGCGCGCGATACATGCGCATCGCCTCGGGGATCAGATCGGTTCGGTTTGAAGGCAAAATACCCGCCGTGCGGATCATCCCAGCAAGGGAGCGCGCAGTATAGGCCCCACGAGAAAACCCGAAAATATAGATCTGGTCGCCGGGCTCATAGGTAAACAAAAGCGCGCGGTAGGCTTCCAGAATTCGATCATCCAAGCCCCATCCCAATGCGCCGCCCAGCACACGATCCATGAAGCGCGACAGCTTGGTCACACCCTGACCACTGCCCACGCCCGGCAAATAGTGAACGACCTGAGTGACACCGTCGCGCGCTGTGGGGCGCACCGCTTGGGCAAGACGCAACACATGGGTCGGGTTGTGCGCGTCAGATCGGTTCCAGGTTCCGTCACAGAAAATAGCGATGCGTTTCATGTTGGCCTCGGCTTTGGGTACCGAACACTAACATGCCACGAAGGGTTGAAAAACCTTTTGATCTGCGCGCTTAGTCCAGCGTCACACCCTTGCGACCCGCCAGATCGGTGAAGTACTGCCACGCCACACGACCCGAGCGCGCCCCACGTGTGGCTTGCCACTCGATCGCCTCGGCCCACAGGGTGTCGTCGTCGATCTCGACACCATAGGCTTTACAGTACCCCCGGATCATCGACAGGTATTCGTCCTGATCACAGGGGTGGAAACCCAGCCACAGCCCGAAACGATCAGAAAGCGAGACCTTTTCTTCCACCGCTTCAGACGGGTTGATCGCGGACTGACGTTCGTTTTCGATCATGTCGCGCGGCATCAGGTGTCGGCGGTTTGATGTGGCATAGAAAACCACATTGTCCGGACGGCCCTCGATCCCTCCATCCAACACGGCTTTCAGCGACTTGTAATGCTGGTCATCATGGCTGAAGGACAAGTCATCACAGAACAGCAGGAAGCGATGTTCAGACCCGCGCAGAAGGTTCAGAAGACGCGACACCGACGGTAGGTCTTCGCGTTGCAATTCGACAATTTTCAAGGGTTTGCCACGGCTCAGAATCTCGGCATGCACGGCCTTGACCAAGGACGATTTCCCCATACCCCGAGCCCCCCAAAGAAGCGCGTTGTTGGCGGGCAACCCGTTGGCAAATTGCAGGGTGTTTTCAAGCAGCGTATCGCGCGAGCGGTTCACGCCAACAAGCAAGTCCAACGCCACGCGCGAGACATTCTGAACGGGTTCCAAACGATCAGGGGAGACATGCCAGACGAAGGCATCTGCACTGTCAAAATCCGGAGCATCGAAGGGCGCAGGGGACATGCGCTCTAAAGCTTCGGCAATGCGTTTCATCATGTCCTGATCCGCCATGTGCTTAGTCCTTTAATCGTCTACTGATTTGTTGGCTAATATGCCCAAACAAGTGAAGTGCCAATTCGTGTAGTGAGATTATGCAAACTTCTTTCCTTTAGATCGAATTTGCGACTAAAAAAATTTACCGCCGGAACATGAGATCAATGGTTGAGCGCATCGCCCGGCAAATCGCGATTCAGCCGTTCTTTCGCGCCAACGACTTCCGACAATTGCAGAGTTTGGTTCCACTCAAGCACATGATAGAGTCCCATTATGTCAAAATCTACATCCGCCTCTTGCATTAAGCCCCAATAAGCACTGTACAGATCGGCGCGGGGCACCACCGGATCAGTGAGCGGGGATATTTCGAGCACACCTTCCACACGTCGGTCATAGCCTGATAGAAATAACACCGCACATTCAGCCCCGCAGAAACCGTCTTCTGGAATGAAGGTGGAAAGGCGACGGTTCCAGATGGCTTTACCGATGATTATTGCATCTGGGGCTGAACCTCCCCAACTGTGCAAAGATACTCCGATTAAGCTCGGATGCGTATCCAGTAGTCTCTGGAACTCTTGGGCGGTCTGTTCTGTAACTTCCCCTTGTATCTTCGCAAATCGACCATCTTCCGAAACCGAAATCAGAAATGGGGGAAGATTTCCCGGATCGTTCAGTCGCACAGAGGCGAAGCGCGCAGCGGATAATTTCACTTCGCCCAAATAAGCCACTGTGGTGGAAAGTTTCGTCAAGGGATCAAAATGGCTATCTACTCGGTACCCGTTCGCAAGCTCATGAAAAGCCCATCCCCTAGTAGAACCAATGAGCACATATCGCGTCATTTCACATATGTCATCTATGCAGAACTCGACAGGCTCTCCAGGACTATCCTCGGATTCCGTCCAAACCCCTGCCAATGTTAAGCTGGAAAACGTTGCCAAAGCCGCGAGTGACATTGTGAAAATGCGAGCTGCTGAATTAATCATTTTAACCTCTGAATTGTATAGCGCTTTATCATTACACGCATAATAAGTTTCCAATTGTCAAAAGTGAAACCAGTAATTCAACTCCGTATCAAATAGATAGATTGCGACTCGCCCCCGCTACAAAACATCTGTGAGCCGCCATCGACAATCGTCGATTGCTCGGTTTTCAGAGTGCGGACGTGGCGGACTATGAAGTCTTAAGTAACCGCGCAGAGAAAAAGCGCGCCCGATTGGGCGCGCTTTGGTGTCTCTTTATCTATGAAGGATCAACGACCGGTTTCAACCATGCCCGGATCATCCTCGGGGTCATCATCTGGGCCGCCTTCGGGATCATCGCTAGGATCATCGTCCCCACCTTCATCTTCATCGTCATCTTCGTCAAACTCGGCCATCAGCTCGTCTTCGACTTCCTCGTCGTCATCGTCGAACCACAGACCTTGCGCGCGCAGATCAGCCTCGCGCTTTGTCTCGACCCGTTTCACAAGCTGGATCGAAATCTCATAGAGGCCATAGACCACGACGAACAGAATGACCTGAGTGATGACATCGGGCGGCGTGACCAGAGCGGCCAGAACCAGAATGCCAACAACCGCGTATTTACGCACATCCGCCAGACCCTGCGAGGATACCAGACCGGCCTTGCCCATCAGGGTCAGAAGCACAGGAAGCTGGAAGCACAGGCCAAAGGCCACGATGAATTTGATCGATAGACGCAGATATTCCTGCACAGAACCTTGGAAATCGATGGACGCCTCGACGCCAGTTTCAGCGACGTTGCCGGTTTGCTGGAACCCAAGGAAGAAATCAAACGCCAGCGGCATAACCACGTAGAATGCGAAAGATGCCCCGATCAGGAACATAATCGGCGAGGCCAGCATGAAGGGCAGGAACGCGTTCTTTTCGTTCTTGTAAAGCCCCGGCGCCACGAAGCGCCATAGCTGGTAGCTGATATAGGGGAAGGACAGAACCAAGCCCCCAAAAAGCGAGATCGAAACCGCGACGAAGAAACCCTCTTGCAGCTTGATCAGGATCAGCCCGCAATCGTCTTGACCGCGATTGGCCATGGTCGAACACAACGGTTCGGTCAGGAAGTTAAAAATCGGGTTCCAGACCGTGAAGCAGATCACCATACCGATGATGAAAGCGACGGCGGAATGGATAAGCCGCGTGCGCAGCTCGGCCAGATGCTCGATCAGCGGGGCCGAGCTGTCTTCGATCTCTTCAGTATCGCTCATGCGTCAAATGTGTCCGTGGATTTGGGTTTGGCCGCAGGCTTCTTCGCAGCTGGTTTCTTGGCCGCAGGTTTCTTTGCAGCCGGTTTCTTGGCTGCAGGTTTCTTGGCCGCGGGCTTTTTTGCGGGCTCTTTTTTGGTGCTAGCCTTTTTCGCAGCGGGCTTCTTGGCCGTCTTAGGCTTGGCTGCGGGCTTCGCGTCGGCATCATCGGTTGCCTTAGACGCCGGCTTTGCACTGGCGGCGCTGATCTTTTCGGCCGCCTTTGCAGTATCTTCTGCCAACTTTGCGCTCTTCTCGGCATCTTTCGCCTTGAGGGCGGCATCAGCCTCTTTCTGGTCGCGCAATGCCTTTGAAGGATCCCACTTTTCAAACCCTTCGGCGGCTTTGTTTAGCGTATCAAGCCCCATCGACTTGGCCGAAGTCGCCGACTTCAGCGTCGAAGAGACATCTTTGATCCCGCTTTCATCCGCCGCGTCATTCATGGCTTGCGTGAATTCGCGCCCCATCTGGCGCGCCCGCGCCGTGAAGCGACCAAGCGTGCGGAACATGCCGGGCAGGTCCTTTGGACCCACCACGATCAGGGCGACAACGCCGATGACCAGAAGCTCGGTAAACCCGATATCGAACATAGGCTGCGCCTTTCCTTAGGCGGCTTACGCCTTGTCTTTTTCGGTTTCGGGGGTCACGTCCTTGGCCACCTCGGCGGCTTCGTCTTCGATTTCCTTCTTGCCATCATCTACGCCCTTCTTGAACGCAGTGATGCCTTTGCCGACCTCGCCCATCAGCGACGAGATTTTGCCGCGGCCGAACAGAACCAGCACCACGACGGCAATCAGCAGAAGGCCCGGAAGGCCGATATTGTTGAGCATGTTTTTCTCCCTAGTCCGAAAGCCATTCGCAGCTTTCGCAGATATATCGCCCTGAACATTTATTGCTTCATGCGGGAAGTTCAAAGCCCCAAAGGGAAAAAACTGCGAAAACGGTTGGGTTTTCGCGATATCTGACGCGTGATGTCAGCAAGCTGTCAGATAAGTCGGCATCAGGTGGCTAGATTTGAACGTTGGGCGCGACTCGATTCTGCCGAGTCAGCGGCGTGGGAATACGAAGCAGCGGTCTCGGCGGATGGCGATCCACAGCGGCGTGTCGGGCTTTGGCAGGAATACTGACGGGACCGAGGCGGTCAGGATACTGCCGTCTCGCTCCATCTGAAATTCAACAAGGCTTTCCTTGCCGATGAAACGTGCACGTTTCACCAATCCGCGCGCCCAAACGCCGTGGTCGAGTGTCGGGCTGGGACCAACGCCCCCACGATCAAAGTCGATTTTCAGATGCTGTGGGCGGATCACGATATCCACGGTGGACCCGTCTGGCACACCGGGCGCCAGAAACTGACCGAAAGCAGTTTGAGTCAGTGCGCCATCGACTACACCTGAAATGACGTTCACGTCAGAAAAGAAGGCGGCGGCCTGCAAATCGACCGGGGCGTTATAAAGGTTATAGGGTGCGCCGTGCTGCACGATCTGGCCTGCACGCATCAGCGCGATTTCATCGGCCATGCGCATCGCCTCTTCCGGTTCATGTGTGACCAGAAGCACGGCGGCCCCTTCCTCTTTCAGGATGCTCAGCGCTTCGTCGCGGATGCCGTCACGCAGACGATTGTCGAGGCCCGAGAACGGCTCATCCATCAGCATGATCGAGGGTTTGGGCGCAAGTGCACGGGCCAAGGCGACGCGCTGTTGTTCGCCGCCCGACAGCTCGTGCGGAAACTTGTCGACGAACTTGCCAAGCCCGACCTTGTCCAAAAGCGTGTAGACACGTTGGCGTTTCTCGGTTCGTGTGCCGGACAAACCGAACGCGACGTTGTCACCGACAGACAGGTGAGGAAACAGGGCAAAATCCTGAAACATCAGACCGATGTGACGTTTTTCGGGCGGAACAAACACACCGGGGCCAGCGACCATCTGGCCGTCGATCCAGACCTCGCCCTCGGTCTGGTGGTCAACGCCTGCGATGATACGAAGCGTGGTGGACTTGCCGCAGCCGGACGGCCCCAAAAGCCCGGTCACCTGACCAGCCTGAAGCGACAAGGACACGTCGCGCACCACATCCAGCCCGCCAAAGTTGCGCTTCAACCCGCGCACTTCCAGCCGCGCTGTGCTTTGGGGTGTCATGTCCATCTTCAGTGCCTTCCCGTCTCCTGACGCAATTCCTATTGTTTCCATCAGGTTTCCCTCGCTTACCAGCCACCCCCACGCCCCGCAAGCGAAACAGCGAAAAACGACAGCCAAAGGTTCAAGAGGTCGCGGACGGAACGGAGGCGCGCGTCAAAGCTGCCAAGCTGAAGGGAACCGAGGTGCCAGATGCGACTGTTTCTAAGTTTTACTCCACTGCTGCTGTCCATCGTACTTTTGCAGCTGAGTTCCGGCGGGGCGGCCCCACTGGACGCGGTGTCAGGCCTGACGTTGGGTTTCACCCGGGCCGAAGTTGGCCTGCTGGGCTCGGCCCATTTCGTCGGTTTTTTTGTCGGATGCTGGTGGGCACCGCGCCTGATGGGCGCCGTCGGCCATGCACGCGCCTATGCAGGATTTGCCGCGCTAGGGGCGATTGGTCTGCTGGCGCATATGATGTGGATTGACCCCTATGCCTGGGCGATAATGCGGATGGCAACGGGACTGTGTGTGGCTGGCAGCTATACGGTGATTGAAAGCTGGTTGAACGCGCGCGTGACAAACGACACACGGGGCCGCGTGATGGGCGGCTATCGCATTGTCGAACTGGGGGGATCGCTTTGCGCCCAGTTGATGATCGCGGTTTTGGAACCTGCACATTACATCAGCTACAACATTCTCGCGATTGCCTGCTGCGCCGCCATTCTGCCGTTAGCCCTGACCCGGGCGCGCCAACCAAAAATGCCAGAAGCACCGCGCCTTCGCCCCGCATTGGCTTGGATGCGGTCCCCTTTGGCCGTGGCAGCGGTGATCACATCGGGCATCACCACCTCGGCCTTTCGCATGGTTGGCCCGATCTATGGCAACGAGGTGGGATTAGAGACCAGCCAGTTGGCGTGGTTCCTTGCGGCTTTCGTTTTGGGCGGCGCGTTGGCGCAACTTCCTGCGGGCTGGCTGGCGGACCGATATGACCGGCGCTGGGTGCTGATTTGGCTGTCGGCCGCGGCCATCGCAAGCTGTATGATCACCGTGCTGGCTGCCGGATCAGGGATCACGGGCGTATTCCTTACTGCGGGCCTGTTTGGCTTCACAACGTTCCCCATCTTCTCGGTCGCGGCGGCGCATGCCAATGACTTTGCCTCCAGCGAGGAACGGGTCGAGCTGTCGGCGGCCTTGATGTTTTACTATGCGGTTGGGGCCATCGCCTCGCCGCTGCTGGCATCAAACCTGATCGAAAGCTATGGCCCGTCTGCCCTTTTCACGATGATTGCTGTGGGCCACGTGGTGCTGATCGGCTTCGGACTGGCCCGGATGCGCCACCGCCCAACATTGGACGAACGCACGCCCTATACCTACACCCCGCGCACCACGTTCTCGATGGGGCGGCTGTTTGGAAAGCTTCGGGATCGGGGCTGATGGGCTTGTCCCTCTGGTCATGAGACGGGGCATGTCGTATACGGCCCCAAACACGTTTTGGGAGCTCTCATGAACCGCGTCCTCATCACTTCGGCAATCCCTTACATCAACGGGATCAAGCACCTTGGAAACCTGGTTGGCTCGCAACTGCCAGCTGACCTTTACGCCCGCTATAACCGCTGTCGTGGTCGCGAGGTCATGTTTATCTGCGCCACCGACGAGCACGGCACGCCTGCTGAACTGGCGGCGGCAAAAGCAGGCAAACCTGTGGCCGAGTTCTGTGCCGAGATGCACGAGGTTCAGGCCGAAATCGCACGCGGCTTCCGCCTGTCTTTCGACAATTTCGGGCGCTCTTCCAGCCCCCAGAACCACAAGCTGACCCAGCATTTTGCAGGCAAACTGGCGGATAACGGGTTCATCGAAGAAGTCAGCGAAAAGCAGGTCTATTCGAACGCCGATGGGCGCTTCCTGCCGGATCGCTATATCGAAGGTGAATGCCCCAACTGTGGCTATGACGGCGCGCGCGGTGACCAGTGCGAGAACTGCACCAAGCAGCTTGATCCGACTGACCTGATCAACCCACGCTCAGCCATTTCGGGATCGACCGATCTGGAAGTACGCGAGACCAAGCACCTGTACCTGAAACAGTCCGCGATGAAGGACAAACTGGATGCGTGGATCGACCAGAAATCCGATTGGCCGGTTCTGACGACCTCGATCGCGAAGAAATGGCTGCATGATGGCGACGGGCTGCAAGATCGCGGCATCACGCGAGATCTGGACTGGGGTGTGCCTGTGAAGAAGGGTGGCGAAGATTGGCCCGGTATGGAAGGCAAGGTCTTCTATGTCTGGTTCGATGCGCCCATCGAATACATCGCCGCCACCGCCGAACTGGCGGATGAGAAAGGCGAAGGGCCCGAGTTCTGGGAACGCTGGTGGCGCACCGACAAAGGTGCCGATGACGTGCGGTATGTGCAGTTCATGGGCAAGGACAACGTACCGTTCCACACGCTGTCGTTCCCGGCCACGATCATGGGTTCGCAAGAGCCGTGGAAGTTGGTCGATTACATCAAGTCGTTCAACTATCTGAACTATGATGGCGGGCAGTTCTCGACCTCGAAAGGCCGTGGCGTGTTTATGGATCAGGCTCTGTCGATCCTGCCTGCGGACTATTGGCGCTGGTGGCTCTTAAGCCACGCGCCCGAAAACTCGGACAGTGAATTCACGTGGGAGAATTTCCAGACCTCGGTGAACAAAGATCTGGCCGATGTGCTGGGTAACTTCGTAAGCCGCGTGACCAAGTTCTGCCGCTCGAAGTTCTCGGAAGCAGTGCCGGAAGGCGGCAGCTATGGCGATGCGGAAACCGCGCTGATCGCCGACCTGACCACCAAAGTGCGCGCCTATGAAGGCCATATGGAAGCGATGGACGTGCGTAAGGCAGCCCAAGAGCTGCGTGGCATTTGGGTTGCAGGCAACGAATATCTGCAGTCCACCGCGCCGTGGGCGACGTTCAAAACTGACCCCGATCAGGCCGCCGCGCAGATCCGTCTGGCGCTGAACCTGATCCGCCTTTACGCAGTCCTGTCAGCTCCGTTCATTCCAGATGCTTCGGAAACGCTGCGCGCTGCAATGGACACCGACATGGACTGGCCGGGTGACGTGGCCGAGGCGCTGGACACGCTGAAACCGGGTCACGCCTTTACGGTGCCGGAAAACCTCTTTGCCAAGATCGCGGACGAGCAGCGCGAAGAATGGCAAGAGCGGTTTGCGGGCACGCGCGACTAACCCATATGTGAATGGCATTCTCAACGCCCCGTCCTTTGGTCGGGGCGTTTTTTATGGCCAATCCGTCGGAAATGCACCCGATCTAGGGGCAGCTGGTCCACCACATACAAAATCAGCCATTTTCGCTTTATTTCGCCCTGAAACTGGCTATCTTTAAAGAAGAACAACAATAACCGGGTAAGTGACCGGAACCATGAGGAACAAAGGCAGCAAAAAGTTGACGATTGCGAAAGGCAAACAAAAGCCGATCCGGCTGTCGCTTTCTGATAAGCGATCCGTGCGCACGCAGTTCGGTGCGCTTCCCTTCCGTATTCGTGATGGCAGTGTCGAAATTCTGCTGATCACCTCGCGCGGGACCGGGCGGTGGATCATTCCCAAAGGCTGGCCGATGGATGGGGAAACACCTGCTGGGGCGGCTGCAACGGAAGCCTTTGAAGAGGCCGGGGTGGAAGGCAAACTGTTCCATCAAGTGCTTGGGTTTTATGCCTATGACAAGGGCTTTGCCGGCGAACGGCTGCCTTGCGTGGTGGCGGTGTTTCCGCTGAAGGTGAAGAAACAGCTGAAAAGCTTTCCCGAAAAGCAAGAGCGTCGACGCAAATGGGTCAGCCGCAAGAAAGCCGCACAGTTGGTGGGCGAACCGGAGCTGCGTCAGATCATCAAGGATTTCGATCCGAAAGCGCTGCGCTGATCATCGGCAACAGCCGCTAGGGTCTTGCACTAGCCCTCACCGAGTTTCATATATCTTTAGTAAGACACCAATTGGACGCACGCGCCCTATGATCCGATATGCTTTGAAATGCGACAAGGACCACAAGTTCGAAAGCTGGTTCCAGAACGCCGACGCCTTTGATGCGTTGAAGGCGGCGGGTCATGTTGTGTGCCCGGATTGCGGATCAACCACGGTTGAAAAGACCCTGATGGCCCCCAAGGTACGTCCAGCGCGCACTGCGGCGGCGAAACCTGACATGCCTCAGCCAACCCCAGCGCCCCTCCCTGCCCAAGCGGCCCCTTCCCAACCGACCACTGCCCCGCATGTGGCGCCTCCCCCAGAAGTGCAGGAAGAAATCGCCGCTGAAATCGCCAAGCTGCGCGCCAAGGTCGAGGCCGAGAGCGACTATGTTGGCGAAGACTTCGCCAAAGAAGCCCGCGCCATGCATCTGGGCGATGCCCCGGAACGCGCCATCTATGGCGAAACCAAGCTGGAAGACGCCAAAGAGCTGATCGAGGATGGCGTGCCGGTAATGCCGCTGCCCTTCACACCGACGCGGAAGGTAAACTAAGGCGCCTTGAGATCGGGGGGCAATCGGCTAGGCTATTGCCAACGCACCCCTATTCAGGACAACGCCATGCCCGCTGAGATCACCATCCGCCCCATCCGTGCCGACGACAAGCCCGCCTGGCGCGCGCTTTGGACCGCCTATCTGGAGTTCTACGAAACCAAACTGGACGACGCGGTCTATGAAAGCTCGTTCGCGCGGATGCTGTCGGGGGAACCTGGCGAGTATCAAGGGCTGGTGGCCGAGCAGGACGGAACCCTCGTCGGCCTGACCCATTTTCTGTTTCACCGCAGCATGTGGAGCATCGAGAACACATGCTACCTGATGGACCTCTACGTCGATCCCAACTTGCGCGGGGGCGGCGTTGGCCGACAGCTGATCGAAGCCGTCCACAAGATCGCCAAGGATAATGGCTGCTCAGGCACCTACTGGCTAACGCAAGAGTTCAACTACAAGGGCCGGATGCTCTACGATCAGGTCGCCACGCGGACACCGTTTATCAAATACGCAAAGAAGGACTAATCCGGCGCTGAGGACAGAATGCAGTTCATTGAACGATCCGTGCTGGGGGTGCGCAGCGCCGTCTGGACCCTCGAAAGCCCGCAAATGGGCTTTCGCGTTATGCTCTTTCCAATGATCCATGTGGCGCAACCTTCGTTCTATGCCGAGGTGTCAAAGCGATTGTCGCAGTGCGATATCATTCTATGCGAGGGTGTCAGTAGCAAGTTCAGCAAAAGGCTGGCCCAAGCTTATTTGCAGCTGACGCGAAATCCGCGACTGGGACTGGTCGCACAACACGAAATGGCGCTTGATCACGTCAAAGAGCGACTGGTCCTTGCGGATATCGAGGGCGCGCATTTTGATGAAAGCTGGGAAGACCTGTCCTTCTTCAACCGGTTTATTCTTCCTGTTGCTGCATATTTTTTCGGGCTTTACCTGCGGTTATTTGGAACTCGCCGTCTTATGGCGCGCCAGATCAACAGCCAAATGCTGGAAAGCCGCGATGACCTTTTGATAGACGATGATACCCAAGAAATAGACAACATTTTACTAGAGCATCGTGATCAACATTTGATCAGCGTCATCGACGATCAGATTGCCAAACTGGGTGATGCGAAACAGACCATCGGGATTGTCTATGGCGCCGCGCATATGCGCGCCGTTGCCCGGCATCTTGTCCGGAACCATGGATGCCGCACTCTGGATGGCGAGTGGATCACGGTATTTGATCTGTAGCCAACAATCACCACCCGGGGTCAAAGGGCCAACATGTCGCCCCATCCACACTTGCCCTTTCGCGCCCTCCTGCGTAAGAGAAGCCGGACGTAAAGGAAGGGATGGGGCAGCATGCCTATTCTGGTGATGAAATTCGGCGGCACATCGGTCGCCAATCTGGATCGGATCCACCGGGCCTCGAAGCGGGTCGCGCGTGAGGTGGCCAATGGCTATGACGTGATCGTCATCGTTTCGGCCATGTCGGGCAAGACCAACGAGTTGGTGGGCTGGGTCAACGAAACCTCACATCTGTATGATGCACGCGAATATGACGCGGTAGTCAGCTCGGGCGAGCAAGTGACCGCAGGTCTGATGTCGCTACGCCTGCAGGAAATGGATGTGCCCGCACGCAGCTGGCAGGGCTGGCAAGTGCCGGTGAAAACCACCGGCGTGCACTCGGCCGCGCGGATTGAAGAGATCCCGACCGACAACATCATGGCCAAGTTCGGCGAAGGCATGCGCGTCGCCGTTGTGGCGGGCTTCCAGGGCATCGCGGATGATGGCCGGGTCACCACGCTGGGCCGTGGCGGATCGGACACCACCGCCGTGGCTTTTGCCGCCGCCTTCGGGGCCGAGCGTTGCGACATCTATACCGATGTGGACGGCGTCTATACGACCGACCCGCGCATCTCGGACAAGGCGCGCAAACTGGACAAGATCGCGTTTGAGGAAATGCTGGAGCTGGCATCGCTTGGTGCGAAAGTTCTGCAAACCCGCTCGGTCGAGCTGGCAATGCGCTATAAGGTGAAACTGCGGGTTCTTAGCAGTTTCGAAGAATATGACCCGGAAGCAGGCACGTTGGTCTGCGACGAGGAGGATATCGTGGAAAGCAATGTAGTTTCTGGCGTCGCATACAGCCGCGACGAAGCGAAAATGACCCTGATCTCGGTGGCAGACCGCCCCGGCATCGCGTCGGCAATCTTCACTCCGCTGGCAGACGCCGGCGTGAATGTGGACATGATCGTGCAGAACATCTCGGAAGAGGGCCGCACGGACATGACGTTCTCGTGCCCGGTTGATCAAGTGGCGCGCGCCGAAAAGGCGATGTCAGCCGCTAAGGAAGCCGGCGACATCAACTTCCACGACATCGTGGCGGACACCGATGTGGCCAAAGTGTCGATCGTTGGGATCGGCATGCGCTCGCAGGCAGGTATCGCGGCCAAGATGTTCCAGGTGCTGTCCAACGAAGGCATCAACATCAAAGTCATCACCACCTCGGAGATCAAGCTTTCAGTCCTGATCGATCGCAAATACTTGGAGCTGGCCGTACAGGCGCTGCATGACGCGTTCGAGCTGGAGAAAGCGTAAGAGCTACGACCTTACGGTTGGAATTTGAACGGCCTCGCAGAGATGCGGGGCCGTTTCTTATTGAGATGTCCTGTCAGCGTACTAGCCGCATGACTGCGACGGCCAGAAACGACGGATGCCGCGCCGGTTCATGCGGCTGAGCGATCTGGTTGGCACTTCCCTGAAAGACATTGAACAAACAGGTTGGGTACTTTAGTTATATCCCTATAACTAAAATGACCTGAGCCGAATCCAGTTTTTACGGGGCGCGAATGATGACGACAGAGAAGTCTCAAGCTTTAGAACCGCGGTCATCTCTGAAGGGCGTCGCTCTGATTGCGATGGTGTTTGGGACGGCTACGGTCATATCCGGTGGCAGCGTTCTTTTTGGCGCAGACGCCATTCGGGAAACGGCCGGACGCTTTGTACCGTTTGTGGTCTGGTTCAACTTCATTGCCGGCTTCGCCTATATCGCTGCTGGGATTGCCATTTGGCTGGCCCACCGCTGGGCTTTAAGTCTGTCAGTCGCCATTGCGGTGGCGACATTCATAGCTGCGGCGGGTTTCGGTGTTTGGATACTTCTGGACAACCCCTATGAGATGCGGACCGTCGGTGCGCTGGCGCTTCGGTTCGGGGTTTGGGTGGCAATTGCCTTGGCCGTACATCGGGCGAAGTCGCACCCATGAGAACCAGAAAACCAGCATCAGTCCGAAAGGCCGAGATAACGCATGCAGCCCTTGAGCTGTCATTCGAGGTCGGACCCGATCGCGTGACGACCGCGATGATCGCGGAACTTCTAGGCCTGACGCAACCCGCGATCTACAAGCATTTTCCCAACAAGAACGACATCTGGAACACAGTCACGGACGAGTTGTGCAATCGCATAGATGCAAACATCCGTGCTGCGCAAAACCAGCCCAACCCAAGCGCTCGGCTGCGTGAACTGATGATGGGGCAACTTCGCCTTTTGCATGATTATCCGGCCTTGCCCGAGATTATGGTGATGCGTGATCCGAACGCCGGAACCACGGCGTTGCGCACACGGATCTTGACCAGCACGGGTGGGCTTCGGAAGGCCATTCAAAGTGCAATGGGTGAAGCGCAGACCATGGGGCATATTCGGTGCGACCTTGATGTCGAGGATTGCACGAACCTGATCGTGTCTGTTGTCCAAGGAGCGGCGCTGAGGCTGCTTCGGTTTCGCGAACCCGAAGCCTTGCTCGTCACGGGCGAACGTTTGCTGGACCTTCAACTCAGTCTCTTAACGGAACAAGGAGAGATCAAATGAGATCCGGTCTAAAGCTCATTCTGATCACGTTGCCAATCATCGCGCTTGGCGTCGGCGTTCTGGCCTTCATCATCGCAACGGGCACGCCGCCAGAGCGTATTGCGCTGACCGAACGTTCGACGCCGGTGCGCGTGATCATTGCCCAGACGCAAGCCGTGGCCCCTCGACAGGTCGGGTTCGGCCTTGTTCGTCCATCTCGTACCTACGAGGCCATCGCCCAAGTTGGCGGCACGGTTGAATACGTCAATCCAAGCCTGCAGAAAGGCGCAATCCTGCCTAAGGGGGCGGATTTGCTGCGCATTTCACCCACTGACTTCAATCTGGCCATCGCGCAAGCCGATGCAAACATCCGCGCCGCTGAAGCCAAGTTGTCAGAGCTTGCGGTGTCCGAGGCGAACCAGATCGCAGCGTTGGAGATCGAAAAGGAAGCCCTGGCATTGCGGGCTGCCGATCTGGATCGGACCGAGACGCTCTTTCAAAACGGCACCATTTCTCAGGCCGCATTGGACGCCGCGCGCACCGCGCATCTGGCGCAGCGGCAGAAGGTGCAGTCTCTGGTCAGCGCCTTGGCGCTTCTCCCGACACAATTGGCCGTCCAGACCGAGCAGATTGCCGTTTATCGCGCCACTTTGGACACTGCCAAGCTGAACTTGGCCCGGACCGAGTTGAACCTTCCCTTCGACGCCCGCGTCGCGTCGGTTGCCGTGGAAGAGGGCCAGTTCCTGCGGTCGGGTCAAACCGCCGCTGTGTTTGACGGAATCAATGCCGGAGAGATCGAAGCACAGGTTCCAATCGCGGGGCTCAGGATGTTGCTCAGATCATCTCTTGGCACCGACCAAGGGATCGTTCTGGACCCCGCCACCATGACTGACGTGCTGCACCATCTGGGGCTTTCTGCAAAAGTGCATCTGCGTCTAGGGGACGAGGTGATAAGCTGGCCTGCCAAGGTTGATCGGATCAGCGACACCGTGGATGTGAAGTCCGGCACGTTGGGTGTGATCGTACGGGTCGATACGGCCTACACCGGGGTTGAACCGGGCAACCGTCCGCCGCTGACCAAGGGCATGTTTGTCGAAGTGTCACTGCAGGGCGAACCGATGGATGGCATCTGGGTGCCGCGCAGTGCACTGCGCGAGGGGCGGCTTCTGGTCGCCGATGCGAATGACCGATTGCAGTCTATCGAGGTCGAAACAACTTTGGTGCAAGATGGTATGGCCTTGATCTCGGGCGATGTCACTGCAGGCACACGCGTTCTTGTCAGCCAGCCCAGTAGCATCGTGGACGGGATGTTGCTGACCGTGACGGAAGACACCGCGCTGATGGCACAGCTGGCGGCAGAGGGACGCGCAGAATGATCAGGTTCTTCGCTGGGCACCCAACCATTGCCAATCTTCTTATGATCGGCTTCCTGCTGGCTGGGCTTTTCGTCGCCCCGACGCTTCTGCGCGAAACGTTTCCACGCGCAGCACAGAACGAAATCGAGATTACCGTGCCATATCCCGGTGCAAGACCCGAGGACGTGGAAACCGCCATTTGCGAACGGATCGAGAATGCTCTGGACGCGGTGACGGGCATTGATCGGCAGACCTGCGAGGCGCGTGAAGGTCTTGCACGCTCGGTTGTCAGGATGCGCGAGAGCAATGACTTTCAGACCTTTGTCGCGGATGTGAAATCCGAAATCGACGCGATCACCGATCTGCCCGCACGCGCCGAAACAGCGCGTGTCCGCGCGCTGGGGCAAACCGATTTCGTAGCCTCGGTCGCGGTCACCGGGCCCATAAACAGCACCGATCTGAAGGATCTTGCCGAAGACACACGCACCCGGATGCTGGCCTGGGGCGGCATTCCAAAGGTCGACATTCGTGGCTTTTCAACGCGCGAGTTGCACATCGGCCTAAAACCAGAAGCGTTGCGCCAGTTCGGTGTCTCGGTCGCGGATGTTGCCCGTTTGGTGCAATCTGGAAGTGTCGATCTGCCTGCGGGTGACATTTCTACGTCAACCGAGACCATGCTGATCCGCGTCGCCGAAGAACGTCGAACGGTTCACGACCTGGTTGCTTTGGTCGTGCGCTCCTCGGCCTCTGGGGGGCAGGTCCGTTTGGGCGACATCGCCACGATCAACGAACAATTCGCAGCCGACGACGATGTTATTACCTTCGATGGCCACCCTGCCGCCATTCTGGACATCAGCAAAACCCGCACCGAAGACGCGTTAACGATCGTCGACGAGTTGAAGGCCTTCATTGACGCCGAACGCCAGCAAGGACCGCCGGGCGTGGTGATCGAGATCACCACCGACGCGGCCTCGGTGGTGCGTGACCGGCTGTCGCTTGTGGTCGTCAACGGATTGCAGGGGCTGGCGCTTGTCTTTCTAGTGCTTTGGCTGTTTTTCGGCTTCCGATTTTCATTCTGGGTCACCATGGGCCTGCCGGTGTCCTTCATGGGTGGCGTCGCATTGATGTGGATGGCCGGGTATTCGCTGAACCTGATGACGACGATTGGTCTGTTGATCGTTATCGGCTTGTTAATGGATGACGCCATCGTCATCGCCGAGAACATCGCCAGGCAGCGCGAAAAGGGCCTTGGCGCCATGGACGCCGCCGTCGAAGGCGCAACACAAGTGCTTCCCAACGTGCTTGCCTCGTTCGGTACGACAGCCATGATCTTTGGCTCGCTGGCCTTCCTGCAAGGTGATATCGGCGCAGTATTACGGGTGGTTCCCGTGGTGATGCTGTTCGTTCTGTCAGTATCGTTGATCGAAGCTTTCCTGATCCTGCCACACCACCTGCTCCACAGCCTAGAGGCCCCGCCGACGTCACGCGGCATATCTGTGCGCGTAGAACGGGGCGTGGCTTGGGCGCGCGAACGCGTGGTCGGTCCGCTGGCCGATCTGACCATTCGCTGGCGCTATGTGACGGCGGGGCTCAGTTTTGCGACCCTTCTAGTGTCTATCAGCATGCTGGCGGGGGGCTATCTGAAGTTCACCGCCTTTCCCGAGCTGGACGGCGACACCATCGTCGCCCGGGTTCTTCTGCCCCAGGGTACGCCGCTGTCGCGGACGGAAGCGATCGTGGCGCAGCTGGAAGACGGTTTGGATCAGGTCAACACAAAGCTGTCGCCCGAACAGCCGGGTGGCATCGACCTGATCAAACACGTTTCGGTCTATTACGGCGAGAACCGGGATGCGTTTGAAACCGGGGCCCACGTTGCGACGGTCAGCGTCGATCTTCTGCCCTCGGCCGAACGGGTACACCGACCCGATGCCATCATGGAGCTTTGGAGCCAAACCGTCGGGCCGGTGCCGGACGTGATCAGCCTGAAGTATGCCGAGTCCACTATCGGGCCAGCCGGTATCGCCATCGACTTGCGCCTGAAGGGTGACGATCTGGCGGCCCTCAAAGCTGCGTCGGTCGAACTGCAGGATTGGATCTGGCAATACACCGGGGTCACCTCGGTGTTGGACGATTTGCGCCCCGGGAAACGCGAGTTGCAGATCACTCTGAACGATGCCGCCGGACCCATGGGGATCACCGCAGCCATGATCGCCGATCAGCTTCGCGCAGCTTATTTCGGCACGACCGTCAGCGAGATGCAGGTTAAAGGCAACCTTCTAGAGGTCACGGCGCAGTTTGCCCTTGGGCATCAGGATACCCATAGATCATTTGACGATTTTCGTGTCGCCCGTGCGGATGGGTCTACCGTTCCGCTTGGTGTCGTGGCGGATGTAAAGATCGGTCAGGGGTACAACCGGATCAACCGCCAAAACGGCACCCGAACGGTCACTGTGCAAGGCTCCATTGATACGCGCATCGCCAACGCAAACGCAATTGTCGGTGATGTTCTGTCGAATTTCGTCCCCTACCTTCTGACCCGCCATCCCGGCGTCATTCTTGACGTCGAAGGCCAGAACGCCGAGGCCGGAAAAACCCAGCAATCCATGCTGAAGGGGTTTCTGGTCGGATTGATCGGCGTTTTCCTTCTGCTCAGTTTCCTATTCCGGTCCTATGTCGAACCCGTTGTGGTGATGCTGGTCATACCCCTGTCTCTGACCGGCGCAATCTTCGGCCACATGGCCATGGGGCTGGATTTCTCGATGCCCAGCATGCTGGGATTCGTGGCCCTTGCTGGCGTGGTTGTGAACAACTCCATCCTGCTGGTGGATTTCGTCAAACGCGAACATGGCGATGCCACGACCGTGGCCGTAGCCGCCGCCCGCGCAGCGCGCGCCCGTTTCCGGGCAATCTTCCTGACCACGACGACAACGGCGGCGGGGCTGTTGCCGATCCTGACGGAAACCAGCCTGCAGGCGCAAATTCTGATCCCACTGGTTTCCAGCCTAATGTTCGGCCTTATTACCGCCAGCCTGATCGTACTTTTCGTGCTTCCTGCGATCTATGCCATCTTGGACGATCTTGGCCTTGGCACCTTGGCTCACGAAAGCAAGGCTACAAAGAACAAGAATCAATCAGTGTCGGTTGCAAACGGGAGCACCCAGTAAGACCTGTAGGGTCATCCATACAAGGCGCATGGAGCGGAGAGCGACCGTAATGATGCGCGCGCGAAGGGCCGCTGTGTCACGCTTGGCAGACAATCATCTAGTGCTGGAACTGCACGCCAATATGCTTTGATAGCTAGGTTTTGGCCACCTATACCTCCCCTTCCAACCCCGCAATAATCAGCTCCACTCCCTGCGCAAAGTTGTGCAGGCCGTCATATTCGCGGGCGGCGACTTTCTCGGCCATGGCGCGCAGATTGGGATAGGTGTCGGCGGGGATCAGGTGCAGGTAGGCTTGGGTGACCTCGGCATATTCCTCGGGCGCGAAGGGGAAGTTTAATTCCTGAAGGGTGAAGCCATAGATGTGGCTGTCCATCAGGTTCCAGGCGTGGTCGGCGTCGATCAGGTCAAAACCTGCGTTGGTCATCACAGCGAGCGTCGCCTCGACATAGGCCAGCACGTTCGGGCCGGTGTTGGGCAGGGACACCATCAGCTGGATCGTCCACGGGTGGCGTCGGAACACCGCCCGGGCGTTATGGGCGCGGGCGCGAAGTTCGTCTTGCCAAGGACCGTTCGGATTGGGCAGCGGGATCTGACCCACGGCCCAGTCGGCCATGCCCATCAGCAGAGCGTCTTTGTTGGCGAAGTGGTTGTAAAGCGACATCGCCTCGACACCTAGCGCGGCGGCAAGTTTGCGCATGGACAGCGAATCGGATCCGGCCTCGTCCGCCAACTTCACGGCAGAAGCCAAGATCGCGTCTCGCGTCAGCTTGGATGTTTTTCCTGCTTTCTTAGCCACTTGCGCCCCTTTCAACTCCCTCTATTGATTTACTTACAGTGTAAGCTTATATCAAGTCCCAAGTTAACTTACACCGTAAGGTTAGGACATGACATGAAACGCATTTGCATCGTCGGGATCTCGGGCAAGCTGGGACAATACATGCTGAAACACGCGCTTGATCGTGGCTATCACGTGAATGGCGTGTGCCGGGAAAAGAGCGTGGGGAAGCTGGACGCCGTGATGGCCGAGCATGGGGATCGCATCACGCTTTTCCCCGGAAAGACCAATGACCGCGCGGTGATCGAACGCGCCGTGAAGGACTGCGAAGGCGTGTTGACCGTACTGGCCCCGTGGGGCGTACAGCAATATTCGTCAGGCACCGCACAGGCCGTGATGGATTTCGCCGAACCGGACGCGCGGCTGATCTTCTCCTGCGGCTGGCACATCACGTTGGACGGCAAGGACCAATACTCGCGCACGTTCCGCACGCTGCTTGCGGTCGCATCGAAGCTAACCCGCTGGCTCCGGCTGGTCGAGATTGATGATCAGGTGCTGGCCTGTAACTTGATCTTCAAATCAGACACAAAGTGGACCGTGGTGCGCGGATCGGATCTTGAGGAAGGCGACAGCGAAGGGCTGCCCGTTTGGTCCGAACATGTGCAGGACCCGGTTTTGGCCTCGAACAAAACCCGCCGGATCGACTTTGCGCTGTTCATGGTCGAGGCATTGCAGAACGACGCACTGATCGGGAAGGCGCCAGCGATTTGTGGCGTGAGAACCGAAAGCGCGCAGGCCCACGCCGCGATGGCTTAATGCGGAGTGGGCGCGGCCAACCGGTTGACACCTTGCGCCGACAGAGCCGCAACCAATTCTTCGGTGGATACCGCCTGCACGGGCACGCCGTCGCGAAGCGCCAAGGCGGCGGCGGTACCTGTCGCCTGCCCCATTGCCATGCATTGCGGCATGCCGCGTACCGACGCAAAGGCTACGGGACCAGCGGACAGGATACGTCCCGCGAACATCAGGTTCTCGATCTGCGTTGGGATTAGGGACCGAAAGGGAATCGTGTAGTAGTCGCCCTGTGTAAGAGCCGCGTGATGTGTCATATCCCCGTCAGAGCGCATCACATCGTCAATAGGATTGTCGCAGGACACAATGCCATCCGGGAACTTCGTGGCCGCCGCAAGGTCCGCACCGGTGACGCGATAGACACCCTCCAACTTGCGCGTTTCGCGGACCCCAACCGTCGGAGACAGCAGCGACATGTGCGCCTTCTGAAACCCCGGCACGTCGCTTAGCAGGAACCGGGCCAGTTGCAGGCAGCGCCGCCGCCCCTCTTGCGTTGCGCGCCCAACTGCTACGGGATCGGTACCATCCACTCCTCGGATATGCACCGAGTTGCAGAAAACCGTCCCCGCATGGAAGCCACGCATCAGGTAAAGCTGCGCAAGATCGGGGTGCAGTCGTTCCTCGGCTATGCCGCGCGCGGCATGAGTTTGGAAATAGGGGTCGGGGTCGGCGAAGGCCTCGTCCCAATCGACACCCATCATGTGAAACGAGATCGTGACCGCCATCATGTTGCCCGATGCATCGCCCAGCGCATAGGGCACGCCCGCCTTGGCCGAGATATCTCCGTCGCCTGAGCAATCAATGACCATGCCGGGCGTGACGGTGAATAGCCCATTCCGATCACAGCACTCCACCTGCACGATTTTGTCGCCCTCAAGGTGAGGCGTCAGCGCCATCGCCCCCAGACGAACCTGCACGCCTGCTTCCTCGAGCATCTCGAACATCGTAAGCGTGGCGATGTCGTGGTCATAAACGATCTCGGGCCCGAAGTTTTCCAGCGTGCAGGGGCGTTTCTCGGCGGCCGGTGGGTCCATCGCGACAAGGCGGTCTGTCAGCTCTTCCATCAGCCCGCCGATGATTTGATCGACCGGATAGCCCCCGCCCCACGGCATGCCCGGGCAAAACGCCATGACCCCGCCGACTTTCTGGGTGGCTTCCAGAAGCATCACGCGAAGACCTTGGCGACCGGCAGCCACCGCAGCGCCGAAGCCTGCGGTGCCCCCTCCGATAACGAGAACATCCACATCGATGCTGGTGTTAGACATTCCGGGTTCCTTGAGATCGCTAGTTCTCGCTGACTAGAGACGAGACGAAGGAAGCTGACAAGTGAATTGGCACGAGGGAGGGTTGGTGCGCTATCGGCGCAACCTTCCAAACACCCGTCCGTCATTCACCGCGAACCCGACTGCGATGATGGCGAAGCCGATCCATGCCTCGGGGGCCATGCGTTCGCCAAGGAAGAGTGCGCCGAGGGTGATGGCGAAGGGGGGGATTAGAAGGGTGACGAGCATCAAGTTTGCGGCCCCTGCCCTGACGAGGATCGCGAAGTAGAGGACATAGGCCAGTCCGGTCGAGAGGGCGGCAAGGCTAAGGAGTGCGCCCCATGTGGTGGCAGTCAGGCTCAGCGCCGGTGGGCCGTCCACAATCCAGACCACAGGGGCCATGATCAGGGCGCTCGCCGTCACCATGCCCAGCGCGTTCATAAGCGGCGGTTGGCCTGCCAGCATGACCCGGCCCCAGACGCTGGCAAAGGCATAGGACAGTGCCGCACCCATGATTGCCAGCTGTGCGAGGTTGGCGGGGTTGAAGCCCGACACGGCCTCGGGGCCCATGATGACGCCGACACCGATCAGGCCCAGAACCGCGCCCCCGATCTTGCGGGCAGTGAGGGGTTCGTCGGCCAGCAGCACGCCCGCGACCACTGCGCCAAACATGGCCGTGGTGCCGTTCAGGATCGAGGCCAACCCGCTCTCAATCTGCGTCTGCCCCCAGAAGATCAGCGAAAATGGGATGGCGTTGTTCAGTGCGCCCATGCCCAGATAGCCCAGCCAGATGCGCGGGTTGCGCGGGACCGGGATGCGTTTCATTGCGACGATCACAGCCAGAATGGGAATGGTCCAGAATACGCGATGCAGCGTGATGGTCAGAGGCGGCACCTCGCCCAGCGCAACTTCAGCAAAGAAAAACGACCCGCCCCAGACGGCAGCCAAAGCGATCAGCATGATCCATGCGGTGCGGTCCATTTGGAGGGAGGGTTGGGTCATTGGGCGGGGTCCTGTGTTGGTGCCCATAGGGATGGCGGGAATAGCTGCGAAGGCCAATCCGTTTCTTGTGGTTTCTTCCAGATCGCCCTCTTCACTGTGTAAAGACAAGATTTTCGAGCAATCTTGGCAGGCTAATTTGAAAATCCTTGAAGAAACCAACCCCTCAGGCACAAGCGCGTTCCTTGTTTCGGCAGCCAGACGCTCATTGTGCTCTCGAATTCGTCTTTGGAATTGATTGCCCTTACCTATTGTCGAACTTCAATAGGTTGGAAGTTCCGGTAATACTCACCCCTGTAGTTTCCACCTATAAGAGCGCCCGCAGGTCATCTAGAGTTCATTGAAGTCTAGCAATTGAGGATGGAACAACGTGACCAAATTTAACGGAACCTCTCTAGCAATGAAGCTGGTGTCGGCTTTCCTCTTACCTCTTTTAGTTCAAACAAACAGAGCGATGGCTGATGTCGGACCTCTATTCGGAGACGTAGGTTGGATAACAAGCGCGGTGGTTTCAGAAATTAACACAAACGGAAGATTTGAGTTAGATGAGAGAATTGAGATTCAATACCGCTTGTGGGGGGTCCAGCCAAAGCAGGGGTATGTGACGTTTCTGAAAGAGAATATTCTTGGCGACGAACTAATATGTATCCACGCCGGTCATACGAGCCATACGGGCCGCCGACCATCGCCATTAAAGCCGCTTCCAAACACGGTGGTTTGCCAACGCCCCGGTGAACACTCACCGTTTCCGGGCGGAATCGCAGGAGAACTCTTTGAGGCAGGAGTTGCTGAACCTTATTGTCTTGAAGCTGTTAAATATCTGCCTAGTTGCGCGGAGAGCATCCAGTAAAAGCATCTGCTCAAAATAAAAACAGCCCACCAATCCGGCGGGCTGTTCTTCGTTAATAGTCTCGCGCTTTACATCTGCCCGTAAGGTGTCGAGCGCGAGATTTCTAACTCCTCGTCGCTCATCACCTCTTCGACGCCTTCAAATAGCGGGGTCGAGAGGTAGCGTTCGCCTGTGTCGGGCAGCATGACCAGGATGTTGGCGCCTTCGGGGGCATTTTTCGCGGTCTCGATCGCCGTCGCGAAGGTTGCGCCGGCCGAGATGCCGACGAAGATGCCTTCCTCAGCCGCCAAACGTTGCGACCATGTGATGCCTTCCGGGCCGGGGACCGAAGTCAGTTCGTCAACATAGCCATTGTCCAGCGCTTCCTGCATCACAAAAGGAATGAAGTCCGGGGTCCAACCTTGGATCGGGTGCGGGTTGAAATCCGGGTGGCCCTCGGTGGGCTGATGGTCTTCGTTGCGGGTGTTCACATAGCCCGAGGCGACCAGCGCCGCGTTGGCGGGCTCGGTCAGGATGATCTTAGTGTCGGGGCGTTCTTTCTTCAACACGCGCCCGATGCCCGTCACCGTGCCGCCGGTGCCATAGCCGGTGACAAGATAATCCAGACGCTCGCCCTCGAAATCGGCAAGGATCTCGCGCGCGGTGGTGTTTTCGTGAATGTCGGCGTTGGCGTCGGTTTCAAACTGGCTGGCAAGGAACCAACCGTTCTCTTCAGCCAATTCTTTGGCTTTGGAATACATGCCAAAGCCCTTCAATTCCTTGGGCGTCAACACCACTTTCGCGCCAAAGAAACGCATCAGCTTGCGTCGCTCGACCGAGAAGCTTTCGGCCATCGTCACCACCAGCGGATAGCCCTTGGCCGCACAGACCATGGCAAGGCCGATGCCAGTATTTCCGGACGTCGCCTCGACCACCGTTTGGCCAGGTTTCAATGCGCCCGAGGCTTCGGCCGCTTCGATGATGCTCAGGGCAAGGCGGTCCTTTACGGATCCGGCCGGGTTGAAGGCCTCCATCTTCACAAAGATGTTCACGCCCTCGGGCGCGATACGATTGATGCGGATAACGGGCGTGTCGCCAACCGTATCCAGAATGCTGTCATAGCGCATGCCGCGCCCATTGGTCTGTCGGGGTGCCATGGAAAGGTCCTTTCGCAATACACGGGTTCATTATTCGTTGATCTTAAACCTAAGCCGCAATCCGTGCAGTCAAAACCCGCACGGAGGCAAAAAGACTGAAATTCACGTATCGCGATACGTCCCCATCGCATCGTCCCAGAAATCGCCAACGCGGCGCGTTTCTGTTCCGCACAAACTGTGGCCGGACAGCGCAAATTACGGGCAAATTCAAAGGGGGACGAAAACGCGCAGAATTTTGCTGATGTGGACGTAACGAGTTTCTGGCATAGGTGGCAGCGAGCCGCTAGGATAAGGCTTGATTAAACGGTTCGCGCCTCGGTCTCCGAGACAGCCAAGAAACCGTAGCAAACAGGGATTGGGAACATGGCAGAAAGCCAGACAAGCGACAGTCGCAAGCTTTTGGTCAACCTGCGCGAGACCCTTGCGGCAGCGTCCGAAGGGCAGGAACGGCTTGACCGCATTACGTCCTTGATTGCTGAAAGCCTTGGGGTCGAGGTGTGCTCGATCTATCTGTTTAGGGATACGGAAACGCTTGAACTGTGTGCGACCGAAGGATTGAACCCTGAAGCTGTGCACCAAACACGTCTGCGCGTGGGCGAAGGGCTTGTGGGCCGCGTGGCGCGTTCGGGCCGGGTGGTGAACACCGAAGACGCCCCGTCGGCGCGTGGGTTCCGGTATATGCCGGAAACGGGCGAAGAAATTTACTCCAGCTTCATGGGCGTGCCCATTCAGCGCCTTGGCGAAAAGCTGGGCGTGCTGGTCATCCAGTCGAAAGATCCCCGCACGTTCTCGGCAGACGAGATTTACGGCATTGAAGTGGTCGCCATGGTGCTTGCTGAAATGACCGAGCTGGGCGCCTTCATCGGCGAAGGCGAAGCGATGGGCGCGCTGCACCAGCGGCCTGTGACCTTCAAGGGCAGCATCGGTCAGGAAGGCGCAGCCGAGGGGCACGTCTGGCTGCATGAACCGCGCGTGGTTGTGACCAACCCGGTGGCGGATGATCCCGAAGCAGAGTTGAAGCGTCTGAACGATGCCGTTGATACGCTGCGTGTGTCCGTGGACGAGATGCTGGAGAACGCGCAGACCACCGACAAGGAACAGATGCAGGTTCTGGAAGCCTATCGGATGTTTGCCAATTCGAAGGGGTGGATGCGGCGCATGGCCGAGGACATCTCGCGCGGGCTGTCTGCCGAAGCGGCGGTCGAAAAAGAACAATCCGCCGCGCGCGCGCGGATGAGCCAAGTGCCCGACCCCTATCTGCGTGAACGGCTGCACGATCTGGATGATCTGTCCAACCGCCTGCTGCGCATCCTGACCGGACAGGGCAAGGATACCGGGGCCGAGATGCCGGAAAACCCGATCCTGATCGCTACGAATATCGGGCCGGGCGAGTTGCTGGAATACGGGCGCGGCCTGAAGGGGATCGTACTGGAAGAAGGCTCGGTCGCCAGTCACGCCGCAATCGTCGCGCGTGCCTTTGCGATCCCGCTCATCATTCAGGCGGGGCACATCGCGACCGAGGCCTTGAACGGCGACCACATCCTTGTGGATGGCGAGGCAGGTGTGGTGCATCTGCGCCCCGAGGATACGATCATCACCGCCTTCCGCGACAAGATGGCGATGGAGGCGAAACAGCAAGAACGCTATCGCAGCCTGCGCGACAAGCCCGCAATGGGCCTGTGCGGGACCGAGGTTAAACTGCATATGAATGCAGGTCTGATGGCTGATCTGCCATCGCTTGAGAGTTCGGGCGCCTATGGCGTCGGGCTGTTCCGTACCGAGCTACAATTCCTAACCGTGGACCGGGTACCGCGCCGTGGTGATCTGGCAGCGACCTATGCGCGCGTCATGGACGCCGCGAAAGGCAAACGGGTAACGTTCCGCACGCTTGATATCGGGTCGGACAAGGTGCTGCCCTATATGAACCCGCTGGACGAACCGAACCCGGCCTTGGGCTGGCGTGCAATCCGCGTCGGGCTGGACAAGCCGGGCGTCATGCGGATGCAGCTGCAAGCGCTCATTCGCGCCGCTGCCGGGCGCTGCCTGACCGTCATGTTCCCATTCATCGCTCAGCTGGATGAATTTCGCGACGCGCGTGAAATGCTTCTGGCCGAGATCGAGCGCGAGCGCGCCTTGGGACATATCCTGCCCGAGAAAGTCGAGATCGGCGCGATGCTGGAAACGCCCTCGATGGTGTTTGCCCCGCAGCAGTTCTTCGAAATGGCCGATTTCATCTCGATCGGTGGCAATGATCTGAAGCAGTTCTTCTATGCGGCGGACCGGGAAAATGAACGGGTGCGGAGGCGTTATGATACGCTGAACGTGTCCTTCTTGAACCTGATCGAAGAGATTGTGACCCGCTGCGACGCGGCCCGCACACCGCTGAGCTTTTGCGGGGAAGATGCCGGTCGACCATTGGAAGCAGTGTGCTTTGCAGCACTTGGAATGCGGCATCTTTCGATGCGGCCGGCCTCGATCGGGCCAGTCAAGAGCTTGATAAGACGCACAAATATCGAAGATCTGCGCGAGCTCATCGACGAGACCCGTCTGTCTGGCGAGCAATCTGTTCGCCAAACGGTCAAGGCGTGGCTGGTCGAGAACGCGACCTAAAGGCCAGCTTTTTCGACTTTGTCACGCCCGATTAGGCAAATCTTTAGACAATTAGAACAATAACAGAACAGCGACGCGGGCATTTCGTCTTCCCGGCAGCGGGACCATCCGAATTGCTCGTATCTTGGAAGATCAAGCTGCGGCTCGATGTCTGGTGCAATGCCCGAACCGACCCGCGTTAGGAGAAGCCTATGCTGTTTCGTGTTCTCATCACCGGCGTTTTCACCGGAACCATCGCCGCCGTCACTGCATTTTCGCAGGGGCTTGGCCCAATTGCAGCCTTCTTGGCTTATGCAGTTTTCGCAGGATTTGCCGTCATCGGGATGGGCGTCCTGACCATCGCTGCCCCCATGCGGCCTGTCTCCTCACATCAATGGAAACTGGACAGATCACGCGATGCGCGAGCACTTCGGATCTGGCATCCGCTATCACAGGGCACACGGTCCCCCTATTGGCAGGAACGGCTGGAGCGGATGGCGCGGCAAACAATTGGGGCGCAATCAAAGCCCGTCACCTTTTGTGTATTCTCTTCGGTGCGACGCAACCAACCTACCTTTCGATAAGGCGCACATATCGCAGGCAAACTAACTGGTGTACCGCTGCGCTTTAAGAAGCATCAATCCGAAGCACGTTTCCTTGCACACCGGTCCATGCGCCGCTGCCTTGATCATAGGCCAGAACCCGATCCGGGTTTGTGGGCGGCGGCATCACCACCCCTTCCAATCGGGTGAATCCAAACCGCTGATAATAGGGCGCATCCCCGACCAACATGACGCGGTCCCAGCCCAGATCTGCGGCACGGCCAAGGCTTTGACTGATCAGGTGACCACCCAACCCTTCGCCCTGTCTTGTCGGGTGCACCGCCACCGGGCCCAGCAACAGCGCTTTGTGGATGTGTTCCCCAACAATGGAAACGGGCCAATAGCGGATCGCCCCAGCCAGAACGCCCTCCGCATCGCGGGCCACCAGAGACAAATCCGGAATCGGCGGCACATCATCACGCAAACGATAGGATGACAGAGCCTCGCGCCCTGGCGCAAAGCACAGATCGTAAAGGGCCTCGACCTCCCACCAATCTTCCTGCGTTTCCTGAGACAGATGATACAGCTGCCTGCCCTCGTGTTGCCTTTGGCTTCTCTTTAAGTTCCTGCTATCACGGCAAGGCCATGAAACGGAAGGGATAAGCCAGTGTTCTATGAACCTGAAAACGGGCACGGGCTGCCTCATAATCCGTTCAACGCTTTGATCGTACCGCGTCCGATTGCATGGATCACCACCCGAGACGCCAACGGATGCGACAACCTTGCGCCATACTCTTTCTTCAACGGGGTAGCCTATGACCCGCCGCAAGTGATGTTCGCCACGACTTCGGGCAAGTCGGACCGTGAGTTGGGTAAGGACACGCTGGACAACATCCGCCAGACCGGCGTGTTCTGCGTGCATATGGTGTCGGAAGACATGACCGAGGCAATGAATGTCAGCGCTGCCAGTTTCGGGCGCGAGGTAAACGAGATCAACGAGGCAGGCTTGGATCGGGTGGAGTGTCAGACCATCAACGCCGCCCGCCTGCCTGCCGCCCCCGCTGCGCTTGAATGCAAGCTAACGCAGATCACGCAATTGCCAGGCAACGCCAATCACGTCTGTTTCGGCGAAGTGACCGGGATCCACATGCGAGATGACTGCATCGTCGATGGAGCTTTCGACATTACGCGTGCACGCCCCTTGGCCCGGTTGGGGTATCGCGACTACACGGTGGTGCGCGACAAATTCACACTTAGCCGACCCGGAGAATAGACGCAGCTTTGCAAAGCGTCTAATCTGACACGAAACAGGGAGGGTGAAATGGACTACGTGGCTTGAGACTTCATTAATTTCAAAGGAGATCACATGCCCCCGATCCTACCCGACGCCAAGCGCGTCCACCCCGTCACCCTGCCCGATGGTTCCCTTCATCATGGTACGGTTTTTCTGTCAAACGTGATTGATCAGCCCAACATTGATGTTGGTGAGTTCACCTATGCCTCGGATTTTGATCCCCCGTCGCCCGAAGGGTGGGCCGCACGACTGGCGCCGTATCATTTCCCGATGTCCGACGGGCAGCTCTCAATCGGGAGGTTCTGCCAAATCGCCCATGGTGTGCGATTCATCACAGCAGCGGCCAACCACGACTATTCAGGTTTGACCAGCTTTCCGTTCGGGATATTTTCGCTGGACAAAGCACCAATGAAACAACCGGATTGTCGCAACACGCGGATCGGAAATGATGTCTGGTTAGGCTATGGTGCGATCATCTGCCCGGGCATCAGCATCGGCAATGGCGCCATCATCGGCGCGGGCGCGGTGGTGCGCGAAGACGTCCCGGATTATGCCATCGTGGCAGGCAACCCCGCCAGGATCATCAAAATGCGCCTATCAGCCATGGACATCGCGCGTATGAACGAACTGGCATGGTGGAATTGGCCCGTCGACCAAATCGCCAGCGCGCGCGACGCACTTGAGGCAGGTGATCTGGACAGCCTCGAGATGCTTGCGCGCTAAAAGTTGGGCCTGTCCGAGGCTCAGCCTCGGGCTATGTCCAAGCCTGTCGATCATCAGATCGTAAAGGCGCAAGAGAGGGCTTCGGCCCAAATAAAAGGGCGCCCGAAGGCGCCCTGTTTCATCTTAGTATGTCCGGATCAGTGTCCGCCGAGAATTCCGGTCTTGACCGAGTAGTCCGCCGCGACCTCGTAATCCGGGTCATCGTCGCTATCGACCACCAGATGACCGGCTTTGGTCAGAAGGTCATGGCAATCGCGGCTGAGGTGACGCAGCTGAGCTTTCTTGCCCAGCGCCTCGTATTTCAGGGCCACAGCTTCAATCGCCTGCAGTGCGGATTGGTCCACGACGCGCGAACGGGCAAACTCGATCACAACCAAGTCTGGGTCATTCTTCACGTCAAAGAGCTCGATAAAGCCTTCGGCCGAGCCGAAGAACAGCGGGCCTTCCACGTCATAGACCTTGGCTCCGTCTTCCTCGCGGGTGATGGCATGGATGCGGGCAGCAGCGTTCCATGCATAGGCCAGCGCCGACACGATCACGCCCACCACAACGGCGACGGCAAGGTCTTCATAGACCGTCACGGCAGTCACCAGCAGGATCACGAACGCATCGGTACGGGGCACGCGGCGCAGGATTTTCAACGAGTTCCAAGCGAACGTGCCGATCACCACCATGAACATGACGCCAACAAGGGCAGCCAGCGGGATCATCTCGATCCAGCTCGACGCCACAACGATGAAGAGCAGCAGGAAGATCGCTGCGGCGATACCGGCGATGCGCGTACGTCCGCCCGAGCGCACGTTGATCATCGACTGGCCGATCATGGCACAGCCACCCATGCCGCCAAAGAAACCGGTGATCACGTTGGACGTGCCCTGCGCAATACATTCCTGCGAGGCTCCGCCACGTTGACCGGTCATTTCGCCGACAAGGTTCAGGGTCAGCAGGCTTTCAATCAAGCCAATTGCGGCCAGAATTACGGCATATGGAAGGATGATCCACAGCGTTTCCAGTGTGAAGGGTGCAAGTGCGGTGCCATACAGCCCCACGCCCGTTCCGAATGGGTTGTGGAAGCTGGGCAAACCACCCTTGATCGAGGCCATGTCACCGACGGTCGGCACATCGATCCCAAAGGCAATCACAAGCCCGGCTACAACGCCGATCCCCGCCAGCGGCGCAGGGATGATCGAGGTGATCTTTGGCAGCCCCCAGATGATCAACATGGTCAAACCAACAAGGCCCAGCATCATGACGAGCGGCAAGCCCGAAAGCCATTCCCCCCCAACAGAGCCATGCCCCGCGGTTTCGATCGTTCCCGGCACCTTAAACTGGGTCATCTGAGCCAAGAAAATAACGATCGCCAGACCGTTCACAAAGCCCAGCATGACCGGGTGTGGCACAAGTCTGATGAATTTGCCCCAGTGCATGACACCGGCAAAGACCTGCAAAAGCCCCATAAGAACCACAGTGGCGAACAGATATTCGACGCCGTGCTGCGCGACCAATGCGACCATCACAACAGCCAGCGCCCCAGTCGCACCCGAAATCATGCCCGGACGTCCGCCAATTACAGCAGTGATCAGTCCAACCATAAAGGCGGCGTAGAGACCCACCAGCGGGTGTACGCCCGCAACAAAAGCGAAGGCCACGGCCTCGGGCACCAGGGCCAAGGCCACAGTCAATCCCGACAGCAGCTCGATTTTGATGCGTGACGGCGTCAACTCGTCATTCGGCGACAAGCGCAGGTCAGGACGTTCGATACGATTGGCAAAGCTTGCCAGCAGGGCTCGGGCCACGGGGGTCACCTCGTTTTGGGGAGTATTCGCAATGTGGCTGTCTAACGGCTTCGACGGCTTCGGGCAATGCCTCAGATGACTTACTGCACTGCAACTATTGCATGGCATGGTGCGCACCTGCGCGATAGGCTGCGGCAAAGACGGAACAGGAGGCTGGCATGGACACGCATATCGGGATCATCGGTGGGTCGGGCATCTATCAGATGGACGGGTTGGAAGACGCGCGTTGGGTGGATGTCGAAAGCCCGTGGGGCACCCCATCCGACCAGATCCTGACCGGTCGGTTAGAGGGTGTCAACATGTCCTTTCTACCGCGCCACGGACGGGGGCATGTGCACAGTCCAACGGACGTGCCCTATCGCGCCAACATCGATGCGCTGAAGCGGCTGGGGGTCACAGATGTGATCAGCGTGTCAGCCTGTGGGTCTTTCCGGGAAGAGATGGCGCCGGGCGATTTTGTCGTTGTAGATCAGTTTATTGACCGGACCTTCGCACGGCAGAAGAGTTTCTTTGGATCAGGCTGCGTGGCTCATGTGGGCTTTGCCCACCCGACCTGCCCGCGCCTGTCTTCGGCCTGTGTTGACGCAGCGCGTGCGGCCGATGTCACGGTGCACGAGGGCGGAACGTATCTGGCGATGGAGGGGCCTCAGTTCTCGACACTCGCCGAAAGCCGAATGTATCGCGATCAGTGGGGCGCACATGTGATCGGCATGACCAACATGCCCGAGGCCAAGCTCGCCCGTGAAGCCGAGCTTTGCTATGCCTCGGTCGCGATGGTTACCGACTTTGATTGCTGGCACCCGGACCACGACGAGGTCGACGTGGCGCAGGTGATCGCCACGCTCACTGGCAATGGCGACAAGGCCAAACGGATGGTGGCGGGGCTGCCTGCGCGTCTGGGTACAGATCGCACGCCCTGCCCGCATGGCTGCGACCGCGCGCTCGACATGGCCATCATGACGGCCCCGGAAAAGCGCGATCCAGCCCTTCTGGGCAAATTGGATGCAGTTGCGAGACGGGTTTTGTGAACCGCCTGAACGGCGTCGACATAGCCCGATATCTTGCGTTTCTTGGCATGGTTTTGGTGAACTTTCGTCTGGTTGCCGAGGTTTCTTCGGGTTCCGATATTGGTTCGCTGATCACCGACAACTTGGAAGGTCGCGCCGCCGCGTTGTTCGTTATTCTGGCCGGCGTTGGCGTCAGTCTTGGCAAGCCCGCATGGCACCTGACCCTGCGCCGCGCCATCTTTCTGTTTACCGTCGGCATGTTGAACATGTTGATCTTCGACGCCGATATCCTGCATTTCTATGCGCTCTATTTCATCGTCGCGATGGCGTTTATGCGCAGCTCAAGCAACTGGCTTTTGGTGGGGGTCGCCGGTTTCATCGTGATTGCCTTTGCGGCTCAGCTCGTATTGGACTTCGATCAAGGCTGGAATTGGAACACGCTAAGCTATGCCGATTTCTGGACCGTCGAAGGCTTCCTTCGCCATTCCCTTTTCAACGGTTGGCACCCGGTATTCCCATGGGCGGCGTTTCTGCTTTGGGGCATGTGGCTGGGGCGACTGCCACTGGGACGTTGGACGGTGCAGATCGGCATGGTGCTGGGCGGAGCTCTGGTGGCGATTGCGGCTCATAAAGCCAGCAATGGTCTGATCAGTGATCCCGAGATTGGCGCCCTGATGGGTACCGAGCCCGTTCCGGCAGGGCCGCTTTACATGCTGGCTAGCGGGGCCACCGCCGTGGCGTTTCTAGGTGCAGTGCTGCTGATCACGCCAATATTGCTGGTTCTGCCTATCTTTCGTCGCCTTTGCGACGGCATGATCGTGGCCGGGCGCCAAACTCTGACCCACTATGTCGCGCATATCTTAATCGGCATGGGGGCGCTCGAGGCGTTCGGTCTACTCGACGGTTCGCTTCATCCGATGCAAATATTCTGGATCTCGATCGCCTATTGCGCATTTGCCGCGTTGTTCAGCTGGCTATGGTCGCATAAGTTCAGACGCGGGCCACTTGAGGCCGCCATGCGTCTGATCACCGAGGGGAAAACATGAAATCCGTCAAAGACTATATCCGCACCATCGTGGACTTCCCGCATGAAGGGATCCTGTTTCGCGATGTGACCACTTTGTTTTCCGACCCACGAGGGTTTCGAATGGCGGTGGACCAGATGCTGCACCCCTACGCAGGCATGCAGATTGACAAGGTAGTCGGACTTGAGGCGCGCGGCTTCATTCTGGGCGGCGCGATTGCGCATCAGCTGACACTGGGCTTCGTGCCAATTCGCAAGAAAGGCAAGCTGCCGGGGGCGACTTTGTCGGAATCCTATACGCTGGAATATGGCGAGGCCGTGATGGAGATCCATGACGACGCCATTCAGCCCGGTGAAAAGATATTGCTGGTGGACGATCTGCTGGCTACGGGTGGCACGGCCGAAGCTGGGATCAAACTGATCGAGCGTATGGGCGGCGAGATCGTGGGCTGTTCCTTCATCGTCGATCTGCCGGAACTGGGCGGGCGCAAGAAGCTGGAAGAACTTGGCATGGGCGTCGATGTTTTGTGCGAATTCGAAGGGCTGTGAACCCTCGGTTAACCAATAGGTCCTAAAGCTGTCCCTGCCCGGTCGGAGCCCGGGCGCTGCTTGTGCACATGAATAAAGTGCGGCGCCCCGCTTACCCGGCGGGGCGTTTTCCGTTTGGCGTTGGTACGTGGGTTCAGGCTTGTGGAAAGATCACGCCCGGATTCATGATCCCGTAGGGGTCTAGCGCCCGTTTGATCGCGCGCATGGCGGCTAAGCGGGCGGGATCGCCATAGCGGGCAAGCTCACCCGTTTTCAAACGGCCTATGCCGTGTTCGGCGCTGAAGGATCCGCCATAGACTTCCACCAAATCATAGACGGCGGTGCGAATGGCATCGCGCTGCGAGAGGTAGGTGGATTTGTCTTCCCCCACTGGTGGGAAGACGTTGTAGTGCAGATTTCCGTCACCAAGATGTCCAAAGGCGTTAACGCGGAATGGGCCGAGTCCAGCAAGCGCGTCATCCGCGCGGGTCAGAAAGGCAGGGACCTGCGACAGGGGCAGCGAAATATCATGCGAGCTGATCGCCCCCACTGCCTTGTTTGCCAACGGAATTTCCTCGCGCAGTTTCCATAGGGCGGTGCGTTGGGATTGGGACTGTGCAATGACACCATCGGACACCCGTCCCTCTTCCAATGCAGCCTCAAAAAGCGTCAGAAGCGCAGCTTCCGGGTCATCGGACGGGCCAAGGCCCAGGTCGATCAGCACGGACCACTCTGGCGTCTCGGCAAAGGGCTGCGGTCCGCCCATTCCGGCCTCGGCTAGAAACTCCAGCCCAGTGCCTTTAATCAATTCAAACGCACTGATCCCCTGCCCCAATTGGGCTTGTGCCAGCGCCAAAAGCTCTAGTGCCGCAGACGGATCACGCACGCACAAAAGCGCGGTGCCCGTGCGCGCGGGACGTGGAAACAGACGCAAGCTTGCGGCGGTGATCACACCCAGAGTGCCCTCGGCACCACAGAGAAGTGCGCGCAGATCATAGCCCGTGTTGTCCTTGCGCAGCCGCTTCAGCCCGTGATGGATGGTTCCATCGGGCAGAACGGCTTCGACCCCCAGACACAGCTCGCGCGCGGTGCCATAGCGCAGCACGTTCACGCCGCCCGCATTGGTCGACAGGCACCCGCCAATGCGACAAGACCCTTCGGATGCCAGCGACAGCGGGAACAACCGCTCTGCGCCTTCAGCTGCAGATTGGACATCGGCCAGAATGGCCCCAGCCTCAGCCACCAGAACATTCTCGGTGGGATGAACGGCACGGATGCGGGTCATTCGTTCGAGGCTTAGGATCACCGGGCGGGCGTTTTGCATCACCTGCCCGCCAACCAGCCCTGTGCCGCCGCCAAAGGGCACGACGGGCACGTGCGCATCGTTGCAGGCCCGAAGAATGGTGGAAACCTCGTCTACTGTTCCAGGCGCGATGAGCAAACCACCGTCGCCGTGAAACAGCCCACGCGGTTCTTCCAGATAGGCTGGGGTCAGGGGACGGAAAGCGGCGATCGGCAAGGCCGCGCGCAACTGTGCTTCGATGGCTTCATCGACAGATCTCACGTCACATCCCTTTTACTTCATCGTCCATCTGCAGGTCACCAAGCGGTCACCCTAGCCCGCTTGTGTGCGCCCGCGCCGATCTGACCTGAGGTTGGCATAGAGCACGTGATTGCGCCAGCGCCCGTTGATCTGAAGATAGCTTTGCGCCACGCCTTCGTATTTGTAGCCAACCTTTTCCAGCACCCCGCGCGATGCGGTGTTTTCTGGCAGACAGCCCGCTTCCAGCCGCGACAGGTCAAGCTCGTTGAAAGCATAATGCACCAGCGCCTCAAGCCCTTCGCGCATATAGCCCTGCCGCGCAAATCGTTCGCCGACCCAGTATCCGGTTGTACCGGCCTGCGACGGTCCGCGGCGAATGTTGTCGAGCGTCAACGCACCCAGCAGCACGCCGTCCTGCCGGCGAAACATGAAAAGTGGAAGTGCCGTGCCGCTTGAGACCGAACGATTGGCCCAATATACGCGATTTGTGAAACTTTTGCGGGTCAGGTGATCGGCAGCCCATGTGGGCTCCCATGGAGTCAGGAAGTCCCGGCTTGCAACCCGAAGCGCTGCCCATGCGCGATAGTCACCATGCAGGGGCGGGCGCAGGGTCATGCGTTCGGTTTCGATCCGAACCTTCTTGGGCCGCGAAAACATCAGGCCGCGCGCCTTTCCATCAATGCCTCCAGCGGCTCGGCTTTCGCCGCCGGGCCATAGACGGCCATCGCCATAGCGCTGTCTGACAGGGACGCACCAAAATCACGCAGGTCTTGCAGGGTTACGGCTTCGATCTTGGCGACCGTATCGGCCAAAGTCGGCACATGACCCCAAATCCCAACCAGACGCGCCATGCGTTCAGCACGCGCCGAGGGGCTTTCCAATCCCATCAGAAGCCCTGCTTTCATCTGGGTGCGCGCACGCTCTAGTTCGCGGTCAGACATGTCACTGGTGGCGCGTTTCATCTCGTCAATGCACAGGCCAGACAGGGCGGCGATGTCTTCGCCCGAGGTGCCCGCATAGACGGTCATCATACCCGTGTCGTCATACGACCCAACTTGCGAGAAAATCGAATAGCACAGCCCGCGTTTCTCGCGCACTTCTTGGAAAAGGCGCGAAGACATGCCGCCGCCCAAGGCGGAACTGAAGAGTTGCGCGGCATAAAATCCATCATCGCGGTACGAAGGTGCCTCGAACCCCAAGGTGAAATGCACTTGTTCGAGCGTATCATTGACCTCGACCCGCTCGCCCGAGGTCCAAACTGCCGTGTCTGGCACCAGCACAGGGCGGGGCGCCAGAGCGCCGAAGGCGGCTTCCGCCAGGCGCAAAATCTCGTCGTGGTCCACCGCTCCGGCTGCCGACAGGATCAGCTGCTCGGGGCCATAGTGCTGCCCCACAAACCCCGACAAGTCATCGCGGCCAAAGGACTTCACCCGTTCGGATGGGCCAAGAATGGTGCGGCCGATGGGCTGCTCGGGAAAGGCCGCTTCTTGCAGCCAGTCGAACACCACGTCATCGGGCGTATCCAGCGCCTGACCGATTTCCTGCAGGATCACACCACGTTCGATCTCGATCTCGCCCGTGTCAAAGACAGGGTTCAACACGATGTCCGAAATCACGTCGAGGCCAAGCGCCACGTCATCTTTCAGAACGCGCACGTAATAGGCCGTCACCTCGCGCGAGGTATAGGCGTTGATGTACCCGCCCACGTCTTCGATCGCCTCGGCAATCTCAAGCGCGTTGCGCTTTTGGGTGCCTTTGAAGGCCATATGCTCAAGGAAATGCGCGATGCCGTTTTGGGCCTGCGTTTCGTGGCGTCCACCCGCCATGACCCACACCCCAAGAGAGGCGCTTTCCAGCCCTGGCATGAATTCGGTCACGACGCGCACGCCGTTAGGAAGACGATCTAGACGCACGGTCATGCAGGTGTGGCCTTTCCGGTGCGCTCTAGAATCAGAGATTTCAACGCTTCAAGGTCGTTGGCTACGCGTGTCACGCGCTCGTCGCGGTCAAACAGGTCCGCCATACGCGGCGGCAGGGGGGCGTCTTCTCCGCAGGCGTCTTTCACGGCAGCCGGGAATTTCGCGGGGTGCGCGGTGGCCAGCGTAACCATCGGGCTATTGCCCAGATGTTCGTTGGCGACTTTCACGCCAATAGCCGAGTGCGGGCACAGGACTTCGCCCGTTGTGGCGAAGCTTGCCTTGATCTGAGCCATGGTTTCGTCTTCCGAGGCGCGGCCCGAGGTGAACTGCTCTTTCAAGAACTCCATCGCGCCTTGGCTGATCGAGAACCCACCGTCCTTGAGATCGTCCATTTGACCGGCAACGGCTTTGCCGTCACGACCGTATGCGTCAAACAGCGCGCGTTCAAAGTTCGAGGACACCTGAATGTCCATCGACGGGCTGATCGATGGCGTGACGCCCGCCTTGGTATAGGCACCGGTTTCCATCGTGCGGTGCAGGATGTCATTTTGGTTGGTGGCGATCACCAGTTGGTCAATCGGCAGGCCCATCTTCTTGGCGATATAGCCTGCGAAGATGTCACCGAAATTGCCAGTCGGCACGGTGAAGCTGATCTTGCGATCAGGCGCGCCCAGCGACACGGCGGACGAGAAATAGTATACCACCTGCGCCAGTACGCGTGCCCAGTTGATCGAGTTCACACCGGCAAGTTTCACGCCATCGCGGAAGTCGAAATCGTTGAACATGTCCTTCAGGCGTGCTTGGCAATCGTCGAAGTCACCATCCATAGCCAGCGCATGCACGTTGCTTTCCGACGGCGTGGTCATCTGACGGCGCTGTACTTCGGACACGCGGCCATGGGGGAACAGGATGAACACGTCGACCGCGTCCAGACCTTTGAAGGCCTCAATCGCCGCAGACCCGGTGTCACCCGACGTCGCGCCGACGATGGTCACTTTTTCTCCGCGACGGCTAAGGGCCACTTGGAACAGTTGGCCAATCAACTGCATCGCGAAATCTTTGAAGGCGAGCGTCGGGCCGTGGAAGAGCTCTAACAGGAAGTGGTTCGGGCCCAGCTGCACCAAGGGTGCACGGGCGTCGTGACCGAAACCAGCATATGCCTTGGCGATGATCTCTTTGAATTCCTCATCGGTGAAGGTGTCGCCCACGAAGGGGCGCATCACGCGAAAGGCGATCTCTTCATAGGACAGGCCCGCCAGCGCCGCGATCTCGGCCTTTGACATGGTCGGCACGGTTTCCGGCACATAAAGGCCGCCGTCACGGGCAAGGCCGGTGAGCATGGCGTCTTCAAAGCTGAGAACAGGTGCGTCGCCGCGGGTCGAGATATAGCGCATCGGAAGTGAGTCCTTCAGGTGTTTCGGCGTTTCTTACGCCAAAGCAGAGTAAGTGTCATCATCGACCATGTCAGGGCCAACAAAAACCATGTGCCTGCGTATTCAAGGTGTCGGTTCGGAACCCCGTCCGAGGTGACGGGAAGTGGAAGCACACGCGGCTCGGGTGGGGTCATATGGCGGGTGATGATAAAGATCGGTTGGGTGCCCAGCACTTCCGCCATTTGGTCAAGGTCACGGGCAAACCATGTATTGCCTGCCACATCGTTTTCCGGGGTCGAGCTAAGCCGGTCAGCAGGCCAGTGCAGGTTGCCCTCAATCTGGACCGGGCCTTCAGGCACCGGCGGCATCTCGTCTGCCACACGGATGAAGCCCCTGTCGATCAGGATCGCGCCCTGCTCGGTCAGAAAAGGTGAAATCAAACGATACCCTGCTCCGGCCTGTTTGGTGGACACCAGCACGCGCAGCGTACCTTCGCCAAAACTGCCACTGACAATAACCGGAAGATAGGTGTCTTGGGCCTTGTCTGGCGTATCCGGCAGGGACACCGGGTCGGCCGCGATACGGGCGTCGATATTGGCCAGCACGCCCTCTTTCCATTGCAGACGCTGCACCTGCCAAGTGCCCAGCCCGACAAACAGGGTCAGGACCGCAAGGCTAAGGATGATCGTGATAGCTTGGCGCATGACAGAGATCCGAAAAGAGAAAGGCGCGAGAGTTTCCCCTCGCGCCCTTGATTAGGACTAATCGCAGGTCAGGTTCAACCGCCCCAGATGTAAACAGCGGCGAACAGGAACAGCCATACAACGTCAACGAAGTGCCAGTACCAAGCGGCGGCTTCGAAGCCGACGTGGCTTTCCGGAGTGAAGTGACCCTTCATCGCGCGCAGAAGGCAGATGAACAGGAAGATGGTACCGACGATCACGTGGAAACCGTGGAAGCCAGTGGCCATGAAGAAGTTGGCGCCATAGATGTTGCCCGAGAAGTCAAAGGCAGCGTGGCTGTATTCGTAGGCCTGGAAGATGGTGAAGATCACGCCCAGGATCACCGCCAAGGTCAGACCCCAAACAAGGTCTTTGCGGTTGTTTTCATGTGCAATTGCGTGGTGCGCCCAGGTCACGGCACAGCCCGACAGCAGCAGGATCAGCGTGTTGATCAGCGGCAGATGCCACGGGTCGAAGGTTTCGATGCCAACCGGCGGCCAAACACCGTCGATCGCGGGCGAGCCTTCCGTCATCGGGTACATGGCGTGCTTGAAGAAGCTCCAGAACCACGCGACGAAGAACATGACTTCGGACATGATGAACAGGATAACGCCATAGCGCAGACCGATTTTCACGACCGAAGTGTGGTCACCGGTTTCGCCTTCATGCACAACGTCCGACCACCAGGCGAACATGACATAGAGAACGCCAGCCAGGCCGGCGAAGAACAGCCAAGGCGTGCCATTGGCCATCCATTGAACAGCGCCAAACAGCATGACGAAGCCAGCTACAGCACCCAGAAACGGGTTTACCGAAGGCGGCAGAATGTGAAAATCGTGGTTCTTTGCATGTGCCATAAGCGTCTAGTCCCTGTTCTTCTGGCGTCAGTTTTGCACAACCGTCTGGGGTGCCTCAAGCGAAGCGACCTCTTCCGGCAATTCGGTTTCGTGGAATGTGTAGGACAACGTGATCGCATTCACGTATTTGCCCTCGTCATCCTCGATAATTTCGGGGTCCACGTAGAAGGTGACCGGCATGGTCACGCGTTCTCCGGGTTGCAGCACCTGCTGTTCAAAGCAGAAGCAGTCAATCTTGGTGAAAAAGCCGCCAGCCGAGAACGGGGCGACGTTATAGCTGGCAGTGCCGGCGACCGGGCGGTCTGTCGGGTTGTAAGCCTCATAGAAGGCCAACCCGGTTTCACCCAGACGAATTTCCATCTCGCGCTGGACGGGTTTGAAATCCCACGGCATGCCGCGTTCTTTCGATGCGTCGAAGCGGACCAGCACCTTGCGGTCCAGCACCACGTCGGACGCTTTCGCGGCCACACCCGTGACACCGCCAAAGCCAGTAACCCGGCAGAACCAGTCATAGAACGGAACCGACGCCCAGCTGAGCGATCCCATCAGGATCACAACGCCGACCATCTTGGCTGCCGTCATCTGGTGCTGCGAAAGGCTCATTGGCTGGCCTCCGTCGCAGTTTCCGGCTGATACAGTTCGCTCACTTTCGCCACGGTCAAGCCGTAAACAAGGGCGACAAAACCCACCAACACGATGCCCAGACCGACATTGCGGCTGAACCGGCGCTTGTGCATTTCATGTTCTGCTTTGATCGCCATCAGCCCCAGCCCCCCAGTCCGAAGGGTTTCAACGAAGCTTCAACCAGCAACGCGCCATAGTGCAGGAACAGGTACGCCAGCGACAGTTTGAATAGACCGCGTTCGGCCTTGTGACTGTCCGCGTCGCTGTTTGCATCGGTGCGGCGGAACACGTCCCACGCACCTTTGATGAACATAGCGTTCAGAACCAGCGCGATCACCATATAGGTGGGGCCACCAACCGAGGTCAGGCCAAGCGCGATAGCTACGGCAGCCAGCGCAAAGGTATAGCCAAGGATGTGCGCGCGGGTTGCTTTACGGCCGTGGGTCACGGTCAGCATCGGCACGCCAGCGTTGGCATAATCACCCTTGGTGAACAGCGCCAGCGCCCAGAAATGGGGCGGCGTCCATGCGAAAGTCAGAGCAAACATCAGGACGCTTTCGATCGAGATCCCGCCCGTGGCGACAGCCCAACCGATCATCGGAGGGAACGCGCCCGCCGCGCCACCGATCACGATGTTCTGCGGGGTCCAGCGCTTTAGCCACATCGTGTAGATCACGACATAGAAGAAAATGGTGAAGGCCAGCAAGGCTGCGGCCATCATGTTCGAGGCCAGCCCCAACATTACGACGGCCATGACCGACAGGGTGATGCCGATGGCAAACGCCTCGCCTTCTTCGACTTTGCCCGACGGGATCGGGCGGGTCAGCGTGCGCTTCATCTTGCGGTCGATGTCAGCGTCCCACCACATGTTCAAAGCGCCCGAAGCACCACCACCTACGGCGATGAACAGGATCGAGGCCAATCCAACCACTGGGTTCACGCCAACCGGCGCGACCAGCAGCCCGACAAGGGCCGTGAACACCACCAGCGACATCACACGCGGTTTCAGCAGCGCGAAATAGTCGCCAAACCCGGCTTCGCCGGTTTCGGTCTTGGTGGATTGGATGCTGGCGTCAGTCATGTTTTTATGGCGCTCTGGCTAGGGTCTTTTTTGCAAGAAACCGCCCCCGGAAGGGCGGTCTGTGGGAAGGGGTTACCCCTTCCGCATGATCAGTTGGCCGATGCGACCTGAATGGCAGGTAAGGTGGTCGCGTCGCCTGCATATTCCTCGATCGCGCCTTTCAGCCAAGCTTCATACTCGGCCTCGGTCACGGCTTTCACAGTGATCGGCATATAGGCGTGGTCTTTGCCGCACAGTTCCGAACACTGGCCGAAATAGATGCCTTCCTTGCCGGGCTCGACTTCGAACCACAGCTCGGCCAGACGACCGGGAACAGCGTCCTGCTTCACACCAAAGGCCGGGATGGTCCACGAGTGGATCACGTCGGCGGCGGTTACCTGCATCACAACTTTCTTGCCGGTGGGCACGACAACTGCGGTGTCGGTGGCCAGCAGGTAATCGCTCTGATCGTATCCGTGCTCTTCCAGAGCCGATTTATCCAGCAGGAAGCTGTCGAAACCGAATTCGTGCTCGGGATACTCATAGCCCCAGTACCACTGATAACCAGTGACCTTGATCACAACGTCACCCTTGGGAATGACCTGCTGCTGGAACAGAACCGGCAGCGAGAAGGCCCCGATGAAGACCAGGATCACGACGGGGATCAGGGTCCATGCGATTTCAATCGGCGTGTGGTGCGAGAAGGTCGCGGGCTCGGGGTTGGCGCGACGGTTGTGGCGCACGATAACGTAGGCCAGCAAAGCAGTTACGAAGATCGTAATCCCGAAGATGATCACATTGATCATAGCATCAAGCCCTTGGGCCGCTTCGGCAACGCTGGTCACGGCTGGCTGGAAGCCTGTGCCGCCTTGTACCGGTTTACCGATCACCTCAAGATTTTCCTGAGCTGTGGCGACACCCGCCGTCATCATTGCTGTTGCAGTGGCGAAAAGGCTGCTGAAACGCATCATAATCGTCTTTCTCTTCCCTGTGCGGCGCGGCCCGGCACCGGTGATTTCCGGTTCAGGCTGCAGCGCGCTCATGCCTCTCCCGCGCACGGGCACGGGAATCCCTTGTTTCTCATTGGTGTGAAACCATATTAGAAAGCTGGGAACAAGGAAAAACCTTCGCAAGTTAACGAACAACGTCGCGTTTAGCGCAAACTAAAGGCCCCTCATGACCGACACCTCCCCCTTTCGCCCGTTCGAGACCCTGATCGCTCAGGATGAGGCACAGAAGATTCTGGCCCAAACCACCCATGGTGCTGATGATGGCGAGCTTTTTCTCGAGCGGATGCGGTCCGAGGCGCTGGTGTTCGATGACGGACGCCTGCGCAATGCCAGCTATGATGCTTCCGAGGGGTTCGGTCTGCGCGCTGTAAAAGGCGAAACGACCGGATACGCCCACTCGACCGAGATCAGCGAAGCTGCTCTGAAACGAGCGGCCTCGACCGTGGCTTTGGCCGTCGGTGACGGTGGGGGCACATGGGCGGACGCCCCTGCCCGCACCAACCGAAAGCTCTATACAGATGCCGACCCGATGGCAGATGCGGGGTTTGGCTTGAAGGTCGAAACCCTGCGTGAGATTGATGCGTTTACCCGCGACCTCGATTCACGGGTGGTGCAAGTCTCGGCGACCATCGCGGCCAGCCTGCAAGAGGTGCACATCCTGCGCCCCGATGGTCAGTTGGTGTCGGACACGCGCCCCATGACACGCCTGAATGTGTCGGTCATCGTAGAAAAAGATGGGCGGCGGGAAAGCGGCTCTTCGGGTGGTGGTGGACGTGCGGGACTAACTGGTTTGATGGACCCGCAACACTGGCAAAGCACCGCGCGCGAGGCGCTGCGAATTGCGTTGGTAAACCTAGACGCGGTGCCCGCGCCTGCGGGCATGATGGATGTAGTTCTGGGCAATGGCTGGCCGGGTATCCTGCTACACGAGGCCGTGGGCCATGGGCTTGAAGGTGACTTTAACCGCAAGGGTACCTCGGCCTTCTCGGGCCTTGTCGGCCAGCAAGTGGCTGCAAAGGGCGTGACAGTCGTCGATGATGGCACCCTGCCCGACCGGCGCGGGTCGATCACCGTGGATGACGAGGGCACCCCTTCGGGCCGTGCTGTGTTGATCGAGGACGGCGTGCTTGTCGGCTATATGCAAGACCGCCAAAACGCACGCCTGATGGGGGTCGCCCCTACGGGGAATGGGCGTCGCCAAAGCTATGCCCATGCCCCGATGCCGCGCATGACAAACACCATCATGGAAGGCGGCAACGCCACCCCGGAAGAAGTGTTGGGAGAGCTGAAAGACGGCATCTATGCCGTTGGATTCGGTGGTGGCCAAGTGGACATCACCAACGGAAAGTTCGTGTTCTCCTGCACCGAAGCCTACCGCGTCGAAGGCGGTAAAGTCGGTGCGCCGGTTAAAGGCGCCACGCTGATTGGGGACGGCCCACAGGCGATGAAGCAAATTCGCGCGATTGGGAATGACATGGCGCTGGATCCGGGCGTTGGCACCTGCGGCAAAGCGGGTCAGTCTGTGCCTGTTGGCGTGGGCCAGCCATCGCTGTTGATCGGCGGCCTGACGGTTGGGGGCTCGGCTGCGTAGCATCCACCAAAGCCGCCTGAATTACGTGGTGGATCGCGCAATTCGATGTGATTCACCCGTCATTAACCATTCTTACGGCAAGCTGATCCGGTAAAAGACGGAATCACGCATGACCAAGGACCTTTTCCAACCTCTTCACCCCATTCCCTCACCCAGGACAGCGGACGAGGCTCTGGCGTGGATCCGTCTTTTGCGTTCGCGCCGTGTGGGCGTATCGACCTTTTTCAGACTTCTGGGCGAACATGGCACGGCTGAGGCCGCGCTGCAGGCCCTGCCCGACGTTGCAGCAGCGGCTGGCGTGAAAGACTATGCACTCTGCCCTGAACAAGTGGCCGAAGACGAATATCATCGCGCGCAGATGGCGGGCGCCAAGATGATCTGCTGGGGCAGTGAAGCCTATCCGGCGCTATTGTCCGAAATATCCGACCCGCCTCCGTTTTTCTGGGCGATGGGGGACACAACCCTTCTGCATAAACCCATCGTCGCGCTGATCGGCGCGCGCAACGCTTCGTCCATTGGGACGCGAATGGCCCGCAAGTTGGCAAATGAACTGGGCGAGGCCGGATTCACCATCATTTCAGGCCTTGCACGTGGGATCGACACGGTCGCTCATGAAGCCGCCCTGAAAGCCAGCAATACCATCGCGGTGATGGCCGGAGGGGTCGACGTCATCTATCCGAAAGAAAACACCGACTTGGCCGAAGACATCGCCCGTGGCGGTCTGCGCATCTCGGAAATCCCACCCGGCGTTACCCCGCAGGCACGGCATTTTCCGCGTCGCAACAGGTTGATCTCGGGTCTGGCGCGCGCAGTGGTGGTCGTCGAAGCTGCCGCAAAATCTGGATCGCTTCTGACCGCACGCAACGCTCTGGATCAGGGGCGAGATGTGCTGGCAGTGCCGGGGCATCCTTTCGATGCCCGTGCCTATGGCTGCAACATGCTGATCCGGGATGGAGCCGCATTGGTACGCAACGCGGCAGATGTGATTGAAGCCATCGGTCCGGCGACATCTTCGGCTATTTCTGACGCGAAAACGCGCGCAAATGACGCTTCTGCGACCACAGAATTGGTTGGAACTCGCGACAAAAGGACATTGGCGGAAACCGCCGAATTGCATGGTCAGATCCTGTCCAGACTGGGATCTTGCCCCTTGGCCGAGGATCAGTTGATCCGCGATATTGGTCACTCACATGGTCTGGGCTCGAAACAGATTCTGCCGGAACTGGTGAATCTTGAGCTTGAAGGGCGCATCACCCGCCAAGCAGGGGGGCTTCTTTCGAAGCCCTCGTGATCTGTGGCATGATTGGTAATATCTTTTTACCAATTTAGCGCTAAACCTTGCCCAATCGTTACAAAAACTGTTGCGCCGCGATGCAGCGCGCCCTACGACTCCTGCAATTCCAAATACGGGACAAGGGGAACACTGATGCGCGACTTTCAGAAAATCCTGATCGCCAATCGCGGCGAGATTGCGATCCGCGTGATGCGGGCGGCCAACGAAATGGGCAAAAAGACCGTCGCGGTCTATGCCGAAGAAGACAAACTGGGCCTGCACCGGTTTAAAGCGGACGAAGCCTACCGGATCGGTGAAGGCATGGGCCCGGTGGCCGCCTATTTGTCGATTGACGAGATCATCCGAGTTGCCAAGGAATGCGGCGCCGACGCGATCCATCCCGGTTATGGCCTTCTCTCTGAGAACCCAGATTTCGTCGATGCCTGCGCAGCGAATGGTATCACCTTCATCGGCCCCAAGGCCGAAACAATGCGCGCACTTGGCGACAAAGCCTCGGCACGGAAGGTTGCGATTGAGGCTGGCGTACCTGTCATCCCGGCCACTGAAGTGCTGGGCGACGACATGGCCGCTATCAAGGAAGAAGCCGCCAAAACCGGCTATCCCTTGATGCTGAAAGCCAGCTGGGGCGGTGGTGGCCGTGGCATGCGCCCGATCTTCAGTGAAGACGAAGTCGAGGAAAAGGTGCTGGAAGGCCGCCGCGAGGCTGAAGCTGCCTTCGGCAACGGCGAGGGCTATCTGGAAAAGATGATCACCCGCGCCCGCCACGTCGAGGTTCAGATCCTGGGCGACAGTCACGGCAATATCTATCACCTTTACGAACGCGACTGCTCGGTCCAGCGCCGCAACCAGAAAGTCGTGGAACGCGCGCCCGCACCGTATCTAAGCGAAGCGCAGCGTGAGGAACTCTGCGAACTTGGTCGCAAAATCTGTAGCCACGTGAACTATGAATGTGCGGGTACGGTCGAATTCCTGATGGATATGGAAACGGGCAAGTTCTACTTCATCGAAGTAAACCCGCGTGTTCAGGTTGAGCACACCGTTACCGAAGAAGTCACCGGCATCGACATCGTGCAGGCACAGATCCTGATCGCCGAGGGCAAGTCGCTGGCCGAGGCCACCGGCAAAGCCAGCCAGTATGACATCCGTCTCAATGGCCATGCGCTTCAAACCCGCGTGACCACGGAAGACCCGCAAAACAACTTCATCCCGGATTACGGCCGCATCACCGCCTATCGCTCGGCCACGGGAATGGGGATCCGTCTGGACGGCGGCACGGCTTATGCGGGCGGAGTGATCACGCGCTACTACGATTCACTTCTCACCAAGGTCACGGCTTGGGCGCAGACGCCCGAGAAAGCGATTGCCCGCATGGACCGCGCACTGCGCGAGTTCCGCGTACGCGGCGTGTCGACCAACATCGCGTTCGTCGAAAACCTGCTGAAGCATCCGACCTTCCTGAACAATCAATACACGACCACGTTCATCGACGAGACGCCGGATCTGTTCAAGTTCTCGAAGCGTCGCGACCGCGGCACCAAGGTGCTGACCTATATCGCGGACATCACCGTGAACGGTCACCCCGAGACCGAAGGCCGCCCTGCCCCTGCCGAGGATCTGAAAACGCCAAAGCCCCCCGCTTTGCGCGCTGTACCCGCCCCCGGCACCCGCACGCTGCTTGAAGCCGAAGGCCCGCAGGCCGTTGCCGATTGGATGAAAGCGCAGAAACAGCTTCTGATCACCGACACCACCATGCGTGACGGACACCAGTCGCTGCTGGCGACCCGCATGCGCTCGATCGACATGATTAAGGTGGCACCAGCCTATGCGGCGAATTTGCCAAGCCTGTTCAGCGTCGAATGCTGGGGTGGCGCGACCTTCGACGTGGCGTACCGTTTCTTGCAGGAATGCCCGTGGCAGCGCCTACGTGATCTGCGCAACACGATGCCCAATGTGATGACGCAAATGCTGCTGCGCGCCTCGAACGGGGTGGGCTACACCAACTATCCTGACAATGTGGTGCAGGAATTTGTGCGTCAGGCAGCCGTTTCCGGCGTCGATGTGTTCCGCGTGTTCGATTCTCTCAACTGGGTGGAAAACATGCGCGTCGCGATGGATGCCGTGGTCGACGCAGGCAAGGTCTGCGAGGGCACAGTTTGCTATACCGGCGACATCCTGAACCCGGATCGGTCGAAATATGACCTGAAGTACTATGTCGGCATGGCGAAAGAGCTCGAGGCCGCTGGCGCTCACGTTCTGGGTCTGAAAGACATGGCAGGCCTGTTGAAACCGGCCGCCGCACGCGTACTGATCAAGGCGCTGAAAGAAGAGGTCGGGCTGCCGATCCACTTCCACACACATGACACTTCGGGCATCGCAGGCGCGACGATTCTGGCCGCATCAGATGCGGGCGTGGATGCCGTGGATGCGGCGATGGATGCGTTCTCGGGCGGGACGTCGCAAGCCTGTTTGGGGTCGGTGGTCGAGGCCCTTCGCAACACCGACCGCGACACCGGGCTGGATATCGGCGCGATCCGCGAGATCTCGAACTATTGGGAAGGTGTGCGCCATCAATACGCTGCGTTTGAAAGCGGGCTGGAAGCACCGGCGTCAGAGGTTTATCTGCACGAAATGCCCGGCGGCCAGTTCACCAACCTGAAGGCGCAGGCGCGTTCGTTGGGTCTGGAAGAGAAGTGGCCGGACGTGGCGCAAAGCTATGCGGATGTGAACAAGATGTTCGGGGACATCGTGAAGGTGACACCCTCGTCCAAAGTGGTGGGCGACATGGCCCTGATGATGGTCAGCCAAGGCCTGACCCGTGACGAGGTCGAGGATCCCAAGACCGATGTGGCCTTCCCGGATTCGGTGGTCGACATGATGCGCGGCAATTTGGGCCAGCCTCCGGGCGGTTTCCCGAAGTCGATCATCCAGAAGGTGCTGAAGGACGAGAAACCAAATGTGGAACGCCCCGGCAAACATCTGGAACCAGTCGACCTTGAGGCCAAACGCGCCGAGCTGTCGAAAGAGCTGGAAGGCTTCAAGGTCGATGATGAAGATCTGAATGGATACCTGATGTACCCTAAGGTCTTCCTCGACTACATGGGACGCCACCGTCAGTACGGTCCAGTGCGCACTCTGCCAACCAAGACCTTCTTCTATGGCATGGAGCCGGGCGAAGAGATCTCGGCCGAGATTGATCCCGGCAAGACACTGGAAATCCGCATGCAAGCATTGGGTGAAACCGATGAGAATGGCGAAGTGAAGGTGTTCTTTGAATTGAACGGCCAACCGCGCACGATCCGTGTGCCGAACCGTTTGGTTAAATCCGCAACCGAGGCGCGCCCCAAGGCCGAAGACGGCAACCACAACCATGTGGGCGCTCCGATGCCCGGCGTAGTGGCATCTGTCGCTGTAACAGCAGGGCAGCAGGTACACGAAGGCGATCTGCTTCTGACCATCGAGGCGATGAAGATGGAAACCGGCATCCACGCCGAACGCGACGCGGTGGTAACGGCTTTGCACATTCAAGCAGGCGGTCAGATTGATGCAAAAGACCTGCTGGTAGAACTAGAGTAACAGCCACAATCAGGAAAACGAAAACGGCCGCCTTAAAGGCGGCCGTTTTTCATTCAGCGACACAAAACATTGGCCTAAGCCCGGCTTAAAACTCACTCTCACGACTTTGCCGCGCCTTAACCTGGCAATGATTGTGGTGGTTATGCGCATCCCGGTGGTTTGCGTCGTGACAGGTAGGACAAAGAGCGATCGCTGTCAGTACACGCCCTCCACCCCCCAAACGCGCCATATATTCATCACCACACACCTCAAGGCTTTCACCCCGAGCAGCCAGCTCTGCAGACGTCACGCCACAGCATTCACACCGTTTCAGATGCAGCGCTTCGCGGCGCTCACGCTCCGTAACCACTTTTTGATAGTTGCATGATTCTAGTTCCAAAACCCCACCCTCCCCAGGATGATTCAGAGCCCCACACTCTTTCATCACAATAATATAGGTACGAATCAGGCATTTTTTAGGTCAATTGTTTGTGTCTGCTGTGACGCCCCCCTGCACAACGCGGTTCCCAACAGAAAAAAACCTGAAATTTCTCGCTTTTCCCCTTGCGGCCAGCGCCCGTATTTCATATCTCACGGCTCACCGAAGGAAGCGGGCGTAGCTCAGGGGTAGAGCATAACCTTGCCAAGGTTAGGGTCGGGCGTTCGAATCGCCTCGCCCGCTCCAATCGGTTACCCAGTCTGGTCACCCACCAGACACTGCCATAGGAAGCGGGCGTAGCTCAGGGGTAGAGCATAACCTTGCCAAGGTTAGGGTCGGGCGTTCGAATCGCCTCGCCCGCTCCAAATGGACCAGATCCCAAAATTGATAGATATACACGCGCCGCCGCATTCGGCGCGTCTGTTTGCGCGCGCGTCACTTATCTCAAATATGACGTCCGGCAAAAAGTAAGGGGACGCGCAATGCGCATCCCCTTATCCCCATTTATCCTTCCCCTCAGAAGACTATGGGTTCAGGCGCTCAGAGACTGGCGCCCGGCAAGTTCGTGAATCATCGACTGGATCTGTGCACGGATCTTGTCATCCGCGATCGAGGACAGAGCCTGTGCGGCCTTGGCTGTCCGCTCATCCAGTGCTTCGCGCTCGGGCATACCAGAGCGCGGCAGGCCTTCGAAAAAATAGGCCGGTTCAACATCAAGCAATTGCGAAATCTCGAACATCTTGCTGGCCGACACCCGGTTATAGCCGGTTTCGTACTTTTGCAGCTGCTGGAACGACAGGCCCAGTTTTTCGGCTACGTTAACTTGCGTCATGCCCCGCAGCAGGCGCACTTCGCGAATTTTCTTTCCCACATGAACATCTACCGGATGTACCATTTTTTCACCACATAATTGTTTCCCGCTAAGGGAGAATGGCACCAAACGATATGAAACCCAATTGGTGAGGGATAAACATTCATGTAACATTTTTGATTGCATGATGGATGATTTATGTTACCAAGTCTGAATAGAGCCTTTTTTTAAAGGGTTTTTCAGATCCTCCGTTCAGCAGGTTGGGTGAAGTGTTTCGCCTACGTGCACAATGCGTTTACAATCAAGGGAGCAGAGATGACCCATCGTGATGCACCTGCACTGCTCTATGAGATGCTGAGGTCTTTCGCCTCATTGGCGCAAACGTTGAACCTTTCCAAGACGGTCAAAAGCCTTGGAAGCACGCGTCAAACAGTCCGCCGACACATTGACCATCTCGAAGAATATATGGGAAATCCGCTCTTCTCGTTCGACAACAGACAATACAAGCTGACCGAAACCGGAGAGAACGCTCTTAAAGAAGCAGAGGAACTTCTGGCGCGGGGCGAGGCATGGCTAAACAGCGAAAGTAGACACGTTCACGGCCTGCACTATCTGGCGTTGCAGGACGGCAAGATCCCTTACTTCTTGCAACAACATCCTCTGACCTCTCTTTGGGACAACTCATCCGAACTTTTGAAGTTTGGGTTTCACTGCTGGGCTCAGTCCCAAGGAGAACTGGAAAGCCCAAGTTTCGCCAAGTTGCGTCCTTATTTGATGGTGTTCAGATACAATCAGCAAAACGGTGATTGGATTTGTACTGAAGTGGGCGAGAAATCGTCCTTCGCGACGTGGTTTGGGTGGGAAAAATACAGGTCTGCCGTTGGTCGCAGTGCCGTCAATTTGCCGTCCGACAAAGGGTACAGCTATCTGCTGACGCAATCCTTCGATGATGTGGCCAACACCCGAAGCGTGCGTCTTGACCACATTCATACACATATGCCGTATGGGTCAGATGGGATCCCGACGCCAAGCTCGTACCACCGCCTTGTGATGGCGTGCAGATATGCCGACGGTGATCTGGCATTGGCGACGCTCATTGATCGCACGTTGAATGTTCAAATTCTGGAATTGCCCGAGGACATGCGGCTTGCGATGCCAGCGGAACTGCAAATGGATGTAAAACCACCATTCTAAAACCAACTTTTTGGTACCTGTGTCTATTTCGCGCCATATTGTTGACAATTTTCAACCGCGGCGCGTTCATTCGACAAATCGCGGCGACTGCGCGAAACTTGGTCATGACCACGAGATAAGAGGTTCCGATGACCATTCACGACACTTTCGCCGGCGCGCAGTACGTTACACGCATGCTAGATATTATCACTGACAAAGGGGTGATGATCGAAATCGGGACAGATTTCGATCTTTATGCAAGTTACATTGCCGAACACCGGACCAATCTTCCGCTGGGATTGGCGTTTGATCCAGAGGTCCAAAAGCTGACCGAGGACAACGGGTTCTGGATCGCTGGTTGGGACAGCGAGGGCAAGATGATGCACTCGCAGGCAATGCGCATGATCGATATGTCTGATATGTACCTTTCGGACTATCTTAGCGAGAATTTTCAACGGTTTGCACCACCGGGGTACACTCTGGACATGAGCCGCAGCATGTATCGCGCGGGTCCAGGCGCAAAGCGGATCACCGGGAGAATTTGCTATCACGGAGATCTTTGGGTCGAAAGCAGCGAAAGGTATCGCGGAACAGGGCTTCCCGGGATTCTGGCCCGGTTCGCCTTGGCAACAAGCCTGCTGCGCTGGTCCCCCGATCATGTGTTTGGTTTCATGGCCCAACATCATGCCTTCCGGGGGCTCGCCGAGCGCGAGGGTTACATGCATTGCGAACCCGGCGCGCTGGAACTTCACACGCGCGAGCTGAATACGGTGATTCGTGGTTTCTTGACGTATATGTCCCGCGAAGACCTGAACTTCCTGATGGAAATCTGCCCGCGCGAGTTCGTGATGTCTCAGGCCGCGTAATCCCGCGCGGACGGGGTTTCCCGTCCGTAGCACCAAAACGGATTTGGGGCGCTTAGACCACAGCGCGCCGTTTCGTTGAGTTTGCCGTCTTTTCGCCGACGTCCTCCGCCCCTATAAGGGGCGCAAGCAAAAGAAGGATTTCCCATGCGGCGCGCTACGATCACTCGCAAAACCGCTGAGACCGCGATCTCGGTCGAGCTGAACCTCGACGGGACCGGCCAGTATGACAACCAGACCGGTGTGGGTTTCTTCGACCACATGCTGGACCAGTTGTCGCGCCACTCGCTGATCGACATGACGATCCGCGCCGAAGGGGATCTGCATATCGACGACCATCACACGGTCGAAGACACCGGGATTGCCATTGGGCAGGCGCTGGTTGAAGCACTTGGCGACAAGAAGGGCATCCGTCGCTATGGCGAATGCCACCTGCCAATGGATGACGCGCAGGTACGTGCGGCGCTGGATCTGTCTGCCCGCCCCTTCCTGATCTGGAATGTGGATTTCGCTGCCCCCAAGATCGGCAACTTCGACACCGAGCTGGTGCGCGAGTTCTTCCAAGCGCTGGCGACCCACGGCGGCATCACGCTGCACATCGACCAGATTCACGGCTTCAATGCCCACCACGTGGCCGAAGCCGCGTTCAAGGCTGTGGCACGCGCCCTTCGCGTGGCCGTCGAAACCGATCCACGCAAAGCGGACGCCATCCCCTCGACCAAGGGCGCGCTGTAAAGCACACCCGACCCGGAGACTGATATGCTGACCGTGATCATCGACTATGACAGCGGCAACCTGCACTCGGCCGAAAAAGCGTTTCAACGCATGGCAGCCGAGACGAATGCAGGCGACGTGATCGTATCAACCAAGCCCGAGGATGTTGCCCGCGCTGACCGGATCGTCCTGCCCGGCGACGGAGCTTTCCCAGCCTGCCGCCAACAGCTTTCCGACCATCGCGGCATCTATGAAGCGCTGGAAGAGGCTGTAATCCGTCAGGGCCGCCCCTTCATGGGGATCTGCGTCGGTATGCAGATGCTGGCCACGGTTAGCCACGAATATCAGGACACGGACGGATTTGACTGGATCAAGGGCCACGTGCGGAAAATCACCCCGGCTGACCCGGCGCTGAAAGTGCCGCATATGGGCTGGAACGATCTGGTGATCGACAGCGATCACCCGGTCCTTGATGGTGTGACGACCGGCGATCACGCCTATTTCGTGCACTCGTATCACTTCGTCGTGGATAACGCTGCTGAACGTCTGGCCCATTGCGATTATGCTGGCGACATCACCGCCATTGTCGGACGAGACAACATGATCGGCATGCAATTCCACCCGGAAAAAAGCCAGGACGCAGGGCTTCGGATGATCGCCAATTTCCTGACCTGGACACCGTAAACGAAAAGGGCGCCTCATCGGGCGCCCTTTGCTTATGGAGTACTGGTTCCGAAAATCGTCAGCGCGTCACTGCACACGCGACCATGTCTGCTTCTTGCAGATCGGCCCCACACAGCCCGCTACTTTCAACGTCGATCCCGACAGCGTCATCTTCGACTTATAGACCTTGTCCGTCGACGGCTGCCAGATTTTGCCACCCGAATACTTGCCGTTGCCATTGGCTTGCATATCCCAAACCAATTGCTTCCCGATATTGGGCGTACTGATCTCTCCGCTTGCATCAAAGGCTTTAGAAATCACGCCGCACAAAGCGGCCCCGCATTGCGAGAAGGTGACATGTGCATAGGCACCATCGTCCACTTGCGTTTTCCACACACCCAGCACCGGTTCAGCCATGGCAGGCCCGGCCAGACCCACCGCAAGCGCCGCTGCCGCAATCACTCGTTTCATAGTTACCTCCCTGTTTTGCCGGTTATCCTGCCGCCCCCGACGGTGCTGTGGCAAGTATGACGTCACGGGAGGTCGCGCTTGGCTTTCCCCCTTGTCCATGTAAAAAGCACCGCAATCGACATGCTAACGGAGCGCCTGCCATGATCCTCTATCCTGCCATCGACCTGAAAGACGGCCAATGCGTACGCTTGCTGCGCGGCGAGATGGAAGAAGCCACCGTGTTCAACGATGATCCGGCAGCTCAGGCGCGGGCGTTTCAGGACGCAGGCTGCGAGTGGATCCACCTTGTCGACCTGAATGGTGCTTTCGCAGGCGAGCCGGTAAACGGCGCCGCAGTCGAGGCGATCCTTGGCGCGATCGACGTGCCTGCCCAGTTGGGCGGCGGCATCCGCGACATGGCCACCATCGAAGGCTGGATCGAAAAGGGCCTGTCCCGCGTGATCCTTGGCACAGTCGCCGTCGAAAACCCCGATCTGGTCCGCGAAGCCGCCCGTGCTTTCCCGGGCAAAGTCGCCGTAGGCATCGACGCACGCGACGGGCGCGTCGCCACCAAAGGCTGGGCCGAGGAAACCGACGTCATGGTCACCGACCTTGCCAAGTCGTTCGAGGACGCAGGCGTCTGCGCCATCATCTATACCGACATCAACCGCGACGGCGCGATGCAAGGCCCGAACACCGAGGCCACCGCCGAACTGGCCCGCGCAGTCTCGATCCCCGTCATCGCATCGGGCGGCGTAAGCTCGCTGGACGACCTGCGCACATTGAAATCCTGCGGCGCGTCCCTGAACGGCGCCATCTCGGGCCGCGCGCTGTATGATGGCGCGATTGATTTGAAAGAGGCGTTGGACGTCCTGAAAGGCTGATACATGCTGAAAACTCGCATCATCCCCTGTCTCGACGTGGCCGAGGGCCGCACGGTGAAAGGCGTCAACTTCGTCGATCTGATCGACGCGGGCGACCCGGTGGAACAGGCACGCGCCTATGACGCTGCCGGGGCCGACGAACTGTGCTTCCTCGACATCAAAGCGACCCATGAAAACCGCGGCACCATGTATGATTTGGCCACCCGCACAGCCGAACAGTGCTTCATGCCGCTGACCATCGGCGGAGGTGTGCGCAGCCCCGAAGACGTGCGGGATCTGCTTTTGGCCGGCGCCGACAAGGTCAGCTTCAATTCGGCCGCTGTTGCCGATCCCGACGTGATCGCACGTGCTGCAGATCGTTTTGGCAGCCAGTGCATCGTGGTCGCCATCGACGCCAAGACCATAGGCCATGATGCGGATGGAAAGCCCAACAAATGGGGCATCTTCACCCATGGCGGGCGCAAACCTGCATTGGATGCAGACGGCACCCCAATCGACGCAGTCGAATTCGCTAAGTTGATGGAACAAAAGGGTGCGGGTGAAATCCTGTTGACCTCGATGGACCGCGACGGCACCCGCGCAGGCTTTAACCTGCCGCTGACCCGCGCCATTTCGGACGCCGTGCATGTGCCGGTAATCGCGTCGGGCGGGGTTGGCAATCTGGACCACCTAGTCGAAGGCGTGACCGAAGGCGGGGCAAGCGCCGTGCTGGCCGCATCCATCTTCCACTTTGGCGACTACACCATCCGCGAGGCCAAGGAACACATGGCCGCCGCTGGCATTCCGATGAGGCTGACATGAGCATCCTGACCAAACTCGCCGCCACGATCGAGGCGCGCAAATCCGCTGACCCCGACAGCAGCTGGACCGCCAAACTGCTGGCCAAAGGTCCGGAGAAATGCGCCGAGAAATTCGGGGAAGAGGCGATCGAAGCCATCATCGCCGCCGCCAAAAACGACCGCGAAAACCTGACCGCCGAGGCCGCAGACGTGCTCTATCACCTGCTCGTCATGCTCGCTGCGCGCGACGTGGCGCTGGAGGACGTTCTGGCCGAGCTTGAACGCCGTGAAGGCACCTCGGGCATCGCAGAAAAAGCGGCTCGCCAGCCGTAAGCTCTTATTTTCTTGCCAAAAATATCCTGGGGTGAATGCGCGTAGCGCAGAGGGGCAACGCCCCTTACCCTACCAATTCCGCCAGCGCGTCCGTCCCAATCAGGCGCGGATACTCGATCGCGGGGCAGCGATCCTCGACCACCTCGACCCCACGCGCTTCGGCTTTCGCCCGTGCGGCGGCGTTGAAGATCTCCAGCTGCATCCAGACGGTGCGCAGGTTCGGCAAATGCGCCAGTGCCTCGTCCACAAGAGGCTCAATAGCCTCGGACCGGCGGAACAGGTCGATCATATCGGTTTCGTCGGGCAGATCGGCAATGGACGCCACTACGGTCTCACCAAACATCTCTTGCCCGGCCAATCCGGGGTTAACGCCAATCACGCGATAGCCCTTCGCAGTCAGAAACCCGGCCACGCGATTGCTGGCGCGATCGGGTTTGTGCGACAGGCCGACAAGGCCGATCATGCGGGTGGATGTCAGGATATTGTGAAGGCGGGTGTCGATATCTGTCTGGGTCATCCCCCCCAACTAAGCACCGGGTACGCCCATTCCAAGACCGTAAAAGAAAAAGCGCCCGAGGGGAGTATGCCTCGGGCGCAGTTGGTGGAACGAGGGACAGTGAATGAGGTTCCAGACGTTCCACAGTCTGGCCTCTGTTAAACAGATATGATGGCAGGGCGGAATTGGAAGGGGTGGTAAAACACTTGTGAACCGCCCATCCTGGATCAGCCTTCAAGAATGCCCGGCCAGTTCGCATTCCCTTTGGCGATGTTGCCGGGGATGTCCTGCGACCACAGCTCGCGGGCGCGCAGGCTGAAATTCAGGTAGAGCTTGTCGTCATAGACGGTCCAAGCTTCGGGCACCGTGGGCGCGATATAGCCCTTGCTGGCCGCATAGGCGCAATACCCGCCGAACTGCGGGGCGTATTTCGCGGGATCGGCTGCGAACATGTCACGAGTCTCGGCACTGGAAAACAGCACCGTTGCGCCGTCATGGTCCAAGGAAAACTCGGCCATTCCCGGCGTTGGCGCGCCTTTGGTGAAATAGGCGACGGGGTCATGCCCATCCCAAGCGATGCCATCTTCGGCATAGACAGGTGGGTTGGCGGCAAAAGCCGGACGCGTCAGAAGCGTCGCCCCAACGGGCAAAGCAATCAGACCGGACAGAACGTGGCGGCGGCATAGGGACAGTTTCGACATTGGGACCTCCTTTTTCGGTTGTCCCTAATCTGCGCTGTCCAATCCGATATTACAGCCCCACCCACAACAAGGTGATCACCGCGTGAGGCGCGTGGCGTAGAGTGCGACCGCTGCTGCATTGGACACGTTCAAGGATCCAAAGTCGCGCGCGAAGGGGATTTTCACCAGCGCGTCACAGGTCGCCTTGGTCTTTTCACGCAGCCCCGGCCCTTCAGCCCCCATGACCAACGCGACAGGGCGATCCGGGCGGGCGGCCAATGCCTCTTCAATGGTTTTCGTTGCCTCGCCATCCATACCAAGGACAACGAAGCCCATTTTGCGCAGCTCTTCCATCGCTTCAGCCAGATTGCGGACGCGCAGATAGGGTTGGCGCTCCAACGCGCCCGAAGCGGTCTTGGCCAGCGCACCTGTCTCGGGCGCGGATCCGTGTTTCGTGCCGACAACGGCGCTCGCCCCGAACACTTCGGCCGAGCGCAGAACCGCGCCTACATTATGAGGGTCGGTCACCCGGTCGAGCATAACAACCACGGGCATTTTCCCTTCGCCGCCGATCACGCGACTGGCGAAATCGCCCCAGTTCAAGGGCTTCACTTCAAGCGCGGCCCCTTGATGGACCGAATTGGGGTCAATTGGGGCTGGAAATCTGCGCGGATCCGCCATTTCCGGCGTCATGCCGGACGCTTCAATCGCATCGGCCAGCTTGTCGCACGCGTTCTTCGTCACGATCAACCGCAGCCGTTCACGATCCGGGTTCATCAGCGCATCCCGCACCGCATGCAGCCCGAAAAGCCACACGGTTTCAGACGCCGCCTGACGCTTGTCTTTTTCTTTCTGAACGACCCATTTTGGCTTTTTCATCACGCGATCCGCTGAGTTTTTACAAGGCCCGGACAATGCGCCATGGCATTCTAAGAGACAAGTGCTTTTGGCAAGTGCATTTGGGTGATTTTTCGTATTGACGCCGCAAGCTGCCCGCGATACCTAGCCCCACGTTCGGCGCAGATTGCGCAGGAAAAAGTGGGCGACAGGCCGCAAGGTGTGGCAGGGGACTGTAACTCCCTCGAGGCGACTCACGCTTGGTTCGATTCCAAGGTCGCCCACCATTTTCCCAACATCCCAAAAATCAGATAATTGAAGTTTGGCTTCAAACAGCGGGCTTAGACCCGCAGGACATCTGTATTGAAAGCGCAGCTACCGCTCCAACCGCGACGCAAACCGCGCCTTCCACAACGCTTCTTCGTATTCCGAAGCCGCAGTGCTGTCATAGACCAACCCGCCCCCGACGTTCAGCATTGCGTCCGTGCCATCCAGCAAAAGTGTTCGAATGGCGACGTTGAATTCGGACCGACCATCAGGGGCCATCCAGCCGATCGAGCCGCAATAAATGTCGCGGGGATTGGGTTCCAGCTCGGCGATGATCTCCATCGCGCGCAGTTTGGGGGCGCCGGTAATGGACCCGCAGGGGAAGAGCGCGCGCAGGATGCCGGATAGGCTGGTGCCGGCTTCCATCTGGCCACGGATCAGAGACACCATCTGGTGCACAGTCTCGTAGCTTTCCACGGTGAATAGCTCGGGCACGTGGACGCTGCCTGCTTCGCAGATGCGCGAGATATCGTTGCGCAGAAGGTCCACGATCATCAGGTTCTCGGCCTGATTTTTCTCGTCGCTTTTCAGAAATACCGCGCGTGCGGCGTCCTCGACGGGGTCGGAACTGCGGGGCTGGGTGCCTTTCATTGGACGGGTCTCGATCATCCCGCCCGCGTCGGTGCGAAAGAACAGCTCGGGCGAGCGGGACAGAATCGCCGGCAAGCCTTCCGCCTGCACCAGCGCGCCATATTGCACCGGCTGCAAGCGCGTCAGCGCATGATAGAGCGCTTGCACGTCGCCTTGCGCCCTACCCCGGATCGGGAAAGTCAGATTGACCTGATAAGTGTCGCCCGCGCAGATATAGTCATGCACCGCCTGAAACCCGCGCGCATAGGTGCCCGCATCCCAATCGGGCGTTAATTCGGACAGCGCAGCGTCGCCCGGTCGAAGCGCAGACGCGGGGGTGGGTCCGTCATAGAGACCGAACATCAAAAGCGGCAGACGGCGGTTCGGTTTCAGCAGTGGCTCCAGGCGCGGTTCCAGCGCATAGCCAAGCTCGTAGCTTGCAAATCCCGCCAGCCACGCGCCACTTTTCTGTGCTCGATCCAAGCGGTCCAACGCGTCAGGCACATCGTCCAGCAACCACGCCACGATCAGATCCTGCGGGGCCGTGAACAGCCCAGCACCCCCATCCGGTCCATGATCAAATCTGATATCCACCTGCAAAGCCTCCGCTGCGGAACGGTGATAACATTCTGCGCGATACACCTGCTGACGAAAGGCGGCGTTTGCAAGCCCTTATGCGCCCAAAGCGAGGAGAGGGCCGTAGTCAGAGCTTGGCGGCTTGCAGCTTTTCCAGAAGATCCAAAAGCTGCTTCACCTCGTCCTCGCCCATGTGGGATTCGATCCGGGCCGAGATGTCATTGGCCAGATGCAGGTTGTCGCGCACGATGGCACGCCCCTTGTCGGTGATCGTGACCAGCGTTCGGCGCTTGTCCTTGGCGTCAGACTGGCGCGAGATCAGGCCGTCTGCCTCCATCCCCCGCAGGATCCGCGTCAGACTGGGCAGAAGCAGGCAGGCCTCTTTCGCGATGGTACTTTGCTCGACCTCGCCCAGTTCGTCCAGCGTACGCAGGATACGCCATTTCTGTTCGGTCAGGCCCAGCTCGCCCAGCATGTCGCGAATCGGCTGCATCACCACTTCGCGTGCCCGCAGCAGCGAGATGGGCAGCGAACGCGAGGTTCTGGGATAGCCGGAACGGGTCGAATTACTCTTGGTCATGAGGGTGTTATAGCAAGCGGTAGGAAATGAACAAAGCAACTATTGTTGACAATGGTCGCGCCATTAGTTAACATCGCAATTAATTACTGAAATGAATGAGGGCGACATGTCGGATCTGGACAGCAATCTTTCGAAACTCGCGGGCTATCTTGAGCGGTTCCGCGCAGGGGGAATTAAAAACCGGATCGCCGGCGAAGATCGGGACGGCGCCGCCGGCGTGTTCCAGACAACCAGCCCGGTGGACAAGTCGGTGATCTGCGATGTGGCCCACGGCACGGCGGATGATATCGACACTGCCGCCAATGCTGCCCATGACGCCTTTGCAGGCTGGCGCGACATGCCCGCCACCGAGCGACGTCGCATCCTTCTGAACGTGGCCGACGCCATCGAAGCGCGTGCTGAAGAGATCTCGCTGTGCGAATGTTGGGATACCGGCCAGACCCTTCGCTTCATGTCGAAAGCCGCCCTGCGCGGGGCCGAAAACTTTCGCTATTTCGCAGATCAGGTCATTCAGTCGCGCGATGGGCAGCACCTGAAATCGCCCACGCTGATGAACGTGACCAGCCGCACGCCGATCGGCCCGGTGGGTGTCATCACGCCGTGGAACACGCCCTTCATGCTGTCCACATGGAAGATCGCCCCCGCTCTGGCCGCTGGTTGTACCGTGGTCCACAAACCCGCTGAGGACAGTCCACTAACCGCGCGCTTGTTGGTCGAAATCGCGGAAGAGGCTGGCCTGCCCAAAGGTGTGCTGAACACCGTGAACGGCTTTGGCCCGGACGCTGGCAAGGCTCTGTGCGAACACCCGAAGATCAAAGCGATTGCCTTTGTCGGGGAAAGCCGCACCGGCAGCCTGATCGTCAAACAGGGCGCGGACACGCATAAGCGTAACCATCTGGAATTGGGTGGGAAAAACCCGGTGATCGTCTTTGACGATGCCGATCTGGATCGCGCACTGGATGCGGTGATCTTCATGATTTACTCGATCAACGGCGAGCGCTGCACGTCCTCGTCGCGCCTGTTCGTGCAGGACACGATCAAAGAGGAATTCGAAGCCAAGCTGGTCGAGCGTGTAAACAACATCAAGGTCGGCCATCCGCTGGATCCCGCGACCGAGATCGGCCCGCTGGTGACCAAGGAACACTACAACAAAGTGACCTCGTATTTCGACATCGCCAAGGAAGACGGTGCGACCGTCGCGGCAGGCGGCGTGAAGGTGGGTGACGAAGGCTATTTCGTGCGCCCAACGCTGTTTACCAATGCCACCAACCAGATGCGCATCGCGCGCGAAGAAATCTTCGGCCCGGTTCTGACCTCGATCCCCTTCTCGACGGAAGACGAAGCGCTATCGATGGCCAATGATACTGAATACGGCCTGACGGGCTACGTTTGGACCAACGACCTGATCCGTGCCTTGCGCTTCACAGACAAGCTGGAAGCGGGCATGATCTGGGTAAACTCGGAAAACGTCCGCCACCTGCCAACCCCGTTTGGCGGTGTGAAGGCATCCGGCATCGGGCGCGACGGCGGCGACTGGTCGTTCGAGTTCTATATGGAGCAAAAGCACGTCGGTTTCGCCACCGGCCAACACAAGATCATGCGGCTGGGCGCGTAAGCACCCGCCCGACACCCGAAACGCGCGACCACCAACGGGAGGAGACCCAATGGGACAGATCGTTCAAGCTGCAAAAATCACCCATGTGCCCAGCATCTGGATGTCCGAAACCATGCCGCAATACAAAGGCATCCGCCAATCGGCTGTCGATGGTTACGCCAAGCTGCGACAAGACGCGATTGACCGGGGTGTGGACACGTTCATTATTTTCGACACCCATTGGATCACCAACCAAGGCTTCCACCTGAACGCCAAGCCCCACCACAAGGGCCGCTTCATCAGTCACGAACTGCCGCACATGCTGGCGGATATGGAATTCGACTATCAGGGCGACAGCGAGCTGGCACAGAGCATCCTGAGCGTGCTCGAGGAACGCGGCGAGCGCGCCATGGGCCATGCGCAACCTGATTTGGGTATGGAATACGGAACGCTTCTGCCGATGCACTTCATCAACAAAGACGTAAACGCCCGCGTCCTGCCAATTGCCGTGAACCAGTTTTCGTCCATCGAAGAAAACCGCCGTTGGGGCTCTGCGATTGCTGAAGGGATCAAGCGGTCGGACCGCAAGGTCGCCATCTTCGCCTCTGGATCTATGAGCCACGACTTCACGCCCAACGAACGCTCGGTTGATGGGCTGAATTCTGTGAATGGCGAGTTCAACCGCCAGATGGATCTGCGCGTCCTTGAACTGTGGGAAACCGGCAAATGGGCCGAGTTCCTCGACCTGCTGCCCGACTATGCGGTCAAGTGCACCGGGGAATGCGCGATGAATGACACCGCGCTTCTGTTCGGCGCTTTGGGCTGGAAGGACTACGAGGGAAAGATCGACATCTACACCCCCTATTTCGGCAGCTCCGGTACTGGGCAGGCGAACATCAGCTTCTCGGTATAAAACAGCAAAGAATGCAGGGATCTGTAAATTCCAGCATCCCTTCTATGCAAGAAAGCGCAACTTAATGCGCGAATAGTGAAAGAATAGACAATGCGTTTTGCGACATACTCGGCCGACGGAAACACATTTTTCGGCGCGATCACGGATGAAGGCGCGATCGCGCTGAACGACGCCTTCCCCGATCACGCAAGCCTTTACGAGGTTATTGCCGCCGGGCAGTTTGACGCGTTGGCCGCAGCTGCCCAAGCGCGCACTGTCACCCATACCGACGTCACCTTCGACATGGTGATGCCTGATGTGCGCCGGATCCTCTGCGTGGGTGTGAACTTCCCGGATCGCAACGCCGAGTACAAAGACGGCAGCGCGCAGCCGAAATACATGTCCCTGTTCCCACGCTTTGCCAGCGGGTTCACCGGTCATGGTCGCCCTCTAATCCGCCCGCCGGAAAACCACACGCTGGACTATGAAGGCGAGGTGGCGATTGTCATCGGCAAATCGGGTCGCCGGATTGCGGCTGAAGACGCCTATGACCACATCGCGGCGCTGACGCTCTGCAACGAAGGCACGATCCGTGATTGGGTGCGTCATGCGAAATTCAACGTGACTCAGGGCAAGAACTGGGATCGCTCGGGTGCGATTGGCCCGTGGCTGGTGCCCTTCACCGACGCCACTCAGCTGGATGACGCGCGCATTCAGACCCGCGTGAACGGAGAGCTTCGCCAAGACGACACGCTAGACCGCATGATGTTCCCGATCCGCGAGGAAATCGCCTATATCTCGACCTTCATGACGCTTCAGCCCGGCGATGTAATCGTCACGGGCACACCAACCGGTGCTGGTGCGCGATTTGACCCGCCCAAATACCTTGTACCCGGTGATGTGGTCGAAGTGTCGGTCGACGGGATTGGCACGCTGTCGAACACGATCGAGGACGAAGTCGTATGACGCCAGAAGATCACGCCCGCGCCGCCGCCGATTTGCTTGCCGCCGAGAAGACGCGAGATCAGATCGGGCTTCTGACCAAACGCCACCCGGACATGGGCATGGACGATGCCTATCAGGTGCAGAACGCGATCTACCGCGCCAAGCTCGACGCGGGGCGCAAAGTCATTGGTTGGAAGATCGGCCTGACCTCGAAGGCAATGCAATATGCGCTGAACATCGACATCCCTGACAGCGGCATCCTGTTTGACGACATGCTGTTTGAGAACGGTTCGACGGTGCCGGCGGACCGCTTTATCCAGCCCCGGATCGAAGCCGAGATCGCTTTCGTCATGAAAGACGCCATCGGGGGGACGGATGTGACCCGCGAGGATGTAGTCGCCGCCACGGATTATGTTGCCCCTTCGATCGAGATCCTGGACACCCGCATTCAGCGTTTGGATCCCGAAACCGGAAAGACCCGCACCGTCTTTGACACGATCAGCGACAATGCAGCCAATGCCGGGATCGTGCTTGGCACCGAACGCCATGCGATCGACGCCTTTGACCTGCGCTGGGTCGGCGCAATCACAAGCCGCAACGACGAGGTTGAAGAAACCGGATTGGGTGCAGGCGTTCTAAACGACCCCGTGGAAAGCGTTGTCTGGCTGGCACGCCGCATGGCGCAATATGGCCAAAGTATCGAGCCGGGCCAGATCATCCTGTCCGGCAGCTTTATCCGCCCTGTCGAATGCCCCTCGGGCACCGGCATTCACGCGGATTTTGGGCTGTTTGGCAGCGTGGATATCCACTTCGCCTAACCCCATGCGGGCAGGGCGAAATGTCGCCCGCCCCGAAAACTCCTTGCTGACGGGCCGCGCATCCCGTTATCTCGATCCGAGATGTTTTTGTGCACCTGTCGATATACCCTCGCCGCCCTGTTTTTGGGTGCGTCAACGATGCCGTCGCTGGCTGACCGCATCACCGTTTTCGCCGCCGCCAGTCTGGGCGGCGCGCTGGACGAGGTCGCACGGGCTTTCGAAGATGACACCGGGCACCGGATTGCCCTGTCCTTCGCGGGGTCCTCGGTTCTGGCCCGACAGATCACTTTGGGCGCGCCTGCGGATGTGTTCCTGTCCGCGAATGCCGATTGGATGGACGTGATTGAGGATGCCGGATTGCTGGCAGACGGTTCACGCCGGGACTTTGCCGGGAATGCTCTGGCGCTGATCGCGCCCGCGGCGCAGGCAGCCCCGACGACCCTGCCAGAAACGCCCGAGGATTTCGCGGCAGCCCTGGACGGAGGGCGCATTTCCATGGCGCTGGTCGATGCAATTCCCGCCGGACAATACGGCAAGGCGGCTCTGACCCATCTGGGGCTGTGGGATGCGGCGGAACCCCATGTGGTGCAGACCGACAATGTCCGCGCCGCCTTGGCTCTGGTCGCGCTGGGCGAGGCACGGTTGGGCGTAGTCTATGCCACAGATGCGCAGGCAGAGCCGAAGGTGCGCAGTGTTGCACCGTTCCCTGCCGAGACGCATCCGCAGATCACCTATCCGGCGGCAGCAATCGCATCTGGCGATGTCGCAACGGCCAGCGCATTTCTGGACTATCTGACCGGCGGCGCGGGGCAAGCGATCTTGCAAAGCCACGGCTTCCTACCTGCCCCAGAGGTGCCAGAATGAGCTGGCTTGGTCCGGAAGAATGGCAGGCGGTCGCACTTTCTTTGAAAGTCGCAGGCTGGGCCACGGCGCTGTCGCTGCCCTTCGCCATCTGGGTCGCGCATCTTCTGGCCCGTAGGGACTTTCCCGGCAAGCAGGTGGTAAACGGACTGGTCCATTTGCCCCTGATCCTGCCGCCTGTTGTCACAGGGTATTTGCTGCTTCTGACCTTTGGCGGCACCGCGCCGCTTGGGGCGTTCCTGACCAAACTGGGCTTGCCGCTGGCATTTCGCTGGACAGGCGCAGCGCTGGCCGCTGCAATCATGGGCTTTCCCTTGATGGTGCGCGCCATCCGCCTGTCGATCGAGGCGGTCGATCCCAAGCTTGAAGCCGCCGCCGCCACGTTGGGTGCCAGCCGCTGGTCGGTCTTTGCCACCGTCACCCTGCCCCTCGCCCTGCCCGGTATCATCGCGGGCGCGATCCTTGGCTTTGCCAAAGCGATGGGCGAATTCGGAGCGACCATCACCTTCGTTTCGAACATTGCCGGCGAGACACGCACGGTTCCCTCTGCCATCTATAGCTTCCTGCAAGTTCCGGGAGGCGAGAACGCGGCGCTTCGACTGGTTGTGATCTCGATCATCATCGCAATGGGGGCGTTGGTTGCGTCCGAGGTTCTGGCCCGGCGCATCGCCAAACGGATGGAGGGCGCATGACACAGCCTGCTTTGTCCATCGCCCTTCGCGCCTGCCGCCCCGGTTTTGATCTGGACGTGGATGTCACTGCACCCGCAGGCCTGACCGTGCTGTTTGGCGCGTCGGGATCGGGCAAGACCAGCGTTGTGGATGCTGTTGCTGGCCTGACCCGCGATGTCACCGGGCGGATCGCAGTGGGCGATCAGGTGCTTTTGGACAGTACGCAGGGCATATGCCTGCCCGCGCACCAACGTCGTATCGGCTATGTCTTTCAGGATGCCCGCCTGTTTCCGCATCTGACGGTGCAGCGCAATCTGGATTATGCCCGCCGTGTCACCCGCCAGTCAGCAGACGCCACGCGTTTCGATCAAGTGGTCGAGATGCTGGGCATTGGGCACCTTCTTGACCGCCCCACCCCGTACTTGTCGGGCGGGGAAAAGCAGCGGGTCGCCATTGGGCGGGCGCTGTTGTCGCGCCCACAACTGATCCTTGCAGATGAACCGCTGGCCGCGCTGGACGATGCGCGCAAGGACGAGATCCTGCCCTATTTCGAGCGTCTGCGTGATGAGGGTGAAGTGCCTATACTGTATGTCACCCACTCGACCAGCGAGGTCGCACGTCTGGCCACCACCGTGGTTGCGCTGGAAAATGGTCGTGTAGTTCGGCAAGGCGATGCGATCGAGGTTCTGGGCGATCCCAGTTTCAGCCCCGGAGATGTCAGGTCTGTAGGGGCCGTGATCAAAGCATGCGTTGCCATGCATCACGATGACGGGCTGACCGAACTGACCGCTGGGGGCATCCCGCTGTTTCTTCCGCGAATTGCACGTGATCCCGGCACGCAGGTTCGGGTTCGGATTGCGGCGCAAGACGTGATCTTGTCGCTCGGGCGGCCAGAAGGAATTTCCGCTTTGAACTGTCTGCCCGGCGTGGTGCATGAAGTTCAAGAAGGGGCAGGCCCGGGGGCGATCTTGTCGCTGGACACCGCAGCTGGCCGGGTGCTGGCACGGATCACCAAACGGTCGCTGGCCGCGTTGGACCTGTCCGTTGGGACCGAGCTCCATGCTATTGTGAAGACCGTGGCGGTTGCGCCCAGCGATGTAGGCGGACCGAAAGGGTAGACGCCAGACGCGCGTTTACAGCTTATCCCGCAGGCTGAACCACAACATCGCAGCAACAAGCAACGGCCAGCGCAGGGCCACGCCACCCGGGAAGCGATGGGTTGGAACTTGTGCCATCAGATCGAAACGCTCGGCCTGACCCGAGATGGCCTCGGCCACCATCTGGCCACCCAGCGTCGCCATCGCAACGCCATGCCCGGAATAGCCGGACGCAGACAGCACGTTTCCTTGCAGCCGTTCAAAATGCGGCATCCGGTTCATGGTAATCCCCAGCGTCCCGCCCCAAGCATAGTCGATTTTGGTGTCTTTCAGCTGCGGATAGATTTCCAGCATCGGCTTCGACACCAGCTTGCGAATGTCTTTCGGAAACTTGTAGCCATAGCTTTCCGCGCCGCCAAACAGCATGCGGTTGTCATCGGACAGGCGGAAATAGTTGATCACGAATTTACTGTCCGCCACGGCGTGTCCGTCACGGATCAGGGACTTGGCAAACCCGTCGTCCAGCGGCTCGGTCGCTAGAATATAGTTGTTGATCGGCATAACACGTGCAGCGACATGGCCCTGCGTGTTGCCAAGATAGCCATTGCAGGCCCAGACCAGATGGCTGGCGCGGATCTTGGCCTTGTCAGTCTGAACAGTGACGGTTCCGCCTTCCTTCACTTGGGTCACGCGGCTGGTTTCAAAGATACGTGCGCCTGCGTCGACTGCCGCACGCGCCATGCCAAAGGCCAAACGCAGCGGGTGCGTGTGCCCTGCCCCCATGTCTAGCGAGCCGCCGTGATAGGCGGGCGAGCCGCACAACTCGCGCAATTCCTCGCGGTCCACGGTGCGGATCAGGTCATAACCGTAGTCTTCGTTCAACTTACGCACATAGGCGTGATCCTCGGGCACATATCGCGCGCGGTGCATGGCGTGGATAATGCCGTCGGTGAACCCTGCATCGGGCGCGTGCTTGGCCACCATGTCGCGTACCATCTGGACGCTTTCGCGGGCCATATCCCACAGCTTGCGGGCGTCATCCTTGCCCACCATCTTTTCCAACTCGTCTTGATCCAGACGCTGCCCCATGCCGACCTGACCGCCATTGCGACCAGAGGCACCGAAGCCCACACGCTGCGCTTCCAAAAGCACAACATCATAGCCACGTTCGGCAAGATGCAGGGCTGCTGACAGACCGGTGAACCCGCCTCCGATCACGCAGACATCACACGACACGTCGCCCTGTGCAGCAGGGAACGGGCCGGGTGCGTCGGCAGTGGCGGCATACCAGGATTGGGGATACTCCCCGTGGCGGTCATTTGCGGTGAGCAGGTCCATGGATCCCTCGGATCTTGCTGGGGGTGTAAAATATCGGAAAGGGCGGACCTGAGGCCCGCCCCGAAACTGGTTTACCCAGCGACCATCAGGCCTTTTTCCTTAACGATTTCATAGCCTTCATCAAGCGCCTTGCGGGCGCGCGCGATCAGAAGGTCAATCTCGTCCTTGGTGATGACAAGCGGAGGAGAGATAACCATACGATCGCCCACATGGCGCATGATCAAGTTGTTGGCAAAGCTACGCTCGCGCACGATCAGGCCAACGGTACCGGCATCCGATGCGAAGGGTGCACGGGCGTCCTTGTCTGGCGTCAGCGCAAGCGAGGCCATCAGACCCACGATCTTGGTCTCGCCTACCATGGGATGATCGGCCAGCTCGTGCCATTTTTCAGCCAGATAAGGAGCAGCGACGTCGCGCACATGCTCGATAATGCCTTCTTCTTCCATGATGCGCAGGTTTTCCAAGGCCACCGCACAGGCCACCGGGTGACCGGAATAGGTGTAGCCGTGGTTGAACTCGGTCCCGGCCAGAACTTCCGCCACCTTGTCCGATACAAGCGACGCCCCGATCGGCACATAGCCAGAGCTGAGCCCCTTCGCGACCGTCATGATGTCAGGCTTCAGATCAAGGGTCTGGCTGCCGAACCAGTTGCCGGTGCGGCCAAACCCGGTGATGACCTCGTCCACGATCAGCAGAATGTCATATTTCTGGCAGATGCGCTGAATTTCAGCCCAATAGCCGTCGGGGGCCACGATCACGCCGCCAGCACCCTGAATCGGCTCGCCGATAAACGCTGCAACCTTGTCGGCGCCAACCTCGTTGATCTTGGCTTCCAGTTCCTGCGCACGCGCCAGACCGAACTCTTCCGGCGTCATGTCGCCGCCTTCGGCATACCAGTTGGGCTGCTCGATGAACTCGATGCCGGGGATCGGCAGGCTGCCTTGACCATGCATGCCTTTCATGCCGCCAAGCGATGTGCCGCCAATGGTCGAGCCATGATAGGCATTCCAGCGCGAGATAATCACGTCGCGTTCCGGCTGGCCCTTTTCGGCCCAATAGGTGCGGACCATGCGGATGTTGGTGTCGTTCGCGTCCGAGCCACCATTGGCATAGAACACGTGATTCAGATCGCCCGGGGCCAGTTGTGCCAGCTTCTGTGCCAGCGCGATGGCGGGCACGTGGGTCGTCTGGAAGAAGGTGTTATAATAGGGCAGCTCGCGCATCTGGCGGGCGGCGACCTCGGCAATCGAGTCGTTGCCATAGCCGATGTTCACGCACCAAAGGCCAGCCATGCCGTCCAAAATTTCTTCGCCTTCGCTGTCTTTCAGGAACACGCCCTTGGCCGAGGTAATAACCCGCGCGCCTTTCTGACCCAATTCACCGTCATTGGTGAACGGGTGCATGTGGTGGGCAGCATCGATGGCCTGAAGTTCGGCCGTGGGCAGATGGTTGGTGATCTTGTTCATCCTGGATCTCCTAGAAAACGTGGTCGAGTCGCGCCCAAGGACAGGAGAATCACCCACCCTCTGGATCGCTCCAAAAGCTGAGTTCACAATATGATCAAAAATTAAGCTGTCAACGCATGACCTGCGATCTGATCAAATTCAGGCAGACAAAAGCGTCTCGCGGACCTGAGCGATTCCCTGCTCGATGTCTTCGCGAATGGCACCCGCGACCCCTTCCCCATCGCCCGCGCGCATCGCGGCCATGGCTTCGGCATGTTTGTCAGGAAGATTGGCCGTGCCATAGCGGCCCAGCACCACGCGCAGCGACGGGCCTGCCCGAAGCCACAACATATTTGCGATGGAAGACAGGACCTCGGATCCGGCAAGGTCATACAGGTAGGCATGGAAACGATAGTTGTGTTCCAGATATCCGCGCACATCGCCTTGGTCGATCGCTGCATTCAATTGATCATCATAGGAAACAAGGCGGGCAAGTTCTTCTGCCCCAATGTTTTCTGTGGCTTTACGGGCCAACTCGGGTTCGACCGACAGGCGGGCATAAGCAATGTCATTCCACTGCGTCATGTCGGGCTGCGGCACCGAAACACGGCGATTCCCTTTGAACTCCAGCGCCCCTTCCGACGTCAGCCGTCGGATCGCTTCACGCACAGGTGTCATGCCCACATCGAGCGTCGAGACCAGCCCTTGAATGGTGACAGGTTGGCCTGGGGCCAATTCCCCGAACAGAATCATTTCCCGCAATTTGCGGTAAACACGCTGATGATCTGGCAGTTTCGCTTGGCGATCAGACAAGTTTGCCCCCGTTATTACAATTGTTTTGCCTATTGCGGCTTCGAAGATAATCTTTGAAAGCAACCTACTATGACTTACGCAATTTTACCATATTGCGTGAATCGCATTTTTTTGATCAAATGTCGCAAATGGGCGTCGTGCCCCAAATAGGGAGAGAGTGAATGAAGAAATCCTGGCTTATGCTGAGCGCAGCTTTCGTGATGGGGGCAACCGCTGCCACCGCCGAAGAAGTTCGCGTCTATAACTGGTCGGACTATATCGATGAAGATCTGCTGGCGAAATTCGAAGCCGAGACCGGGATCGACCTGATCTATGACGTGTTCGATTCGAACGAGGTTCTGGAAACCAAGATGCTGGCCGGTGGGTCGGGCTATGACGTTGTGGTTCCTTCGGGCACCTTCCTGCAGCGCCAGATCGTTGCAGGCGCTTTCCAGCCGCTGGATCTGAGCAAACTGTCCAACCACGGCAACATGTGGAACGTGATTGCCGAACGCACCGCCGCCTATGACCCCGGCAACGCGTATTCGATCAACTACATGTGGGGCACCACGGGCGCTGGCGTGAACGTCGGTAAGGTCAAGGAAGTTCTTGGCGAAGACGCTCCGATCGACAGCCTGGCTCTGATTTTTGATCCGGCCAACATGGAAAAACTGGCCGCCTGCGGTGTGCACATTCTGGACGCCCCGGCAGAAATCATCCCGGCTGCACTTGCTTATCTGGGTGAAAACCCCGACAGCCATGATCCGGACGTGATCGCCAAAGCCGAACCGGTCCTGACCGCCATTGCACCTTACGTACAGAAATTCCACAGCTCGGAATACATCAACGCTCTTGCCAATGGCGACATCTGCGTAGCCGTGGGCTGGTCGGGCGATGTTCTGCAGGCACGTGACCGTGCTGCTGAAGCCGACAATGGTGTTGAAATCGCCTATAACGCCTTCAAGGAAGGTTCGCTAATGTGGTTCGACCAGATGGCGATCCCGGCGGATGCTCCGAACCCTGATGCTGCGCACAAGTTCCTGAACTTCATCATGGACGAGCACAACATGGCGGCTGCGTCGAACTATGTTTACTACGCAAACGGCAACGAAGCTTCGCAAGCGCATCTGGAAGAAGATGTAATCGGCGATCCGGCTATCTATCCCACCGAGGCAGCGCTTGGCACGCTCTACACCACCGCGCCTTACGACGCCAAAGTCCAGCGTGTCGTGACGCGCATGTGGACTAAAATCAAGTCGGGCACCTAAGCCCACTCTCCCGCTCCCCCTGGCATGTTCGCATCCAGGGGGAGTTCCTTTTTTTCCCGAGGTTCATCATGTCCGACGCCGCCACTGCAACGGCTCTTGCCGATTTTGTCCCCTGGGAAGATCCCCAGGCCACCCCGTTGATCCGCTTCCAGAACGTCACCAAGCGCTTTGGTGACTTCACGGCGATCGACGATCTGACCATCGACATCTACGAAAAAGAATTCTTCGCTCTGCTCGGCCCATCGGGTTGTGGCAAGACAACGATGATGCGGATGTTGGGCGGCTTCGAGACCCAGACCGAGGGCACCATTCTGATCGACGGTCAGGACGTGGGGCCAATCCCGCCAAACAAGCGCGCGGTGAACATGATGTTCCAAAGCTATGCGCTGTTCCCGCACCTGTCGGTTGCCGAAAACATCGCTTTTGGCCTGAAGCGCGACAAGCTGCCGAAGGACCAGATTGCGGCACGCGTCGACGAGATGCTGAACCTTGTGCAACTGGACAAGTTTGCCAACCGCAAGCCGCACCAGATCTCGGGTGGTCAGCGGCAGCGTGTGGCGCTGGCGCGCTCGCTAGCGAAAGCACCGAAGCTTTTGCTGCTGGACGAACCCCTTGGCGCGCTTGATAAAAAACTGCGTCAGGACACGCAGTTTGAACTGATGGACATTCAGGAACAGACCGGCACCACCTTTGTGATCGTGACCCACGATCAGGAAGAGGCGATGACCGTCGCCAGCCGCATCGCCGTGATGGATCACGGCAAGATCATTCAGGTCGATACACCTGCGAAAATCTATGAAGAGCCCGGTTCGATCTATGTTGCTGACTTCATCGGCGACGTGAACCTGATTAAAGGCAACGTCACCAAATCCGGCGACGACCATGCCTCGATCAGCTGGGCCGAAGGCCAGCAGGATCTGGTCGGTATTGCCCATACTGAAATCCCGGTCGGGACCAGCGCAACGCTTGCCGTCCGCCCCGAGAAAGTCGCAATTTCGGTCGAGAAGCCCGAAGGCGTCACCAACGCAATCCGCGGCAAAGTGCTGGACATCGCCTATCTGGGCAACATGTCCACCTATGTGATCGAAATCCCGACAGGGGAACACATCAAGGCGCAGGCGGCAAACACCCGCCGCATCCGCCGCCGTGCGATCACTTGGGAACAGGAAGTATGGCTGTCCTTCACGGACACCGCTGGCGTGGTGTTGACGTCATGAAACGCTTCAGCCTGATTTCGGTCCCCTATTTCTGGCTATTGGCGCTGTTTTTGGTGCCATTCCTGATCGTGTTGAAGATCAGCTTGTCAGATACGGCTCTGGCCATCCCGCCCTACACACCGACGCTCGACCTGTCCGAAGGCTGGGCCGGGTTCCGGGATTGGTGGTCCAAGCTAGACATCGAGAACTTCACATGGCTCACGCAGGACGATCTGTACTGGAAGGCCTATTTGTCGAGCCTGAAGATCGCGACCCTGTCGACGATCCTTGCGCTGCTGGTCGGGTTCCCCATCGCCTATGGCATGAGCCGCGCGCCCGATGAATGGCGCCCCACCCTGATGATGATGATCATCCTACCCTTCTGGACTTCGTTCCTGATCCGCGTCTATGCGTGGAAGGCGATCCTGAGTCAGGAAGGACTTCTGAACCAACTGTTGATGAATATCGGTCTGATCAGTGAACCGCTGACCATCCTGAACACCAACACCGCCGTCTACATCGGCATCGTTTACACCTATCTGCCCTTCATGGTGCTGCCCATTTACTCGGCGCTAGAGCGTCTTGACGAAAGCCTTTTGGAGGCCGCCGAAGACCTTGGCTGCTCGCGCATGACCGCGTTCTGGCTGGTCACGCTTCCCTTGGCGAAACAGGGTATTATCGCGGGGTCGTTCCTTGTGTTCATCCCTGCCATGGGCGAATTCGTGATCCCGTCGCTTCTGGGCGGATCGAAGACCCTGATGATCGGTAAAGTTCTGTGGGAAGAGTTCTTCTCGAACCGCGACTGGCCAGTGGCGTCTGCCGTGGCCGTGATCCTGCTGCTGATCCTCATCATCCCGATCGTGCTGTTCCAGCGCAACGAGGAAAAACAAAGGGAGGCCGGCAAATGAGACGTCTAAGTTGGTTCAATACCGTATCGCTGACCCTTGGGTTTGCCTTCCTCTACATCCCGATGATCATCCTGATCATCTACTCCTTCAACGGCGGCAAATTGGTCACAGTTTGGACGGGATTCTCGACCAAATGGTATGGGGAACTGTTCCGCAATGAAGCGTTCCTTGATGCCGCTTGGGTCACCGTGAAGGTGGCGGTGATGTCATCGACCGTGGCGACTGTGCTGGGCACGATGGCAGCCTATGTCATGGTTCGCGCAGGCCGCTTCCCCGGACGCACTCTGTTTAGCGGCATGATCTATGCGCCGCTGGTAATGCCCGAGGTAATCACCGGCCTGTCGCTGTTGCTACTGTTCATCGCCATCGGTCTAGATCGCGGCGTGCTGACCATCGTCTTGGCGCACACGACCTTTTCGATGTGCTATGTTTCGGTCGTGGTGTCGTCACGCCTTGTGACCTTCGATCAGTCGTTGGAAGAGGCTGCATTAGACCTTGGCTGTACGGGGTTCGAGGCCTTCCGCCTTGTCACCCTGCCGATCATCGCGCCTGCTGTGATCTCGGGCTGGCTTCTGGCCTTCACCCTGTCGCTGGATGACCTTGTGATCGCCAGCTTCACATCGGGCCCAAGCTCGACCACGCTGCCAATCAAGATCTTCTCGGCCGTGCGTCTGGGCGTCAGCCCCGAGATTAACGCCCTGTCCACAATCATGATTGCCCTTGTAGCGGTCGGCGTGATTGGGGCATCCCTCAGCTCGAAACGGTCCATCGCGAAACGCGCGAAGGACGAACAGGAGGCCATCCAGTGAGCGACTTTCTGGAAGAATACGCAACCTATTGCAAAACCCATGGGCGTCCTGACCGGGTCGAGCTGATGCTGTGCGACGCCAACGCGGTGTTGCGCGGCAAATGGTTGCCGGGTGACGATGAAAAGAAACTGGCCGACGGCGCTGTGCGCCTGCCGCTGTCGACCTACGCGCCCAACATCATGGGTGAAGAGGTCGAGGCAACCGGGCTGGGTATCATCGTCGGCGACCCCGACGGGCGCATCGTCCCCGTTGCGGGATCGCTGAAACCGGTGCCATGGGCCAAAGGCAACGTCGCGCAGGTGCAGGTCGAAATGATTGACCCCGACACCGGCGAGATTTCGGACCTGTCCTCGCGCCAGCAGCTTGTGCGTATGGTCGACAAGCTGCACAACGCAGGGCTTCATCCCGTGTTGGCGACTGAGCTTGAGTTCTACCTGTTCAAACCCCGCACCGAGCAAGACGCAGCTCCGACGCCGCCCGATCGCAGCCCGGATGCGCAGAACTATGACCTTGAGGTGCTGGAACGCACGCAGGACATTCTGGACGACATTCTGAAAGCGTCCGAGCTTCAGGGACTGGCCACAGACACGTTGATCGCCGAATACGGCCCCGGCCAGTTTGAGATCAACTTCCACCACACTGACGATGTGATGTGGGCGGCTGACACCGCACTGCTGTTCAAACGTCTTGTGCGTGGGGTGGCCCGGACGCATGGGATGGAAGCCACTTTCATGGCCAAACCCTATGCCGACTTCCCCGGCAACGGAATGCACGTGCATGCCTCAGTCGTGGATCGTGACGGGAAGAACGTGTTTGACGATGGCACGGATGGTCCGTCAGATGCGCTGACACACGCGGTGGGCGGGACGCTGGACACGATGCGTGACCTGCAGGCAATCTTTGCCCCGCATATGAACTCTTACCGTCGCTTCAAACCGCTAAGCTTCGCGCCTTCGGCCCCCGATTGGGGATTTGACAACCGCGCCGCTGGGGTGCGTCTGCCCGAAACCAAAGGACCGGGTGCACGTCTGGAGCATCGCATCGCAGGCGCCGATGTGAACCCCTATCTGGTGATCACCGCGATCCTTGGCGGCATGTTGCACGGGCTGAACACCAAACCCGCCCTGCCCCTGCCTTTGGACGATGCGGGTGCTGAACCGGCAGAAACCCTGTCGGCCGACTGGTTCCAGACGGTCGAGCGGTTCGCGGCTTCAGACGTAGCAGTCGAAATCTTCGGTCAGCGTTATGTGGATGTCTATGCCGCCATACGCCGGGACGAGATCGCGCAGCTTACCCATGAAATCACCCATGTGGAGTATCGAACCTACCTCGGACGTCTCTGATGCCCCCCAAAGCACCCAGACGCATCTACGAGGACTACGCCTATTCCGACGCCGCGCGTGCCGAATGCATTTGGCCGCGTCCCGAAGGTGATTGGCCCGCGCTTGCAGGTGATCATCAGGTTGGAGTCGCGGTCATTGGCGGCGGCTTCACCGGGCTTTCGGCGGCACTTCACCTCGCTGAATCCGGGGCCGAAGTGGTGGTTCTTGACGCCATAGCTCCCGGCTGGGGCGCGTCTGGCCGCAATGGCGGGTTTTGCACGATCGGCGGCGACAAACTGGGGCTAAGCGGCATACGAAAGCGCTTTGGTGACGATGCCACACGGGCGTATTTCTCAGCCCAGAAAGCTGCGGTCGAACTGGTGGCCGAGCTGTTGGAGCGCCACAAGATCGACGCCGAAACCCACTCGGACGGCGAGCTTGTTCTGGCCCATACGCCCCGCGCCATGACCGACCTGCGCGCCGAGCAATCAGAATGGGCCGAGCTGGGCCACCCGGCCGAACTGATCCCCGCGGAAAACCTGAAGAGCCGCGGCATGAACGGCGCGTTTCATGGCGGGTTGGTCCTGCCCTTGGGATTTGCTCTAAACCCCGGGCGCTATGTCAGTGGTTTGGCCCGCGCCGCCCAAGCAGCCGGGGCAACCCTGTCAGCCAACAGCCCCGTCACCCATATTGACCACGGTGATTCCCAGCACGTCCTGACGACGCCAACGGCCCGGATCACCGCGAAGAAGCTGATCATCGCCACCAATGGCTATTCCTCGGACGGCGTGCCTGACTGGCTGACCGGGCGCTATTTGCCGGTGCAGTCCAACATCCTTGTGACCCGCAAACTCACCCAAGACGAGATCGCGGCACAGGGCTGGAGCACCGACCTGATGGCCTATGACAGCCGCAACCTTCTGCATTATTTCCGATTGCTGCCAGACGGACGGTTCCTGTTCGGCGCGCGCGGTAATGTCGGCGCCAGCGCCGAGGGTCAGGCCGCGATGCGCGCACGGATGAAACAACACCTTGCCGCCATGTTCCCGGCCTGGCGAGATATCGAGACCCCGCATTTCTGGTCGGGCCTCATCAGCCTGTCGCAAGACCTGCTGCCCTATGCCGGACCGATCGGAAACACCACTTCCGCCTGGGCCGGTCTGAACTTTCACGGCAATGGCGTCGCCATGGGAACATGGACCGGCGCGCGACTGGCCGACATGGCACTTAGCCGGACAACCGAGCTGCCCGTGCACACACGCCCCCTGCCACGCTTCCCGTTCCCGGCCCTAAGACGCAACTATCTGCACGCGGCCTTTGTGGGCTACCGGCTGAAAGACGGTCCGCCGCCCAGATAACGCTCCTGCGCGTTCGGCTCGGGGCCGGGCATCCTCTTTTTCTTGTCAAAGATATCTCGGGGTGAGCGGCAACGCCGCAAGGGGCAGCGCCCCTACCCCTTCAACAGATCCGCATAGGTGTCACGCATGACATTCTTCTGCACCTTGCCCATCGTGTTGCGTGGCAATTCATCCACCACGACGATCCGCTTGGGCTGCTTAAATTTGGCCAAGCTTTCAGCCAAGCCCGTTTTCAATGTGGCCTCGTCTAGCGATGCTCGGTCTTGTGCCACGACAACAGCCACGACAGCCTCGCCGAAATCCTCATGCGGCACGGCGATCACGGCGCTTTCCAACACGCCGGGAAGCTCGTCGATTACGCCTTCGACCTCTTTCGGGTAGACGTTGAACCCGCCGGTGATGATCAGGTCCTTGCCCCGCCCAACGATGGTCACATAGCCATCCGGGTCGATCATCGCCAAGTCACCGGTGATGAACCATCCATCGGCGCGCAGCTCTTCGGCGGTCTTTTCCGGCATCTGCCAATAGCCCGCAAAGACGTTATTCCCTCGCACTTCCAGCACACCAATTTCCCCATCGGATAGCGTAGCGCCGGACACCGGATCACACACCTTCACCTCGACGCCGGGCAGCGGGAAGCCAACCGTGCCGGCACGGCGCTCGCCGTCATATGGGTTCGACGTGTTCATGTTGGTCTCGGTCATGCCATAGCGCTCAAGAATTGCGTGGCCCGTGACCTCACACCAGCGATCATGGGTCTCGGCCAGAAGCGGCGCGGATCCGGACACGAAGAGCCGCATCCCCTTGGACGCCTCGGCCAGACGGTCGTCTTTCAGGAGGCGCGTATAGAAGGTCGGCACGCCCATCAGCGCGGTCGCATTCGGCATCGCATCAATGATCGCTTCAGCATCGAAGCCCGGCAGGAAGACCGCCGCCCCGCCTGCCATCAGGGTCACATTGGTCGCCACAAACAGCCCGTGAGTGTGGAAAATCGGCAGCGCGTGGATCAACACATCCTTGTCGGTGAAGCGCCAGTAGTCCCGCAGGGTTTCGCTGTTCGACGCCAGCGCCCTGTGGGTCAGCATTGCACCCTTGGATCGCCCGGTGGTGCCAGAGGTATAGAGGATCGCGGCCAAGTCCAGCGCCTCACGCGCCACGGCGTCAAACCCCGGCTTCTGCGCGTCACGAGCGGGGACGAGCGTCCCCGTCTCTCCTGCGCCAAGCGAAAGCACATGCGCCACCTGCGCGTCTTCTGCCACGGGCGTCAGAGCGTCCAGCTTGCCCGGCTCACACACGAACACGCGTGGGGCGGCATCACCGAGAAAATAGGCCACCTCGTCCGGCGTATAGGCCGTGTTCAGCGGTAAGAACACGCCACCTGCCAGCACCGTGCCCACGTAAAGCTCCAGCATCGCGGGCTCTTTCGGGGCCTGCACAGCCACACGATCCCCCGGCGCGACGCCCAGTGCCACCAAAGCCGCTGCCATGCGTTCAGCATTGGCCCAGAAATCACCATAGCTGGTCACTTTTCCCGTGCGCCCATCCTTAAGGAAAGTGGCGTCGTGACGCCCATCCGAGGCGCGAGAAATGGCGTGGGCAAGGTGGTTCTGGTCGTACATGTCGGCTCTCCTGAAATCGCCTTGGGCTTAGCTTTTGGAGGTGACCGGGTCAATCGGACCAAGTGGCCCACCCATCACCATTTCAACCGCACGGGCTGCGGCCAGAAGCTTGGCCTCGCCACGCGGGGGGCCAATCAGCTGAATCCCGACCGGCATCCCGTCATCCGACAGACCCACAGGCACCGAGATCGCGGGCAGCCCCGCCACGGTCGCCAAGAAGGCAAAGCTCAGCCAGTCCATGTAGCCCGTCAGGGTTTGACCGCCGACCTCACGCACCCATTCCTCGGATTGCGGATGGGGCATGTTGCCGACCACCGGGCAGGCCAGCACGTCATAGCGATCAAGGAAGCCACGCATATTGTCGTAGATCAACGAGCGCGACAGCTGCGCCTTCGCGATATCTTCAGCGGTCAGTGACAGTCCAAAGGACAGGTTCTCGGCCAGTGTCGGCTTGAAATGCTGGGTCAGGTTTTTAGGGGCTTTAATGAAGTTCGCCGCCCACATGCCACCCCGGATCACATGATAGGTGCGTTCCAGATCAGTCAGGTCCGGGCAAGCTTCCTCGACCGTAGCGCCAGCGCCCTCCATCGCGGTCATGGCGCGCTGCAGATACTCCGCCATATCTGTGTCCACCGGGGCGAAACCACCAAGATCGGGGGCGAACCCAATGCGCAGCTTCGTGTCGGCGCGTTTGACCGCCTCTTGATAGGGCGTCTCGGGCGCAGGGAACGACAGCGGCGCGCGGGGTTCGAAACCGGCCATTGCATCCAGAAACAGCGCACAATCTGTGACAGAGCGTGCCATCGGCCCCTGAACGCCTTCGCCGATGAACCCAGTCACGGACGCCGAAGCGCACAGCCCCATGCTGGGCCGCAGCCCCACAATCCCGCAATACGCGGCGGGTGTGCGCAGGCTTCCCCCATGGTCCGAACCATGGCTCAGCCACAGTGATCCCGTGGCAAGAGACACGGCGGCGCCTCCCGATGAACCGCCCGCGTTCATCCGTGTGTTCCACGGGTTCAATGTCGCCCCAAACACGTCGTTAAACGTATTGGCGCCGGCCCCGAATTCGGGCGTGTTGGTCTTGCCCATGACCACACCACCGTGCGCCTCAAGCCGCGTGACGATCGGGTCACTCTCTTTCGGGATATTGTCTGCCAACGCCTTGGTCCCAAAGGTCGTACGCACGTCAGCCACGGGGGTCAGATCCTTGATCCCAATGGGAAGTCCCGCCAGCCATCCTGGGTGATCCGGATCCCCATCCAACGTCTTGGCGGCCGCCCGCGCCCGATCTGCGCAGACCACAGGTACGGCGTTCACGTCCGGCTCGACCTGCGCCAACCGCGCCACGGACGCATCGATCAACTCTTCTGACGATATATCGCCCTTGCGCAGCAGCGCCACAACCTTGTGCGCTTCCAGTTTGCAAATCTCGGGTCCGGTGAATGTGGTCATGTCATGCTCCTCCGCCCGATCAGATGACCACAGCCAACGCGCGGTGGGAAGAGACGATTTCGCTTGGAGTGATCGCCGTTTCGCAGCAGAGTGGCAGCATGAAAAAGCTTGGCATTTGCATCCCCTATTTTTCCGGGTTCGGACATACAAAACGCATCGCGGAAACCATCGCCAAGGCCATCGGCGACGAGGCCCGACTGCTGGATGTGGAATCCCTGAGCGATGCTGACTGGCAGGCGCTGGATCAGGCCGATGCCATCATCTTCGGCGCGCCCACCTATATGGGATCCGCCGCGGCGCGATTCAGCCTGTTTCTGGAACAGATCGACACCCGATGGGAACACGGCCTTTGGAAAGACAAGATTGGCGCCGGATTCACCACCGCCATTCACCCGTCCGGAGACAAGCTGGCCGCGCTGCAACGTCTGTCGATCTTCGCCGCCCAGATGGGCATGATCTGGGTTGGCCCCACAGACATTGGCGCACCGGTGAAGCCTGACCATCCCGGCCTGAACCGCGACGGAAGCTGGCTGGGTCTGATGGTGACCGAACAACTGGGTGCAGACGAGGATCTGCTGTCTGAGGATCTTGAGACTGCGCGCCGGTTTGGCCTTCGCGTTTTAGCGGCAACCCAACGCTGGAATGCTCAATAGCGGCCCTTGCGCGCCAGTTCGATCTGCGCGTCCATCATCGACATTTCTTTCATGATGTCTGTGCGCCGGGTGCGATCACCGGTTTCTGCCAGTTCCTCGCGCAGCCGCTTTAGTTCTCGTGTCAGACGCACAAACTCGGGCACGGCACCACTTTCCTGCACCAGCCGATTGAACACTGCGTTCTCGGGGTCATCCACCTTGGGCAGCGGCTTACCGGCGCCTTCGAGGTTATCGAAGTCGCCAGCCTCTTCCGCGGCACGGATTTTCTGTTCGATGAGGTCAAAAAGCGGATGGTCCATGCGCACATCATAACGCGCCTTCATGAAACGAAAAAGCCCCCGGCGGTTTCCCGTCGGAGGCTTTCAAAGGGTTAGACTCCCTTATTTTTGCATAATACGCCCATCAAGCATCGGCTTTACCGGACCCATTTTGGCCATGTACTCGGCGGTTACATCCGCCAGGTCGGGACCATAGTCATAGGCGTTCTGCGCGTCGCGGAACATTTTGTAGCCGTCTCCGCCATTGCGCACGTAGTTGTTGGACACAACGCCGTACATCTTGGCCGGATCAATCGGTGCACCGCCGACCATGACGTCAGACACCCGCTCGCCCGCTGGCTTCGATACATCAAACGCATAGGTCATACCTGCAACCTGAGGGAAGCGACCTGCGCCTTCCTCGTGCTGGCTAACGCCGTTTTCAAGCGCTGCAATGATCGTCTCGCCAGTTACCTGGAAGGTGGACAGCGTGTTCTGGAACGGAAGCACGGTCAGCACTTCGCCCATGGTGACATCGCCCGCATCAATCGACGCACGGATACCGCCGCCGTTCTGGATTGCGATCTCGATGCCTTGATCCTTCACACGATCCAGCATCGCGTCAGCGATGATGTTGCCCATGGCGCATTCCATCGCACGGCACGAGCCGCGTTCGCCATCAATCGCCTCGGCAGTATTGGCAACCACGCGCTGACGGATTTCTTCCAGCGGCGCTGCGGCTTCAGCGATGCGCGCTTTGGTGGCTTCATGCTCGTGCACACCACCGTCCATGATCAGAGGCTCGCCCTTGGCTTCGGTGATGTTGCCATCATCGTCGAAAGTCACGTTCAGCTCGCCCAGGAACTTGCCGTACGCATAGGCCGAGACAATCGCCGTCGAACCAACCATGGTCGGATACGGGCCTTCCGCACGTTCGTTCGAATTGGACAGCAGCGTGTTGGTATGGCCGCCCACGATGATGTCGACACCTGTGGTGCCTGCGGCAACCTTCTGGTCCACCCCATAGCCAGAGTGGCTGAGCACGATGATCTTGTTCACGCCCATCTCGGTCAGTTTGTCGACTTCACCCTGCACCGCATCAACTGGATCGGTGAAGACGATGTTGTCACCGGGGCTGGCCAGCTCGTCCGTGTCTTGCGGTGTCAGGCCGATTAGGCCCAGCTTTTCGCCGCCACGCTCGATCACGGTGGACTTCGCCAGCTTGCCAGCCAGCAAAGGCTCGCCCGAGACATCTGCGTTCGACATCAGCACCGGGAAGTTCACGGCATCCATGAAGCCGCGCAGCACTTCCGGGCCATCGTCAAACTCGTGGTTGCCCACGGTCATCGCGTCATAGCCCATCTGGTTCATCATCTCAGCGGCAAGCTTGCCCTTGTAATAGGTATAGAACAGCGTGCCCTGGAACTGGTCACCGCCGTCGACAAGGATCGCGTTGTTGGTGCGCGAACGCGCTTCCTCGATCGCGGTTTGCAGACGGGCCGAGCCGCCAAAGCACTTGCCCTCGGTGTTGTCTTCCGCCGAGCATCCGCTGTCATATTTGCTGATCGGCTCGAAACGGGCGTGAAAGTCGTTTGTGTGTAAAACGGTCAGCGAATAATCCGCCATCGCGGTGCCGGTGGTCAGCGCAAGTGCCGCCGCCGTTGTTAAAAATCTAGTCATGACTAAGTCTCCCTAATGTCTTGTTGTTTTGACATGAGCGTGGCGTGAGTCGGCCCGCCTTGTCAAAAGTCGAGTGATTGGTGCCCGATTGACGTAACGGGAAGATGACCAATCTGCCCGACGATTGATCGCGTTTACCAACGTGACTTGACGCACAGAGACCAAAGCGGCACATGAGAACCATGCAGATTTACAAGATACTTCGGGCTGCCGAGTGGCAAGCCTTCAAAATGGCAGGAAAGACCACCGGCGCACCGATTGATGTGCAGGACGGGTTCATCCATTTTTCCACTGCGAAACAGGTGCGCGAAACGGCCGCCAAGCATTTTGCAGACGAAGAAGGGCTGGTTCTGGTTGCGTTCGAGGCCGACGCCATGGGCACGATGCTAAAATGGGAGGCATCGCGCGGCGGTGCTTTGTTCCCGCATCTCTACCGCGAACTGATGATGTCCGAAGCCCTGTGGAATCGCGACATCCCGCTTGGCCCGGACGGCCATGTCTTTCCCGAGGATTTGGCATGAACTTGATCGAAAAACTCGCGCTGAAGGCGTTGCATAAAGTAGACCCTGAACGCTCGCACACGTTGGCCTTGATGGCGATGAAGGCTGGCGTGGTGCCGATGCCGGGCATTGTGACCTCGGATCGCTTGAAGACCACCTTTTGTGGGATGGAGATGACCAATCCGGTTGGTCTGGCCGCTGGTTATGACAAGAATGCCACCGTGGTGGACGCTCTGACACAAGCCGGCTTTGGCTTTGTTGAAGTGGGCGCAGTCACCCCGCGCCCGCAACCAGGCAACCCCAAGCCGCGCCTGTTTCGCCTGACTGAAGATCAGGCGGTGATCAATCGCTTCGGGTTCAACAACGAAGGAATGGAGGCCGCCGCTGCCCGCCTGACCCGCCGTTCGCGCGGGCGTCCTGTACCCGTTGGTCTGAACCTCGGAGCCAACAAGGACAGCGACGATCGCGCCGCAGACTATGTGAAAGTGTTCAACTGCTGTGGACCGTATGTCGACTTCGTCACGGTCAACGTCAGCTCACCCAACACCGAAAAGCTGCGAGATCTGCAGGGAGCGGATGCGTTGCGTGGGCTGTTGCAAGGTGTGCTGGATGCGCGCAAAGAACACGACAAATTCACCCCCATCTTCCTGAAGATCGCGCCCGATCTGACGGATGAGGAGCTGGCCGAAGTGGCCGGTGTCGCGCAAGAAGTGAAAGTGGACGCGGTGATTGCCACCAACACCACTTTGTCACGCGAAGGTTTGAAAAGTGCACATAAGGACGAAGCTGGCGGGCTATCCGGCCCACCATTGTTCGAAAAGTCCACGCGCGTCTTGGCGCGTCTGTCGAAATTGACGGATGGCCAAATGCCATTGATCGGCGTGGGCGGCATCGCATCCGCCGAGGATGCGTACCAAAAGATCCTTGCCGGTGCGTCGGTTGTGCAGCTGTACTCCTCGTTGGCGTATAAGGGCATCAGCCTTGTGGAAGACATTGCGCGCGGGATTGATGAACGGCTGGAACGTGACGGGTTCAACAGTGTTGCAGATGCCGTCGGGACCGGACGCGAGGCGTGGCTATGACCGAGATTTGGCACAATCCCCGCTGTTCGAAATCACGACAGACACTCGCCCTTCTGGAAGAGCACGACGCGGCCGTGGCTGTGCGCCGTTATTTGGACGACGCGCCCAGTGAGGCTGAATTGCGGGCCGCTCTGACCGCATTGAAAGCTGCGCCAATCGACATCATGCGCAAGGGCGAGAAGGTCTTTAAGGAACTTGGCCTGTCCGCTGACACGCCCGACGATGACTTGATTGCCGCCATGCTGTCACATCCGATCCTGATCGAACGCCCCATCGTGTTGAAAGATGGGAAGGCGCGGATCGGACGGCCTCCGGAAAGCGTACTGGAAATTCTCTAACGCTCTACGGCGGCGGACCGCTCAAGCGCGGGGTATCGCAGGCCAAGCGTTGCCCCTCGTGCCACGAATGAAATCAGCAGCGCGACCCACAGCCCGTGATTGCCCAGTGCAGGCATCAAGGCATACACCGCCGCGAAATAGACCGCAGCGGACAGGATCATCATGTTACGCATGTCGCTTGTCCGTGTGGCCCCGATGAAAATCCCGTCCAGCATCCAGGCAGGCCAACCCAAAAGCGGGGCCAGCACCATATAGGGCAGGAAATCCCGCGCGACCTGCCGCACATCCGGCGCAGTGGTCATCACATCAATGCCCCAACCGCCAACCAGCAAAAAGCCCAGTGCCAAGGCACAGGAAATGCTGGCGCCCCAAAGACTGCTCATCACGGACGCGCGCCTGACGGCAACGCGATTCCGTGCGCCCAGCGCTTGGCCCACGAAGGCCTCGGCGCCGAAGGCGAACCCATCCATCGCGTAAGCCGTCACGTGCAGGAATTGCATGAGCACCTGATTGGCGGCGAGCTCGGTGTCTGACAGGCCTGAGCTGTAGAAAGTGAAGCTGGTGAAAATCGCCATGATGAAGAGCGAGCGCAGCAGGATGTCGGTGTTCACCACGGCCATATTCTTCAAGGTCGGCCCATCCAACACCCGCGCGCGGTCGCGCCACGCCGGGTTGCGGAAGATGTCGCGGCACAGCCACAGGCCCAGCGCCGCGCCCGAGAACTCCGCCAAGAGCGTGGCAACCGCTACGCCCGCGACCCCCAGATCCAGCCCGAGCACGAACCACAGGTCCAGCCCGATATTCACGCCGTTCATGACGACTTGCAAAACCAGCACCGACCGCGCGCGCTCGAGCGCGATTAGCCAGCCGGTAAACGCATAGACCGAGATTGCAAAGGGTGCGCCCCAAATCCGGATGGCGAGGTAGTCGCGGGCCAGCGTTTCAACCTCATCCGAGGCCGGGGCCACCTGAAACGCCGCCCAGAAAAGTGGTCCTTGCAAGGCGACCAAAGCAACACCCGCAACGAGCGCGATCAAAAGGGCGCGGGTCAGCATTGCCGCGACCTCGCCCTGCCGTCCGGCTCCATGGGCCTGCGCGGTCAGGCCGGTCGTGCCCATCCGCAGAAAGCCGAAGATCCAGAAGAATGTGGACAAGATCACCGCGCCGATGCCGACGGCTCCGATCGGCACGGCGTCGCCCAGTTGGCCGATCACACCGGTGTCCACGAGCCCCAGAATGGGCACCGTCACATTGGACAGGACAATCGGCCCAGCAACCGCCAGAACACGCCGATGTGTCAGTTCTTGGCGGTTCACGAGCCGGGCATCAGGAAGTGGCCGGTCGCCTGTGCATAAAGCTTCTCGCGTCTGTCTTGCCACGCCTCAACGTGGACAGACGCATAGCGCCGCCCCTGTCGCACAACGCGCGCACGCGCATAAGCATCGCGCGGCAGGCCCGAGCGCAGATAGTCGATCGAGAAATCAATCGTCTTGGGCAGATAGGGCATGTTGTCCGGGCTTAGCGTCGAGGGGTCAAAGGCGCCGCTTTCCATGTCCTCCCACAGGGTGGACCAGCTAAGTTGGATCACCGCAGCCGTTTCCAAAAACGCAGCAGTCACGCCGCCGTGGATCGCAGGCAACATCGGGTTGCCGATAAGCTTGTCATCAAACGGCAAGATGGCCGTCAGCTCGTCCCCGTGGCGTTCGACCTGAATGCCAAGGAACTGAACGTAGGGAACACCGTCCACCAGACCGGACAGGGCGGCATCGCGGCGTTGCTTCACGACCTCGACCGGTTCGGGGCGTTTATGGTTTGGGGGCAAGCTCATGCGGCACCTCCTTCGCTGACATCATCGGTGATGTCATTGGAAATCTCGGTCGAGCGGCGCTTGGGGTCGCCATCGGCGGTAAACGCCCCCGAGGCAGTCGCAACCGGGCGGCCCTCGTCCTCGTCCAACGCGACTGCACGTACAAACGCGACCGAACGCGTGACGTGGTAACAGGTCGCCTTGGCTGTGATTCTATGGCCCGGGGTTGCAGGGCGCATATAGTCGATGCGCAAATCAATCGTCGCCGTGATCGCCGGAGCTTTGGGGTGGCTCATCACTGCCGACCCACAGCACGTATCCAACAGCGCTGACACCGCGCCGCCATGAATTACGCCCGTACGCGGATCCCCGATCAGCCTTTCATCATACGGCATGGACATGATTGCTTCGCCGTCCTCGAGCTTTTCCAGAACCATACCCAGCGCTTTGCAATGCGGGATAGCCTCGGTGAACTTCCGCGCAAGCTCGGCCTTCTGTTCGGCTGTCATGCCTTTGATCATTGGCAATATCCTTTTGCTTTCACGTCTTTTATTGGCCCTTGCAATTCACGCGTCCAGCCCCTAGTTTCGCAATTAAGAATTATTCGCAATTAAAAGTAGCGACATGACAGACGCCACAACTATCGCCACGCCCTTCGGTGTACGACGCCCCAAGCGCCTTCTGGTGCTGGCCATCATGGCGTCACTTGCCATTGCGCCGGGCCATCTGGGCGCGCTGACCCGCGAATTGATGACCGACGCCTATGTGCAGGTCTCGGTCTTTGTTGCCGCTACGTTACTTCTGTTCTACGGGGCCGAACGGCTGTTCAAGTTTGATATCGGCGAGGTCCTGTCGAACGCGAAAGGTGCACAGGTTCCACTGGCTGCATTGCTGGGTTCGACGCCGGGTTGCGGTGGTGCCGTAGTTGTTGTCGCCGCCTATAGCTCTGGCCATGTGGGTTTCGGTGCGGTGGTCGCCACTTTGACGGCCACCATGGGCGACGCGGCCTTTCTTCTATTGGCAACACGTCCGGATGCAGCCGCAGTTGTACTGCCGTTGTCGCTTGCAATCGGTGTTCTATCAGGCTGGATCGTAGATCGTTTCCACACAGTAGAATATCGCGCCTCGACACTGGCCAGTTGCGAACTTGCCCCGCTGATCGGCAAGACCCGCCCTCAGGACGTGGCTTATCTGCTTTTGGCCATTCCGGGCCTCTATGTCGGCGCCCTTCAACTGGCGCAGATCGAGGTCGGGCATATCTTCGGCCTGCCCATCATGTGGATCGCTTTGGTTGGCACCTTCCTTGGCCTAAGCATCTGGGCGACGTCGAAGGTCTCGGCCATGACCAACGCCAAGGACAGTCCGCTGACTCGTATGGCCGAGGAAACCAGCTTTATCTCGGTCTGGGTGATTGGTGCCTATCTGGCCTATGACTATGTGGCCGAGTTCGGCGGTCTGGATCTGGAACTTCTGTTTCAGTCAGTTGCACCACTTCTGCCCCTGCTCGGGGTCCTCGTGGGTCTAATCCCCGGCTGTGGTCCGCAGGTTCTGGTCACAACTCTGTATCTGAACGGCATCATCCCTTTTGCAGCACTGATGGGTAACGCAGTGTCGAATGATGGCGATGCCCTGTTCCCCGCGATTGCGCTGAATCCGAAGGCTGCGATTGTAGCGACGCTATACTCGACCATCCCAGCCGTAATCATTGCCTATACCTTCTACATCCTTGCACCGGGCTTTATGAACTGACGCCCTTTGTGGCCACCCTTTCGCCCCGCCCGACAATCGTGAATTTGCCCGTCAACCGAGTGCTTCTACTGAATTGCACCATCCCGCGCAGTCCTTTACGGTTGACCAAGGATCAACAAAGGGAAACGCGATGTCTGACGAACGCCTGACATTCAAAGAAATGTGCGCGAAGTTCGATGTCACCCCACGAACCTTGCGCTATTACGAGTATATCGAGCTGCTGACCCCCGAAAAGGAAGGCCGGTCGCGATTCTATACTCCGCGCGAAGTTGCCCGGATGACCTTGATTCTACGTGGCCGTCGCTTTGGGTTTTCGCTGGAAGAGCTGCGCCAATGGTTGTTGATCTATGATGAGAAAGGCACCGAAGCGCAAAACCGCGCTTGGATCGAGCTGGCGGATCGACAGCTTTCTGCCCTGCGGTCTCAGTACGAAGAGCTGACCGAAAGCATCACGGACCTTCAGAAACTGCGTGATGACGTGGCTGACGGGCTCGGCTGATCTCTGCCAGAAAAGAGATTCGCCTCGGCGAACAGGGCCATATCTTCCTCTAGGGTAATGCCCGGCGCAAAAACCCAAAAAAACACATGCCCCTAGGGAAACTGATTTTCGATTGAAAATCAGCCCTTTGCGTATCTCGTTTAAAATCAGGCCTTACGCAACGACAAGAAAAGACGCGACGTCACGTTACATTTACGTAAACGTCAACTTATATAGTAGATAGACCTGGTTAGATCATCGACCAGCGTCGGAAAGGAATGGAGTATCAAATGACCGACGACCTTATGACCATCCGCCAGATGTGCGATGCGTTCGACGTCACCGCACGAACGCTACGCTTTTACGAAGCCAAGGAGCTGCTTTCCCCGATCCGGGAAGGCCAGAAGCGCCTGTTCACCAAACGTGACCGCGCGCGCCTGAAATTGATCCTGCGCGGCAAGCGCTTTGGCTTTGCTCTGGAGGAGATCCGCCAGCTTTTGGATATGTACGACATGGGCGATCAGCAGCAAACGCAGCTGGTTCGCAGTACAGAAGCCGCTCGACGGCACCTTGAGGGCCTTAAGCAGAAGCGTGACGAACTGGACGACGCAATCTCTGATCTGACTGAACAAATTGGATGGGCGGAAAAGACAATCGCCTCTTTCGACGAAGACAGTTAAACCAGACAAAGGACGCTCGACATGCCAAGCTATATCGCGCCCACGCAAGACATGGCCTTCCTACTGCACGATGTGCTGAAGGCCGATCAATCGGACATTCCCGGTTATGCCGACCTTGAACGTGACTTTACCAGCGCTGTGCTGGAAGAAGCTGGCAAGGTCGCAAGCGAGGTACTGACCCCGCTGAATGTCGTGGGCGATCAGGAAGGCTGTCGGCTTGAGAACGGCGTCGTCTACACGCCCACCGGCTTCAAAGGCGCATTCGAGCAGATGAAAGAAGGCGGCTGGACTGGTCTGGATATGCCTGAAGAATTCGGCGGCCAGAACATGCCGGTTCTGCTGGGTACTGCAGTGGGTGAAATGTTTTCCGCCGCGAACCAAGCCTTCACCATGTATCAGGGTCTGACCCACGGGGCGGCCTCGGCTATTTTGGCGCATGGCACGGACGAACAGAAGGCGACCTATCTGCCCAAGATGGTCAGCTGCGAATGGACCGGCACCATGAACCTGACGGAACCGCATTGCGGCACCGATCTGGGTCTCATGCGCACCAAAGCCGAACCGCAGGACGATGGCTCGTACAAAGTTTCGGGCCAGAAGATCTTTATCTCGGCTGGTGACCACGACATGTCGGACAACGTCATTCACCTTGTGTTGGCGAAGATCCCTGGCGGCCCCGAGGGCATCAAGGGCGTGTCTCTGTTCATCGTACCGAAGTTCAACGTGAACGACGACGGCTCGGTCGGGTCGCGCAACGGCGTATCGGTTGGCAATATCGAGAAGAAGATGGGCATCCACGGAAACTCGACCTGTGTCATGAACTATGACGAGGCGACGGGCTTCTTGCTGGGTGACATGCACAAGGGCATGCGCGCCATGTTCACAATGATGAACGAAGCGCGTCTGGGCGTAGCCATGCAAGGTCTGGCACAGGCGGAAGCCGCGTATCAGAACGCCGTGATCTATGCCAAGGACCGCCTGCAGGGGCGCGACGTGACGGGCACCAAGAACCCCGACGGCCCTGCCGATCCGCTGATCGTGCACCCGGACATTCGCCGCTCGCTGATGGATCAGAAAAGCTTCTGTGAAGGCGCGCGGGCGTTCCTTCTGTGGGGCGCACAGCTGATCGACCAAGCGCATCGTTCCGAGGACAAGGACGCCGATGGGCTGATCAGCCTGATGACCCCGGTTCTGAAAGGTTTCCTAACCGATCAGGGTTACGACATGACTGTGCTGGCACAGCAGGTTTATGGCGGCCACGGCTATATCGAAGAACACGGCATGAGCCAGTTCACCCGCGATGCCCGCATCACCCAAATCTATGAAGGTGCCAACGGCGTTCAGGCGCTGGACCTTGTGGGCCGTAAACTGGCTGCCGATGGTGGTAAGCCGATTATGGCGTTCTTCGAGATGATCAAGGACTACTGCAAGGACCAGAGCGAAGACGAGGCGATGACCGATTTCATCGAACCGCTGAAAACCGCGTCTAAGCACCTGCAGGCGTCGGCGATGTATTTCATGCAATCTGCCGCGAAGAATCCCAACAACGCACTGTCCGGATCGTATGACTTCATGCACCTCTTTGGTCATGTCTGCCTTGGCTTCATGTGGGCCCGTCAGGCCCGTGCGGCACTGGACGCACTGGCAACCGGAGAAGGCGACGCGACGTTCTATGAGACCAAACTGACCACCGCGCGCTACTATATGGCACGCCGCCTGCCCGCCACGTCGATGCATCTTGCACGCATCGAAAGCGGCGCGGACACGGTAATGGCGCTGGAGGCAGACCGGTTCTGACCTCGACCCGCTGATACAATTCTGTGCGCCCCAAGCTATCTTAGCCACGGGCGCACAGGTCAAAACAACAAAGCGCCGGGGAGGCCGCCATGACCATCAAACTTTACTGCTTCGGAGAAAGTGGAAACGCCTATAAGGCCGCCTTGGCACTGGAACTGTCCGGGCTGGAATGGGAACCGGTCTTTGTTGATTTCTTCGGTGGCGAAACCCGCAGCCCAGAATTCCGTGCCCTCAACCCGATGGGAGAAGTCCCGGTCATGGTGGATGGTGACATCACCATGACGCAATCCGGCGTCATGCAGGATTACATCTCGTCGAAATCCGGCAAGTTGGGCGGGCGCAGCGCGGCCGAACGCCGCGAGATCTTGCGCTGGCAGTTTTGGGACAACCACAAAATGTCCTCGATGGCTGGCGTGACCCGTTTCCTGATGAATTTCCTGCCCGAAGACAAACGCCCAGCCGAGGTGATCGCCTTCAACCAAGGCCGCCTGAAGGGCGCTTACAAAACGCTGGAAGCCGAGCTTTCGACCCGCGACTGGCTGGTCGGTGATCAGCTTACCATCGCTGACATCTCGTGCTGTGGTTACCTTTTCTACCCTGAACCCTTCGGCTTCGACCGCGCCGAATGGCCCGCAATTGACGCTTGGCTAACTCGCATTTCCGAGACGCCTGGCTGGAAACACCCCTATGACCTGATGCCCGGATCGCCCGCCGACCGCGCATGATTTCGAAAGGATCAACGATGAACGACGCCTATATCTATGACGCCGTGCGCACCCCGCGTGGCAAAGGCAAAAAAGACGGCACCCTGCACGAGATGACCTCGGTGCGCCTATCCGCTGTCGCGCTGAACGCGCTGAAAACCCGCAACAATCTGGACGGTCACGCCGTCGAAGACGTGATCTGGGGCAACGTGACCCAAGTGGGCGAACAAGGGGCCTGCCTTGCGCGCTCGGCTGTGCTGTATTCCGATCTGGACGAACGCATTCCGGGTGTGTCCATCAACCGGTTCTGCGCCTCGGGTCTGGAAGCTGTGAACATGGCCGCCAACCAAGTGCGCGGTGGTGCTGGTGACGCTTACATCGCTGGTGGTGTGGAAAGCATGAGCCGCGTGCCGATGGGCATGGATGGCGGCGCGATTGCCGCAGACCCGCATCTGGCCATGAAAGCCTATTTCGTGCCGCAAGGCATCTCGGCCGACATCATTGCGACCGAGTATGGTTTCAGCCGCGATGACTGCGACGCCTATGCCGTCGAAAGCCAGAAACGCGCTGCTGCGGCCCGTGCCGACGGTCGTTTCAAGTCGATCATCCCTGTGACCGATCAAAACGGCCTGACCGTCATGGCCGAAGACGAGATGATCCGCGAAACCACCATGCAGACACTGGGCGGCCTGAACCCGTCCTTCAAGGTGATGGGCGAAGCCATGCCCGGTTTCGATGCAGTGGCTCTGCTGAAATACCCGCATCTTGAGCGCATCAACCACGTGCACCACGCTGGTAACTCGTCCGGCATCGCAGATGGTTCTGCGGCCATCCTGATTGGCAACAAAGAGTTCGGCGAGCGTCACGGCATCAAGCCGCGTGCGCGCATCAAGGCGACCTCGAAAGTGGGCACCGATCCGACCATCATGCTGACCGGTCCGGTTCCTGCAACCGAACGTGTGCTGCAAGCCGCCGGGATGAGCATCAGCGACATCGACCTGTTCGAAGTCAACGAAGCCTTCGCATCTGTCGTGCTGCGCTTCATCCAAGCCTTTGACGCCGACACCAACAAGGTGAACGTCAACGGCGGCGCGATTGCCATGGGCCACCCGCTGGGCGGCACTGGCGCCATGATCCTCAGCGCTCTGCTGGACGAAATGGAGCGCACGGATAAAGAAACCGGTCTGGCCACGCTCTGCATCGGCTCGGGCATGGGTGCTGCCACCATTCTGGAACGCGTGTAAGAGGAAGACGTAACAATGGCTGATTTCAACTATTCCGTTGACGCCGATGGCGTCGCCACAATTTGCTGGGACGTGCCCGGCAAGTCGATGAACGTTCTGTCGATGGAGGGCATGCAAGAGCTGGACGCCCATGTCGACACCGCTTTGGCAGACGACGCCGTGAAAGGCGTAATCATCACCTCGGGTAAAAAAGATTTTGCCGGCGGCATGGACCTGAATGTCATCGCGAAAATGAAAGAAAGCGCTGGCGACAACCCCGCTCAGGGCTTGTTCGACGGCATCATGTCGATGCACCACGGTCTGCGCAAAATCGAGCGCGCCGGCATGGACCCCAAGACCAACAAAGGCGGCAAACCGATCGTCGCCGCCTTGCCCGGCATCGCCATGGGCATCGGTCTGGAAATCCCGCTGGCCTGTCACCGCATCATCGCGGCAGACAATCCTAAGGCCAAGATCGGCCTGCCGGAAATACTTGTGGGCATTTTCCCGGGCGCAGGCGGCACCACGCGCCTTGCGCGCAAAATGGGGGCGATGGCAGCAGCACCGTTCCTGTTGGAAGGCAAGACCGTGGCCCCGGCCAAAGCGAAAGCCGCTGGCCTGATCGACGACGTTGTTCCCGCAGACGAACTGCAAGCCCGCGCGAAAGAGTGGGTACTGAACGCGACCGACGCGGACATCGTGAAACCGTGGGATGCCAAGGGCTATAAAATGCCCGGTGGCGCCCCCTATCACCCGGCTGGCTTCCAGACCTTCGTGGGTGCGGCCGCGATGATCCACGGCAAGACCAACGGCGTTTACCCCGCAGCGAAGGCGCTTCTGGCAGCAGTCTATGAAGGCGCAATGGTGCCGTTCGACGACGCCCTGCGCGTGGAATGCCGCTGGTTCGTGAACGTGCTGATGAACCCGTCCTCAAGCGCGATGATCCGCTCGCTCTTCATCAACAAGCAGGCCTTGGAAAAAGGCGCCGTACGTCCCAAGGACGTCGATGACCAGTCGGTCAAGAAGGTCGGCGTTCTGGGTGCAGGCATGATGGGCGCTGGCATCGCGTTGGTGTCCGCCATGGCCGGTATGGAAGTTGTTCTGATCGACCAGACGCAAGAGGCTGCCGATCGCGGCAAGGCGTACTCGGAAGGCTATCTGGACAAAGGCATCGCCCGCAAGAAAGCCACGCCCGAGAAGAAAGAGGCCGTGCTGTCAGCGATCACCGCGACAACCGATCTGGAAGCACTGAAAGGTGCTGACCTGATCATCGAAGCGGTCTTTGAAGATGTTGGCGTCAAAGCCGAGATGACCAAGAAGGTCGAGGCCGTAGTTGGCCCCGATTGCATCTATGCCACCAACACCTCGACCCTGCCGATCACCGAACTGGCAAAGGCGTCTGAACGCCCCGACCAGTTCATCGGCATCCACTTCTTCTCGCCGGTTGAACGCATGATGCTGGTCGAGATCATCAAAGGCAAAGAAACCGGCGGCCGTGCCGTGGCCAAGGCGCTCGACTATGTGCGCCAGATCCGCAAGACGCCGATCGTGGTGAACGACGCGCGTTTCTTCTACTGCAACCGCTGCATCATTCCTTACATCAACGAAGGCATGCGCATGGTTGGTGAAGGCGTATCGCCTGCTCTGGTTGAAGGCGCTGCGAAACTTCTGGGCTTCCCGGTGGGACCGCTGCAACTGGTCGATGAGACCTCGATCGATCTGGGTGTGAAGATCGCCAAGGCCACGAAAGCGGCCATGGGTGACGATTATCCTGACGCAGCCGTCGACGACATCATCTTCTGGATGGCGGACGAAGGTCGACTGGGCCGCAAGTCGAACGCAGGCTTCTATAACTACGACGAAAAGGGCAAACGAACCGGTCTGTGGGAAGGTCTTGGCGACAAGTTCCCGCTGGCGGACGATCAGCCTGATCTGACCGAGGTGAAGCATCGCCTGATGATGAGCCAGGTTCTGGAAGCTGTCCGCGCGTTGGAGGAAGGCGTGTTGGAAGACATCCGCGAAGGTGATGTGGGTGCGATCCTGGCGTGGGGCTTTGCCCCGTGGTCGGGCGGTCCGTTCAGCTGGCTGGACATGATCGGCGCAGGCAAAGCGGTCGAGATCTGCGACAGCCTGACCGACGCTCACGGTGCGCGCTTCACAACGCCTGCTCTGCTGCGCGATCTGGCCGACAAGGGCGACACGTTCTATGGCCGCTTCGACAGTGCGCAAGACGCCGCCTGATCCCAACACTCAAACGATCAAACGGCCCGGATATTCCGGGCCGTTTTTCTGTGGTGTATCCGCTTAGCTTTCGCGTGTCCGCAGCGTGATGACAACGCCCGACACCACGATCAGCACCATGCCCAAAACCGCGCTCGGGCCCAATCGGTCGCCGTAAAGGACGAAGCTCCACGCCGCCGCAAATCCCAGAAGCGAGTATTCATAGATCGCCACCTGTGCCGGATCGCCCAACTGATAGCCGCGGAACAACAGCCCGACTCCTAAAATCGAACCGATCGCTTGCAAGAAGGTGATGAACAGCGCCCAACCGCTGGGCCAAACGACACCGCGCAGGATGAACCCATCCGCGCCCAAAGGAACCTCGTGCGGCCAGACGGTCATGATGACCGTGCCAATCGCACCAAACACGCCCAAGCACAGGAAGAAAGCCGCCAGCATGGACAGCGCTGATTCCCCCTCGCACCATTGGCGCGTCGCGATGGCCCCCAACGCATAGAAGAACCCCGCCGCCATTGGGACAACGACCGCAGGGCGGATGCCTTCGCTAAATGGGTCCAGTACGATCACCACACCGACGAAGCCCACAAGGGCCGCCCCCATCCGCGTGAACCCAATGGGTTTTCCAAAGAACAGGGCCGAGATCAGCATCACCCAGATGGGTGCTGTGAACAGCCCCGAGGCCACCTGCCCCACAGGCAGAAAGCCCAATCCGCCGAAGTAAAACAGCATCGCAAGGGCAGCCAGACCTCCGCGCACCATCACCGCCCACGCCCGAATCGGGCGCAACCGAACACGGTCCGACAGAGACATCAGCGCAAACAGCCCAAAGGCCATCACCGTCCGCATCAAGTGGAACTGCCACAGCCCAAGCTCGGGCGCGATCTGTCGGACAAGGTTGTCAAAGAACCCCAGGAAGAACATGGCGGCAAAGATAAATCCTGCCGCTGCCAATGGCCTGTCTGCCGACATGTCGTTTTCCTTATCCGAAAAGCCTCTCAGAGCCATTGACCACAGGGGGTACACTGGGGTCCACTCGGAAAACGACACAGGTTAAGAAAACACATCGCTTTGGGAGGAGTGAGAATGGGTTGGATGGCAGACGAACGCGGGCTGGATAAATGTGCGGCAAACTTTGTGCCGTTAAGCCCGCTTTCACATCTACAACGTGCCGCAAAGGTATTTCCCAACCGCGAGGCCGTGATTGAGGGTGATCGTCGACTGACGTATCGCGACTATCATGGGCGGGTCAGCCGGTTGGCCTCGGCCTTGGCGGCGCGCGGGATACAGCCCGGAGACGTCGTCGGAACGCTGTTGCACAACACTCTGGCCCATGTCGAAGCCAGCTTCGGCATTCCCGCCTGTGGTGCTGTTCTGAACACGATCAACACCCGATTGGACGTCGACACGGTCGCCTATATCTTTGGGCATGGAGCCGCCAAGGCGGTTCTGGTCGACACCGAACTTCTGACCTTGGCCGAAGCCGCCTGCGAGCTGATGTCGAAAGACGGCGTGCCGCAGCCCGAGATCATCGAGGTCGCGGCCCCGGACGCGGGTTTCCCGGCCACCGGTCGCTATCCTGAATACGAAGATCTGTTGGAAAGCGGAGACCCTAGCTTCGACTGGATCATGCCAAAGGACGAATGGGAAAGCCTTGCGCTGAACTATACCTCGGGCACCACCGGACGCCCCAAGGGTGTGGTCTATCACCATCGCGGCGCCTATCTGATGACGATGGGCACGCCGATCAGCTGGAACATGCAGCTGTACCCACGCTACCTGACCATCGTGCCGCTGTTTCACTGCAATAACTGGAATCACACTTGGATGATGCCAGTGCTGGGCGGTACGGTTGTGTGCTGTCGCACCATCACTGCCAAAGCAGTTTACGATGCCATCGCGGATGAGGGCGTGACCCATTTTGGCGGTGCACCGATCGTGCTGAACATGATCGTAAACGCCCCTGACGAACACCGCCGCGACTTTGACCACGTGGTCGAAGTCTTCACCGCAGGTGCGCCCCCCGCTGCCGCGACCTTGGCCGCCATCGAGCCGCTAGGCTTTAACGTCACGCAGGTCTATGGCCTGACAGAAACCTATGGTCACGTGACAGAATGCCTGTGGAACGGGCCCGAATGGGACGGGCTGCCACAGGACGACCGCGCTGCGATCAAGGCCCGCACGGGTGTTGCCTTCCCTCAGATGGAGGACATCACTGTACTGGACGAGACCATGGCGCAGGTCCCCATGGATGGCGAAACCACGGGCGAGATCATGATCCGCGGCAACTCGGTCATGAAAGGCTATCTGAAGAACCCCGAGGCCACGGCAGAGGCGTTTCAGGGCGGATACTTCCATTCGGGCGACGTCGCCTATCAAACGCCGGACGGGTACATCAAGATCACAGACCGCTCGAAGGACATCATCATTTCGGGTGGCGAAAACGTCAGCTCGGTCGAGGTCGAAGGCGTGTTGATGCACCACCCCGCCGTAAGCCTCTGCGCTGTGGTCGCAAAGCCCGACGACAAATGGGGCGAGATCCCCTGCGCCTATGTCGAGCTGAAAGACGGAAGTGATGTCAGCGAAGAAGAGCTGATCGCCTTTACCCGCGAACGTTTGGCCGGGTTCAAAACCCCGAAGCGGATCGAATTCTGCGAGCTTCCCAAAACCTCGACTGGGAAAATTCAGAAATTTCAGCTGCGTGACTGGGCGCGTTCTGACGACTAAGGCGGTTCCGATTGCCGGGCGGGTTGGTTGGCGCTATTCTGCGTTCAATTAAGAACGAGCAGAAAGCCCCGTCCGAACATGACGGCCCTAACCAAATATGACCGGCTTGAGGCCACTGCCCTTTGGCGCCCCGAAGAGGGGGCGCAAAGGCTGGATGTCCTGTTGTCTCTTGGGGATGCAACGCTGACGATCTCGGACATGCGCGAGAACGTGTTGAACCATTGGTCCCTGCCGGCAATCCAGCGCGTCAATCCCGGCGAACGTCCAGCCATCTTCCGCCCCGGCGATGATGCCACGGAAGAGCTTGAGACCGAGGATGACGAGATGATCCGCGCGCTGGAAAAGGTGCGCAAGCTGATCGAACGTCGTCGCCCCCATCCCGGTCGACTGCGCCACTGGGTGACTGCAGGGGTGCTGGTGTCGTTGCTGTTGCTGGCCGTCTTCTGGCTGCCCGGCGCGCTACGCAGCTATACGGTGTCCGTTGTGCCCGAGCCAACGCGCGCAGCCATCGGGCAGCAAATCCTGACGCGGATCGGACGTATCACCGGGCAGGAATGCCGTGGCCGCGAGGGGCGTTTGGTTTTAACGCAAATGGCCCGAACAACGACCGGAAATCCAAATTTGCGCGTCGTAGTTCTGTCCAGCGGCGTTCAAACTGCCAAGCATCTTCCGGGCAACATCACGCTTCTAAACCGCGCCCTGATTGAAGATTTCGAACATCCGGACGTCTTGGCCGGCTTTCTTTTGGCCGAAGAATTGCGTCGAGATATGACAGATCCGCTTTTGCCACTTCTTGACCATGTAGGCCTTCGCGGGACGGTACAGCTTTTGACAACCGGCGACATGCCGGACATCGCGATTGATCAATACGCCGAAGATCTTCTGATCGCACCGCAATCTGACCTGCCAGCCACAGCGCTTCTGAAGCGATTTGAGGCACAGGGCATCAGCGTCAAGCCTTATGCCTATGCATTGGACCTAACTGGCGAAACAACTCTCGGACTGATCGAAGCAGATCCGGTTCCCGAAGCCAGCGCCAGAGAACTGTTGTCTGACGACGACTGGGTCAGGCTGCAAGGTGTCTGCGGCGAATAGAAAAGGGCGCCCATCTGATTGCCAGACGGGCGCCCTTTGTCAGGCATAAGCCTTGTATCTTTACTTCGTGCCGAACATCCGGTCGCCCGCGTCACCCAGCCCCGGAACGATATAGCCCTTTTCATTCAGCTTCTCATCCAGCGCGGCTGTAATGATCGGCACATCGGGGTGGGCTTCTTTCATGCGTGCAACACCTTCTGGTGCAGCCAGAAGGCACAGGAAACGGATGTTTTTCGCACCCGATTTTTTCAGCATATCAATTGCCGCAACCGAGCTGTTGCCGGTGGCCAGCATCGGGTCCACCGCAATCACCAGACGTTCGTCCATATGCTCGGGAACCTTGAAGTAATACTCCACCGGCTCCAGCGTTTCTTCGTCACGATACAGACCGACAAAACCCACGCGCGCCGAGGGGATCAGCTCTAGCACCCCATCCAGAAGGCCGTTGCCTGCGCGCAAGATCGACACAAGCGCCAGTTTGCGGCCTGCAAGGGTCGGCGCGTCCATGTCCTGCATCGGCGTGGTGATGGTTTTCGTGGTCATCGGCAGTTCGCGGGTGATCTCATAAGCCAAAAGCTGGCTGATCTCGCGCAGCAGCTGGCGAAACAGGCTGGTCGGCGTGGCTTCATCCCGCATCAAAGTCAGCTTGTGCTGGATCAGGGGGTGATCAACAACGGTCAGGTGATCATACATCTTGCGTCTCCAATTCTTTGCGGATGCGGGTGCGGGTCGCGTCGTCGCAGAAAGCCGCGTCAATGGCAACCAAGTTCAAATCGCGAAAGTCCTCTGCCGTCCAGCCGAACTGGCGCGACAGGTCTTCGTATTCCTTGTTCATGTCCGTGCGGAAGAACGGGGGATCGTCGGTCGATACGGTCACCTTGACCCCGCGCTCACGCAGTTTTGCGATGGGGTGGGCGGCAAGGTCAGGATACACCCCTAGAAACACGTTCGAACCGGGGCAGACTTCAAGCGTCACGCCGTCCTCAGCCAGCCGCTCAACCAGCGCCAGATCCTCGATCGCGCGCACACCGTGGCCAATGCGTTCGACCTTCAAATCATCAAGCGCGGCGCGCACCTCTTCCGGGCCGTTCCATTCACCTGCATGGGTGGTCAGGCGTAGGCCTGCTTCGCGGGCCATGTCGTACGCATAGGCGAAATCGCCCTGGGTGCCGGACTTTTCGTCCCCCCCCATGCCAAAGCCTGTGATGAAATCACCCACCGTTTCCTGCGCGCACATCGCGGCTTCGCGGGCCAGTTCAGGGCCAAAATGTCGGATGCAGGTGACGATACCGCGCAGCGTGATGCCCATATCGCGCTCGGCCTCGGCGGCGGCGTCCTGAATGGCAGCAAGATAGTCCTTCCACGCCACCACATCGCGCCCACCGCAGAAATCCGGCGACAGGAAGGTTTCGGCATAGACCACACCTTTTTCCGCACAAGCCTCTAGCACGGCCTTGGTCAGGCGGTGAAACTCCTCTGGTCCAGTCAGGACCGAGGTTGCGGCCTCGTAAACCTCAAGGAAATGCCAGAAGTCGCGATACGCGTAACCACCGTCATCGGTGAAAATTCCCGACAGATCGACGGATTTTTCCTTGGCCAGAGACCGGATAAAATCGGGCGGAGCCCCGCCTTCGATATGCAAGTGCAACTCGACCTTCGACAGATCTTTGAAACTCATAGAAACGACCTCCCTGCCCCGCGATTCTTTAGTCCCAGATGCGCCGCGACCGACGCGCCAATATCCGAGAACCCGACTTGCCCAATTTCGCAAGCACCAAGCCCAGCGGCAACCACCGGCACACGTTCCCGCGTGTGGTCAGTGCCAACCCAGCTGGGATCATTGCCGTGGTCTGCAGTGAACAGCACCAGATCACCGTCTCGCATTTTCTTTAGGACGCGCGGAACCTGACTGTCGAACCACTCTAACGCGCTGGCATAGCCCGCGATATCGCGACGGTGGCCATACTTCGTGTCGAACTCGACGAAATTGGCAAAAACCAGATCACCGTCCTGCGCACTGTCGAATGACGCCAGCAGATACTCCATCAAATCCGCATCAGCCCCCTTCTGAACGGACGAGATTCCGCGATGTGCAAAAATATCTCCTATCTTTCCAATGGCATGAACCTTGCCACCCGCATCTGTCACCCAATCGCACAGCGTGGGTTCGGGCGGGGTCATGGCGTAATCGCGGCGGTTGGTAGTGCGCGTAAACCCTTCGGCCTCGGAGCCAAGGAAGGGGCGCGCGATGACGCGACCAATACGCATGTCATGCACCATCGGCGCGATGGCTTCACACAAGGCGTAAAGCCGTTCGAGGCCAAAATGCTCTTCATGTGCGGCGATCTGTATGACGCTGTCGACCGATGTGTAAACAATAGGAAGTCCGGTACGAATGTGCTCGGCTCCCAGCTCGTTCAAAATGACAGTGCCCGAGGCATGTTTGTCGCCCAGAATGCCGTCCACGCCCGCAGCCCTGCAGATGGCCGCCGTCACGTCTGCCGGGAAAGCCGGAACAGTGTCGGGGAAATACCCCCAATCCCACGGCAAGGGCACCCCAGCGATTTCCCAATGCCCGGTGGGTGTATCTTTGCCCGGCGAGACTTCTTCCGCCGCACCCCAAAGCCCGGTAGGCGTCGCCGTCATACCCGGAGTTTCATCGCCCGAAGCCAAGCGGATCGCGGCGCCCAGCCCAAGCCCATCCAGACTTGGCATGGACAGCGGACCCGAACGTCCGTCCTCTGCATCCCCATCAGCGCAGGCCTGTGCAATATGGGCCAACGTGTTTGCCCCGGTGTCAGGCACGGTCTTGTTGTTGAAAAATTTGTGCGCGTCAGGGGCTCCGCCGCAGCCGACGCTATCCAACACAATCACGAAAGCGCGGGTCATGTGTTCTCCATATGCGCCGCTCCGAAAGCGCCGGGCAGAAGTTCGGCCATGGTCATGGTCAGGCTTTCGCCCCCCATTGTCATCATGGTGATTTTCACATCAGGGCCGGAAAACTCGGCCAGTTTTTGACGACACCCGCCGCACGGCGTCACTGGCAGGGGGGCGTCTGCGATCACCAATGCCTCGGCGATTTCGCGCTCGCCCGACGCACACATGGCAGCGATTGCGCCCGCTTCTGCGCAAGTGCCTTCCGGATAGGCGATATTCTCGACATTACATCCGACATGCACAACGCCCGCGCTTGTGCGTAGCGCCGCGCCGACCTTGAAGTTTGAATATGGGGCATGCGCGTTTTCACGCACGGCCTTGGCAGCTTCCAACAGCGACATGATCCGCTCCTGCAAAAAAATCTATCCAGCAACCCTGAACCTCTGCATTCTCGGATGCAAGCGCAATCCGTGCATCAAGGGGCTGGTCGCAAGGGAATGCCATGCTAATGTACACAATGCAGACTTGATTGCCCTTGCGTCACTGGTGTATCGGAGTGATGGAGGGAAGGTAGTTTAAGGTTAAACTATCCACGCTAAGCCTTGGGAGGCCTCGATGTCCGAAGACAGCTATCTGCGCAAACGCGCGTTGGATTATCACGAATTTCCACAGCCCGGAAAGCTTGAGATCCGCGCGACAAAGCCGATGGCGAACGGGCGAGACCTAAGCCTTGCCTATTCTCCCGGCGTGGCTGAAGCCTGCGTCGAAATCGCAAAAGATCCTTCTTTGGCAAGCCGTTACACGGCGCGCGGCAATCTAGTCGCCGTTGTCTCTAATGGGTCAGCCGTATTGGGGCTGGGCAACATTGGGGCCCTGGCCTCAAAGCCTGTGATGGAAGGCAAGGCGGTTCTCTTTAAGAAGTTTGCCAATATCGACTGCTTCGATATCGAGCTTAACGAATCTGATCCTGAAAAGCTGGCCGAGATCGTTTGCGCGATGGAGCCCAGCTTTGGCGCGATTAATCTAGAAGACATCAAAGCACCCGATTGTTTTATCGTTGAACAAATTTGCCGCGAGCGGATGAACATTCCCGTCTTTCACGACGATCAGCACGGAACCGCAATCGTGGTCGGGGCTGCAGCCACCAATGCGCTGAAAGTGACGGGCAAATCCTTCGAGAATATCAAGGTCGTTTCGACCGGTGGTGGGGCTGCTGGTATTGCCTGCCTGAACATGCTTCTGAAGCTAGGCGTTAAGCGCGAGAATGTCTGGCTCTGCGACATCGAAGGTCTGGTCTATGAGGGCCGCGAAAAAGAGATGACGCCTCAGAAGGCGGACTATGCGCAGGGTGACAGCCCAGCCAGCCTGAACGACGTGATTGAAGGCGCGGATCTGTTCCTTGGCCTGTCCGGTCCCGGTGTTCTGAAGCCCGAGATGGTCGCCAAGATGGCCGACCGCCCGATCGTGTTTGCCCTTGCCAACCCGACACCCGAAATCATGCCCGACGAAGTGCGTAAGGTCGCCCCTGATGCAATCATCGCCACGGGCCGCTCGGATTTCCCCAATCAGGTCAACAACGTACTGTGTTTCCCCTTCATCTTCCGGGGCGCCTTGGATGTCGGCGCGACCGAGATCAACGACGCCATGCAGTTGGGCTGCATCGAAGGCATCGCAGCACTGGCACGCGCCACGACCTCGGCGGAAGCCGCTGCGGCCTATAAGGGCGAACAACTGACCTTCGGCGAAGACTATCTGATCCCCAAACCCTTTGATCCGCGCCTAATGGGCGTGGTTGCCAGTGCGGTGGCTAAAGCCGCAATGGACAGCGGTGTTGCGACGCTCCCGGTTGCAGATCTAGAGGCCTACAAGGCGAAGCTGGACGGCTCGGTCTTCAAATCCGCGCTGATCATGCGCCCTGTTTTCGAAGCTGCTGCGACTGCCGAACGCCGCATCGTTTTTGCCGAAGGCGAGGACGAGCGCGTATTGCGGGCTGCCAATGCGATGATCGAAGAAACCACAGACGCGCCGATTTTGATTGGGCGTCCGGATGTGATCGCCCTCCGCGCTGAACGGGCTGGCCTGTCGATCGTGCCGGGTCGCGATTTCGAGGTCGTAAACCCCGAACGCGACGACCGTTATCGCGATTATTGGAGCGCCTATCACGAGTTGATGGCCCGCAAAGGCGTGACCCCTGATTTGGCCAAGGCCATCATGCGCACGAACACCACCGCCATCGGCGGCATCATGGTGCATTTGGGCCATGCGGACAGTTTGATTGCTGGGACATTCGGGCAATATCTGTGGCACTTGAATTATATCCAGCAGATCCTGGGCCATGAAGCACTCCACCCTGTTGGAGCGCTGAGCCTGATGATCCTTCAGGACGGCCCGCTGTTTATCGCTGATACCCATGTGCACAACACGCCCAACGCCGAGCAAATCGCTGAAACCGTCTGCGCCGCGGCCCGCCACGTACGCCGCTTCGGGGCCGAACCGAAAATTGCAGTGTGCTCGTATTCGCAATTCGGCAATCACGGCGGAGACAGCGGTGCACGTGCGCGTGGTGCTCTCGACATTTTGGACGCTGCCCCGCGCGATTTTGCCTATGAGGGCGAAATGCACGTAGACGCCGCGTTGGATCCCGAGGTGCGTCGCCGCCTGTTCCCCGGTGCTCGCTTTGACGGCCCCGCCAACGTCTTGGTCTTTGCCAACGCGGACGCCGCCAGCGCAGTGCGCAACACGCTGAAGGTGAAAGGTGGCGGGCTTGAGGTCGGTCCGATCCTGATGGGCATGGGCAACCGCGCCCATATCGTAACGCCCTCGATCACCGCGCGTGGACTTTTGAACATGTCCGCCATCGCCGGGACACCGGTTGCACATTACGGCTAAACGATTCCCTGCGAAACTTTGCAAGGCGAGGTTTGCAATTTTGCAAATCTCGCCTTTTTCAAACTCAGATCCCTCAAAACAATGGGGTTTGCAAAAATTTGCAGGCGATTTTCCACCGCCCTGCAAATTTTCCGCGATAATGTGACGCTACGTCCAACACGGTTCTTGCCCGGATAGGTCGTAGCGGCGTAACACTTTCCTCAAGGGAAAATGGAGGATGTGCACCATGGCATACAAAGACGTTTACGCGGCGTGGCAATCGAACCCAGAGAAGTTCTGGATGGACGCGGCCCAAGCCATTAGCTGGGACAAGGCCCCCACCAAGGCGCTCTTTGACGGCAACGCCCCGATCTATGAGTGGTTCTCGGACGGGATGGTCAACACCTGCTACAACGCAGTCGACCGCCACGTAGAAAACGGGCGCGCCGATCAGGTTGCCATCATCTATGACAGCCCCATCACAGGCCGTCAGTCGAAAACCACCTATGCCGAATTGAAATCCCGGGTCGAGAAAGTCGCCGGTGCTCTGGTCGAAAAAGGTGTGACCAAAGGCGACCGCGTCATCATCTATATGCCGATGGTCACCGAAGCCCTCATCGCCATGCTGGCCGTCACGCGCATCGGCGCGGTGCACTCGGTCGTGTTCGGTGGCTTTGCCTCGAACGAGTTGGCCGTGCGCATCGACGACGCAAAACCCAAGGCGATCATTGCAGCCTCGTGCGGGTTGGAGCCCGGCCGCGTCGTAGCCTACAAACCGCTTCTGGACGGTGCCATTGATCTGTCCGAGCACAAGCCCGACTTCACCCTGATCCTTCAGCGCGAGGAACACATCGCCGACCTGATCGACGGTCGCGATTTCGACTGGGCCGAGATGGAAGCAAACGCCGCCCCCGCCGCTTGTGTTCCGGTCGAAGGCAACCACCCGGCCTATGTCCTCTACACTTCGGGCACCACGGGTCAGCCGAAAGGCGTTATTCGCCACACCGGCGGGCACCTTGTCGCTTTGAACTGGACCATGAAGAACCTGTACAATGTCGATCCCGGCGATGTGTTCTGGGCAGCCTCTGATGTAGGTTGGGTCGTTGGGCACTCGTACATTACCTATGGTCCGCTGGTGCACGGCAACACGACCATCGTCTTTGAAGGCAAGCCAGTGGGCACGCCGGACGCGGGCACCTTTTGGCGCGTGATCAGCGAGCACAACGTGAAATCCTTCTTCACCGCCCCGACTGCGTTCCGCGCCGTGAAACGCGAAGACCCCAAAGGCGAGTTCGTAAAGAAATACGACCTGAGCTGCCTGAAGCAGGTTTATCTGGCCGGTGAACGTGCCGACCCCGACACCATCGTCTGGGCGCAGGATCAGCTGAAAGTGCCCGTTGTGGACCACTGGTGGCAGACCGAAACCGGCTTCGCCATCGCCGCCAACCCGATTGGTATCGAAGAGCTGCCGATCAAACTGGGTTCGCCCTCGGTTCCGATGCCCGGCTTTGACGTGCAGATCTTGGACGAAGGCGGACACCCGATGCCCGCAGGCGAACTGGGCGCGATTGCGATCAAGCTTCCCCTGCCCCCGGGCACCCTGCCGACCCTTTGGAACGCGGAAGAGCGCTTTAAGTCGAGCTATCTGAACACGTTCCCCGGCTATTACGAGACTGGCGACGCGGGCTATATTGATGAAGACGGCTATGTCTACATCATGGCGCGCACCGATGACGTGATCAACGTGGCGGGCCACCGCCTGTCGACCGGCGGCATGGAAGAGGTTCTGGCCTCGCACCCCGATGTGGCCGAATGTGCCGTGATCGGCGTGACCGACCAGCTGAAAGGCCAACTTCCGCTTGGCATGGTCTGCCTGAACGCTGGTACCGATCGCCCGGATGAAGAGATCACCGCAGAATGCGTCAAGCTGGTTCGCGAGAAGATCGGCCCGGTTGCCGCCTTCAAACTGTGTGTGGTTGTGGATCGCCTGCCCAAGACACGCTCGGGCAAGATCCTGCGCGCGACCATGGTGTCGATTGCCGATGGCAAAGAATACAAGATGCCCGCGACCATCGACGATCCAGCCATTCTGGACGAGATCAAAGAGGCGCTGGCCTCGCTTGGCTACTAAGCCCGACCTGATAAAAAGAAACGCCTCCGATTTCGGGGGCGTTTTTTATTAGACGAACTGTTCGCGGATCAGGCGTTCTTCCAGCCCATGTCCGGGGTCGAACAGGATGCGGTGCGCGATATCCCCGCAAGACCGGATCTCGACCGATACGACGTTCGGCACGGACCGGCTGTCCGCATCGGCCATTACGGGGCGTTTGTCGGGCTGCAGCACATCAAAACGCACCACAGCATTTTTCGGCAACAAAGCCCCCCGCCAACGACGCGGACGGAACGCTGCCATCGCGGTCAGCGCCAACACGTCCGACCCAATCGGCAGAATCGGTCCGTGGGCCGAATAGTTGTAAGCGGTCGAACCCGCAGGCGTACACAGAAGCGCGCCGTCGCAGACCAGCTCGTCCAGACGCACGCGCCCATCGACGCTGATTTGAAGCTTCGCGGCCTGAGGGCCTGCACGCAGCAAGCTGACTTCGTTGATGGCCAACGCCTCGTACACGGCGCCGTTCGCCGTTTCGGCCCGCATCGACAGCGGGTTGATGACCTCTTCTTCCGCAACGATCAGGCGGTCGATCAGCCCGTCAGGCGCGTATTCGTTCATCAAGAACCCGACCGTACCGCAATTCATGCCATAAACCGGGGCCGGAAGATGCTGGGTGCTGTGCAACGTGTGCAGCATGAACCCATCCCCGCCCAACGCGACAATGATATCGGCCTGATCCTCAGCGACATTCCCATAGCGCGACACCAGTTCGTCAAGTGCTGCCTGCGCGATGGTCGTATCACTGGCAAGGAACGCGATTTTTCGACTCATGCTAAATGTCCCGATTGGCGGTCTTCGTTTCCGAAACAATCACATGTTTCCACAAATCACCAGATAATGCCGCGTCTTTCCGTCGCCGCGTCGCTTTCTGGTCTTTGCGACAGGTAATGTTTCCGATAGGAAATCCACAAATCGGACCTTAATTGAAGGAATACGCGCATGTCTGCCACCCGTGACCAAGGTTTCTTTACCGAATCCCTCGCGACCCGTGACCCCGAGCTGTGGGGCTCGATCACCAATGAGCTGGGCCGTCAGCGCGACGAGATCGAGCTGATTGCATCTGAGAACATCGTCTCTGCCGCCGTAATGGAGGCTCAGGGTTCGGTTCTGACCAACAAATATGCCGAGGGCTATCCCGGACGTCGTTACTATGGCGGTTGCCAGTACGTAGACGTGGCCGAGAACCTGGCCATCGACCGCGCCAAGGAACTGTTTGGCTGTGAATTCGCCAACGTTCAGCCGAACTCGGGTTCGCAGGCGAACCAAGGTGTGTTCCAGGCGCTGATCAAGCCCGGCGACACCATTCTGGGCATGGACCTGTCGGCTGGTGGTCACCTGACCCACGGCGCACGTCCGAACCAGTCCGGCAAGTGGTTCAACGCAGTTCACTACGGTGTGCGTCGCGAAGACAGCCTGATCGACTATGACCAGATTCAGGCGCTGGCGACCGAGCACAAGCCCCAGATGATCATCGCCGGCGGTTCCGCCATTCCGCGTCAGATCGACTTCGCCAAGTTCCGCGAGATCGCCGATAGCGTTGGCGCTTACCTCTTGGTCGACATGGCTCACATCGCAGGCCTGATCGCGGCTGGCGAGCACCCCTCGCCCTTCCCGCACGCCCACGTGGCCACCACGACCACCCACAAAACCCTGCGCGGTCCGCGCGGTGGCATGATCGTGACCAACGACGCGGATATCGCGAAGAAGGTGAACTCGGCCATTTTCCCCGGCATTCAGGGTGGCCCCTTGATGCACGTGATTGCTGGTAAAGCGGCTGCGTTTGGTGAAGCTCTGCGCCCTGAGTTCAAAGAGTACCAGAAACAAGTACGCGCGAACGCTGTAGCCTTGGCTGATCAGCTGATCAAAGGTGGCCTGGACATCGTGTCCGGCGGCACCGACACCCACCTGATGCTGGTAGACCTGCGCCCGAAAGGCGTAACCGGCAACATCGTGGACGCAGCCCTTGGTCGTGCGCATATCACCTGCAACAAGAACGGCATCCCGTTTGACCCAGAAAAGCCGATGGTCACATCGGGCATCCGTCTGGGCACGCCCGCTGGCACCACCCGCGGCTTTGGTGAAGCCGAGTTCCGCGAAATCGCTGACCTGATCATCGAAGTAGTTGACGGTCTGGCGGCCAACGGAGCCGACGGCAACGCAGACGTAGAAGCTTCGGTCCGCGATAAAGTGGCCACGCTCTGCGCACGCTTCCCGCTGTACCCGAACCTGTAATCCCACCGGGAACAGGTTTGACTGACAAAGCGCCCCCGGAAACGGGGGCGTTTTTTATTGGGTCATCACAACAAACCGCGCCACATCAAGAACCCGACGACAACAAGCGCCAAGACCAGAAGGTTAAACAACAGGCCCGCACTGACATTGACCGCGATGCCCTTACGGCGATCCCATGGGTCAATGCTCAGCAGGTAGCGTTCCAGATCGGCAGCCGCCAAATCAAGCGCTGCCTCGTCCAACTGGCGCAGAAGCCTAGGATGATCAGCGCGGACAGTGGCATCAACAAGCAACTGCCCTTTCATACGCAAATGGCGCGGCAGAAGGCGCCCTGCCCGGCGCAGCTTCACGTCAAAACCCTTGCCGCGAACGTCCAGCCGCTCTTCAAGCAACTGGGCAAGCCGATCTGTGCGCGCCGCGATGTCCAACTCAATCCTCGATATTTCTGGTCGCCACTATCACAACCATAGCTTCAACCATGGGGCTTCCGAAAGCCCAAAGCCGCTTGTCGACAATTCCGGGTTCAATCCAAGCGCCTGTCACGCTATCAGAGCGTATGCTTACGATGCAGACATTCGGGGACGATATGTCCCACCCGCCTATCCTGATCGTGCACGGGCTTTTTGGCTCGGGGCGCAACTGGAACGTTATCGCCAAACGCCTGTCGGGTGAACGACGCGTGGTGTCCGTAGACATGCGGAATCACGGAGAGAGCCCGTGGTTTGACACACAAAGCTATCACGACATGGCCGAAGACCTTGCGCAGGTGATCCGCCATATCGGCGGACAGGCTGATGTGATCGGGCATTCCATGGGCGGAAAAGCTTCGATGATACTGGCGCTGCAGGACGCGGCATTGGTGAACAAACTTCTCGTCGCCGATATCGCCCCCATCGCATATCGCCACAGCCAGCAATCCATGATCGAAGCCATGCGTACGATTGATCTGGGCCTCGTAAACACGCGAGGAGACGCCGATCGCCAACTGGCACAGGTACTGGATGACGCTTCCATCCGGGCGTTTCTGCTTCAGTCACTGAACGTGAAAGAGCAGAAGTGGCGGCTTAATCTGGATGCCTTGCAAGCCGAGATGGCCAAGATCGTCGGGTTCCCGGACGTTTCAGGATCCTTCGGCGGGCCAACGCTGTTTCTGGCCGGCGCAAACTCGGATTATGTCCTGCCCGAACACCGCCCGACGATCAAAGCGCTGTTTCCAGCGGCGAAGCACGCCAAGATCCCCGGCGCGGGCCACTGGCTTCATGCGGAAAAACCGCGCGAGTTCGAAGCGGCGGCGCGTAGCTTCCTAAGTCTCTAGACCCAAAAACACAAAACCCCGCGGCGTGGCGGGGTTTCTTAGGATCATCTGGTGCGTTTCAGTGCGTCCAGGGACCGCGACGGTTGGTGGCAAAGTTCTCGCCGTATCCGCCCGTACGGATATTCGGTTTGCGCTTATGCGGTTCGGTAACGGTGGCCTCGATGCGGTGTTCCTTGGCATAGTCCAGCGCGGCCTCTTTGCTTTGGAACTTCAAGCGCACCTGGCTTTGCGTGTCCGACGATCCGGTCCAACCCATCAGGGGATCAAGTTCGCGGGCTGCATCGGCCGCATATTCCAGAACCCAAACCTTGGTCTTTCCCATACCCGACGACATTGCATTCCGAGCGGGTTGATAGATACGAGCACGCATTCGGTATCTCCTTCCAAAACTGAAATGGTTATCCGTCATGCGGACAGGCAATTCAAGGCAGAATCAAGGATGTGCAGCAGCAGAACAATCACTCTGCGTGAATCTCATCCAAAAAAATGTCCGTGAGTATGGCGAGGAAGTAAGAGCAGGAAGACTGCCGGTGGTCGGCGAGGGAGCGAGGGGTGGGGTGGGTGTATCGCCGACACCGGCAGTCCGTTCTGCTGCTTGCCTAATTACGCTATCGCAGAGACGGGACTGCGGCAAGAGTAAAATACACCTCCAATTGCATTTTTTTGGAGTTTTCACACCAATTTCGTTGTTACTTTACAAATACTTAATTGAAGATTCAGCTTTGCTGCATACGCAAAATATCAATCATGTGATTCAATCACTGATTGCTAATAGTGAATGTGTTCTCAGGACACATTTCCGGGATATGCCTAATCTCGTAAAAAACGCTTAACACTGCAACTCACCAATTATGGGGAGATTCTTGCTAATCCCGCGTTAGACGCACTTGAAGAAGAACAAAAAGTGACCATTCTTGGAGGACGGAGAGATTCGCATGCCCCATGACTCGACCACGCACAGCCCGCTGACCAACCCGACGATGGCCCCTGTTGCCCGCCCTAAGCTGGAAGGCGGCAAACCGTTCGTGATGCACACACCATTTCAGCCCGCAGGCGACCAGCCCACGGCGATTGCCGAACTGAAAAGCGGTATTGAAAATGGCGAGCGCGATCAGGTTCTGCTGGGCGCAACCGGCACCGGCAAGACCTTCACGATGGCCAAGATCATCGAGGAAACCCAGCGCCCTGCGATCATCCTTGCCCCGAACAAAACCCTTGCCGCCCAGCTTTACGGCGAGATGAAGGGGTTCTTCCCTGAAAACTCGGTCGAGTATTTTGTCAGCTACTACGACTACTACCAACCCGAAGCCTATGTCGCGCGGTCCGACACCTTCATCGAGAAGGAAAGCCAGATCAACGAACAGATCGACCGGATGCGCCACTCGGCCACGCGGGCTCTGTTGGAACGCGATGACGTGATCATCGTGGCGTCCGTGTCCTGTATTTATGGTATTGGCTCGCCCGAGACTTACACCGCGATGACGCAAGACATCACGGTGGGCGAGGAATACGACCAGCGTGCGATGATGCGTGATCTGGTCGCCCAGCAATACAAGCGCAACGACAACGCATTTCAGCGCGGATCGTTCCGGGTGCGTGGAGACAGCCTTGAGGTCTGGCCAAGCCACCTTGAAGACCGCGGCTGGCGTTTTTCCTTCTTTGGCGAGGAACTGGAAAGCATCACCGAGTTTGATACGCTGACCGGCGCCAAGACCGACACGCTAGAGAAGGTACGCATCTACGCGAACTCGCACTACGTGACGCCCACTCCGACGCTGAAACAGGCCATTCAAAGCATCAAGCAAGAGCTTGCCTTGCGCCTGAAGCAGTTCGAAGACGAAGGCAAACTGCTGGAAGCACAGCGTCTTGAGCAGCGCACCAAGTTCGATCTGGAAATGCTGGAAGCCGCCGGGTTCTGCAACGGGATCGAAAACTACTCGCGTTACCTGACAGGCCGTGCGCCGGGCGAACCGCCCCCCACGCTGTTCGAATACATCCCCGACAATGCGATTGTGTTTGCGGATGAAAGCCACGTTTCGGTGCCGCAGATCGGTGGCATGTATCGCGGCGACTATCGGCGTAAATTCACGCTGGCCGAACATGGGTTCCGCCTGCCCAGCTGCATGGACAACCGCCCCCTGAAGTTCGAGGAATGGGACGCGATGCGCCCACAATCGGTCTTCGTGTCCGCCACGCCCTCGAATTGGGAGTTGGAACAGACCGGCGGTGTCTTCGCTGAACAGGTCATCCGCCCCACCGGTCTTCTGGACCCCGAGGTCGAAATTCGGCCCGTTGAGATGCAGGTCGACGATCTGTTGGACGAGGTCCGCAAAGTTGCCGCCAACAACATGCGCACGCTGGTCACGACGCTGACCAAACGCATGGCCGAGGATCTGACCGAATACCTGCACGAACAGGGCATCCGCGTGCGCTATATGCACTCGGACATCGACACGATTGAACGGATCGAAATCCTGCGCGATCTGCGCCTTGGCGCGTTCGACGTGCTGGTCGGCATCAACCTGCTGCGCGAAGGCTTGGACATCCCGGAATGCGGGCTGGTCGCCATTCTGGACGCGGATAAAGAGGGCTTCTTGCGCTCTGAGACTTCGCTGATCCAAACCATCGGCCGCGCCGCACGGAACGCCGAGGGCCGCGTCATCATGTATGCCGACCGCATCACCGGCTCGATGGAGCGGGCACTGAAGGAAACCGAACGGCGGCGTGAGAAACAACATGCCTATAACGTCGAACACGGGATCACGCCCGAAACGGTGAAAAAGAATGTCGATGACGTTCTGGCTGGGCTTTACGACGGCGACACCGACATGTCCCGCGTCACGGCGACCATCGACAAACCCATGGTCGGCGACAACCTTCTGGCCCATCTGGAAGGCCTGAAAGCCGAGATGCGCAAAGCTGCCGAGAACCTCGAGTTCGAAGAAGCCGCCCGCTTGCGCGACGAGGTGCATCGTCTGGAGGCCGTGGAACTGGCCGTCGCGGACGATCCGCTCGCGCGTCAGTCTGCGATTGAGGCGGCGGGAGAAGCAGCACAGAAGGCGAAGGGGCGGTCAACGGCTGGGAAGCCGGGACAGCGGGCTGGGCGTGGGAAGAAGAGGTGAGCCGCTCGGCGTGTCTGACCAATCTCAGGTAACAGGAAGAATACAAATGATATTCTGCGGCGTTGAGGAGCCTATCTCCGTAAACTCACAACTCCACGTACGAAGCAATACAAGCACCGGCATCCTTGCATGTGACGAAGGCTCGGAGTTCCCGTTGAACAGATACACATTCGTCAACAGAAGTGAGGCCGGAAATGCTTCGCTTACGAAGGTGCTTGACGCAATATATTCCTCGACCTCAACCGATCCCATCGCTGTTTCCGCATGGCTTACTCAGCTTCCCAACAGATCAGCGACTGCATCAAAGGTGATAGCTTCAAAGCTAAAGAAGGATGGATGGCAGGACACCGAGCGCGATCAACATTTCATCGCATCGAAGGTGCTATCGAATGAGGCACGTGCCACTTGGCCTTTCCACGACCAAGAAATGCAATTTGTGGGCAGGGTTGTTCTATTTAGCTGCCCTAACGCTAAATCAGCACGAGACATCCTGACGACATCATCAAGCTTCTTTCTTGCGCGGAACGGATACTTCGTTCCGGACAAGGAATTCTTTGCGAGAATATATGCAAAAGGATTAGGCGCGATCTACTTGAACAGAACCAATTCAGGGAATGAAAGCCTGGTGCTTCTTAACGCCAGAAAGATCGACATACACGCGTTCGAGAAGGCTGGAATCAAGCTTGAGGTTTTTCACGGCCCCGATGCTTACCGGGCCATCATGTAGCGCTGATGTACTCGGCCTAGTGGACCCTAAAAAAGAAGTGCGCGGGAAAAACCCGCGCACCAAAGGTTATACAAACCCAAACCTCTCGCCAAACGGCATCTCGGTCGGCCTCTCCCCCGTCGCCTGAAAGATCGCCTCGGCCAAGGCGGGCGCGGCGGGAGGAACAGGCGGTTCTCCGACGCCGGTCACGTAGTCCCGGTTCTCCATGCCACGCACGATGATCTCGGGCGCTTGATAGTTCCGCAGCCCTTCGAAATCCCAGAAGTTCTCTTGCTCGGCCATGCCGGCGGCATAGGTGATCTGGCTGTTGATCGCGTGGCCAAGGCCCCAGATCACGCCGCCTGCGACGAGGTTCTCAAAATTCACCGGGTCAACCACTTTACCCACTTCAGCAGCGACCCAGACCTTGTCAAGTTTGATGCCGTCCTCGCCATTGGTGATCTCGATGATCTGTGCGCAGGGCGTGCCGAAGGACAGGCAGAAGGCGACGCCGCGGGCTCTGCCGGGGGCAAGCTCTCCGCCCCAGTTGGACATCTCGGCCACGGCTTCTAAGGCCTTGCGCGACGGGTCGTCCGTCATCAGGCGCAGGCGTTCCTCGACCGGGTCGGCCCCGGCGGCGTGAATAAGCGCATTCAGGAAGTTCTCATGGAAAAACCCGTTCTGTGACGCCCCGACCGAGCGCCACGAGCTGACCGGGCCAAGCTTCGGCGCGCGGTATCCCGTCACGCGGTAATTCGGGATCGCATAGGGTTGATCCCACAAAGCCTGAGTGATTGTGGTATCGGGGCCCGGCACCGGGAAGCCCTGCCGTTCCACCATCTGGCTGTCCATGATCGAGGGCGAGGCGACCTTGATCTCCATCGCGGTAACTTTGCCATCAGCCACTGCCCCACGCCCGCGCATCAGCGCGATGGGCCGGGTGAAATCCTGAAGCGTATCTTCCTCGCGCTTATAGGTCAGTTTGACCGGCGTGCCCTTCATGGCCATTGCCAGTTCGGTCGCGCGTTTCACCACCTCGTCTTCCAGACGATGCCCGAAACTGCCGCCCATCATCAGGATGTGGACGTGCACGTCATCCACATCGACGCCCGTCATCTTGGCAACGCTGGCCTGCGTCATGCGCGGGATCTGGTTTCCGGTCCAGACGTCAACGCGGTCGTCGGCAACCAGAACGGTGGCGTTCATCGGCTCAAGTGGTGCGTGGGCCAGATAGGGCGCACGGAATTCGGCCTCGACCGTTGTCGCGACGCCGTCCACGTCTCCGTCATCGCGGGGCGTTGCATCTGCGTCGCCCGCGTCAATCGTGTTGGCCAGAACCTTCCAGTGTTCAGCCTGCTCGGCAGGATAAGGCGCGGCGCCCCACTCGACCTCAATCGCATCCACCGCCTGAAACGCGCGCCAGGTGTTGTCGGCGATCACGCCCACGCCACCTGTCACAGGAATGACCTTCTGCACCCCGCGCATGCCTTCAGCTTCGGACGCATCGAACGAGATCACCTCGCCACCCTTCCGGGGGTTTACGCGAACGGCGGCATGCACCATGCCCTCCATCCGCATGTCGATGCCATAGCTCTGCGTGCCGGTTGATTTCGCCACCATGTCAACGCGCTGCATTGGCTTGCCAACCAAACGCCATTGGGTCGAGGGGCGCAGAGTGACATCTGTCACGGGATCGATTTCGGCCGCTTTGGCAGCCAGCGCCTCATAGGGAATACGTTTGCCGTCAGGCAGGACAACCGCCCCGCGTTGGGTCTTCAGCTGTGTGACCGCAAGGCCAGACATTTCCGCCGCTGCGGCCTTCAGCGTTTCACGCGCTACAGCCCCCGCCACACGGAGTTTTTCGAACCCATCTGGCACGGTGGTCGACCCGCCCGTGATCTGCATGCCCATCAGCTTGATGACAGCCCCCATGAAGCCACGCATGGTTTCAGCCGCCATACCTCGATCGGTCGAGGGGAACGGCACGCCTTCATCCGCGAGGGCCGTGTTCCAATAAGCGGGCGACGGCGGGCCGGGATCAACGTTGATCTGGTCCAGCTCGATATCCAACTCCTCGGCGATCAAAGCCGCCTGGACAGAATAGGCCCCCTGCCCTTTATCCGCGCGGGGCGTGATCAAGGTGACCCCGTCCGCGTTGATCAACACATAAGGCGTCAGCGCCGCTTCGCCCTGCGCCAGATCATCTTCCAGCGGATTGGCCACGGGCTGTTTGTATTTGTAGTAACCGAAGGCCACGCCGCCCAGCATGGCTGCCGAACCGACAAGAAAGGTGCGGCGTGCAATTGTTCCGATACGTCCCATGGTTCAGACCACCTGCAGATTTTTAGCGGCGGTTTTTACCGCGTCGCGAATACGGGGATAGGTGCCACAGCGGCACAAGTTTCCGGACATGGCATCATCGATGTCTTCGTCGGTCGGGTTGGGATTGTTGGTCAGCAAATCCGCAGCCTGCATCATCTGTCCACCCTGACAGTACCCGCATTGCGCCACCTGATGTGTCAACCAAGCCGCCTGGACCGCGTGCATTTCGTCTGGATTGCCCAGACCCTCGATCGTGGTCACCGGCCCATCCACATCACCGACCAGAGTTTGGCACGACCGCACCGCCACGCCATCCACATGCACCGTACACGCCCCACAGGCCGCGACACCGCAGCCGTATTTCGGGCCATCCAGCTTCAACTCGTCCCTCAAAACCCAAAGAAGCGGCATGTCTTCTTCGACATCAACTTCATGGGAAACACCATTTACAGATAGCTTCATCGCGTGATCCTTTAGCTGGTGACTGTTCACGTTACGTCAACCAAGTGCACATTAATGACCGACGGTCAGTTGTATTGGACATATAAAATTTTGCGATGCAACCCCCTAAAATATTTCATCGGATTCTTTTGATCAAACCGCGCCCATCGGTTGCCAACTCCACCTAAAAATGCGCAACAATCGCCCCATCATGCTTGGGCCGAATCCACCCCTTTGAGAAGGACAGCACATGGACCATTGGAAACACGTTCTGTTGACGCATTGGGGCATTGATGCCCAGCTTCGCCAGCTGGATGGCGAGTATGATTTGAACTTCCTTGCCGAAACCGACACCGGCGACGGGTGTGTCCTGAAGGCGATGCGCCCCGATTGCGAGAACTGGCTGGTTGACCTGCAAATCAAGGCGATGGATCACATTCAGGAAAAGGCGCCCAGCGCGCTGATCCCGCGCATCATCCCAACCCCCGATGGCGCACGTGTCCTGCACCTTGCCGATCAGACCGGAGCACAGCGCCTGATCTGGCTGATCGAGCGTCTGCCGGGTCGGTGTTATGCCAAGGCGGCCCCCAAAACCGAAGCGCTGATCCATCAGACCGGAGCAGCATTGGGCCAAACGGCGAAGGCGCTTCAGGATTTCCACCACGACGCGCTTCAACGTGATTTCAAGTGGGATTTGATGCAGGCCGGGTGGGTCGAGGACGAACTGTCATGCATTGCACAGCCCGACCGCCGGGTGCTGATCGAAACCATTCATGCCGAGTTTGACGCCATCAAGCCCGCGCTCGACCGCCTGCCGAAGCAGGCCATCCACAATGATGCCAACGACTATAACATCCTCGTGGACCGGGGGCTTCTGGACCTCTCCCTGTCCGGTCTCATTGATTTTGGCGACATGTGCGCCGCGCCTCGGATCTGCGATGTGGCTGTGGCCGCGGCCTATCTGGTACTGGACCACCCGAACCCCGAAGCCGCGCTGGCCGCATTCGTGTCAGGCTATCACGCCGAATACCCCCTGACCGCCGCCGAAGTTGACCTGATCTGGCCCCTCTTGCGGATGCGTCTGGCGGTCAGCGTCGTCAACTCGACCCTGATGGCTGCGGACAACCCGGACGACCCCTATGTCACGATCAGCCAAGCACCCGCGTGGCGGTTCCTTGAAACCTACGACCTGCATCCCGGCCTGCTGTCCGCACGACTGCGCGCGGCTTGCGGGCTGCCCGTCGTGGATGGAGCGGATCGCGTCATGGCGTGGCTGGATCAAGAGCGCGGGAACTTCGCGCCGGTGATGGGTGAAGACCTGAGCGATGCGCCCTTAGGGTCTCTGTCGGTCGAACACAGCACATGGCCGCAGAACCCGTTCCACATGCCCCTGTCCGAAGCTGCCCGCGTGGGGGAAGAGTTCGAAGACAGCGGGCGCATCTGGCTGGGCTACTATCACGAGCCGCGCCTAATCTATGCCGAACCCGCCTTCCGCAAGGGCCCGTGGAAAGCCAGCGACCGGCGCACCGTGCATCTGGCCGTAGATGCTTTCGCGCCCGCCGGCGCTCCGCTTTATGCACCCTATGACGGCACCGTCTTTGTGGCCGAAAACCGCACCGGACATTTGGACTATGGCGGGGTGATCATCCTGTCGCATGAAACACCCGAGGGCGATGCGTTCTATACCCTCTACGGCCATCTGAATCCCGAGTTCATGAACCGCCTGCAACCCGGCGATGTGATCGTAAAAGGAGCTGCCTTCTGCCAGTTGGGGGATGCCAACCAGAACGGCGGCTGGGCCCCGCATGTGCATTTCCAACTCGCCCTCACCACCGACGGGATCGAGGCCGACTGGCCCGGCGTTGGCGATCCGGACGAGATGTATATGTGGCGCGCGATCTGCCCCAATCCCGCGGCTTTGCTGAACCTGTCTGACGAACACGTGTGCTATCGCCCCACTGACAAGTCTAAAGTTCTAGACGGGCGCCGCGCGCATTTCGGCGGCAACCTCAGCTTGACCTATTCGGACCCGGTGATGCTGGTGCGTGGCTGGAAGCATCACTTGTTTGACGAATGGGGGCGCCCCTATCTGGACGCCTATAACAACGTCCCCCATGTGGGCCACGCGCACCCCCGCATTCAGGCCGTGGCAGCGGATCAGTTGAAGCGCATGAACTCGAACACGCGGTATCTGCACCCGGCGCAGACGGCCTTTGCCGACAAGATATTGTCCAAGCTGCCCGATCAGTTCGAGGTCTGCTTCTTCGTGAACTCCGGGACCGAGGCAAACGAGCTGGCCCTGCGCCTTGCCCGCGCCCACACTGGCGCCAAAGGAATGGTAACGCCCGATCACGGCTATCACGGCAACACCAACGCGGCAGTCGCGATCTCGGCCTATAAGTTCAACAAGCCGGGCGGGATTGGCAAAGCTGATTGGGTCGAGCTGGTCGACGTCGCGGATGATTATCGCGGCACGTTCAAACGGGACGATCCCGACCGCGCTCAGAAGTATGCCGATCTGGTCGATCCGGCCATAACGGCACTGACCGAACGCGGACAGGGCGTGGCCGGTTTCATCGCCGAGACCTTCCCTTCGGTCGGTGGCCAGATCATTCCGCCCAAGGGCTATCTGCCTGCCGTCTATAAGAAGATCCGCGCAGCCGGCGGTGTCTGCATCGCGGACGAAGTGCAGACCGGGTTGGGCCGCCTAGGAGACTACTACTTCGGGTTCGAACACCAAGGCGCCCTGCCCGACATCGTCGTAATGGGCAAACCCATCGGCAACGGGCACCCCTTGGGCGTGCTGGTCACCACCAAAGAGATCGCGCAGAGCTTTGACAACGGGATCGAGTTCTTCTCGACCTTCGGCGGCTCGACCCTGTCTTGCCGCATCGGGAAAGAAGTCTTGGACATCGTTGATGACGAGGGTCTGCAAGAAAACGCACAGCAGATGGGGTCACGCCTGATCGCCGGACTGCGCGCGCTTGAAGCCAAATACGACTGCGTCGGCGATGTACGCGGTATGGGGCTGTTTCTGGGAATGGAGTTGATCCACCCGGATGGACGCGAAGCCACCGAAATCTGCCAGTTCATCAAGAACCGGATGCGCGATCACCGGATCCTAATTGGCAGCGAAGGCCCGAAAGACAACATCCTGAAAATCCGACCACCTCTGACGATCGAGGCTGAAGACGTCGACATGATCCTGACCGTTCTGGACAAGGTCTTGGCAGAAGCGTCGCAGGGATGAGCACAGCGAAAGGGGTGGCAAATTTAGCCGCCCTTTCGAGGCGCAAGTTCGCAGTACGGACACCCATAAAGGACGTTCGTTGCCCCGCAAATCTGATGCCGGTCTACCTAACGCAATTCGGAACAGCCAAACCAACAGCGGGCTAATAAAGCGACGTTCATTTCGTTACGGCGCGGCGGTTCGCGGCAGACAGATTTCGGCTCTCTATGCCTAGTCAACTTTCGCCCGAAGAAACGACTTTCTGGGATCATAGCCCCGCAGGCACAGAAAGAAGAAGCCAACCGTGCACACACACACACACAACAATGCGACTGGCTCCAGCCGCAAGTAGAGTGCAAAACGGATCAGTTCAACCGCGTAGGTAAACGGGTTCCAAACAACCGCCGTTGCGATATGTGGCGCGTTTTCCTGCATCTGCCAAAGCGGGTAAAGCGCCGTGGACAGAAAGAACATCGGGAAGATGACGAAGTTCATAACGCCTGCGAAGTTCTGAAGTCTGGTGATCATGGCGGACAGAAATAGCCCCATGGATCCTAACATCAGCCCGACCAGGAACAGAGCGGGCAATACTGCAAGGTAACCGCCCCATTGCATACGAATGTCAAACACCCAAGCGATTGCGAGAAACACGACGCATTGCAGGACCGATACGAATGCACTTGCCAGAAGCTTTGCCATCAGGATCCACCAGCGCGGAACCGGCGCGGTGAGAAGAAGGCGCATAGATCCCACTTCCCGATCATAGACCATTGAAAGTGAGGATTGCATCGCATTGAAAAGCACAATCATCGCGCACAGTCCGGGGACGATATAGGTTTCATACCGAATATAGGTCTCGTAGGGCGGAATGATCGACAGACCGAGTGCTGCGCGAAACCCTGCCCCGAAGATAAAGAGCCAGACCAGAGGGCGGACAAGCGCGGCGAGAAACCTTTCGCGCTGGTGCAAAAAGCGCAGCAACTCGCGGATGATGATGGCTTTCAAACATGTCATCATAGCTGCGGTCTTTCGTTGCTCGCATAGTGCTGGGAAAGTCCTTCCGCACCCCCAAGTTCCGCAAATGCGCCGCGGCTTACGATCATACCGGACTGCAAGACAATAACATCGTCTTCGGGCCAAAGCTCATCAAGCAAATGGGTGATCCAAAGAACTGTCACACCCTGTGCGCTCATGTCATGAACAGCTTCAACGATGGCTTGCTTGGATGCGGGATCAAGCCCGGTTGTGGGTTCGTCCAGCAGTAGGATCTTAGGTCTGGGCAGCAGCGCGCGGGCAATTTCCAATCGACGACGATGCCCGCCATTCAAATCGCGCACAGAGCTTTTCTCGCGCCCCTCAAGACCGAATTGCGCGAGAAGCTCTGCAATTCGCTCCGTGGGTTTCTTCATCCCGTGCAACCCAGCGAAGTAGCGCAAATTCTGAACAACAGATAATTCGGGATCTAATGCGGATTGCTGAAACACCATGCCAACATCGCGCAAACCTGCACGTGTTTGAGACATGGATTGCCCGACTACACGCACATCACCTTGGTCCGGCAGTATTAGGCCCGCAATTAGGTTGAAAATCGTCGATTTCCCGGCGCCGTTCGGCCCCAGAAGTGCCGTGAACGAACCCTGATCCAATCGCAGCGAAAACTGCGATAGAACAGCTCGGGATCCATAGCTTAGGTCCACGTCTTCCAGGACAACGGCGTCGGTCATTCGATCACGATCTCGATCCTTTGGCTTTCACCAGTGCTTCCTGGAATGCGAAGCTCATAGCGGCCCGGTTTGATCGCAACGAAACCGATTTCCATCGTTCCAGCGTCATCGAACTCGATTGAATGCAATGCATAGGGTCGGATTTCCAACCCTTCGATGACAACTTCGTCCACCCAGATTGCGCGGAAGAAATCATTCCCGGCCAGACCGATTTCGCCCGAGCCGTCGGCCGTGATCTCGACCTCATAATATTTACCGGATTTCAACTTCCACGGCGCGTCAGCCAGCGGTTCACCGACAGACAGGATGACTTCCGGCAAGTCGACTTTGTTAGAGCCGGATAACAACCCCGCCATGCCCAGATCATCGTCATCTGCAAACGCAGCGTTTGCGGCAACCATGCAGGCAAGAAGAATGGCTTTTTTCATGTGTCGATTCCTCAACTGGTTGGACGTGCAACCGCGCCCCACGGGAAGCGGCCCACTTTGATGGATTTGATGGCTTTATTGGTGGAAAGGTCGACGACGCTTACATCGCCCGAGACACCATTGGTCGTGAACAGCTTGGTGCCATCGGGCGAAAACGCCATATGCCACACACGGCGCCCCACCAGAATGTAGTCGAGCACCTCGTAAGTTGCCGTATCAACGACCGCGACGTGGTTAGACGGGCCAAGCGCCACGTAGGCGCGGCTGTTGTCCGCGTTCAGCTCGACCCCAACCGGTTGTATCTTGTCAGGATGCACGCCCGTTATTTTAAAGTCGATCTTGGCGATTTGGCTTTGATCGGACGTGTTGAACACAGCCACAGTCCCACCGATCTCCGAGCTGATCCAAAGCTTCGATCCATCGGTGGTGAATTCTGCATGGCGCGGGCGGGCATCGACCAGAGTGTTGGCGTAGATGCTGTTGGTTTCCGTATCGATCCAATGCGCCATGTTTGTGGTTTCCGAGGTCGTGATCGTCGTCTTTCCATCCGGGCTGACTGCCATGCCTTCAGGTTCGACCCCCACGTTGATCTGTGCGATGACGTGATGGGTTTCCGTGTCCACAACGGTGGTCACCGCGTCGTCTTCGTTGGCGATATAAAGCCGCTTACCATTTGGGTGCAGTGCAAATTGCTCTGGGTCTTCGCCGGACGGGAGATCATGAATGATTTTGCCAGCCTCGACATCCAACACCTGAACCGCGTCAGAATCCGACGCGCAAATGTAGAGATATTTGAAGTCCTTCGAAAATAGGATGCCGCGGGGACGTTCGCCGACCTCGTATTCCTTAACGACCTCCAACGTATCGACATCGATCACCGAGACCGTGTCGCTTTTTTCGTTCGACACCCAGATTTCATCACTAAACGCGGCGGCAGGCGTGAAAGCGATCAATGCCGCCAGACAAGTCTTAAGTTTCATTATTCTATTCTCCAAAGGCGGTGCATTGGCTGTTAGGCGCGTCAGCACCCAGACTGTCCAACTCATTTCTGGCGTGCAAAAACCCCTCAAGAGGTGCCATCGCAACAAGAGCCGAGGCATGTGTCAGCCCCACAGGTTGGCGCATCTGACCGTTCCAGTCGCGAAACGACAGCGGGCGCCCTTTGAACCCGGCCAGTTCGATTCCATCGAGCAAATAGGACCTAATGCCATCAATATCCGCGAAGTTCGTTCTAAGCTGCGCTTCGTCCACGGCGCGCAACGCGGCCCATGCGGCATAGTCAACATCTTGCATGTCGCGTCCTGCGAGGTCCTGAAACCGGCTTTGCAGCTGTGCCGCGCCCCATTGTTCATTCACACGTGACCAGCCGGTCGTGCGCAGACCGTCACCGCCAAGAATGGGCCGAGGTAGCCAAGTGTTATAGGCAAGATACCGTGCGAAATCATTGTGCTCATCCGCCACGAACAGCACATCGTGATCGCCTAGCTTCTGCGTCAGCAAAGGCACTTCTGCCCCTGCTTGTCTGCGCAGATCCCCATCCAAGACCCACGGCTCTTCGTTCAAAAAACTCATACCGAACTTGCGGGATGAGTTGCGCAGCGCGTCGGCAAACTTGATGTCTTCTTCAGAGTGCCCTGTGACAAGCGCCAGTTTGTCCCAGCGTTTCTTCAACACAAACTGCATGAATGCATCCGCGCGCATCGCATAGCTAGGTAGAGTGTGAAGCAAGTTTGCGCGGCAGTCCGTATTGCGAAGGTTGTCATCATAAGACCGCACGTTGAAGAAAAGACGCGGCCCAGTCCCGTCGGCCAGATCAAGCATTTCCTTGGCGCTCATATCCAATATCACAAACGGGGCTTTGCTTGACTGCAGCACATCACGCGCACCGACAATATCGCCTTCCTCCAAATCGACGATGTCCATGGAAAACTTATACCCCATGAAACCACCTGTCGTGTTGTTGTCAGCGACAGCAAGCTTTGCCCCAGCAAGACCGAGGTCATTGGGGATCGGGTCTAGATTTGACAAGACCGGTCGTTCCGGGGTCGCAATCCTCAGATACAGAACCGAAATGTCCCGCAAGGCCTCAGTCGCCCGGGCACCGGTCGAAAGCACGCAGATCGCCAGCGCGCACAGGCACAATTTCATGATGCTATTCATCAAGACCTCCCAAGAGGCATTCTGTCTGACGCAGCGGTTTTCGAGAAGTTGGACCAAGGTCGAATAGAGCCGTCGCAGCAACCCAATTACAAAGCTTCAAAAGTTTGGAGGAGACGTGATGAAACTCTCGAAGAAGTTGCTTGTGCCGCCGTTCGTGTTGGCCGCTGCCGCAGCCTTTGCCCATGGTGACGTTGCCCCGCAGGCGGTGGACACGGCTGGCCTTCCCGATCTTGGTGAGGAATGGCTTGAAGAAAACCCGTGGCGCGACCCAGCGAGCGAGGACTGGCAAGCCGCTATTGATATCGGCGCATCGGGCTACAACCAGAACTGCGCACGTTGTCATGGTTTGGAAGTCGTTTCCGGCGGGCTTGCCCCGGACCTGCGCTATCTCAGCGCGGACTGGGATGGTGACGAATGGTATCTCGAGCGTTTCCGCTATGGCATGACCCAGAACGGGATCACCAAGATGCCCGCCTTCGGAGATCTTCTGGGTCAGGAGGCCGCATGGGCCATCCGTACCTACGTTGAAACTCGCCCTGATGACGGTGCTTTTGACGACTATCAGACACGCCTGTCTGCAATTCGCGATCTTTTGAAAGACCGCGCAAGCGAGGTCGAGGGTGGTATTGATGTAGCGTCCCTTGGCGATGAAGTGGCCGCACTTCGGACTGAACTGTCCGACATCAACGCCTCTGCGGAAACCGGCTCCGACGCGCCGGTCGCTGAATCTGCAGTATCCCGCGCAGCAATTGCGCTTGATGGCAGCGCCGCCAGCTTCGCAAAAGCTGCCGAGCTTCTGACCATCGGCCTGTCAGCGGCACATTGACCGTTTTGCGTTTTGGCATCCATATCGCATTGGTGCTCGGCCTTCTGGCCGGCACCGCTCAGCACGCCTTGGCAAGATGTGAAGATTTGGCCAAAGGGTATGGGGATGTGATCCCGAAACGGTCGGACACACGGATCGACGTCGGACAGGATTTCGACACGATCCTCGAGCGCGGCTATCTGACTTTCGCTGTCTACGAAGATTTTGCGCCGTTTTCCTGGGAGGCCGCCGGCAAACCCAAAGGCATTGATATCGAGATTGCGCGCATCATCGCCGAGGATATCGGTGTCGAGGCGCGTTTCAACTTCATCGCGGCTGACGAGAACGTAGATGCAGACCTGCGCAATCAGATCTGGAAGGGTCCATTGATCGGCGGGCAGGTGTCAAACATCATGATGCACGTGCCCTACAGCAAGGATTTGCAGTGTCGCAACGAATTGGTTGTGCTCAACGGTCAGTATTTCAACGAGACGCTGGCGACGGCCTATCGCATCGATGTGTTCCCCGATGATCCTCCGACAACGCCCTATTATCGCTTCCACAAAGTGGGCGTCGAAAACCACACGATCTCGGATTTCTACCTGTCGAACTTCAACGGCGGGATGTTGCTTTCGAACATTCGCCACTATCCCGAACACGAGGATGCCTTCGCAGCCATGGGAACCGGCGAAGTTGACGCCGTCATGGGTGTGAAAAGTATCTTGGAACATCTGGACCAAAGCGATGACATTGCGGTGGCCACGCCGCCGCTTGTGAACTTCGCGCTCGACACATGGACGCTTGGGGTTGCCGTGCGTCACAATTTCCGAGAGCTGTCCTATGCTGCTGATTACGCGATTGCAGATGCGCTTGCGGACGGACGGATCACCGCGATTTTCGAGAAGTACGGCGTTAGCCACGCGGCCCCGGATTACTAGGCGCTAGCCCAGCCGGATCACCGCTCCGCTTGGGCTTTCCAGCCAGACCGTCGCAATGCCCATCGCACCCAGATCCATTGCTTCGATCTTCGGGCGAGGGATTAGTGTGAAGGCCGTTGAATACGCATCTGCAAGCGCCGAGTTCTTGGCCTGTACCGTGACGGTTTTCCAAACCGGTGTCTTTCCGAAAGGATGCACGATATGGGCCTGTCCATTGGCGCGTCTCATCGCGTCCGGCGCGCTGGTTGCAAGCCCCAGATTGCTGAGATCCGTATGTGTCAAACGGTGCGCATCACCATTCTCGATGCCCAATCGCCAATCACCGTCGCCAGCTGCGAACTCTCCGAGGTTGACCAGATGTGCCGCATGTCCCCGGTGCTGCAAGAGACGAGACAATTGATCGCTCGCATATCCCTGCGCGATGCCATTGAGCGTCAGGGCAGTGCCCGGTTTTTCGAACCGGATAAGGTCGTGCCCAACGTCGATCGTATCGAAACCGGCGATAGAGCTTGGCCGCGCGTGCCTGCCTTTCCAGACCGATTGAACGGTTGGGTCGAACACCCCGCCGGTCTCTGTCCAGGCCACTTTGGATACCTGCAGCAACGCAACCAGATCTTCGGGTGGGCTGTGCAGGACTCCGTCCCGATTTAATCGCGAGATCGCCGAGTTTGGGCGGAAAAGGCTGAACATGTGTTCAAGTCGCTCAGCTTCTTTTTCTATGGCGGCGAAGGTTCTTTTGTACCCTTCGTCATGATCGTGAAACACCACCGACAGATCTGCACCAAAGCCACGCCCACGCCATTCGCGTCGGCTTGGAGTGTACCGCGTCAGGGCCAATGCCCCCAGCGCTGCGGCTCCAAGTTTGATAACATTTCTTCGGTGCATCATGACGCCCGCGCCCGTTTCTTGTCGGTCACAATCAGGGGCACGCACTTGTTGCGGTCTTCATAGATGTCGACGCAATCAAGGCAGCCAAAGCATTCGGAATAGTCGATCTTGCCCGACGGTTTGATGGCCTTGTATTCGCATTTGACCTTGCACAGTTGGCAGGGTGATCCACATTCCGCCCGGCGCGCGATCCAAGGGGTCAGACGCAACCAGCCGCCGATTGCCATAAGCGCACCAAGGGGGCAGAGGTAACGGCAATAGGCTTTGAACACGATCGCCGACGCAAGCAGGCAGATCACGGCATAGAACACGTAGTACCACTCGCGCTGGAAGAAGACTGAGATGGCCGTCTTGAAGGGTTCGACCTCGGCGGCGGTTTCGACGTGTTCTGGGCGATAGAACAACGTCACGACCAGACCAGCCAGCACAACGTATTTCAGGAGCTTCAAACGTCGGTCCCAGATGCCCGAGACCGTCAATTGCCGCACCCCTAGACGTTTGGCGATGGCCCCGATGATTTCCTGCATCGCACCGAAGGGGCACAGCCAGCCACAAAAAAGCGCGCGGCCCCAGATGAAGAACCCGATGATCGCGGCTATCCAGATCATCAGTGAAAACGGATCGTAAAGCAGGAAGCTTAGGGACTTTCCGGCAAGGGCCGCAGACAGGGTCGCAATCGGTGTCAGGATCGAAAGTTGCCCCTGGCCCCACCAGCCGACAAATCCCAGTGTGACGCCCAGCGCGCCATAGCGGATCAGCTGGTAGTCAGCGCGTTGCACGAAACGACGATTGAACACCATGATCGTGAAAATCAGCGCAAGGAAAGCCCCAAGCGACAACAGGTCCGCGCGGCGGTTCAATACTGAGCTTTCGAAAGGAGATAGTGGTTTGGGCGGCGTCAGCACCTCAAAGAACCGGTCGTCAGCCCGGACGGTCCAACTGAAACGCGCCTGTCCTAGCTCCGGCTGAAGCATCCCGTGTTGGCGAATGGCCAGCAAGGATAGCTGCCAATCCCTTACCGGGTTGAACCCCAAGCGGCGATCTAACCGCAGCACCATGGCCTTCCCATCTGGGAGGTCTGATTTCAGGTCGATCAGAAGATCTGCATCCATAACTGACACCGGGAACGCGTCTTGGGTCGCTTCGATCCAGGACGGCGCGGTGTTCCTGACAAAGTCATCTGGTACCAAGCCGTGATCCCCTGCTTCGATCAGCAGCAAAGTTTGATCATCGGGTGAGATTTTCCCCAACCGTTGCCAATCGCGCAGCATGCGGTCCCCCATGACCGCGCGCGCGACCGAAGGCGCAGTAACATCCACAATCCACAGATCAATGAAGGGGTCGCTGTCTTCCGCATCAGGATAGGGATCATCGCTTTGCCAGATCGTGCCAGCAAACTCGGACCGCACTTCGCCATGCGTGGCCAACACATGCCGCGCCAGCCCCTGATCCACCAGCTCCTGCCACGTGAATGAAAGGCCTTGGTCCGGTTTCGCCACCACTTTCTCTTGTGGACGCGCGATACCTTTCAGCTTCTCGCGTGCAACCTCGCGCGCGGCGGCCATGATGCTTTCATGTGCGATCCTCACCGACGCCGTCGCTTTGGTGACGCCATCCAGATAGACCAGTGATCCACCACCGCCAGACCCATAGTTGGTGCCAATGGTGATTGGGGTGTTGATGGACAGGCCGCGGTATTGTTCAAGGAATTGCCGAAATGGTGCTTCGCCCAGACCGGACACAAAAATTGGTTCGCTTTGATTAAGCAGTTTCACGTCGATGAAGCCGCCATCCATGTCCAACAGCACCATGATATTGATCGCCGCCCCCGAGAAGCCGGGAAGAGGCGATATGGCTTCGGATTGAATGACATAACCTCCGCGCGCGCCGCTGCCGTTTAGCAGCTCCCACACGCCGTCGATGTCTGTTGGTTCGCCCAAGCTATAGGGCGCGATCACAGCATCCCGAAGCTCGGCATCGTCGACCAGATCAGCCGCCGCCCATTGAACACCTATTGCCAGAAAAACCACTGCTAAGGTGGCGCGGAGCAGGCCGTGGATGATGCCGAACGTGGTCACAGCGCGGCAACCTCTGCGCCGGTCTGGGTGACGTTCCGCAACTCATAGGTTTCAGCCCCAAGAGCTTCCGCCTCGTCCCGAGCATGGGTCACAAGAACCAGCGCACTTCCGGTTTTGTCCAGAAACGCGCGGGTCAGCGCCAGCATCTCTTGCCGCAGGTTCTGATCAAGCGAGGCAAATGGCTCGTCCAGCAGCACCAGAGGCGTTGGTGTCAGAAAGCAACGCGCCAATGCCAAGCGCCGCTGTTGCCCCACAGAAAGCTGACGCGGAAAGTGATCCGCCTTGTCTTGCAAACCGACTTGGGACAGGGCCTCTTGTATGTCTGTTTCTTCCGCGTTGGGATGAAAGATCTGAAGATTTTCCTTGGTCGTGCGCCATTCAAGTAAGGTCGGGTTCTGGAACATGAGCGCAATTTCATCAGGTGCCTCACGCGTCCCGACAAACCGCTTGTCGAGCCCAGCAATAATTCTAAGCAAGGTGGTCTTGCCGACACCCGATGGACCAAACACAGCGATCCGATCACCTGCTTTGATCTCCAGATGAACATCCTCCAGAACGGTGTGACCAGCGAAGGATTTGCGATGAAGGTCAAGCTTCAGCATCGACACGCCACCTCCCGACCCGCTTTTCGCTAGGCTGCATGATCGCAAATTCTATGAACAGGATGCAGATAACGAAGCTGAGCGCATAGGCCAGAACCCCTGTGACATCGAACAAAGAGAACTGCGTGTGGATCTGCCGCCCGATCCCGTTTGGCCGCCCCAGAAACTCGACCACCAACACGATCTTCCAGATGACCGAAAACCCGGTTCTTGCTGCAGAAACGATGTGTGGAAACAGTTCGGGCAAAACGATGTGGCGAAGCCTAGTCAGCAAAGAAAGCCGATAGACGCTTGCCAGGTCCCGCAGCGCAGATGACGCGTTTCGCGAACCTTCGCGGATAATCGTAGTGGTCATAGGCACTTTGCTGAGAGTGACGGCTAGAACCGCCGCGAACTCATTCAATCCCACCCAGAGGTAACACAGGACGATCAAGACAAGCGCAGGCAGGTTCAGGAATATGATCAGCCAAGGATCAAGCCAAGCATCCACAGTATCCGACCGGCCCATGGCATAGCCCAAGACCCCGCCAATGATCATCGCCAACCCGAACGCAGCTGCGACTCGCCAGCCAGTAGCGGCAAGGTTTTCCTGCAGCTTGCCTTGATGCCACAGCACGCTCATCTCGTTGGATACCTGAGCGGGCGACGGCAGAACCTGCGGATCCCCCAGCCAGACCGAAAGGCTGTGCCAGAAAAGCAGGAACAGCCCTAAGGAAAAGATACGTATGCCCGTGTTCCGGTGCATTGTCTGCGTCAGCTTCCGATGAACAGTCCGGCTGGAAGAGATGTGGCTTTGCCGACAAGGTCTTCACCACCAAGTTCACCCATGAGCTCCAGCATGTCCTGGACCGCGTTGGAGTCAATTTCGGTTCCAGCAGGGATCCCTGCAATAAAACCGGCCTTAAGCGCCTCGAACTGAGCTTCGTTCTTGGGTTTCATGCGCGGGCGAACAACATCCCACGCAGCAGCATCGCTACGCAAAATGTCCTTGGCTGCGCGCGACGCGGTGTAAAGAGCTTCGGACAGTTTCGGGTCCATGTCGCCGTTCACGATGTAGCCCAACAAAGGTGTCGCCGGGTTCAAACCAAGGGTTTCGGCGGCCTCTTGGACCGAGATGATCTCGACCAGACCGGCGGCCTTGGCCTTTGCTTGGAAGTGCCAGAAGTTGATCACCGCATCGACTTCGCCGGTCAGTGCAGATTTAAACATTAGGGGCGGTGCGCCGAACTCTTGTTTCGTGATCGCTTCCAGATCAAGTCCGCTTGTCTTCTCGGCGTAAGCCTTCAGGATCAGCCAGCTTTTGTCGAGCGGCCCCCCAGCAATACCCACTTTCTTACCTTGCAAACCCGCAAGGTCGGTGATGCCACTTTCTGGTTTCACCATAATGCCGCCAACGGCCGTAGAATATGGAATGAACTGCACGTCGCGACCTTCGGCGCGCTGCCGCGCAGCCCACACCACATCGGACACCATGACGTCGATCTCGCCCCCAAGAAAGGCAATATCAGATGCGTTGCCGCCCCCCATCGGAACAACTTCAAGCGTAAAGCCATTCGCTTCATCAAGGCCATTGTGTTTGATTGTGTCGAGTTCCCAGTTCACCGTGCCAAACGACAAGGCACCAAGCTTGATGACTGGCAAGTCTGCTGCCAACGCCACCTGTGCGACACAGGCAATTGCCGCGCTGAACGCGGCCTTCTTGAATCCGAACATAACAGTCCTCCCTGTTTGTAAGGAGCGTATGCAAACAGGGGTCGCATCTTCTATACGACCAATTGGCAATACCTTTCACGCCGAGTTTCCGCGACCTTTTTGTGCGACAGGAATCTGGAGTTTCTGTCGTCTCGGAATGGGAGGACACGATGAAGAAATTACTACTGGCGACGTCAGCGACACTGATCGCTGCGACGGCGTCGATCGCGGGTGTGACTGAAGAGGACATCGCCAACGATCAAAACATCACCACACAGATCGTAAGCAACGGGATGGGGCGTCATCAACAGCGCTTTAGCCCGCTCGACAAGGTCAACAAAGAAAACGTTAAGTACCTGGTTCCGGCTTGGTCCTTTTCGATGGGTGGCGAAAAGCAGCGCGGGCAGGAAACCCAACCGCTGATCTATGACGGCATCATGTATGTGACCGGTTCGTATTCACGTCTGTACGCGATTGACGTCGAGACCGGCGAAGAGATCTGGCAATACGACGCACGCCTGCCCGAAGGCATTCTGCCGTGCTGTGACGTGATCAACCGCGGTGGCGCCATCTATGGCGACAAGATCTACTTCGGCACACTTGATGCACGTATCGTAGCGCTTGACCTGAAAACCGGTGACGTTGTCTGGAAAGACAAGATCGCTGACTACAAGGCTGGTTATTCTTACACATCTGCCCCGCTGATCGTTGATGGATTGGTCATCACCGGCAACTCGGGTGGCGAGTTTGGTATTATCGGTGAAGTGCAGGCACGTGATGCTGAAACCGGCGACGTGGTCTGGACCCGTCCGGTGATCGAAGGCCACATGGGCACGCTGAATGGCGAAGAAAGCACCATGACCGGCGAGCTGAACGCGACATGGCCAGGTGATCTTTGGAAAACCGGCGGTGGTGCAACATGGCTTGGTGGCACCTATGACGCAGACACCGACACGCTGGTGTTTGGCGCAGGCAACCCAGCCCCTTGGAACTCTTGGTTGCGCGATGCTGGCGATAAAACCGACGGCTCTGGCGACAATCTTTACGCGGCTTCGCGTATCGGCATCGACCCGGCAACCGGTGAGATCAAGTGGCACTTCCAGACCACCCCCCGCGAAGGCTGGGACTTTGATGGCGTGAACGAAGTTGTTCCGTTCGTCGATGCAGAAGGCAACAAGCGCTTTGCAACGGCAGACCGCAACGGCTTCTTCTACGTTCTCAACCGTGAAGATGGTGCGTTCGTATCGGCGTCGCCTTTTGTGAAAGACATCACATGGGCTGAAGGCATCGATGAGAACGGTCGCCCGATCTACAACGAAGAAAATCGCCCCGGCAACCCGGCGGACGCTGCTGATGGCGGCAAAGGTGATGTTGTATTCTCGGTCCCGTCGTTCTTGGGCGGCAAGAACTGGATGCCGATGGCGCACAGCCCGGCGAATGGCCTGTTCTTCGTTCCCTCGAACGAATGGGGTATGGACATCTGGAATGAGCCTGTAAGCTACAAGGAAGGCGCTGCCTATCTTGGTTCCGGCTTCACGATCAAACCGATCTTCGAGGACTATATCGGCTCGCTGAAGGCGATTGACCCGAACACCGGCGACGTCAAATGGGAGTACAAGAACGATGCTCCGCTTTGGGGCGGCGTGATGGCCACCGCTGGCGGGCTGGTCTTCACCGGTACACCCGAAGGATATCTGAAGGCCTTTGACGCAGACAGCGGCGAAGAGCTTTGGAAGTTCCAAACAGGCTCTGGCATCGTTGGCCAACCCGTCACCTGGGAGCAAGACGGCCAGCAATATGTTGCTGTAGCTTCCGGTTGGGGCGGCGCGGTTCCGCTTTGGGGTGGTGAAGTGGCCAAGAAGGTCAACTTCCTGAACCAAGGTGGCTCGATCTGGGTCTTCAAGATCCCGGTCATGAACTGATCCAAGTCAGACTATGCGGAGCCCGCGCCTTGTGGGCTCCGCGCTTTCGTTATTTAATCAGAGGCGAAAATGAAAATGGCTGAGGTCGTTATGTCGAGTTTCGGTGAAGCAAGTGAATTGAGATTGTTGTTGATCGACGATCACCCATTGTTTTGCGATGCGATGGCAATGACAGTCGGAGAGATTTTTGACGCGCCACTGATCCAAACCGCCGCGACGCTTAAGGAAGCACTGAAGCGTGTCAATGAAGCCGCGCCGGATCTTATCGTACTGGATTTGAACCTGCCGGACGTAGACGGCGTTGATGGCCTGATCCGGCTTCGCTCGGCAGTTCCTGACGCAAAGATCGTCGTGGTCTCGTCGATTTCGGACAACCGTGTGACCTCAAGCGTGCTCGATTCTGGCGCTGTGGGATTTGTCCCCAAAGGAAGCCCCCGCGATGAACTGGTACGCGCCTTCCAGCTGGTTGCAGATGGCGAGATTTACACTCCAGAAGACTTCGTGGTGCCGCAGTCCGACTTCCTGTCACAAGAAAATCAGCAGGTTGTCGAAAAGCTTGCCAGCCTCACCCCGCAGCAATCCGTTATTCTAAACCTGATCTGCGAAGGGAAGCTCAACAAGCAGATCGCCTATGATCTTTCGATTGCCGAAACGACCGTGAAGGCGCACCTAACTGCGATCATGCGTAAGCTCGGAGTGCAAAACCGGACACAAGCTGTGTTGCTTGCGAAGAAAGTCAGCTATGCTTCTCTGACGGGGAATGCTGGCGAAAGCTAGAATTCCAGGGAGGGTTACTGATTGAGCGAAGAACGCGAGCGCATTGTCGCAACCGTATCTGTTGATCTGTTGGACGACGCGGACCCAGCTGACAAGCTGGTAAAGGCTTTGGGTATTGGTCCCTTTGCCTGCGTAATCGTTCTGGTCTCGCCCGAAGTGGATTTGGACGCTTTAACCGCAAAGTTGCAGTCTGAAATAGATGCCCCTCATATCATTGGCGCCCGCACTGCCGGTGAGATTTGCAGCGAAGGTTATAGCGAACGGAAGATCGTGGCACTTGGGTTCCCACAATCCCATTTTGCCGCAAGTGCGCGCATGTTTGAAGCTCTTGATAGCCCAGACGAAGTCGCGATTGGTCGCGAAGTTTTGGCGCTTCGGCACGATGCGCAAGCACAACGGCAAGAATTCAAGAACGAGTTCGCTTTTCTTCTTGTCGATGGGCTGTCGCGGCGCGAAGACGCCTTTGTCCTGAACATCTCGACAGCACTTGGGTCGACCCAATTGTTTGGCGGATCGTCCGGAGATGGACTGCGGTTTGAAAGCGCACCGGTGTTCTACAACGGTCAGGTTCGTAGCAACGCCGCAATCGTGTTGGTCGTGCGCAGCAATTGTCAGTTCAAAGTGTTCAGAGAAGACCACTTTGAGTCTTCCGAAAAGCGTTTGGTTGTCACCGGGGCCATCCCGGAAAAACGGCTTGTGACTGAAATCAACGCAGAACCGGCCGCCCCGGAATATGCGCGTATTGTCGGCATTGATCCCAACCAACTGTCCCCGTTCATTTTCGCTTCGCACCCGATTGTTGTCTCTGTCGGCGACCAGCACCATGTGCGCGCAATCCAGCGTGTTGAAGACAATGGGCATCTCAGGTTTTTCGCTTCAATCGATGAAGGCATGGTGCTGACAGTTGCGAAAGCCCGCAATATCACTGACCATCTGCAAGAAGTACTCGAAGATCTTTCGGCTGACCGAGAGCCAGACCTGATTTTTGCCTGCGACTGCATTCTAAGACGGCTTGAGGCCGAACAGAAGCAAGAGGTCATAAACATGTCCGCCCAACTGAAAAAGCACCGTGTTATAGGGTTTTCAACCTATGGCGAACAGCACAACATGTTGCATGTAAACCAGACCCTGACAGGAATAGCGATCTATCCGCCCGACCATGAGTGACCCGCATTCAACAGACGGCCTTTTAAAGGCAGGCGACAGCCTTGAGCGTGAGAATGAGAAGCTCAAGGTCATTGTCGACAAGCTGATGTCGCGCGTGGAACGGGCGACAGTCGACAGCGCGAAAGGGTATATGCATTTCGAGCGAGCGATCGCGTTGGAAGGCGAAGTCCAACAACGGACCAGCAAGCTGGAAGAAGCGTTGGATGTGCTTCACGCCACGAACGCACAGCTTGCCGCCGCTCAGCGCGAGGCCGAGAAAGCCCGACAAGATCTGTCGTCCGCCGTTGAAACAATTCAGGAAGGCTTTGCGATTTTCGACGCCAGCGAGACGCTTGTGATGAAGAACTCGCGATTTTCGACCATGTTTTCTGATGTCGTCGGCGAGATCAAGCGCGGCATGAGCTTTGAAAGCTACCTTCGCCTGACGGCAGGCAGCGCACATATCATACGCCCCGGCGGAATGTCGGTAGAGGACTGGGTGAACCAGCGCATCGCGGTGCACCGGAGCAATTCAGTAAACTTCACACTAGAGCTGAAAGACGACCTCTGGCTGCAGATCAGTGAGCAGAACACACCAGATGGTGGCACAATTGTCCTGCAAACCGACATTACCGATCACACGCGCCTAGAACGCGAAGAACGCGCCAAGATTCTGGATCGACAGGCCAAGATCGTCAAAGCGACGCTTGAGCATATTGAACAGGGTGTTCTTATTTTCGACGCGGATCGAAAACTGATCGAGTGGAACGATCCGGCAATCGAAATTCTTAAGATTAACCGCCGCCTTGCACGTGCGGGAATGCGTTTGGCTCGGTTCGAACGGCTTTTCGAGCCGGGCGTCGTCTTCACTCCTGAATGCCAGCCACAGGTGGTTTTTGAATGGGCGTCGATCCGTAAAAACCGCGAGATCCTACGGTGTGAGTTGGAGGCGATGAATGGCTTCCAATATGATGTTGTCGGGCAAGAAATGGCAGACGGTTCATTCCTTGTGTCCTTCAACGACGTCACAAAACTGCGCCAGACGTACAAGGACTTGCATCTGGTCAATGAAACCCTTGAGCAGCGCGTTGTCGAAAGAACCGACGAGCTTCGGTCAGCACGAGATTCCGCAGAACGCGCCAACGCATCCAAGTCGCGATTTGTCGCCGCGGCAAGCCATGATCTGCTGCAGCCGGTCAACGCTGCCAAGCTGTTCATTTCTTCCCTGGAGCACACAGAGCTTGATCCGAAACAAGGGTCGATCGTCGGACGGATTTCACAAAGTTTTCGGTCGGTCGAAACGATTCTGGGCGCACTTCTAGACATCTCGAAACTCGATTCCGGGCAAGCGGCGCTGAATATCTCAGAGTTTTCGTTGGATCAGATTTTCGACCGTTTGTTCGAAGAATTTTCTGGCGCAGCAGCCGCGAAGGGGCTTGAGCTTTCTGTTGTGCCGACCTCGGTCCGTGTGAAGTCTGATCCGGTTTACCTTCGGCGCATTTTACAGAACCTCGTTTCAAACGCGATCCGCTATACGAAGGCTGGCCGCGTTTTGGTTGGCGCGCGCCACCGCGAAGAACACATCGATGTATATGTCATCGACACCGGAATTGGGATATCCCCTGAAGAACAAAAGCTGGTGTTCAAGGAATTCCACAGATCCGAGCCGAGCCAAGCAACCGAGTCTGCGATGGGGCTGGGGCTTGCAATTGTAGAACGCGCTTGCCTGATGTTGGAGCATGACCTGGAATTGATCTCGACCGTTGGGGTGGGCACCTCCATTCGCGTATCGCTTCCGCTTGCAGAACAGCAAGAAATGGCTGTCGAGACCGTACAGCCCAACCGGGATATCCCTGTGTCGCTCAAGAACGCCCTTATCATGGTGATCGAAAACGACCCGACAGTTCAGGACGCCATGGAGCGGGTGTTAGAGATCTGGGGGGCTGCGCCATTGATCGCCGCTTCGCTGGAAGAGGCGGAAGCACACATCAGAGAGCTTGATCTTCTGCCCGACATCTTTCTTGTGGATTATCACTTGGACGACAACAAAAACGGGCTCGATTTGATCGGCAATCTGCGTGGCAAACATGGGCCGCTTTTGTGCGTGTTGCTGACTGCGAACCGATCACCCGAGCTATCGCGCGAAGCGCATCAGCAAGGTGTGTTCCTGCGCTATAAGCCGCTTGATGTTGAAGATCTTCAGGAGCTTGTCGGCGGCCTGCTGGCCAGCCGGTCAAACGCCCAAACCTAAGCATCCGCTTCCAAACGAAGTAAAGAAAAAAACCCGCCTCGTGTGAGGCGGGTTTCCAGTTGTCGTGGCAGTTATGGGCCTGCCACAGCGGGAGTTATCCTAGAAGAAGCCCAGCTTGTTGGGGTTGTAGCTCATCAAGACGTTCTTGGTCTGCTGGTAGTGATCCAGCATCATCTTGTGAGTCTCGCGCCCGATGCCCGACTGCTTGTAGCCACCGAAGGCAGCATGGGCCGGATAGGCGTGATAGTTGTTGACCCAAACACGGCCTGCTTCGATCGCGCGGCCAAAGCGGTAGCAACGGTTTGCGTCACGCGACCAGACACCGGCACCAAGGCCGTACATCGTGTCATTTGCAATCGCCAGCGCTTCTTCTTCGTCCTTGAAGGTCGTGACCGACACAACCGGGCCAAAGATCTCTTCCTGGAAGACGCGCATCTTGTTGTGGCCCTTCAGGATGGTCGGCTGGATATAGTTACCGCCGGACAATTCGCCATTGAAGCGGGCAGCGTCACCGCCAACCAGAACCTCGGCGCCTTCTTCGCGGCCAATGGTCAGATAAGACAGGATCTTTTCCTGCTGCTCGGCACTTGCTTGTGCACCGACCATGGTATCACTCAGACGCGGATCGCCGTGTTTGATCGCTTTTACGCGCTCAATGCAGCGGGCAATGAACTCGTCATAGATGTCTTCCTGAACCAGGGCACGCGAAGGACAGGTGCAGACCTCGCCTTGGTTGAAGGCAAACAGAACGAAGCCTTCGACAGCCTTGTCAAGGAACGCATCGTCTTCGGCCATAACGTCCGAGAAGAAGATGTTCGGGCTTTTGCCTCCCAGTTCCAGCGTGACCGGGATCAGGTTCTCGGTTGCGGCTTGCATGATCAGGCGACCAGTTTCGGTCGACCCGGTGAAGGCGATCTTGGCGATGCGGCTTGAACGTGCCAGCGGTGCGCCAACTTCGGCACCATAGCCATTGACGATGTTCAGCACGCCGTCCGGAAGCAGGTCAGCGATGATTTCCATCAGCACCATGATTGCCGCAGGCGTTTGTTCAGCAGGCTTCAGAACGATGCAGTTACCAGCAGCCAATGCGGGCGCCAGTTTCCAAGCAGCCATCAGGATCGAGAAGTTCCACGGGATGATCTGTCCGACCACACCCAGCGGCTCGTGATAGTGGTAGGCAACCGTGTCTGCGTCGATCTCGGACATCGTGCCTTCCTGGCTACGCAGAACGCCTGCGAAGTAACGGAAGTGGTCGACCGAAAGCGGAATGTCTGCAGCGGTGGTTTCACGGATTGGTTTACCGTTGTCCCATGTCTCGGCCGTTGCGATAATGTCGAGGTTCTCTTCGATCCGATCAGCGATTTGCAGCAGGATGTTCGAACGCTCGGCAGCCGAGGTGCGACCCCAGGCTTCTTTCGCAGCATGTGCCGCGTCCAGTGCAAGTTCGACATCAGCCGCGTCCGAGCGGGCCACTTCACACACCGCAACGCCGGTGATCGGGGTCACATTGTCGAAGTACTTGCCGTTTACCGGAGCAACGAACTTGCCCCCGATAAAGTTGTCGTAGCGGGTCTTGAAGGGCGAGGCAAAAGTGCCCGCCTCTTGAGTCATCTCATTCATAACGTCTCCTCCCAAGATTGGTGAATGAAGTTCAGATTGGGAAACCATGGACCCCAGAAGGGGTTTCGACACCCCCGACTTTGGTCGGACATCCAAGAAGTGGATTGAACGTCGCTTGCGGGGTACTCTGCTTCTGACTTTCCAAAATGCTGCTGGCGGCCCGCGGTCAGCAGCATCACGTAAATATTTCATGTGGGCGCAGATTGTCAGGAGATACCGATGACCCTGAAGAAGTTTGTACAGACCAGCATTGTCTTGTTGTTTTCGGTCGGGGCTGCCTGCGCCGACGACCGGGAAATGACCTCGGATGAATTTGGCACTCATAATCCCGAAGAACTGACGCTTCACGGTGCGTTGGCGCGGCTCGAACACGGCGAAGCCCACCCTATGGAATACGCTATGGGGTATTTCGCAGCGAAAGCCGGACTGCATGACGAGGCGAAGAAGCTGTTCGAAGGGGCCGTTGACGAACACGCAAGCCCGCAAGGTATGACATGGCTGTCATGGATGGCCGACAACGGTCTGGCAGGGCCGGAAGACCCAGAGGCCGCCGCCGAATGGGATCGCAGGGCTGCCGAAGCCGGCAGCGAGGTTGGCATGTTCAATCACGGCCTGAATCTGCTGCGCGGACGTGGTGTCGCCCGCAACGAGGAAGAAGGGCGACGCATGATCGAATCCGCCGCCGCAATGGGACAACCGCGTGCGCAGCACCTAATCGACAATGACTATGATCTGGAAAGCGTCACGCCGGATGCGGACAGTTGGAAATACAACCCGCTTGCTTTCTGACAAACTCAACCGACATCAAACAGGATCGCCAGCATGGAAAACTACGCAGACCTGATGTTTCGTGGGCAAGTTGCCGAGATACAGAAGGCTGAAGGATGCCACGGCATTCACAAGGCCAATTATCAACGGCGCACACAGGCAGCGCTCAGCGAGGATGACATGGCCTTCATCCAGACGCGTCAAAGCTTCTACATCGCCAGCGTGAATCCTGACGGCTGGCCCTATATCCAGCATCGGGGTGGTCCGGTCGGCTTTCTGAAAGTGCTTAGCCCGACCCGGATTGCCTGTCTCGACTATGTTGGCAATCGACAGTTCATCACCATGGGACATGTTGCAGAAGATCCGCGTGTCTCGTTGTTCTTGATGGACTATATGCGCCGCGCGCGCATGAAGCTGCAGGGAAACGCAACGCTGGTGCGGCTTGCGGATGCCGATCCGGCGGTTCTAGAGCAGCTTCCGACCGAAGGAACGCCGGCTGAACGGTTATTAATTGTCGATGTTGTTGCGATGGACTGGAACTGTCCGAAATACATCCCGCCCTTTGTGCCCATCGACGTTGCGAATGCCGCAACCGAAAACTATGCGGCCGAGCTTCAGGCAGAAAACAATGCCCTGAAAGCTGAGCTTGCGGCCCTGAAATCAAGCGGCCACTAGCGCGAATAAACACCGTGCCAAGGGATGCCTACGACTAAAGTCGTAGAGAATTAGCCTTGTTTTGTTGACCTGCGTCAAACGGATCGCAGCTGCAGAATTCTAGGGTTGGGCATCAAATCGGAGGCTACAATGAAACATCTCGCCCGCACTTTCAGCATCCTTTGCCTTGCTGTCTGCGCTTCACCCGCCTTGGCTGAAACCACCTTTGAAAAGATCAAGATCGAGGCCGGCGAAAAGCTGTACAACTCGGAATGCCGCAAGTGTCATGCGTCGGACGCTTCGGGTGCCAGCTATGGCCCACCGCTTGAGAACATCGTCGGACGCGGCGCTGGTATGGTTCAGGACTATGACTATTCGACCAGCCTAGAGGCCTCTGGCATTGTGTGGACCCCCGCTGCGTTACGTGCGTGGATGGAGGACAATGACGGTTTCATGCCCGGCACCAAGATGCGCCATGTTGGGATCAATGACCGCACCGTTCAGGATTTCATCATTGCCTATTTGTCGAGCATCACAACTCAGGACAACTCGGCGATTTCCGAATGATCTTTTGGCGTCAACGCCTTTAGACTTTAGTCGCATACTGCCAATAGCTCTTTCCAACTACGCTAGCTTCACAAACAAGGAGCCGAGCGATGGTGGAAAAAGTGGAAAAAGTTGTCGTGACCGAAGCCGCGTTGACGCTGCTTGAAGAAATTCGAGCCGAACACGGCGACGTTGTTTTTAAGATCTCTGCCGGGTGCTGTGATGGCACCGGGCCCATGTGTTTTCGCGAAGCCGACGTCATGATTGGTGTGAACGACATCAAACTGGGCGACGTTGATAAGGCTGGTATCTGGGCCGCCCCATCTATCGCGGATCTTTGGAAGAACTCTCAAATGATCCTGGATGCCGGACCCGGAAGCGGTGCGGGGTTTAGCTTGGACAATGGCCGAACAACTCACTTTTTAACGCGGTCGCGTATCCTGCATCTTGATGAATAGAGTTGCTTGATCACGCCCAGATCTCGAACACAGGCTTACACGTTCATAGTGCCCGTCGTCAGGATGTTTCGGAGCTTACGACATCACGACCGGTGACAGTATAGGGCTCATGGAGATGCTTCATCCACGCCAACAAGGCTTCTTGCACGGATGAAATGTAACATCTTCGGAAGTCAACGAGCCCCTTTCACCTACAGCACCCGCGGGTCACGTCGCTGATAAACGCAGGTAATGCGAGTCGCAAATGAAGCTTCGGCGTGCCCCTAGGAGGTGCATCTCACTTCTCGCGAACACGGGCACGTATAGGGGCGCGACAGAAGCGAAACGCGCCATATCACCGGGCTGAATAGAATTATTGAGTGAGGTGGATGGCGGAGACGAAGGGATTCGAACCCTCGAGACGGTTTCCCGCCTACTCCCTTAGCAGGGGAGCGCCTTCGACCACTCGGCCACGTCTCCGCCGACCCGTTTAGCTATGTCGTTCGGCTGGGGCAAGGGTCAAAAGTGCTTTTTCGGTCGGTTTTCTATGCAGCCGCTTCACCCACCTGAGCCCCCCTTGCTTGACCTCTCCCCGATGGATCGCTTTTCTAGTGACATCGCCCAACGCGAACAGGGCATATTTTAACCAAGTTACCGATTGCGAGGGCGCCATGACCGCTGAATTCATGCTGATCACATTCACTTTGTTTCTGGCAGGAGTGATTGCAGTTCCCATCGCGTCGCGCTTCGGGCTGGGGTCTGTATTGGGCTATCTTGTGGCTGGCATCGCGATCAGTCCGATACTGCATTGGGCTGGGGCAGACGTCATTGCGCTTCAGCATTTTGCCGAGTTCGGCGTGGTGATGATGCTGTTCATTGTCGGGCTCGAGATGAACCCGAAATCCCTGTGGGAGATGCGCAGCCGCATTTTCGTTCTGGGCGGGCTTCAGGTCGGAATCACGACCGGGGCGGTATTGGCTGTCTCGCTGGCTTTCGGGCTGCCCATGACGGTCGGGCTGGCTATCGGGTTGGTGCTGGCGCTGTCCTCGACCGCGATCGTCAATCAGACCCTGCGGGAAAAGGGGCTTTTGAGATCGGATGGCGGGCAGGCCAGCTTCTCGGTTCTGTTGATGCAGGACATCGCGGTGATTCCCATGCTGGCACTGATTCCATTGCTGGCCATGCCAGAATTGTCCGAGGCTTTGCTGCATGGAGCCGGTCACGGCGATGGCCATGGTGACGGGCATGGCGGGCTGAACCTTAGCCTTGTGGAAGGGTTGAATGGCTGGCAGACGGCGCTGGTCACATTAGCTGCCATTGCGGGTGTCATCTTCATCGGTACCTACCTGACCACACCGATTTTCCGCTTCGTGGCCAAGGCACGGTTGCGCGAGCTTTTCGTCACCACGGCATTGATGATGGTACTTGGCATTGCGCTGCTGATGACCTTGGTGGGGCTGTCGCCGGCGCTCGGAACTTTTCTTGCCGGAGTTGTCATGGCAGGCAGCGAATACCGACACGAGCTGGAAAGTGACATCGATCCATTCAAGGGCATTTTCCTTGGCGTGTTTTTCATCACCGTAGGCGCCGGGATCAACTTTGGCCTGCTGGGAAGCAATTTCGCCATGATCATCGGGCTGACACTTGGACTTATCGTGTTGAAAGCCGCGGTCCTGATGGTGTTGGGCCGTGCCTTCAAGCTTCAAGCAGGTGACAAATGGCTGTTTGCCCTTGGACTGGCTCAGGCGGGCGAGTTCGGCTTTGTACTTCTGTCCTTCACAGTCGCCAACGCGGTGATCCCGCAGGACATCGCCGACGTTCTGTTGCTGGTTGTCGCGTTGTCGATGCTGCTGACCCCTGCCCTGTTCATTCTTTACGACCGCGTGATTGCACCGAGATATAGCAGTCAGGAAGAACGCCAAGCGGACGAGATCGAGGGCGAAGCGCCCATCATCATCGCTGGACATGGCCGGTTCGGCGGGATCGTGAACCGCGCACTACGTGGGGCCGGCTATGATACGACGGTGCTGGACTATTCGTCCGAGCAACTCGAGATGTTGCGCCGCTTCCATATCAGCGTCCATTTCGGAGACGCCACACGCCCGGATCTTCTGCATGCGGCAGGCATTGACGAAGCCAAGGTTCTGGTCATTGCCATTGATGACAAGGACGCCATCACGGAGTTGGTCCGCTACATGGTGGAACATCATCCAAACGTGCATCTGGTTGCGCGCGCCATCGACCGCAATCACGTTTATGATCTGTGGTCCGTCGGATGCCGCGACATCATTCGCGAGACCTATGACAGTTCGATCAGGGCCAGCCGCTCGGTCTTCGAAGCGCTTGGACATACGCGTCCACAGGCGGAGAAACTGCTAGAGGAGTTTGAAGCCGCAGATCGCGACGTGATGCTGGATCTGGCCAAACTTTACGACATCAACATCCCTCCGTTTGAAAACGAAGCCTATATGAATCGCGTGGACGAGATGATGGATGAATGGCAGGAGCAGCTGCGCGGACGAATGCAGGAAGCCAAGGCGGACAAGCCTGCAGAATAACCCGTTGGGCAATATTCTTCGAATTCGATTCGGGGGATGGTGCGGTCGGCGGGACTCGAACCCGCACGAGTGTTACCTCACAGCGACCTCAACGCTGCGCGTCTACCAATTCCGCCACGACCGCATGTCAGGCTAGGTGACGCGCTTCATAGCGAAGGGGCTGGTTGTTGTGAAGACCAAAACCGACGCGTGAAAAGAATTTCCGTGTGCTTTTTGACAAGCGCTCATTCAGGTGCCAAATGACGGTCATGGATAACGCTACGGATATGCCCCCTGTCACATGGGAAGTCGCCTCGGATCTGGTCGATTACGAGACTGCTGTCGCCCGAATGGAAGCACACGCCGATGCCATGGCGCGCGGTGAAGCAGGCGAGTTAATCTGGCTGTTGGAGCATCCGCCGCTATATACGGCAGGCACCTCGGCCAATCCACGTGATCTGGTCGCCCCTGATCGATTCCCTGTACATGAAAGCAAGCGTGGTGGGCAGTACACCTATCACGGTCCGGGGCAGCGGGTGGCCTATGTCATGCTTGATGTGGGCAAACGTGGACGCGATGTGCGGGCCTTCGTCGCAGCACTGGAAGAATGGGTCATCAAAACTCTGGCCGAGTTTAATGTCACGGGTGAACGGCGCGACGGCCGTGTCGGTGTTTGGGTCGTGCGCGACGACAAACCATTGACGGCATTGGGACAACCGCCTGAAGACAAGATCGCTGCCATTGGCGTGCGCCTGCGCAAGTGGATCAGCTTTCACGGGATCTCGATCAACGTGGAACCGGACCTTGAACATTTCTCGGGCATTGTACCCTGTGGGATCTCCGAACACGGCGTGACCAGCTTGGTGGATCTGGGCCTTCCGGTCACGATGGAAGATCTAGACGTGGCCCTTCGCCGTGTGTTTGACGAAGTGTTCGGCCCTGATCAGCGCTAAATTGCAGCTTTTCGCACCTGCGACATAGGTACCCCTTCCAATCAAAGTGAATTTAGCGCAGGTTCCCCCGGAATTCGCGCCATCTGGCGCATGTGATCAAGCAAGAGGACTACTATGAAAACGATTCTCTCATCCGCAGCCATGATCATCGCACTGTCCGGCACCGCGTTTGCCGAAGGCGATGCAGCCAAAGGCGAAAAAGACTTCAAAAAGTGCAAATCCTGCCACGCCATTGTTGATGACGCAGGCGAAGTGATCTTCAAAGGCGGCAAGACCGGTCCGAACCTTTACGGTGTCGTTGGCCGTGCTGCTGGTGCCGCTGAAGGCTTCAAATACGGCAACTCGATCATGGACGCAGGCACCGCCGGTCTGGTTTGGGACGCTGACAACCTGGCTGCATATATCAAAGACCCCAAAGGCTTCCTGAAAGAAGCCACCGGTGACAGCGCAGCCAAATCGAAGATGACCTTCAAATGGGGCAAGCCTGAAAACATCATCGCCTTCCTGGCCACCTTCTCGGCCGAGATGCCGGCCGAAGCTGCCGAAGGCGAAGCCGCTGAAGGTGAAGCTGCCGAAGCCGAATCGACTGCAAGCGAATAAGAAACCCGACCAACTGGTCGCGTTATTGCGCTAACGGTGCGTCCTGAATCGAATTTCCCGGTTCAGGACGCATTTTTTTTGGCATTTCGCTGTAATGCAGCGTTGCCCCTGACCCTCCCAGCATATTAAACACGTTAAAAAGCCGGGCAGGGATTTTCCCAGCCCTGTCCTCGTTTAACCCCAAAGGGAGGGATACATGGCGGACGCAGCCATCCACGACCACGACCACCACGACGATCGTGGTTTCTTTACCCGGTGGTTCATGTCGACCAACCACAAGGACATCGGTATTCTGTACCTGTTCCTTGCCGGTCTGACGGGTTTCATCTCGGTCGCTTTCACCGTTTTCATGCGCATGGAGCTGATGGAACCCGGTGTTCAATACATGTGCCTTGAGGGTGCTCGTTTCATCGCAGATTCAGCTGCAGAATGTACGCCAAATGGCCACCTGTGGAACGTGATGATCACGTATCACGGCGTCCTGATGATGTTCTTCGTGGTTATTCCAGCCCTGTTTGGTGGCTTCGGAAACTACTTCATGCCGCTGCACATCGGTGCGCCGGACATGGCCTTCCCGCGCATGAACAACCTGTCGTTCTGGCTGTATGCCACGGGTGTTGCACTTGGCGTTGCCTCGTTGCTGGCCCCGGGCGGCAATGACCAGCTTGGGTCGGGCGTTGGCTGGGTTCTGTACCCGCCGCTGTCCACGACCGAAGGCGGATACTCGATGGATCTGGCGATCTTCGCGGTACACGTTTCCGGTGCGTCGTCGATCCTGGGTGCGATCAACATCATCACCACGTTCCTGAACATGCGTGCCCCGGGCATGACCCTGTTCAAGGTGCCTCTGTTCGCTTGGTCGATCTTCGTGACCGCATGGCTGATCCTTCTGTCGCTGCCGGTTCTGGCGGGCGCAATCACCATGCTGCTGATCGACCGTAACTTCGGCGGGACATTCTTTGACCCAGCTGGCGGTGGTGACCCGGTTCTGTATCAGCACATCCTGTGGTTCTTCGGACACCCGGAAGTGTACATCGTGATCCTGCCGGGCTTCGGTCTGATCAGCCACGTCATTGGTACCTTCGCTCGCAAACCGATCTTCGGCTATCTGCCGATGGTTTGGGCGATCATCGCCATCGGCGTTATCGGCTTCGTCGTATGGGCGCACCACATGTACACGGTTGGTATGTCGCTGCAGCAGCAAAGCTACTTCATGCTGGCAACCATGGTTATCGCGGTGCCGACAGGCGTTAAGATCTTCTCGTGGATCGCGACGCTCTGGGGTGGCTCGATCGAGTTCAAGACACCGATGCTGTTCGCCTTCGGCTTCCTGTTCCTGTTCACCGTCGGCGGTGTAACCGGCGTGGTTCTGTCGCAGGCTGGCGTCGACCGTCTGTATCACGACACCTACTATGTGGTTGCTCACTTCCACTACGTTATGTCGATTGGTGCGGTGATGTGTATCTTTGCAGGTATCTACTTCTGGATCGGCAAAATGTCCGGTCGCCAGTACCCTGAGCTTGCAGGTAAGATCCACTTCTGGACCTTCTTCGTCGGCGTGAACTTGACCTTCTTCCCGCAGCACTTCCTGGGCCGCCAAGGCATGCCCCGTCGTTACATCGACTACCCGGAAGCCTTCGCTTACTGGAACAAGATCAGCTCTTACGGCGCGTTCATCTCGTTTGCTTCGTTCGTGTTCTTCATCGGCATCGTGTTCTACACGCTGACACGCGGCAAGCGCGTGACCGAGAACAACTATTGGAACGAGTATGCGGATACGCTGGAATGGACCCTGCCCAGCCCGCCGCCAGAGCACACCTTTGAAATCCTGCCGAAGCAGGAAGAGTGGGATAAAGGCCACTCGCACTAAGGTGAGTTAGAAATAGAAAAGGCCCGGAGTTTTCCGGGCCTTTTTCTTTAGGGCTGTAGGTTAAGGCAGCTCTAGCTGAAACCGGTCCTCTGCCCAGCCATCCACACTTGTCCGCGCTCGGATCCACACGGCTGACGTGCCATCCGGCACGATCACACCCGAGAGGCTTCGGGTGAAGGGCTGCTCATTTTCATGTGGATGCGCCAACACGCGGGTGCCCAGCACCTCGCCAGATTCGGTCTCGACCCGCCATCCATCTGCATAATCGTCCCATCCTGTCTCGGCATGGGTCAGGGTCACGCTGAAGGACCAGCCCGAGCTTCCACTTCGTGCTGTCGCACCATCAATCACTGCATCATGGGCCAAGGCAGGGCCAGCGGCCAAGAGCATCCCAAGTATCACTGCGCGCATCGCACCCTCCTGTCGTTGGCTTCAGACTGCGTTCTGTAGCGGGCAAACGCCAATCACTTCCCAGAGAGCGGCCGGGGTCTCACCCGCTCTTGCCAAGCGCGGCCGAATTTTGCGATGTATTATCCGTTTCCAAGACCAAGGATCCCCAATGCCCTATGAATGGGTTCAACCCGACGGACCAGACGCCCCCAAAGCCGAGCTTCACCTCTGGCCCTACCGATCCCTGCCCCGGCGTGGCTTTGTCTGGATCATGGGGATGGGGTTTAGCCTGATGCTGCTGCCCCTGCTGGGCGTGGTGGGCACCAAGGCGCTCTGGGGTCTGTTGCCGTTCGGGCTGGCCGCTCTTGGTGCTCTGTGGTTCTTCATCGAGAAGAGCTACAAGGATGGCGAAATCCTTGAAGAGCTGCGGATCTGGTCCGATCACATGACCCTGACACGCCATGGCCCACGCGGGGATGTGCAGGAATGGGAAGGCAACCCCTATTGGGTGACTGTCCAACTTCATAAATCCGGCGGTCCCGTGCCGGACTATGTGACGCTAAAAGGCAATGGGCGCGAGGTCGAACTGGGCGCATTCCTGTCCGAGGACGAGCGCCCAGTGATGCACGAAGAGCTGTCGCAAAAAATGATGCAGTTGAAGTCGCACCAATAAAAAATGCGAGGCCATGGCCCCGCATTCCTTCTGATTCATTTCTGAAAGGTTCAGCCCAGCTTGGCCTTCACCATCGGGCCAACTTTTCCGAAATCCATCTGCCCCGTGTATTTGGCTTTCAGCGCACCCATGACCTTGCCCATGTCACGGATGCTGCCTGCACCGACTTCGGCAATGGCTGCGGCCACGGCGGCCTCGGATTCGTCATCCGAAAGCTGTCTGGGCAGGAAGTCTTCGATCACCGTGATCTCTTCCAGTTCCTTTTCGGCCAGCTCCAGACGTCCGCCTTCTTCGTAGGCGCGTGCGCTTTCTTGACGCTGCTTGACCATCTTACCAAGAATGGCCAGCACGTCCGCGTCCGACACCAAAGCGTCTTCGCCTTTACCACGCAGGGCAATATCCTGGTCCTTGATTGCAGCATTGATCAGCCGCAGCGTCGTAAGCCGCGCGGCATCCTTGTTTTTCATCGCCGTTTTCAGGGCGTCATTTACCCGGCTGCGCATGTCCATGGGTCCATCCATAATCTGTGGCATTCACAAAGACCGGAACTTACCCAAAAGCTCTGGGGCAATCAACCAATCTGTCAGGCGCTAACACAGTAAAAAAGAACAGCCGTGCCTTTTCGGCACATAGCGGCCTTGACCCCACCGGACCCCGCAACTAGGTTCGCGCCAATTTGTCGTTCGGGAGTCGTTCAATGTCCGCTGCCACCGCCCCTTCTCAGGAAACTGCCAAACCCACTGCCTGTCTTGTTCTTGCTGACGGCACGATCTTCTACGGTCACGGGTTCGGAGCCACCGGCATCACCACCGCCGAGCTGTGCTTCAACACCGCCATGACCGGCTATCAAGAGATCATGACCGACCCGTCGTATGCCGGGCAGGTTGTGACCTTCACCTTCCCCCATGTGGGCAATGTGGGTGTGAACCCAGAAGATGATGAGACCACGAACCCAGTTGCTGCCGGAATGGTTGTCAAATGGGATCCGACCGAGCCGTCGAACTGGCGCTCGACCGAACGCCTTGTTGACTGGCTGGCCAAGACCGGCCGCATCGGCATCGGAGGCGTAGACACGCGCCGCTTGACCCGTGCGATCCGCCAGCAAGGTGCGCCCCATGTGGCCATCGCCCATGACCCGGACGGAAACTTCGACATCGAGCTTCTGATCGCCGAGGCCCGCGGGTTCTCGGGTCTTGAAGGGCTGGATCTGGCGAAAGAAGTAACCTGCGCCGAAAGCTACAAATGGGACGAGATGCGTTGGGCTTGGCCGGATGGCTATCCCAAGCTGGACAAACCGCGCCACAAAGTCGTCGCGCTGGACTTCGGTGCCAAGCGCAACATCCTGCGCTGCCTCGCCTCGGCTGGCTGTGACGTCATCGTCCTGCCCGCCACTGCCACCGCAGAAGAGGTTCTGGCCCACAATCCCGACGGCGTATTCCTGTCGAACGGCCCCGGCGACCCCGCGGCCACCGGCGAATACGCAGTGCCGATGATCAAGACCATTCTGGACACCACCGACCTGCCCGTCTTCGGGATCTGCCTCGGTCACCAGATGCTGGCACTGGCCCTTGGCGCACGCACGATCAAGATGAACCACGGCCACCACGGTGCTAACCACCCGGTCAAGGACAACGACACTGGCAAGGTCGAGATCACCTCGATGAACCATGGCTTTGCCGTGGACGCGGCCAGCCTTCCGGAAGGTGTTCTCGAGACCCACGTGTCGCTGTTTGACGGTTCGAACTGCGGGATTCGCATGGAAACCCGTCCGGTCTTCTCGGTTCAGTATCACCCCGAGGCAAGCCCGGGTCCGATGGACAGCTACTATCTGTTCGAGCGGTTCTCGGACGCGATGGACGCACGCGCCTGATCTACGGCGACACGACCCCTGCGGTCGTGGTAAAATTACACTTATCAAACGTGATGGCGGGTTGGTTAACCCGCCATTAACCATTAAGCGCCCAAGCTCGTCTGGTCTGACAGTACAACGAGCATAAAATGCCATCCCCAGATCTACGTATCGTCCACACGAATGATGCGGCTTCGGTTCAGGCAGGGATCGAAGAACACCGCGCATTCGGATCGCACGCGGCCCGTCCGGTCGCACCGTCGCAGCCAACCTCGGCGCCCGCGCACCGCAAGCCTTTGGGGCAGGTGCTGGTCGAAATGGGCGCGCTGTCCCCCAAAAATCTGTCGATGGCCGTGGCCCTGATGGCGCGCGAAGATGCACGCTTTGGCGACATCCTTCTGGCCAATGGATGGATCAGCAAGCCTGACCTCTACGCCGCATTGGCGCTTCAATATGGGTGCGAGATCGCGGACCTGTCGGCACAGCGCCCGGACGTGCGTCTGATTGACCAGATCGGTGCCGAGTTTTGTATCCGCAACGGCATTGTCCCTTGGAAGCGCGCGGGCGGAGCCACCATCGTGATCTGCGCGCGCCCTGATCTGTTTGAGAACTTGTCCAAGGACTTCCCGGCCTCTTGGGGCAAATGCTATCTGGCCATCGCCCCTGAAGAAGACATCCATTCCGCCCTCGTGGACCTGCGCCACCGTACCCTTGCACGGCGCGCCGAAAGCCGCGTGGCGGCAGAAGACAGTTGCCGCACCTGGAGCCAAACCGCCGTGATGCGGTTCGGGCTTTCACTCGTGCTGGCACTCAGCGCGGTCTTCGTCGTCTCAAGCTTTGCGGGTTTCGCAGTGCTTGTCGGCTGGGCAGTGCTGACGCTGATCCTGAATTCATCCCTGAAAGCCATCGCCGCGTGGCAGTTCTGGCGCGCGAAACACGACGACAACGGTCTTGACGGAACACTATCTCCACTGGGCTTCTTGAAGCTGCCAACCGTGTCTATTCTTGTCCCGCTCTACAAAGAGCGCGAGATCGCTGGGCGATTGGTAAAACGGCTCGAACGCCTGTCCTATCCGCGCGAGCTTCTGGATATCTGTCTGGTGGTCGAGGAAGACGACACTCTGACCCAGCAAACGCTTGCCCGATCCGACCTGCCCCGCTGGATGCGCCAGATCGTGGTGCCGCGCGGGGTGGTGAAGACCAAACCGCGCGCGATGAATTTCGCGCTGGATTTCTGCAAGGGCTCGATCATCGGGGTCTACGATGCAGAAGACGCCCCTGCCCCCGATCAGATCCACAAGGTCGTGCGCCGGTTTTCCGAACGCGGACCAGAGGTGGCCTGCCTGCAAGGGAAGCTGGATTTCTACAACGCCCGCACCAACTGGTTAAGCCGCTGTTTCACCGTGGAATACGCAACGTGGTGGGGGCTGGTCCTGCCGGGTGTCGAACGCATGGGCTTTGCCATTCCGCTGGGCGGCACCACCCTGTTCTTCCGCCGCACAGCGCTTGAGGAACTGGGCGGATGGGACGCCCACAATGTGACCGAAGACGCGGATCTTGGCATCCGCTTGGCCCGTCGTGGATACCGGACCGAACTGATCGACACCGTGACGGAAGAGGAAGCCAATTGCCGCGTCTGGCCATGGATCAAGCAGCGTTCACGTTGGATCAAGGGCTATGCGATGACCTATGGTGTGCACATGCGCAACCCGCGCCAGTTACGCAAAGAACTCGGCTGGTGGAAATTCATGGGCTTCCAGATTCTGTTTCTGGGGGCGCTGTCGCAGTTCCTGCTGGCCCCGATCCTGTGGACCTTCTGGGCCTTCCCGCTGGGCCTGCCCCACCCCCTGCGCGGGGTCGCTCCACACAACCTTCTGGTCGTGCTTGGCACGGTGTTCATGGCGGCCGAGGTGTTGACCATCACAGTGGGTGTGCAGGCAGTCAGCAATCCAAAGCACCGTTGGCTCAGATACTGGGTGCCCACCCTGCACTTCTATTATCCGCTGGCTTCGCTGGCCGCGATGAAAGGGTTCTTCGAGATCATGACCAAGCCGTTCTACTGGGATAAAACCCAGCATGGGAAATTTGATCAGCCGGCGGCACCAGATGCCCCGAGTGCCAAAATCAATCCGTCAGTGACGAATCCAGCTTGATACGGGTCTCGAACGCCAACGAGATGTGCTGTCTCAGAGCGGCGCGGGCGGCGTCCTGATCACGTGCCTCGATGGCACTGACAATCGCATCATGCTCGGCAATTGCGTCTTCGCTGCGCCCTTCGGCAGCCAACGACGTAGTAGCCAAAAGCGCCATCGAGCGGTGGACCAAATCCAATTGCTGCACCAGATAGCGATTGTGCGATGCCAGATGAAGTTGCTTGTGGAAACGGCGATTGGCGCGCGCCAAGGCCGAAGGATCATCCAGCAGACGCCGGTCCTCTTCCACCATCTCGCGCAGCACGCGGATTTCTTCGGGGGCGGCGTGTTGGGCGGCCAGCGACGCGGCCAGACCTTCCAGTTCCGCACGCACCACATACAGTTCAGCCAGTTGGCTGTGATCCAACGACGCCACGATCAGGCTGCGCCCATCGCGCGTCAAAAGGGACTGCGTTTCCAGTCGCTGGAGCGCTTCGCGGATCGGGGTGCGGGATACGCCAAATCGCTCGGCCAGCTCGTTTTCAACCAGCCGGTCTCCGGGCTTGTACGTCCCCGTATCAATCGCATCGAGGATCATCTCATACGCGTCGCGCTGTCCCTGTTTACCCTCAGCCACAATTTTGTCCTTCCCGGCCCTTCTTGATCCGCACAGATAAGCACGCTGCCATGAACATGGCAAACAACAACCACGCGTCGCGTCGTCGCAGAGTCTGATTTCGTCGATTAAGACCTTTCACCCGCCCGTGCAGCAGTCTACTTTCCCACCATGGTCGCCGATCTGTTCTCTCATGTCAGTCACTGGGTATTTGACTTGGACAACACGCTGTATCCACCTCGGGTGCGGCTGTTTGACCAGATCGAAGTGCGCATGACCAACTGGGTGATGGAAGAGCTTGGCGTCGACAGGGCCGAGGCGGATCGCCTGAGGCACAAATACTGGCGCGAACACGGCACTACGCTGGCCGGGTTGATGCGCGAACATGGGGTGGATCCCGGCCCCTATTTGCACGACGTGCACGACATTTCCTTTGACGCGCTCGAACCGGATCACGATCTGGCCAGCCACATCGCCAACCTGCCGGGGCGCAAAATTGTCTACACCAATGGCACGGCCCCCTATGCCGAACAGGTTCTGGCAGCGCGTGGACTGTCCGGGATGTTTGATGCGGTCTATGGCGTGGAACATGCCGATTTCCACCCCAAACCCGACCGCGCCGCCTTTGATACCGTGTTTGCCCGCGATGGTGTCAAACCTGACATCGCCGCCATGTTCGAGGACGACCCACGCAATCTAGCCGTACCGCACGAGCTGGGCATGAAAACCGTCCATGTCGCGCCGGACCCGGAACCGGCCGATCACATCCATCACCACACCGACGACCTGACTGCGTTTCTGGAGCGTCTGGTCGAAGCAGACACATCGGATCAAAAGCGCTGATCCACGAAGGAAGAACCATGACCGAACATCGTGCTGACATTTTCATCTCGGGTGGCGGGATCGCCGGTCAGGTGTCCGCGGCAGCTTTCGCCGCTGCCGGGTTCAGCGTGGTCATGGCCGATCCCTTCGTGCCGGTGACCACCGCAGATGAAGAGAAATCCGACCTGCGCTCCACCGCCTTTCTGCGCCCAGCACGGCAGCTGTTTGATCGTATTGGCTTGTGGCCGCATCTGAAGAACCATGCGAAACCGTTGGACCAGCTTGCGGTGATCGACACAACCGGTTGGCCGCCCGAAGTGCGTGATCGTCGCGTGTTCCGCTCGGACGATATGGGCGACGAGCCCTTTGGCTGGAACCTGATGAACTGGGTCGTCCGGCGCGAAATCTGGACCTATCTTCAGGAGCAGCCGCTGATCACGCCGCTTTACGGCACGGGCTTTCGCTCGATCGTACAGCGCACGGGCGAAATCATCGTCACACTGTCAAATTGCGACCGCGTCCGCGCCCGGATGGGGATCGCGGCGGATGGCAAATTCTCGCCCCTGCGCGAGGCTGCGGGCATCACCGTCTCGACCACCCGCTATGGGCAGAAATCGCTGGCCTTCACGGTCACGCATGACCTGCCGCACGGCAACATCTCGACCGAGGTCTATAACGAGGGTGGGCCGTTCACCATCGTGCCCCTGCCCGACATGGATGGCAAACATGCATCGGCCATTGTGTGGATGAACCAAGGCCCGCGCGCGGTTGAGCTGATGAACATGGACGTGCCGGAATTCGAAGATGTGATGTTCCAGCGCTCGACCGGGCTGCTGGGACGGATGCACCTTGAAGGCAACCGCTCGGTCTGGCCGATCATCACGCAGACGGCGGATCAACTGGTCTCGGGCCGTGTGGCCGTCGTGGCCGAGGCCGCCCACGCCCTGCCCCCGATCGGGGCGCAAGGGCTGAACACTTCACTGAACGATGTGATCGCCTTGCTTGAACTGGCGGAAGCCAACCCAAGCGCCCTTGGCGATCCAGCGATGATGAAAGCCTATGACGCCGCCCGCGCGCCTGACATCGCGCGCCGCGCCCGTGCCATCGACCTGTTCAACCGCGTCACACGGTCAGGGGATGGCGTGATGCAAACCGTACGTCTTCTGGGCCTGAAAGCGGTGCATGACGTGGCCCCCATGCGCAAGCGCGTGATGCGTGCCGGACTTGGCCCCAGTTGATCTGATGCTCGAATGCTGCACTGCGGCATGGCGCCACATGACACGAATGTCGCATTCCGCTTCCTGAACACATGCAGGATACCCGTCCCGCAACGTGAACAGGAGACATCATCATGGCAACCGAAGTAACCCCGGAACAGCAAGCCAAAGACGCCCGCGCGGAAAAGATCGCCTTCATGATCATCGGCGCAGTTATTGCGGCCCTTGTGGCTGGCTTTCTTCTGAAAGGCGTGATGGGCGTGGGGCTTGTCGCCCTGTCGACCGTCCCCGTGATCTATCTTTTGCTGCTCACCATGGCAGGCGGAAAAGGGTAATCACGTCAGTCTTGGCGAACAAAAAACGGCGCGCAAATCATGCGCGCCGTTCTGATTTTAAAGAACTTTCTTCAGCGCATCCTCAAGCCGGGCCACGCTGGCATCGACATCGTAAAGCTTATCGAGCCCGAAAAGGCCCAAGCGGAAAGACGAATAGTCGTCGCCCTCATCGACCATCAGGGGCACGCCCGCCGCGATCTGCACACCCTCGGCTGCGAAGGCCTTGCCCGCCTTGATGTCGGGATCTGCGGTATAAGATACGACCACTCCGGGTGCCTCGAACCCTTCGGCGGCCACAGATTTGATGCCGTTCTCGGCCAACAAGGCGCGTACGCGGCGGCCTTGCTCCCACTGGGCATCACGCAGCTTTTCGAACCCGTATTCCTTGGTTTCCAGCATGGTATCGCGGAAGGCGCGCAGCGCATCGGTGGGCATTGTCGCGTGATAGGCATGCCCGCCGCCTTCATAGGCCTCCATGATCGACAGCCACTTACCCAGATCCACCGCGAACGAGGTCGAAGTCGCAGCTTTCGCCATATCCCGCGCGGTGTCGTTCATCATGACGATCCCGGCAGACGGTTGCGCCGACCACCCCTTTTGCGGGGCCGAGATCAGCACATCCACGCCAGTCGCCTTCATGTCGACCCAAGCACAGCCCGAGGCGATGCAGTCCAAGACGAAGATCCCGCCCACGCCATGCACGGCGTCGGCTACGGCACTAAGATAGTCATCCGGCAGGATCATGCCCGACGCGGTTTCCACATGCGGGGCGAACACGACATCTGGCTTTTCGTCCCGGATTTTCGCCACAACTTCGTCGATCGGGGCAGGTACAAATGGTGCATCCGGTGCATTGCCCACACGACGCGCCTTCATCACGGTTTCAGCCGACGGGATCGCGCCCATCTCGAAAATCTGGCTCCAGCGGAACGAGAAGAACCCGTTTCGGATGACCATCACACGCTTACCAGTCGCGAACTGACGCGCGACGGCCTCCATCCCATAGGTGCCACCACCGGGAACAAGGGCCACGGCGTCAGCGTTGTAGACTTCTTTCAACGTGGCTGAGATGTCCGTCATCACACCCTGAAAGGCTTTGGACATGTGGTTCAAGGACCGGTCGGTAAACACGACCGAGAATTCAAGCATTCCATCGGGGTCGATATCGGGCAGAAGTGCGGACATTAGGATCTCCTTCGCTGTGCCGGATCAGCGTGACCCAGATTGCACCAACAGGGAAGAGGTCAAATCGGCCCAGGTCGACGTTCTTCAGACAACAGCACGTTGGCCTCCACGTCACCTACTCCGGGCATGGTCATGATCCGGCGTCGCAGAACACGTTCGAAATCTGAAATGTCGCGGGCGACCACGCGTAAGCGGTAGTCATACAGTCCCAGCACATGTTCGACCGTTTGCACTTCGGGAATGGCAGACACAGCGCGCTCGAAGTCATCCAAGCTGATGCGGCCCTTTGTGGCGAGTTTTACACCCAGAAACACGGTCACACCGAAGCCCAGAGCCTCGCGATCCAAATCCAGCCGCCGTCCTGCAATCACCCCGTGATCCGTCAGGCGCTTGATGCGGCGCCATGCAGCGGGCTGGCTTAACCCGACCTCGCGTCCCAAGGCGCCAGCGGATTGGGTGGCATCCTCGGCCAGCAGGCGCAGCAGGGCCAGATCGATCTCGTCAAACTCTGTCATAGCGGCAGGCTTTCATCCGACTTGATCCGCGCCACATGCATCAACGCTTCGATATCCGCGATATGGGGCAATGACAGGATCTGGTCACGATAGATGCCCTGATAATGCGGCATGTCCCGCGCGATGACGGACAGGCGTACGTCCACACGACCGACGAATGTCTGGATCTCGATTACTTCCCGAATCGCGCGAGCGGCCTCGATGAAATCATCAAAGGCGCGGGGCTGTGTCTTGTCGAGCGTCACGCGCAGGCTGACCTCGACCTCGTACCCTAAGGCACGCCAATTGATCACCGCGCGCGGACCTCGCAGGATCTTCTGATCGCGCAGGCGCTCAATCCGGCGCGATAGGCGCGCTGCAGACAGACCCACCCGGTCTGCCAGTTCAGCCCCGGCCAAGCCCGGATCCGCCTGCATCTGCCTAAGAATGCGTCTATCGAGATCGTCTAACATGATTTTTCTATTATCATATCATTTGGCGAATAGTTAGCGCCAATTTCATCCGCATACTACCGGTTATTCATCTCGAATGCCGCACATCCATGCCTATGATGCGACCTCAGAGAATAACCCATGCAACGGAGCACCCGATATGCGCGTTTACTACGATCGCGATTGCGACATTAACCTGATCAAAGACAAAAAAGTTGCCATCCTGGGCTACGGCTCGCAAGGCCACGCCCACGCGCTGAACCTGCGCGACTCGGGTGCCAAGAACCTTGTTGTTGCCCTGCGCGAAGGCTCGGCATCGGCCAAGAAGGCACAAGCTGAAGGTCTGGAAGTCATGGGCATCGCCGAAGCAGCTGCTTGGTGCGACGTCATCATGTTCACCATGCCCGACGAACTGCAGGCTGAGACCTACAAGAAATACGTTCACGACAACATCAAGCCGGGCGCAGCAATTGCATTCGCTCACGGCCTGAACGTTCACTTCGGCCTGATCGAGCCGAAAGAAGGCGTTGACGTGATCATGATGGCCCCCAAAGGTCCGGGTCACACCGTACGCGGCGAATACGTCAAAGGCGGCGGCGTTCCCTGCCTGGTAGCCGTTGACACCGACGCAACCGGCAAAGCGCTGGAAATCGGCCTGTCGTACTGTTCGGCCATCGGTGGCGGTCGTTCGGGCGTTATCGAAACCAACTTCCGCGAAGAGTGCGAAACCGACCTGTTCGGCGAGCAAGCTGTTCTGTGCGGCGGTATCGTTGAACTGATCCGTTGCGGTTTTGAGACTCTGGTTGAAGCCGGCTACGCGCCCGAAATGGCTTACTTCGAGTGTCTGCACGAGACCAAGCTGATCGTTGACCTGATCTATGAAGGCGGCATCGCCAACATGGACTACTCGATCTCGAACACTGCAGAATACGGCCAGTACGTCACCGGCCCGCGCATCCTGCCTTATGAGGCCACCAAGAAGGCCATGAAGGAATCGCTGGAAGACATCCAGACCGGTAAATTCGTGCGTGACTTCATGCTGGAGAACGCCGTTGGTCAGCCGACCATCAAAGCGTCGCGTCGTCACAACGACGAGCACCAGATCGAGGTTGTCGGTAAGAAACTGCGCGACATGATGCCTTGGATCTCGGCTGGTAAGCTGGTTGACCAAGAAAAGAACTAAGACTTTTACCGGTCACGCGATGGGTTGATTTTCATCGCAACCAAAGGTCAAGTGGGGCGTCCGATACCGGGCGCCCTTTTTCATTGCGAGGCTCCATGACCGACAACCCCACAACTCGTGACTGGGCGGGCGTTATAGCCCTAGGCCTGATCTGGGGCGGTACCTTCATGGTCGTGGCCATCGCGCTGGAAGGCTATGGCCCCGTCACCGTCGCCACGGCGCGCACCACGCTTGGGGCGGTTGCGCTGTTGGGATTGGTTCTGGCGACAGGACGTCGCCTGCCCGGATGGAATGGCGCGTTGTGGTGGTCGATCTCGATCATCGGCATACTGTCCACCGCGTTGCCTTTCATGCTGCTCAGCTGGGGGCAGCAATACGTACCATCGGCTTTCGCTGGACTATCAATGGCCGCAATCCCCTTGATGGTGCTGCCCTTGGCGCATTTCTTCTCGGACGAGCCATTGAACCTGCGCAAATTTATCGGGGTCACGTTGGGGTTCTGCGGCGCGCTGGTTCTGATTGGACCGGGGCTGGCCCAGCTTGGACAAGGCACCGAACCCTTGGCACAACTGGCCTGTATCGGAGCCGCGTTTTGCTATTCCGTAGCGTCGATCCTGACCCGCCGCTGCCCACCGATTGATCCGGTGGTTCTGGCAGCGCTGACCCTTGTTGTCGGGTCGGTGATCCTGTTCCCCATTATGCTTGCGACCGAAGGTTGGCCCGAATGGGAGAGTACCCGTTCCGGCCTGGCCATCGTCGCTTTGGGACTGTTGCCCACGGCGCTGGCAACATTGCTGCGGGTCGCCATTATCCTTAGCGCGGGATCGGTCTTCATGACACTGGTGAACTACCAAGTGCCCGCATGGTCGATGGTCTTCGGGGCATGGATCCTGTCCGAGGCCCTGCCCCTGCGCTTCTTCGCGGCGCTCGCGCTGATCTTGACCGGGCTGGCCATCAGCCAGTGGTTCAGTCTGCGTCGTATGCTGCTAGGCGACTGACGTGCCCTGAAATTTCAGGAAAGAACGGCCTTGTGGTATGATCCTCCGAGGGGAGGATAGTTATGAAACGAAGATCTCTTATTGCACATGCAAGCGCTGCCGCTATTTGCACTCCAAATCTGCTGCTTGCCAGCGAACGCGAACGACGCATCTCAGAAGCCCGTATTCGGTTCATTCACAACAGCAGCCGGATACTTCCGATTGCCCTGTTTGTTATGGCCACCACCGGTCCGTTGGGCTGGAATTTAAAGCGGAGTTTCCGCCAGTATCCCGTTCAGTCACTTCTACTGGGGACCCTTGCCATAAGCGGTCTCAGGACATTGCTGCCTGATCGACTAGCTGGGGCGAAACCCTGGGCGGATGTTTTCCTGTATGGAAATCTTCTGGCAATGCGCCCTGTATCGACGACACCGATGCCGTCAAAATGCGCCGTGACCCACGGAGATATTGAATGGCAGATCAAGCAGCGTGCACGCCGGATAGCGCTTAGCAAGGTGCCTTCGCTTGGCGCATTATTTAAAACAAGAGTGGGTCGCGCCTATGCCACGCAGGCCGAACTGATTGTGTTCCTGCGCCCAACCCTGGTCCAAGAACCCTGATCACCTGCGGCTGGTCTAGATCACCGCATCGACCTCGGACACGATGCCATCCACGACCTGAACCAACAGGGCGTCATCCTCGCATTCCGCCATCACGCGGATCAGAGGTTCCGTGCCGGATTTACGGATCAAAAGCCGACCTTTGCCGTTCAGCCGAACTTCGGCATCTGCAATTGCAGCCCTGACGCTATCAGCTTCAAGCGGAGTCTGGCCCAAGGTGTAGCGAACGTTTTTCAGAAGCTGAGGAACGGCGTCGAAGACCTGACACAGCTCGGACGCGGGCTTGCCGGTTTCCAGCATACAGGCAAGGAACTGCAAGCCAGCCAACAGGCCATCACCCGTGGTCGCGTAGTCCGTCATCACGATATGGCCAGACTGTTCGCCGCCCAGATTATAACCACCTGCGCGCATCGCCTCGACCACATGGCGGTCGCCCACTTTAGTGCGCAGAAGCTCCAACCCCTGTGCCGCCAAATGACGTTCCAATCCGAGGTTCGACATCACTGTCGCAACCAGTTTACCACCGCTCAAGCGTCCTTCAGACGCCCAGTGCGTGGCGAACAGCGCCATAAGCTGATCTCCGTCAGCCACTTGGCCTTTCTCGTCGATGATCATGATGCGATCCGCGTCACCATCCAGACAAATGCCCAGATCCGCGCCGTTTTCCACCACGGTGCGCGCAGCCAACGCGGTGTCGGTCGACCCGCAGCCTTTGTTGATGTTGGTGCCATCTGGCGAGACCCCCACAGGGATGATCTCGGCCCCAAGCTCCCACAGCGCGTCAGGCGCTGCGCGATAGGCCGCCCCGTTGGCGCAGTCGATCACAACCTTAATCCCGTTCAGACGCTTATGCTGCGGGAAGGTGGTTTTCAGATATTCGGTATAGCGCTGGCGGGCTTCCTCGATCCGTTTGGCGCGGCCGATGTTTTGAGGCTGCACCGGATCGACGCCCTCGTGCACCATGCGTTCGATTTCAGCTTCGTCTTCGTCCGACAGTTTGAAGCCGTCGGGGCCGAAAAACTTAATCCCGTTGTCGTGGAAAGGGTTGTGCGAGGCCGAGATCATGATCCCCAAGTCCGCCCGCATCGAATGGGTCGCGCGCCCAACGGCAGGCGTTGGCACCGGACCCAGCAGCAGCACGTTCATCCCGGTCGAGGTCAACCCCGCCGTCAGCGCGTTTTCCAGCATATAGCCTGACAGCCGCGTGTCCTTGCCGATCACCACCCGGTGCCCGTTGGAGTGATCACGGCGGAAGTGGCGACCCGCAGCGGCCCCCAGTTTCAATGCCATCTCTGCTGTCATGGGCCAGGAATTTGCCAGCCCACGCACTCCGTCGGTTCCGAAGAGTTTTTCGACCATTCTGCTGCCCTTGTTCTTACTTTTTTTCGGTCATGGCTGCGTGAAGGCGCAAAGCCTGCCGTGTTTCAAATGTATCATGGACCCGCAAGATCTGCATGCCCTGCGCAATGCCATGCATCGCAACGGCTACGGATCCGGCAACCCTATCGCGGGCCACTTCTGCCTGCCCAATGGTGCCGATGAAACGCTTGCGCGAGACGCCCAGCAGTACCGGAAGACCCAGATCATGTAACAGCGACAGGTTACGCAGCAAAGTCACATTGTGTTCCAGAGTCTTACCAAACCCGATGCCGGGATCGGTAATAATCCGCTCACGCTTGATGCCCTTGCCCTCCGCAAAGCTGATCCGTTCCTCCAGATAATCCATCACGTCGAACAGCACATCGTCATAGCGCGGGTCGTTCTGCATATCCTCGGGACGCCCCTGAGAATGCATCAGGCAGACGGGGACGTCGCGTTCGGCCACAAGATCCGCAAGTTCCGGATCGAAGGTAAAGGCCGACACGTCGTTCACGATATCCGCACCCGCATTCAACGCGGCCTCGGCCACGCGGGCTTTGCGCGTGTCGATCGAGATTGGCGTGGTAACACCCGCTGCACGGATCGCTTCGATCACGGGTGCGGTGCGCTGAATTTCTTCCTGAATATCGACTTCTTCCGCACCGGGCCGGGTGCTTTCCCCGCCGATGTCCAGAATGTCGGTGTCCCCCGCCATCTGACGCGCGCGGGTAACTGCGGCCTCAATCGTATCCAGCTCCCCTCCATCCGAGAAACTGTCGGGCGTCACGTTCAAAATGCCCATCAAACGTGGCTGATCCTGCGTCAGACCGCAGAGCGTCGGGCGAGGGGCGCTAAGGCGTTGAACCGCAGCGTCATCCAGATCGGCCAGATCAACCGTCTGCACCTCGGCGCCGCGCTGACGCTGCAGCGCTTGATCGAACCACAGACTTTCGCTGCCGCACAAAGATTGCCCGGAAAACGGACGGCCGGAGCGGGCGATGGGTTGCATGCGGTGGCTCATGACAGGTCCTCCAACATGACAGAATGCGAAGAGATGCCCGGCGTGTCGGGTGCGTCGCAACCCACCCACAGAATCTGGCAGGCCTGCACCTGCTGCGCGAACCAAAGTGTCAGATCCACAAGGTTGATCGAAATCGGCGCATCCACTGCATCCAGCACCATCTTGGACGGTGCCCAGACGCTCAGTTGTTCATTTTTCAGGCCCCAATCCAGCTCGGTCCGAGTTCCGACCGGCACCACACGGGGGTCAATGGATGCCAGCTGCCACGCCGCCTGATCCGCCTGAAGAAGCACGATATTGCGCGCGGCCCAGCTGTCCTGCATCAGAGGCAGATCTGCATCGACAACCAAAATAGTCGGCACACCATCTTCTTCAAACTGATCAAGAAAAGTCGGCAGAGCCTCTGCGGTCAAGGCGGTCGATGACAGGAAAGCCAGGATCGGAGCTGGGGCATCTTGCGCCTCGACATCGGCATCACCGCTTGCACGATCGCGGACAATCTCGACCCCCAGCTTTCCGGGGCCACGGTCCAGCTTTTCGATCCGTACAAACACGCGCTGAGGCTGCGGCGACAGCAAAAGCCGCTGTGCAATGCGCTCGGCCAAGGTTTCCAGCAGGTTCAGGCGCTCGGCCTCGAGTTCGGCCATGATCGCTTCAGTGATCGTGTCATAGGACAGGATGTCATCCACATCGTCTGTTTCCGCGCCACCGTGGTCAGAAACCTCGACCACAACGCTGAAGCTCAGACGTTGCGTGACACCGCGTTCGGCCTGAAAAGCACCAATTTCCACGTCGACAACGTGATCGCGCACGGAAATACGATCTGCAGGGACGTCCCCAGCCATGGCGCGCGCGCGCGCATCCAAATCAGAAAATGCCAGACTGGCCTCGGTCATTGCATGTCCCCTTTAACTTGGCAGGACCATGCCCCGAACCCGCCCCGAAACGCCAGCCCAAAGCGACGGATCAGAACGATCAGGCGGCTTTAGCCGGGCATCCGATAGAAGCGGTGCACCCCAATTGAGGCGGTTTTCTGGAACCGGCTGGCCCAGCGCGGCGCTACGGCTGTTGTGTGGTAATGCGTGGCCCCAAACGTCAGGTCACGTGGCGCGCCATCTATCATTGTGCGCGCAATGCGCCCCAACCGGTCATGGATGGCTTTTTCGTGAATGACTTCTTCTCGTCCGTCACACGTATAGGTGAACTGGCAGGCGTATTTCTTCCCTGTTCCCTGATGGATCACCCCACAGATCGAGTTTGGAAAGCGCGGGTGATCGACGCGGTTCAGGATCACCTCGGCCACGGCGAATTGGCCTTGCACAGTTTCACCGCGGGCTTCGAAATACAGCGCTTCAGTCAGACAGGTCCATTCGGCATCCTGTTTCGGGACAGGTTGCGCTGACAACCACGCGACCGACCGCTCGAAGCCTTCAGGCGCAGGTTTGGGGGCTTCCGGAAGCACCGAGATCGCGCTCAGCTTCTCGCTTCCCATCGCGCCAAGACCTGAATGCTCTTGCATCAGGGCGGCCCCAAAGGGGTTCGACCCGGGTTCCGAATCCGATGCCAAAGCAGGTGTGAGAGAGCTCATAGCCACGGCACAAACGGCAAGAAACTGAGAATTCCACTTGATACGCATCGAACAACATTTCCCTAGCAACTACGCCGGGAGTCCTATGCGATTGCACGCATTTCGTCCAGTCTTGCGCGGTCAGGGCTTGCTTGGCTTTGGCGAGGTAATCGCCAAATGCGCCGCGGCCAGTCGTGCCACCGGCACCCGGAATGGCGAGCACGAGACATAGTCAAAGCCTGCGTCACGACAGAAGCGGATGCTTTCGGGATTACCGCCATGCTCGCCGCAAATCGACAGCGTCAGGTCGTCATTCTCGGCCCGCCCTCTTTCCGCGCCGATCTCTAGCAGCTCACCGACACCATCGGCATCCAGCATGTGAAACGGGTCTTCTTCATAAACACCCTGAGACACGTATTCGCCCATGAAACGTCCCGCATCATCGCGCGACAGGCCATAGGTCATCTGGGTCAAGTCATTGGTACCGAAGGACATAAATGAAGCATGCTGCGCAATTTCACCTGCGCGCAGGGCAGCACGTGGCGTTTCCACCATCACACCCAAGCGATAGGTAAAGTCAGCACCCTGTTCGATCCTTACAGCAGCGGCGACCGCATCAACACGAGCCTTCACGATCTCGACCTCGCGCTTGGCAGACACAAGGGGGATCATCACCTCGGGCACGACAGGCGCGCCGGATTTTGACGCTTCGACGGTTGCCTCAAAGATGGCTCGGGCCTGCATGTCATAGATCTCGGGCACGGTCACACCAAGGCGCACCCCGCGCATCCCAAGCATGGGATTGAACTCGCGCAGGCCAGCCACGCGGCGCTCGACATCCTTCAAAGGCAGGTCCAACGCTTCGGCAAGTTCGCGCAGGCCTTCGCGGCCATGGGGCAGGAACTCGTGCAGGGGTGGGTCGAACAGACGGATGCAGACCGGTTGGCCCTGCATGATTTCGAACAGCTCGGTGAAGTCGGCGCGCTGCATGGGCAACAGGCGGTCAAGCGCCGCCCGACGGTCATCCGTGTGATCGGCAAAGATCATCTCGCGCATGGCCAAAAGTCGGTCATCGTCGATGAACATATGCTCAGTCCGGCACAGGCCGATTCCTTCGGCGGCGAACATTCGTGCGTTGCGTGCGTCCGGCGGTGTATCAGCGTTGGCACGCACCCCGATATCACGAAACTCATCCGCCCATGTCATCAAGGTCTGGAAGCTTTCACCCAGTTCCGGCGACATCATATCGACGGCGCCAACCAAGGCCTCGCCAGCACTGCCATCAATGGTGATCACATCACCTTCACGAAGCTCCCTACCTTCCGCCGAGCGAAGCTTGCCGTTTCGCTTGTCCAGTGTCAGGTCGCCGGCCCCAACCACACACGGAAGGCCAAGGCCACGTGCAATTACCGCTGCGTGGCTGGTGATCCCTCCACGAATGGTCAGAATACCTTTGGCGGCATGCATCCCGCGAATATCTTCGGGGCTGGTTTCGCGGCGCACCAGAATACAGTTTTCACCTTGCGATGCCAAAGTCTGCGCCGCACGAGCGTTGAATACCATCTTACCCGTGGCCGCACCCGGACTGGCGGCGATGCCGCTTGCGAAGTGATCGCGCTTGCCGTCAGGGTCAACCTGACTGTGCAAAAGCTCGGCCAAGGCCCGGGGTGGGATGCGCATAACTGCGTCAGAGCGGGTTATGATGTCATCTTTTGCCAACCCGACAGCGATACGAACATTGGCCCGTTCAGACCGCGGCACCCGTACAGCGTCCAGAATGAACAGCTGTTCGTTCTCGATGGTGAACTCAATCTCCATCTCTTCGCGCAGGCGGGCGCGGCAGAACTCGCCATAGCGGACGAGGTCTGCGAAACTCTGCGGCAGGACTTCTTCGATCGACCGACCGCGCGGATCTTTGGTCAAATACATGACGTCGCGATCTTCCGCATCTGCCAGCGCATCACGCCCCTGACTTTTGCACAGGTAACGTCCACGAATTTCACGGTGCCCAGTGGTGCCGTTCACAAACTGGATCACGCCAGACCCGCAAATCCCCTGCCCGACACCCAAAACCATTTGCTGCACGACAAGCCCAAGCCCGGCATCTGCAGGTGCCCCCTTGGCTTGACGCAAAAGCCGTGCTGTCGTGCCTTCCCAAGCCCGCGCCATCGAGCGCAGGATCTCCGCCAACTGAACTTTGGGGTCTTGCGGAAAATACTCGTCGGTCTCTTCCTCATAAAGATCCAAAGCTTCGCGCAGCGTGTCGGCAGAAGGGGTGGTCAGGGCGTCAAATTCGTCCGGGTCCAGACGCCCGACATGCACCGCATATGACTGAATGAACCGCAGGTATAGCGCATTGGCCGCGGTTTCCCCGTGGGAATTAACCAGATGCGCATGGACCTTGTCATTCATGCCGATGTTCAGAATGGCCCCCGGCCCGCCCCAATCCGGATCTTCCGAGGACGGACGCACGGACACCAGCGGATCAGGTCCAAACAGCGCCAACATCGCGTCCAGATCGGGCAATTCCCCGGCCGAGACACCGTGTACAGAACCAAAATCAAGAGCCACCGTACGTGGCACCGGCATATCCAGACGGATCAACCGTTGCAGACACTTGGCCCGCCCGCCATGCAGAGACGTCTCGATCTCTGCGGTCGGGGTGATCTCCGTAAATCCTGAAGTCTGATTATTCTGCACCGCAGCACCGCCTTTCACCCGTCACCATAGCGCGGATGTTCTGTCACACAAGGGTTACATATGCTCGGGAAAGCCGGAATGGCATAAGGGGCGTTTCCGCCCCCTTTAGCCTTCAATACGGGACAAATCTGCCACGCCGCCGCAGATCGTACGAATGCGCGACAGCAGGTTCAGTCGGTTGCGCCGGATCACCTGATTGTCCGAGTTGATCTGCACAGCTTCGAAAAACGCGTCGATCGGCGCGCGCAGAGCAGCCATAGCGCTCATCGCGGCAGCGAAATCTTCGCCCTCCATGGCCGGTGTGATTGCAGCCTCGGCAGCATCAAGAGCGGCAAACAACGCCGTCTCGCTGTCGTCTTCAGCAAATTTCACATCCGCCCCATAGGAGTATTCGACGCCGTCTTTTTCTTCGGCCTGCGCCAAGATATTTGACGCACGTTTCACACCTTGGATCAGGTTACCGCCATCCTCGGTCGACAGGAACGCAGCCAAGGCCTCGGCCCGTTTGACCAGAAGCGTCAGGTCATCATTGCCCGGCATGGCAAGGCAGGCGTCGATCACGTCGTGGCGGATGCCCTTGTCACGCAGATAGACCTTCAGACGGTCGTGGAAGAACGAGAGAAGATCGTCGGATGCATCCGGAATTTTGCTTTCAAGAGCAAGAAACGCGGTAGCAGGTAGTTCGCCAAGTCTCTCTTTTACCGTTTCAAAAGCGGCACCAAACACGCCGTGGTCTGCGATTTCGCTCAAGAGTTCCTGAACGTTTTCTTCCGAAAGCGCGGGATCAAGTTGGTTCTCAACGCGCAGCAAATGCGCGTCAAACAGCTTGTCCAGCTCGAGCCGCAGATTGTTGTCCAGCACAAGGCGGATGACACCCAGCGCAGCGCGGCGAAGCGCAAACGGGTCTTTCGATCCGGTGGGTTTTTCGTCAATCGCCCAGAAGCCTGTCAGCGTGTCCATCTTGTCGGCCAGTGCGACAGCGACCGACACCGGGGCCGAGGGCACATCATCGGACGGACCAAGCGGCGAGTAGTGTTCAAGCGCCGCAAAGGCAACCTCGGCCGAATAGCCAGCGGGAGCGGCATAGTATTTGCCCATGAGGCCCTGAAGCTCGGGGAATTCATAGACCATCTCTGACGATAGATCGGCCTTGGCCCAACGGGCGGCTTTTTCCACAAGATCCGCGTCGGCATTCACCGACGGCGCCAACGCACGGGCCAGTACGGCAATCCGGTCGATCCGATCCGCCTGTGTGCCCAGCTTGTTGTGGAAGGTCACGTTGGCAAGGCTGTCGAGCCACGGCTGACCGCCAGCCTCGGCCACGCGGATGTCGTTTTCCCAGAAGAACTTGGCGTCTGCCAGACGGGCAAACAGCACCTTCTGGTTCCCGGCCAGAATGGTCGCGCCATGATCTGCGGTTTCGCGGTTGGCAACGGTGATAAACTTCTCGATCCGATCCGTTTTCGGATTCTTCACGGAAAAGAACTTCTGGTGCTCTTTCATCGAGGTTTGCAGCACTTCCGGCGGCAGGTGGATGAAGTCCTCGGCGATGTCACCCATCAGCACGACGGGCCATTCAACCAGACCAGCGACCTCGGCCAGCAGGCCTTTGTCTTCCACGATCTCAAGCCCCTGCGCAAAGGCAGCGCTTTGCGCGTCGGCCCAAATGTGATCGGCGCGCTCGGCGGGCGACAGGATCACTTTAGCGGCTTTCAGCTTGGCTTCGTAGTCGGCAAATCCGGTCACAGCGAAACGGCCCGGCGCCATGAAGCGGTGGCCTTCGGTGCTGTCGCCCGAGGCGATGCCGTCGACGTCCAGAGGCACCACAGTGGCGCCTGCTTCGTCCGACAGAATGCAGAGGATCGAGTGCAACGGGCGCACCCAGCGCAGGCTGCCTGATCCCCAGCGCATCGACTTGGGCCACGGGAAGTTGCGGATCGCGTCCTCAAGAACCTCGGCGATGATCTCGGCCGCAGGACGGCCCTGTTTTTCAATCGTGGCGAAATAGACCGCACCTTTGGGCGTGTCGCGTTCTTCCAACTGGTCGCGGGTCACGCCTGCACCGCGCAGGAAACCTTCGATGGCCTTGTCCGGCGCGCCCACTTTCGGGCCTTTGCGTTCTTCGCGCGTATCGGGCGATTGGGCCAGCAGACCTTCGACCGCCAATGTCAGGCGACGCGGTGTCGACAGCGCGGCAGCCCCCGCATAGGTCAGGCCAGCCTCGACCAGACCATCAGTCACCAGCTTTTTCAGATCTTCCGCCGCGCGCGTCTGCATACGGGCGGGGATTTCTTCGGAAAAGAGTTCAATCAGCAGGTCAGGCATATCGCTTACTCGCTATATTTTTCGTTCAGCTGATGCCAGGCAAAGCCCCGGCCATCAGGGTATATGGCGACGACGCGGTCGACCCCATCTTTAATGTCACGCTCGCCCACGAAGGCCAGTGCTTCGCCCTGTTCAAGCGCGGCCCCGATGGCGACGGCGTCAAAGCAATCGAACCAACTGGGCGCGGTCAGGGGCGTGGCTTCTTCGTAGTGCTCGAAAGTCTCGGTCAGCATCGCAAGGCTCATCGTTGTGGTGAAGCAACTGCGATAGCGGAGGGGCGAGCTGTCGGCGTCGATGCCTTCAAAGCTGTCATAGATCACGATTTCCGGCTGGCCGGTAACCAGATTGGTCATGCGGATACCGTCCTCGGCCGACACTTCGTCATAGAAGGCGTAAAGCTGCAGCCAATAGATCGCAACGCCGGCAATAAGGGCAATTCCCACGATAAATGTCCCTACCAGACGGCCGCTCACGCCGCGTCCCCATCAGCAGCCCAGCCGCCAGCAGCGGTCTGAACGAATGCATCGGCGCACAGTTTGGCCAGCGTACGTACGCGACCGATATAGGCCTGACGTTCCGTGACCGAGATCACGCCGCGCGCATCCAGAAGGTTAAACAGGTGCGAGGCTTTGATGCACTGGTCATATGCCGGGTGCGCCATGACAATGCGTTTGCCGGTTTTCGGGTCCACGTATTCCTGATCGAGGATCGCCTGACACTCGGCCTCGGCTTCCTCGAAATGGCGCAGCAATACATCGGTGTTGGCCACGTCAAAGTTCCAACGCGCGTATTCTTCTTCGGTCTGCTTGAACACATCGCCATACGTCAGCGCGATCGGAGCATCCGGCGCGTTGAACGGCATGTCCATCACGTGATCGACGCCCAGCACATACATCGCCAGACGTTCCAAACCATAGGTCAGCTCGCCCGAGACAGGTTTGCAGTCATGTCCGCCGACCTGCTGGAAATAGGTGAACTGGCTGACTTCCATGCCATCACACCAAACTTCCCATCCCAGACCCCAAGCGCCCAGTGTGGGGCTTTCCCAGTCATCTTCCACGAAGCGAATGTCGTGCAGATCCATGTCGATGCCGATGGCTTCGAGCGAACCAAGGTACAGCTCTTGCAGATCGGGTGGGCTGGGTTTGATCAGCACCTGGTACTGATAATAGTGCTGCAAGCGGTTCGGGTTCTCGCCATAGCGCCCATCGGTCGGACGACGCGACGGCTGCACGTAAGCTGCTGCCCAAGGCTGCGAGCCAAGCGAACGCAACGTGGTGGCCGGGTGGAACGTACCTGCACCGACCTCCATGTCGTACGGCTGCATCACTGCGCAGCCCTTTTCGGCCCAATAATTCTGAAGCCGCAGGATGATTTCCTGAAAGCATTGCGGTTTGGTCTTGGTCGTGGCCATGGCGCTGCCCTGAACTGGTTTGTGCGAAGTCTGCCACTCAATAGGCGCTGGGTGTAACAGGGTCAACGCGGGAAACGGGCACAAGGGTTGGGTTTTCCTGCCCCAGCGCTCTATAAATTTCCGAAAGGCGGCATGGCGATATTGACCTTCACGGGCGCCGATGTGTTACTTGCGCGAAATTCAGCCTAATTTGCCTTTTATGGCTACGAGGATCCATGACCAAACAATTTGCCTTTGCATTGGCCACCGGCCTTCTTCCCATCGTGGCCTCGGTGCCCGCCACCAGCGTTGTTGCACTGCTCTCGGCTGGGCCGGCCGCGGCACAGCAAGCGACAAACAGTCAGGCGGTGCGGTGGATTCAGGTTGAAGCCCAGCCGACGCTTGGCCAAGCCGAAGCGCGTGCGCGTGCCTATGCAGGGCGCCTTGAAGGCGTGAGCGGATTTCGCATCGGTGGCAATTGGTATGCCATCGTTCTTGGGCCGTACACGGAACGGGCTGCCGACGTGCAGCTGCGCAACTTGAAAAACGCGGGCCTGATCCCGCAAGATAGCTTCATCGCCTTTTCCAACCAGTTCCGCCAGCAATACTGGCCCGTGGGCGAAAGCACACTGGCCGCTGCGCCGATTGAAGAACCCGCCGCACCGGCAGTCGAAACCGCCCCAGAACAGCAAACCGAAACCGTTGCCGTGGTTCCCGCCACGCCGACCGAGCCGGTTATCGTCATTCAGGAAGAAACCAAGCGCGAGGCATTGGCAAGCGAGCGGGCGTTGGATCGTGATGCGCGCAAGGCCCTGCAGGTCGGACTTCAGTGGGAAGGGTTTTACACCTCGGCCATTGATGGAGCGTTCGGCCCCGGCACCCGCCGATCGATGGCCGCGTGGCAAGCGGACAAGGGCTATGACCCGACAGGCGTTCTGACCACCCGCCAACGCGCGGTGCTTCTGGACAACTACCAGTCTGTTCTAGAGGCGCTTGGCATGGCGCCTTACGAGGATCAGACCGCAGGTCTTGCCATGGCCATCCCCGCGGGCATGGTCGAATTTGACCGCTACGAAGCCCCGTTTGTGCATTTCAAAACCAAAGACGACAACGACGTTCAACTGGTGATGATCAGCCAGACCGGGGACCAGAACACGTTGTTTGGACTCTATGACATTCTGCAAACGCTCGAGATCGTGCCAACCGGTGGCCCGCGCGAGCGCGGCAAGAACGGCTTCACCATCGAAGGTGAGGACGACAAGATCACCTCGTTCACGCAGGTCAAGCTGGTTGACGGCACCGTAAAAGGCTTCACGCTTGTCTGGCCCAAGGGGGATGACAAGCGTCGCAATCTGGCCTTGCGCGACATGAAAGCCAGCTTTGCTTCGCTCGGATCGCAAGCGCTGGCAGATGATGCCGGGCTGGATGCCTCGACGCAAAGTCTGGACCTTGTGTCCGGGTTGGAAATTCGCACACCGGAACGCTCGCGGTCGGGCTTCTATGTGGATGGTGCTGGTCGCATCCTGACCACAATCCAGGCCGTGCAATCCTGCGCCCGCGTCTCAATCAATGACGAGTTCGATGCCAATGTGGTTGCCACGGACGACGCACTGGGTCTGGCATTGCTGGAACCCGCGACGGCACAAGCTCCGATCTCGTTCGCGACCTTCCTGGCTGCTGAGCCGCGCCTGAAATCAGACGTGGCCGTGGCAGGCTTTTCCTACGAGGGTCGTCTGAGCGCGCCCAGCCTGACCTACGGCACCCTGTCCGAACTGACCGGGTTGAACGGCGAATCCGAGCTGTCGCGCCTGACCCTTGCCGCCCTACCCGGTGATGCGGGTGGTCCGGTTTTGGACGCTGGCGGATCGGTGATGGGAATGCTTCTGCCTGCAGGCGGCACCTCCGGACGCACCCTACCCGCCGACACCAACTTTGCGATGGACGCAGGCACCGTGGCCGAGTTTCTGGCCGCAAACGGTGTTGCGACCAACACGACGGACAGCGTCACCTCGGTCGATCCGGTCGAGCTGAACACCAAGGCCGCCGATATGACGGTTCTGGTTAGCTGCTGGAACTGATCCGAGGCGCATCGCAATAAGCAAAGGCTCGGGCAGATCGCCTCGGGCCTTTTTGATTGTCGATTTCAAAGATTCAAATTGTTTGGAGCGAACTCAATCTGCCTCAACCCAAAGCAGTTTATCGCCGCGGATTTCCTCTACGACGGTTTCGGCTCTGGCACGAACACCCGGAGCTTGGTTAAGCCCCATAAACTCGGTTTCTACTTTTACCAAGTACGACACCACTTCGGCATCTGACGCACCCCTTCGCAACTGCCCCGCTGCGTTCATTAGATAGGTGTCATACTCGTCAACAAACGAGAGGTACTCGTCATCATTCCAATTCTCGCCATCAGACATCAAGCCAATTGGGTCCCAAAGCCGCCAACCAATATCTCGCAAACGCGAAAGGTCTATCTTGGGATGGAGCGATTGGGATGACATCGTGGGACTCCTAGGAACATTCTTTCGACACTACCCAGCACTACTTTCAATATACCGAATACAGCTTTGCAAAACTCAGCCCGCTTCACCCCCGCCAGAACGTCACGGTGAACAGGACGAACACAGCCAGCAGCTCCAAGCGCCCGATAAGCATCGCCGCAATCAAGATCCATTTGGCGGTGTCGCTGAGCCCCGCGAAATTGCCCGCCGGCCCAATCTGGTCCCCCAAACCGGGTCCGATATTTGCCAAAGCCGCCGCGGCACCGGACAGGGACGTGGTAAAGTCCAATCCTGTCAGGCCCAGCGCAACAGCCGTCACGCCCAAGGTCACGACGAAGAACACGAAGAACCCCATGACCGATGACAGGACTTCTTCGTCCACGCGACGCCCACCATACCGAGGTGTAAAGATACCGTGTGGCGAGTGGATCGACTGAATTTGTGCTTTAATCGAAGACAGCAGCAACTGATAGCGGAAGATCTTGATTGAACAGGCCGTCGATCCAGCGCATCCCCCGATCAGGCCCACGAAAAAGAACATCACAACTGGGAACCCGCCCCACATCATGTAGTCCTGCGAGGCATAGCCCGTTCCCGTTAAGATCGAGGTCAGGTTGAACAATGTTTTGCGCAACGCTTCTTCGCTGGCCTGACCATCCGCCAACCAGCGCCACAGCGCCAGCATCGCGACAACCACCACCAGCGTCATGAAAAAACCGCGCACCTGCGGGTCAAAAAGCAGTGGGCGTGCGGTGCCCTGAAGGATCTGCACGTAACGCACGAACGGCAGGGCAGCCAGCAACATGAAGACCACGGCCGCATATTCGGGTCCGGCCCCAAACGCCCCGAAAGACGCATCATAGTTCGCATACCCACCCGTCGCGATGGTGGTCATTGCATGAGTCACGGCGTCGAAAAAGTTCATTCCCAGCGCAAAATAGGTGACCGCGCACAGCGCCGTCAGCGTGAAATAAATCACCGAGATACGTGACGAAATCTCGGTCGCCCGGGGCAGGATTTTACCGAATGTATCAAAGCCCTCGGACCGGAAGATCTGCATGCCGCCGACGCGCAATTCGGGCAGGAACACCATGGCCACAACAATGATGCCGATGCCGCCAAACCACTGCAAAAGCCCGCGCCAAAACAGAAGTCCTTTGGGCAAATCTTCCAGACCAGACAACACCGTCGATCCAGTGGTGGTCAGCCCTGACATGGCCTCGAAGAACGCATCCACGGGGCGGGCGTCAAGTTCGCCCAAGGCAAAGGGCAAAGCCCCAAAGATGGGCAGCGCCACCCAGACACCGGTGGTCAGAAGAAAGGTTTGTTGGATTGTCAGGCCTTTGCCCACGCCGTTTGCCGTGGACAGCGCCATCGACCCGCCGATCAGCATCGTCACAACCGCGCTTTGCAGAAACACCTGCCAATCAGGATTGTTGTCGACAAGGTCGACCACAACCGGGATCAGCATCGTCGCGCCCAAAACGGCGACGAGAAGCCCGATAACATAGATGACAGGTCGCAGGTCCAACATGGGCGAAGGGTTGGCGCTATGGGCGCAGAGTGTCAAGCATCAGAGTATCGGCAACCCGCGCAGTGTCACCCATTCGCCGCCGTACTAGCCAACGTGAAACAGCGTCGAAAACAGCTTGGGATCAAGGCTTTCGGCCTCGAATGTGTCGCCTTCGATCAGGATCGACACGGCATCGTGGCTGTGCAGGCTTTCCTGATGGCTGGCGACGATGCGGAAATCTCCGATCCGGTCGTCCTGCTGCAATTGTTCGCAGAACAGACGGGCAGCATCTTCAACAAAGATGGGGTTCGCGGCGTTCAGTTCCGCAAAGGCCTGTTCGTCTTCGCGTTTCACCATCACCTGCGTTTCGGTCGGCACCGCCACGCGGCACAGATCAATCAGATCCTCGAACCAAAGCGTGCCCGAGGGCTGATGGATCTTCTCGACCGAAATCCGCGCGACCGAGCGCTGCGAATGCGGTGTCGCCAGTTGCCCGCGCATCTGGCGTGCGTGCTCGGACAGCTCGAGCGAACAGGGGCAGGTCGAGCTGTAAACATAGTCCAGATGCAGGAACTTGCGTCGCTTACCGCGATGCTCAACCAGTTCCAGCGCGATGTCATAGTATTGATAACCAGACAGGCCAGACCGCAGGCTCTCTACCCGCGCGGGATAAGAAAAGCGCATCTCAATCCGCGCATCCAAGCTTTCCAGATCGTTCTTATAATCATCCAGCGCAGCTTCGATCACATCAAAACTGAAGGTCTTTTCCGCATGGCCGTAGAAGCTGCGCATAATGCGCGACATGTTGATGCCCTTCTTGCCCGCCTCAAGGCTGACCGACCCCGTAACCGAGGTTTCCAGTGTGACATCCGACCCGTCGCGGGTGTGATAGCGGATCGGCAGGCGGAAATTGGAAATGCCCACATGCTGGATATGCCGCTTCGCGCCTTGGATCAGGCTGGCCGGGCCGTTCTGCAGATCCGGCATCGACGCCTTATAATCCGCATCCGGCTCGAAATCGCTGGGATAGGTGCGGCTGAGTTCAGGATAGTTCGGCAGGTCCGCCGACGGCAAAAGCCGCGCAATGGCCGGGTCCAACGCAGCCACTTCAACAGGGTCCGCCTTGGCAGCCCAGTTGCGCAGAACCTCGAGAGCATCCTGTGCCTGCGCGGTATCCACCGCGTCACCGCCTTTGCGCTTCATCTGGTTCATATCGAACCCCCATCCTGCTGTCGCACGTCTATATCATATTCGTTTGACACATAAACGCCAAACGCGATGGACGAAATGCGACAGATCAGGCCGCGTCCAAGCCGCTCAGAAGATCCGCGATCAGATCATCGATATCCTCAAGCCCGATGGACAGGCGCACCAGACCATCCGAAATACCCAGCATGTCCTTCTGCTCTTGCGGAAGGCGCTGGTGCGTCGTGGTGGCCGGGTGCGTCGCGATGGATTTCGCATCCGCGAAGTTGTTCGAGATCGTGAAGATCTGAAGCGCATTCAGGAAGCGGAAGCAGGCCTCTTTGCCGCCATCCACTTCGATGGCCAGCACGGTTCCGCCCGACGGCGCCTGCTGGATCGCAATGTCGTATTGCGGATGCGAGGGGTGGGTCGGATAGCTGATCCGCGACAGTTTCGGGTGGCCCTGAAGCGCATCCGTCACCTTCAGCGCCCCCTCGGCCTGCGCCCGCACACGCAAATCCAACGTTTCGAGCGCTTTCAGATGGGTCCACGCGGCGAACGGGTTGATCGCACCGCCGGTATGTTTGACATAGGTCTCGATCGGGCCGCGGATCAGCTCGCGCGAGCCGCAGATAGCCCCGCCCAGCATCCGGCCTTGGCCGTCCACGTGCTTGGTCGTGGAATAGACCACCAGATCGGCGCCCATTTCGGTCGCATAGGAAAAGATCGGCGTTGGCATGGCGTTATCCACCACAACCAATGCGCCATTCGCATGGGCGATCTTCACCACATGGGCCAGATCAATCACTTCAAGCGTCGGGTTCGAGATCGCTTCAAGGAAGACAACCTTGGTATCGGGACGGATCGCATCTTCCCACGCCTGATTGTCGGTGCCGTCAACCAGAGTGATTTCCACGCCGAACCGACCCAGAATATCCTCAAGCACATAAAGGCACGACCCAAACAGCGCACGCGAAGACACGACGTGGTCGCCCGCCTGCGTCAGAGCCATCAAAGCGCCGTTCACTGCCGCCATGCCGGACGCACAGGCAAAAGCGTCTTCCGTGCCCTCCATCGCGGCAATACGGTCTTCGAACATACGGTTCGTGGGGTTGCCGTAGCGCGCATAGATGAACTCGTCATGGCCGCTTTTGATGAAGCGGGCTTCGGCGTCCTCGGCGGTTGGGTAAACAAAGGCCTGTGTCATGAACATGGCCTCGGACAGCTCGTTAAACTGGCTGCGGCGTACGCCACCATGGACAGCTTCGGTCCGTTTTCCCCATTTCGTCATCGCGCGTTCCTTTCGCACAAAAAAACCCCCACCGCAGAGAGCGTCGGGGGACACAGCACGGGATGCCCCGCCTACCCTGACCTCTTTAGCGGAATATTTCACGAGGCCCGCAATCCGGTGGACAAATCGCCTCGGACACAGCCCTACCGCCTGTAAACTAAGGCGTCAAGAGCCGCCAAGGATTGGCTCGCCACATCGTGAAAACTGCATGCTTGCCATTTTGCAGGGGAATGCCATGTTCTGAAGGACGCGAAAGGAAACACGATGTCCGAACCCATTGAACTTTACTATTGGCCGACGCCAAACGGCTGGAAAATCTCGATCGCATTAGAAGAGATGGGCCTGCCCTATGAGGTGAAGCTGATCAATATCGGCGCAGGCGATCAATTTGCGCCCGAGTTTCTTGAGATCGCGCCGAACAACAGGATGCCCGCGATTGTTGATCCTGATGGTCCCGACGGGGCGCCTATTTCGGTCTTTGAAAGCGGCGCGATCCTACAATACCTCGCCCGCAAGACCGGGCAATTCTATGGCGAGACCGAGCGGGATCGGGTCGTTGTCGAAGAGTGGCTAATGTGGCAAATGGGCGGGCTGGGGCCGATGGCGGGTCAGGCGCATCACTTTCTGAAATACGCGCCTGCCATGGATCCACCGCAGGACCTGCCCTATGCCAAGGATCGCTATCGGGCCGAGGTTGCCCGCCTATACGGCGTCATGGATCGGCGTCTGGCCAAGACACGTTATCTGGCTGGCGACTTCTTTTCGATTGCCGACATGGCCTGTTGGGGCTGGGCATCGCTGTGGGAAGGCCAGCAGCAGGATCTAAGCGACAAGCCCAACCTGTCTCGCTGGCTGGAGGAGGTCGGCGCACGCCCCGCCGTTCAGCGTGGCCGCGCTGTTGCGGCTGAAAATCGCAGCAATCTGGAAGATGACCGCAAAGCGCAGGAACTGTTGTTCAAGCGGTAAAGTCTTGCATTCGGGCGGGCCTAGGACGCTTCTTCGTCCGTCCCGAAACGCTTGAAAAGACCCGCTTGAGACATGAAAAACCCAAAGGTTGCCACGGGCAGACCGAAGGTTTTGAAATTCACCCAGGCATCCGTGGACATCATGCGCCAGATCGCCTCGTTCGCGACGGCCAGCAGAAGGAAGAACACGGCCAGCCGCTTGGTCAAGATCATCCAACCCTCGCGTTCCAGCGGCAGCGCTTTGTCCATCACGGCCTCAAGATAGCTTTCGCCGCGCATCAGGCCAAAGCCCAGAAGCCCCGCAAACAGCAGATAGATCATTGTGGGCTTCATCTTGAAGAAGCGTTCGTCGTTGAACCAGATCGACAAGCCACCAAACCCAATCACCAGCACCAGCGTGACGATCTGCATTTTCGACAGGTGGCCGGTCAGTTTCCACATCGCCAACGTGGCCAGCACCAGCACCGGGATGAACATCGCCGTGACGGCGACAAAGCCTGAATACTCGGTCCCCGCGACCATGAAGGTCTGATCTTTCAAGAACGTGTAGGCGGCGAAGAACAGGACAATGGGTCCGTATTCTAGCGCGCCACGCAGGGCGGGGTTTACCTGTTTCTCGGTCATGGGAACTCCTTCATCCGCCCATTTCGACTAGCACGGCGCCCGCCGCAATCAAAGCCATCATCACAAGCCTACGTGGCCCGACCTTCTCGCCCAGCACGATCCAGCCGATCAAGGCCGCGAACACGGTCGAGGTTTCGCGCAACACCGCTGCCTCGCCCACACTGTCCAGACGTGTCGCCAGCATGATCGAACCAAAGCTGGCGAAGGCCACGAAGGCCCCCAACACACCGCGCCCCATCAAGGGGGCAAGTGCAGGACGCGCGGCCATGTTCTTCCATCTAAGGGCTGCAATCACCGGCATGAAGAACCCGTCGATAAAAAAGAACCAGGCGAGGAAGGTAAACGGGTCTGCAGTCGCGCGGATGCCGTACGCGTCATAGGTGGTATAGGCAGCAACGAACCCACCGGTTAGCACCGCCATCGCAAGGGCGGGCCTCAGCTTGTCCCGACCGAGGGGCCAATGGCGCAGGTTGTAAGCAGCCAAGGCGAAAATCCCGGCCACAAGGGTCAACACGCCGACCCATTGCAGAGCCGTGAAGCTCTCACCAAACAGGAAACCCGCGCCGATGACCGTGAACAACGGACCTGTGCCACGCACCACGGGGTAAACCACGGTGTAGGAGCCCAGCACATAGGTATAGCTTTGCGCCAGTTTGTAGCCCACGTGGATCACAAACACGACGGCGAAGATCGGCCACATATGCGGCTCGGGCCACGGCACCACGAACAGCGCAAACGGGGCCGCGATCAGGCCATAGCTGAGATCAATCGCCCCGCGCGACAGCCACGGATCATGGCGCCCTTTTTGAAGCGCGCCGAAAAGCGCATGCAGAAAGGCCGCAGACAGCGCTAGGACCAGCGCAAGGTCATGCCCAGCGGGCGTACCTTCAAGCGACGTCAGCCAGTCGCTCATTCCGCATTAATCCGTGATGCCGATCAGGGCACGCGAGAACTCTTCGGGGTCGAACGGGGCCAGATCGTCGATTTGCTCGCCCACGCCGATGGCGTGAATCGGCAGCGCAAACTTGTCCGCCAGCGCAACCAAGACGCCGCCTTTCGCGGTACCATCCAGCTTGGTCATCACAAGGCCCGACACATCGGCCAGATCTTGGAACGTACCGACCTGAGACAGCGCGTTCTGGCCGGTGGTGGCATCCAGCACCAACAGCGTGTTGTGCGGCGCGCTTTCGTCTTTTTTCTTGATGACACGGACGATCTTGGCCAGCTCTTCCATCAGGTCCGAGCGGTTCTGCAAACGCCCCGCCGTGTCGATCATCAGAAGGTCGGCGCCATCGGCCTCGGCCTGTGTCATGGCGTCAAAGGCCAGCGAAGCGGGGTCGGATCCTTCGGGCGCGGTCAAAACCGGCACGCCAGCACGATCACCCCAGACCTGAAGCTGCTCGACCGCGGCGGCCCGGAACGTATCCCCTGCAGCGATCACAACCTTCTTGCCCGCAGCGGTGAACTGGCTGGCCAGCTTGCCAATTGTGGTGGTCTTGCCGGCACCATTAACGCCCACGATCAGCACGACCTGCGGACGCTTGGAGTAAAGTGGCATGGGGACGGCCACGGGTTCCATGATCCGTGTGACCTCACTCACCAGAACCGCTTTGATTTCGTCCACCGACAACTTCTTGCCGTAGTGGCTTTCCGAAATGTTGGCGGTCACGCGCATGGCCGTGTCAACGCCCATGTCAGACGTGATCATCAGATCCTCGAGGCTTTCCAGCATGTCATCGTCAACTGTGCGCCGAACGACCTTTTGGGCTTCGCGGCGACCGAACATGCGGCCCAAAAGGCCCGGTTTCTCGGCGGCTTCAGGGGCCGCTTCAACAAGAGCCTCAGCCGGTTGGGCAGCGGGTTCCGGTTCCGGTTCCGGTTCCGGTTCCGGTGAAACCTCGGCGGGCTCTTCAACAATCGCAACAGGCTCGGGCTCGGGCTCGGGCTCGGGCTCGGGCTCGGGCTCGGGCTCGGGCTCGGGAGTTGCTTCTTCAACCGGAGAAGGTACGTCAACGGACGTGGGGTCCGGAGCCTCAGCCGGGGCCTCGGCCTCGACCTCCTCGACCAGCTCTTCCTCGCCGCCATCTTCGACGATCGCCTCAAGCCCTTCTTCAAGCTTCGACGACGATTTGAACAACCGGTCCTTCAGTTTCGAGAAGAATGCCATGCGAGCGCCCTCATAGTCCCTTTCCTTTCCAAGTAAGCCACAATCGGGTCGGATGGAAGGGGGGCTTCAAGCCTTACTGACTACAGCGCAGCAAGCCCGCCCAGAAGGATCAGCGCCTGCCCGGCGATATAGAAGCCCCAGATCGCGTAGCCCGCTTTCAGCCGGTGGTGATAGGTGTCGGACATCCTGAAAAGGCTGATCGCAAGAATGACGTCAGACACGATGAATAAACCCGCGCCCATGACCGTCAGACCAAAGGGCAGTGCCAGCGCGGTCAGCCCCATCACGCCGATGATGATGACGTAGATCCGGACCGGCCATTGCAGGTGCCCCGTATGGGTCGCCAACCACAGCTCGGTCGAGACCATCAGCCCGACCAGAACAAGCGCGGGAATGGGTACGGTTGAGAACGCATCGTAGATCGGGGCACCTGAGAGCCCAAGAAAGTGCAGGATGAACAGCAGGTGCGCCAAGGCAAAGGCAGACAGGCCGTACAGGAACGGGCCGTCCCCATCGCGCGACAGCCCGAAATCCCCAAGCGCGGACAGGAACAATCCGGCCACCAGAAAGGCTGACCCTCCGCCCCAGTAGGCCGCAAGTGAAAAGGCCAGAAGCGGGATGGTCTTGATGATCGAGCGCGGCCACGTGGGCGCGCGCGAAGTCAGCGGGAAATAGGCCAGCGAGATCAGAAGGCCAAGGATGAGGGGCAGTTGAGCCATGTCTTTGCGTAATCCAAGTGGGTTAACAACGCATTGACCACCGTCAACACGCACCCAGCCAACCCGCGCATGACGCGCGGGTCAAGCATGACGTTACCGTACTTGGAAGATCAGACCTCGTCCGGGAAGTGCTTCATGGTCAGACGGATCGGGTTCGGCGCAGCCTGCCCCAGACCACAGATCGACGCGTCGACCATTGTCTGGCTCAGCTCTTCCAGAAGATCCTGATCCCACTTGTCCGCTTGCATCAGCTTCACAGCTTTCTCGCAACCGACGCGGCATGGGGTACACTGACCGCAGCTTTCATCCTCGAAGAAGCGCAGCATGTTTAAAGCGGCTTCCTTGGCGCTGTCTTTGTCGGACAGAACCACGACGGCAGCAGAGCCGATGAAGGTGCCATGCGGCTGCAGCGTGTCGAAGTCCAGCGGGATGTCGGCCATCGACGCGGGCAACAGACCCGAGGACGGGCCACCCGGCTGATAGGCTTTGAAGTTGTGGCCATCGAGCATACCACCAGCAGCCTCGATGATATCAGTGATGGTCGATCCGGCAGGCAGCAGATGCACGCCCGGATTGGCGACACGGCCCGACACCGAATAAGAGCGCAGACCTTTGCGGCCGTTCTTCTCGACCGAGGTCAGGATCTCGGGGCCTTCGCGCATGATCCGCGCAACCCAATGCAGGGTCTCGACGTTGTGGACCAAGGTCGGGCGATTGAAGATGCCGACCTGCGCCACGAACGGCGGGCGGTGGCGCGGTTCGCCGCGTTTGCCTTCAATCGATTCGATCATCGCGCTTTCTTCGCCGCAGATATAGGCACCTGCACCACGGCGCAGATCGATATAACCGGGGGTGACGATGCCCGCGTCTTCAAGTGCAGTAATCTCGCGGCGCAGGATGTCCAGCACAGCGGGGTATTCGTCGCGCATATAGATAAAACAGGTCTCGGCCTCGACCGCCCAAGCGGCGATCAGCATGCCTTCCAGCATCAGATGCGGTGTGCGTTCCAGATAGTAGCGGTCCTTGAAGGTGCCCGGTTCGCCCTCGTCGCCGTTGACGGCCAGATAGCGCGTGCCTTCATTGGCGCGCACGAAGCCCCATTTGGTGCCCGACGGGAAGCCCGCGCCGCCAAGACCGCGCAGACCGGCGTTCAGAACGGTTTCCTGCACGTCTTTCCAATCACCACCGTCGCGCAACTCGGCCAGTTTGGCGTAACCGCCTTCAGCCTGATAGGCGGCCAGATCTTGATAGTCGGGGATGTGGGCATGGGTGTCATCGGCTTGGATCGCAGCCAAGGTCTTGTCAAACGTGGCGTGATCGACGTGGTTGTGGCCCAGCTCCAGCACCGGCGCAGTATCGCAACGGCCCATGCACGGCGCGCGCACGACGCGCACTTCCGAGGCATCCAACCCATCCTCAAGCGCCTTTTGCAGCGCTTCGGCCCCGGCCAGTTCGCAGGACAGGGAATCACAGACTCGGATGGTCAACGCAGGCGGAGGCGTCTCGCCTTCTTTCACCACATCAAAGTGGGCGTAGAAGCTGGCGACCTCGTAAATCTCGGCCTGGCCGGTGCCCATTTCCTGCGCCAACGCGCGGATGTGGTCGGCAGACAAATGGCCGTATTCGTCCTGAATCAAGTGCAAAAACTCGATCAGCAGATCGCGGCGACGTGGCCGGTCACCCAGAAGAGCCTGCACACGCTCGAGCGCATCCATATTCAGCTGACGGCCCTTGGGCGTACGACGCCCCTTGCCTTTGCCCGATTTCCAGATGCCTTTTTTATCGTCCAGCGCCATGATGATCCCCTTGAAGCACTCGCGTATCATAACGACCGCCCAGTACCCCGCGCCATTCAAAAGCGACATGAGCATGACGGATTGCGTAGAAGCGCGCTTTCCAGTTTACATACAGGAACGGCAATTCATCGTCCGAGGTTTATGGTGTCACACCCTTTACGGTTCTTCGTCATCGCGGCGGGCATCCCGGCGATTTTGATCGCTGCCGCAAGCCTTTTGGGCGGAGTTTTCTGCGTCCTACTGGTGCTTTATATGACCGCCGTCGCCTTTGGCTTGGATCAGGCAATCTCGCGCATCACCCCGACACTGGATGAAGATAGCATCGCGAAAGATGCAGACATTCTGTCCATCGCGATAGCCGTGTCGCATTTCGTGGCGCTTGCCTTGGTCATCCTCGCCTTCTCAGGAAAAACCGGCTTGACGGGGTGGGAGCGTCTTGGGCTGTTGTGGGGGGCGGGCCTGTATTTCGGTCAGGTCTCAAACTCGAATGCGCATGAACTCATTCACCGCCGCCACCGCGGGCTAAGGCGGTTGGGTGTGTGGGTCTATATCTCGCTTCTGTTCGGGCATCACAGCTCGGCCCACCCGAAGGTTCATCACCGTTTTGTCGCCACACCCGACGATCCCAATACCGCGCAGGAAGGTGAAAGCTTCTACGCTTTCGCGCCGCGTGCGTGGAAGGGATCTTTTTGGGCAGGCTATGAAATGGAGCAACACGACTTGGAGCGCGCCGGGCGCAGCAATCTGCGCAACCCATATATTATCTATGTGCTGGGTGGCGTGCTGATGATCAGCCTCGCTGTGGTGATCGGCGGATTCGGCGGACTTGTCGGTTATGTTCTCATCTGTGCCTATGCCCAAATGCAGCTGCTCTTGTCGGACTATGTGCAGCACTACGGATTGATGCGAGAGACCCGCGAAGATGGGCGCCTTGAACCGGTCGGCCCACAACACAGCTGGAATGCCCCGCATTGGTTCACCGCACATATGATGCTGAACGCCCCGCGCCATTCAGATCACCACGCCCATCCGATGCGACCCTATCCGGCCCTGCGCCTACCCTCGTCTCAAGAGGCACCAATGATGCCATATTCGCTGCCGGTCATGGCGACGCTTGCCTTGTCTCCGACGTTGTGGAACCGGGTCATGGGACGCTCGCTGAAGGGATGGCGCGAACAGGCTTCGAACGCGCAGCCCGAGTAATCCGCTAGTTACTGCGTAAATTCCCGCCAAGGGGGAGCCTGCAAAAGCATTCCCCCTTGTTTATCACGTGGTCAGGCTTATTCTTCTTACTGATACAAAACTCATGGAACGTGTTGTTCTAAAAGGCCGCACGGCGTGCAATCGCGCCTCGGCTTTCTTGGCAATTGCAACGCCGTTTCTGGAAGGGATCTGAACGTGTCGGAAAATGGATTGCAGAAAACTGCGTTCTTCATGCTGCTCGCGCTGATCCTCTATGTCTCGATCATGGGGGGCGCGTAATGGCACAGCGATTTGGTGGCGAATTCAGCCCCGGCGGGCAGCCCAAGAATGCGCCGCCCACCCGCCGTCCTTTCGATGGCCAGGAACCGGCCCGCAGCGCTGGGCGCGTGAACTTTCTGTTCCTTGCCCCCCTGCCCCTTGCGATCCGTGCATTTTTTCAACCGCCAACCGAAATGGCGCTGACCCTTGTGGCATTCGGGCTTCTAATCGGATCGGCGTGGCTGACCCGCGACGGCGTGATGGCCCATCAGGCCTATGACGCGCGCAAGATTGCACGCCGCCCCGCCATTCCGCGCAAGCTCTTTGGGTCCGCGCTGATGGGGGCGGGACTGGCGCTGGTGGGATTTGCCGGAGGCTCGGTTCTGAACGCTGTGATCTTTGGCGCGCTTGGTGTCGGCTTGCACTTGGCAGCATTTGGCCCCGACCCCCTGCGCAACAAAAGCGCAGAAGGCGTAGACGAATTTCAAACCGACCGCGTGGCCCGCGCTGTGGGCGAGGCCGAGAAGCATCTGAACACCATGCGCGAGACCATCGCGCGCATTCGTGACCGCCGCGTCGAGGCACGTTTGGATCAGTTCATCGCAACCGCACGCGACATGTTTCGAACCGTCGAAGACGACCCCCGCGATCTGACGTCTGCCCGGAAATATCTGGGCGTCTATCTACTGGGTGCGCGTGACGCGACGGCCAAGTTTGTCGACATTCACCTGCGCGATCCGCATGGCGGCGCATTGGCAGACTACGAAGCCCTGCTGGACGATTTGGAAGCAAATTTCACGGCAAAAACCAAACAATTCCTGAAAGATGATCGCAGTGATCTTGATGTGGAAATCGAGGTTCTACGCGAACGATTGGCACGCGAAGGTGTGCGTTCTGAAGATTAAGTGACGAGGATAATGTGATGACCCAGACAACCCGCGAACAGGCGCAAGCCGCTCTGAAAGAGATTGAAGAAGCCACCGCCGTGATCCTGCCCGAGCCATCGACCGCTCTGGTGCCTTTGGCCGAGGCGGACAAGCCCACCAGCGCCGAAATTCAAAAGCGCATGGACGAGATCGACATGGCGAACAGCCAATCGATCATCGAATTTGGCTCTTCTGCACAGTCCGAACTTCAAGTCATCAGCCAAGACATGCTGCAAGGCGTGCGCAACAAAGATGTTGGCCCGGCGGGCGACAGCCTGCGCAACATCGTGACAACAATCCGCGGCTTCTCGATCAGCGAGTTGGATATGCGCCGCAAGCGCAGCTGGTGGGAGAAGCTTTTGGGCCGCTTGGCCCCTGCCGCCAAATTCATGGCGCGCTACGAGGACGTTCAGGGCCAGATCGACAAGATCACCGACAACCTTCTGAACCACGAACATGTGCTGCTGAAAGACATCAAGTCGCTCGACAAGCTCTATGAGAAGACACTCGATTTCTATGATGAACTGGCGCTGTACATTGCCGCCGGTGAAGCCAAGTTGGCCGAATTGGATGACACTGTGATCCCCGCCAAAGTGGCCGAAGTCGACGCCGCCCCCGAAGATCAAGGCGTGATCAAAGCGCAAGAGCTTCGTGACCTGCGCGCCGCGCGTGACGATCTGGAACGCCGCGTGCATGACCTGAAACTGACCCGTCAGGTGACGATGCAGTCGCTGCCCTCGATCCGGTTGGTCCAGGAAAACGACAAGTCGCTGGTGACCAAGATCAACTCGACCTTGGTGAACACCGTGCCGCTGTGGGAAACCCAGTTGGCACAGGCCGTGACCATCCAGCGTTCGGCCGAAGCGGCGGTTGCCGTGAAGGACGCCACCGACCTGACCAACGAGCTGCTGACCGCCAACGCCGAAAACCTGCAAGAGGCCAACCGCATGGTCCGTCAGGAAATGGAGCGCGGCGTCTTCGACATCGAAGCGGTGAAATCTGCCAACGCCACCCTGATCGCAACGATCGAGGAAAGCCTTGCCATTGCCGACGAAGGCAAAGCCAAACGCGCCGAAGCCGAAGAAGAGCTGGTCAAGATGGAGGCCGAGCTGAAGGAAACTCTGGCATCCGCCAAGGCACGTGGCACAGCGTCAGGTCACAATCTGGCCGAAAGCGTGTCTGACAGCTAAGAAGGGCGAAACCCCGAAAGGCAGATTGGTGAGCAGAACCGCAATTCACAAGATCACACGGGCCGTCATTGCGATGACGGCCCTGACTGCTGTGATGGGCTGTACCTTGCAGCAGACGACGCGGGGCAAAGCGCCACCCCCTCAGCCGGTAGCATCTTTGCCGCAACTGACGGTCGGCCATGCGAAAGACAGCAGTGCCTATCTTCGGAATTACTATTCCAAGATTCAGGCAAGCCGTCTGGTGCATGACCAGCTGCGCGGTGATGGGGGTGGTCCAGACACGCCTTTCACCAACGCCATGCTGGTACGAAACTTCGAGCGCATCGCCTTCAACAACGAATACAGCAAGGTGGGTGATCGCCGGATCACACTGGAACGCCCGGTCAAGCTGACGCGCTGGACCCGGCCCGTGCGCTTTGGGCTGAACTTCGGGGCCAATGTGCCAGAGGATCAGCGCGAGACCGACCGACAGGTCTTCGCGCCCTATGTGGCTCGACTGGCCCGCTTGACCGGTCATCCGATCAGCGCCGCCTCTGGGGCCGTTCCGCTTGGCGTGAATTTCACCGTCCTCATCCTGACTGAAGACGAACGCCGTGTCAGTGCGCCCGAGTTGCGCCGTGCAGTGCCTGGCATCAGTGACGCCGATCTCTACCAGATCGCCAATCTGAACCGCGATACACAATGCGTTGTCTTTGCCGGCGACCGCGACGACGACAATCGTATCGAGCGTGCCGTCGCCGTGATCCGCGCCGAGTTGCCGGACCTGATGCGCGCCGCCTGTATCCACGAGGAATTGGCGCAGGGCCTTGGCCTGCCCAATGACAGCCCCGAGGCCCGCCCCTCGATCTTCAACGATTCCGACGAGTTCGGGCTTCTGACAAGCCATGACGAGCTTTTGTTGCGGATGCTCTATGACAAGCGCCTGCAACCCGGCATGACCGCCGACGAGGCGCGCCCGATCTTCACAAAAATTGCAGCCGAACTGATGGGCGGCTCTGTTTGACCCGTTTGCCCCCTAGGAGGATTTGACCATGGGTATTCTTGATTTTCTGACCGGTGAATTCATCGACGTCATTCATTGGGTGGATGACAGCCGCGACACGATGGTCTGGCGTTTTGAACGCGAGGATCACGAGATTAAATATGGGGCCAAGCTGACCGTGCGCGAAGGTCAGGCGGCCGTGTTCGTGCATGAAGGCCAGCTGGCAGATGTCTTCACGCCCGGCCTCTATATGCTTGAAACCAACAACATGCCGATTCTGACGACCATCAATCACTGGGATCACGGCTTCAAATCGCCTTTCAAGTCCGAGATCTATTACGTCAACACAACACGCTTCAACGATCTGAAATGGGGCACCAAGAACCCGATCATGCTGCGCGATCCGGAATTCGGCCCAACCCGCATCCGCGCCTTTGGCACCTATTCGGTGCGCGTGACGGATCCGGCAAAGTTCCTTGTGGAAATCGTCGGCACCGATGGCGAGTTCACGATGGACGAGATCAGCTTCCAGATCCGCAACATCATCGTGCAGGCGTTCAGCCGCGTGATTGCAGGGGCTGGCATTCCGGTTCTGGACATGGCCGCCAATACTGCTGATCTGGGCAAGATCGTCGCCGCCGAGATCACTGGCATTGTCGCCGATTATGGCCTATCGATCCCCGAGTTCTACATCGAAAACATCTCGCTTCCGCCGGCGGTTGAACAGGTGTTGGACAAGCGTACCTCGATGGGAATTGCGGGCAATCTGGACAACTACATGAAGTTCAACGCCGCCGAGGCGATGGGATCAGAGAACTCGGCCATGGCGTCATCGATGGGTGCAGGCATGGGCGCCGCGATGGGCATGGGCATGGCTGGACAGATGCAGTCCGGACCATGGGGCGCTGCCCCTGCCGCACCCGCTGCTCGCGCGCAAACGCCGCCTCCGCCCCCGCCGGTGGAACACGTCTGGCATGTGGCCGAAAACGGCGAAACCAAAGGCCCGTTCTCTAAGGCCGCAATCGGCCGCATGGCCGCTGCTGGAAGCCTGACCCGTGACAGCCACGTTTGGACGCCCGGACAGGACGGTTGGAAACGTGCCGAGGACGTGGCCGAACTGGCCCAGCTTTTCACCATCCTGCCACCGCCCCCTCCGGGTGCCTGAACTGGTCGATGAATTGAACGGGCGGCCTAGCCGGGTCGCCCTTCTCCACGCATATCTCTGACAAGGTTTCCCCCGGATGGCCTTTCCGCGCGAAGACACTCAAACGCCCATCGAAGAACATCGCTTTCCCTGTGACCAATGCGGCGCGGATCTGCGGTTCGATCCCGAGCACAATCAGCTGACCTGTGACCATTGCGGTTTCAAGGTTCCGATCGAGGATCGCCAACCTGCCCAGCCCGTCATTCGCGAACTGGACCTGAAGCGCGCTCTGTCTGCCGATCTGCCGGATCACGAGATGGAAGAAACGCGGGTGGTGAGCTGCCCCAACTGCGCCGCCCAATTCGAGTTTGACACGCACACGCACGCAGCCGAGTGCCCCTTCTGCGCAACGCCTGTCGTCACGGATACCGGCACGCACCGTCATATCAAGCCCAAAGGGCTGGCCCCGTTCGAGATCGAGGAACGCGAGGCCCGCAAAGCCATGACCGACTGGCTGGGGCGCCTATGGTTCGCGCCGAACGGATTGCAGGATTACGCGCGCAAAGGGCGCAAATTGACGGGCATCTATGTACCCTATTGGACTTTTGATGCGGACACCAAAACGCAGTATTCGGGCCAGCGCGGGATCGTGCATGAACGCACCCGCACCGTCACGGTGAACGGCCAGCGCGAACAGCGCACCACGCAACATGTCCGATGGACGTCTGTGTCCGGTCGGGTGACCCGATTCTTCGACGATGTATTGGTGTTGGCCTCGAAGGGTCTTCCCAAAAAATACACTGACGCGCTGGAGCCGTGGGACTTGTCGCGGTTGGAACCCTACCGACCCGAGTTTCTGGCGGGCTTTCGCGCCGAAGGCTATACGATCGAATTGGACGAAGGCTTTACCGAGGCGCGCGACTATATGAACCGCGTGATCCTGCGCGATGTGAAGTTCGACATTGGCGGTGACCGTCAACGTGTCAGCGCGATGGATACCGACATGTCCGATCTGACCTTCAAACACATCCTGCTGCCCGTCTGGCTGGCCGCGTACAAGTATCGCGGCAAGACCTATCGGTTCGTGGTGAACGGACAAAACGGACGCGTGCAGGGCGAGCGCCCGTATTCAGTCTGGAAAATTACATTCGCGGTGATTTTAGGACTGATCGCGGCAGGCGTGATCGGCTATCTGTCGGCCCAAAGCCAATAGAAGGTACTCATGAACCCCGATCAGTTTGACGCGCTTCTCAGCGCCCGCCATTCCTGCCGCGCCTTCCGCCCCGATCCGATCCCCGATCCGGTGATCGAACAGATCCTGCGGTCAGCACAAAAGGTGCCAAGCTGGTGCAATGCTCAGCCCTGGCAGGTTGAGGTCACAACCGCGCCGGAAACCGACCGGCTGCGCGACGCCTTCTATGCCCACGCGATGCAGTCAGCGCAGTCCCCAGATGTGGATTGGCCCAGCGCCTATACGGGTCCGCATCAACACCGCCGCAAGACCTGTGGGTTACAGCTTTACAAAAGCGTTGGCGTGACGCCGGGGGATCGCGCAGCATCCGGTCAGCAGATGCTGGAAAACTTCCGCTTCTTCGGTGCACCGCATATCGCGTTGATCACTGCCCCAGCCGAACTTGGCCCCTATGCCTATTTGGATTGCGGGGGCTTTGTGACCGGTTTCTGTCTAGCCGCCACCGCTCAAGACGTGGCGACAATCCCGCAAGCTGCCGTGGCCGCCTTCGCGCCTTTTCTGCGCGACTGGTTTGACCTGCCCAAGGATCGCGTGATCCTGTGCGGCATTGCTTTCGGGCGCAGCGATGAAGCCCATCCCGCCAACAACTTCCGCACCGATCGCGCGGATCTGGACGAATGGGTGCATTGGCACGGAAAGGAAACCACATGAGAGCATTGATCCAGCGCGTCAGCGAAGCCGCCGTCCGTGTGGATGGCGATACCGTTGGTGAAATCGGCCCCGGCCTTCTGGTTCTGGTCTGCGCGATGGAGGGCGACGCCGAAGCGAACGCCGACACTCTGGCGGCCAAGATCTCGAAACTGCGGATCTTCAAAGATGACGCTGACAAGATGAACCGGTCCGTGCTGGACACGGGCGGAGCAGTTCTGGTGGTCAGCCAGTTCACGCTGGCCGCAGATACCTCGCGCGGGAACCGTCCGGGGTTTTCAACAGCAGCCCGCCCTGAGGAAGGTGAACGGCTGTACGAATACTTCGCAGACCAGTTGCGTGGTCACGGGATCGAGGTCGCACAGGGCCGCTTTGGTGCCGACATGAAAGTGTCGTTGCTGAACGACGGGCCGGTCACGATCTGGATGGAATTCTAGGGAAGCCGTAGCTTAATAGCCCGCCTTCTTATCGACCAGATGCAAGAAGGGTTCCTTCGATTCACCGCGCCGAATATTTTCAGCGATCACCTTGGCGGCCGTGTCAGGACGGGTGTCCGAGGCGATATGCGGCGTGACGGTGACGTTCGGGTGCGCCCAGTAAGGATCGTCATCCGGTAAGGGCTCGACGCGGAACACATCCAGTGTCGCGTGGCCAACGTGGCCGCGATCCAACGCCTCCAGCAGCGCCACATCGTCAATCAGCGGACCACGGCCCGGATTGATGATCACTGCCCCCTCGGGCAGCATCGCGATCCGTTCAGCGTTCAGAACGTTCTCGGTCGCTTTGGTGGCAGGCAACAGCAGGACCAAAATGTCCGAGCAGCGCAACACCTGCTCTAGCCCATCATCGCCATGAAGACAGGTCACACCATCGATGGACTTGGCACCGCGGCTCCAACCGGACACCGGGAAGTTCAGATTGGTAAGGGCTTTGGCCGCAACGCGCCCCAGCTCTCCCAGCCCCAAAATGCCGACACGGCGATCACGAGCCAAAGGCGGGGCCAGACGACCCCAAGCGGGATCCGTGTTGTGAATGTCCAGATCCATTTCCAGATGGTGGCGCAGTACATGGCCCACCACCCATTCGGTCATGCCTTCGCTCAGCCCCTGATCCACCATGCGCGCATAGGGTTGGGTCAGCGTCGGGTTATAGACGATCCGTTCCACCCCGGCCCAGAGACCCAGCACCGCCTTGGCACGGGTGAAGGGCGTGAAGTCCTGAAGCGCGCTGTTTGGATCATAGATGATATAGTCGACCTGATCGGCGGGCAGATCGCAAGACAAGGTGGCCTCGATCTCGATTTCCTCAATCGCTTTCGAGATTTCGTGCTGATAGACATCCCAGCGCTTGGGATTGCCTGCATACAAGATATTGATGCTCATCACTTTTGTCTCGCTCTGTGCACATGTGCGCTTTGGACCAAACCGAACCCGACCAGTAGAACCAGCATGGCAGACCCGCCATAGCTGACCATCGGCAGCGGCACCCCGACCACCGGGGCAAGGCCCATCACCATGGACATGTTCACCGCAAAGAACAAGAAAAACGTGACCGAAATTCCAAGGATCAGAAGCGAGCTGAAGCGGTCCTTATTCTGGAAGGCCGAAACGGCGCAGAAGGCAAGGATCAGCACATAAAGCGTCAGAAGCGAGACCCCGCCCAGAAAGCCAAATTCCTCGGCCAAAGTGGTGAAAATGAAGTCGGTGTGTTTTTCCGGCAGGAAGTTCAGGCGCGATTGCGTGCCTTGCATGAAGCCCCGGCCGGTCCAGCCGCCTGATCCCAGTGCGATCTTTGACTGGGTGATGTGATACCCAGCCCCCAGAGGATCCGAGGACGGGTCGAGGAAGGTATCGATCCGGCGGTACTGATAGTCCTTCAATAGCTGCCATTCCGTTCCGCGTGACATGAAGACAGACGTTACCAGACCGATGCCCGAGGCGATGACCGCCCCGAAATACCACAGGCTGACGCCCGCCAGAAACATGATCACCCCGCCCCCCGTGACCAGCAGGATCGAGGTTCCAAGATCCGGCTGACGCAGCACCAGAAAGGTCGGCAATAGGATCAAGATCACTGGAATAAGGACCCAAAGCGGGCGCGAAACCTTCTTGATATCAAGCCAGTCATAATAGGCCGCCAACATCATCACCAAGGTGATCTTCATCAACTCTGACGGTTGCAGACGCATAAAACCAAGGTCGATCCAGCGCTGCGCGCCCATGCCGACCGAGCCGATCACCTCGACCAGGACCAGCAGGACCAGCGAGAGCAGATACCCCACCCCTGCCATATTCCGCCAGAACCAGATCGGCACCATGGCGATGACAAACATCAGCCCCATACCCAGCGCGAACCTTTTCATCTGCGCCATGGCCCATGGGTCCATCCTGCCCCCCGCGACGGAAAACAGCATCAGGAATCCGACGCTGGCCACAGCAACAAGCAAGAGCACAAGGGACCAGTTCAGGTAAAACACCTTGCGAAATCCGGATGGTATGAATTTGACGTTGTATTCAAGATAGCTCATGCGCGGCCCTCGGCGGCCTTTACGCGCTCGGCATGCGGCATCTCCAACATCTCTTCGATGTCGCGTTGGCGGGATCGGATCGTGCCACGTTGATTGGACGGATAGGCCTCGAGCGGAGGCTGACCCTTATAAGCCGCCTGCAGCATCACGTCGCGCGCGATGGGGGCCGCAGCTGTGGAACCGCCACCTCCGTGTTCTACCACGACCGCCACCGCATAGCGCGGGTTGTCATGGGGCGCATAGCCGACAAACAGCGCATGGTCGCGCCGTTCCCAAGGCAGGTCTTCGTTGCGGCTGACCCCGCGCGCGCGTTCGGCGGCGGTGATGTTGCGGACCTGACTGGTGCCGGTCTTACCCGCCATTCGCAGGTCGTCGCCGACGACCTTCGACCGCCCCGCAGTGCCGCGCTTGGCATTTACGACCTCGTACATGCCCTGACGGATTGCAGCCAGGCTGCTTGAACTGATGTCCAAGGGGCCATCATTGCGCACCGGTGTCTCGACCCCGTTGACCGAGCGGACGAGCCGCGGATAGATCGCATGCCCAGTCGCCAAACGCGCGGTCATCACCGCCAGTTGCAAGGGCGAGGCCAGAACGAAGCCCTGACCAATGCCCGCGTTCAGACTGTCACCGATCACCCAATCAGCGCCCCGCGCCTCGCGTTTCCACGCCTTGGTGGGGATCAGGCCCTGCGCAATGGCGGACAGTGGCAAGTCATGACGCTCTCCCAAGCCCAGCTTGCGCGCCATCTCGGCGATCTTTTCGATCCCGACCCGTTGGGCGATCTCATAATAATAGATGTCGCAGCTTTCACGCAGGCTTTTCGTCAAGTCTACTGCACCATGTCCCACGCGTTTCCAGCAGTGGAACCTGCGCCTGTGCACCTCGACGTGACCGTTGCAGCGGATGGTTTCGTTCTCGTCGATCACGCCTTCTTCAAGCGCAGCCAAAGCCGTGACCATCTTGAAGGTCGATCCGGGTGGATAGGTGCCCTGAGCCGGCTTTGCGGCCAGCGGGCGGTATTTGTCGTTTAGAAGCGTGCTATAGTCCTTGCTGGAAATCCCGCGCACGAACTTGTTGGGGTCGAACGTCGGGGCTGACCCGATCGCCAGCACATCCCCAGTTACGGTGTCCATCACGACGGCCGCCGCGCTTTCGCCTGCAAGTCGCGCCTGTACATAGGCTTGCAGATCGGCATCCACCGACAGCTGAATGTTGTCACCAGCACGGCCTTCTTCTCGGCCCAGCTCGCGCATTTCACGACCTACGGCATTCACCTCGACCTCGCGCGTCCCAGCCGAGCCGCGCAAGTCCAGCTCCATCTTCGCTTCCACGCCGCTTTTCCCAATCTGGAAGCGTGGGATTTGCAGAAGGGGATCAGGGTCCTCGAGCTTGGACAGGTCATAGTCTGACACCGGCCCCACATATCCAATCACATGGGCAAAATCATTGGCGCGCGGATAACTGCGCGACAGGCCCACATCGGCGGTAATGCCGGGCAGCGCAGGCGCGTTTACCGCAACTTCAGCGACGTCTTCCCATGCGACACGATCGGCCACGGTAACGGGCACAAAGGGGCTGCGGCGACGCATCTCGTCCAAGGTGCGTTTCACATCCTCGTCGTCGATCCAGACGATCTTGCGCAGGCGTTCCAGCACGGCTTCGGGATCGTCTGCATCCTCGCGCACAATCACGATGCGATAGTTCTGTTCGTTCCCCGCGATCAACACGCCATTGCGGTCATAGATCAGCCCACGTGCGGGCGGAAGCAGCGAGAACTTTACCCGGTTTTCTTCGGCAAGATCGCGGTACTCGTCGGCTTGCTCGACCTGCATATAGCGCATTCGCCCCACCAGCATCGCTGCGAACGAGACTTGAAGCCCGCCAAGGAACAATCCTCGCCGGGTAATCTTGCGTGCGCTGGTCTCGGTATCTACGGGGGATCGCTTCATGCTGCCTGGCTCCGCACTGGATCGTCACCGGGTTGAAGTTTCTCAACGCCCAATACGAAGACCGAGACGAACACCACCGCCGGATAGACCGCAATTGTGCTTATGAACTGCAGCAGAGCGCGGCCGAACGGAATCTGTTCGACAAAGAAGACCATAAGAAGGATCCGCTCGGCCAAGAGCATCGCAAGCAAAACGGCGGTAACAACACCCCATTCGATCATGAAGGGTTGCTCACGCAACCCGGCCTCGCGGCGCCGTAGCACCTCAAGCCCGATCACAGCCATCAGGGCACCGATAGCAGGGATGTCATGATGCAGAAGGTCGGTTAGGAAGATCAGGATCGCGACCAAAAGAATGGGCACGTAATCCGGTCGGCGCAGCATCCATGCCATCACGATGGCCATGAAGAGGTCAGGGCCGGGAAAGCGTCCGGCATTCAGGTCCAGCGGCAGAAGTTTCACAAACAGAAGACCCGCCGAGGTCACGATCAACAGTCCCCAGAAGGCCCAGCGAAGAAGCGTGACGCGATCGGTCATTCGCTTGCGCCTCCCTCTACGACAGCAGTGCCCGTTTCGCTGGCCTCATCCGTGCCGGCTGGCACAGGCGGCACTGCAGGTGAGGACACGATCAGGCTGCCTTCGCCCTCGACCATTTCCCCCGGATGGCTGCGCAAAACACGTAGGAACTGAAGCCGTTCGTAGTCGGCCGCCAACCGGACCCGCAACCGCCGGTCGGTGCCCATTGCCACATGACCCACCAAAAGCCCGGCGGGGAACACGCCCCCATCGCCGGACGACACAACGCGGTCGCCGGGGCGGACCTTTTCTGGGCTCTCCAAAAACTCGATCGGTGGGACGGCAGAGTTGTCACCTACTAGAAGTGCATTCTGCCCCGAAGGTTGCACCATGATCGGAATACGGCTGTTGCTGTCGGTCAAAAGAATGACGCGGCTGGTACGTTTCCCCACACCCGCGATCCGCCCTGCAAGCCCAAGACCATCGGTCGCGGCCCAGCCATCGACCAAACCATCCCTTGTCCCAATGTTCAAAAGTACAGACTGGCGAAATGGCGACCCGCTGTCGGTCAGAACAACACCAGTCACATAGCTTAACTGCGCGTCCAACCGCACATTGTTCAGGTTCAGAAGCTGCGCGTTTTCTTGCTCTAACTGAAGTGCGGCTTCTTTCCACGCCTTCATCTGCTGAAGTTCGCGGCGCAGTTCCTGGTTTTGTTCGTAAATGCGTTGGTAGGATTGAAAGTCCTCGACCATGCCAACCAGTTTGGTCACCGGTACCAAGGCCCAGTCAAAACTGGGCACCACCGTGTCGATCAGGTTGGACCGGAAGCGTTCCACCCGAGGGCTGTCGATCCGCCAGACAAGAAAGACCAGAAACAGACACAGCATAAGCAAGCCGACAAAAAGCCTGCGCAGCGGACGGCTGTATTCTTCAGTCTGGTTCGGTTTGCGTGCCAATCTGGCCTCCGGTTACCCGACGGGCGCGCCCCACCGGCGGGGCAGACCCGATTAGCTGTCGTAATCGATGACGTGGCGCAGTTGCTTTTCGAACTCCAGCGCCTTGCCGGTGCCCAGCGCCACACAGTTCAGACTTTCATCCGCAACTGAAATGGACAAGCCAGTTTGCTCGCGCAGGGCAAGATCCAGCTCGCCCAGAAGCGCGCCGCCACCGGTTAGCATGACGCCGCGATCCACGATGTCTGCCGCCAGATCGGGCGGTGTTGCTTCCAGCGCGGTCATCACGGCTTCGCAGATCTGCTGCACCGGTTCGGCCAAAGCTTCCGCGACCTGCGCCTGATTGATCTCGGTCTCTTTCGGAACACCATTCAGAAGGTCACGACCACGGATCATAAGCGAGGTGCCGCGACCGTCATCAGGCATACGTGCGGTGCCGATGGTGGTTTTGATGCGTTCTGCGGTGGTTTCCCCCACCAGTATATTCTGCTGGCGGCGTAGATAGCTGATGATCGCATCATCCATCCGGTCCCCACCCACGCGAACCGAGCGCGCATATACGATGTCGCCAAGCGAGAGAACCGCAACCTCGGTCGTTCCGCCACCAATATCGACAACCATGTTACCGGTCGGATCGGTGATCGGCATGCCTGCCCCGATAGCAGCCGCGATGGGTTCAGCCACCAGACCGGCACGACGTGCGCCTGCCGACAGAACCGACTGGCGAATGGCACGTTTTTCAACTGGGGTTGCACCATGCGGAACGCAGACGATGATCTTCGGCTTCGAAAAGGTCGTGCGCTTGTGCACTTTGCGGATGAAGTTCTTGATCATCTCTTCCGCGCTGTCGAAATCAGCAATGACACCTTCGCGCATCGGGCGGATCGCCTCGATCGAGCCGGGTGTCCGGCCAAGCATCAGCTTGGCGTCTTCGCCAACAGCCAGAACTTTCTTGACCCCATCCTTCACGTGATAGGCGACCACCGAGGGCTCGTTCAGAATGATGCCCTTGCCCTTTACGTAGACCAGCGTGTTCGCGGTCCCAAGGTCAATCGCCATATCCGACGAAAACAAACTCGAAAACCCTGCCATTTTGGATGCCTATCCCGTTCAAATCCCCTATGTGCCCGCGACTCCCAAAGGGTGCAGACCGATGGATATATAAGCCTCCAAGCCCTTTGGTGAAAGCCCTAATACGGACAGGCAAGCGGCTTATCGCCAAGAACATGGGGGATTCATACATTTGGTGAAAGATTGCTGCCACCAAGCACAAAAAACTTTCACTTTTCAAACAAAACGCAGAAATGCGGGCAAATTACTTCGCCCGCACGTTGGTTTTGGTTAGACGCCCTCGGGCTTGGTCTTTTCGCGGCGCGTGATCAGATTGTTCAGCGCGTTCACGTAAGCCCGGACCGAGGCCAGGATCGTATCGGTGTGCGAGGACTGACCGGTCACGATCTTGCCGTTCTCTTCCATGCGCACAGAAACAGTCGCCTGCGCGTCGGTGCCCTCGGTCACGGCATGCACCTGATACAGTTGCAGGCGTGCCTCATGCGGGAAGATCATCTTCACACAGTTGAACGCGGCGTCGACCGGCCCGTCACCTTCCGAGGTCACTTTGTGCTCGACACCGTTCACGGTCATGGTCAGATCGGCGGTGTTCTTTTCCTCGCCACCGGCAATCACACGCAGAGACTTCACCTGCAGCTGATCATTGGCGTCGTCGGTACCATCGGTCATCAGCGCGACGATATCCTCGTCGAACACCTCTTTCTTGGTGTCGGCCAGTTCCTTGAAGCGCACAAAGACGTCCTTCAACTGGTTGTCACCCACATCAAAGCCCAGATCGTTCAATTTGGCCTTCAACGCAGCCCGGCCCGAGTGCTTGCCCAAGGGCAGCGAGGTTCCGGCCAGACCGATGTCCTCGGGGCGCATGATCTCGAAGTTTTCCGGGTTCTTCAGCATGCCATCCTGATGGATCCCACTTTCATGAGCGAAGGCGTTCTTACCGACGATGGCCTTGTTGTACTGCACGGCAAAACCCGACACCTGCGCCACACGACGCGAGATGTTCATGATCTTCGTGGTGTCGATCTGCGTCTGGAAGGGCATGATGTCATTGCGCACTTTCAGGGCCATCACGACCTCTTCCAGCGCGGTGTTACCCGCCCGTTCGCCCAGACCGTTGATGGTGCATTCGATCTGACGCGCGCCCGCTTCCACAGCTGCCAAGGCATTGGCGGTCGCCATGCCCAAGTCGTTGTGGCAGTGCGTGGCGAAAACGATCTCGTCCGCGCCCGGCACACGTTCAATCAGCATCCGGATCAGGTCCGCACTTTCGCGTGGGGCGGTATAGCCCACAGTGTCGGGAATGTTGATCGTCGTGGCACCTGCCTTGATCGCAATCTCGATCACGCGGCACAGATAATCATGCTCGGTCCGGGTCGCGTCCATCGGCGACCACTGCACGTCATCTACCAAATTGCGCGCATGGCTGACGGTTTCGTGGATCAGGTCGGCCATCTCGTCCATCGTCAAATCGGGAATGGCGCGGTGCAAGGGCGAGGTGCCGATGAAGGTGTGAATGCGCGGCTTCGCGGCCTTGCGCACAGCTTCAGCACAACGATCGATATCCTTAAAGTTCGCGCGGCTCAGCCCGCAGATGACCGAGTTCTGCGAACGCTCGGCAATTTCGGAAACGGCTGCAAAGTCGCCTTCAGAGGCGATCGGAAAGCCCGCTTCGATGATGTCGACGCCCATCTCGTCCAGCATCTCGGCAATTTCCAGCTTCTCGTCATGGGTCATAGTTGCGCCAGGGCTTTGTTCGCCGTCACGCAAAGTGGTGTCGAAAATCAACACGTGATCCGAGGGATTGGTCATGATCTTTGTCTCTTTAGATATAAGTTCTTAGCCTTAGTGGCCCACAAGGTTCGGGCCGGTTCGTGGCGCGGTTGGCGTGTCCCCTGAGCGGTCGCGCCTAAACGGCACGCTCAGAGGCGGCTAAGCAGTAGCAGAAGGCCCAGTGCGGGGCGGAAAGTGATATGGGTCTGCATGTTCATGGGCGCAAATATACGTCGGATTCCGCCAAGTTAAAGCCCTTTTTTCGGGAAATCGCCCGAACAGGCACATCCATATGGATGTTACTCGCTATCAGCCTGACCGTCATCTGAGGCGTTATCCGCACCAGCGGTCGAGGCCGCGCCAGCCGCTTCAGCCGCCGCAGCGGCCGCATCGCTGCCCACCGCAGGCGCCGGGGCGGTTTCGATCGCACCTGCAATCAAGCCGTTTTCCCATGTGCCTTCTTCCTGGCTGCCATCCGCACGATAGACCACGCCCTGACCGTGACGTTTTCCGGCCTTGAAGCCACCTTCATACCGATCCCCGCTGGGATAGATCGCAATACCCTGCCCCTCAAACAGGCCCGAGCGCCACGCGCCATCATAGCTGAACCCGTCAGACGTCACATAAGTGCCGCGCCCCTCGCGTTTACCGCCCACGAAAGCACCTTCATAGGTCGCGCCATCCGCCAGTTTCGAGACACCTTGCCCGTGGAACATCCCGGACTGCCATCCGCCGGAATAGCTGGCACCATCCGCAGTTTCCAACGTGCCTTCGCCGTCGAACAACGCCTCTTTGAACGTCCCCTCATAGCGCGCGCCATCCGCCAGCAGGGCAATGCCCTTGCCTTCGATTACACCGTCTTTCCAGCCGCCTTCGAAACTGCTGCCATCCGGATAGGTGATCATACCCACGCCATCGGCCAGACCGGCCCGGAACTGGCCCTTATAGACAGAGCCATCAGGATAGGTCACGCCGCCGTCGCCTTCGATCACACCGGCAATCCAGCCGCCCTCATAGTTATAGCCATCCGCACCGATAAAGGTGCCTTGACCATGACGTTGGTCAGCCTCAAAGCTGCCCTCGTAGCGATCCCCGTTGGCGTAGTCGACCGTCCCGACCCCCTGCCGGGATCCCGCCTGAAACTGGCCGGAATAGACATCGCCGTTGGACTGCGTCAGCACACCTTCGCCGTCCATCTGGCCTTGTGTCCAATTGCCTTCATACATCATGCCATCTGGCTGGGTCAGCTTGCCCGCGCCGTCGCGTTCGCCACCGCGCATGCCGCCTTCGTAAACGGACCCGTCTGGATAGGTGGACCGGCCTCGGCCCTCTTTCACGCCGGCGACCCAATCGCCTTCATAGATATAGCCAGACGGGCTTTGTAGCCGCCCTTGCCCGTGGTGCATCGCGTTGCGAAATCCGCCTTCGTACTGGATGCCGTTGGCGTAAAGTGCCAGACCCGATCCATTGATCTTGCCATCGACCCAGTCTCCTTCGAAACTGGCGCCATCAGCAAAGGTAATCTTGCCGAACCCTTCGGGCTTGCCCTTCACAAAGCTGCCTTCATAGATGGATCCATTGGGGAAGCGCGCCACGCCCTGGCCGACGATCTCGCCCTCCATGAACTCGCCCGTGTATTCATAGCCCGACGGCAGGGTCAGTGTACCCATCCCGTGCTGCAATCCGCCCTTGAACGTCCCGTCATAAACCGAGCCGTCTTCGTATTGCTTGGTTTCGACCTGCGCCATTGCAACCGCGGGCAATACAAGCGCCAAAGCGACCACTCCGCGAAATCCGATCAGGGGGCTTTGCATCTCGAAACCTCGTTCAATTTCTTTGACTTGTTATTGGACGGCCGCAGCCTGTTCGCGCTCAGACTATGCCGTCCAAAAAGCCGAGACAACGCTTTTCCCGTTCAGCCTCTTTATCCTACGGGCAAACCTGCTACATCTGTGCCAAACCATCCCCCGCAATGCCGGGAAGAAGGACTAGCGCGATGAGTGACAATTTCCGCCTGACACTGGCACAACTGAACCCAACCGTGGGCGCAATTTCTGGCAATGCCGACAAGGCCCGCGATGCCTGGCACGCGGCGAAAGTGGCTGGCAGCGACATGCTGGCCCTGCCCGAGGCCTTTGTGACCGGATATCAGACGCAGGATCTGGTGATGCGCCCGCAGTTTTTCCGCGACGCGATGGACGCGGTCGAGGCGCTGGCCAAAGACTGCGCCGACGGCCCCGCGATGGGCATCGGCGCGCCGTATCACGACGGCAAGGACCTCTATAACGCCTATTACATCTTGCAGGGCGGCAAGATCGCCACGCGGATTTTGAAGCAACGTCTGCCTAACGAAACCGTGTTTGATGAGGAACGCCACTTCACCTCGGCCGACCCGCAAGGGCCGTATTCGATGGGTCCGATCCGTATCGGCACGCCGATCTGCGAAGACGCATGGCACGCCGAGGACGTCTGCGAAACGCTCGCCGAAAGTGGGGCCGAGTTCCTGCTGATCCCCAATGGCTCGCCTTACTACCGCAACAAGTTCGACGTGCGCCTGAATCACATGGTGGGTCGCGTGGTCGAAACCGGTCTGCCGCTGGTCTATCTGAACATGGTCGGCGGGCAAGATGATCAGGTGTTTGATGGTGCTTCTTTCGCCCTGAACCCAGGTGGAGAGCTGGCCTTCCGCATGGCTGATTTCGACGAAGAGATCCGGCACGTGGACCTGACCAACACCGATGATGGCTGGCGCATCCAGCCCGGACCCATCGCCCAGCTTAGCGATGAGTGGGAAGGGGATTATCGCGCGATGGTCGAAAGCCTTCGTGATTATATGGGCAAAACCGGCTTCAAACAGGTGCTACTGGGCCTGTCGGGCGGGATCGACAGTGCGATTGTTGCGACCATTGCCGCTGATGCGCTTGGCCCCGAAAACGTGCGCTGCGTGATGCTGCCGTCCGAATACACCTCGCAAGGGTCATTGGATGACGCCAAGGACATCGCGAACCGCCTTGGCTGTACGTATGATTTTGTACCGATCAAAGAAGGGCGCGACGCGATTACCAACACTCTGGCCCCGTTCTTCGAAGGACTAGAGCCCGACGTGACCGAAGAAAACATCCAGTCCCGCCTGCGTGGTCTGCTGTTGATGGCGCTTTCCAACAAAACCGGCGCGATGCTTCTGACCACCGGCAACAAATCCGAGGTCGCCGTGGGCTATGCCACGATCTATGGCGACATGTCGGGCGGCTATAACCCGATCAAAGATCTGTATAAGATCCGCGTGTTCGAACAATGCCGCTGGCGCAATGCCAATCACCGCGATTGGATGAAAGGCCCGGAAGGCGAGGTCATCCCGGTGTCGATCATCGACAAGCCGCCCTCGGCCGAACTTCGTCCAGACCAAAAGGACGAGGACAGCCTGCCGCCCTATGACGTGCTGGATGCGATCCTTGAAGGGTTGATCGATGATGAGAAATCTGTGGCTAAACTGGTTTCAGAAGGCTTTGACAAGGCAACCGTCAAGAAAATCGAGCATCTGGTCTTCATCAGCGAATACAAACGCTTCCAGTCCGCGCCCGGCACTCGCCTGACCAAGCGCAGCTTCTGGCTGGATCGGCGCTATCCGATCGTGAATCGCTGGCGGGACGGCACCTAAGCCACCCCGCCCGCGCATCTTATCCCATCAACAGCTGATAGCTGTGCGGCACGTATTGGAACCCTGCGTCGCGAGCCTCGACATAACCCAATGCAGGGAACGGCATGTGGTAGCCAATGAAGGGCATCTTCTCGGCGGCCAGCATCCCCAGCAGAGACTTACGCGTGGCGGCCGCCGCAGATTTGTCCATGTCGAACTTCACCTCCCACTCGGGATAGCCCAACGACCAGACATAGTGGTTGGCAAAATCCGCCGCGATCAGCAGCGACTGCCCGCCGCTGTCCAGACGATAGGCCATGTGGCCGGGCGTGTGGCCAAAGGCTTCTACTGCCTCGATCCCGGATAGAACTGCATCGCCAGGGGCCAGCATCGTTGTCTGCTCGGCCAACGGCGCCACCTTGGCATCGAACCTGTCATTTCCGGCCGCCGCCCAGTGATCGAACTCGACCGCACCGGTTACATAGCGTGCGTTCGGGAAGGTTGCGCCCGCATCGCCCGACAACCCACCAATGTGATCGCCATGCATATGGGTGATGACGACGACATCGACATCTTCAGGCGTATATCCAGCCGCCGTGACAGCCGCGCTGATCCCCTCGGGGTTCAATCCGGTGTCAAACAGCACCAAATCGACGCCTGTGTTGACCAAAGTAGGCGTGAAGAAAAACTGGGCCGCATCCGTCGGGATATTGGCGCCCGCACTTGCAGTGGCGAACTCGTCTGCGCCGACATTCATGCCGAATATGGTCTGAGGGTCCGGCACCGTGCGCGCACCTGCCAGCAAGGTTGTCACCTCGAACGCCCCCAGCTTGAAACGACGCGCATCAATGGTTTGCGCGCCCAACTGCGGTGCCATGGCGCGGGCTGGCGTTGCAGCCAAAGCAACCAGAGGCGACGCCGCCCCCATTGCCAGCAAGTGACGCCGTGAAATGCGAGGGATGGGAAAATCTGTCATGTCATTCTCCAATTTGTTGGATTTTGTTAATGCGACAGGGTGAACTATACTCGGATTTCATCCTGAATTGATGCGCGTCACGTCATCGTGAAAAGATCGGCAAGACATGGCCCAGAACAAAACAACACCAACCGACCTAACTGCTGAAAATTTCATCACGTCGGTCGAACCTGCGTCAAAACAAGAAGACGCTAAGGTGCTTGATCAACTGTTCCAAAGCGTGACCGGATACAAACCGCTCATGTGGGGGCCATCGATCATCGGCTATGGTCAGTATCACTATGTCTATGACAGCGGGCGGCAGGGCGATTTTCTGGCCACCGGGTTTTCACCCCGTAAGGCGCGCCACTCGATCTATATCATGCCGGGATACGCCGACTTCGGCGATATCCTTGCGCGTCTGGGAAAACACAAAATGGGCAAATCCTGCCTGTATGTGAACAAGTTGGCAGACATCGATCTGGATGTGCTGGCCGAGCTGATCCGCGCGGGGCTGGCGGACCTCGACAAGAAATGGCCCATCCAGCCGACCTGACCGACGACTATTCCCACCAGCGGTCAATCGCGGCGATATCCTCGTCCGACCAACCGAAGTGATGCGCGAACTCGTGCACGACAATATGGTTGACCAGCTCGGCCATGGTCACATTCCCGCGTGCCGCCCATTCATCCAATATGGCCCGTCGGAACAGCCAGATTGCATCCATCGCCAAAGGCTGATCGCTAACCGATTTCTCGGTCATGGGGACGCCGACATAAAGCCCGGTCAACGTATAGGGATCGGCTATGTCGTGATCGGCCAGCACACTGGCATCCGGAATCTCGGCCACTTGGATCCCGACGTCCAAAGCGGGCTCGGCAAACGGGTCGGGCAGATGGGCACGCGCGTCTAACGCCATTTGCTCGATCTGCGCCAAACTGGGTGCAGATGACTTCTCCATAGGGAATATTATGGACAAAGACGGGCCAATATGAAAGAGGGACCGCCAAGGAGATCAACCTATGACCACCACCCGTTTCGCCCCCTCGCCCACCGGATATATCCATGTGGGCAACCTGCGTACCGCGCTGTTCAACTATCTGATCGCTGCCAAATCAGGCGGCCAATTCATCCTGCGCTTGGATGACACAGATCCAGAACGCTCGAAGCAGGAATATGCAGACGCGATCATGGAAGATCTGGAATGGCTGGGTCTGACCTGGGATCGCGTTGAAAAACAGTCGGATCGTTTGGACCGCTATGAAGCCGCCGCACAAGAGCTGCGCGACATGGGCCGGTTCTATGAATGTTTCGAGACCCCGACCGAGCTGGACCTGAAGCGTAAGAAACAACTGAACATGGGCAAGCCGCCGGTTTATGACCGCTCGGCGCTGGCGCTGTCAGACGACGAGAAGTCCAAGCTGCGTGAAGAACGCGGTCAGGGCCACTGGCGTTTCAAACTGGATCATCAGCGGATTAACTGGACCGACGGCATTCTGGGCGACATCTCGATCGATGCGGCCTCCGTGTCTGACCCTGTACTGATCCGTGGCGACGGGCAGTTCCTCTATACACTGGCCTCGGTCTGTGACGACATCGACTTCGGCATCACCAACGTGGTGCGCGGCTCGGATCACGTGACCAACACCGGCACGCAAATTCAGATTATCGAAGCATTGGGCGGCGCTGTCCCCAGCTTTGCACACCATTCGCTTCTGACCGGCCCGCAGGGCGAGGCTCTGTCCAAGCGTCTTGGCACGCTGGCCATCCGCGACCTGCGCGAACAGGGCGTGCAGCCGATGGCGCTGCTGAGCCTGCTGGCGCGTTTGGGATCATCGCAACCGGTCGAGCTGCGCAGCTCGCTGGACGAGATCATCGAAGGCTTCGATCTGTCGACCTTCGGCTCGGCCCCGACCAAGTTTGATGTCCAAGACCTGTTCCCGCTGACCGCACGCTATCTTGCGGCCCTGCCTGTGGATGCCGTTTCCGCAAAGCTGGACGAAATTGGCGTGCCCGGTGAAATGGCCGAGGCCTTCTGGTCCGTCGCCCGCGAAAACATCACCACGCTGGCCGATCTGGAAGGTTGGTGGGTCCTGTGCCGTGATGGTGCCGAGCCGTTGATCGACGACGAGGACAAGGACTTCATCGCCGAAGCCATGACGCTTCTGCCCGACGCGCCCTATGACGGCGACAGCTGGTCAAACTGGACCTCTGCCGTGAAAGAGGCAACCGGTCGCAAAGGCAAAGGTCTGTTCATGCCACTGCGCAAAGCCGTCACCGGCATGGAGCGCGGCCCGGACATGTCGTCGCTGATGCCGCTGTTGCAGGTAGTACGCGCGAAGGGGTAGGTCCGTCGAAACGAGCAAGATCGCCTAATTGGCGATCTTGTGCTATTCTGGGTTTCCCAAATGCCTAGCATCACTTGCCTAAAATCTGAAAAAACAAACCTCGGCCTCGTCCGCGCGCAAGGGAAAGTTTCTGGCGTCAATATTTCACCTAATTCTGTTTCAGTGGTGAAGAAAAAGTTCGACCCACAGCTTCCAAAGGGCATGAGCGTGCAAAACTGCACTGCGTTTGTACTTGCAGTTTCTGGCCCAGTTCAGATTGAAAACTTGGAGTTCCGTATCTCGATAGACTCTCCAATTGAAGGCACGCCCTGCACTGGCCAGTGTTTGGATGCTCAGGAATGGTCATCTGAAGACTACACCATCGTCATAGGCACCGAAGATGCTGAAATCCTTAGTGATCGGCTTGGCGCACCTGAACTCGAAGATCGTGCGGTTGTCGACTACGACAAGAACTCTTTGACGCTTAGACTCGAGAGATTAGTGAAACGCGACGGGTATTCTTTTCATTTTCTGATGGTTGAGAACCCGGTGCCTGAACCTGTAGATGCGTCAGCATGGTTTGCTGTCGACCAATCACATAAGAACGTCCTACGTTCATAGTTCTCTGTTCTACGGCCCTCGTATCTCTTCCCACATCCTCGCACAGACCCTGTGCACTCCACCCACTGGCGCTGCCCATCTTTCTAGGTCATGCTGATCGACAGCGAACAGGTAAGGTGACGATTATGGCCGAGGCGCAGGCGAAATTCCTTGAAGGCAATCTGCTAAGGCACATCACGGTGATGTCGCTGACATCCTCGGTCGGGCTGATGGCGATCTTTCTGGTCGATCTGGTCGACATGATCTTCATCTCGATGCTGGGCCGGGACGAGCTGGCTGCGGCGGTCGGATACTCGGGTGCGCTTTTGTTTTTCACTTCGTCCTTCGGGATCGGGATGTCCATCGCAGCAGGTGCACTTGTCGCCCGTGCGTTGGGCGAAGGCGAGCCGCAAACGGCCCGCCGTAGAGCCGCCACAGCCCTGTTTTATGGCATGATCATCGGGGCGGTCTTCGCGGCTGTCGTCTGGTATTTCACACCCAACCTTGTCGCGCTTTTGGGTGCGTCGGGGGACACGCTGGACCTTGCAACATCTTACCTGCGGATCATCCTTCCCAGTCTTCCAATCCTGATCGCCGGTATGGTCGGCGGCGCGATCCTGCGCGCACACGGGGATGCCCGTCGCGCCATGATGGCCACCATCGGCGCGGGGGTGGTGAATGCGATCCTCGACCCCATTCTGATCTTCGGGTTCAATCTAGACCTGACCGGCGCAGCTCTGGCCTCGGTCGCGGCCCGCCTGACCGTGGCCGTCATGTCGATCTATCCGATCTTCAAATACTATGGCGGGCTGGATCGTCCCACGCGGGCTGAGTTCAGTGTTGATTTCCCCGCCATCGCCACCATCGCCCTGCCTGCCATTCTGACCCAGTTTGCAACCCCCGTGGGGCAGGCCTATGTCACTCGATCCATGGCTGAATTCGGGGAAGACGCCGTGGCGGGCATGGCCATTATTGGCCGTCTGATCCCGGTCGCCTTCGGGACCATCTTTGCCCTGTCCGGAGCCATCGGACCGATTGTCGGGCAGAACTTTGGGGCCGGAAAGATGGACCGAGTGCGCGGATCCATCCGGGACGGGCTGCTGTTCGTCTTGGTGGTGACACTGGTGGTCACGGCGCTCCTGTATCTGGCACGCGGCCCCATCGCAGATCTGTTCAACGCCGAGGGCCTAAGCCGCGAACTGGTCTTCCTGTTCTGTGGTCCGCTGGCGCTGGCATGGTATTTCAACGGCGTGATTTTCGTCACCAACGCCAGCTTCAACAACCTTGGACACCCGTTCTATTCGACGTGGGTGAACTGGGGTCGTCAGACCCTTGGCACCATCCCATTGGTCATGATCGGAGCGGCCTATTGGGGGGCGCCCGGCGTGTTGATCGGACAAGCGATTGGTGGCGTGGCCTTTGCCGGGATTGCGATGATCCTGTCCGTCCGCGTGCTGAACAAAGCCGAGGCCGGACTATGCCCCGGTGCCACGCATCCGTACCAGCGACAGACCCGTCTCATCTCGCTCTTTCACAACCGCCGATAAGCGCGAGAGACCTTCGTCCACCAGCGCCGTCTCTTCCGCACTCAGAACCTGTGCGCGCGGATAGATTGGGTCTGCGCGGTCGTTCAAAATGGGTGCGTTCCAGCCCTCGGTCGTTTCGAAGAAATGGGTGACGCCGTCCAGACCGAACTCGCGGAAATAGCCCTGAACAACCACATCCAGATAGCTAAGTAGCACCGGGTTATCATCCGTCGGCGCGTGATGCTCGCCAGGCGCGATTGCATAGATCGCCACGTCCAGATCACCACCCTCATGGCGGATCTCTGAGCCCAACTGCACCCGCGCATAAGCGCGCTCGCGTTCATCCAAAGCCGCCCAATCCGCATCCGGGACCGAAGCAATCAGCCCCTCGATATAGTCCGCGCTGTCCGGCACCGCTGTCAGGTAACACAGCGCCCGATGCGGAGACCTTCGCCACGCCCGATGCCAGCCCGTCACACGCGCGGCGCGCGGGTTGTCATAGCTGTGGGTCTGACGGTTCACCAAGGAACCATAGCCGAAGAAATGCGGGTCATTCGCAAGGGTGCTCATAGGGCGCAGACTGCACCCGCATGCGGTGGGATACAAGCTCTTGCCGCCGCGCGCGGGCGGCGATACGGTCAGATCAAACCAGCAGGAGACACCGAATGTATTACACCGAAGAACACGAATGGCTGCGCGAAGAAGATGGCGTCTATGTTGTGGGCATCACCGCCCACGCGGCCGAGCAGTTGGGCGACGTGGTTTTTCTGGAACTGCCCGAGGCTGGCGACACGGTCTCGAAAGATGACGAAATCGTCGTGATCGAAAGCGTGAAAGCCGCGTCCGACATCCTGAGCCCGCTAGATGGCGAGATCGCCGAAGTGAACGAGACCATGGTGGACGAACCGGGCAAGGTCAACGACGACCCCGAAGGCGACGCGTGGCTGTTCAAGATCAAAGCATCCGACACCAGCGTGCTGGACGACTACATGGATGAAGCGGCCTATAAGAAATTCATCGCCTGATCGCTTCGCATTGAACAAGAAGGGGCGCGGACCGGATTGGTACGCGCCCCTTTTCTCATATCAGTCCTTCGACCGTTCCAGCATCCCGAACAGGTCACGCGGATCATCCGGGTCTGCCAGCATGTCGAGCCGGGTGAAATAGGCCGTCCCCTCGATCGCCTTCGAGACATAGCGCAGGGCCGAGAAGTCCTCGATCGCGAAGCCCACGCTGTCAAACAGCGTAATCTGTTTATCCGATGTCCGCCCCTTTGCCTGACCGGTGATCACCTGCCACATCTCGGTGATCGGGTGGCCTTCATCCAACTGCTGGATCTCGCCCTCGACCCAGGTTTGTTCGGGGTATTCCACGAAGATGTCCGAGCGCAGCAGGATGTCGCGGTGCAGCTCGGTCTTGCCGGGGCAGTCGCCACCGATGGCGTTGATGTGCACGCCCTCGCCGATCATATTGTCGGTCAGGATCGTGGCATATTGCTTGTCGGCGGTGCAGGTCGTGATGATCTGCGCACCTTCCATGCTTTCTTCGCCGGTCTTGCAGGACACAACATTCAGCCCATGCCCCGTCAGATTGCGCGCGGCCTTCGCCGTGGCCGCCGGGTCGATGTCGAAAAGCCGTACCGTGTCGATCCCGCAGATCGCCTTGAACGCCAGACACTGAAATTCTGACTGCGCACCATTGCCGATCATCGCCATGGTGGTCGATCCCTTCGGCGCCAGATGCTTTGCCACCATCGCGCTGGTCGCCGCAGTCCGCAGCGCGGTCAGCACGGTCATTTCCGACAGAAGCTTCGGATAGCCCGAGTTCACATCTGCCAGCAGCCCAAAGGCCGTGACCGTTTGCAGACCTTCCTTGGTGTTCTTCGGGTGGCCGTTCACATACTTGAAGCCATACATCTCGCCGTCCGAGGTCGGCATCAGTTCGATCACACCCACATCCGAGTGGCTGGCGACGCGGGGCGTCTTGTCGAAAAGTTCCCACCGTTTGAAGTCGGCTTCAATCTCGTCCGCCAGCTCGCGCAGGACGGTTTCGATGCCGATATGATGGACCAAGCCCATCATGTGTTCGACCGATACAAAGGGAACATAGGCAAGTTCGGAAGGAAGAGGCGGCATGGGGGCGCTCCTTAATAGCTGGTGGTGAAACGGTCGAGCACACGGCGTCCAAACAGGCTTGCCGTCAGGTCGACCATCAGACGCGCGGTGCGGCCACGTTCGTCAAGGAAGGGGTTCAGTTCTACCAGATCAAGCGAGGTTACTAGGCCGGTGTCATGCAGCATCTCCATGATCAGATGCGCCTCGCGGAAAGTCGCGCCACCGGGGACGGTGGTGCCAACAGCGGGGGCAATGTCGGGTTCGATGAAGTCGACGTCGAGGCTCACGTGAAGCAGCCCATTCGACTGTGCTACTTCATCCAAAAACGGGCGAAGAATGCGTGCCACGCCATGTTCGTCAATCGCACGCATGTCATGGGCCTGCACGCCCGAGCTTTGCAGAAGATCACGTTCCTCGCGATCAACCGAGCGCAGCCCGATCATGCACAGCTTTGTCGGGTCCAATTTCGCAGGCAAAGGCTTGCCCAGAAGATCGGGGAAGCCGCCCAGACCACAGGCAAACGCCATCGGCATCCCGTGGATGTTTCCACTGGGAGAGCTAGCGGGCGTGTTGAAATCCGAATGCGCATCCAGCCACAGCACGTATTGAGGGCGCCCCAACTCGGCCGCCGCTGCCACGTGCCCTGTGACCGTGCCCAGCGCCAGCGCGTGATCACCACCCATGTAGATCGGAAGCACATCCTGCTGCGACAACGCGTGGGCGTGTGCGTGCAAGCTGCGCGTCCAACCGGCCACTTCCGGCAGGAATTTCAGGTGGGTATATTCAGTTTCGATAGGGCCAGTCGCCTCGGGCTGCGCATCGCCCAGATCTGTAACACTATGACCCAATGCCGCCAGTTCCTCGGCCAGCCCAGCCGTCCGATAGGCAGCAGGGCCCATGATACAACCGCGGCGTCCGGCGCCTTCCTCCATTGGAACGCCAAGAAGATGAATGTTTGTCATGCTGCAGCTCCTACTACTCTGGGGCGTGGGCTTAGGTGGATACCTGCGATCGTACAGCGCACCGATCCACCTGCCATTTCTAAGGTCGGAATATCCAATGGCAGGATTTTCAGGTGGGCTTCGATGCGCCAACGCTGTTCAGGCGCAAGCGCCGCCATTGCCCGCGACGACATCGCCAAGACGCGCCCGTCCCTGCCCTGCAATTCAATGGCATTTCCTGCAAAATCGGCGACCTGTTTTTGCGTCAAAGCGATCACTTCCCGCCCACCATGCGCAAGCCGATCGCGCACAACTTCGCGCCGCGCGGTATCAAGGATTGTGTCCAACCCGATCAGCGCCACATCCGTCCCGATGCACATCAGCACGTTGGTGTGATAGATCGGCACCCCGTCTGCATCATGGGCGTCAAACACCATCGGTTCATAGTTGAAATGGGTGCAGAACCTCTCCAGCAGCACCTCGCTGGTGCGTTTCGAACGCGCGGCATAGGCGACGCGCTCCACGTGATCCAGCACCATCGCACCGGTGCCTTCCAGAAACAGATCATCCTGCTCTAGCCCCGAATAGTCGATGATGTCTTGTACGCGATAACGTGCCTTGAGCATCTCAAGCACGTCTTGGCGGCGTTCGATCCGGCGGTTCTGGGAATACATCGGATAGACCGCCACATGGCCGCCAGGGTGGGTCGAAAACCAGTTGTTTGGAAAGACCGCATCAGGGCGATCATCACGGGGATCTTCGAACAAGTTCACCTCGATCCCTTCGCCGCGCAGCGCTTCGACCATGCCTGTCACTTCGTCATACGCACGCTTGGAAAGGTCGTGCGCCGAAGCGTCGACGGCTAAGGTCTGAAACCCATTATCTTGCGCCGTTTCCGTGTTTGGCTGGAAATTGCGTGGGCGGATCATAATGACGGCATCCGGTGCCTGAAGCGATGTCTGGGGCATGATTGGCTTTGTTCATGGTGGGTGTTCTGAACAGTTTAACAATCTCAATATTTTATAAACTAGGATACTATTGATCATTCAAGTCTATGATTTTTGACAATCTGATAAGTATTATCTATCATATTGCTATGCATATCTTTGACGACCTCGACCGCGAGCTGATTGCCATCCTACGAGAAGACGGACGCGCACCGATCTCGAAACTGGCCACGATCCTTGGCGTCTCGCGCGCCACAGTACAGTCCCGGCTGGACCGGCTTCAGGACAGTGGTGCCGTGCTTGGGTTCACCATCCGTGCCCGCGAGGATCACGGACCAGACGGGGTGCACGCCATCATGATGATCGAGGTTTCGGGCCGGTCGACCACGGCCGTGATCAAACGTCTGCGCGGCCTGCCCCAGCTGCGATCGCTGCATTCCACAAATGGCAAATGGGATCTGGTCGCACAGCTGACCGCAGACAGCCTGACGGATTTTGACCGCGTCCTGCGCGAGGTGCGTGTGGTCGAGGGGATCACCAATAGCGAAACCAGCATTCTTCTCAGCACCGTTTGATCTTGACCCGCAAGCACACAGATCACATATGCAAATTACAGAATATTAATGGAGCCCGTCATGTCCAATGCCCTGAAAGTGACCTGCCTGGAATGCAGTGCCGTGAATCGCGTACCGAAAGACAAATTGTCGGCGGGGCCAAAATGCGGGACCTGCGGATCCAAGCTGAATGACGGCAAGGTACGTCAACTGGATCCAGCCACACTGGCCAAAGCCCAGCGCAATGACGATACCCCGCTTCTGGTGGATTTCTGGGCACCGTGGTGCGGGCCTTGCCGGATGATGGCCCCTGCTTTCGAACAGGCTGCACGTTCGATTGCACCGCATGCCCGCTTTGCCAAGATCAACACGGAAGACCATCCCAATGTCTCGCGCAAGTTTGGCATTCGCGGCATTCCGGCGTTGATCCTGTTTCAGAATGGCAAAGAAGTTGCCCGCCAAGCAGGCGCCATTCCCGCCCCCGCCATCGAAAAATTTGTGCGGTCGAAGGCGCGTCTGTAACCCGCTATTTGCCCAGGTGCGCCAAAACCGCTTCAGCGGCCAGACGTGCGCCCAATGCATTGAAATGTGAATCCGCTGCATATGCGGATCTGGGCGATTTCTGGGCCTCGATCAACGGCACCAGATCGACAAAATCTAACCCTGCCTGATCTGCTGCGTTCCGCACTCGATTGCGCAACTCATCATAGACCGAGGCACTGGGCAACAGGCCCACGAAACGGTCCACCTGTGGGATATAGACCAGCGTCAGCTTGCCTTCCCACTGATCCACCGTTGAACGGGCTGCGTGCAGAATCTGTAGGTATTCCGGTTTCTCCACTGTGGCCTTGGGATAGTGAATTCCCATCACCAATGCCGATTGCTGGAGGGCAAAAAAGTTGCGGCGCCACGATCTGCGGCCCAGAAACCCTTCAAGCGATTGGCTTTGTTCGCCCCACCAACCGTCCAAGATCTGGTTGATGGCGTCGGGACTGTTCACGGCGCTGGCCACAGGCCCCACAGGCTTCGACGGATCCAGCGCGTCGGTTAGAAAAGGAAACGTCAGCTCTTTCTTGATATTCTGCCAATCATTTCCTTCGAAGAAAAAGATGACGGTGTGTTCAGGACGTAGCTTCATGCCCCAACGGCGCAGCACAGCAAGTTCGTAGAGCGGCCCAGCCCCGCGCGTCCCAGTGTTCACCATGGCAGGTTCTTCGGCGCGGATTTGGCTGGCAATGTCCTCGCCCTCGGGAAGGCAAATGCCTTCAGTGAAGGAATCGCCCAGAAGCAACAGTTCGACCGGCGCGTCATGCACGTCGTCCGGGTTCCTCAACCCATAACGATCCGCGACATAGGAAACCGGCTGCCCGTCCCGTGTGCACAACAGCACCTCTTTCCCTGGGATGGCACCCATCTGCATCTCGGCCAGGCTGGGCACGCCCAGATCACGGTTCAGCGCCTTCAGCGTGTAGGTCGGCGGAAGGGTCTGCTGATAGCGTTCATACGAGGTGTCTTCGCCTTGGATAAACCCAGCAAGCCCAATCGACCCCTGAATGGACCGCCATGTCAGAAAAGCCTCGAATGCAAACAGCGCAACCAAGGTTGAAAAAGCATAGATCCCAATCAGAAGTCTCCGGTCGCTTTTTACAAAAAGCGCAACCAGCAGAAAAATCAGTCCAATGGCGCCCGGTGCAATCACATAGCGCATCACTCGCGCCGTCCCCACCGCATAGCTTGACGCGTTCATCAGGGCGTAGCCTGCGGTCGCCAGAAAATACCCTGCGACCATGATGCACAGAACTGATCCAATCCGCGTAATCATATCAAGACACCTTTTCCTTCACACCTGCGCATCCTCAATCCAGCTCGTATTTCGATGTGTAGTCCTCTTTCAGCGCGGGATCCTGAACGGGCTTTCGCAGGATCACATTGCCGATGGCCAACACATCCATCTCGGTCCCCATGAAGCAGCGAAACGCATCCTCGGGCGTACAAACAATCGGCTCGCCCCGCACATTGAACGAGGTATTCACCACGACCGGGCACCCGGTTAGCTGTTTGAACCGCGAAATCAACTGGTGATAGAGCGGGTTGGTCTCGGCATGAACCGTCTGAACGCGTGCCGAGTAATCCACGTGCGTGACCGCTGGAATCTCGGACCGCGGGACGTTCAGCTTGTCGATCCCAAAGAGCGCCTCTTCCTCGGCGCTCATGGGTTTTTTGTGCTCTTCAGCCACATCCGCGACGATCAGCATATAGGGGCTGTCGTCCTCTAGCTGGAACCAGTCACTGACATCTTCACGCAAAACGGATGGGGCGAAGGGTCGGAAGCTTTCGCGGTATTTCACCTTTAGGTTCAGGGTTTTCTGCATCTCGGACGACCTTGGATCGCCAAGGATCGACCGCCCACCCAAGGCACGCGGCCCGAACTCCATCCGTCCCTGAAACCATCCAACAGCCTTTCCATTGGCAATGGCAGCGGCGGTTTCTGCGATCATCTCGTCTTGGGACATTTTGGTATAGACCGCGCCCAGCTTGTCCAATTCGGCACAGATCTGGTCCGTGTCGTAGGACGGTCCAAGATAGGACCCCTTCATCCGATCCCCTTCATGGGACAGGCTGGGCTCGCCAAGTTCCTGATGCCACGCGGCCAGAGCCGTTCCGACAGCCCCGCCGGCGTCCCCTGCGGCGGGTTGAACCCACAGCCGCTTGAATGCGCCGTCACGCAGGATCTTGCCGTTTGCCACGCAGTTCAGCGCGACACCGCCCGCCATGCACAGGTTGTCGATCCCGTATTCCTTCGCCGCCGCACGGGTCATGCGCAGGACAATTTCTTCCGTGACCGCTTGGATCGAGGCCGCGATGTCCATGTGGAACTGCGTCAGCTGGTCGGTTTCTGGCGCACGATGGGGTTCGCCAAACACCTTGGCAAAGGCGTTGTTGGTCATCGTCAGACCGGCGGTATAGTTGAAATAGGTCTGGTCCAGCTTGAACGACCCATCCTCTTTCACATCCACCAGCGTCTCGAGGATCAGATCCTTGTACTGCGGCACGCCATAAGGCGCCAATCCCATCACCTTGTATTCGCCCGAGTTCACCTTGAACCCGGCGTAGTGGGTGAAGGCCGAGTACAGCAGGCCCAAGGAATGCGGAAAATGGATTTCCTTCAGGATCTCCAGTTCGCTTCCGCGTCCGATGCCCAAAGTTGTCGTCGCCCATTCGCCCACGCCATCAATGGTCAACACCACCGCTTCGTCAAACGGAGACGGATAGTACGCGCTGGCTGCGTGGCTGATATGGTGCTCGGAAAACAAAAGCTGTGACATGTCGAAATCAGGTGACAGTTTTTGCAGCTCTTTCACCAAGAAGCGGCGCAAAAACAGCTTTTCCTTCAGCCAGATTGGCATCGCAACGCGGAACGAGGCAAACCCCCTTGGGGCGGTCGCCACATAGGTTTCCAACAGCCGTTCGAACTTCAAGAAAGGCTTGTCGTAGAACGCCACGTGATCGACGTCGGACAGGCTGATGCCCGCCTCGTCCAACACGTACCGTATCGCGCTTTCGGGAAACCGCGCGTCGTGTTTTTGTCGTGTAAACCGCTCTTCCTGCGCCGCCGCCAAAATGTCGCCATCACGGATCAGGGCCGCAGCACTGTCGTGATAAAGCCCCGAGATGCCAAGGATATACGTCATGCTACTCCTAGAACAGAGGATACAGGAACGGTGCAATCGCCGAGCCTTGGCTCAGCACGATCAAGCCCCCGAAGATCACAAGGATCAGAAAAACCGGCGCCAGCCAAAACTTCTTTCTGGCCCGCAAGAACGACCAAAGCTCTCCTAAAAATGACATTGTTTCCCCTCCACCCATTGAAACAATCTGCGTTAATACTGCCGGGACATACTCTCCGGTTTGGTTGTCCGAGGCTTCCAATATGTCTGTGCCGAACGATCGAGCTGCCGCTCCAAGGGATCAGTGCCCTTCAGCCGGAAAACCAACGCGATCGGTACGAAAGCAATCACAAAGACCAGAAACATCACCACCGGCGAGATGATCGAATGCAGCAGAAGGCCGAATCTGAACCACAACTTGTTCAGCGGATTCAGAAGCGCGGGGCGGACAAACGCCAACGCAAAAAAGCCAACAGCCAGCAACGCGGTGATCGGCCAATAAGACCCACCTCGGATCAGCAAATACAAGGTGATTAGCCCGGTGGCTCCCCCAAAGACCAAGCCAAAGCTCTTATCGGACCCCATGGTCACGTTTGTTTTCGAAATATGTTCAGACATAAAAAATTGCCTCGTAATCTGGATCGAGCGTAAACCATTTCTTTGAAATAGCAAAATCCCACTCGAAGATGTGTTTTACCCGCCTCTCGCACCTAAAGTCAGAGTATTTTAGTCAACTACTTTACCTCACCTTCATGACCTCCTAGAACGTCTGCGAAATAGGAGCGGATTCGATGCGCGTTGCGGCATTCCTTGTGGCATTGACGATAACAGCCGGCACACCCACTTTGGCGGATGATCTTGGCCCCTGGGGCGAGCCGCACCTGACCCTAACACCCCGCACCGAAGCCGAACGTGTGCGCATCCAGACCGTCCTTGCACCGCCCAGCGATTTCTCGGTCCCAAACACGTTCGAGCCCCGTAGCGCCGGGGCGGCCACGCAGATAGACCCACAAACGCGCGCACTGTTTTCCACGCCATTCCCCAACCTTCCCGCAGATCAAAAGCTGGATTTCGCATTGGGCGAGGCCTTGTTCGAGAAGTTCTGGGTGCAGGCTCCGGCCTCGACGATTTCTTCAGATGGACTTGGACCGCTCTATAACACGCGCGCCTGTTCGGCCTGTCATGTGCAAGACGGTCGGGGCATGGTGGTCGGCCCGGATGAGCACACCGGCTTGGTGCTTCGACTGTCCATCCCCGGAGATGGGATGCAGCCCGAACCGAACTATGGGTTCCAATTGCAAGACCGCGCGATCTCGGGCCATCAGGCCGAGGGGAAGCTAGGCATCACCTATAAGGACAGGCCTGTCACGCTTGGCGATGGGGCTATCATCACCCTCCGCGCCCCGCGGTATTCGGTTCAGGACGGCACCCAAGGCGATCTGGCAGAGGGTACTATGACTTCACCACGGATCGCGCCGCAGATGATTGGACTGGGTCTGTTGGAAGCCATCCCAGAGGCTGACATTCTGGCGCTGGCCGACCCCAACGATGTGGATGGTGATGGAATCTCGGGCCGCCCCAATGTGGTCTGGTCGCGCGAGTTCGACCGCCCCATGCTGGGCCGTTTCGGCCACAAGGCAGGCAACCCGACCCTGCGCCAGCAATCTGCCGACGCGGCAAACGGGGATATCGGCCTGTCCTCGACCCTCTTCCCGGCCCATTGGGGCGACTGCACGAAGGCGCAAACCGATTGCCGCGATGAACGCCACGGCGGGACCGAGGCTCAGGACAGGGTTGAACTGGGTGACAAAGCACTCGACCTGCTGACCACCTATGTCGCCGCACTGGCCCCGCCCGCCCGCCACAACGCGAACGAGCCACAGGTTCTGCACGGCAAGGAACTGTTCCACCATTCAGGCTGCACCGCCTGCCATACGCCCGCCTTTGTCACCCATCGCCTGCCCAGCGATCCTGCACGCTCGTTCCAACTGATCTGGCCCTATAGCGACATGTTGTTGCACGACATGGGGGAGGATCTGGCGGATCAGCGCCCCGAGTGGCAAGCTTCGGGACAAGAGTGGCGCACGCCGCCTTTGTGGGGCATCGGCCTGACTGCCGAGGTTAGCGGCCAGACCAGTTTTCTTCACGACGGGCGCGCCCGCACATTACTTGAAGCCATCTTGTGGCATGGCGGAGAAGCCTTCAGCGCACGCGAAACCGTGCGCAGGATGGATGCGCCCGATCGTGCCGCGTTGATTACATTTCTGGAGTCACTCTGATGCGTCTATTCTCATTTGTTGCCAGCTGCTTGCTGCCTGCTCACATTCTAACCGCACAGACTGCACATCCCGTGGATCATTCCGAAATTTCGGACCGCGTTCTGGCCGTGATCGAAAACCAGTTCAGTGCATTTCGGAATGAAAGCGCCACACTTGCGCAGACTGCGACGGATCTTTGTGACGGCGGTGCCCGCGACCCGGTGCTCGATGCGCTGGAAGCGACTTGGCTGGCTTGGGCGCCGCTGGACGCCTATCAGTTTGGCCCCATCGAACAACAGGCGGCAGCCCTGACTGTGAACTTCTTCCCTGACAAGAAGAATTTCACGGGGCGCGCCCTGTACCAGCACCTGAAACGGCCCGAGGCGGAACAGGGTGACCCGGCCGTCGTCGCAAGCTCGTCCGCCGCTTTGCAGGGGCTGCCGGCCATCGAGCGTCTGTTGTTTGAAGACCTACCCACGTGCCCGTCACTTGTCGGCATCACCGGAAATCTGGCCCATATATCTCAAAGCCTCTATGACGGCTGGTTCGCGGCAGACGGCTGGGCTGATCTGGTGCGTGGGGCGGGACCAGACAATCCGGTTTATCTGTCGGGCGGCGAATTTACCAAACAGGCCCTTACGGCGATTGATTTTTCGATCCTGCGGCTGAATGACCACCGCCTTGGACGCCCGCTTGGCACGTATGCGCGCGCCTTTCCGAAACGGGCTGAGGCATGGCGTTCCGGGCTAACCAACCAGATCATGATTGCGCAGCTCGAGGGTATAATTGTCCTCATTGATCATGGCTTTGCCGAAGCAATCTCAGAACCCGCGCGCGTTGAAGCGGTCAAAACCCTTAAGGAACTGCAAGCCCGGATTGACGCCATTGGGGCACCTCTGGCCGTGGCCGTCGAGGACCCTCTGATGCGCGTTCGGATCGAAGGCATCATGTCCAAACTCGACTATCTGAAAACGCATGTGGACGAGGAGTTTAGCCCGAATCTGGGCGTTCAATCCGGTTTCAGCGCAGGCGACGGGGACTGATCCGATGCAACGCCGCGATTTCTTTGGCAAAGTGTTGGCCGGGCTTAGCACAGCCACCCTGCCCCTTCCGGTTTGGGCCGACGCGGGCGCACCGGATTTTGTGACCGCTGGGAACAAACCAGACAACTCGACATGGCTTGTGGGGCTGAGTGTTGCGGCGGACGTACGCTTTCAGATCCCGATCCCCGGACGCGGTCACGCCGCGGCTCTGCACCCCACCCGGCCCGAAGCCGTGGCGTTTGCCCGCCGCCCGGGACGGTTTGCCGTCATCATTGATTGCACCACTGGCTCCGAGATCGCCCGTTTGGACAGTCCCGACGGGCGGCATTTCTATGGCCACGGGGCTTTTTCACCTGATGGTGCTCTGCTGTTCACCACGGAAAACGACTATGACGCACCGGCGGGTGTATTGGGCATCTGGGACGCCGCCGATGGATATAAGCGCATCGGAGAGATCACATCCGGCGGCATCGGCCCGCATGAGGTTCTAACCCTGCAGGACGGAGGGCTGGTCGTCGCAAATGGCGGCATTCAAACCCATCCCGACATGGGTCGCGCCAAACTGAACCTGCCGACCATGCAAACCAATCTGACCTATCTGGACACACACGGCGCGATCACCGAGCAGGTCGCGCTGACGGGTGGCATGCACCAGAATTCAATCCGTCACATCGCGCTGGATCATCGGGGCAACGTGGTCGCCGCATTGCAATGGCAAGGGTCGCCCACCCGCCAAGTGCCGCTGGTCCTGCGCCACGCGCGAGGCACAGCCCCAAGCTTCCTGCCTCATCCGGACGCGCAGCACCTGAAGCACTATGCCGGGTCCATCGCCACTTGCATCGAAAGCGGAGAGATTGCCGTGACCGGCCCCAAAGGCAGTCACGTGCTGTTTTTCAACGCCGATGGAACGCCAAACGGATCTGCCCGTCATGGGACCGCAGCCGGCGTCGCGCGATCCCCATCCGGAGGGCTGATGATCACCCGCGACGGTGGGCTTTTGCATCGCAAAAACGGGATTGAAAAGCTGATCCCCGTCGCCGGTGACTGGTCATGGGACAATCATCTGGTTCCCATCTCGTCCACCTGATCGACACCGTGCATCGGATACGGGTGGTTACGAAACCATCCTCTTTCCCCTTATGCGACTTCGGCTCTCACGCCATTCTGACCGCAACTTTTACAAGGAGAACGACATGTCCCTTTTGCAACTTCTTCAACAAGCTCAGAACGGTCAGGGCCTGTCGGCTTTGGCCGAAAAGGTCGGTTTGGACCAAGCCCAAGCCGGTGACCTGACGAACCTATTGGCCCCCGTGATCGGAAAAGCTGCCAAACAGCAGGCCGAAAGCGGTGGGCTGGAATCCATTTTGGGCGCGCTGAAAGGCGAAGCGCAGGCCGGAATGTTTGACGACGCGGCTCAGGCCGCCAGCCCAGAAGGCGCAGCACAAGGCGCAAGTTTTCTGAACGGCCTGTTGGGCGACAACGGCACCAACGCGCTGGCTGAACAAGCGGCTGAGCGCACCGGGATCGACATGAGCCAAATCATGGCCTTCCTTCCCGCACTTGGCGCCATGGCCCAAGGCGGTCTGCAAAAGCAGGTTCCCGACGCGTCCATTGACGCGCTGCAAGCGGTGCAGTCGCAAGGCGCTGGCGGCGGGCTGATGGGTCTTGTCGGCGGCCTTCTGGGCGGCGGAAAAGAGGGCGGGCCGGATTTGTCGGCGCTGACCTCGCTTCTGGATGCGGATGGTGATGGGTCCGTGGTGGACGACATCATGGCAAAGCTGACGAAGTAAAGCAGCTGGGGCACCGATCTGCCCCAAATGCTTAGTCCAAAAACTCCCAACTGTCCGCCCCGTCAAAGTGGCGGACAGTCAGCGCGTTCATCACCTCAAGCGGTGCCATGCGCAGGTTGACCGCAAACCGGTCTTGGTCCGCATTTTCCCCCGGCCCCCAGTGGGTGATGCAACCACATGTCTTGCAGGCGTGGAAATCGATCATGTGATCGCCCCAACTATAGATCTTGGTGTGATCCTGCCCGGTCAGGATCGCGCCTTCATTCGGCGGGCAATGGGCCCACAGCGCGCCATAGCGGCGGCACATCGAACAATTGCAGGACACCACAAATTTTGGTTGGCTCACTTCAAACGTGACAGCACCGCAGTGACACGCGCCTTGAATTTTCTCTGACATATGGGACCTCCGGCCCCGACACTTGCACAAAGAAAAAGGCCCCGCAATCGCGAGGCCTTTCCAAGTGTTCCGAACTGATCAGCCGTTCACGCGGATCGTTTCGTTTTTCGGATCATAGGGGCTGTCCACGGTGACCTCAGCGTCATAAAGCGCGCCCATGATTTTGACCTTCAGCTTTGTACCCGGCACAGTAAGCTCCGGCGGCAGATAGCCCATGCCGATCGACTTCTCGAACGCGACCGAGTAGCCACCCGAGGTCAGACGACCCACTTTCTTGCCATCCAAGAACAGCGCCTCGCGGCCCCACGGGTCGGCATCATCCGGACCGTCGATCAGAAGCGTGCAGCATTTCGAGCGCACACCGGTTGCCACCATGGCGTCCTTACCGTGGAAATCTTTCTCAAGATCGATAAAGCGCGGCAGATCGGCCTCGGCTGGGGTCGCGTCGCGGCCCAGCTCGGTGCCAAATGCACGATAGGATTTCTCCTGACGCAGCCAGTTTTGCGCACGGGCGCCAACCAGCTTCATGCCGTGCTTTTCGCCAGCGTTTACCAGCAGATCCCACAGATAGTTTTGCATCTCAATCGGGTGGTGAAGTTCCCAACCCAGCTCGCCGGTATAGGCCACACGGATCGCGTTGACCGGGCACATGCCCAGTTCGATCTGCTTGGCCGACAGCCACGGGAACGCTTTGTTGGTCAGCGCGTTTTCCGGGTCTGCATCAACGATGATCTCTTTCAGAACATCACGCGATTTCGGGCCTGCGATGGCGAAGACGCCCCACTGAGTGGTCACGTCCTGGATCTCGATATAGCCGAACTCGTCCATCTTGTCCTCGGCCGCCTTACTCAGGAAGTCGGCGTCATACTCGGTCCATGCACCGGCAGAGACGAGGTAGTAGTTGTTCTCGCCATTGCGCACGATGGTGTATTCGGTGCGGGTGGTGCCTGCGGAAGTCAGCGCATAGGTCAGATTGATCCGACCAACGCGCGGCAGTTTGTTACAGGTGAACCAGTCAAGGAACTGGGTCGCACCGGGGCCTTTGACGACGTGCTTGGTGAACGCGGTTGCGTCGATCAGGCCAACGCCTTCACGCACAGCTTTCGCTTCATCCACGGCATATTGCCACCAACCACCGCGACGGAACGAGCGGGTCTGTTCGTCAAAGTTCGAGGGCGCATCAAGCGGGCCGTAGTAGTTCGGACGTTCCCAACCGTTGACCCAGCCGAACTGTGCGCCTTTTTCTTTCTGGCGATCAAAGGCAGGCGATGTGCGCAGCGGGCGTGCCGCAGGGCGCTCTTCGTCCGGGTGGTGCAGGATATAGACGTGCTCGTAGCACTCTTCGTTCTTGCGCGCGGCGAACTCGGTGGTCATCCAGTTCGACGAGTAACGCTTGGGGTCCAGCGATGCCATGTCGATTTCGGCTTCGCCATCGACCATCATCTGAGCAAGGTAATAGCCGGTGCCGCCAGCGGCGGTGATCCCGAAGCTAAAGCCTTCTGCCAGCCACATGTTGCGCAGGCCGGGGGCCGGGCCAACCAGCGGGTTACCGTCTGGGGTATAGCAGATCGGGCCGTTGAAATCGTCTTTCAGGCCGCTTTCGGCACAGGACGGCACGCGCTCGGCCATCGCCATGTACTGATCCGCGATGCGGTCCAGATCCAGCGGGAACAGGTCGGCGCGGAAGCTGTCCGGTACGCCGTGTTCAAAGCGGGCCGGTGCGCCGCGTTCGTAGATGCCAAGGATCCAGCCGCCACGCTCTTCACGGGCGTAGCTCTCGTTGTCGGCGTCGCGCACAACGGGGTGCTCGGGGTTGCCAGCTTCGCGCCATTTGACCAGCTCGGGGTCTTTATCCATGACGATGAAGGTGTGCTCGACCGGAATGGCGGGCATCTTGATGCCCAGCATCTTGGCGGTGCGCTGTGCGTGGTTGCCCGAGGCAGTCACGACGTGTTCGGCGGTGATCACCACCTTCTCGTCGCTCTCGATCAGGTTGCCGCCTTTTTCCACCATCTTGGTGCAGGTGACTTCCCAGTGGGTACCGGTCCAGTGGAAGTCGTCCGCCTGCATTTTACGCACGATCTCAACGCCGCGCTGACGGGCGCCTTTGGCCATCGCCTGCGTTACGTCTGCCGGGTTAATATAGCCGTCTTCGGTGTGATAGAGCGCGCCCTTCAGGTCCGAGGTTTCAATCAGAGGCCAACGCTCTTTGATCTGATCCGGGGACAGGAATTCGTAGTTGATGCCGACGGTATCTGCGGTCGAGGCGTACAGCTGGTATTCGTCCATACGCTCGTCGGTCTGCGCCATGCGCAGATTGCCCACAACGGCGAAGCCCGCGTTCAGACCGGTTTCGGCCTCAAGCTCTTTGTAGAACTTGACCGAGTAGTCGTGGATGTGGGTCGTCGCGTAGGACATGTTGAACAGCGGCAGAAGACCGGCAGCATGCCAGGTCGAGCCCGAGGTCAGCTCGTCACGCTCGATCAGCATCACATCATCCCAGCCAGCTTTGGCCAGGTGATAGGCGATCGACGTACCGACGGCACCACCGCCGACGACAAGCGCTTTTACATTGGTTTTCATGGGGCGACTCCCTTGGGAAAAATCTGTTGCATCATAGATGCCGAAAGGCGGGGCCAAGGTCCGAACCTGCCCGACCTTACACAGATTGAAAACGACATACCTGCCGGAATCAACGCCCCAGCGCATCCGCAAGTTGGCCCACAGGGATCACCGGCGCGATCAAAGCTTCAAGCTCTTTGCGGCGCGGATGATCGGGGACGAACAGCGTCATGCACATATAGTCTTCGACCAAAGCCGCCTGCGCTTCGAAATTGTAGGACAGATAGGCGCCGGGCTCGCGTCCCGGCCAGTAATAGGGATCACCCGGCTGAAAGCTCTCGGCCCCTGATTTGAAAGGCGTATATCCCGTGCGGTCGCGGTTTTGCCACTGCCAGACATGCACGAGCTCGTGCGCCATCAGAAGCGCGTGTGGCATGGGCAGGCTTTCGGGCCAGCCGTCGAACATATCATCGCGATAAAACTCGCGCTTCAGGTAGATCTGATTCCACAGAACGAATCCCGCCGGGTAGGTCCATTTTTGATCGGGTTGGGGCACGCGATCGCACACGGTTTTTGGAATGTCCCGCGGTGCGGCCTTCGCAACGTCTTCTGGAATCGGATCGGGATTCGGAAGTGGCAGAGCACCGACCCCGGCACGCAAGCGGACCTTGCTGGTATCGAGAGTATCGCCAAACAAGGTCTGCGACATCTGAACCTCGTTCTCGGACAGGGGCCGCGAGCATGCAGCTAGACAGACCAAGACGACAAGGGCGACGTGTTTCAGCATGCTATTGCCCCTCAGAGGGCGCCTCGAAAGCTTTCCGACGTGCTGCGCGCACTTGCGCGCCAACATAGATCAGCCCGACCACCAACCCGATCATCCCCGCCGTATACGAAGTGTCATGCAGCATCGCTGCGCGCCCGTATCCGATCGGATCCTTGGCAGCAGTGGGCACCGGAATATGCTCCATCGGCGGATCAAAGGCCAAGCTGACCAATCCCAGCGCAAGCGTGATTGCAACCACCAGCACTGCTGCCTGAAGAAACACGCGCCGCGCCTGTTTGGGGGACGGGATGCCCAAAGACATGACTGCAATCGGAATGCCGATCACCAACCCCATCCACCAGCTGGCTTGCCAGCCGACATAGGCCGCGCCAACGCGGCTTTGCAAAAGCTCAGGGATACGGAACTGCGGAAACTTCAGCGCATAGAAATAGTCCGGCCCGACTGTAAAACTGATCTGGTTGTGTACAACGCCATAGACCCCGGCCAGCACACAGGCAAAGCCAATCATTATGGGAAGGGCCAGAAGGCGGCGCATGGCAGATCAGAGCATTCCGGGCACGACCTGATCGGGCGGACGGTGGCCGTCGGCGAAGGTCTTGATGTTGATCAGAACCTTCTCGCCCATCTCGATGCGCCCTTCAAAAGTCGCCGAGCCCATATGCGGCAAAGCAACCACGTTGGGCAGATCACGCAGGCGGGGATTGATTTCATTCCCGTGCTCGTAAACGTCCAGACCGGCACCGGAGATTTCGCCTGCGCGCAGCATGCGGGTCAGTGCGTTTTCGTCGATCACTTCGCCACGCGAGGTGTTCACGATCACCGCTTCTGGCTTCATCAGCTTCAGGCGGCGCGCGTTCATCAGGTGGAAGGTCGACGGCGTGTGCGGACAGTTGATCGAGATGACGTCCATCCGTGCGACCATCTGGTCAAGGCTTTCCCAAAAGGTCGCCTCGTACTGCTCTTCGATCTGCGGATGCAGACGTCGACGGTTGTGATAGTGGACTTGCATGCCAAAAGCGCGCGCACGGGCAGCGACGGCCTGACCGATGCGGCCCATACCCAGAATACCCACTCGGCGACCCTGAATGCGGTGCCCCAGCAAGGCGGTCGGCGACCAGCCCTGCCATTCGCCCGAGGCCATAGTGCGGATACCTTCCGGGAAGCGACGGGTGACGGCAAGAATCAGGGCAATGGCCATGTCCGCTGTGTCATCGGCAGATACGCCCGGCGTATTGGACACCAAAATGCCTCGCTGACGCGCGGAACCGACATCAATGTGGTCCACACCTGCGCCATAGTTGGCGATCAGGCGCAAGCGTTCGCCCGCACCTGCCAGCATATTGGCATCAATCCTGTCATTAATTGTTGGGACCAGCACATCGCAACGCTTCATCGCGTCTGCAAGCTCGGCCTGGCTCATCGGTCGGTCATCGTCCCGAAGCTCGACATCGAACAATTCCATCATCCGGGTCTCGACAACCTCGGGCAACCGTCGCGTCACGACAACACTTAGACGTTCAGCACTCATGCCAGCTCTCCCTGCGGGTTTTCTTTTGCGCGTGTCCCTGACAAAGTGACAAGGAACGAGGCAAGGTACAAGCTCTCTCCGGATCGCAGACGAAATAAAATTGCGCGGACGGTGTCGAGCAGCAGGAGATCGGCGTGAAGAATCGATTTGGCATCCGTTTTGCGGCATCCATATTGGCTGCAGTTCTGACTGTGCAGATCAGTTATGCACAGACTGATGCAGAACCCGGGACCCGCGTGGAACGCGGTGCGGTCACCAACCTGCCGATTCCGCGTTTTGTGTCTTTGAAAGGGTCCGAAGGCAACGTGCGCCGTGGCCCTTCGCTGCGCCATCGGATCGACTGGGTGTACAAGCAGCGCGGGATGCCACTGCGCGTCATTGGAGAGTTCGAGCACTGGCGGCAGGTACAAGACCGTGACGGCGTTGGCGGCTGGGTCCATTACTCGCTTCTGTCCGGCGCACGTACGGCGATTGTGGATCAGGATCTGATGCCGCTTTACAGCCGCGCGGACCCGGAAAGCCAGATCAACGCCTATCTGGAAGCTGGCGTGATTGCGCGGATCGAAAGCTGCGGACCGGTTTGGTGCCGCCTGAAAGCCGACGGCATTCGAGGCTGGACCACGAAAGAAATGATCTGGGGCGTTGGCCCGGATGAAGAGATCAAATAGCCACCAAAACTTGCGCCCCCAGCCCCTGTGAGCTAGCCCAGAACCATGAGCAGACCCGAGAACACCAGACTGAACCTGTCCGCAGGCGCCGCCTCGGCGCTTGTTGCGGTGATGCTTGTGGCGTTGAAGCTGTGGGCGTTGGGCGAAACGCAGGCGCTGTCGGTGGCAGCCTCGCTGGCCGACAGTGCGATGGATCTGATGGTGTCACTTGGGGCGTTGGCTGCGATTTGGTACGCTTCACGCCCCGCAGATGAAGATCACGCCTTCGGGCATTCCTCGGCCGAGGATTTGGCAGCACTGGGGCAGAGCCTATTCATTCTCGTATCCGCCGGGATCATCGCGTGGGCGGCTGTTGCGCGTCTTCTTTCAGGCGAGCCGGCACCGATCATGTCCCATGAAAGCGGCATCTTCGTCATGGTCGTGTCCATCGTGCTGACACTGGCGCTGGTGTTGTGGCAGCGCCACGTAGCAACCCGCACCGGGTCTGCGGTGGTGAAGGCCGACAGCCTGCATTATCTGGGCGACCTCATCCCCAATATCGGCGCAATCCTATCCCTATGGGCCGCCGCGTGGTTCGGGATGGAGCAAATCGACAGTGTCGTCGCCATCGGTGCCGCGATCATGCTGGCAGTCGGGGCCTTGCGCATCTTCAAGACCGCATGGGACGCGCTGATGGACCGCGCCGCAGATCCAGCCGTGATCGAAGGGGTCGAGGCCATCGCCCGCGACCATCCCGGCATCCACGGCTTTCACGATCTGAAGACCCGTCGGGCGGGCTCGATCACCTTTATCAACCTGCATATCGAGCTGGACGGCACACAAACGCTGGACGAGGCGCATGCGATCGGCGCCAGCCTGCGCCGCGCCATTCTGCGGGCCTTTCCGAACACAGATGTGTTGATCCACAAGGATCCGGTGGGGGTCGAAACGCATCCGGACGACCCCCAGAAAGCTTAAGCCAACCCGCGCCCTTTCAGAAGCGGATCAACGCCGGGCAACCGACCCCGGAACGCGGTGTACAGGTCTGCGGCATCCACCGATCCGCCTTTCGACAGGATATGCTCTTCCAGTTTCACGGCCATTGCCGGGTCGAAGGCGTCGCCCGTTTCCGTGAAGGCGTCAAAAGCATCGGCGTCCATGACCTCGGACCACATGTAGCTGTAGTAGCCCGACGAGTATCCGTCGCCCGCGAAGACATGGGCGAAATGCGGTGTGGCGTGGCGCATTCGAATGGCCGAGGGCATGCCAATTCGTTCCAATGTCGCCGCCTGCGCCTCCATCGGGTCGGCAGGCGCAGCCCCGTCATGGAAATCCAGATCGACAATGGCCGAGGACAGGAATTCAACTGTCTGGAACCCGGTGTCATGGGTCGACGCAGCCAGCAGCTTGTCCAAAAGCGCCTTCGGCATCGCCTCGCCGGTTCTGGCGTGGGTGGCGAACTTGCCCAGCACTTCGGGCACTTCCAGCCAGTGTTCGTAAAGCTGGCTAGGCAGCTCGACGAAATCACGCGCGACCGAGGTGCCGGAAATCGACGAATAGGTCACATCGGACAACATCTGATGCAGCGCGTGGCCAAATTCGTGGAACAGCGTGCGGGCGTCATCCCAAGACAGCAAGCCGGGCTGGCCGTCTTCCGGTTTGGCGAAGTTGCAGACATTCACCACGATGGGGCGGATGTCCCCGGCCAGCTTCTGCTGGCTGCGCATCGCCGAACACCACGCGCCGGATCGTTTCGAGCCTCGGGCAAAATAGTCGCCGACGAAGACCGCGACATGCTGGCCATCGCGTGTGACCTCCCACGCGCGCGCGTCAGGGTGATAGAGCGTCACATCCAAGGGCGCGAATTCCAGCCCGAACAGGCGGTTTGCAGTGTCAAACGATGCCTCGATCATGCGGTCGAGTTGCAGGAACGGCTTGATCTCGGCCTCGTCCAGATCATGCTCGGCCTCGCGCCGGCGTTCCGCGTAAAAGTGCCAATCCCACGGTTCCAGTTCACCATTGTGACCGTCCGCGTGCAGCATCTCGGTCATACGGACCGCATCCTTATTGGCGGCCTCGCGGGCGGGTTCCCAGACCTGCATCAGCAAATCACGCACCCGGTCGGGGGTGCCCGCCATCTCGGTTTCCAACTTGAAAGCGGCGAAGCTGTCATACCCCAACAGACGCGCGCGTTCTTCCCGCAGAGACAACGTTTCGGCAGCAATTGCGCGGTTGTCCGTGTCGCCGCCATTCGCGCCACGCGCGGTATAGGCCTCGTACGCTTTCCGGCGCAGATCGCGGCGGGTGGAATGCTGCAAGAACGGCGTGATAACGGACCGAGACAGCGTCACGGCAGGCCCGTCCACGCCCTTTTCCGTCCCGGCGGCACGGGCGGCATCGGTTACAAATTCAGGCAAACCGTCCAAGTCGCCTTCGGCCAGAGGCATGAACCAACTGCGTTCGTCCGCCAGAAGGTTCTGGGTGAACTCGGTCCCCAATGAAGCAAGACGTTCCAACACTTCTTTCAACCGATCCCGATCCGCACCCTCCAAAAGCGCGCCAGAGCGCACGAACCGGCGACGGGTCAGCATCAGCACGCGCGCCTGTTCATCGGTCAATCCCAGCGTATCGCGCGCCTGCCACAGCGCTTCAATCCGCTGAAACAGATCCGCATTCATCGTCACCTCGGACGAGAACGCCGCAAGCAAGGGCGAGAACATGCGCTGCAATTCCTCGCGCGCAGGCGTGCTGTCCGAACCCGCCACGTTGTAGAAAACACCCAACACCCGGTCGAGCGGCGCGTCTGCAAGCTCCAACGCCTCGACCGTATTGGCGAATGTGGGCGCGTCCGGGGTGTCGGTGATCGCCGCAATCGCCGCGCGGGTGTCGTCTAATGCGGCATGAAAGGCCGGTTCGAAATCGGCGTCCGTGATCCGGTCAAACGGCGGCAGCTCAAAGGGCGTGTCCCAAGCGGACAGAAGCGGGTTGGTCATGGGGGTCTCCTTTGAGGGGAAGCTAGGGGGAGAGGGTGGGGAATGGAAGGGGGGTCAGCTTTGCGACATTTCCCTTAAGGCGTTCATGGCGTCCTGCTCGCGCCCATCCGGCACAAACAAGTGGTCGTGAAAGAATCCAGAGACGGGATTTACGCCCATGTCGCGCTTTGCAAGCTCAGTGGCAATTCGTGCCATGAAGCCAACCGCGTCAAGCGACGAGTGAATATTTAGAGTGATCATTCGGCACGGAAATTCATAGGCCAACCCAAGCTTGTCCGCTTCGGATTTCAATAAGATAAAAGTGGTGCCTTCCGACTCTCTAAAAATCATTCGAGGTTCGATGTCGGGAAGTGGTTGATCCGATTGGACAGTTGCAAACACATACAATCCTTCAGCAAGAACTGCCGAAAGGGATCTGATCAGTTCGTCCAGATTGGTCTCTCCGCTCATTCTGAACTACCTCCGTTTATTTGATTTGGTACTAACAGTAGCGGATTAACGGGCGCGTCGGACGGCATGGCGGTCGCTATTGAGATCAATTCTATGGTGCTCACCACAAACACTGTCTCCCCCGGAAACGCCGGCAGGCATCACAAGCTCGCTCCTCCACAACACTCACACCCCTCGCGCCGCTTGGTCTTGATCACCCGCGTTTCCGCATACATCGCGTCATAGATCAGCATCCGGCCACGCAGGCCCTCGCCCGCGCCGGTGATCTCTTTCACAGCTTCAGTCGCCATGATGCCGCCGATGATAGCAGGCAACGGGCCGACGACGCCGGCCTCGGAACAGCTCGGGGCCAGGCCCGGTGCGGGGGCTTTGGGGAAAATGCATTGATAGCAGGGCGCGCCGCGCGCGGGATCGAAAGTCGAGACCTGCCCCTCCCACTGGCTGAGCGCGCCGCCGATGACGGGTTTGCCCAACTTGGTGGCGACGCTGTTCACCAGATATCGCGTTTCGAAATTGTCCGAGCCTTCAAGGATCAGGTCATACTCGGACAGCAGCTCGTCCGCGACGTCGTCGGTCAGACGACGGTGATAGGGGCGGACCTCGATGGCAGGGTTTTGCGCGCGCATGGCGGCTTCGGCCGAGAACACTTTGGGCACACCAATATCGGCATCACGGTGGATCACTTGTCGTTGCAGGTTCGAATTATCCACCACGTCGTCGTCAATCACGCCAATGGTGCCAACGCCCGCCGCCGCCAGATAGAGCAGCACCGGCGAACCAAGCCCACCTGCGCCAACAACCAGCACCTTGGCGTTCTTCAAAGCGACCTGCCCCGGCCCGCCGATTTCCCGCAACACGATGTGGCGGGCATAGCGATCCAGTTCAGTATCCGTGAAGGGGCCATCATCCGCGTCAGACGTCGGGGCGTCAGACACGCGGGACTTCAGCCACACCAGCCCGCGCCCGTAAAGCGCGGCCAAACCGATCGCTACAAAAAACACCGCCCAGATGGTGAAGTTTCCGCCCAGACCGGCAGTGATGGGGTTGCCCGCAGGCAGGACAGCAAAACTCAGCAGAACGACGGCGGCCAACAGTCCGGTCAGATACCAGCGTTGCGATCTAGTGAACCGCAGATAAGCGCCGCCCAACCAGATCAGAGCCAATGTCAGCAGAACCCAAGACATCTTAGCCGCGCCCCGTAGACCCGAAGCCACCTTCACCGCGCGTGGTGCCACCAAGCGCGTCCACCTGCACATAGTCCGCCTGCACCACAGGAGCGATCACAGCCTGCGCGATGCGCTCGCCATGGCCGACGGTGAAGGGATCGGCTCCAAGATTGATCAGGATCACCCCAAGCGGCCCACGATAGTCGCTGTCGATGGTGCCCGGCGCATTGGCCAGCGTCACACCCTGCTTTGCCGCCAAACCAGACCGAGGCCTGATTTGCATCTCGTATCCCTCGGGGATTTCGACGCGCAGACCAGTGGGCACGATACGACGTTCCATCGGGGCCAGAACCCAACCCTCGGCGCGATCCCCATCGGGCAGGTTGGCGCGCAAATCGGCACCCGCAGCCCCGGACGTTTCATAGGATGGCAACGCCACGGACGCATCTGAGCCCTCTTCGCGAACGACATTGATCTGTGGCATCGGCCCTCTCATTTTCTTACTTCAAATATCCCTGCCGGAGGCATGAACTCTATTGCACCAACGCGTCCGCAATCCGTGCGGCCAGTTGACGGGCAACGTCATCCTTGCCCATGCGCGGCCAAACATCCGCGCCGCCTTCGGAAATCAGCGTCACGGCATTTTCAGTCCCGCCCATGATCCCGGTTTCCGGGCTGACATCATTGGCCACGATCCAGTCACAGCCCTTGCGTGCGCGCTTGGCGGTGGCATTGGCCATGACGTCATCCGTTTCGGCGGCAAATCCCACAACCAGCGGGGGCCGACCTTTCTTCATCTGGCTGACGGTCGCAAGGATGTCTGGGTTCTCGGCGAATTTCAGCACCGGCAGGCTGCCCTTAGCGTCTTTCTTAATTTTGCTGTTCGACGCCGAAGCGACACGCCAGTCGGCCACGGCGGCGGCAAAGACGGCAGCATCGGCGGGCAATGCAGCTTTCACGGCTTTCAGCATCTCTTGCGCAGATTGCACCTTCACCACGTTCACGCCGTCAGGCGGGGGCACATCCGCAGGCCCGGTGACAAAGGTCACATCCGCCCCAAGCGCAGCCAAGGCGCTGCCCAGCGCCGTGCCTTGCGCCCCAGATGACCGGTTAGCGATATAGCGCACCGGATCAATCGGTTCGTGCGTCGGGCCCGAGGTTACAAGCACATGCTTACCCTTCAAGGGACCGTCCATCAAAGCGGCTTCGACGGCGGATACGATCTCAAGCGGCTCGGACATGCGGCCCGGGCCGAACTCGCCACAGGCCATTGCGCCTTCGTTTGGGCCGACGAACAGAACGCCGTCACCTTTCAACGTTTCCACATTGCGCTGACAGGCCGGATGTTCCCACATGCGCACATTCATCGCGGGCGCGACCAATACGCGCTTGTCCGTCGCCATCAACAGGGTCGAGGCCAAATCGTTCGCAAGCCCCCCCGCCATCTTGCCCAAAAGGTCCGCGGTTGCAGGCGCAACCACCACCAGATCGGCAGCGCGCGACAGCTCGATATGGCCCATCTCGGCTTCGTCCGTCAGGTCAAACAGGTCCGTATAGACCTTGTTCGCCGCCAACCCGGACGCAGACAGAGGCGTCACGAACTCTTGCCCGGCTTTGGTGATCACGGGCGTGACCTCGGCCCCGCGTTCGCGCAGGCGACGGATCAGGTCCAAGGATTTGAAGGCCGCGATGCCGCCGCCGATGATCAGAAGGATGTGTTTGCCAGCCAGCATGGGGATCCCCTTTGAAGTACAATCAAACAGTTACGGGAGCACGGCCTGCCTTTCAATGGGCAGGTTCTATTTGAACTGCGCACACGGATCAGGGCGATCTGGCGATAGAGCATCCAAAACGATGTCGAACCCGCCTTCAGGCGGCACACCATCCTCGCCCTGTCCGACCGAAATCACCGTCAATTCCGGCGCAACCCGCGCCAGATAGGCAGGCACGCCCCAGTCTTTACGTGCGTGGCCATTTCCGGTGATGACCACCACCGACCCGTCCGCGTCGGCGACGGCCTGAACCACACCTGCCGCCAGCGTGGCGTCGCGCAGCCGCTGCACCTCGATCATGCCGCCCATCATCTCGCGCGGCATGGCTTCGCAATGGGCCTGAAACTGAAGCTCGACCCTTTGGGCTTGCTGATCCTCTGGCAATGCATCGGTCAAGCCATAGGCCACCGCATTCCCCTGAAAATGCGCCTCAACCCCGTCCGCATAGGTCGCGCGTGCCACATCACGGGGGACCGCTGCGCCAATGATCGGGCCGTCATGCGCCTGAAAGATCGGCAAATACATCCGGAAGTCGGGCCAGCCGGTTGCTGCCCAACGATCCGCAAACCCTGCGGGATCAGCGGCCAACGCTTCGGCATCCTCCTGCCCCAACATCTCAATCACAAGTGCGACCGGAGCCACGGCTTCTACGATCTGAGATTGCGTCGCGTGATGGGTCGGATTGTCGTGTACCTCGCCCACTATGATCACATCGGCAGCCTTCAGACGTGTCAGGTCGGCCGAGGTCAGCGTGGCCTGCTGCGCAAAGGCGGGTGCGGCAATCAGGGTCAGGGCAAGCAACAATTGTTTCATGGGGCGAGGCTAGGACGGGCGGGCAAGCGCCTCAAGCGCTTTCGCCTTGACGCGTCATAGGTCACAATGCCACGTCAGAGGGATGAGCATGACACTTCCCCCTTTGACCCTCGTGCTGGGCGGCGCGGCATCCGGCAAGTCGGATTATGCCGAACGGCTGGTCACGGCCACCGAGCGTCCGATGCTGTATATCGCCACGGCGCAATCTTTTGACGCGGAAATGGACGACAAGATCGCCCGCCACCAAGCGCGGCGGGGGGACGGTTGGCGCACAATCGAAGCACATTTGGAAGCCGCTGACGCCTTTACCTGCGCGCGGGAAGACGAGGTCGTTCTGTTCGACTGCGCAACCATGTGGCTGTCGAACCAATTGTTTGCCGAGACAAATCTGGGTGACGCCGAAGTCACCCTATTTAAAGCTATGTCTGATTGCGTGGCCCCGGTCGTCGTCGTCTCGAACGAAGTCGGCGCGGGCATCGTACCGGAAAACGCACTTGCGCGGCGATTTCGCCAGGCGCAGGGCGAGCTGAACCAGCGCATCGCCCAGCGTGCAGATCTGGTCGTCACTGTGATGGCTGGGCTGCCCCTGCCGTTAAAAGGACACCTGCCCGAGGGCGCTCCATGAGCACTCCGGTAACTTGGTGGTGGGTGCGTCACGGCCCGACCCATGCCAAGAATATGGTGGGTTGGCGAGATCTGCCGGCGGACCTGTCGGACACAGCGGCCTTGGCGCGGTTATCAAATCATCTGCCGGATAGCGCAGCGGTTATCTCAAGCGATCTGATCCGTGCCTCGGCTACGGCAGACGCGATAGGGGATGGGCGGACACGGCTGCCGCATCACCCCGACCTGCGCGAGTTTCATTTCGGAGAGTGGGATGGTCTGGGCTGGCAGGAGGTCTCGGATCGCGATCCAGACCTGTCGCGCGCCTTTTGGGAAACGCCGGGGGATCATATGGCGCCGAAGGGCGAAAGCTGGAACCAATTGGCGGCGCGGGTGTCGGGCGTGGTGGACGGACTGAACGGCGCGGGTCACAGCAACATCATCGCGGTGGCCCATTTCGGTGTAATCCTGACCCAGATTGCGCGGGCGGGTGGTATGACGGCCTATCAGGCGCTTGGTCACAAGATCGACAACCTGTCGGTCACGCGACTTCTTTGGGACGGGACGGCTTGGTCGGTCGGGGATATCAATCACCTGCCGTGAACAGCAGCGTCACAAATTGGAAATTGCGCGCGGGTCACGTCACGTTAATCTAAGCGCATGAGTTATGATCTTTATATCGGCGACCAGACATTTTCGAGCTGGTCCCTGCGCGGATGGCTGATGTTCGAAGCGTTCAACATCCCCTTCCGCACCCATTTGGCTGGCCTCTATAGCGGCACGTTGAAAGAAGATTTGGCAGAACTGGCCCCGGCGCGGTTCGTGCCAGTCATGAAGACACCGGACGGCATTCCGGTGGGCGACACTCTGGCGATGGCCGAGACTTTGGCCGAGCGTCACCCCGATGCTGGTCTTTGGCCCGAAGCCCCCGCCGCCCGTGCGCTGGCGCGGTGGCTGGTGGCCGAGATGCACTCTGGCTTTGGCGCGTTGCGCAGCGATTGCCCGATGCAGCTTCTAGGCGTGGTCGAGGGATTTGAGCCGTCCGAGGCGGTTTTGGCCGATCTGACCCGCATCGAAGAACTCTGGTCGATTGCACGTGCAAAATCTGGTCGTGACAACAGCCCGTGGCTGTTCGGGGACTATTCGCTGGCGGATGTGTTCTATGCCCCCGTCGCCGCGCGGATTGCCGGGTTTGGCCTGCCGGTCGGCACGGATGCGCAGGCCTATGTGGCGGCGCATTTGGCAGATCCGGCCTTTCGCCGCTGGCGTGCGATGGGGCTTTTGAAATCCTATGATCCCGTGCCCTATATCGACGGGTTGCCTCTGTCGACTTGGCCCGGCCCCGCCCCCTTGGCGGCCGTCGCCTGTGATGGCCCATCGCTTAACGACACCTGCCCCTATTCCGGCGATCTGGTCACGGATTTTCTGAAGCTGGACGGCCAGGTCTGGGGCTTCTGCAATCCGGGGTGCCGCGACAAGACGGTGAACGACCCCGAAGCATGGCCTGCCTTCATGGACATGGTCGCGACACACAACGGTTAGCCCCGCGATTAACCTTTTGCTAACCATGCCGGTCTAGCCTGCCTGAAAAGGGGCAGGCTAGATCATGGTGGCACGCATCAGCACGGTGGCGTTCGAAGGCATCGACGCCAAAATCGTCGAGGTCGAATGCGCCCTCTCGCCCGGTTTACCCGGCTTTGCCATCGTGGGTTTGCCGGACAAAGCCGTGTCCGAAGCGCGTGAACGGGTGCGCGCAGCACTAGCGTCGATGTCCGTCGCCCTGCCCCCACGCAAGATCACCATCAACATGTCGCCTGCGGATATGCCCAAGGAAGGCTCACATTTCGATCTGCCCATCGCGCTGGCTCTTTTGGCCGAGGCCGGGTTGGTCAGTCGCGAGGAATTGGCGGGGACAATGGCCATTGGCGAGCTATCGTTAGATGGATCGCTAATCCCGGTTCTGGGAGCGCTACCCGCAGCTTTGGCCGCAGCCGAACACGAATTGGATTTGATCTGCCCAAAAGCCTGTGGAGCCGAGGCCGCGTGGATCGACGCGACCAAAGTGCTTGCGGCAGACAGCCTTGCTGGTGTGCTTCAACATTTCACCGGACAATCGCCCATCGTGCCGGCCACCGCCGGACAGGTCACAACCGAGACCACTTCCAAAGATTTAGCCGAGGTGAAAGGGCAAGAACGGGCCAAACGCGCGCTAGAGATCGCCGCCGCCGGGCGTCACCACCTGCTGATGGTCGGCCCTCCCGGATCAGGCAAGTCGATGTTGGCCGCACGCCTTCCGGGGATTCTTCCCCCCCTATCGGCACGCGAAGCGCTGGAAACCTCGATGATCCATTCCGTGTCCGGCTTGTTGGATGCGGGTGGAATTTCGCAGACGCGACCTTTTCGCGCGCCACACCACACGGCTTCGATGGCCGCAATTGTCGGCGGTGGGCGTGGTGCGAAACCCGGAGAGATCAGCCTTGCCCACAACGGCATCTTGTTCATGGACGAATTCCCCGAGTTCAACCGCCAGACGTTGGAAACCTTGCGCCAGCCGCTAGAGACCGGCGATGTGACCGTGGCGCGCGCAAACGCCCATCTGCGCTATCCCAGCCGCTTCCTGCTGGTGGCCGCCGCCAACCCTTGCAAGTGTGGGTATCTGACCGACGCCGGACGCGCCTGCAACCGAGCACCCAATTGCGGGGCGGACTATATGAGCAAGATCTCGGGACCCTTGCTAGATAGGTTCGACCTGCGGCTCGAAGTGCCTCCGGTCAGCTTCCAAGATCTTGACCTGCCCGCGACGGGCGAGCCGTCATCCGCCATCGCCGCCCGCGTGGCCGATGCCCGCGCGCGTCAGACGGAACGCTATGCCCACCAGCCCGAGGTCACGACGAACTGCGATATCGAAGGGGATTTGTTGGCACAGGTGGCCACCCCCGATCAAGAGGGACGCGAGATTCTGAACAAGGCAGCTGATCGCTTTGGCCTGACTGCACGCGGATATCACCGCGTGCTACGCGTGGCGCGTACGATTGCGGATTTGGACGGGGCCGATCACCTAGGCCGCAGCCATGTGGCCGAGGCGCTGGGATACCGGTTGGCTGGTCAAGCTGCGTGATCCGCAAGCGCCTGTGTGATGGCCTTTGCAATGCGGCGTATAGATTGATTGGCCTCGGGCAATTGCCCTGCGAACATCTGCCAAACATGGGGCAGGCCGTCAGCCTCTTGCAGATCAACGGACACGCCCTGATCGCCTAAAGCTTTTGCCATACGCTGGGCATCATCCAGAAAAATCTCGGACCGGCTGACGGTAATCAGAACAGATGTCGCCCCTTTAAAATCAGCAAAAAGCGGACTGGCGCGGGGATCGCGGGGATCAGCACCGTCAAGATAGTATTTGGCAAGCTCGTTCATTCGTTCTGCCGGCAACACCACTTCGGTCGCGTCATTGTCACGGATCGAGGCACCGCTGGTGGTCAAATCGGTTAGCGGCGAAAGGGCGATGGTGAGCGCAGGTTTCGGAAGCTCCAACAACACAATCTGCGACAGCAGCACCAACGCGAGACCACCACCCGCGCTGTCTCCACCCAGAATGATGGGGCGTCCAGGATAGGTCGCGATCACGTCCCTGTAGACGGCAAGCGCATCGTCAGGGGCCGCGGGAAATGGGCGCTCGGGCGCCAGCCCATAGACGGGCAGAAGCGCCCGCACCCCAGAAGCCCGTGCAATACGCCCAACCATATTGCGCACGGTATTAGGAGAGCCGAAAAAATAGCCGCCACCGTGGAAATACAGCAAAATAGGTGCGTCATCGGCCACGCCGGGATCAATCTCCATCACCGGGCGGGCCATGTCATGCCATGCGTATCGCAACCCTCGTGGAGGATGCAGCGACAGGCGCGTCACCCGTTCGAACCTTCTGCGCACGCGATCCACTGTCTGGGGCGTAGCGCGAGTCAGCGCCGGACGTTCAGTCAGGCGCAGCCAAAGGTTCAGCGGACGACGCAGCCAGCTCATGCGTGGCGGGCTTCGATGGCCTGCCAGATCTTCTCGGCGACATTGGTGCCGTCAAAACGCTCCAACTCTTGAATGCCGGTGGGCGAGGTCACGTTGATCTCGGTCAGATAGTCGCCGATCACGTCGATGCCGACGAAAATCTGGCCTTTCTCACGCAGAAGCGGGCCGATGGCAGCGCAAATCTCAAGGTCGCGGTCGGTCAGGCCGACCTTCTCGGGACGACCGCCCACATGCATATTCGAACGCGTTTCGCCCGCCGCAGGCACGCGGTTGATCGCGCCGACGGGTTCCCCATCCACAAGGATGACACGTTTGTCGCCGTTTGACACATCAGGCAGGAATTTCTGCGCGATCAGCGGCTCGCGATTGATGCCGGCAAAAAGCTCGTGCAGCGAGGCAAGGTTGCGGTCGTTTTCGTCCAGACGGAACACGCCCGCACCGCCATTGCCGTAAAGCGGCTTCAGGATGATGTCACCATGAGCGTGTTTGAACGACTTCAGGGTTTCGAAATCGCGGGCGATCATGGTGGGGGGTGTCAGGTCGGGGAACTCCAGAACCAGAAGCTTCTCGGGGTAGTTCCGCACCCAAAACGGGTCATTAACCACCAGAGTATCCGGATGGACCATGTCCAGGATATGGGTCGTGGTGATATAGCCCATGTCAAATGGCGGATCTTGGCGCAGCCAGACCACGTCCATCTCGGCCAGGTCCATGTCTTGAAGTTCACCCAAGGTGAAATGGTTGCCTTGTTCCCGACGAACAGTCAGTGGCCAACCGCGCGCGATGACGCGACCTTCACGATAAGACAGCTGGTCAGGCGTATAATAAAACAGGCTATGCCCGCGCGCCTGCGCTTCTTCCGCAATGCGAAAAGAACTGTCGGCGTTGATGTCGACATGGTCGATCGGGTCCATTTGAATGGCAACTTTAAGCGACATGGGGGGCTCCGTCTGAATTCAGTCCCCCATAAATGGGGCAGAGCGGCCCGTGGCGCAATGGGGTCAGTCCCCCATTTCAATAGCCCAGCGCATTTTCAAGGATTTGGATTTCGCCTGCCCCATTCACCAAGGCCACGTCAAAACGGCTGGGCGTAAGATCCCCTTTGGGCTCACCGCACAGGAATTCCGCGGCTGTTTGATAAAGCCGCTTAATCTGCGCTTTGGACAGTGCTTCGCCGGCGCGGAGGAAATCGCTGGATTTCTTCACCTCGACAAAGATCACTTCATCGCGATCGCGCACGATCAAATCAATCTCGCCGCGTTTACCCCGCCAACGACGAAACGCTACCTGCCGCCCGTTCTGCTGATAGGCGCGGGCCACACTGTCTTCGGCGGCGATGCCGGACAGATAGGATACCATCCCGCTCAAGCGTCGCGCTCCATGGCCAGAGCAGCCTGATATACTTTGCGTCGCGGCAGACCAGTGGCCTGTGTCACCATGGCCACGGCATCTTTCATGGTCATGTCCTTCAAGGCATTGCCCAGCATCTGTTCAAGATCCACTTCTTCCTCGCCCGCTTCGGCCTGCCCCAACACAAGGGCGATTTCGCCCTTCAAAGTCATATCCGCAATCTGATCGCTTAGTTCCTGCACCGTTCCGCGCCGGATCTCTTCGAATTTCTTGGTCAGTTCCCGACATACGGCAGCAGAGCGGGATTTCGCCTCAGTCGAACACAATTCGGCTAACAGACGGTTAATACGTTTGGGGCTTTCGTAGATGATCAGAGTTGCGGGGATCGCCAGAAGCTCGGTCAGCCATTTCTGACGTGCACCTTTGGCCGAGGGGGCAAAACCTGCAAAGCAGAACCTATCGGACGGCAGACCTGAAAGGCTGAGTGCTGTGATAGCGGCGGTTGCCCCAGGCAGTGCCGTCACGAAGCCACCGTCTTGTGCGGCATCCCGCGCCAGAGCAAAGCCGGGATCCGCGACCAGAGGGCTGCCTGCTTCGCTGGCATAGGCCACAGATTTACCTTGCCCAATCAGCTTCATGATCCCATCGCGACCTGCCTGCCCCGAGTGGTCGTGATAGGCAATCAGCTTGCGGTCCCCCAGCGAAATCCCGTGAATCTCAAGCAGTTTGCGCGTCGTCCGAGTGTCTTCTGCAGCGATCACGTCAGCCGAGGCCAATACATCCAGTGCGCGCAGCGTAATATCGCGTGCATTTCCGATGGGAGTCGCGACCAGATAAAGTCCGGGATCAAGGGGAGTAATCAAGGGTTTCACACTGGACCTGTCTGTTCTGAGGGTTATTATGTAGCGGTCTGTCGGGGGGCGTTCTGCCTCGCCCGGGAAAGGATATTGTATGTTTGCCGTTTTCTCACGCACCCGCAAGGCGCTGGGTGCCCTTACCATCGTTGCGTCTCTTTCCGCCCTCGTTGCATGTACCCCCACCGGATCGCAAGTGGGGCAGAACATCAACACCTCGAAGCCCGTACCCGTTGCCCTTCTGGTACCGTCGGGATCGGGATCGGCCAATGACGCAAGCCTTGCGCAATCGCTGGAAAACGCTGCCCGTCTGGCCATGTCAGAATTGTCGGGGGTCACAATCGACCTACGTGTCTATAGCACCGCCGGCAATGCGAATCAGGCGGCCTCGATGGCGACGAAGGCGGTGAATGATGGCGCGAAAATCATCCTTGGCCCGGTCTTTGCGCAAAGCGCCAATGCTGCCGGGATCGCCGTGTCCCGCCGTAACGTGAATGTGCTGAGCTTCTCGAACAATCCCAGCATCGCGGGCGGCAACGTTTTCATTCTGGGCAACACGTTTCAAAATACCGCCGACCGCCTGACACGCTATGCCACACGTCAGGGCAAGGGCCACATCATGATCCTGAACGGAAATGATCAGGCCGAGGTGCAGGGGCGCGCAGCGATCGAAGCTGCCATCCAGAATTCTGGCGCCACGCTGGCGGGGACATCTACATTTGAGCTGTCACAAAATGGTATCGTGAACGCCCTGCCGGGCATCAGCTCGCAAGTGCGCAGCTCGGGTGCCCAGTCGGTCTTCCTGACCTCGGGCACGTCGGGCGCGCTGCCCTTCTTGGCGGGTCTGATGCCGGAAAACGGCGTTGATCCTGCCAGCACGCAGTATATCGGCCTGCAACGCTGGGACATCCCGGCCAACGCTCTGTCGCTGCCTGGCTTGCAAGGCGGTTGGTTCGCTATCCCGGACCCAGCACTGAGCAGCCGTTTCTCGGGTCGCTATCATGCCAAATATGGCGCCACACCGCATCCGATTTCGGGGCTGGCCTATGATGGCATCGCCGCCATCGGCGCGCTGGTTAAAGCCGGCAAAGCCAACGCATTGACCACCACCGCACTGACACAGCCACAGGGCTTTGTGGGTGTAAACGGCATCTTCCGCCTGCGCGGCAATGGCACGAACGAGCGTGGCCTAGCCATCGCTCAGATCCAGAACGGTCAGGTCGTGATCATCGACCCCGCACCCAGAAGCTTTGCCGGTGCCGGATTCTAAGGTCGACCGGCCTGAGCCGGATCAATTGGTGGGGCAGCTTGTTTGCCCTGCCGAAGAAATTCTCGATGAACAGGCCCTTTGGCAGCGGCTTGAGCTGGCGTTTGAAGATGCCAAGGATGCCGCAGCCATCCGCAAGCTGACCGTCACTGAGCTGCGCGGCGCCATGAAATCGGGCCGTGCAAAAATCGCCGACGCTCTGTCGCAAGCCCCGCTTGACGCCCACCCCGCCATTGCCGCCTATAGCCATCTGACCGATTGCGTGGTGCGCTGCGTGCATCGGGTCGCGACCGAACGCCTGCACCCCCTGCCCGTCCCCACCACCTCCGAGAGGATCGCCGTGATCGCGGTGGGCGGCTATGGACGCGGAGAAATGGCCCCGCAATCCGATGTGGATTTGCTGTTTCTGACGCCCTACAAAATCACCGCTTGGGCGGAAAGCGTCATTGAAAGCATGCTTTATATGCTGTGGGATCTGCGGCTGAAGGTGGGCCATGCCTCGCGCACGATCGACGACTGTCTGCGATTGGGGCGCGAGGATTACACCATCCGCACCGCCCTGCTGGAGCAACGCCCCGTTTGCGGTGACGCCGAACTGGCCCACGAACTGGATGATCGCCTGTGGGCAGATCTGTTCGACGGCACTTTGGCAGAGTTCATCGAAGCCAAGCTGGCCGAGCGTGACACGCGCCATATCAAACAGGGGCAGCGCTATGTGGTCGAGCCCAATGTGAAAGAGGGTAAGGGCGGTCTGCGTGACCTTCAGACGCTCTTTTGGGTCGCAAAGTACCAGCACCGTGTGGCGCATCCCTCGGAACTTGTGTCCAAAGGTGTCTTCACCGAGGACGAGTTCGAAACCTTCCGCGACGCCGAAAGCTTCCTGTGGGCTGTGCGCTGCCAGTTGCACCTTTTGACCAATCGCCCCTCGGACCAGCTGTCGTTTGACCTTCAAGTCGAGGTCGCAGACCGCTTGGGCTTCAAGGACACTGAAGGCCGTCGCGCGGTCGAGCATTTCATGCAGGTCTTTTTCCGCCACGCCACGCAGGTGGGCGACCTGACGCGGATCGTGTTGACGGCATTGGAAGCACAGCATCTAAAGCAAGTGCCGCGCCTGATGCGCCTTTTGAAACGTCGCCGCAAACTGAAGCATGGCTTCGTGGAGCAACAGGGCCGCCTTGATGTCCCGGACGAGACCGCGTTCCTGTCCGACAAGCTGAACCTCTTGCGCATCTTCGAAGAAGGTCTGCGCACGGGCATGTTGATCCATCCCCATGCCATGCGATTGGTTTCGCATAATCTGCATCTGATCGACGACGAGGTGCGCGAAAACAAGGAAGCCATCCGCATCTTCCTTGATCTGCTGTTGAAACACGGCAACCCGGAACGCGCTCTGCGCCGAATGAACGAGCTGGGCGTCTTGTCCGCCTTCATCCCTGAATTCGAGCCCATCGTGGCGATGATGCAGTTCAACATGTACCACTCGTACACGGTGGACGAACACACGATCCAGGTGATCTCGAACTTCGCACAGATCGAACGGCACGAGCTGGAAGTTGAGCTTCCGATCAGCTCGGAGATCATCAGCAAAGGGATCAATCGCAAAACCCTGATGGTGGCAATGCTCTTGCATGATATTGGCAAAGGGCGGCCGCAGGATCACTCGGTTCTTGGGGCGAAAATTGCCCGCAAAGTCGCCCCCCGGCTGGGGCTGACCGCGAAGGAATGCGAGACGGTCGAATGGCTGGTGCGCTATCACCTGCTGATGTCTGATATGGCGCAGAAACGTGACATCTCTGACCCGCGCACCGTGCAGGATTTTGCCAAGGCGGTGCGGTCTGTCCGGCGTTTGGATCTGCTGACGGTCCTAACCGTCTGTGACATTCGCGGCGTCGGACCGGACACGTGGAACAACTGGAAAGCCACGCTGATCCGCACGCTTTACAACCAAACGCGCCGGGTCTTGGAAGACGGAACCGAGGCCCTGAACCGCGAAAGCCGTGGGGCTGACAGCAAGCGCGCCTTGCGCAAAGAGCTGGCAGACTGGACACCCAAGAATCTGAAGACCGAAACCGCCCGGCACTATGATGCCTATTGGCAGGGGCTTCATGTCTCGGCCCACGCGGTCTTTGCACGGCTTCTGCGCGACATTCAGGACAACGAAGTCCGGATTGAACTGGAACCGGATCAGGACCGCGACGTCACACGTGTCTATTTTGTGTTGGCCGACCACCCCGGCATCTTCTCGCGCCTTGCGGGCGCACTGACGTCGGTTGGGGCCAACATCGTGGATGCACGTACCTATACGTCGAAGGACGGCTATGCGACGGCGTGTTTCTGGGTACAGGACGCAGATGGCAGTCCGTTTGACGTGGCCAAGCAAAAACGCCTGACCCAGATGACCCACAAAATCCTGAAGGGCGAAGTCGTCGCGCGAGATGCCATTGCCGGACGCGACAAGATCAAGAAACGCGAACGCGCTTTCAAGGTGCCCACCACGATCACCTTCGACAATGAAGGGTCCGAGATCTATACGATCATCGAAGTCGACACCCGCGACCGTCCAGGCCTTCTTTATGACCTGACGCGCACGTTGGCCGACGCGAATGTCTATATTGCGTCCGCTGTGATTGCGACCTATGGCGAACAGGTGGTCGACAGCTTTTACGTCAAGGATATGTTTGGCCTGAAATTCTATGCCGAGCACAAGCAGGATCTGCTGGCAAACAAGCTGCGCACGGCAATCGAAAAGGGCGTGGAAAGGGCGACCACATAATGGCATCACGATTGGCCAGGGGCTTCATGACCGTCGGGGGCTGGACCATGGCCAGCCGCATCCTTGGGTTCGTGCGCGACATTATGATCGGCGCGTTCCTTGGATCCTCTGCCGTGGCCGAGGCATTCCTGATCGCCTTTTCCCTGCCCAATATGTTCCGCCGCTTCTTTGCGGAAGGAACGCTGAACGTGGCCTTTGTGCCAATGTTCGCCAAGAAACACGAGAGCGGAGACGGTGCGCTGGAATTCGCGCGCGATGCGTTTGCGGGGCTCGCATTCATCCTTGTGATCTTCTCGATCATCGCACAGATCTTCATGCCCGCGCTGGTTTATGCCATGGCGTCCGGCTTTACCGAAGACAATCGCTTTGATCTGGCCGTCACCTATGGACGGATCGCCTTCCCCTATATCCTGTTCATCTCGCTGGCCGCACTTCTGTCAGGCGTTCTGAATGCCACCGGACGCTTCATGGCCGCTGCCGCCGCCCCGGTGCTTTTGAACGTGATTTTCATCGCCGCCATGCTGATCGCTGACCTGATGGGTGGCGACATCGGCTTGGCCATGACATGGACCGTGCCTGTCGCCGGTATTGCGCAGGTGGTTCTGGTCTGGATCGCTGCCAGCCGAGCTGGATATCGCCTGATCCCGCGTATGCCGCATATGACGCCCGAATTGAAACGGCTCGCCATCATCGCAGCCCCTGCTGCACTGGCGGGAGGTGTGACCCAGATCAATCTTCTGGTGGGCCGTCAGGTTGCTAGCTTCTTTGAGGGCGCCGTGGCGTGGCTTTACTATGCGGATCGCCTCTATCAACTGCCATTGGGCGTGGTCGGCATCGCCATCGGCATCGTGCTTCTGCCCGAACTGTCGCGCAACCTGCGCGCAGGCGACATGGCCGCCAGCCGCGATGCACTCAGCCGCGCGGGCGAGATGTCGCTGGCCCTGACCATCCCCGCCGCAGTCGCGCTGGTGGTGATCCCGCTCCCGCTGATCGAAGTGCTTTTCCAACGTGGCGCGTTTACAATCGATGATGCGAAATGGACCGCACTGGCCACGGCAATCTACGGCGCGGGCCTGCCAGCCTTCGTGTTGCAAAAAGTGCTCTCATCTGTGTATTTCGCCCGTGAAAACACCAAAGCCCCCTTCCATTTCGCCCTTGTTGGCATGGTGGTAAACGCAGCCATTGCCATCGGCCTAAGCTACCATCTGGGCTTCATCGCTGCTGCGATTGGGACAACGCTGGCAGGCTGGACCATCACCACACTGACATGGATCGGCGCTGTCCGCATGGGCGAGGAAACCCGCTTTGACGCGCGCTTCTGGTCACGCCTTTGGCGCATCATCGCCGCGAGCGCCGTCATGGGTGCCGCCCTTGTGGCGATGGCCTTCATCATGGCCCCGCTCTTCGCCATCTCGGGCGTCAAAATCGCGGCACTTGCCGTGCTTGTTCTGGGCGGGATCGCAATCTACGGGCTGGCCGGACAAATGCTCGGCGCGTTCCACATGTCGGAAATCAAGTCCGCCTTCCGCCGAGGCTAACCCCGCACGCGTTTTCTTGTCTCAAGTATCTTGGGGTGAAGCGCGCAGCGCTGAGGGGCAAGGCCCCTTAAGGCTCATGAAATGAGCCGCCGAAAGCCTCTACCGCTGACGCAACCGCTGCACCACGCGCGACCAGCCGCCCGGGCTGACCAGAAAGCTCAGCCCGAAGCCCGCGACAAAGCCCGAAACCTCACTGACCCAGTTCAGCCCTGCCCCAAACAGCAGGCTGAAGATCAGCTGAATGCCAAGAAGAAACGCGATGATCCGGAAGGCAGACAGCTGGTTACCACCAGTTGCACCCAGCTCCGCCCACAGGATGAACGTGTAGGCTCCGATCAGGCCATAGACCGCCGGATAGCCTCCGAACAGCACGACGCCCGTGTCCCAAACCAGCCAATAGACCAACGCGCCGACAATGGCCGAGCCGAAGAAGACCACCAGAAAGGCAAAGGTCGAAAAGACCTCGCCCACCATTTTTCCAAGTGCCAGAAGGAAGACGAGCACGAACAGAAGATGGGTGAAGCTGATATGCAGGAACGGATAGGTGAAAAACCGCGCCATGTCCTTCAAGGGGAAGCGTCCGTTTTCAACCATCCACGCGAAAAGCGGTTCGCGAAAGCCCCAGTTCTCGATCGTGGCAATGCGCCAGCCTGCGGCCTCGGGCCCGCCGATCAGCCCTTTGCTTCCGACCCAGAACACCAGCTCGATCCCGACGAGAAATACCGAAAGGGCAATAACCACTGGTGGCAGAGGGTTGACGGGACTTTCATCATGCGGATGGGTCATGCACTGCTCCTTCGCCGTCTTGTCGACGGGCTTTCCTTGACGCTGTCTGCCCAGCTAGGTAATCGACATGGGCACAGAATTCCAGACGGAGTAAACACATGACCAATCACACGCCGCGCGTATTTTCGGGGATCAAACCCTCGGGCGGGCTGACGCTGGGCAACTACCTTGGCGCCATCAAGCGTTTCGTGGACATGCAGGCACAGGATTTCGAGACGGTTTACTGCGTCGTCGACCTGCATGCCATCACCGTCTGGCAAGACCCGAAAGAGCTGACCGACGCGACCCGCGAAGTGGCCGCCGGGTTCCTGGCCGCGGGCATTGATCCCAGCCAGTCGATCCTGTTCAACCAAAGCCAAGTTCCTGCACATGCCGAACTCGCGTGGCTGTTCAATTGCGTGGCGCGCGTAGGTTGGATGAACCGGATGACCCAGTTCAAAGACAAGGCTGGCAAGAATGCCGAGCAAAGCTCGCTTGGGCTTTATGCTTACCCGTCGCTGATGGCCGCTGACATTCTGCTCTATCACGCGACCCACGTGCCTGTGGGCGAGGATCAGAAGCAGCATGTGGAACTGACGCGCGACATCGCCGCGAAGTTCAACCACGACTTCAAGGCCGAAGGTTTCTTCCCGCAGCCCGAGCCGATCATCGAAGGCCCGGCGACCCGCGTGATGAACCTGCGTGACGGTACCAAGAAGATGTCGAAATCGGGTGAAAGCGACATGGAACGCATCAACATGACCGATGATGCCGACAAGATCGCCAAGAAGTTCAAGAAGGCAAAGACCGATCCAGAGCCTCTGCCCGAGACGCTGGAAGGTCTGAAGGATCGCCCCGAGGCAAAGAACCTAGTGGACATTTATGCGGGTCTGTCAGGTCTGACAAACGAACAGGTAATCACGGAATACGCAGGCGCTGGCTGGGGCCGTTTCAAGCCTGCACTTGCGGATCTGGCAGTCGAGAAGCTGGCACCGATCTCGGAAGAGATGTCGCGCCTGATGAACGACAAAGCCGAGATCGACCGCATTCTGGGCGAAGGCGCCGACAAGGCCGAGGCGATTGCCCAGCCCATTCTGGATCGCGCCTATGACATCACAGGCTTCCTGCGTTCGCGTAAGCGCTAAGTCGGACCGGGGCCAGCCCCGGACCCCGGGATACTTTTAGTAAGAAAATGAGAGGCGCCCGATCGTGGGCGCCTTTTTTCGTGATTTTGTGTTTTTGCGAGGCTGGGCTAGGCTGAACTTGGTCAGCCAAGGAGCCAGCTATGAAACGTAAAGAGTACACCGGTGAAGACATTACGGTCACCTTTGACCTGAAGCGCTGCATCCACGCGCGTAATTGCTTCCTTCAGTTGCCCGAGGTGTTTGACCCATCGAAGCGGCCATGGGTGCAGCCCGACAATGCCAGCGCCGAGGAAGTGGCCGCGATGATCCGCACCTGCCCGTCGGGGGCTTTGGCGTTTCGGCGCAACTCGGGCGTGGAAGAGCGCGCGCCGAAGATCAATCGGTTGGCGGTTCTGGAAAACGGACCATTGGTTCTGGCGGGCGATGTCTGCGTCGAAGGCGACGACCGCGAAACCCGCGTTGCGCTTTGTCGCTGTGGGCTATCGAAGAACAAACCTTATTGCGACTACAGCCATGTGGAAGGCGGGTTTGAGGCCACCGGAGAGCCCACCCCGACCACGCCCTCGGAAACCGAGGATGCAGGCGGTCCGGCGGAGGTTTCGCGCCGTCCTGATGGACCGATTGTGGTGGATGGAAATCTTGAAGTCTGTTCTGGAACCGGGCGACGGATCGGAACCGTCGGCAAGGCATTTCTGTGCCGTTGCGGGTCATCGAAAAACAAGCCCTTCTGCGATGGCAGTCACAAGGCGGCGGGATTTTCTGATCCGGTCGATCCGGCGTCATGACCTGGTTCAGCGACGAGACTCTGTCGTTTCTTCGCGACCTATCTGACAACAACAGCCGCGATTGGTTTCAGGTAAACAAGCCGCGATATGAGGCTCATGTCAAAGACGCCACCGCACACTTTACCAATGCGTTGAACCAAAGGCTTGCGGCCACTTATGCAACAGACGTGAAGTCACGCATCTTTCGGATGCATCGCGATCTGCGGTTCTCAAAAGACAAAACACCCTACAACACACACATTCACATCGGCATTGCGGATGCGCAAACCGGGGCCAGCTGGATGGTGGGATTGCAGACCGATCACCTTGTGGTGGGGTACGGAATATTCGCCTTCGAACACGAAGCGCTGGATCATTGGCGCGAGACCGTGGCGGGACCACAGGGCGAGATACTGCTGGAGTTGAACGCGCATGCAGTATCGGCAGGGCTGCGCATCTCGGACCCCGAGCTGAAACGTATCCCATTGGCGTGGGATGCGGATCATCCCTCCGGAGAGCTTTTGCGCCGCAAAGGGATCGTTTGGTGGAATGATCACGTCCCGCAGAACGAGATCATGGGACCGGACGCGCCGGACATTATCGCCAGCGAGCTGAAACCCATGGAGCCGCTGCGCGGCTGGATGAAACTGGCCTTGGGAGCACCCGTTTAAGACTGAAGACCCAGTTTCCCGGTCAATGCCGCAAGGGTCGCGCGCGTCGCCTCGTTCCAATCCGCATTGCGCGACTTGAACAGGGTGGCTTGCGATTTGTGCACGGGTTTGCCCGCCAGGATCTTCAAGTGGTTGGCGCGCAGAGTTTCCCCGGTCGAGGTAATGTCGGCCACGGCCTCGGCGGTTTCGTTCTTCACGGTGCCTTCAGTCGCGCCTTGGCTATCCACCAGCTGATAATCCGCCACACCGTGATCGCGCAGGTGATCGCGGATCAGACGGTGGAATTTGGTGGCGATGCGCAGACGGAAGCCGTGCTGCGCGCGGAAGGCAGCGGCCGCTGCGTCCAGATCATCCAGAGTGTTTACATCAACCCAGCATTTGGGCACCGCGATGATCAGATCCGCGTGGCCAAATCCCATCAGCGCCAGTTCCGCCACTTTGTCCTGCCAGCTGCCCAGCTTTTCGCGCACAAGATCCGAACCTGTTACGCCCAGATGAATGCGACCGGCCGCTAGTTCGCGCGGGATTTCACCTGCGGACAGCAAGACCAGCTCGATTCCGTCAATTCCGTTGACCGCGGCTGCATATTCGCGGTCCGATCCGGTGCGGGCCAGTTCCACGCCACGGGCGCCGAACCAGTCAAAGGTCTTCTCCATCAGACGGCCCTTCGAGGGCACACCAATCTTCAGGGTCATTTTGCGCCCCCTGCGGTCAGTTCCAACACAATTTCGGGGCGGATGACGCCGCCGACGGCGGGGATTTCATGCCCCTTGGCGCGCCCAAGAACACGGGTCAACGCATCATAGCGCCCGCCAGTAGCCACCGGGGCCAGATCGGGTCGGGTTTCCGCGTAGAAGCCAAAAACGAACCCGTCATAATATTCCATCGAGGTGCGGCCATAGCTGCCTTCGAAGTCCAGCTTGGTCACGTCCACACCGCGCTTGGCCAAAGCCTCGGCGCGGGCTTCCAGACGGTCCACTGCATCCGCGATGGCAGGCATGTCGACGGCGATGTCGCGCAGATGCTCCAGCACGTTTACGGTGGTTTCGCGCAAGGCCAGAAGATCGTCCAACAGCTCGACTTCCTGCGTCGAGATCGGAGCAGCGGCAGCGTCTTCGCGCAAAGCCGCGATACGGTCAGCGATTTCAGCCGCCGAGCGCAAACCAATCTGAGGGCCCGCATCCTGCATGGGATCTTCTTTGGCCAAAAGTGCCTCGCGCCCTTCGGGCACAGGCGCGCGTCCGGCGAACCGGTCCAGCAACGCGCGGAAACGGCGTGGACGCCAGATGTGGCGCAGCAGGGCTGCCTTGCGGCGATCGGTGGTTTTCAATCCGCGCACGGCCGCCAGAAGTAGGCCCATATCGCCGGTTGCTGCGCGCAGCGACAGGGGCGACAGTGCGTCTTGGATCAAGGCGAACACCTCGGCGTCCGCTTCGATTGGGGCGTCGCGGTCAAAGACCTCGTACCCAACCTGAAAGTTCTCGGACGCACGGTGAGCGGCCTCTTCCTGGGCGCGGAACACCTCGCCCATATAGGTATAACGGGCGGGTTCTGCACCATCGGACATGTGCATTTGCACGACCGGCACGGTAAAGTCAGGGCGCAGCATCGATTCACCCCGGATCGGGTCATGGGTCACGAAAGCGCGGCCCCGGATGTCTTCCCCATAAAGGTCCAGAAGCGTGCCGGCAGGTTGCAGAATGTCCGCTTCGACCGCAGTGGCCCCCTTGGCTTCAAAGAACGCCATCAGGCGGGCGGCTTCAGCCCGGATCTGTGCCTTGTCAGTCATCAGACGCCTCGATGATTTCGCGGACTTTGGCGACCATGTCAGCGCGGTCGCATTCGAACTGGCTGGGGCGTTCTTTCCATTCTTCAAGCGTGGCGCTTTCGGCGATCTTTGCGCCCAACACCAGATCCTTGATCTGCACTTTACCCGCGTCGAATTCATCTGACCCGGCGATCACTGCGACGGGCGAGTTGCGCTTGTCCGCATACTTCAGCTGGTTGCCGAAGTTTTTGGGGTTGCCCAGATAGACCTCGGCCCGAATGCCCGCCTGGCGCAGTTCAGTGACCATCGACTGGTAATCCGCCAGTCGCGATTTATCCATGACGGTGACGACGACTGGGCCAACGGCCTTGCCACCCATCCGGCCCTTGGCGCGGAGCGCGGCCAGCAGACGGTCAACACCGATCGAAATGCCCGTGGCCGGGACGGCCTGCCCGGTAAAGCGCTTGACCAGATCGTCATAGCGGCCACCGCCAGCAACGGACCCGAACTGGCGCGGACGGCCTTTTTCGTCTTGGATTTCGAAAGTCAGCTCGGCCTCGAAGACGGGGCCGGTGTAATAGCCAAGACCGCGCACGACGGACGGGTCGATCTCGATCCGGTCGGGGCCATAGCCCTGAGCGGCCAAAAGATCCGCGATCTGCTCCAGCTCGGCGATACCTTCCGCACCAACGGCGCTTTCGCCAACAGCGGCGCGCAGGTTCGTCAGGGTCTCGTCAGCCGTCGCCCCTTTCGAAGTCAGGAACGCTATCACCGGTTCAGCTTGTTCATCCGACAGACCTACGCCGTCGATGTAAGCACCGGACGCATCCAGTCGCCCCTTGCCCAACAGCTCGCGCACGCCGGCCTCGCCTACTTTGTCGAACTTGTCGATGGTGCGCAGAACGGCTTCACGTTCGGGGCCTTCACCCACGCCCATGACTTCCAGCACACCGTTCATGACTTTGCGGTTGTTCACCCGCACCAAATAGTCGCCGCGCGGAATGCCGACGGTTTCAAGCGTGTCGGCCAACATGGCGCAAATCTCGGCATCTGCGGCCATCGAGGCCGTACCAACCGTGTCCGCATCACATTGATAGAACTGACGAAAACGCCCCGGACCGGGCTTTTCGTTGCGCCAAACGGGGCCCATCGCATAGCGACGATAGGGCGTCGGCAGATCGTTGCGGTGCTGCGCATAGACGCGAGCCAAGGGCGCGGTCAGGTCATAGCGCAGGGCCATCCAGTCGCCATTGTCTTTCTCGTCGAACTCTTGCCAGGCGAAGACGCCTTCGTTCGGGCGATCCACATCGGGCAGGAATTTGCCCAGCGCCTCGACCGTTTCCACAGCCGAGCTTTCCAGCGCGTCAAAGCCATAGCGATGATACACCGCCGCAATCTGGTCGAGCATATGTTTACGCTCGTCCACTTCCGCTCCGAAATAGTCGCGAAATCCCTTGGGCGTGATTGCCTTGGGGCGGGGCTGTTTTTTCTGCTTGGCCATGTCTGGTCCCGGTTCACAATGGTGTCGCGGGCGGTCTAGCGGATGGGGGCGGTGGGGGCAAGGAAAGCCTGTGTTTCTTCACAATTTACCGCATGTCGCAAAAATCGCTGGGTCTTGTCTGATAGACAGGTTATCACGCCGCCATGACCGAAGATCGCATCACCCAGCTTGAAGAAACCATCGCGCATCTGACCCTTGTGGTCGATGACTTGAACGAGGTTGTCACCAAACAGGACGCGGAACTTGCCCGCGTGTCGCATCTTGTGCGTATCCTGACCGAGCGCGAGGCCGAACGCGAACAAGGCAATTCCGGCGGGGTCGTTTTGGGGGACGAACGTCCGCCGCACTACTAAGCTTCACTAAGCTTCTTTGACGCCGCGCGCTGCGCGCCAGCGGGGCCACCTCAACCTGATATGAGCTTCTGCGCCGGTTCAGGTCGGAGGCTAGACCTCTTCGACATCGATCACGTCATTCAACGATTTCAGCGCGCCTTTTATCTGTGGGTTCAGCGGGAAAGACTGGCCAAGGGTCATCTCGACCTCGCCCGGCAAGCTGGGGTCCATCAGGCAGACAGACACTTCGCCCGGGCGGGCATTTCGGGCTTGCTCGGCCGCGTTTTGCAGAACCGAGGCCACCTGTGCCAAGGCCGAGGCGTTTTCAAGGTAGAGCTTCAGGGCCATCCCCCCCACATCCGACACCACATTGTCGATGGGCGAGATTGAGCGGGCCAGAAGTTTCAGCTGATCTGCTTCCATCGTGGCTTCAACTGTGACGACGACATTGGCGCCCGTTTCCAGATGGTCGCGGCATTTCTCTAGAACGTCCGAGAAGATCGTGACCTCGTATTGTCCGGTCGGGTCGGTCAGCTGGGCAAAAGCAAATCGGTTGCCGCGCGCGGATTTACGTTCCTGACGGCCAGAAACTGTGCCTGCCAGCTTCGCCACCATCGCGCCACGTTCGGCTTTCTTTTCAAGCTCTTGCAAAGACAGAACCTGTTTGCGTTTCAACGCGGCCATATAGTCATCCAGCGGGTGGCCGGACAGATAGAAACCAATCGCTTTCTGTTCTTCCGCCAGACGTTCGCTGGGCAGCCAGTCACCCACAGGGGACAGGCGCGGTTCGGGCAAATCGTCGCCCGCCTCGCCAAACAAGGACACCTGATTTGAGGCGCGTTGTTCGTGAATGGCCGCCGAATAGCTGACCAGCCCATCAAGACTGTCGAAGATGCGGCGGCGGTTTTTATCAAGCTGATCGAAGGCACCTGCACGGACCAGCATCTCCATCGGGCGCTTTCCGACACGTTTCAGATCGACCCGACGGGCGACGTCAAAGAGCGTTGCGAAGGGTTTGTCGACACCGTCCACTTTGCGCCCCTCGACCACCAGCTTCATCGCCTCGATCCCGACATTCTTTAGCGCGCCAAGACCATACACGACCTTGCCGTCCTTCACGCTGAAGGTTTCAAGCGAGCGGTTCACACAGGGCGGCACAATCTCGATGTCCATCCCACGGCGGATCTCGTTGGCGTAGGTCGCCAGCTTGTCTGTCAGATGAATATCGCAGTTCATCACGCCGGCCATGAACTCGACCGGATGGTTCGCTTTCAGCCACGCGGTTTGATAGCTGACCACGGCATAGGCGGCGGCGTGGGATTTGTTGAAGCCATAGTTCGCAAACTTTTCCAGAAGGTCGAAAACTTCCGACGCTTTCTTGGCAGGTACGCCATTTTCCGCAGCGCCCTTTTCGAACTTGGGACGCTCGGCGTCCATCGCCTCTTTGATCTTCTTACCCATCGCGCGGCGAAGCAGGTCGGCGCCACCAAGCGAGTAACCCGCCATGACCTGCGCGATCTGCATAACCTGTTCCTGATAAACGATAATACCCTGAGTTTCCTCAAGAATATGGTCGATCAGGGGATGGACGGATTCGATTTCTTTCAGCCCATTCTTGACCTCGCAATAGGTCGGGATGTTCTCCATCGGGCCGGGACGATACAGCGCCACCAGCGCCACGATGTCCTCGATACAGGTGGGTTTCATGCGCCGAAGCGCATCCATCATGCCGGTACTTTCCACCTGGAACACGGCGACGGTTTTCGCAGCGGCGTACAGTTTATAGGTCGGTTCGTCATCCAGAGGGATGGCGTTGATTTCATTCACCGCACCCTCGGGGGGGTCGTACAGCGTATCACCATTCGGTCCCGTATGGAGGTCACGCCCCTGCCCCCGGATCAAGTCGACAGCGTTTTGAATGACGGTCAGGGTTTTCAGACCCAGAAAGTCAAACTTCACGAGGCCCGCCTGCTCGACCCATTTCATATTGAACTGGGTGGCGGGCATATCCGAGCGCGGATCTTGATAGAGCGGCACCAGCGCGTCCAGCGGACGGTCGCCAATCACAACGCCCGCGGCGTGGGTCGAGGCATTGCGCAGCAGACCTTCAAGCTGCTGGCCATATTTCAGAAGACGGTCGACGACCTCTTCCGCGCGGGCTTCTTCGCGCAGACGCGGTTCATCCGCCAAGGCTTTCTCGATCGAGACAGGTTTCACCCCCTCGACCGGGATCATCTTGGACAGGCGGTCCACCTGCCCGTACGGCATTTGCAGCACCCGGCCCACATCGCGCACGGCGGCTTTCGACAGCAGCGCACCGAAGGTGATGATCTGGCCGACCTTGTCGCGGCCGTACTTCTCTTGCACGTAACGGATAACTTCCTCGCGGCGATCCATGCAGAAGTCGATGTCGAAGTCGGGCATCGACACACGTTCGGGGTTCAGGAAGCGTTCGAACAGAAGCGAATAGCGCAGGGGATCAAGGTCGGTAATCAATAGGGCATAAGCAACAAGGCTGCCCGCACCCGAACCACGGCCCGGCCCCACCGGGATGCCCTTGTCTTTGCTCCACTTAATGAAGTCCGCCACAATCAGGAAATAGCCCGGAAAGCCCATCCCTTCGATGATGCCCAGCTCGAAATCGAGCCGTTTCTTGTATTCCTCAACGCTGACGGCGTGAGGGATCATCGAAAGGCGGTATTCCAGACCTGCCTCGGCCTGTCGCCGCAATTCTGCGACCTCGTCATCAGCGAATTTTGGCAGGATCGGGTCGCGGCGATAGGCCATAAAGGCGCAGCGCTTGGCAATTTCCACCGTGTTTTCAATTGCCTCGGGAAGATCGGCGAACAGCGCAATCATCTCTTCGGGCGATTTGAAATAGTGCTGAGGGGTCAGGCGGCGGCGGCCGTCCTGCTGGTCGACATATGCGCCTTCCTTGATGCAAATCAGCGCATCATGGGCTTCATAAAGCTTTTGGGCTGGGAAGTAGACATCGTTGGTGGCGACCAGCGGGATGCCCATCGCATAGGCCATTTCAACAAAGCCACGCTCGGTCAGACGCTCGGGCTCGGTAGGCTGACCACCCTCGCCCGGATGGCGCTGAAGCTCGATATACAGACGGTCGCCAAAAGCCGCATGCAGGCGACGCATCAAGGTCTCAGCTTTGTCGCGCTGACCGTTTTGCAGGAACTGACCCACCGGGCCTTCAGCCCCTCCGGTCAGGCAAATCACGCCCTCGGCATTGGCTTCCAAATCCTCCAGCGTGACCTGAGGCAGCGCGCCGTTTTTGTCCACGTAGAGGCAGGTATTCAGGCGCATCAGCCCTTCGTAGCCTTCCTCCGTCTGGGCCAAAAGCACCACAGCAGCGGGGGCTTTTGGGGCCTCGCCCTGCGCAGGGGGCTCAAAGCACACATCCACCTGACAGCCGATGATCGGCTGCACGCCTGCGTCCGCGGCGGTCACGGAAAACTCCAATGCAGCGAACATGTTATTCGTGTCGGTCATGGCGACAGCAGGCATGTCATGCGCAGCACAAAGACCGGGCAATTTCTTGACCGGAACTGCCCCTTCCAGAAGCGAGTATTGCGTATGGGTGCGAAGGTGGATGAATCGGGGTTGGCTGCTCATCCGGCCAAGTTAGACCAGCGCCCGACCATACGAAAGGGCACCGGGCGCCGACCGACAAGTTTTTGCCACGGGGCTTGACCTAAACCCCGTTCCCGGCTTTCCTGTGGTGAATAAAAATATAAACCCGCGCGTTTTCTACGCCGCATCGAGGACGCGGATATCGGGGCCACCAACAGGGTAAGGCGGCTGGACGATCCAATGAACATCACCTTTCTTCTGAACGGAGAGAGCGTGACCCTGCGCGATGTTGACCCCACGCAATCCACGCTGAACTGGCTGCGCGACACGCGTGGCCTGACGGGTACGAAAGAAGGCTGCAACGAAGGCGATTGCGGCGCCTGTACCGTTATGCTGCGCGACGCGGATGGCGCGCGGGCGGTGAATGCCTGCATCCTGTTTCTGGGACAGCTCGATGGGAAATCCGTCACCACGGTCGAGGCACTGGCGGACGCGGGCACTTTGCATCCGGTGCAACAGGCCTTGGTTGAAGAACACGGATCGCAATGCGGGTTCTGCACGCCGGGAATCGCGGTATCTTTGGCCACGGCGCATCTGAACGGTGATCGGGCACATGATGATGTGTTGGCAGGAAACCTATGTCGCTGCACCGGTTATGCGCCCATTATCCGCGCGGCCGAACGGGCAACAGAGGCTCCTGCACCCGAGGCATTTGCACAGATACCTTCATTGCCGGAGCCGAGCGACGATCCGATGCATCCACAAAGCTCGGACGCGTTGGCGCAAGCATTGATGAAGCATCCCCACGCCACTCTGGTCGCTGGCGCGACAGATGTCGGCCTGTGGTCGACCAAAGCCCTGCGCGACATTCGTCCGGCGATTTTCCTGAATGGCGTTTCGGATCTGAAACAGGTCGAAGTGACCGACACCCATATCCATATCGGTGCGGGCGTCAGCATCGAGGCGCTGCGCCATCTGATGCAGGATCACCACCCGCAGTTTGCCGAAATGCTGCGCCGGTTTGCCTCGACCCAAGTGCGGAATGTGGCCACCATCGGTGGGAACATCGCCAATGGCTCGCCCATCGGGGACGGGCCGCCGCCGCTGATCGCGCTGGAAGCAGTGCTGCATTTGCGGCGCGGCGATGTAAGACGGCAGGTCGCGCTTGAGGACTTCTTCATCGACTATGGCAAACAGGACCGGCAGCCGGGCGAATTTGTCGAGGCAATCTCGCTCCCACGCCGACCGGATCATCTGCGTGTCTACAAGCTGTCGAAACGGTTCGATCAGGACATCTCGGCCGTGCTGGGCGCATTTAGTATTGTGATCGAAGGCGGCAAAGTCGCCTCGGCACGCATTGCGTTCGGCGGCATGGCGGGAACGCCCAAGCGTGCCACTCATGTCGAAGAAGCACTAACCGGGCAACCGTGGGAATTGGCGGCGGTTGAGAGTGCTGCACAAGAATTTTCCAAAGACTATGCACCGATGACAGACATGCGCGCCTCGGCGGACTATCGGTTGCGCACCTGCCAGAACATGCTGATCCGCTGCTTCCATGAGGATACCGGGGCCAAGACCTCGGTGCTGGAGGTGTCGGTATGAGCGCCGGAATCTCGCTGCCCCATGACGCCGCCGCCCTGCACGTGACCGGGGCCGCACGCTATGTAGATGACATCCCGATGCCGGCGAATTGCCTACATCTGGCGTTCGGCTTAAGCGGCGTCGCACGCGGGGCAATCACGCATGCGGATTTGTCGAAAGTCCGCGAGGCAGACGGCGTCGTCGCCGTACTGACCGCCGCTGACCTGCCGTTTGAAAACGACGTCTCGCCGTCCATCCATGATGAGCCTTTACTGGCGCAGGGCGAGGTCTTCTATCACGGCCAACCGATCTTTTTGGTCGTCGCCACAAGCCATCTGGCCGCGCGCAAAGCCGCGCGGTTGGGGCAGATCACCATCGACCCGTGCCCGGCGATACTGACCATCGACGATGCAATGTCCGCAGGCAGTCGCTTTGAAAACGGACCCGTCATTTGGGCACGTGGCGATGCGAACAGGGCGATGGACACCGCGCCTCATATCATCGAAGGCCAGTTCGAAATGGGCGGGCAGGAACATTTCTATCTGGAAGGACAAGCCGCACTGGCGGTGCCGCAGGATGACGGGGACATGCTGGTCCACAGTTCGACCCAGCACCCGACAGAAATCCAACATAAGGTGGCCCATGCGATCGGAGCCCCCATGAACGCTGTGCGGGTCGAGACCCGCCGGATGGGGGGCGGCTTTGGCGGCAAGGAAAGCCAGGGCAACGCGCTGGCCGTGGCCTGTGCGATTGCCGCGCGCCAAACCGGACGTCCCTGCAAAATGCGATACGACCGCGATGACGACATGGTCATCACCGGCAAGCGGCATGATTTCCGCATCGCGTACCGCGCAGGTGTGGATGATGACGGACGGCTGGTTGCGCTGGACCTCACACAACTTGCGCGCTGCGGATGGGCGCAGGATCTATCGCTGCCCGTGGCAGACCGTGCAATGCTGCATGCGGACAACGCCTATTTCCTGCCGGATGTGCGGATTGAAAGCCACCGTTTGAAGACAAACACGGCATCCGCCACCGCGTTTCGTGGATTCGGCGGCCCGCAGGGCGTCTTCGGGATCGAGCGGATCTTGGACCATGTGGCGCAGGAGCGCGGGCTGGATCCGATAGACGTGCGGCGAGTGAATTATTACCGCGACGGGCAAACCACCCACTACGGGCAAGAGATCAATGGCTTCCATATCCCTGCCATGACCGACGCGCTGCTGGAACGGGCTGATTATGCTCAGCGCCGCGACGACATTGCGGCCTTCAACGCGGAAAACCCGCTGCTGAAGAAGGGCCTGGCCTTGTCGCCCGTGAAATTCGGGATCAGCTTCACGCTGACACATCTGAACCAAGCGGGTGCGCTGGTGCATGTGTATCAGGACGGCTCGATCCAGATGAACCACGGCGGGACCGAGATGGGGCAAGGCCTGTTCCAGAAGGTCGCACAGGTGGCCGCGCGCAGCTTTGGCGTGCCAATGGAGTTGGTGAAGATCACCGCGACAGATACAGGGAAAGTGCCCAACACCTCGGCCACGGCGGCGTCATCGGGCTCGGACCTGAACGGGATGGCGGTGCAGAAGGCCTGCCTAGCCATACGCAATCGTATGGCCGAGCACATGGCCCAGATCTGGCAATGCACGCCCGCAGAAATCACATTCACCGATGGTCAGGTACACGGTCCGGCGCAAAGTATTTCGTTCCAAGAGGCTGCAAAGACGGCCTACGAGGCGCGGGTCAGCTTGTCGGCCACCGGGTTCTACAAAACACCCGAGATCACATGGGACCGTGTCAAAGGACAAGGGCGACCCTTCTTCTATTTCGCCCACGGTGTTGCCCTGACCGAAGTGGTGATCGACACGCTGACAGGCGAAAACCGCGTGTTGCGGGCCGATATTCTGCATGATGCAGGCACCAGCCTGAACCCGGCCTTGGATATTGGGCAGGTGGAAGGCGGATACGTGCAGGGCGTCGGCTGGCTGACAACCGAAGAACTCGTCTGGGACGACAAAGGCGTTCTGCGCACCCATGCGCCATCGACCTACAAGATCCCGGCCTGCTCGGACCGTCCGCGCGTGTTCAACGTCGACCTGTGGGATCAGCCCAATCACGAAGACACGATCTTCCGCTCGAAAGCAGTGGGCGAGCCGCCTTTCATGCTGGGCATCTCGGCGTGGCTTGCGCTGGCCGACGCGGTTGCCGCCTGTGGCGACGGGTTCCACGACATGAACGCACCTGCAACAGCCGAAGAGGTTCTGGGCGCTGTCGAAAGGGTCCGCGATGGCGATTGATCTGCCCCAGCTTGAGCGCGCGATCGCGGCGCACGGTCCTGTGGTGCGCGTCGTTGTGGCGGCCACCGCGGGCTCGACCCCGCGCGAGGTCGGTGCCGCGATGCTGGTCTGGAACGGCGGCCAATCCGGCACGATTGGCGGTGGCGAACTGGAGTACCGTGCGGCGCACGACGCGCGCGCGCAGTTGGAACGCGGACAGGCTGTCAGTATGACCCGCCTGCCCCTTGGCCCCGCGCTGGGGCAATGCTGTGGCGGTGCCGTGACGCTTGTGACCGAGATCTACCGCGCCGAGGACGTGAAACGTCTGTCAGGCGCGCCCATTCACGCGCGTTCAGCCACGGGGGAAGTGGATGTGCCTCTCGCCGTTAGCCGCGTCATTGCGAATGAACGAAATCAAGGCGTGACCCCGGAACCTGCGCTGACCCAAGGCTGGATGATCGAGCCCATCATCCGCCCGCAGACCCCAATCTGGATCTATGGCGCAGGCCATGTGGGACGCGCGCTGGTCCAAACGCTCGCGCCTCTGCCCGATCTGGCGATCACTTGGGTCGACGTGGACCTTTCGCGGTTTCCGGATCAGGTGCCCGAGGGCGTCACCTGCCTGCCTGCCCCCGACCCGGCCAAGGCCGTGGCCCTTGCGCCCACCGACGCCCATCACCTTGTGCTGACCTATAGCCACGTGATGGATCTTGAGATCTGCCATGCGATTCTTTCGCATACATTTGCAAGCGCCGGCGTAATCGGCTCGGCCACCAAATGGGCGCGTTTCAGAAAACGATTGGCTGCTTTGGGACATGGCTGCACAGAAATTGATCAAATCAACTGCCCAATTGGTGATCCCAGCTTGGGAAAACACCCTCAGGCCATTGCTCTGGGGGTTGGGACCGCGCTACTTAAGAGCGTCGCATATAACAATAATCTCGACAGGGGAGTGTTAGCTAAGTGACAGGGGATATGCGCCAAAATGATGCGCTGATGACGTTAGAGGGGCTGACCAAGGCCTATCCCGGCGTCGTGGCCAATGATCAGGTTTCTTTTTCACTGCTGCCCGGCGAAGTGCACGCACTTCTGGGAGAGAATGGCGCGGGGAAGTCAACGCTTGTTAAAATGATCTATGGGCTGGTCAAGCCGGATGCAGGGCAGATGACCTTGAACGGCGAGACCTTCACGCCCCAAAACCCTGCCGCAGCGCGTGCCGCTGGTGTCGCCATGGTGTTTCAACATTTCAGCCTGTTTGACGCGCTGTCAGTGGCTGAAAACATCGCACTTGGCATGGACAATCCGCCCAACACGCGCGAACTGGCCGGCCGCATTCGCGAGGTCAGCCAAGCCTACGGCCTGCCTTTGGACCCTGACCGGATCGTGGGCGATCTGTCCGCGGGCGAGCGTCAACGGGTCGAGATCATTCGCTGCCTGCTTCAGAACCCGAAGCTTCTGATCATGGATGAACCGACCAGCGTTCTGACCCCGCAAGAAGTTGAGATCCTTTTTGAAACCCTACGCAAACTGACGTCCGAGGGGACCTCGATCCTGTATATCTCGCATAAGCTGGAAGAAATTCGAGCGCTGTGCGAACACGCGACGATCTTGCGTCTTGGTGTTGTGGTCGACACTTGCGACCCGCGCGAAAAATCGGCGCGCGAGCTGGCCGAACTGATGGTGGGCGACACGTTGCATGTGCCCTCACGCGAACCGGCAGAGCTGGGCGAGGTGGCTTTGTCCCTCTCTGGCGTGTCGATGCCGTCGCCCAGCGAGTTTGGCACCGATCTACGCAATGTCTCGCTTGAGGTGCGCAAGGGCGAAGTGCTGGGGATCGGCGGCGTTGCGGGCAACGGGCAGGACGAGCTTCTGGCCGTTATGTCGGGTGAAGCGCGAGCGCGCGAAGGCTCGATCACGCTGGCCGGAGACGAGATAAACACGCTATCGCCCGGCGCACGCCGTGCGCGCGGATTGCTGACGGCGCCTGAAGAACGACTGGGCCATTCTGCGGCGCCCGAAATGAGCCTGACCGAAAATGCGCTTCTGACCGGATCGGTGCGCGAAAAGCTGGTGGAACGCGGGTTCCTGCGCTGGAACAAGACCGAGAAATTCGCCCGCCGCATCATCGAAGCCTTCGATGTGCGCACACCGGGCCCGGACAACGCTGCCGGATCTCTATCGGGTGGAAATTTGCAGAAATTCGTCATTGGACGCGAGGTCTTGCAAGACCCGGATGTCTTGGTGGTGAACCAGCCCACATGGGGCGTTGATGCCGCTGCGGCGGCCTCGATCCGGCAATCGTTGCTGGATTTGGCGCACAAGGGGGCGGCCGTTATCGTGATCTCTCAGGATTTGGATGAGCTGATGGAAATTTCAGACCGCTTCACGGCACTGAACGAAGGTCGTCTGGCCCGTCCGGTGTCCACGCAAGGGCTGAGTGTCGAGGAAATTGGCCTAATGATGGGTGGTGCTGAAGGTGATGAGGTGGCCGCATGATCCGTTTGGAAAAACGTCCGCAGCCGTCCAAGCTCTGGGGTGCTCTCACGCCAGTTCTGGCCGTGATCGCGACGATGATCGCGGGTGGCATCCTGTTCTGGATGCTAGGAAAAGACCCGCTTGAGGCCATTCGCACGATCTTTTGGGATCCGCTGTTCCACGAGACATTCGGTCCCTATTCTCGTCCTCAGTTGATGGTGAAAGCCGGCCCCCTGATCCTGATCGCCATCGGCCTGTCCTTGGGCTTTCGCGCCGGGATCTGGAACATCGGGGCCGAAGGTCAGTACATCATGGGTGCCATCTGTGGGGCCGCAGTCGGGCTGGCCTTCTACCCGTCAGAAAGTATCCTGATCTTCCCAGCCATGGTGCTGGCAGGGGCAATGGGGGGCTGGGCGTGGGCGATGATCCCCGGCGTCTTGAAGGTCAAGTTTGGTACCAACGAAATTTTGGTCAGCTTGATGCTGGTCTATGTGGCCGAGAACATCTTGGCGTCTGTCAGTCAGGGGCTTTTGAAAAACCCCGACGGGATGGGCTTTCCCGGATCGCGCAACTTCCGCGACTTCCCGGCGGCGTATAACACCGACCTGATCGAAGGCACCGGGATGCATTGGGGCGTCGCAGCAGCGTTCATCGCCGTGATCTTGGCGTATATCCTGCTGACCCGCCACATGCTGGGCTTTCAGGTGCGCCTGACGGGCGAAGCACCGCGCGCGGCAAAGTTTGCTGGCGTGAACCCGACGCGACTGATCCTGTTCTGCCTTGGCACGTCTGGCGCACTGGCGGGGCTGGCGGGGCTGTTCGAGGTGTCCGGACCGTCCGGACAGATCTCGATTGATTTCAACGCGGGCTATGGGTTTACCGCGATCATCGTGGCCTTTCTGGGCCGCCTGCATCCGATTGGTATTTTGCTGGCGGGGCTGTTGATGGCCTTGACCTACATCGGCGGAGAGCTGGCGCAGTTGATGCTGGGCCTACCCGGTGCTGCAATCCAGATGTTCCAGGGGATGCTGATGTTCTTCCTTCTGGCGATGGATGTACTGTCACATTACCGCGTGCGGTGGAAAACCCCGGTGGCTGGGTAAGAAAGGGCGACAAGATGGACCTAGGACAGATTAACCCGCTTCTACTTCTGGCCTCCTTGATGGTGGCCGCAACGCCGATCCTTCTGGCCGCTATTGGCGAAGCCGTGGTCGAGAAATCAGGCGTGCTGAACCTGGGCGTGGAAGGCATGATGATCACCGGTGCTGTGGTCGGCTTCGCCATCGGCGTAAACACCGGCGCGCCCTCCATTGGCTTTATCGCGGCGGCCTGCGCTGGGGCCGCGCTGTCGATGCTGTTTGGTGTGCTCGTCCTGTATTTGAAGTCGAACCAAGTGGCGACCGGTCTGGGCCTGACGCTGTTCGGATTGGGACTGTCTGCCCTGATCGGCAAGCCTTACGAGGGCATCAAAGCCCCCACGATGGCCAAATGGGAAATCCCGCTTCTGTCCGACATTCCCGTGCTGGGGCCGATCATGTTTCGCCATGACCCGATGGTCTATGTCAGCCTGATCATTGTGGCCCTCACATGGTTCGTGCTGACACGCACCCGGGCGGGCCTGATCCTGCGCGGCGTTGGTGAAAACCACAACGCTGCTCATGCACTGGGTTATAAAGTTATCCGTGTTCGTCTGATGGCAATTGCCTTCGGGGGTGCCTGTGCTGGTCTGGGCGGGGCCTACATCAGCCTTGTGCGCGTGCCCCAGTGGGTCGAAGGCATGACGGCGGGTGCGGGCTGGATTGCCCTTGCCATCGTGGTCTTCGCAAGCTGGCGGCCTTGGCGCGTGCTGTTGGGGGCATATCTCTTTGGCGGGATCTCGGTTCTGCAGCTAAACCTTCAGGCTGCGGGCGTCCCGATCCCGGTCGAAATTCTTGCAATGAGCCCCTATCTGATCACCATTATGGTGCTGGTCGTGATCTCGCTTCGCGGCAATCACGGGGCGCCCGGATCCTTGGGGCGCGAGTTCCACGCAACCCATTAACCCAGCAGGCCCACTAATGAACAAAGCCGACATTCACGACATTCTGGACGGGCACAAGCCCTTAGGAGGGGTGAATGTCGCGCGGGTTATGGATGTGTTGATCCTGCTGTCGGCAATCGCCATCGCCCTAGAGACCATGCCCGAGCTGCCCGACCACCTGCGCGGACTTCTGTTCAATTTCGAAGTGCTGCTGCTGGTAATCTTCGCGGCCGAGTATGTCTTGCGGTTGGTCACCTCTCCGCGCCCGCTTCGCTATGCGTTCAGTTTCTGGGGGCTGGTCGATTTTCTAGCCTTCGCCCCGGCAATGGCCCTTCTGACCCCCCAATGGCAGGTGGTGCGCGCCTTCCGACTGCTGCGGCTCGTCCGGCTTTTGAAACTGTTTCGCGGATCCCACGCGATGGAGCGCCTTGTGGTCGCCTTCCGTCAGGTCCGGGGCGAGCTTCTGATCTTTGGCATCATCGCCGCACTTATGCTTTATGTTTCGGCCGTAGGAATCTATATCTTCGAGCATGAAGCCCAACCTGAAGTTTTCTCGTCTATTCCCAACAGCCTGTGGTGGGCCGTGGCCAGCTTTACCACCGTGGGATACGGCGACATGTTCCCCATCACAGCCGGAGGACGGATCTTCACCACCTTCGTTCTGTTCATCGGATTGGGCGTGATTGCGGTGCCATCAGCCATTATCACAACCGCGCTTTTGGAAAGCGAAACGAACATCCAGCGGCGGCTGCGCGAAGCCCGCGAAGAGGCCGCTAATGAAATCAATAATTCTGCTCAAGACACCAAGGGAGATTAACATGCGTGTATTGAAATCACTTCTGGCGACGGCGGCTTTGGCCACCGGTCTGGCCGGAGCTGCTGTAGCCGAAGACAAAACCAAGGTCGGCTTCATTTATGTCGGCCCCGTGGGCGACGGCGGCTGGACCTATGAACATGATCAGGGTCGTAAAGCTGTTGAAGCCGCTTTTGGCGACAAGGTTGAAACCGTCTATGTCGAAAGCGTATCGGAATCGAACGCTGAAGGCCCGATCACACAGATGGCCCTGTCGGGTGCTGACGTGATCTTCACCACCTCGTTTGGCTTCATGGACGCGACCCTGGCCGTGGCCGAGAAGTTCCCGAATGTGAAATTCGAGCACGCCACCGGCTACAAGCAGGCTGACAACGTGTCGGTCTATTCGGCCCGTTTCTATGAAGGTCGCGCCGTGCAGGGTCACATCGCAGGCAAGATGACCAAGTCGAACACCATCGGCTACATCGCCTCGTTCCCGATCCCGGAAGTTATCCGTGGCATCAACTCGGCCTATATCCACGCCAAGAAAGTAAACCCGGACGTTCAGTTCAAAATCATCTGGGCCTACACGTGGTTTGATCCGGCCAAGGAAGCCGACGCCGCCAAAGCTCTGATCGAGCAAGGTGCAGACGTTATCCTGCAGCACACCGACTCGACCGCACCGCAGGCGGCTGCCAAAGAAGCTGGCAACGTCGTCACCTTCGGTCAGGCCTCGGATATGGGCGAATACGCCCCCTTCCCGCGCGTCTCGTCGATCATTGACGATTGGGCACCGTACTATGTCGCCCGCACTCAGGCCGTTATGGACGGCACCTGGGAAAGCGTTTCGACCTGGGACGGCATTGGCGCTGGCATGGTTGGCATTGGCGAAATCTCGGACGCAGTTCCGGCTGACGTGAAGGCCGAAGCAGAAGCTCTGCGTGACGCACTTGCTTCGGGCGAATACCACGCCTTCACCGGTCCGCTGAACAAACAGGACGGCACCCCGTGGCTGGCAGAAGGTGAAACCGCTGCCGACTATGGCGACAACGGTCTGGCCAGCATGGGCTTCTATGTTGAAGGCATCGAAGCCGAAATCCCGTCGAACTAATCGACCGATATCAAACACCAAAATGCCCTGCCGAAAGGTGGGGCATTTTTTTATGCAAAAAGCGCGACGGAAACAGCATCGTATTCCGTTATACGAATATAGGGACAACAAACGGAGCGTAACGATGCGCAAGACAACACCTTTTCTGGCCACTGCGGCACTTGTAATTGCACTGCCTGCACTGGCTCAAAACCAACCCGGCGCCCATTTCATCGAGATGTGGGATCTGGACGAGAACGGCTCGGTTTCGATCGAGGAAGCTCGTGAACGCCGTGGAGATATTTTCACCACTTTCGACGCCGATGATGACGGCGTACTGAGCGCCGAGGACTATGTTCTGTTCGACGAGGCCCGCGAGGCCGACATGAAAGAACACGGGATCGGCCAAGGTCAAGGCGGTGGCCAAGGCCAGGGTCAGGGACAAGGCAAAGGTCAAGGCCAGGGACAAGGTAAAGGTCATGGCCAGGGACAAGGTAAAGGTCATGGCCAAGGCAAAGGTCAGGGTATGGGCGAACACAGCGCTGCCATGTCCATGACCCGCGAGAACGCGGACATTAATGGCGATGGCCAAGTCACCCGCGAGGAATTCATCGCAGGCGTTGATGCCTGGTTCCCGAAACAGGATCGCAATGGCGACGGCGTCATCTCGCAAGAGGATTTCGGGCGGCAGTAAGTGCGTCCCTGCTTCCCTTCTTGGTGAGCCGTCCGAAGATCAGGCCCCGCATCGCGCGGGGCCTTTTCCTTTGCGCGACCTCGTGGCAGTGTCGCGCCATGACAGATCTGATTTCCCTTGATGGCACCCCTGCCCCGCGCTTTGCCTTTGGCACCATGCAGTTTGGCGGCACGGCGGATGAAGACGCCTCGCGCGGAATGATCGAGGCTTGCATCGAGGCAGGCATCACCCATTTCGACACAGCAAATCTGTATACAGACGGTGCATCCGAGACGATCTTGGGCAAGCTTATCGCGCCCCTTCGCGAGCGTCTGATCATCGCGACGAAAATCGGGTATGACGCGCCTGACAGTGTAGCCGCGCTGCGGTCACAGTTCGACGCGTCGCGCGCGCGGTTGGGGCTAGATGCGGTCGATATTCTCTATCTGCATCGCTTCAATCCGAACCTTGCCATGGACGCTCAGATCAAGCTGTTGGCCGCGCTTCAAGCGACAGGGCAGACACGTTATCTGGCGCTGTCAAACTTTGCGGCGTGGCAGGTGATGAAGGCACAGTCGATCGCGCTGGGGCTGGGTACAAAAATCGACGTGGTCCAGCCGATGTACAGCCTTGTAAAACGTCAGGCCGAGGTTGAACTTCTGCCCATGTGTGCGTCCGAGGGTATTCTGGCCGCAACATACTCGCCGCTGGGCGGAGGGCTTTTGACCGGGAAGTACGCCAAGGGCGGCACGGGCAGATTGTCCGAAGACGATCGCTATGCCGCGCGCTATGGGCTGGACTGGATGCACAACACAGCCAAGGCACTGCCCGAGATCGCGCAAGACCTGAACACCCATCCGGCTACACTGGCCGTGGCGTGGGCAGCCCACCATTCAGCGCGCCCCGCACCCATTCTGTCGGCGCGGTCGCTAGAACAATTACAGCCGTCTCTGGACGCGCTGTCATTCGAGATGACTTCGGCGCTACGCGCCCAACTAACCGCGCTGACGCCCACCCCTGCACCAGCGACCGACAGGATTGAAGAACATGGATGATTTTCTGATCATTGGCGGCGGCGTTGCTGGCACATCTGCGGGCGCGCGTCTGTCAAAACTGGGCCGCGTGCGCCTGTTGGAAGCCGAAGGGGCGCTGGCCTATCATGCCTCGGGCCGGTCTGCGGCGCTGTTTGAAGAAAGCTATGGCACGCCCGCCGTTGTGGCGATGAACCACGCCTCGCACGATTATCACAAGGCGGCTGATCTTCTGTCGCCGCGCGGATTGATGATAGTGGGGGCCAAGGGGCAGGACGACCTTCTGGCCGATGATCTGGCCAAGATGCAGTTGGATGCCATCAGCATAGAGGAAGCACGGTCCTTAATGCCGATCCTGAACGCCGATGCGCTGTGCGGCGCGGGCTATCATGCCGAGGCATGGGACATAGACACCGATCGGCTTGTGCAAGGCTTCGCACGTGATCTGCGCCAGAACGGCGAGATCGTCACCGGGGCGAAAGCCACGGCGATCACGCGGCTGCCTGATGGCTGGCAGGTCGAGACGCCGAAAGGCGTGTTCTCGGGTCGTGTGCTGATCAACGCAGCAGGCGCGTGGGTGGACGAAATCGCCACCATGGCCGGTGTGGCTCCCATCGGCATTCGCCCTCTGCGCCGCTCGATGGCGCGCATTCCGGCGCCGGGCGGGTTGGACGTATCAGGCTGGCCAATGACCCTGAACGCGGGCGAAACGTGGTATTCGAAACCCGACGCGGGCGCGTTGATCGTGTCGCCTGCCGATGCGGATCTGACCACGCCCCATGACGCATGGGCTGACGACATGGTGCTGGCCGAAGGGCTGGCCCGGTTTGAAGAACTGGTCACGGAACCCGTCACCCGCGTCATTTCAAATTGGGCCGGGCTGCGCAGCTTCACGCCAGATGGAAACCTTGCCATCGGGCCGGGTGCAGATGACCCAAGCTTTGTCTGGTTTGCTGGGCAAGGCGGCTATGGCATGCAGTCTAGCCCTGCGGCCTCACAATTGCTGGCAGATATCGTGGGCAATGCGCCATCCGAGTTGGACGCCGAGACTGTCGCCAGCCTCAGCGCAAAGCGTTTCGCTTAATCCAATAGGACGTCTAGGTGCTTCACGACCGAGCGCGCCAGCACGTCGGGTTCATACCCGCCTTCCAGCATCGACACGATCCGACCTTCGGCGAACTCGTCCGCCACGGCCTTCAGCTCGCGCGTGACCCACGCGTAATCGGCATCGGTCAGCTGAACGCTGGACATGTCATCGGCCACATGAGCGTCGAACCCGGCAGAGATAAAGACGAATTCCGGTTTGAAGTCGCGCAGATGGGGGATCCAGTGACCTGACACGGCCTCGCGGAATTCGGCACTGCCTGCACCGGCGGACAGGGGAATATCGACTAGATTATCTGTCTCTTTCTCGTGCCCTGTGAAGGGATAGAACGGGTGTTGGAAGCTCGAACAGAACAGAACGCGGGGCTCGGCCTTGAAGATCTCTTCGGTGCCATTGCCGTGGTGAACGTCAAAGTCGATGATCGCCACACGCGACAGACCATGGGCCTCGAGCGCATGTGCTGCGGCTACGGCAATGTTGTTGAACAGGCAAAAGCCCATCGCCTTATCGCTTTCCGCGTGGTGGCCGGGCGGGCGGACCATGCAGAAGATCGGGTTGGCTTCTTTCGACATGACCAGATCGACACCCATGCAACCCGACCCGGCGGACCGTTCGGCGGCTTTCAGGGTGCCGGGGCTCATCACTGTATCCCCGTCAACCTCGACGCTTTCCATGCCCTGTCCCGGTGCCAACGCATAGACGCGATCCAGATAATCGCCGTCATGCACACGCTCTAACTGCTCGCGGGTGACCAGCGGCGCATCGTGATGGCGCACCACATAATCCATGCCCGACATGATCAGCTGATTGTTGATCGCATCCAGCCGCGCCTTGCTTTCCGGATGCAATGGCCCGGCGTCATGGTCGCGACATTCAGTGTGCGAAATAATGGATAGCATTTGGTCTCCTCCCCCAATTCCTATTCAAAGCCAGCGTTCAACGATGACCACATCGCGGTCATCGGGGTCTGGCCGCTGGGAAAAGCCCAGCTCTTTCATTAAGCGAAGCATTGGGTCGTTCTTTTTCAGAACCGTCCCTTCAATCACATCAAGCCCGTGATGCTGTGCCGCGCTGAACAGCCCTTTCATCAGCCGCGTACCAAGACCCTGATGCTGGATCCGGTCCGACACGACGATGGCAAATTCGCAGCTTTTCTGATCCGGGTTGATCACATATCGCGCCACCCCGACCAACACATCCTTCCCGTCGATCTCGGCCATGGCGCCAAGGGCCATTTCGCGGCGATAGTCGATGGCTGAGAACTGAGCCAACATTTCTGGGCTGAGTTCATTTACCGAGCCCATGAACCGCATTTTCTTGGCCTCGGGCGACAGGTCACGCATGAAGGATTGCAGATACTCGGCATCTTCGGGCCGGATCGGGCGGATCACAAGAAGCGTACCGTCCGACAAGAAGGTCTCGCGTGCAAGGTGGCGCGGATAGGGATGGATCGCCATGTGGTCATAGGGACCGTCCTTTGCGGGGGCCCGCTGGACCGAGATCCGCGCATCCACCGCCAACACCCCGTCCGGGCTGGCAAACAGTGGGTTGATGTCCAACTCGGTGATTTCAGGCAGTTCGCTGACGATGATCGACACGCGTTTTAGCACATCAACCAGCGCATCGCGGTCCACGGGGGCCGCATCGCGGAAGCTTTCTAAGGCTTTTGACACGCGCGTTTTGTTGATCAATCGTTCGGACAGAACCGCGTTCAGAGGAGGAAGCGCGACCGCGCTGTCTTTCATCACCTCGACCATTGTGCCGCCTGCTCCGAACAGAACTGTGGGGCCGAAAACCGGGTCTCGGCTGGCCCCGATCACCAGCTCGCGTGGGTCTTTCAGGTTGGCCATAGGTTCAACCGTAATGCCATTGATCTGCGCCTCGGGCCTTGCGGCCTTGGCAGATTTGACCAGCTCATGGAACACCCGCGAGACCGACGTCGCATGGGCCACGTTCACCCGCACCCCGCCTACATTGGTCTTGTGTGTGATGTCGGGCGAAGCAATCTTCATCGCCACCGGATAGCCTACGGATTCAGCCGCAACCAAAGCCTGCGAGTGCGTCGTCGCCTCGATCGTCATGTTCACCGGAATGTTGAAGGCCTTCAGCAGCGCCTTGCTTTCCGTGTCCGACAGCATCTTGCGCCCATCTGACAAGGCCGACGCGATGATCAGGCGCGCGCCGTCCAGATCCAGCCCCTTTTCGAACGCGCGGGCACGTGGAACTTCCAATGCCAGTTTGCGGTTGCGCCGGTGTTGCACCAGATAGCTGAACCCTTCGACCGCCCGTTCAGGCGTTTGGAAATCCGGCACCCCTGCTTTGGACAGGATGGCACGGCCTTCCTCGACCGATGGCTCACCCAGCCAGCAGGCCAGCACCGGCTTCTTGCGCCGCCGGGGCAGCGCGTCCACTACAGCTTGGGCAGTAGCGACGGCATCCGTCATCGCCTGCGGGGTCAGCATCACCAGAACGCCGTCATTGTCAGGGTCGGCAAGCGCGGCTTTCACCGCTGCTGCATAGGTCGCAGGGTCCGCATCGCCCAGAATATCGACCGGGTTGGCGTGGCTCCAAAACGCGGGCAGCACTTTGTCCAGCTTTGCTTTGGTGGCATCCGATAGCGGCGGCAGCGCGATGTCCAGATCACCAGCGCGGTCAGCGGCCAGAACGCCAGACCCGCCGCCATTCGTGATGATGCACAGACGATCGCCATTCACCTTGCGTGTGTTGGCTAGAATTTCTGCCGCGGCGAACAGCTGACCCAAAGTACCGACACGCACTGCACCTGCCCGCTCCAGCGCCGCGTCGAACACATCATCCGAGCCGATCAACGCGCCCGTGTGCGTATGGGCCGCCTGAGAGCTGGTCGCGTGGCGGCCAGATTTCAGTACGATCACCGGTTTCAGACGCGACGCCCGGCGCAGCGCCGACATGAAATTCTGCGCATCCTTGATGCCTTCAATGTACAGCAAGATAGCATCGGTGCGCGGATCCATTGCCAGAAAATCCAGCACGTCTCCGAAATCGATATTGGTTGAGTTGCCAAGGCTGACCATGGCGGAAAAGCCCGAGTGATGCGGCCCGGCCCAGTCGGCAATGGCCGAGACCAGTGCGCCGGATTGGGAAACGAATGCCAGCCGGCCCTTGGGCGGGTCCGAGCGTAGAAAACTAGCATCAAGCCCCAGCCATGGACGCACCAGACCAACACAGTTCGGCCCCATAAAACGGATGCCGCCCTTGCGCGCGGCAGCCACCACCTGCGCTTCCAGATCCTTGCCGCGACCATCCCCTTCTCCAAAGCCCGCCGACAGGATAATGGCAGATTTCACGCCGGCCTCAGCACAGTCGCGCATGATACCGGGCACGGTGTGCGCAGGCGTTGCGATTACGGCCAAATCTACTTCGTCCGGCAGATCCGTGATACGGCGATAGCACGTCGCATCCCCGATGGATTTGTGTTTCGGGTTGATCGGATAAAGGGTACCCTCGAACTCGCCAGCCACCAAGTTGCGCCATGCCATCGCGCCAACTGAATCACCGCTGGGGCTTGCCCCGAACACGGCGACCGAGGTGGGATCGAAAAGCGGGGTCAGCGGGCTTTTGTCCATCAGACGAATCCTTTGCGATTGCGCTTTCATACTCAGCGCAGCTTCGTTCATGGATAAACGCCACGACAACCCGCGAGTCTTTGATGTGCCTCAAGCTTTTGACACAGATGTGGCTTCGATGCCCTTAAGGATCGGACAATCAGGGCGGTCATCCCCGGCGCAAGCCTGCACCAGATGGGACAGCGTATCACGCATGGCGATCAGGTCGGTAATCTTCGCCTCGATCTCGTCCAGATGGGTGCGCGCGATGCGTTTGACGTCGGAACTGGCGCGGGATTGATCCTCGTAAAGGGCCAGCAGCGTGCGGCAATCCTCGATCGAGAAACCCAGCGCGCGGGAGCGGGCGAGGAAGGTCAGCTTGTGCAGCTCGGTCTCGCCAAACACACGGTAGCCGTTGGAGTTGCGCGAGGGCGTGACCAGCCCGATCTCTTCGTAATAACGGATGGTTTTGGCGGGCAGGCCCGTCTGGGTGGCGGCGTCCGAGATATTCATGTGGCCTCCTTCAGCGCGGGCTTGATGAACCGCAGGCGCAGGGCGTTGGTCAGAACCAGAACCGAGGATGCAGCCATTGCCCCTGCCCCCAACATCGGCGACAACAGCACACCCCAGATGGGATAAAGCACGCCAGCGGCGACCGGCACTAAAGCGACGTTGTAGCCAAACGCCCAAAAGAGGTTCTGGCGGATGTTGGTCATGGTGCGGCGGCTGACCTGCAACGCGTTCACGACACCCGACAGCGCGCCCGAGGACAGGACCACGTCGGCCGCTTCGATAGCCACGTCCGTGCCGGTTCCGATTGCGATGCCTACATCTGCTTGGGCCAATGCCGGGGCGTCGTTGATGCCGTCCCCGACGAAGGCGACCTTGCGACCTTCGGCCTGCATATCCGCAATGGTTTGAAGCTTCTCACCCGGAACAACACCTGCGACCACGCGGTCGATCTCCAACCGGTCGGCAATGGCGGCGGCGGTGGCCGTGTCGTCGCCGGTGACCATCACCAGTTCTTTGCCCATCGCCCGCAATGCATTCAGCGCGTTTGACGTATCGGGTTTCACCGGGTCGGCGACACCTATCAACGCGGCGAGCTGCCCGTCATAGGCCGCGAAGAACACGGTCTGACCATCCGCGCGCATGGGATCGGCCCGGTCGACAAGATCCGTCAGAGGTACGCCCTCGCGCGCCATATATTGCTGCGAGCCGATCAACATGCGCTTGCCCTCGGCATCTGCAGACAGGCCGAAACCGGTTTCAGTTTGGACGGCGCTGACCTTTGCTGGCGTTAGGCCGCGATCTGTCGCGCCGGACAGAATGGCCTGCGCCAAGGGGTGTTCGCTTTGCGCCTCGGCCCCTGCGATCAGGGCAAGAAGCGTGTCGGCATCCTGCCCGTCTGCAACCTCGTAAGCGGTCAGCGCAGGCCGCCCTTCGGTCAAGGTGCCGGTTTTGTCGAAGGCAACCACATCCACCGATTGCAGCGCTTGCAACGCGTCTCCGCGCCGGAAGAGCACGCCCAGCTGCGCGGCGCGACCTGTCCCCACCATGATCGAGGTCGGCGTGGCCAAGCCCATTGCACAAGGGCAGGCGATGATCAGCACGGACACACCCGCTACCAGCGCCAATCCCAGCGCGGGATCGGGCCCGATCAGCAGCCAGACCGCGACGGTCAGCACCGCGACGGCCATCACAACCGGGACAAACACGGCGGTGATCCGGTCGACCAGCGCCTGAATGGGCAGCCGCGCGCCTTGGGCGTCTTCAACCATGCGCACGATTTGCGACAGCATCGTGTCAGGGCCAACAGCGGTCACACGCGCTTTCAGGGCACCGGTGCCGTTCACTGTGCCTCCGGTGATCGGGCTGCCCGATGATTTCGCGACGGGCACCGGTTCCCCAGTGATCATGCTTTCGTCGACAAGGCTTTCGCCCTCGATGATTTCGGCATCCAGAGGGACACGTTCGCCAGGGCGGATCACGATGACCTCGCCGGTGATGACCTGCGCGACGGGGCGGGTGATCTGGCGGCCCTCAACCTCGACCGTGGCTTCGTCCGGCGCAAGTTCGACCAACGCCCGGATCGCTTCGCCAGTGCGGCCCTTGGCACGGGCCTCCATCCAGCGACCGACAAGGATCAGGGTGACAATGACAGCGGCGGCCTCGAAATACACGTTCACGGTGCCCGGGGGCAGGATGCCGGGGGTGAGGACCGACACCAGAGAATAAAGGTAAGCCGCCGATGCACCAAGCGCGACCAGCGCGTTCATTTCAGGCGCACCACGAAGAAGGGCGGGAATGCCCTTGGCAAAAAACAGGCGACCGGGGCCGAACAGAACAATTGTTGTCAGGATCAGTTGAAGCCAGTGCGAGTTCGCCTGCCCAATGTTGCGCATGACCCAATGGTGGAAGGGCGGAAAGAGATGCCCGCCCATTTCGATCACGAAGACCGGCAGGGTCAGGGCAGCAGCCAGCAGGGCCTTGTGTTTCAACGCCCGTGCCTCGTCCGCTTTGTCGCGCGGCCCAGCAGAGCTGCTATCCGCGCGCGGTGTCGTCGGAAAACCCGCCTTGGTAGTCTTCGCCGACAGCGCCTCGGGCGTCACGGATCCCGTCAGAAAGGTCACGAACGCGCGTTCCGAGGCAAGGTTCACCCGCGCATCCAGCACACCGGGCGTGGCTTTCAGCATCCGCTCGACCCGGCCCACACAGGCGGCACAAGACATGGACTGCACGTCCAGAACAACCGTGTCACGCCGCGCAGGATAGCCCGCGCGATCCAACGCGGTGGCAAGGTTTTCAGTGGTGGCGGGGGCTGCAAAGGACACCCGCGCCGTTTCCGTGGCAAGGTTCACCGGAGCCGCGTCCACGCCTTCGACCGAGTCCAACGCACGCTCGGCCCGTCCGACGCAGGACGCGCAGGATAGGTTTTCCAGCTCGAGAGTTAGTGTTTTCAGCGCAGCCATAAGATTCTCCGGTGTGACGGAGTATAGATAGGGGTTCCAGTGACTGGAAGGTCAAGGGGTGCGCGGTGAATTTGCCATGTTGACCACCGAAATAGGCGCTGTATTCAGAATACAGATCACGACAGGAGCCACCATGACCACTTTCCACGTCCCCGATATGAGCTGCGGCCATTGCAAAGCCTCGATCACTGAAGCGCTGGAAGGGATGGGCGAGGTCACCCTAGACTTCGACATGGACGCCCGCGACGTGAAGGTCGAGGGGCTGGAGCCCGCCGCCGTCATCGACGCACTGGACGAGATCGGCTTTCCCGCCAGCGCAAAATAAAAAACCCCGGCACTTGGCCGGGGTTTTCATTAGCGTTTGTGACAGGCCACTTGCTGACCATTGCCGCGATCCGTCAGGGGCGGCTTCGTTTCCGCGCATTCCGGCCCGGCAATCGGGCAGCGCGTGCGGAATACACAGCCGGATGGTGGGTTCAACGGCGATGGCAGATCGGCATCCAGGATCATCACCTCTTTTGAGGCTTCCGCGTTCGGATCCGGGATCGGCACGGCAGAAATCAGCGCTTCGGTATAAGGGTGACCGGGCGAACGATACAGCTGCGCTGACTCGCTGATTTCGACCACATTGCCCAGATACAGAACCATCACGCGGGTCGAGATGTGTTTCACCACCGACAGGTCATGCGCGATGAAGATCAGGCTCAGTCCCATCTCTTCCTGAATTTCCATCAGAAGGTTGATCACCTGCGCCTGAATGGACACGTCCAAAGCGGACACAGGTTCATCACAGATGATCAGTTGCGGCTTCACGATCAGGGCACGCGCAATCCCGATCCGCTGACATTGCCCGCCCGAAAACTCGTGCGGGTACCGGTTGATCATGTTGGGCAGAATGCCAACGCGATCCAGCACTTCACGCACCCTGTCTTTCACTTCAGAAGCTGACAGGTTCGGGTGGTGAGTGGTTAACGGCTCGGCCACAATTTGCCCGATGGTCATACGCGGGTTCAGGGACGCCAGTGGATCCTGAAAGATCATCTGCATCTCTTTGCGATGCTCACGCATGTCGTGCTTGTTGAGCTGCAACAGATCATTGCCCAACCAAAGGACGGTGCCTGCTTCCGCTGGGACCATGCGCATGATGGCGCGCGCCAGCGTGGACTTGCCACAGCCGCTTTCGCCCACGATGCCCAGTGTCTCGCCCGGCATCAGATCAAAGTCGATCCCATCCACAGCCTTCAGTTTGTCAACTGGGGTCCAAGGCATCGCGCCCTGACGTTTGATGTCGAACCAGACCTTCAGGTCGCGAACAGAGAGAAGCGGGGATTGCACGTTCATGACAGCTCCTCCAAGGATTTCAGACAGGCCCGGTGGCGCACCGCGCGCCCCGCAACGCCTTCCAGCGTCGGACGTTCGACGACGCAGCGATCATCCGCAAATTCGCAACGCGGCGAGAACGGGCAGCCCTTCGGCATGTTCATCATGTTGGGCGGGCTACCGGGGATTGTCGCCAGCGTATCACTTTCGATGTCCAGACGCGGCACAGCTTTCAGAAGGCCCATCGTGTAGGGATGGGTCGGCATCTCGAACAGGCCCTTGGTGGTGCCATATTCCATCTGCTGACCGCCATACATAACCAGCGTTTCCTTACACGATCCCGCAATAACGCCAAGGTCATGGGTGATCAGAATGATGGCCATGTTGAAGTCCTTTTGCAGGTCCTCAAGCAGCTTCATGATCTGCGCCTGAACGGTCACATCCAGCGCGGTCGTGGGCTCGTCCGCGACCAGAATATCTGGCTTGCACAGCAGCGACATCGCGATCATCACGCGCTGACGCATCCCGCCCGAGAACTCGTGAGGATACATCGTCACGCGCTGTTTCGCTTCGGGAATGCGCACGGCATCAAGCATGTCGACAGCCTGTTTGACCGCTGCTGATTTCGAGATCCCTTTGTGATGGGTCAGCACCTCGGCCATCTGATCGGACACTCTGAGGAACGGATTCAGACAGGTCATCGGATCCTGAAAGATCATCGCAATCCGCTCGGCGCGGATTTTGTTCAGCTTGGCCACAGGCATGTTGAGGATTTCTTGCCCCTCAAGCTTTACCGATCCAGTTGCTTTACCGTTCTGCGCCAAAAGGCCCATGATGGCGAAGACAGTCTGGCTTTTGCCCGATCCGCTTTCCCCCACCACGCCAAGGGTTTCGCCGGCTTCCAGATCAAAGCTGATCTTGTCCACGGCGGTCACAGTACCATCCTGTGTGTCGAAGTTGACGCTCAGGTCACGGACTTCAAGTAGTGCCATAACTCACGCCTCCCTTAGCGGTCTTTCGGGTCCAGCGCATCGCGCAGACCGTCACCGATGAAAAAGAAACAGAAGATGGTGACCACGAAGAAGAACAACGGGAAGGCAAGCTGCCAGAGCGTCCCATAGTTCATGGTCTTGGTGCCTTCAGACAGAAGTGCACCCCAGCTGGTGAAGGGTTCCTGAACGCCAAGGCCAAGGAACGAGATGAAGCTTTCGGTCAGGATCATCTGCGGCACAAGAAGCGTCGCATAGACCACCACCACACCCAGAAGGTTGGGCACAATGTGGCGGATGATGATGCGCCATGTGGGCACGCCGATGGCAATCGCAGCTTCCACGAACTCGCGGTTCTTGATCGACAGGGTCTGACCACGGACGATGCGGCTCATGTCCAGCCATGCGGTCAGGCCGATGCCCACGAAGATCATGGTGATCGAACGGCCCGCGACGACCAGCAGCAGGATCAGCACGAACATATACGGGATCGACATGAAGATATCGACCAAACGCATCATGACGCTGTCCACACGCCCACCGATGAAGCCAGCAGTCGCGCCATAAATCGTGCCGACAATCACCGCGACCAGCGCGCCAATCACGCCAACGGCCAATGAGATACGCGAGCCTTGGACCACACGGTTATACAGGTCGCGCCCATTTTCATCGAAGCCAAAATAGTGCCCGTTCGAGACCGAGGGTTGGCCCACGGTCGCCACGTTGCCAAGCACGTCCCAGTCGATCGTCTCGATATCGTAGTCGCTGATACTCTGCCCAAAGAGCGAGAAGAGTACGATCAGCGTCAGCACGACCACTGACACCATCGCGGCTTTGTTGGCCACGAAGCGCCGGCGCGCGTCTGCCCAAAGGGACCGCCCTTTGACGTCCTCGGTCATACGGCTGGCCATTTCAGCCGTTTTAGGTTGCTGGAGGGGCTGAACAATTCTGTCTGTCATTGCTTTACCCTCACAACCGGATCTTCGGGTCGATCCACGCATAGAGGATATCAACCACCATATTGAACATGATTGTCATGGACCCCAGAAGGATCGTCAGCCCCATCATCACAGCGTAGTCACGGTTGAAAGCGGCGTTCACATAGAAATAGCCGATGCCCCCGGTGCCAAAGATTGCGTCGATGATGAAGGACCCGGTAACCATGCCGACGAAGGCCGGTCCCAGATAGGAAATGACGGGCAGAAGCGACGGCTTCAGCGCGTGACGCCAGATGATCACGTTGTCGGGCAGACCCTTGGCCCGCGCGGTACGAATGAAGTTTGATCGCAGCACTTCCAGCATAGACGAGCGTGTCAGGCGGGCAATCGACGCCATATAGCTGGTCGACAGCGCAATGACGGGCATGATGATGTGCTGCCATTGACCTCCGTTCCAGCCGCCACCGGGCAGCCAGCCCAGCCACAGCGTGAAGACAAGGATCAGGATCGGCGCCATGACGAAGTTGGGCAGCACTTGCGCGCCGATGGTCACGCCAACCGCGAAGTAGTCCAGCCAGCTGTTCTGACGGATCGCGGCCGAGACGCCCAGCGCGCCACCCACGATGATCGCGACAAGGAACGAGATGATCCCGTAAGTCAGCGTCACTGGAAAGCCCTGCGCGATGATGTCATTCACCGAACGGTCTTTGTATTTGTAGCTCGGACCAAAATCGAACTGGGTCACAATGCCCACGACATAGTCCCAAAGCTGCTTATAGACAGGCTGATCCAGCCCGTATTTCGCCTCGATATTGGCGAGGACCTGCGCAGGCAAGGGTCGTTCAGACGTGAACGGTCCGCCGGGCGCGGTCTGCATCAACCAAAACGAGGCGATGAGAAGAATGATGAGTGTCGGGATCGCGACGGCGACCCTTCGTATGATAAAATTAAGCATCTGTACCCCTAGGAGATGCGGCGTTATCGGACCCGTTACACACGAACACGGCGGACCCTACGTAAAGCCGGATCAAGCGCCTATGACAGTTTGACATACAGTGTTCGTTGATCTGGATCAGAAACGCGGATGGGGCACCGCACGCGGATGCGCGGTGCCCCTGTTTCAGATCAGTTCCGGATTACTTCGCGACCTTATACAGGTCTTTCGAGTACCAGTTCTGTTCCACGTTTTCGACGGGCCAGCTGCCGATCAGCTCGGGTTTGATCATGAAACTACCAGCATAGTGGTAGATCGGGATGATCGGCATGTCGGCTGCGATGATTTCCTCGACCTTGGTGTAGTTCGGCTGAGGGTTGTCCATCGTTTTGGCGTCTGCCAGCAAGCCATCGACCATGTCGTTGGCGTATTTGGCGTCGTTATAGCCCGAGCCCGACTGGACCAGATCCAGGAAGGTCGAGGCTTCGTTGTAGTCGCCGCACCAGCCAGCACGCGCGATCTCATAGTTCTGCTCGCCGCGGGTGGTCAGATAGGTCTTCCATTCCTGGTTTTCCAAGGTGACCTTCACGCCAAGGTTCTGCTTCCACATCTGGCTGACAGCCAGCGCCACTTTCTTGTGGGCTTCCGATGTGTTGTACAGCAGGGTCAGGTCGATCGGGTTGTCCGCGCCGTAGCCAGCTTCGGCCATCAGTTCGACAGCTTTTGCATTCCGCTCGTCTTGGCTCCAACCAGCATAATCAACCGACGGCACTTCGAAGCCTGCAGTTGCACCCGGGGTAAAGGTATAAGCAGCGGTCTGGCCGCCCTGCAGAACCTTCTCGGTGATGATGTCACGGTTGATTGCATAGGACAGAGCGCGGCGAACGCGTTCGTCTTTCAGGAATTCCGGTGTGCTGTCGGACACGTTGATCGTGTAGTAGTACGAGCACAGACGCGGGAAGGCAGTGGCCTCATCCGGGTTCGACACTTTCAGCGACGGATACTGACCTGCGGGGATCTCGGTGCGGTCCAGTTCGCCAGCCTGATAACGGGTCAGGGCGACGTTTTCGTCGTTGATCACCAGCGACGTCACGGTGTCGATGATGGTGTTGTCGTTGTCCCAGTACATCTCGTTGCGCTCACGCACCAGACGTTCGTTGGCGACGTGCTCGGTCAGTTTGTACGCACCGTTTACAACGATATTTGCGGGCTTGATCCAGTCCGAACCGTGGGCTTCGATCGCCCATGCCGGGGTCGGGAAAGTCGAGGTGTGGGTGGTGGTCAGCGCGAAATAGGGCAGCGAGCTTCCCAGCGTGACTTCCAGCGTGTGGTCGTCGATCGCTTTCACGCCCAGCTCTTCCACAGCCATATCGCCCGACATGACTTCGGCGGCATTCTTGATGCCCATAACTTCCATGTACCACTGGTATTCCGAGGCGGTGGCCGGATCGGCCAGACGACGCCACGCGTAAACGAAGTCGCCAGCGGTTACGGCTTTGCCGTCCGACCATTTGGCGTCATCACGCAGTGTGAAGGTATAGACAGTCTTGTCATCATTGGTGGTGTGGCTCAGCGCGACACCCGGGACCAGCTCGCCTGCGCGGTTCTGGTTATAGAGACCTTCAAACAGGTCGCGCACGATTTCCGAACCGGATACGTCTTCCACGATCTGCGGGTCAACCGAGGTGTGTTCGTCCAGAACGCGATATGTGAAGGTCTGGTTTTCAGCAAGCTTTTCGCCGGTTTTGGGGTGCATCATGTCTGCAAAGGCCGGGCCAGCAAGTGCAAGGGCCGAGCCCAACAGGGCAGCTTTGATCGAGATGTTCATTAATATTCTCCCTAGTCAATTAGCGATAAGACAGGTGCATTTTGATTAATTTGGGGCCAAGAAAGACTCAGCCCATGTTCTCCTGTCGATGGAGCATCCTAAGCCTAAGACAAAGATCGAAACAACCATTTACGGAGCGGCAAGATATCTACCCGACTCCCCCGCCATTTCGGCGTAATTCATGTTATTTGCCGTCATAATCACATCAACCTTCGTCAGAATGACGACTGTTTGCGTCACCACCCCTGACATCACGGTGATTATTGCCATTCGTGGTCGCTCGTGCGACCATTTGGTAAAACTATGACCACATCAAATGCCCAAGGGGTGAATTCCGTGAAAAGCGAACCGCAGACAACCTCGGATGAGGGGCTGAAGGCGTCGTCTGACCAGTTGCCGCAACTGGCCTTGCCGCGCAATCCGGGGATGGACCTGGATATGAACTGGGTGCGGGCCGTGCAGGCCAATACATCCGCCATTGAACGCCGCTGTGCGACCCTGTCGGGACGTCGCAGCGTGAAGAAGGACTATCAGGCCGCGTGGCTTTTGAAGGCGATCACGATGATCGACCTGACCACATTGTCGGGCGATGACACCGAGGGCCGCGTGCGCCGTCTGTGCGCCAAGGCAGCCCAGCCCGTCCGGCCCGAGATCATGTCGGCCCTCGGGATGGAGCCTGTAACTACCGGTGCCGTCTGCGTCTATCACGACATGATCGAAACCGCCGTATCCCAGTTGAAAGCGCTTGGCGTGACCATGCCGGTTGCGGCCGTGTCGACTGGCTTCCCGGCTGGTCTCAGCCCCTATCACCTACGCGTCGAAGAAATCCGCGAAAGCGTGCGCGCCGGGGCCGAGGAGATCGACATCGTGATCTCGCGCCGCCATGTGCTGACCGGCAACTGGCAGGCTCTGTATGACGAGATGCGCGACTTCCGCAAAGCCTGCGGCGATGCCCACGTAAAAGCCATTCTGGCAACCGGGGAACTGGGATCACTGCGCAATGTCGCGCGTGCCTCGCTGGTGTGCATGATGGCGGGCGCTGACTTCATCAAGACGTCGACCGGCAAGGAAAGCGTGAACGCCACGCTGCCTGTCAGCCTTGTGATGATCCGCGCCATTCGCGACTATTTCGAGGCGACGGGTTACAAGGTGGGCTACAAGCCCGCTGGCGGCATTTCGAAAGCCAAGGACGCGATTACCTATCTGTCGCTGATCAAGGAAGAGCTAGGCGATGACTGGCTTGACCCGCACCTGTTCCGCTTCGGCGCCAGCTCGCTTCTGGGCGACATCGAACGCCAGCTGGAGCATCATGTGACCGGCCACTACTCGGCCACCTACCGCCATCCGATGGGATAAGGACAAAGACATGACCGTGAAAGAACACTTCGACAGCATGGATTATGGCCTAGCCCCCGAAAGCGCGGCCGAGGCTCTGGACTGGATCACCGCGCGTGACGGTGCGTTCGGGCTGTATATCAACGGTGCGATGACCGCGCCGGGTGAACTGTTTAAAAGCCGAAACCCCGCAACGGGCGAGGTCTTGGCGCAGGTAACGCAAGCCAGCGCAGATGATGTGGATGTGGCCGTGATCGCAGCCCGCAAAGCACAGAAAAGCTGGGGGGCTTTGCCCGGCCATGCGCGCGCCAAATACCTTTATGCGCTGGCGCGGCTGGTGCAGAAGCACTCGCGGCTCTTTGCCGTGCTGGAAAGCATGGACAACGGCAAGCCAATCCGTGAAAGCCGCGACATCGACGTACCCTTGGTCGCGCGTCACTTCTATTATCACGCAGGCATGGCGCAGCTGCAGGATGCCGAGTTGCCGGACCGCGAAGCGTTGGGTGTCTGTGGCCAGATTATCCCGTGGAACTTCCCGCTTCTGATGCTTGCGTGGAAAATCGCGCCCGCAATTGCGATGGGCAACACCGTGGTGCTGAAGCCTGCCGAGTATACCTCGCTGACCGCGCTTCTGTTCGCGCAGATATGCGACGAGGCCGGACTGCCCAATGGCGTTGTGAACATCGTGACCGGTGACGGCCGCGTGGGCGAGGCGATTGTCACCCATGAAGACATCGACAAGATCGCCTTCACAGGGTCCACCAATGTGGGCCGCCAAATCCGCCGCGCAACCGCCGGGTCGGGCAAGTCGCTGACGCTCGAACTGGGGGGTAAGTCGCCTTACATCGTCTTCGACGACGCGGACCTCGATTCAGCAGTCGAGGGGTTGGTCGATGCGATCTGGTTCAATCAGGGACAAGTCTGCTGCGCAGGCTCGCGCCTGATCGTGCAGGAAGGCATTGCCGATCGCTTCTATGCCAAGCTGAAGGCCCGCATGGGCAAGCTGCGCATTGGTGATCCCTTGGACAAATCCATTGATGTCGGAGCCGTGGTTGACCCGATCCAGCACCAGCGGATCACCGACATGGTGAACGCAAGTGCGGGCGAGGGCGAGCTCTACCAAGCCCCCTGCCCGCTTCCCGATCAAGGCTGCTTCTATCCGCCGACACTGATCACAGGGCTGTCGTCTGCCTCGACGCTGATGCAGGAAGAGATCTTCGGCCCAGTTCTGGCCGCAACTACCTTCCGCACCCCGTCCGAAGCGGTCGAGATTGCCAACAACACCCGCTACGGGCTGGCGGCGTCGGTCTGGTCGGAAAACGTGAACCTGACGCTGGATGTGGCCCCCAAACTGGTGGCCGGCGTGGTCTGGGTAAATGGCACCAACATGTTTGACGCTGCTGCCGGCTTTGGTGGCGTGCGCGAAAGCGGGTTTGGGCGCGAAGGCGGTTGGGAAGGCTTGCAAGCCTATACCAAGCCGCGCGGCAAAGCCGTTTCGTTGAAACCCATTGCACCCGTGTCCGCCCCGAAAGACGCGAAGGTGGATGCGCTGGACCGTACCGCCAAATTCTATGTCGGCGGCAAGCAGGCCCGTCCTGATGGCGGCTATAGCCAAGCGGTCTGGGCGAAATCCGGCGCGCTTCTCGGCCATGTGGGCATCGCCAACCGCAAGGACATCCGCAACGCGGTCGAGGCCGCGACGGCGGCAAGCGGCTGGGCCAAGACCACAAGCCACGCCCGCGCGCAGATCCTCTATTACATTGGCGAAAACCTCTCGGCCCGTGCAGACGAGTTCGCTGCCCGGATCGATGCCATGACCGGCGGTCGCAGTGGCGCGAAAGAGGTCGACGCGGCGATTTCGCGCCTGTTCACCTATGCCGCTTGGGCCGACAAGTTTGACGGCGCCGCCAAGCCCGTGCCGATGCGCGGCGTGGCGCTGGCCATGAACGAACCGGTCGGCGTGATCGGCGGGTTCTGTCCGGACGAAGCCCCGCTTCTGGGTCTGGTGTCCCTGATGGCGCCAGCCATCGCCATGGGGAACCGCGTGGTTCTGGCCGCATCACAGCCCTACCCTCTGGCAGCGACCGATTTCTATCAGGTTCTGGAAACCTCAGACCTGCCCGGCGGCGTGGTGAACATCGTCACCGGTGATCACGCCACGCTGGCAGCCCCCTTGGCCGGTCACTTGGGCGTGGATGCGGTCTGGTCGCATACCGGCGCAGACATCTCGGCGACGGTCGAGCTGGAAAGCGCAGGCAACCTGAAGCGCAGCTGGATCAACAATGCCAAAGCGCGTGACTGGATGGGGGCCGCTGGCGAAGGCCGCGAGTTCCTAAGCCACGCGACCGAAGTGAAAACCGTCTGGGTGCCTTACGGCGAATAACTCAATTCAGAAAAGAAAAACGCCGCGCGAGGGCATCTCGCGCGGCGTTTTGTTTTTTCACTCTGGTTACTTCCTGCGCCAGCTTCCCAGCCAACGCGACATGCGCCCTTTGGCTTCGTCTGCACGGGCATCCACCGCCTCCCACGCCTCGCTTGCATCCTCAAGTGCGGGGTCGATCGAGCGTTCGCGGAACTGACGCCACAACGCACGGATAAAGCCCAGCGCGATGGCAACAAACAGGAAGAAGGCGATGTTGAACCACGGAATGATTGTCACGTCCGGCCCGGCCACCGGGCGGATGCCCACAGCGTTGGGGAACGTCGAGAGCAGCTCGTTCCGCCAGCCGTAATGCGTCACCACCGCCCACTTCGGCTCTTCAGAGGTCGAACGCAGGTCGTCGACTTCGGTCTGCAAGCTGGCGGTGTCAAATTTGAAATAGGGCGGCCACGACCAACCGGTGTCTTCGTTGCGGTACACCATGACCTCGTCCGCATCCGTGCGAAAGAAGCCCAGAAGATATGTCTTCTTTTTCACAGTCTGAACGAACTGAACGTCACGGTTGATCAGGCCTGCAGACTGGTCGTCAGGCTTAGACCAGAAAACCCGGGTCCAGTCGTCCAGATCCTGACGCTCTTGATAGGTGTTTACAACACGCACCACGTCATGTTGCGGCAGCGTATAGTGCAGCACGCCAAACAGGATAAGTGCGATCAGGCTGCGGATGATGATACGGAAACGGCGCATTTTGAACCTCAGTTAATAAGTATAATCGACAGCAGCACCAGCACAGCAGGAACCACATAGACCAGCAAGATCAGCTTGGGGCGGAAGCTTTTCTGATAGTCCTCCATCCCCTCGCGCAACCACGCCTCGCGGTCGCTTTCATTGCCATTGGGATGCTCTTCAGCCCATTTTTCTTCCAGCTTCTCAAGGCGGACCGAACGGGAATAGAGGCTGACCAGCACATAGATGATGCTGAGCCCGATAAAGCCAAAAATGATCAGACGTAGAAACCCCATCCCTACCTTCCTTTCACCGCACCCCACGGGCCGACCATTTCGATCACCTGTTCGCGGGTGCGTTTGCGTGTGGTGCTCGGGACTTTCAACGGATCTTCACGCCCGCCAAACAGCTTGTCCCGCGCACCAGCCTTGTTTGCCATATAATCACGATGCAGGAACTCTGCCACAAACTCGCGCTTTTCGTCCGGCCATGTGGCGTAGGAAGCATAGAACAGCTCTTTGTGACAGATGAACAGCTGGCGGAAATCCATCGGTGCAAGCTCGGACAACAGCCGGTTGATCAGGTCGCGATCCGGGTGATCGGGACGCGCGCGCAACGTGTAGAAATAGGCCGGGTGACGGCTGTCGATCCGCGGCCACTGCCCGCCTGCCTCGGCCCAGCGCACAAGTGCTGCCAACCCGTGGAAGGCCTGCGGCAGATCGCGGCCCATGCGTTGCGCCACATGCCGCAGCGTGCGCGAGGACATGTCGCCCAGCTCCATCCCGGCCGAGGTCGCGGCGTCTACTAAAATGAACTCCATCTTCTGACGCAGAATGCGCGCGCCCGACGCGCCGCGTTCCTTTACCAAGGGCTCGACCAGATCGTTCTTACGCAGGAAACTGGCGATGCGGTTGGGTTCGGTCGTGTCGACAAAGGGCAGACGCGGGAACCGCTCCATCCTGTCCTTGTCGCCCGAGACCACGACGCAAGGGCTTTCAACATCGCGGAAGATGTAAAGCCCGCCGAAATGCGCGGTCCAGAAATTGCCCTGCTCGAATTCCTGCACACCCAGATCGACCGGAACCTTGGTCACGTCCCCGGTTTCGCGGGCCAGATCAATCATCTGAGCAATCAGATCATCGTCATACCACGCGTTCGGCGCGGTCTGGAAATGGTCGATCTTTTCGGCCAGCGCACGGGCGTTTTTGACGTGACTTTGGGTCGTATCCGCCTCGATCACGATCTTGCGGATATCAAACAGACGCGCGGGATCCGAAATGTCATAGACCGAGTTCATTAACTCGCCCGCCACCGCGTCATGGGCGGTCAGCGCAAAAAGCTTCGCCTCGTTATCCGCAATGAACTGCCGAAGGATGCCGCGCGAGGTCGAGAACATGGCACCCAACAGCGGCGCCTTTTTCTGATCCACCGTTAGAATGATGAACTGCCGGTTGCAGCCATTGGGGTTGAGGTAGAGCGGATCTTTGAATTCCTCGCCGATCTCAGGCGAAAAACCCGAGACGTCGATGTGAAATTCCTTCAGCTTCGTCTGCTTGCCCGAAATCCCCTTGAGCGCGCGGTTATACCGCTCGATCAGCGCGGGGCTGTCGACCCGGATCAAATTGCCAAACATGAGGCCGCGTTGGATGAGGCGTTTCATGATGTGCCCCCGTTTCTTTCACAAGCCGAGCGATGCGCCCGGCCCGTGGGTGTGTGCGGAACGCGCCCACCCACGCCAAAGGCGTACTTCTCGCACGACGGGGCAGGTCGGGCGCGTCGCGGCGTTGCCACGAAGTGTGCCATCATATCAATTTGAATCCTAGGCAATCTAATTCACCTTCGACTTCAAAAAACGAGCCGCTGCGAACAAGGCAAACGCAATAATTCCGATGGGCACAACTGATCCAATTGCCTGCCCCCAAGTCGCAATAATCGAAGCGTCTTCAGGAAGATTTGGATAGATTTGAAACCAGAATTTCACACTGCCAAGCACAAATGGAAGAGCGAAGAGCAAGGACCACGAATTCGTTAGTGACTTCATCTCTTCCCCTCCAAATACCGCTTCTTCGCCTCTTCCTGACGGCCGAAGTCGCGGACCATCGCTTCGATGGCGACCTCGTCGGATTTGTCGGCGTAACGGAACTCTGAATCGGCGTAGCGGTTGACCTCTTGGATCACCATATCGGTGGTGATGGGCACGCGCAGTTCGGCGATCATGTCTTTCTTGGTGTCATAGTCTTTGACCAAGAACAGCTCGGGGTTTTCCATCCACTCATCGGGCAGTTCAAAGTCCATCGCGCGGACTTTCACCGCGTCGGTGATGTTCTTGATCGAGCGGCCCGTGAAGCGTTCGTCGGCCTCCTGAATGCCTTTCAGATAGGTGCCGATTTTGGCGATATCGTCTAGCTCTCCGATCTGGTCATAGACCTTGTCAAAGACGTTCATCAGGCCGGTTTCCTGCGGCTTGTTATGCGCCTCGAAACTGCGGGCGACGGCGGATTTGATTTCCTGCGCGCCGTAGAGGTCATGTTTGCCCAGCGGGATGTCGTGGTTCTTGCCCATGAGCAGATGCAGGATGTCGATATAGTCCTCGCGCGTTTGGGGGCCATCCACCAAGAAGCGCGCACCGGCGCGTTGGCGGAGCGCATCGTCCACATTCTCGGGATAGTTCGAGAACATCCCAAACGTGCAGTTGCCGCGCACCACGGTGTTGGCGCCCGCGAAGCTTTCCATCAGGACAGCCGTGACCTCTTGCTGGCCCGCGCTGGATTGCCGATCCCCGCGCTTGCCCGCGATCTGGTCGATGTCATCCACGGTGCCAAAGCCGATCACATTGGGGTCGAGCACATTGTTGATGAACGCCTTCGCGTTCTGGCCCGACTTGCCCTGATAGCTGTCGATATTGTCGATGCCGAAATTCTGATACCGGAACGGATAGCCCGCGACGGCGCAGTAATCATTCACCAGCCCGGCCATCATCTGGATCAGCGTGGTTTTCCCGGTGCCCGGCTTGCCGTCGCCCATGAAGGTGAAGATGAAGCCGCCGAGTTCGGCAAACGGGTTCAGTTTGCGGTCGAAATCATAAGCCATCAGCATTTTCGACAGCTTCATCGCCTGATATTTGGCGATGTGATTGCCCACAACTTCGTTGGGTTTCTTGAAGGTCATCGTGATCTTCGAGCCGCGATGGGCGCGCGAAGGGGTGAAGCCCGAAATTGTCAGCTCATCGGCTTCAACCCGGTAATTGGCCGAGGTAAACGGGCCAAGGTGGCTGGCGGTCTGGGCGCGCAGCGCGACCTTCTCCATCAGCTGTTCGACAAAGGCCAGAACGGTTGGAACAAGCTTGTCCTCGGAGGTCACGAAGGTGGCCAGTTCCTGATCCAGCTCCCACAGGGCGCCGTTCAGGGCGAGCGGTGCGTTGTCGGTCAGAATCTCTTCAACTGCGCCGACTTCGATGGCGGCTTCGCTGGCGTGATCGGCCAGAAGATACGACGTCGCGTTGGCGAAGACATGCAGGACGATCAGCGCCTCGGCGGTCAGAAGTTCGGAAAACGCAGCGGATTTGTCCGCGCCCAGACGGCCTTCGAGGTTCGCGCGACGCAGGGCAGCCAGTTCGGTCTGTTCGGCAAACCCCTCGCCCACCGCAAGCGCAATCGCGATGGCGCGGCGCAGCGTATGCAGAACAGTCGCCTGCATAGGCGAGACAAGCGGGTCGTCCCCGTCCGAGCCTTCAATCCGTTCGACCAGATGCACCCCTTCGGGCCGTGCAGTTGAGCGTGTCACCAGACCCGGCGTCGTGGATCGGAAACGGCGCGCGCGTCCAATGCCGGGGCTGCGTTCCGCCTTAGGGGCTTCCTTCGGTTTGGCAATCCGGGGCGTGTGATCGAACCCATCCAGATGCCCCGCAGCCGCGCCGTAATGCGCGCGGATTTCTTCTTCGCGAAGCTCCATCAGATCAGCGGGTAAAGACATCTAAAACTCCTAAATCAACGGTAAGACAACACCCGGCCACCCGGGCTGACTACAAATTTGCGTACGTCGTGGAACCCGGCGGGGTTCTTTTCGGCAAGCACTTGAAACGGGCGTTCAGGCATGATGATGGCACGTTCCATGCTGGTCGCGCCGATGTTCGAGCCGGAGCCCGCAAACGGGTCCAGAGCAAAAATCTCGCGCTCGACTTTGCCAAACCAGCCGGACTTCTCTTCCTTGACGCTCTGGCTTTTCAGCTCTTCTACGGTCCACGCCAGCGCCCAGTCTTCACCGGGGGGGCTTTTCGCCTGTTCCAGCACCTCGCGCAGAGGGCCGGTTTGGCGTGTGAACGTGTGGCTATACATCGGGCCGACATGGAACCGACGCAGGCGTTTCGGGTGCAGGTCGTCGAAATCCTTGTCGAACCCGGTGGCGATGGTCACCAGCTGCAAACCCGCCATCGACTGCGCCATCAAATGCGACTGCATTTGCGGCCAGCGACGTTCGTCCTTGGGCAGTGCGACGCGGCCTGTGTCCTCCAACTCCATCAGATAGATGGTGGGCAGGTTCACTTCGCTGTCATAGACCGCCCAATGGGCCAGATAGACGCGACGGGTATCGCGACCTTCGCCCTTGTTGTGCCGCCAGATAACGTCGGGATGCATCTGCGGCCAGAAAAGATCGCCGCGCGCCAGCTCTTCATAATACAGGCGCTGCGACAGCGCGTATTGCAGCCTTTTCGGCACGCTCAGATCACCCACGATCTGGCTGACCATCTGACTTTTCAACGCCTCGACCGAGGCCATACCCTTCAGATGTGTGTCCGCCTGTGCCGCATCGGACGCCATCTGGAGCAGCTCGGCATGGATCGGAAATCCGCTATCGCGCCGGTCAAAGGTCAACGTCTTGCCCCCCAGCCCATAGGCCGTTTCGGACATGTGATACTTGTTGGCCAGCGCCTTGAAGCTGAGGCCAAGCTTGATGACGTAGCGGGCAAGCACGTCGACCTCGTCGCGCGCAAGTTTGCCTTCGACTTCCATCTGTCCGGCCACGCGGGCGAGATGCGCGGTGATCTTCTCGAACTTCGAGAAATACCGCCGCGTGATCTGTGTATCCGTCAGCTCGGCATGGTCGCGGGGGGCGAATCCGGCCGAGGTGCGTTCTGAGGTTTTGATGTCGTTATTCACGGATCATCCTTGAATCTGAATCCAACAAGCTTTGCCGGACCTTAGCTGCTACTCCACGATGCCCTGTAACCGTCCAGATAGTGTCCGCAAGCAACTCTCGATGAGTCAAATCTCGAAGCCTGCGAAGAGGTGAAACCGGCAACAATTTAGCGAGAAGGCTGAAGTAATGCCAAGTACCCCAGGCCATCAGAGGTGCTAGGATTGTGAACATCACCCAAACTGCAAATACACACAAAACCGGAATGGCAACAACGATCAAGAAAAGCGTTTCAACCAAATTCCAACCGATTTCAGCACCTGTGAGCCAATCGAGTCCTATAAGCACAATCGTCGAAAGCAGGAATACACCTACCAGTGCCGATAGTGCCCATAGAAGAAATCTCATCGGTTTTTATTGCCCATACAGATTCTTGTCGTGCTTCTCGACAATCTCTTGGAAACGGCGAGCGAAGCGTTCGTCCGCTTTGGCCTTGGCCTCCAACACGTCGCGGGCGAAGACCATCTGGTCCTCATGGGCTTCCATCATGTCGGCCATACGCTGGTTCGTTGCCGTGCCAATCGCGGCCATGGCGGCTTGGGCTTCCTTGTCGGTCTCGACGCCGATCTCGTTGATCCGGTGCGCCACGTCCTGCTGCTGCGCCGTTTTCAACGATTTTGTCAGCGCATCATACAGCACCACGCGTTGCTTGGTGTCTGTCTGCAGCTTGTTGATCAGCACCATCTGCGTCGCCGCTTGGTTCTGCAGTGAATCGACCCAGGTTTTGCCCTTCTCGATATAGCGCTCAAGCGTTTGGGACTGCGCAAGCTTCACTTGCTCTTCCTGCACCATCTCGTTGTATTTGCTGTTCAGGTCCGCCAGCTCGGTCTCAAGCTGCGTGCGTTTGGCGGCGTCCTGTTCGTTGGCAATCTTGTTCTCAAGCTCGATGATCTTGGGGTCCATACCAAGGATTTCAGCGCGAAGGCTTTCCAGCTCGCCTACGGTCATTTCGCGGTCATCCAGCGTGGTCGCCAGATTTTCACCAACCTTTTCCTTCTGCTCATTCAGCATCGCAAGCTGACCTTCCAGCAGGTTCACAATGCTGTCCGACTGCGCGATCAGCTCTTGCAGCTTGTCATCGATCGAGGCCGTACGCATCCGTTCCTGACGCATGCTTTCGGATTTCCCCTTCGAGAAGATGCCGACAAAGCTTTCCCAGCCGGTTTTCGACCGCATCTGGTCAAAATCTGTGGAAAAGCCCGAGGTCACGTCATCAAGACCCATGATCAGCTCGGCGATATTCGCATTCATCGCTTCAGTGTGGGAATGCACGTCGTCCAGCGTCGCGTTTTCAATGTCGATCGAGATATCTTCGCCCGATTCCGCCTTGGCACGCGCGGTTTCAATCCGCGTGGTCAGTTCGGAAATCTTGGCCTGCGCCTCTTGAACCTGCGCCTGGCTTTCACGAATCTGCTTATCAAAACTGGACATATGCCCTCCTTCTATCCACAAAATTCTTCGGTCAGGTCTTGCTGCCTGCGCGAAGCATGTTAATCACTGTTACATTAGTATTTAGGTTGAGCTTACCGCGATTTAAAGACCCACAACAGCGTTTTCCTTCGCGTTTTCCGGGAAAATAGATGGCCAGTGTATCCACCATTGAGATACGCGCGCAGGACGCCTAGGGTCTCGGTATGACCGACAGAACCGACCCGTTGCTTACCGAAATCGCGCGCCGTCAGGATGACCTGATCCGGCTGACCCAAGACCTGATCCGCATCCCCACGCTGAACCCGCCGGGACGGGAATATCGAACCATTTGCACCTATATTGCCGAGCGGATGGGCGCGCAGGGGTGGACCGTTGAATTGATCCGGGCCGAGGGCACGCCGGGGGACAGCGACACGTATCCGCGTTGGAATGTGATTTGCCGTCACGAAGGGGCTGCGCCGGGCGATTGCGTGCATTTCAACAGCCATCACGACGTGGTCGAAGTGGGCCATGGCTGGACCAAAGACCCATTTGGCGGCGAACTGGAAGACGGGCGCATCTATGGGCGCGGGGCTTGCGATATGAAGGGCGGGCTAGCGGCCTCGATCATCGCGGCGGAAGCCTTTGTCGCGCTATATCCTGACCATCGCGGAATTGTGGAAATCAGCGCCACAGCGGACGAGGAATCGGGCGGATATGGCGGTGTCGCCTATCTGGCCGAGAAGGGCTATTTCAACCCGGACCGCGTTCAACACGTCATCATTCCCGAACCCCTGAACAAGGACCGTATTTGCCTAGGGCATCGCGGCGTCTGGTGGGCCGAGATCGAAACCAAGGGGCGCATTGCCCATGGCTCGATGCCGTTTCTGGGCGACAGTGCGATCCGTCACATGGGCGCGGTGCTAGAGGAAATGGAGCGCCATCTGTTCCCCCTTCTCGCCACCAAGCGCACGGATATGCCGGTCGTGCCCGAAGGGGCGAAACAATCAACACTGAACATCAACTCGATCCACGGTGGCGAGTCGGAGCAAGATCCCGGCTTTACCGGCCTGCCCGCACCTTGCGTGGCAGATCGCTGCCGCATCGTGATTGATCGGCGGTTCCTGATGGAAGAAGACATCACCGAGGTTAAAGCCGAGGTCAGCCGGATGTTGGAAGCCATCCGCAATGAACGCCCAAATTTCGAATACGAGATCCACGACATGCATGAGGTCATTCCAACAATGACCGACAAGAACGCGCCCGTTGTGACCTCGACCGCTGCAGCGATTGAAAAGGTACTGGGTGCGCAGCCGTCCTATGTGGTCAGCCCCGGCACCTATGACCAGAAGCATATCGACCGCATCGGCAAGCTGAAGAACTGCATCGCCTATGGGCCGGGCATTCTGGATCTGGCGCATCAGCCCGATGAATGGGTGGGCGTGCAGGACATGATCGACAGCGCAGGCGTCATGGCTTTGGTGTTGAAGGAATTGCTGACCTAACGCGTTTGGTAGGCCCGCATGGGGCGCTGCCCCCGCCTGACCGGACGCTGTCCGCTCAGGCTCCCCCGGGATATTTTTGGCAAGAAAATGCGGAGTTACTCGCGGGCACGCAGGACGCGGGCGGGTTTCGCGGATAGTGGGCGGTAGGCGAAGAAGAGGCCTGCAAGGACGGTGGCGATGACACCCCCGGTTACGATGGCAAGCGCATTTGCCAGATCAAAGGCAAAGCTTTCTTCCATGATGTAATGCGTCACGGCCCAACCTGCGATGCCCCCCGCGACCACCGCCACGACGCCTGCCGCAGCACCCAGCACGGCCGAGCGGATGGCGAAGTTCAGCAAGATACCAGCGCGGGTTGCGCCCAGGGTTTTCAGAATTGCGGCCTCGTAGGTGCGGGCGCGCTCTCCGGCGGCGGCGGCCCCCATCAGGACCACAAAGCCGGTGACGAGCGTGGCGAGCGCCCCGTAGGTGATCGCAGCGGCCACCTGCCCCATCAGCCCGGTGATCTGGGTGATCGCGTCACGCACGGAAATCAGGGTGATGTTCGGATGGGCATTGCCCAGATCACGCAGGATCGCAGCCTCGCCTTCCTGCTCGGAATAGATCGTGGCGATATAGCTGTGCGGCGCCCCGGCCAACGCGGACGGGTTCATCGTGAGGATGAACCCCATACCAGCCTGACTGAAGTCAACCTCGCGCAGGGATGTGATTTCGCCGGTGATGTCGCGGCCAAGGATGTTGATGGTCAGGTGGTCCCCTATGCCGATGCCCATCTCGCGCGCCTCTTCTGCGGCGAAGCTGATCTGCGGCGGGCCTTGGTAGTCCTCGGGCCACCATTCGCCTTCGACGACCGTGGTGCGGGTGGGCGTGGCCGAGTAGGTCAAGCCGCGATCGCCCCGAATGACCCAATGACCGCCTGCCACTTCGCGCGAGGGACGGTCGTTGATTTTGGTGATGACACCGCGCAGCATTGGGGCGGTGTCGATGCGGCTGACGAAGGGATCGCTTTCCAGTCGGGTTTTCACTGCGTCGATCTGGTCCGGCTGGATGTCTACGACGAAGAAACTGGGGGCCACATCCGGCAGGTCACGCGATATCGCCCCGCGCAGGTTGTTATCAATCTGCCCGACGGCGGCCAGCACGGCCAGCCCAAGGCCGAGCGAGAGGACGACCGCCCCTGCTTCGCCCCCCGGGCCTCCAACGGCAGTGAAGGCCATACGCAGTGTCGGTACGCGGCGCAGGATTTGGCGATGGCCCAGCCAACGGGCAGCGTATTTAACGGCGATGCCCGTCAGGACCAGCGTGGCGAAGGCCCCGCCAAGGCCAATGAAGCTCCACATCGCCAGCGCCTGCATTCCCGAGAACCGTGCGGCCACCCAGACCAGCAGCGCCAGAATGGCAACGCAGAGCCCGATGAACAGTGGGCGCGGCAGGCGGTTCGACCCAAGGGCCGCGTCGCGGAACAGGTCGGCGGCTTTGACTTCTTCCGTCCGGGCAAGGGGCCAGAGGGTGAAAAGGAGCGCCGCAAGGGCACCGTAAAGCGCGGCCTCGGCCAGTGGGCCGGGATAGAGGGTCAGTTCCGCGGATACGGGCAGCGACTGTGCGATGACGGGGACCAACAAGGCGGGGATCACCGCGCCAAGGATCACGCCCAGCGCCAGTCCCAGCACGGTTAAGATGCCGATTTGCAGGAAATAGGTCAGGAAGATCACGCGGCGTTCCGCACCCAGAGCGCGCAGGATCGCGATCGTGCCGGTTTTTTCGTCCAGATACGACCGGATCGCAGCCGAGATACCGACGCCTCCGACAGCCAGCCCCGCCAGCCCGACCAGCACAAGGAATGCACCCAATCGGTCAATCAGGCGCCGCATTCCGGGCGCACCGTCGCGTGCGTCTTGCCAGCGCGCGCCATTGGGCTCGAGGTCAGGCATCAGCGCGCCATAGGCGGGGCCGATACCGCCTTCGGGCAGGCGCATGCGATAGTGGCTGTCAAACAGCGTGCCTTCGGAAAGCAGGCTGGAGCCATCCAGCGCAGAGCGCCGGAGGATCGAGCGTGGGCCAAGGCCGAACCCGCCGGAGGCATTGTCGGGTTCGCTGACCAGCTCGGTCATTAGGACAAATGGGATCTCGCCAAGTGTCAGGGTGTCGCCAATCTGTAGCCCCAATCGGTCAATCAGCAGATCGTCCATGATGATCCCCGGCTGTCCGTTCACGCCGTCCAGAGCGGTCGCCATCGGCATCGGCGGGTCAAGTCGCGCCTCGCCATAAAGCGGATAGGCGTCATCGACAGCCTTCACCTGCGTCAGCGCGCGTTCTTCCCCCACCACGATCATCGATCGGAAATCAGCGACGGCTGACAGGTCGTCCGCTGCATCGCTAATCATGGCCAATTCGGCGTCATCCGCGAAGCGATAGGTGAACGAAATCGAGGCATCGCCCCCCAAAAGAACCGCGCCTTGGCTGGCAAGTCCCGCGCGCAAAGCCTCGCGCACCGTTCCGACAGCGGCAATGGCCGCAACCCCCAGGATCAGGCAGGCAAGGAAAATGCGGAAGCCCTTGATCCCGCCGCGCAACTCGCGCCGGGTCAGGCGCCACGCCATCCCGAAATTCTGGGCGAAGTTCTGGATCATGCAAGCCGCCCGTCTTGGATGTGGACCACGCGGTCACAACGCTCGGCCAGTTCAGGGGCATGGGTTACAAGGATCAGCGTCGACCCGTGGCGGTCGCGCAGACCAAACAGAAGATCCATGATCGCGGCCCCGGTGGTGCCATCCAGATTGCCGGTCGGCTCATCGGCCAGCAGGATCTCGGGCCGGGGTGCTGCGGCGCGGGCCAAGGCAACACGCTGTTGTTCACCGCCCGACATCTGGCTGGGATAGTGATGTAGGCGATGGGACAGGCCAACGGCCTCAAGCTCTTGCGTGGCGCGGTCGAACGCGTCCGACACGCCAGCCAGCTCCAACGGTGTGGCGACGTTTTCCAAGGCGGTCATGGTTGGGATCAGGTGGAAGGATTGAAACACCACCCCCATGTGATCGCGCCGGAACCGTGCAAGCCGGTCTTCATTCATCGCGCCAAGGTCTTGACCAAGCGCCTGAACTGTCCCGCCTGTCGCCTGATCCAAACCGCCCATCAGCATCAGAAGCGAGGATTTGCCCGACCCGGACGGCCCTGTCAGGCCTATGGTTTCCCCAGCGGTCACATTTAGGTCAATGCCCTTGAGGATCTCGGTCCGGCCTGCATTATTGCCAAGAGTCAGGCGCACGTCGCGCAGCGATAGAACCGGGGTCGTCATTGGGCGGACCTTCTTTAGGAGAATGGCATGATATCAGCTGCATATGGGGTTTTGACCCGCAGTCTCAAGGGGCTTTTCGTGACAGTCTTCATGACCGGCGCCGCGCAGGCGGAAACCACCACTATTCTGGCATTGGGCGATAGTTTGACGGCGGGATATGGATTGCCGCAGGGCGAGGGGTTCGTTCCTCAATTGGAGACCGCACTGATCAACCAAGGGCTCGACGTCCAAGTGGTCAACGCCGGCGTGTCCGGTGACACCTCGGCCGGAGGTGCCGCGCGCCTTGGCTGGATCCTGACCGACGAGATCGACATCGCGCTGGTTGCGCTTGGCGGCAATGACATGCTGCGCGGCATCTCGCCTGAAGAAACACAGCGCAATCTTGCCTCTATCCTGACAGAGCTGAGGGACAAAGGCATCCCTACCCTTCTGATCGGCGTCCTTGCCTCGTCAAACTTCGGCGAGATGTATCGCGCTGATTTCGAAAGGATATTCCCCGACCTTGCGAAAGAATTCAGCGTCGATCTGTTTCCGAATTTTCTGGAAGGCATCGCCACAGCCGGGTCGTTTTCCGATGCACGGCGCTTGTATCTTCAGCCAGACGGGCTGCACCCCAACCAGCAGGGCGTGGTCCGCATTGTGGACAAAATAGTCCCTTCTGTGGTATCCTTAGTGCGTTAAACCTCTGGCTGCGCCCTTATTTTACGCGTGTAATGCCGCAGTTTTTTTTGACGGGTGACCCGCATAAAACTTATTCCTTGAGACACCTATGCGGGTTTTCGTGGCTGTGCCAATTCAGCGACCCGTTGTAGCAGGTCGAGCCCTTACGCTCGATGCCAAGGTGCGGAGTTCCGCTGTGAGAATACTGATCGCCTCTGACGACCCTGCGCTACAGCGCAAGGCTCTTTCCGCCGCTGGTGCACGCGGTATGCCCGTGCCGTCCAGTTTCGACAACATGCAGCGCGTCTTGGACGCACTTGCGAGTCCCCCCGGCTTTGACTGTGCTATTATCGACTATCGGCTTCCAGACCTTGGCGGTCTGAAAACCATCGAAAAGCTGTGTCGGCGAGATAGACGTTTGGCGGTCGTTCTTTTGCTGCCGAAGAAAGAACTAGCGGCGTCGCGACAGGCGCTTCAAACCGGTGCCTGCGCGGGGGCTCCGGTCGAGATATCCGAGACTGCCTTGGCAAGTATTCTGACGTTGATCAACGAAGACCTTGGCCTGATGGTCTTTCCCAAAGCACAAAAACCAAGCTTTGAACGCGACGGCACCGGACTATCGCGGCGCGAGAAGCAGATTCTGGACAGCCTGTGCGAGGGGCAACAGAACAAGGAAATCGCGCATATGTTTGGCATTCAGGAAGTCACCGTGAAAATGCATATGCGGTCGATCATCACCAAGCTGGGCGCAAAGAACCGCACCCATGCGGCGATGATCGCACTTCGCAACGGGATTGTCTGAGCGGTAAACGATCCCACGAGACATAGAATTCCGGACGTGTTCAATATTCCGTTCGAGCGCAGCGAAAGGCCCGAGATTGAAACTCGATCAAACGTGGAAGCGCTTCATTCTTCGGGTGGCTCTTCGTCCCACCGATCGCTAAGAATTCGCTGACCGTCGCCGTCTGGATCGTCGTATTGTTCTGACTTCAAGGTCCAGAAGAACGCAGCCAGACCCAGCGCACCCAGAAGCAGGGAAATGGGGATCAGGTACACAAGCACGTTCATCAGCTTAGCCTTTCTTCAAACGCAGAGCGTTCAGTGACACTGTCACCGACGAGGTCGACATGGCAAGCGCTGCTGCCAGAGGCGTAGCAAAACCCATCAATGCAATCGGAATGGCGATGGCGTTATAGCCAGCAGCAATTGCAAAGTTTTCTTTGATCCGGCGGGTAGCAGATTTCGACATGTCGATGGCACCGGCCAGCGGCTCCATCGATTTGCCTAAAAGCACGATGTCAGACACCACGCGGGCGGCCTCCAACGCGGATGCAGGCGAGATCGAGACATGAGCTGCGGCCAAGGCCGCCGTGTCATTCAGACCGTCTCCGACCATCAGCACCTTACGGCCCGACTTGCCCAGACGGGCCACGTATTCGGCCTTATCTTCTGGCAGCGTGTCGGCCTTCCAGTCCTCGATACCCACACGGCCAGCGATGTCGGCCACGGCTGCAGGCACATCGCCCGAGATCAGGGTGACACCCATGCCTTTGGCTTTCAGCGCGGTAATAGCCTCTTCAACACCGGGGCGCAGAGCGTCGGTGAAACTGAAGGCCACCGGCTTGGCGCCCGAGATCGATAGATAGGTGGCGGTCTGCCCAACGGCGTTGGCGCCCAGCCATTCGGCGCGACCCAGACGGACCGTTTTGCCGTTCCACTGGCCTTCGATGCCTTTGCCCGGCACTTCGGTAACTTGCGCCACCTCGGCGGGTTGCACGCCAGCGGTGCGGGCAGCTTGGGTCAGGGACTGCGCGAGCGGGTGACTGGAACCTTCGGCCAGTGCAAGCGCCACCTGCAGATCGCGGTCCTTATGGCGGGCCAGCGCATCCAGCGCGGGTTTGCCTTCGGTCAGCGTGCCGGTTTTGTCGAAGACGACGTGATCAACCTCGGCCAAACGCTCCATCGCGGTGGCGGATTTCAGAAGCATCCCCTGCTTGAACAAACGGCCAGAGGCCGCGGTGGTCACAGCAGGCACTGCAAGGCCTAGAGCACAGGGACAGGTGATGATCAGTGTAGCCACGGCGATGTTCATCGACATGCGCCAGTCGCCGGAATACCAGAACCAGAACAGGAACGCGGCGAAGGACAGAAGGTGAACCACCGGCGCATAGACCGCCGCTGCCTTGTCGGCGAGCGACGTATAGCGGTTGCGCGCGGTCTCGGCGATGGCGACCAGATCGGCCATCCGGTGCAGCGAGCTGTCACGACCAGCCGCAGTCACACGCACGGTCAGAGGGCCGGTCAGGTTTACCTCGCCGGCGGACACGATGCTGTCCGGCGACGCGGCCACTGGCAGGCTTTCCCCGGTCAGAAGCGAGCGGTCCAGTTCGCTTTCGCCGCCGGTCACGATGCCGTCCACAGGCACACGGGATCCCGGCACGACGCGCACAATCTGGCCCGGCTCCAGCTCGGACACGGGAACTTGCTCATCCGCTTGGCCGTCCACAACGCGAAGCGCGCGGGGCACCTCAAGTGCGGCCAATTCCTCGGCTGCGGATCGGGCGACAGCGCGGGTGCGATAGTCCAGATAACGACCCGCCAACAGGAAGAAGGTCAGCGACAGCGCCGCATCAAAATAGGCGTGGGCGCCCGAGTGCATTGTCTCGTAAATCGACATGCCTAGCGCCAGAAGGATTGCCAGTGAAATCGGCACATCCATGTTCAAGCGGCGAACCCGAAGGGCCGACCACGCGGATTTGAAAAACACCTGGCTAGAGAAGCCAACCGTCGGAATGGCGATGCCTGCGCTGATCCAGTGAAACAGATCGCGTGTGGCATCGGTGGCACCGGACCAGACCGCAACACTTAGAAGCATCACGTTCATCATCGCAAAGCCCGATACGCCCAAACGCATCAGAAGGTCTTTGCCGTGCTTGTCCGTCGCGGTCCCGGTCAGCTGACCTGGATCCAACTCGTAGGCTTCGAACCCGATACCCGTCAGGTAATCGGCAAGCGTCTGTGCCTCGATATCCGGGTCCACATCTACAACGGCACGTTTCAGCGTCAGGTTTACACGCGCGGCGCGCACGCCATCCTGCTTGGCCAGACCACGTTCGACGCCCGCAATACAGGCCGCACAATAGATCTGAGGCAGCGACAGCATGATCCGCTTCGCTTCCATCCCATTGCCACGATAGCCCTTGCCCGCCTGTGCTTCAGCAAGCGGGGCAGCGTCACAGGCCGGACAGGCAGAAATCGGAGCAGCCATAGTGTTTTCCTTGTTCGCGCGTCAGAAGAAAGCCTAGTTGGCTTTCAGAAAGATCGGGATACGTTGCTGAAAGCTGGTGCCGTCTTCGGCCACGGCATTCATACGCAGGTTCCAGTTGCCCCCACCCAGCTTGCCGACTTGCGCCGTATAGACCCCAGTCGAGCTTTGGCTGAAGGCCGGTTCCTGATCTTCGTTCACATGTGTCGCCCGGCCCAGAAGGCCATAAAGCGACGCAACGGTCACGGCGTCGCCGTTCACGTCCTTGATGTCCAGAAACAGCGTCTCGCCTTCGATCCGGGCAGCAACATCCCAACCAAGCGCCTCTTGCGCGGTACGCTGGGCGTCGAATTTCTGGCTGGCCACGTAGGAATTCTTAGTTTCCAGCCCGGGGAATGTTCCCACGGCCGAATAGGCCATGAAAACATTCACACCGATGATGACCGAGAATGCAGTGACCACGATGGCCAGAACATGTTTGCCAGTCAGTTCGAACTCTTTCTTCTCAGTCTTCTCAGCCATGGCTTAGCGCCCTCTTCCGTTAAAGACAGTGTCAAGGTGAGCACGGTCTCCGGTCACGCCGTCCACGACCCAGATGCGCAGGTCAGTACGGTCCAGCTTGGCGGCTTCCGTTCCCGGAGGTGCAACAACGTAGACACGCTGTTTTGCCTCGGTATCAGGCGGAGCTACTAGCACAAGTTTGTCCGTGCCTTCCAGTTCTACCGTCAGGGCGCTGCCATCGGTCAGGGTGAAGTAATAGGGCCATTCTTCGCCGTGGCGGTTGCGAACACCCACGTCATAGGTGTTGCGGATCGAGCCGTCCGACAGCGTCACATAGGTCGGGTTACGCACGGGGCGAATGGTGACATCCACCTTGGGACGTGCAAACAGCGCCACGGTCAGGGCGACCCCAACAAGTGTCCAAAGCGACGTGTACAGAATGGTGCGCGGACGCAGCAGATGCTTCATCACCGGGATTTTCTGGTTCCCAGCGCGCTCGTACGACTCGTCTTTCAGCGCAAGATAGTCGATCAGGCCACGTTCCTTGCCAACCTTCACCATCATCTCGTCACAGGCGTCGATGCACAGGCCGCAGGTGATGCATTCCATCTGCTGGCCGTCGCGAATGTCGATCCCCATCGGGCAGACAGCGACACAGGCGTTACAGTCGATACAATCGCCCAGATCGTCCCGCTTCTTGCCGCGTCCTCGCGGCTCCCCACGCCATTCGCGATACGCGATGGTGATGGTGTCTTCGTCCATCATCGCAGCCTGGATACGCGGCCATGGGCAGGCATAGATACAGATCTGCTCGCGGGCGATACCACCAAAGAAGAAGGTGGTCAGCGTCAGCACCAATACCGTCGAATAGGCCAGCGGGTGCGCTTGACCGGTCACCAGATCCACCAAAAGCGTTGGCGCATCGGCAAAATAGAAGACCCACGCGCCGCCTGTGGCGACAGCGATCAGCATCCAAGACGTGAACTTGATCAGGCGCTTGCGGATTTTCTCGCCGTCCCATTTCTGGCGTTGCAGGCGGATCCGGGCGTTCCGGTCGCCTTCGATCCAACGTTCCACAAGGATCATCAGATCGGTCCACACTGTCTGTGGGCAGGTATAGCCGCACCAGACCCGGCCCGCGGCCGATGTGAACAGGAACAACCCAAGCCCCGCCATGATCAAAAGACCCGCGATGAAATAGAACTCATGCGGCCAGATTTCGATCCAGAAGAAGAAGAAACGGCGGCTGGCCATGTCCACCAGGATCGCCTGATCTGGCAGGTTCGGCCCACGATCCCAACGGATCCACGGTGCAAGATAGTAGATGCCAAGGGTGATCCCCATGATCCACCACTTAAGGCTACGGAAGGTGCCCTTTACCCGTTTCGGGAAGATTGGCTCGCGCGGGGCGTATAGCTGTTCTGGGGCGTCAGACATGACTGTTTCTCGGATCCTGTGTTTCGCTTGTGGTTCCACTTAGGAACTATTCCAGATCTAAGCATTGATGTGGATCAAGACTTTTTCTGAAGGCTTTCACCGACTGCCTATCTAAGCCCCTGAGAAACTACGAGTTTGCACAGTGTCGCAGTGCAAAAAGGTCGCAGGGAAAGGGAACGATTTCGACATTGTGCATGAAAATCTGATTCTTCCGCACCCCTAAAAAAGAAAACCCGGGCGCCATGCACCCGGGTTTGGAATTTGTCGGCACCGACCTCGGAGAAACGCGCGAACAGGATCAGAGGTCGGTGCCTTCGACCGGGGAGTGAGGCCCCGGAACTTGGTGTGCCCGAGCGCGTCCGCGCTCAGACAAAGGTCTTGGTCCAGTGCCGGTGGCTTATTCGCCGCCGCCCAACTGGTGGATGTAAGCCGAAACAGCGTTGATCTGGCTGTCGGTCAGCTTGCCGCTCCAGGCCGGCATAACGCCGTAGGGGCCTTCAGAAACGATCGACGTGATCGTGTCTTTGTCCTCGCCGAACAGCCAGATGGCGTCGGTCAGGTTCGGAGCACCTTGGGCGCGATCACCCATGCCGTCTTCCATGTGGCAGGACGAGCAGTTGTCTTCGTAGACCACAGCACCATCAGCAACCAACGACATGTCAGCAGCATCTTTGGTGACTGGCGACAGCGACATGGCATAGGCCACAACCTGTGCGATTTCTTCATCGCTCAGATAGTCGTCACCGAAGGCGGGCATTTCCGAATAACGAGTGTCATCGTCATCTTCCGAACGAATGCCGTGAGCCACAGTCGTCTGGATGTCTTCCAGCGTACCGCCCCAAAGCCAGTCATTGTCCAGCAGGTTGGGGTAGCCAACGGCACCGTTCGCGCCCGAACCGTGACACTGCGAACACCAAGTGGCATAGGTCGCACGGCCAGACTGAATGGCGTAGTTGTGCAGATCCGAACCTTGGCTCAGCGTGGTCAGGTCAGCAGAAGCCAGCTGGGCTTCCAATTCACTGTTCATGCCCTTGAAGCGATCGATTTCTTCGGCAACTTCCGCGCGGGTCGAGAAGCCAAGGTAGCCAGCGGTGGCGCCCTTGATCATCGGCCATGCAGGATAGGCGATTGTGTACCAGATCCCCCAAACGATCGTCAGGTAGAATACCCAGACCCACCAACGGGGCAGCGGGTTGTTAAACTCCTGAATGCCGTCCCATTCGTGGCCCGTGGTTTCGGGCTCTTTCTTTTCAACAGGTTTCTTACTCATTGCCGCAACTCCTTTTGAGCTGAGCGCCCGGGAACATCAGTCCCGGTCACCGGCAGGTTTGTCTTCATGGCGGAAGGGGATGTTCGCGATATCCTTGTGGACCTTGTTCGATCCCGGGCGGAACGCAAATAAAGCTGCCCCGACGAAAAAGGCGAACATCGCGATCAGGAACCAACTGTCTGCGAAGGCACGCATAATACCATAGGTGTCCATCATCCCAGCTCCTTACCGGCTTGCGTCAGGTGTGAAAGTCGAGAAGTCGACCAGAGTACCCAACATCTGCATATAGGCGATCAGCGCGTCCATCTCGGACACACCCGGCTTGCCATCGAAGTTGCGCGCTTGCGCCTTCGGATAGCGAGCCTGGAGCGCATCGACGTCCGAATTGTCGCCATCGGGATCAGCTTGGCTCAGCCAGTCTGCTTCCGCGTTTGCGATCTGTTCGTCGGTGTAAGGTACACCCACGATCCGGTTCGTCTTCATCACGTCCTGGATGTATTTCGGCTCGATCAGCTTATCCAAAAGGAAAGCATATTTCGGCATCACCGAGGGCGGTACGACCGACTGCGGATCAACCAGGTGATCTACATGCCATTCGTCCGAGTAGCGGCCACCGACGCGGGCAAGGTCAGGCCCTGTCCGCTTGGAGCCCCACTGGAACGGGTGGTCGTACTGGCTTTCAGCCGCAAGGCTGTAGTGGCCATAACGCTCAACTTCATCACGCATCGGGCGGATCATCTGCGAGTGACAGACATAGCAGCCCTCGCGGATATAGATGTTCCGGCCCTCAAGCTCGAGCGGCGAGTAGGGGCGCATGCCTTCCACGTCCTCGATTGTATTTTCGAGGTAGAAGAGCGGTGCGATCTCTACGATGCCACCCACGGTCACAACCAGAAGGCTACCGACCAGAAGAATGGTGGCGTTTTTCTCAATAACGCCGTGTTTGTCGAGAATTCCCATTAGTCATTCCCTCCTTATTCTGCCGGTGCCGCTGCTGCGTCGCCTGCTGCTTCAGCAGCCGGTGCACGCTTCACGGTCATCCAGAGGTTGTAGCACATGATCAGAGCACCACCGAGGAACAGAACCCCGCCCAGGCCGCGAACCACATACATCGGGAACTTAGCGGCAACAGTGTCTGCGAACGAGTTCACCAGGAAGCCTTGCGCATCAACTTCACGCCACATCAGGCCTTCCATGATACCGGTTACCCACATCGACGCGGCGTAGAGCACGATACCGATGGTGGCGAGCCAGAAGTGCCAGCTTACCAGTTTCTGGCTGTACAGGCCTGCGCGGTTCCACAGTTTGGGGACCAGGAAGTACAGCATCCCGAAGGTGATCATACCGTTCCAGCCAAGAGCACCAGAGTGTACGTGACCAATGGTCCAGTCAGTGTAGTGCGACAGCGAGTTCACGGCGCGGATCGACATCATCGGACCTTCGAAGGTCGACATGCCGTAGAAGCCGATGGACACAACCATCATACGGATAACCGGGTCGGTACGCAGTTTGTCCCATGCACCCGACAGGGTCATCAGACCGTTGATCATACCACCCCAGCTGGGCATCCACAGCACGATCGAGAACACCATGCCAAGGGTCGAAGCCCAATCCGGCAGAGCGGTGTAGTGCAGGTGGTGCGGACCAGCCCAGATGTACAGGAAGATCAGGGCCCAGAAGTGGATGATCGACAGCTTGTACGAGAAGACAGGGCGTTCAGCCTGCTTCGGTACGAAGTAGTACATCATGCCAAGGAAGCCAGCGGTCAGGAAGAAGCCAACGGCGTTGTGGCCATACCACCACTGCGTCATGGCGTCTTGCACACCGGCGAAGACCTGAACCGACTTCGAACCGAAGATCGAGACCGGGATCGACAGGTTGTTGACAACGTGCAGCATGGCAACGGTGACAATGAACGACAGGAAGAACCAGTTGGCGACGTAGATGTGCGGTTCTTTCCGCTTCATCAGCGTGCCCATGAAGACCACCAAGTAAGCCACCCAAACAATGGTCAGCCAAAGGTCGGTGTACCACTCGGGTTCGGCATATTCTTTCGACTGCGTCGCGCCCAGCAAATAGCCGGTTGCAGCCAGCAGGATTACAATCTGATAGCCCCAGAATACGAACCAACCCAAGTTACCGCCCCAAAGACGTGCACCCGAGGTGCGCTGCACCACGTAGAACGAGCTGGTGATCAGAGCCGTGCCGCCAAATGCGAAAATCACTGCAGAAGTGTGCAGTGGGCGCAGGCGTCCAAAGTTCAAATAACCCTCGGCCCAGGCAAAGTTCAGGTCAGGGAAGGCCAGCTGGAACGCGATAAACGTTCCGACAAGAAAGCCTACGACGCCCCAAAAGGCGGTCAAGGCAACGCCCACGCGAATGGGCCCATCCATATATCCGGTTTCAACGACCTTTTCGCTTCCCACACCTCGAAGTGTGTAAACGAACAGGCCAGCCGCGATCAGAACTACCAAAATAGCGTGTACTTGGTAGGCTACGTCGCGGGCATAGCTTGCGGCGATTGCGGCCAATACTGTTATTAGCGCGAAAATCACCAGTTTGAGGTAATCCCACATTTTGCGTCCCTTCGTCATTGTCTTGTGCCCACACGATCCTAAATAGACTCAGGGCACCTTTCGACTTTCGTCGGTTTGGACTTAACCCCTTCCCCTCGCCTTGATCCATGTCAAAACTTGCCGCACCTAGGCAGTTTTCGGCGATTGACCCATGTCAAAGCGTCACATGTGAAGGCTTGGCACCCTTCCAGTGACACTCGCTGGAGGCCTGACATGGACTACAAAACGATTATGACAATCATATCAGACGACACGCTGTTCCGTCCTGCACTGGATACAGCCCGTTGTCTGTCCGAGCGTTTCGACGCACATCTCGAAGCCTTGTGCCTTGGTATAGACCCTTCGCAGCAAGGGTTTTACTACGCCGGGGCATCCGCGATGATGGTGCAGGATAACATCGCTCAGGTACGGGAAGACATCGAAGCGCTAGAGCAAAACATCAGACAAATTCTTGCGTCGAATGTGACGCCTTGGTCGTCGGCAGCACTGGCGACACAATCGGTCACGTTGAACCATGTGGTGTCGCACCGCTCACGATTCGCAGATTTAGTCATCCTACCTCGCCCCTATGGTGAAGGCCGCGGCCACAATTCCGAGGCCATTATCGAAAGCGCCATGTTTGACGGCGGCGTACCGGTTCTGGTGCTGCCCGATGACGTTTCGATGTCGGAACCTCCCTCAAATGTGGTGATCGCCTGGAATGAAAGCACCGAATCGCTACGCGCGATTCGCGCCGCCATGCCGTTCTTGAAGGCAGCCGAATCAATCTCGATCGCTGTCATTGACCCGCCTCAGCACGGGCCTGAGCGGTCGGACCCGGGCGGGGCGCTCAGTCAGATGCTGGCACGTCACGGTGTAAGGGCCGAAGTTTCGGTTCTGGCAAAAACCATGCCGCGCATTGCCGACATTCTGAACCGCCACGCCAGTGACAAGAATGCAGACCTGATCGTGATGGGGGCCTATGGCCACTCGCGCTTCCGCGAATCGATTCTGGGCGGTGCTACCCGGCATATGCTGGAAGTTGCCGCAGTTCCGGTACTGATGGCGCACTAAAGCTCGCTGGTCGGCGGTCTAGAAAATATGGCCGCCGTCCACATCATCCCCGGTCTCGGACACCAGTCTTTGCAGGTCGGGGATGTGCACTTGGCGCTTGCCTTGCAGTTGGATCACACCCGACTTCTTCAGGGCCGAGATTTGGCGGCTCACAGTTTCCAGCGTCAGGCCAAGGTAGTCTGCCATTGCTTCGCGTGTCAGCGGCAGATCAAATTCCATGCCATCTTTGGGCAGCCGCTTATGCAGCGCCGCATCCCGGCGGGCAATGATCATGACAAGGCTGGCAATCTTTTCACGTGCGGTTTTGCGCCCCAGAACCAACATCCATTCGCGTGCGCTGTCCAGTTCATCCAGCGTCATCTGCAACAGCCGCCCGCCAATCGATGGGGTCGAGCCCATAAGATCTTCAAAGGGCTTCTTACGGAAGCAACACAAGGTCAGGTCAGTAACTGCGACCACGTCAAAGGGCGCGTGCTCGCGACCGGGGCGGCCGATGAAATCAGAGGGCAGCAACAGACCGACCATCTGAGTTCGACCATCTTCCATCGTCTGGCTTAGCGTTGCGATCCCAGTGACCACGCTGGCCACGAACTCCATCGGGTCACCCGCCCAAATGACAGGTTGGCCCGCTTCGTAGGTGCGATAGTATTTAATATCGTCGAGATGCTCCAACTCATCCGGTTCGCAGCGTGAACACACGGCACGATGGCGAATCGGGCAAGTCCCGCAATCTCTAGAGTTGAAACTGGTATCGTTCATGGCTTCCTGAACAAGAGAAGTATCTTGCTTTGATCCTGATCAAAGTATGCAGCGCGTTTGATGTTACAGCGTATTCGAATGCAGACACTTACGCAACTGAAACGCCTTGGTCTTTTTGACGCGCGCGTCCCCCGCTACACAAGTTACCCGACCGCGCCTCATTTCAAGGCAGGCTTCGGCCCCGAGACACTTGCGAATTGGATCAGCGCGATCCCCGCAGGCAATAAAGTCTCGCTTTACGTACACATTCCGTTTTGCCGGCGTCTGTGTTGGTTCTGCGCCTGTCGCACCCAAGGCACGTCGACAGCTGAACCCGTCGCCGCCTACGTGGATAGCCTGAAAAGTGAGCTTGCTACGATCAAGTCGCTTCTGGCTCCCGGGATCGAGATCGAGCACCTGCACTGGGGTGGCGGTACACCTACATTGTTGCAACCCGAGATGATCGCCGATCTGACCGACGCCATTCTGAACACGATGCCCCTTGCCGAGGGCGCTCAGTTCTCGGTCGAGATTGACCCCTCTGAAGTGGACGATGCCCGTCTTGACGCCTTGGCCGCAGCCGGAATGAACCGCGCTTCGATTGGCGTGCAGGATTTCGATCCGATGATCCAAGAGGTCATTGGACGTCCGCAAAGCTATGAAATCACCAAGGATGCTGTGGACGGTCTGCGCGCCCGTGGCATCGACAGCCTGAACATGGATATCCTGTACGGCCTGCCCCACCAGAATGTCGCGCGCGTCACGGATTCGGTTGAAAAGCTGATCAGCCTTGGCCCGGATCGTGTGGCGCTTTTTGGCTATGCCCACGTGCCGTGGATGGCACGTCGCCAGACCCTGATCCCCACCGAAGCCCTGCCGTCTGCGGAAGCACGGTTGGAGCTGTTCAACGCCGCCCGCGACCTATTTGTGGCAAGTGGCTATGACGAGATTGGCATCGACCACTTTGCCCTACCCACGGACGGGTTGGCCAAGGCGCACAAAGCCGGCACGATGAAGCGGAACTTCCAAGGCTATACCGAGGATGCGTCCGAAGTGCTGATGGGCGTGGGTGCAAGCTCGATCGCACGTTATCCGCAGGGGTATGTGCAAAACCAGCCTGCTACCGCCAAATATCAAGCTGCCGCGCGTGACGGGCAGCTGACCGCCGCCAAGGGGCACACGTTTGAAGGTGATGACATCGCGCGCGGCCGCGTGATCGAAGACCTTCTGTGCTACTTCCGCGCAGACCTTGCGGCGCTGGCCAAGGAACAGTCACTTCCGATTGAGACGCTGCTGGAGTGGGTCGATGGGCTTGAGGAAGCGATGCCCGGCACAACGGATCTGGTGGACAACGTCCTGACCATCCGCGACGAATCCCGCCCGCTTGCACGTATCATCGCCCGTCACTTTGACGCCTACGAGGTGAATGAAAGCGGGCATAGTCAGGCGGTGTAATCGCCGCCTGATCTATCTTTCGTCAACGGACGCCGTCACGGTGATTTTTTACGATAGCCCGCTTCGATGGCGATACGGTCCAATACCTCGGCCAAGGTCAGACCATGTTCGAATTCACCATCGCGCAGGAAGTTCTCGACCTGCGTGATGACCAGCGGGTTCACCATCATGAAGGTGTGGGTCACGGGAAGGGTGATGTGGTCATCCATCCCCTCGACCCGAGTACTTTCAACCGAGACCTTCCCATCATCCGCGCCGTCGATCACTGCCGAATAGATCGGGTTTAGCGACCGGTTTCCGGCGATAACGCCCAGCTCGAACTGGGCGCGGCCCGTTTGATTGGGAACCGAATCCTCACCCGTGCCCAGCTGCAACCCGGCCGGGCCATTGATCCATTCAAACGGCTCTAGCTCGGCAAATTCGTCCACCAGCTCTGACCCTTGATTGGGCGGGGCCAACATCACAACCCGGCCCAGGTTTTTGGGGCGATTGTCATCCAGCCAGACACGCACAAGGATGCCCCCCATCGAGTGGGTTACGAAGTGCAATCGTTCGTCGCCACAAGCTGCGACGGCAGGGGGAATGGCAGAATTTGCCAGAACGGGGATCTCGGCTTTGGTCGATGGATAACCAAGGTTGATCACCTTATGGCCTGCGGCCTCCAAGGCTTCCTCCATCACCCACATCGACGAGGCTGATCGCGCAAGCCCATGCAACAGCACGACACAATCCGCACGAGCGGGAAGCGCGCTGCCTAGGGCGATCAAAAGGGCAAATACTGGGGTCAATCTCATGGGGTTAGGATACCGGTATCAACACAAGGGTTCGAGCCGATAGGCCAGACGGTCACCCGATGGGCACGGTTCAGCGCATCTCGGTATAAAATCCCGGCGCAAACCAGCGGATAATCAACGCCCCTGCCCCGACCACAGCGATCGCAAGCACGCCAATCCAACCGATCACGGGGATCAAGGCCAACAAGGTGACTGAAACCGCACCAATTGCTGCAGCGATTGCGCGTTCCGACAGGGTTTCGGGCAGCGGACGACTGAGTGCGCTCATCACGCCAACACCCAGAATGTAGGTGCCAATCACGTAGCCCGCGACCCCAAGCAACACCGCCAACACGATCGAGGCCGGAACCAGCAAGATGCCATAGCCCGTCAGTGCAAACAGGAACAGAGATCCGGCCAGTGCCGAGATCGACAGGAACCCCATCCACAAAGCGCGCATCGGCGTTTCCAGCGTGCGCTCGCGCAGGTTCATCAGGAATGAGGGGGCCAGTGCAGCGATCAAAGTCGCAACGGCCGTCAGGATGAGAATTGCGGTCACCTTGCTGCCAAGCCAAGATGCCCAACCACCACTGCTGGGTTGCGCAGTGGCACCGCCGTCGGGATCAGCCGTGGGATCAAATGCATCCGCATCGTGACGTTCGATCCGGTCAGCGGGAACAACATGCGCCGGGATCTCAATCGCCTCTGGCTCATCCGCGTAAAGATAAAGCGTGCCCTCGATACGAGCATTTTCACCGAAGCTGATAGATTTCGTGGCGAAGCTGGCATCACCTGCAATCACCTCGGTCAGAAGGATATGTTCGGCCGCAATCAGCGCATCGTCACCTACAGGTGCTGTGATCTCGGCGCGTTGAGCACCCAGACGCAAATCACCCGAGATCGGGGCAGTCACCAGAACCGTATCGCCAAGCAGTTGCGCGTCTCCGCCGACCGGGGCCGAGACATTGACGTTCATGCCTGCTGCATACAGGCTTTGTCCCACCGGTGCCGAGATCGAAACCGAACGACCGCCGGCATGGGCGCTTCCGGTAACAGGCGCCGAAATCACCACCGTATTACCAGCCACAAATGCGTCATCCACGGCATCGCCTGACAGGGTGACATTATCCCCTGCGATGTAAGCGTCGTCGCCAAAGCGATAGACCTCGTCCGCAAGTGCCGGAGTTGCGATCAGTGTAGCGCAAAGAAGAAGGATTGAACGAAACATGGCTGTCCCCTGCCAAATCAATTGATGTTATCAACCTTAACATAGGTCGTGTCATAGAATTTGTAAGAGGGGATCGCAAGAATTCCAATGGATTTCCAGATGGGATCTTACCCCCGCCACGCTTCTTGAGGCAAAGTCATCAGGCGATCTCGCAGCCAACTTCCTGCCGCACCCAATCCCCGGCGCTCGGTCCAGACGACATCAACACCCGCAAGATCATCACTTTGCTGAAAGCTCGTCGACAACTTGGTCAACCTGCCTTGCGATATCGGGTCATGGACAACCGTGTAGGGAAGCTCGGCCCAGCCCAAGCCGGATTTTACCATTTCCACGATAAGGCTTGAGTTTTCAGCCTCCCACAGCAGCGGGCTCTTCATGTTTCCATAGGAACCATCCCGCCCCTTCGACCGACTATGCAGGACAATCTGCCGGTGTTCACGCAACGCCTTTAGATCAACGGGCTGCACACCAGCAAGGGGATACGTGGGCGAGCACACCATAACGAGGGCCGTATGTCCGACACCACGAAACTGAAACCCCAGTGGATAGCTTTCTTGCTCGGACATCAGCCCCAAATCAGTTCGGCCAGAGATCAGAAGTTCAGGGGTGTCATTCACCCCCGGAGACAGCAGTTCAAGTTCGACCGTAGGAAACTTCTGGGCAAATTCCGAAAGCGCATCCAGAACCGGCGGCAGGCTCAGCCCTTGCTCGATCGCCACACTCAACCGGTGCTCAATCCCCTCGGACAAAGATCCCGCCTTGGCCATCAGTTCTTTCTGCCCAAGTGAAATCGCGCGCGCATAGGGTAGCAGCGCCCGCCCCTCATCCGTCAGCACTGGCAAACGCCCAGAGCGGTCGAACAAAGTGACACCCGTATCGATCTCGAGATTGGCGATGGCGGTAGAGATGGCGGATTGCACCTTCCCTATGCGACGCGCGGCCGCCGAGAAGGATCCAAGTTCTGCAGCCAGCATGAACGCTGTAAGCCCGTCTTGTGACACCATGACCTATCTCATTATTAGATACATACGAACTTTATTACCGCAGTATCTTTGATAGATGAAGGGTGAAAAAGAAAGGGCACCCGATGGACACTCCCATGCGTAGCGGCCGCGATCGGCTGAGATACACCATCAGTTTCGAGCTGATCTTGATGGCATTTCTTGTGCCCGTGGGCGCGATCTATTTTGACAAAGGCGTGCATGAAATCGGAGCGTTGGGGCTGGTCCTCTCCCTCAAGGCAATGGCTCTGAACCTTGTGTATAACTGGGTCTTTGATCGCGTAGATGCCCGCGCTGGCCGGATTTCCTCTGATCGCTCTGTCATTGGGCGGCTTTTGCACGCGACAGGGTTCGAGCTGACCCTGCTGGTCACATCCCTTCCGATTTACATGTGGTGGCTGCAGCTTGGGCTGATCGAGGCCATTGCCACCGATCTGACCGTAACCACTTTCGTCGTCTTCTATACCTATGCGTTCACCTTGGGTTATGACCGCCTGTTCCCAGTACGCGTGGTTGCCTGACACCCCCCAAACGTAACAAAGGCGCCCCGTGGGACGCCTTTGCTCTAAGTCTTTGGACTGTTTGGCTAGTGGCGGATTGGCCTAATGGCCAATCGCCTGTCGCAACAGAATTCGCTTGGCGAATTCTGATTACATCATGCCGCCCATGCCGCCCATGCCGCCCATGTCGGGCATGCCAGCGCCTGCGCCACCGTCTTTCGACGGCTTGTCAGCAACCATGGCTTCGGTGGTGATCAGCAGACCAGCGATGGAAGCAGCGTCTTCCAGAGCGGTGCGGGTCACTTTGGCCGGGTCGATCACGCCGAACGAGAACATGTCGCCATATTCTTCGGTCTGAGCGTTGAAGCCGAACGAAGTGTCGTCGCTTTCGCGAACTTTGCCAGCAACTACAGCGCCGTCAACACCAGCGTTTTCAGCGATCTGACGCAGCGGCGCTTCGATGGCCTTGCGCACGATCACGATACCAGCGTTCTGATCCGAGTTCGCGCCTTCCAGGCCAACCAGAGCCTTACCGGCCTGAACCAGAGCAACACCACCACCAACGATGACGCCTTCTTGAACAGCAGCGCGGGTCGCGTTCAGAGCATCGTCCACACGGTCCTTACGCTCTTTCACTTCCACTTCGGTCATGCCACCGACGCGGATTACAGCAACACCGCCTGCCAGTTTGGCAACGCGCTCTTGCAGCTTCTCACGGTCGTAGTCCGAGGTGGTTTCTTCGGCTTGGGTGCGGATCTGAGCAACACGTGCTTCGATCTCGGCTTTCTCGCCAGCACCGTCGACGATGGTTGTTTCGTCTTTGGTGATTTCGATCTTCTTGGCTGTGCCCAGCATGTCCATGGTGACGGACTCGAGCTTCATGCCCAGATCTTCCGAGATCACCTGGCCGCCGGTCAGGATCGCGATGTCCTGCAGCATGGCTTTACGACGATCGCCAAAGCCCGGAGCTTTAACAGCAGCGATTTTCAGGCCGCCGCGCAGCTTGTTGACAACCAGAGTTGCCAGAGCTTCGCCTTCAACGTCTTCAGCAATGATCAGCAGAGGCTTCTGCGACTGGATTACCTGCTCGAGCAGCGGAACCATCGACTGCAGCGACGACAGTTTCTTCTCGTGCAGCAGAACCAGACAGTCGTCCAGATCAGCAATCATCTTGTCGGGGTTGGTCACGAAGTACGGCGACAGGTAACCGCGGTCGAACTGCATGCCTTCAACAACAGTGGTCTCGGTTTCCAGACCCTTGTTCTCTTCAACGGTGATAACGCCTTCGTTGCCAACTTTTTGCATCGCGTCTGCGATCTGCTGGCCGATTTCGGCTTCGCCGTTGGCCGAGATGGTGCCAACCTGTGCAACTTCGTCGCTGTCTGCAACGTCACGCGCCGAAGCTTTGATGCCTTCAACAACTTTAGCAGTTGCCAGGTCGATGCCGCGCTTCAGATCCATCGGGTTCAGGCCAGCTGCAACCTGCTTCAGGCCTTCGCGAACAATCGCTTGGGCCAGAACGGTTGCAGTGGTGGTGCCGTCGCCAGCTTCGTCATTGGTGCGCGAAGCCACTTCTTTGACCATCTGCGCGCCCATGTTTTCGAACTTGTCTTCCAGCTCGATCTCTTTGGCAACCGACACACCGTCTTTGGTGATGCGCGGGGCACCGAACGACTTGTCCAGAACCACGTTGCGGCCTTTCGGGCCCAGGGTCACTTTGACAGCGTCAGCCAGTACGTTGACGCCGCGCAGCATTGCATTGCGGGCATCGGTAGCGAACTTTACGTCCTTAGCAGCCATTTAGCTTACTCCAGTAAATTCGTGTAATTCAGATAACTCAGTCAGCAGACGATCAGGACAGGATGCCCATGATGTCGGCTTCTTTCATGATCAGCAGCTCTTCACCGTCGACGGTGATTTCGGTGCCGGACCATTTGCCGAAAAGGATCTTGTCGCCTTCTTTGACGTCCATTGCGATGCGATCGCCGTCGTCGTCCTTGGCGCCAGCGCCTACGGCCACAACCAGACCTTCGGCCGGTTTTTCCTTAGCGCTTTCCGGAATGATCAGACCACCAGCGGTTTTTTCGTCGCTCTCAACGCGGCGAACAAGCACGCGGTCATGCAGCGGGGTAAAAGCCATTTCTGAGACTCCCTAAGCTCAGTTTACGTTCCTTTAGCACTCACCTGATGCGAGTGCTAACGGCGCATAGTTAGGGTTGGCAAATAAGGGAGTCAACAAGGGCCGGGCAATTTTCGACGCTGCAACGCAGCAAGCACCTTAGTCTTCCAGCAAATGCTCGTATCGCTGATCCGTCAGCGTCTTCATGAATGCGACCAACGCATCAATCCGTCGATCATCCAAAGCAGGGCCTTCGGTCAGCTCCATAACGGACAGGTTTTGCGGAATCTCTGGCATCGCCCATGGTTTTCCGGTTTCCGGATTGATCTGCCGATCCGGGTTCCTGGTGTTGTACTTGTTATAAAACAGCACCACCGTGCGCAGATCCTTGAACACACCGTTGTGCATATAGGGACCGGTCACGGCCACATTGCGCAGGGTGGGCACTTTGAAACGACCGGCGGCTGAGGCCGCGTCGACATCGGGATTGGCGAGCAACCCGGCATCCAAGCCTGATGCACCGTTTGCCGCACGCACCGCAGCATTCACCGGAACGCCGATATTGTGATACTCGTAATTCGTGAACGTCTCGTCCGGCGCGATGGGGGACGGGCGTAGTTGGTGGCACAGGTTGCAGTTGGTGAACTGCTGCGAGGTGAACAGAACGCGCCCCAGCTCTTCTTCTGGCGTCAATTCGACCTCGCCCCGCAGGAAGCGGTCGTATTTGCTGTCAAAGGGCGCGAAAAGCGGCGTGCTTTCAAACGCGGCGATCGCTTGTGTCATCGCGTCATAGGCCGCGTCATCCGACGCCCAGATCCCGTCCCCAAACAGCGCCTTGAACGACGTGACATAGTCCGCGTCCTCTTGCAGACGTGCGACAACCGAGGTTTTGTCCGGCATCCCCATTTCAATTGGGTTCAGGGGCGGCCCACCCGCCTGCCCGGCCAGTCCGGCGGCACGACCATCCCAGAACATCCCTCCGCGCCATGCGGAAACGTCCAACTGCTCGAAGTCCGGTGTGAACATCGCGTAACCGGCAGTAGGTGCGCTGCGATCGCCAAGGCTTTCGCCATCATCTCCCAAGGACACGGCACGTCCGGTAGTCGTCTCGCGCGGGTCGACAAAGGCGAATTCGGGATCATGGCAAGTTGCACAGGATTGTGTGCGGTTCTTAGACAGGTTCACATCAAAGAACAGTGCCTCGCCCAGTTCCTCTAGCGTGTCGAACGCAAATACAGGAGAGGCCGTGGCGGCCAGAAGGGCAATTGTCAGAAGCGGGCGCATGGGCGTGTCCTTGAGTTATCCCGCCGTTCTAGCGCGCCTCACCACAAGCGCAACTTGATCCTGATCAAAATCATCAGACTAAGCAGTGGTCCGCAGTTCCATGCAGGATCATTCCGGGTCACGCCCCGTTGGCGTCAGGTCATAAATCCCACGCTCGACCCGTGCGAACCACCCATAATGGTTGATCGCCATCATGTTGGTCGCCTTCCCTACGCCCGTTGCCTTGGCAACCTCCGCTCCGCGACTTGGGCCATGCTCGGCCAGATAGGCGCGCAACTTCTCGGCGTCCTGTCGATAGGCCGTGACGAGCTTGCCGTTGGTGCCACCGGTATTCGGATCCCCTTCGCGCCGGGCGAATTCGGACAAAAGCCGCTTGGCCTTCACCTTGGACTTGCGCGGCTGAAACGGGCCCGGATCGGCGTGTACCTGCACGACCCCATCCTTCAATCGGACCGAGACAACGCCCAGTCCCAACCGCTTGCACAGCCCGACATTTCCCTTGAACGCCCGCCACCCCGGTTTGCCCGCCCAACGCGGCACGGCCACATAAACCAGATCGCTGATCGCTTGCCGCGCGACGGCCTGCTGCAGCAGTGTCAGCGAGAACCCCGCCTTCAGCTCGACGATCACCGGTACGCTGTCGCCCTCGCGTAGGGCCACTACATCCGCCGCCCCGACCTCGGCCTTGACCTCATAGCCAAGACCCTCGAGCCAGGATTTGACGGGGGCGTATAGGTCAGTTTCAGCAGGTTTGGTCACAAGGGCATTCTTTCAAGCAGAGGTTCCAACAGTTTCACCACACGGCCCGATGACCGCAAGTGGTTTGCGCCCAACACATGACAGGGTTTCTGCAACTGCACAGATGTTGGCCCTATCAGGGATGACAAGGCGCATCGGCCTTTCTATAAGGCACGCAACACGATCACACATAGACGGATGATGCATATGACAACCCTCGTATTCGGCCACAAATCCCCCGACACCGACTCGACCGGCTCGCCACTGGTTTGGGCTTGGTACCTGAATGAAGTGAAAGGCGTCGACGCCAAGCCGGTTCTGCTTGGCCAGCCCAACACCGAAGCCGCCTTCATGCTGAAGCGCTGGGGCTTTGACATGCTGGACATCATCGAGGACGTGGCCGACGATCAGGCTTGCGTTATCGTCGACACCAACAACCCCGCCGAGCTGCCCGCAAACATCAACGGCGCAGACGTTCAGGCCATCATCGACCACCACAAGCTGGTTGGCGGTCTGGAAACCAAAGGCCCGATCGACATCACCATCCGTCCGCTGGCCTGCACCGCGACCATCATGTACGACCTGATGGGTGACGACGCTGCCAAGATGCCGGAAAACATCAAAGGCGCTGCCCTGACCTGCATCCTGTCGGATACGCTGGAATTCCGTTCGCCCACCACCACCGACCGCGACCGCGAAGTTGTGGCTGCTCTGGCCGCTGATCTGGGCGTGAACGTCACTGAATATGCAGCCGAGATGTTCGCCGCCAAGTCGGACGTGTCCAAGTTCTCGGATGCTGAACTGATCCGCATGGACTCGAAAGAATACGAAGTGTCGGGCACCAAGTTCCGCGTATCGGTTCTGGAAACCACCGCACCGGAAATCCCGCTGGGCCGCAAAGAAAGCCTGATCGAGACCTTCAAAACCGTCGCTGCCGAAGACGGCGTGGACGAGGTTCTGCTGTTCGTCGTGGACATCCTGAAGGAAGAAGCCACCCTGCTGATTCCGAACGACGTGGTCAAAGGCGTAGCTGAAAAGAGCTTTGGCGCCACCGTCGAGGGCGACGCCGTTGTCCTGCCCGGCATCATGAGCCGCAAAAAGCAGATCATTCCGAACCTGGTTGTGTAAGTCACTTCGGACACCTTAAAATTAGAAGGCCCGCGCTTTTGCGCGGGCTTTTTTGTTTCCACGCACCTCACGGAAAGCTCATTCCTCAGACACATGCGAATGTGATAGGAATGCAGCACATATTATTGAAGGAACGTAGATGCGCCTGCCCTTTCACCGACTGCCCACGACCTCACCTCTTAGATCGATCGCCCTGATCACAACGGTCAGCTTGTCCGCAAGCCTTGGCGCCCATGCGCAGATGAGTCACGGCGGACATGGGCACAATCATGGCGCAGACGGCACCGGACATGACGAGATGCGCATGCCGGGGCTACGCGGCGAGAATGCAACGCCCGAGGAAAGTCAGGAACTGGCCATACTGTTTCGCAATTTCACGACGCTTGAACGCGAGGTTGAAGACCTGCCCAACGGCATTCGAACAGTGACGCGATCAACCGACCCCGCGGTTATGGAAGTGCTTGTCAGTCACGTCGCAGGCATGATTGACAGGGTCGAGCGTAAGGACGATCCGAAAATCATCATTCAAAGCCAGACCCTGAACATCTTCTTTGAGCGCGCCGAGACGATATCCAACACCATTGAGGTGACAGACGAGGGCATTGTCGTGACCCAGACGTCAGACGACCCTGATGTTGTTTCCGCCTTGCAGACCCACGCTCAGGAAGTCTCGGCAATGGCGGCGCAGGGCATGCATGCAGTTCACATGATGATGATGCAGCGCGCGGGGAATTGATCCCGAGCCAATTGGCTTGCAGAGAAAATAAAAGCTTTCATAGGGCACCGCCCGTCAAACCATGTGTTTGCCTCCGGCAAAACGGGGCGGTCGGGCGAACTGTCTATTCCTCGAGAGCAGACCTCTAACCCGACGGCCGCTCTCGCAAAACGGAATTGAGGTTTTGAAGCACTTCATTGCTTTCTTCAGATTGGGCGATCAGACAAGGATCCCATTCGTTGTAAAAAATGAATTCCCCGCCTCCAAACTCCCAAAGCTCGCAGAGAACTTGCTTTCGCATAGCTGGCGTTCTGTATAGCGCCGTAATCGCCTCAACAACGATTGGAAGGTCACTCTGATCGAACTCCAAGCTCATATGGCCATTCGTCTACGTGATGAGCTTAAACGCCATGCCACTTATTCCTAACTGCTACCTCCGGGGAATGTATCCTCGCGACCGCAGCATAGATCTGGACACGCATTCCATACAACTCCCCCTAGCCACTCCGCCTCCCCTCTGCCATATCTCCCGCAACACCCAAGGAGACCGCGCCATGACCCGTATCATCACCAGCTTGTCCGAGATTTCCGCCAACTACGACGCCCTGTTCGTCGATCTGTGGGGCTGTGTGCATAACGGAATCACCGCGTTTGACGAAGCCGTCGCCGCCCTGCGCTCCTATCGTGCAAATGGCGGCTATGTGGTGCTGGTCACGAATTCTCCCAAACCCCGCGCGGGCGTGATGGAGCAGTTGCCGGACTTCGGCGTGCCCGCGGATTGCTATGACACCATCGCCACCTCGGGCGACAGCGCGCGTGCCGCGATGTTCACTGGGGCGGTTGGCAACAAAGTCTATTTCATGGGCGAATGGGAGCGGGACGCGGGCTTCTTCGAGCCGATGGAGGTGATCGACACCCCGGTCGACATCACGCGTGTACCGGTGGCCGAGGCCGAGGGAATCGTCTGCTGCGGGCCCTTCGATCCGATGGCCGATCTGGAAGAATTGCGCCCTGCCCTGATGATGGCAAAGCAGTTGGGGCAAAAGCTGCTCTGCGCGAATCCAGACATCATCGTGGACCGTGGCGAAGCACGCGAATGGTGCGCAGGCGCCGTGGCAAAAATGTATGCCGAGATGGGCGGCGAGAGCTTGTATTTCGGCAAGCCGCATCCCCCGATCTATGACCTTGCCCGCCGCCGCATGGTGGCCGAGGGGCGGTCGACACCGGACAATCGCATTCTGGCCATTGGCGATGGAATCGCGACCGACATTAAAGGCGCGTTGGGCGAGGATATCGATTCTCTTTTCATCACGGGCGGGCTAGCGCGCGAAGAGACACAAACCCGGTCTCAGCCCGATCCAGACACGCTGGATCAGTATATCCAGTCTCAGATGATTACACCGACCTATGCGATCGGCTATCTACGCTGATATAAGCGACTGTTTTTTAGTCATTCCTGCGGTCCCGCCCGGGTGATTACAGTGCAACTGCGGCCACCTGACGCGGGCGTCATGTGGTATTTCTACGCAGATTACCCCTTGATTTTTTCTGCAACTGCAAAGTAATGTTATTACCGATACGGACGACAAATCGTCCATTTGTTACCCGGAGGACAAAATGTTGGACAACTTCCCACGCGGAACGATCTGCATTGAAGAGCTGGAAATTGGTATGTCGCGCCACATCGTCAAAGAAGTGACGGACCGCGACATTGAACTGTTTGCCGAGGTCTCGACCGACCGCAATCCGGTGCATCTGGATGACGAATTTGCCAAAGACACGATCTTTGAGGGGCGCATCGCCCACGGAATGCTCAGCGCTGGGCTGATCTCGGCCGTGATTGGCGAACAGCTGCCCGGGCATGGCACCATCTATATGGGTCAGCAACTGACCTTCCTGGCCCCCGTACGCCCCGGAGACGTCGTGCGCGCCGAGGTGACCGTTATGGACATCGATCACGCCAAACGCCGGGTTACACTGAAGACCGTTTGCCTTGTGGATGGGAAACCCGTTCTAAAGGGCGAAGCAAAGGTGCTCGCACCTTCGGCCAAGCTGGACTAAGGCGCAGCTTTCACGAATTCGATCCGCAAGCCGCCTTGGGCTTGCACAGGCCACGCTGGAACGCTAAGGCCAGAATATGCGGATCATTCGTGACTATCAGTTTGTTGAACCATCTGACCGGGGCGCCACGGCTGTCATCGGAAATTTCGATGGCGTGCATCTGGGCCACCAGTATGTCATCGACATCGCGCGCCAGAAAGCGACCGAACTGGGTGCCCCTTTGGGCGTCATGACGTTCGAACCTCATCCGCGTGAATACTTCGCCCCGAAAGCCCCTCCGTTTCGCCTGATGAACGCCGACACGCGCGCGCACCGGCTGGAAAAGCTGGGGATCGAGGCGCTGTTTGAACTCAGCTTCAACGACACGCTGTCGGCGCTGACACCTGAAGAATTCGCCCGCGATGTGATCGTAGACGGGCTGGGCCTGACCCATGTGTTCGTTGGCGCAGATTTCCATTTCGGCAAGGACCGGGCGGGAACACCGGCCGTGTTGGAAACGCTGGGGCAAGAACTGGGATTCGGCGTGACCGTCGCCCCCCTGATGTCAGATGACGTGGGCGAGGTCAGCTCGACCGCAATCCGCACAGCCCTGACCGAAGGCCGCCCACGTGACGCCGCGCGGATGCTGGGCCACTGGCACCGCATTGATGGCGAGGTGATCCGGGGCGACCAGCGCGGTCGCGATCTGGGCTTCCCTACCGCGAACATGTCGATCTCTGGGCTGCATCCACCGAAATTCGGCGTCTATGCGATCGAGGTCGAGATCCTGACCGGCCCGCATCAGGGCACCTACGGCGGCGCGGCCTCGATGGGAACGCGCCCGATGTTCGGGGAGAACCTGCCCAACATCGAAAGCTTCATTTTCGACTTTAAAGGCGACATCTATGGCGAGCAGCTGTCCGTTGCTTTGATCGAGTATCTGCGCCCGGAAGAGGTGTTCGACGGTCTCGACGCACTGATCGCACAGATGGACGCAGACTGCGCACGTGCGCGCGATATTCTCTCTCAACTAGCGGGCCGCCCATGATCCGTCATATCGTTTTCTTCACCGCCAAACGCCCCGAAGACCGCGACCGCGTGCGCGAAGGCTTGGAGCTTCTGAAAGGCATCCCAGACTGCATCCGTCTGGAGATCGCCGAGAACCGGTTCGAAGACCCGATTCCCGGCCCATCACCCGATGTGGTCGTCTATGGCGAGTTCGAAGACGAAGCCCAGCTGGCCGCCTATAAGGCGCATCCGATCTATCAAGAATCGATTGCCCGCGTCCGCCCATTGCGCGAGATGCGGATTGCGGCAGATTTTCTGGCCGACTGATGGCAAATCCCCTGCGCAAAAAATTCTGGGAGCGTCCGCTGGACCAGCTTACCCCCCAAGAATGGGAAGCTCTCTGTGATGGATGCGGCAAATGTTGCCTGAACAAACTTGAAGATGAAGACACCGGAGAGGTCGTCTTTACCCGCGTGGCCTGCCGCCTTCTAGATGGCGAGACCTGCCAGTGCTCGCAATATGACATTCGTCTGCAATTCGTTCCCGAATGCATCCATCTGACGCCAGAGAACATCGGCGAAACAGCCTATTTCATGCCCGCCTCCTGCGCCTATCGCCTGCGTCACGAAGGCAAACCTTTATATGACTGGCACCCGCTGGTCTCGGGCGACCCGGACAGCGTGCACAAGGCTGGGCGCAGCGTTCAGGGCTGGACGGTGCCGGAATTCGAAGTCCCGGAAGAAGAATGGGAAGACCACCTGATCGAGGAGCCACACTGATGTATTTCGCCTCTGACAACACGGGTCCCGTGCACCCGAATGTGATGGCCGCTTTGGCACGCGCCAACGAAGGTTACGCCATGCCCTATGGGGCAGACGATATCATGGCACAGGTCACAACCCGCATTCGCGAGATCTTTGAAGCACCCGAAGCGGCGGTGTATCTGGTGGCAACGGGCACGGCGGCAAACTCGATTTCGCTGGCGACTTTAACACGTCCCTTTGACACGATCTTCTGTTCGCCAGAGGCGCATATCCACGAGGACGAGTGCAACGCGCCCGAGTTCTATACTGGCGGCGCGAAACTGACCTTGGTGCCTGCTGAGGACGCGAAAATGTCGTCCGACGCGCTGCGCAACTCCATCGCTGGCGAAGAAACCCGTGGAGTGCACGGCCCGCAGCGCGGCCCGGTGTCGATCACCAATGTGACTGAACGCGGCACAGTCTATTCCGTGGCTGAAATCAAAGCCCTGTGCGATGTGGCCAAGGGTTTCGACCTGCCCGTCCATCTGGACGGTGCACGCTTTGCCAATGCACTCGTCGCTTTGGGATGCACCCCTGCCGAGATGACCTGGAAGGCCGGCGTCGATGTGGTCAGCTTCGGCGGCACCAAGAACGGCTGCATGGGTGTCGAGGCGGTCATTTTCTTCGACCCCAAACACGCTTGGGAATTCGAACTTCGCCGTAAACGCGGCGGGCATCTGTTCTCGAAGAACCGTTTTCTGGCGGCGCAGATGTTGGCCTATCTTGAGGGTGATCTATGGCTGGATCTGGCACGCCAAGCGAACGCGGCCAACGCACGGTTGGTGCGTGGCCTGAAGCAGATCGACGGCATCGTCTTCCTGCACGAACCCGATGCAAACATGAGCTTCGCAGGCTGGGCCCGTGCGGGTCATCAGCGTTTGCATGACGCAGGTGCGGCCTATTACATCTGGGAAGGTCAGCTGGACGGCGACAATCCCGACGAGATCCTGACCGCCCGTATGGTCGCAGACTGGTCCATGTCAGACGAAAACGTCGATCGGTTTATCGCGCTGGCGCGGGGATAATCCCGCACCGCACATTGGTCAGACGGCTTCGGCGTGCAGAAGGTGTTCACGAATGCACGCGGCGACCTCGCGCGGGTGGCTGATCGGCCCCATATGCCCCGCCCCGGCAATCACCTTTCGGCGGACATTCGGGAACCGAGCCTCCATCCGATCATGAACGGCGCGCACAAGATCGGGTGAACGTTCACCTTCCAGCAACAGAACCGGTAGCGTCACCTTCTCCAATGCCCCCGGCGCCACCTGGCCGTGCACGTCTTCATGCGTCACACAGCGTGCAGCCGGGATCAAGTGGATTTGATCCGCCATATCGGTCTTCAGACGGTTTGGAAGCGCCTCCCACCCAGCATCGCTGCCCCATTGGCAGTTGAACAGGCGTGCGGCCTCCATCCGATCACCCGCGCGCATGGCGTCCGCGAAAACACCGGTCATATAAGCATTGTTTTCGACATAGGCCGGATCGTCTTTGGCCGTCGAAAACAGGACGGGTTCGTACAGGGTCAAGCTGCGCACCTTGTCGGGCGCCATCTGGGCCAGACGCAAGGCAATCGTCCCGCCGAAGCTGTGCCCGACCAGATCAACCGGTCCCTGCGCGTGACGGTCCAAAAGATCCAGCGCGGCTTGCGTCGCAGTGTCCTGATAGTCGTCCTGCCCATCCCATTCCGCACTGCGCCCGTGCCCGGGCAGGTCATAGGCAAGTGTCGTCAGATCGTTCCCCAACACTGTCCGCACACCGCGCCACGCACCGGAATGCGCCAGCGAGCAGTGGATAAACAGCGCCGCGCGCGCGCCGGTGCCCTGCTGATCCCAATAGGTCGGGCACCCGCCCAGTTCTTCCAGCATAATTAGTCCTTATCGGCCAGATGCACATCCAGCAGGTCAAGGCGGTCTTGGCCCCAGAACTTCTCGCCATCATCGCAGACATAGAAAGGCGACCCGAACACGCCCGCATTCACAGCGTCGTCGGTGTTTCGCGCATAGGTCTCGGCCCCCATCAGAAGACCGCTGTCTGCCAGTGACGGATCAAACCCGGCCTCGGACAGGCACGCCTTGATGACTGCATCTTCCGCGATGTCTTTTTCGTCCATCCAGATCGACCGCATCAAGGCATCGACCAGCACGCCAACGTCCCCTGTTCCTGCGCTTTGAGCGGCGATGATCGCATAAGACGCAGGCGCACCATTGGTGGGCCAGTGCGCCGGGGTGAGGTTGATCGGCATATCCAGCGCCTTAGACCAGCGCTTCAGCTCTTGCATGCGATACTCCATCCGTGACGGATGGCGATCTTTTGGTAGCTGTCCACCCGTACGGGTAAAGAGTTGCCCGATATCAACCGGCTTGAAGGTCACCGACACCCCGTGCTTGTCCGCGATCTGAGCAAACCGTTTGCCACCAAAGAAGGCCCACGGCGAAAGCACTGTGAAATAATAGTCAATATGGTTCATTTTTCGGTCCCCTGTTGCGCCAATGCTGTTTCCCGAAATCTATCCCGATGCTATTGGGTGTCAACGTCACGATTCTGTCATACAGAGCAATTCTGGGATCTGCTGCCATGCCTTCCATCACCGAACCGAAACTTATCTCGGGCAATGCCAACCGCCCGCTGGCCGAAGCTGTTGCGAAACGCATGTCTATGCATCGCGGCTCGAATGTTGGGCTTGTCGACGCGCGTGTCGAACGCTTCAACGACCAAGAGGTCTTCGTCGAGATCTACGAGAACGTGCGCGGCGAGGATATGTTCATCATCCAGTCGACCTCGAACCCGGCAAATGACAACCTGATGGAACTTCTGATCATGTCGGACACGCTGCGCCGGTCCTCGGCCAAGTCCGCCACCGCCGTGATACCCTATTTCGGCTACGCCCGTCAGGATCGCCGCACCAAGGCCCGCACGCCGATCTCGGCCAAGCTGGTGGCCAACCTGATCGCCCAATCGGGCATCGAGCGGGTTCTGACCATGGACCTGCACGCAGCCCAGATCCAAGGCTTCTTCGATATTCCGGTGGACAACCTTTATGCCAGCCCGATCTTTGCGCTGGACGTGAAACATCACTTCAAGGATTGCCTGGACGAGGTGATGGTGATCTCGCCCGATGTCGGCGGTGTGGCCCGTGCCCGCGAGCTGGCAAAACGCATTGGTGCACCTCTGGCTATCGTCGACAAGCGTCGTGAAAAGGCTGGTGAAGTGGCCGAGATGACCGTGATCGGCAACGTGGAAGGCAAGCGCTGCATCATCGTAGACGACATCTGCGACACCGCTGGTACGCTGTGTAAAGCTGCCGAGGTTCTGATGGAGCAAGGCGCGCAAGAGGTGCATTCCTATATCACCCATGGCGTCATGTCCGGCCCCGCAGTCGAGCGGGTTCAGAACTCGGTAATGAAATCTCTGGTGATCACCGATTCCATCGAGCCGACACAACCGGTTCTGGATGCCAAGAATATCCGCGTCGTACCCACCGCACCGATGTTTGCACAGGCCATCCTGAACATCTGGGGCGGCACCTCGGTTTCGTCGCTGTTCGACCACGACACGCTAGAGCCGCTGTACGAAGGCATGTACTCCTGATCCACTCAGGATGTCAGAGACACGAAAGGGCCCCGCGGGGCCCTTTTTTATTGCTAGCATCCGGGATCACACATCCCACATCTCATCATCAGACACTTCGCCGATCGCAAGCCAATCCGTGCGTACACGCGCGACCCTCGTATCTCCCCAAGTGCGAAACAGAATATCGAACCCATCGGTCGTCACATTTTCGGCCATAACATCTGCACGTTGATTGCTCTGCCCTGCGATATCCCACATCGACATCGAAATCGTGACCGTCGGAGGCACCTGGAAAGCTTCAGAAAACCGAATCGGGCACTTTAACTTGCGTGGACCGCTTCCTGTCCACATCTCGCCGTCATCTTCAAAATCCGAAAACAGCACTTTGCTGCCTTGGTCGATACCCACCAAATGGGACCTAATTCGCTTCATAATCAATATTTTCCACCAAACCCAAGTAAATCATGCCCAACGTCGGCGATCAAAACAAGTTAGGGCTTCGCTTTTAAACGCAAAAAGTGTGGAAAAAGGATCAACACAATTACTGCGGACAGCAAAAACGGGGCGCCGGGCAGATAGAGACCACCTTTTGAGTCGGCAAAATACTGGAACACACCGGTCATCACCATTGGAGCAATGACTGCTGCTATCGACCCAAGGCTGGCAATAACTCCTTGCAGCAGCCCTTGCCGATCTTCTGACACCATATTCGCCATCATCGCCGTCATCGTAGGAGGCGCCATGTCGGCCAATGCTGCCACGATAATGAATGAGAACATCACCCAGACGTTTCCGGTCAACCCGAATGCAATCAAAGCTGCAATGGCACAGATGATCGAGAAGATCAGGGTTCGATACTCGCCAATTCTAGGCAGCATGAATCGCATCACGACACCTTGCGTAAAGGCAACCGCGATCCCGTAAGAGGCCAAAGAAATACCGATCAGGGCCGTACCCCAGCCAAAGACCTCGCGCGTCCAGAAAGCCCAGAGCGTTGGATAGACCATGTTGGCGAATTCAAAAGCGAAGATCAGGATAAGCGGCAGCATGAGGCCGGGCAAACGAAACGCGTCAAGAATCGAGCCGAATGGGTTCAGGTCACGTTTGGTGAAGGCGCGGCGTTTCTCAGGTGCCAAGCTTTCGGGCAACAAAAACAAACCAACCGCCACATTCAACGCGGCAAATCCCGCCGCCAGCCAGAACGGCGCCGTAATATGCACGCTGGCGACAAGACCACCGATTGCTGGCCCCATCACAAACCCGATGCCAAATGTGGCGCCGATCAATCCAAAATTCGCCGCGCGCTCTTCTGGCTTGGAGATATCGGCAAGATAGGCCGTTGCGGTAATATAGGTGGCACCAGCAATCCCGGCCAGTACCCGCCCCAGCAGAAGCCACCAGAATGTTGTGGCCAGTGCCATCACCACGTAGTCCACTGCCAAAGCAACCAGCGCCAGAAGCAGCACGGGACGACGCCCTAGACTATCAGAGATTCCACCGATTACAGGCGCGAACAGAAACTGCATCGCCGCATAGGACGCCATCAAAATGCCGCCCCAGAACGCGCCGTCAGCGGTATTGGCTGCTCCGACACGCTCCATCAGATCGGGCATAATGGGGAACACAATACCAATGCCCACCGCGTCCAAAAGGATGGTGGCCAAGATGAACCAGAGAGCAGAACGATGTTTCATCTGAGGATTTCCAAGAGGGTTAGTGCGTCAATTGGATGAAGTACTGACGGGAAGTGGCATAGGTTGCAATGTTTAAAGTTTTTGAACCCAGCGCCGCGGAAGCCTGAATTTCTTTTGAAATAAAGCGGGAAGCTGAAGCTTCCAAACGCCATACAAATTCTACGTGAAGTAGGCTTTGACACATCACTGCATGCCGGGCAGTCTTCTGCAAATTCAAATCACAGGACATTCATGAAATATACCTTTGTCGCTGGCCTGATTGCATCAATCAGCCTGTCCGCTCCTGCCGCGTTCGCAGCAGAGAAACCCGGCAAATCCATTCTGAAATCAACCCGGATCGAAAAAGAACTGCGCGCCAAAACCAAGTATGGTTACACGCTTGCAAAAGGCCACAGCCGCGCGGGTCAGAAAGCTCAAAGGTTTGAGCTTCGCCATGGCGATTGTGGCGGCAACAAGTATTGGGATGACTGTACCAACGACCGGCAACGGATTGAGCGCAAAGAAGACCCCAAAGATCGGTTGCAAAAGGTGGGTGGTCAGACGTGGTACGGGTGGTCTTTCTTTTTGAATCCCGACTTCCGCGACATCGGACCCGGAAATACAACGCTGGGACAGTTGAAGATGAAAGGGTGGCGCACCCCTTTGTGGCATTTCAACATGCGCGATGGAAAAGCGATGATGTGGTTTGGGAACGAAGGTGGGTGCACAATCGGCCGCGTTTCGAAGCTTCGCGGAAGGTGGAATGACGTCGTGATTTTCGCCGACTACAGCACCGCTCCAAAGGGGCCGAGCTTCGTGATGTATATGGACGGGAAAGAGGTCTGCAAGCGCCAAAAGCCCATGGTAACCCAAACCATGCTGAACAATAGCGAACGCGATCTGTTCCTGAAATATGGCATATACAACAGCTACTTGAGCCGCTGGCTGGAACGCAACAAAACCCAAGCTGTCACCGCTGCACCGTTCCAAGATCGCTATGCGACAGAAACCGGATCTTCGAAAACCTCAAACAGCGCGAGCTCTACCCCATTCGCCTACAACTGGGGTGTGACCCTACCCACGCAGGTCGTATTCTATGATGAAATGCGTTTCGGCAAGAACCGCGCGCAAGTGGACATACGCATGCTGGAAGCCGCGGGGGCAAAACCGGTGGACTAAACGGCTTCAAAAAGAATCCGTACCCGCGCAGACAAACAAAAACCCCGCCCAATTGGGCGGGGTTTCTTTTGTTTCTGCCGGACGTCTGCCCTGTGGATCAGCGAGCGGTGAAGCCCAGTTCGCTGGCCATAGCGGCGATGTCGACGGTGCGTTTTGCCAGCTCGTCAAGATTCTCGGCGGTCGCATTTTCCGATGCCTCAGCGGCGTCAGAGATGAAACCATCCAGAACTTCTTGCGTCACTTCCGAGGTCGGAAGCGCACGCTCGGCCAGAACCGAGGTGCCGTTGGCGGTCACTTCAGCGAAACCGCCAGTGACTGCAAACTCGGCATTGCCTTCGGGGGACTCAACGCGAACGATACCGGGGCGCAACGTGGTGATCGTCGGCGCGTGGTTCGGCATCGCGGTCAGGTCGCCATCGGCGCCCGGCAGCTGAACTGCGGTAGCCTGAAGCGAAGCAAGGCTCCGTTCGGGCGACACCAGGTCGAATTGCATCGTATCAGCCATTTGGGATCTCCTTCAGGGGTCATCAGGGGGAGGGAACCCTCCCCCATCATAGTCCCGATTAGGCAGCGTCAGCTGCCATTTTCTCGGCTTTGGCGATCACTTCGTCGATGCCGCCAACCATGTAGAAGGCGCCCTCGGGCAGGTGGTCGTATTCGCCGGCCACAACAGCCTTGAACGACTTGATCGTGTCTTCCAGCGGAACCTGAACACCGTCCGAACCGGTGAACACTTTTGCCACGTCGAAGGGCTGCGACAGGAAGCGTTCGATCTTACGAGCGCGCGCAACAGTCAGCTTATCTTCTTCCGACAGTTCGTCCATGCCAAGGATGGCGATGATGTCCTGCAGCGACTTGTAGCGCTGAAGGATTTCCTGAACGTCGGTGGCAACCTTGTAGTGCTCTTCACCGATGACCAGCGGGTCAAGCAGACGCGAGGTCGAACCAAGCGGGTCCACAGCCGGGTAGATGCCTTTTTCCGAGATCGCACGATCCAGAACGGTCGTGGCGTCAAGGTGGGCAAACGAGGTTGCGGGTGCAGGGTCGGTAAGGTCATCCGCAGGTACGTACACGGCCTGAACCGAAGTAATCGAACCCGATTTGGTCGACGAAATACGTTCCTGCATGGCACCCATGTCGGTGGCCAGCGTCGGCTGATAACCAACCGCCGAAGGAATACGACCCAGCAGAGCCGAAACTTCCGAACCAGCTTGGGTAAAGCGGAAGATGTTGTCGACGAAGAACAGAACGTCCGAACCAGTGTCGTCACGGAACTGTTCCGCCAGGGTCAGACCCGACAGAGCAACACGCATACGTGCTCCGGGAGGTTCGTTCATCTGGCCGTAGACCAGCGCAATTTTCGACTTTTCCAGATCGTCGGGAACGATAACGCCCGATTCGATCATCTCGTGGTAAAGGTCGTTGCCTTCACGGGTACGTTCACCAACACCAGCGAACACGGACACACCCGAGTGCACTTTAGCGATGTTGTTGATCAGTTCCATGATCAAAACGGTTTTGCCCACGCCGGCACCGCCGAACAGACCAATTTTACCACCCTTGGTGTAGGGGGCCAGCAGGTCGATAACCTTAATGCCTGTGGTCAGAATTTCGGTCTCGGTCGACTGCTCATCAAAAGCAGGCGCGTCACCGTGGATCGGGCGGCTTTCTTTCGATTTCACAGGGCCTTTTTCGTCAACGGGCTCGCCGATAACGTTCAGGATGCGGCCCAGAGTTGCGTTGCCGATCGGCACCGAGATCGGTGCACCGGTGTCAGTTACTTCCTGACCACGTACCAGACCTTCAGACGCGTCCATAGCGATACAGCGCACGGTGTTTTCACCAAGGTGCTGCGCCACTTCGAGGACAAGTTTATTGCCGTTGTTTTCGGTGTTCAAAGCGTTCAAAATTGCCGGAAGGGCATCCTCGAACTGAACGTCCACAACGGCGCCAATCACCTGGGTGATCTTACCTTTAGCGTTAGCCATTGTTGTTTCTCCGGTTCCTTAGAGCGCCTCAGCGCCCGAAATGATTTCGATAAGTTCGTTGGTGATCACGGCCTGACGCGAACGGTTGAACTGAATGGTCAGTTTGTCGATCATGTCGCCTGCGTTGCGGGTTGCGTTGTCCATTGCGGACATCCGCGCGCCCTGCTCCGAGGCTCCGTTTTCCAACAGCGCGGTGAAGACTTGCGTGGCCACGCCCGAAGGCAGCAGCGTTGCAAGAATGCCTTCTTCCGACGGCTCATAGTCATACACGGTCGAGACTTCTTCTGCACCGTCTTCAGGAGCATCAAAGCTGGCCGGGATAACCTGCTGGGCAGTCGGGATCTGGCTGATCACGCTTTCGAACTTGTTATAGAAGATCGTCGCGACGTCGAACTCACCCTCGTTGTAACGATTGATAAGATCGTTAGCGATGGATTGTGCGTTGCCGTAACCGACATTGCGCACGCCCGACAGATCAACGTGGTTGATCATCAGATCTCCGAAGTCACGCTTCAGCTGTTCGCGACCCTTCTTGCCAACGGTCAGCATTTTAACCGTTTTGCCAGAAGCGATCAGCTCTTCAGCTTTTGCGCGTGCCAGTTTGGCGATCGACGAGTTGAAGCCACCGCAAAGGCCGCGTTCGGCGGTCATGACCACAAGCAAGTGGACCTGATCCGAACCCGTACCAGAAAGCAGTTTCGGAGCGCTTCCGCCCCCCGACGAAGCTGCCAGCCCACCCAGAACGGCGTTAAACCGTTCTGCGTAGGGACGACCTGCTTCGGCCGCTTCCTGTGCCCGCCGCAGTTTTGCGGCGGCCACCATCTGCATGGCCTTCGTGATCTTCCGCGTCGACTTGACGCTTTCGATCCGATTTTTGAGGTCCTTAAGGTTGGGCATCTGTCTGAGCCCCCTTAAGCGAAGTCAGCGGCGAACGCGTCCAGCGCTGCTTTGACCTTGTCCTCAAGTTCACCTTTAACCTTGCGGTCGTTGTCGGTGATGTCGGCAAGCAGATCAGCGTGTTTCTGACGCAGGTGGTTCAGAAGACCAGCTTCAAAACGACCAACTTCCGATACGTCGATCTTGTCCAGGTAGCCGTTGGTACCAGCGTAGATCACGCAGACGATCTCTGCGTTGGTCAGCGGCGAGTACTGAGCCTGCTTCATCAGTTCTGTCAGACGTGCACCACGGTTCAGCAGCTGCTGTGTCGAGGCATCAAGGTCCGAACCGAACTGAGCGAAGGCTGCCATCTCGCGATACTGAGCCAGCGACAGTTTAACAGGACCGGCAACCGACGACATTGCTTTCGTCTGAGCCGACGAACCAACACGCGAAACCGACAGACCGGTGTTCACAGCAGGGCGGATACCCTGGTAGAACAGTTCGGTTTCCAGGAAGATCTGACCGTCGGTGATCGAAATCACGTTGGTCGGAATAAACGCGGAAACGTCGCCACCTTGGGTTTCAATAACCGGCAGAGCGGTCAGCGAGCCCGAGCCGTAGTCTTCGTTCAGCTTGGCCGAACGTTCCAGCAGGCGCGAGTGAAGATAGAAAACGTCACCCGGATAAGCTTCACGGCCCGGCGGGCGACGCAGAAGCAGCGACATCTGACGATAGGACACAGCCTGTTTCGACAGGTCATCATAGATGATCAGGGCGTGGCGGCCGTTGTCACGGAAGTGCTCGGCCATCGCGGTTGCGGCATAGGGTGCCAGGAACTGCATCGGAGCGGGGTCCGAAGCGGTTGCAGCAACGACGATCGTGTATTCAATCGCGCCGCTTTCTTCCAGTTTCTTCACCAGCTGCGCAACGGTCGAGCGCTTCTGGCCAACAGCTACGTAGACGCAGTAGAGCTTCTTGCTCTCGTCGTCGCCAGCGGCTTCGTTGTACGATTTCTGGTTCAGGATCGCGTCCAGAGCAACGGCAGTTTTACCGGTCTGACGGTCACCAATGATCAGCTCTCGCTGGCCACGGCCAATTGGGATCATCGCGTCAACCGACTTCAGGCCGGTTGCCATCGGTTCGTGAACCGATTTACGCGGGATAATGCCCGGCGCCTTAACGTCAGCAACGTTGCGCTTTTTGGTTTTGATCGGGCCTTTGCCGTCGATCGGGTTACCCAGACCGTCAACAACGCGACCAAGCAGTTCGTCACCAGCAGGCACGTCCACAATCGCGTTCGTACGCTTAACGGTGTCGCCTTCTTTAATGTCGCGGTCGGAACCGAAGATAACAACACCAACGTTGTCAGCTTCAAGGTTCAGAGCCATCCCGCGGATACCACCGGGGAACTCGACCATTTCACCAGCCTGAACATTGTCCAGACCGTATACACGGGCGATACCGTCACCGACCGACAGAACGCGGCCAACTTCGGCCACTTCGGCGTCTTGGCCGAAGTTCTTGATCTGGTCTTTCAGGATCGCAGAAATTTCTGCTGCTTGGATACCCATTATCCGACCTCTTTCATGGAATTCTGAAGTGCATCGAGCTTGGCTTTGACCGACGTATCGATCATGCGCGAGCCCACTTTCACGACCAGGCCACCGATGAGCTTTTCATCGACAGCCAAGTTGATGTTCACATCCTTGCCGATCGAGGCTTTGAGAGCCTTGGCAAGTTTGTCTTGCTGCGCCTTGGTCATGGCTTTGGCGGCGGTCACCTCTGCGGTAACCTCACCTTTGTCCTCGGCGATCAGGGCGCGCATGGCGTCCAGAAGCTGAGGCAATACGAACAGACGCCGTTTCTGGGCCATAAGCCCCAACGCGTTCGCGACCATTGGCGTAAGTTTCATTTTTTTGGCGACAGCTGCGATCACGGCGGCCTGTTCATCGCGGGTATGCACCGGCGAATTGATCAGATCGACAAGATCAGAGCTATCGGCGAGAGCAGTATCAAGAGCGGCAACATCCGCTTCAACTGCTTTCAGTTCTTTACCCTCTTTGGCCAAATCAAAAATGGCCGTGGCATAACGTTGGGCAATGCCAGTTGAGATCGAGACTGGTTCGGACACGTCCACCCTTCCGATGTCTTGAGCCCCATCGTGGTTTGCAGAACAAACCGGGGCGGCCTACAGAAGCCGCACTTTCGCGCGTACTATCTAAATCGTCGTCGCATGTAGCAGGGAATACCCCACCTCGCAACAGGCTTGCGTGGGTTTATCGCCAACATTTCCGGCTTAGGTTTCGTTAGAATTCGCCGCTAATTCGTCCATACCCCTTAACCCTAGGGACAATTTGCGTATTAGGGGCCAAAACTCCGGCACCACAAAACGGAATACCTTTGCATACCGTTTGACCCGCAACCTGTGCTTTTCGGGCATCATCACCTAATACACAGACCAAATCAGCATTCTGAAAGCGACTGATTCTGTGCCTAAAGCTTCCCCTGCCGCGAGGTGCTGGGCTCGGGCACACCTAACCCTTCCAATACCTTCAAGGGTCGGCGCACAGCCTGTGCCAAGCCGGGGCGTTTGGGGGCGGGCACCTGCTTTGTCACCTCGACCATCAGAACACCGCCCGCCAGAATGACAGGCAATTGGTGTCCGGCACGTTCCCAAAAGGTACCAGTCTTGCGCCAGAACCGCTTTCCTGACGGCGGCTGATACAAAGATGACAAGTGCCGTTCGACCTGAAAGCCATGCTCGCGCAATTGTCCTTCCAACTGCCCCAGCGAATAGGGGCGTCCATAGCCAAAGGGCGTGGCATCCGACCGCGCCCATAGCCCGGCCCTGTTCGGCGCAACAAAAAGCGCTCGGCCACCCGGGCCAAGCACGCGATAGCATTCGTCCAGCAACTGTGTGGGTGTGTCCGAGGTCTCAAGCCCGTGCATCACGACAAGCCGGTCCACAACCCCCGTATCCAGCGGCCACAATGTGTCTTCCACCAGAACCGAGACATTGGGCATCCCAGCAGGCCAAGGCATCACCCCCTGCGGAGCGGGCATCAGCCCGATCACCCGACGTGCCGTCGACAGATACGGGCGCAGCAAAGGCACAGCAAACCCATACCCGGCGACGGTCTGTCCTTTGGATTGCGCTTTCGGCCACAAGCTGAGGACTTTGTCACGGATCGCCTTTTGCGCCGCGCGCCCCAACATGCTGCGGTAATAGAAATTCCTTAGATCCTGAACATCAAGATGCATGAAGCTTCAATCGGCCCTCGTTCATTCAGTGCCGAGACTACTCGAACGCCCACAAATTGGAATGCCCATCTTCAATCTGAAGTGCGGCGCAAAACCAGTGCAAGATTGTTTGCGGGCATTTCGATCAAGTCGACTGTATGCAGGCCAGCCTTCTCGGCCCATGCCTGAACAGTTTCCAGATCTTTATAGCCGATCAGGGGATCCTGCCCTGACAATGTCGCATGGAAAGACGCATCCCCTTCGCTACGGAACTGGCCTCCGGTACGAAACGGACCATAAAGGAACCACACCGCCCCCGGTGCCAAATTCCGCGCCACACCAGCGATCACCGCTTGCGCGGTTTCGTCCGGGATCAAATGCATCAGGTTTACGGTGACGATCATCTCCATCGGCCCGCTATGCCAGGCGGGGGCCGAAGCATCCAAGAACTGCGCCATGCGCATGTTCTGCACGCCAAGCTCTGCACGCCAGGCATCAATACTGTTCAGGCGCTCAGCCGAGATATCGGTGGGCTGCCATGTAACCTGCGGAAAGGCCTGCGCGAAGGCCACAATATGTTCACCTGTACCCGAGGCCAGTTCGAGCGCGACACCCTGCGACGGCACAAACGTCTCCATGGCGTCGACAATCGGCGACAGATTGCGCGACGCCGAGGGCGCTGATAAGCGCCCGTCACCGCGCTGATGCGCGATCGAATGAGGTTGTTCTCCCACCATTTTATCCCTCGGGATGCATTACCAGTATTGAGGCTCTGACGCGTTTGGGCAAGACTGAAGGTCTAGCACGGAGGACCAATATGCTCGATCTTGTCACCATCCCCTGCCTTTCGGATAATTATGCATTTCTTTTGCATGACGAAAAGACCGGGAAGACAGCGTTGATCGACGCGCCCGAACCTCTGCCCATCGAGGACGAGTTGGAAAAGCGCGGCTGGACCCTGTCCGAGATCTGGCTGACCCACCATCACTGGGATCATATTGACGGCGTTGCGGATCTGGTCGCCAGCACCGGAGCCCGCGTATTCGGAGCCGAAGCCGACAAGCATCGGCTGCCGCCGCTGGATCAAAGCCTTACACCCGGAACCAGCTTTGACTTTGCCGGCCACACCGTCGAAGTGCTGGACGTACCCGGCCACACGATCGGCCATATCGCGTTCTATGTCCCCGCCGCCAAGGCCGCCTTTACCGGCGACAGCTTGATGGCCATGGGCTGTGGCCGCCTGTTCGAAGGCCGCCCCGAACAGATGTGGGATAGTTTACAACGCCTATCTAAACTGCCGCCAGACACGCTGATCTGTTCAGGCCATGAGTATACCGGCGGAAATATCTCGTTCGCGCTGACCATCGAGCCACAGAATGATGCCCTGCGTGACCGCCGCGACCGCGTCGAGGCCGCCCGCGCAGACGGTCTGCCCACGGTCCCGTCCCTTCTGTCGGACGAGCAGGAAACCAACCCTTTTCTGCGCGCGCACTTGTCGTCCGTTAAAGCTGCCCTACATATGGAGACCGCCGACGACGCCGAGGTCTTCACCGAGATCCGCGCCCAGAAAGATGATTTCTAAGGCAAATCGCAAGAAATCACGCTTGTGCGAGCATAAATTGACCAAAAGGGTCTTGATAGCGACGCAAGGACAACCGAACCTGAATACTATGAGGCAACGGTAATAAGGCGAAGTAATCGCCAGCGATGTCCACCGCTGAAACTACGAGGAGTGCGCAACATGCCATCTTTTTCCAAACCCCTCGAAGAGGCCATCCATCAGGCATTGGCTTTGGCAAATGACCGCAAGCACGAGCTTGCGACGCTAGAGCACCTGCTGCTGGCGCTTCTGGATGAACCGGACGCGACGCGGGTGATGCAGGCGTGTTCTGTCGATCTGGACGTGCTGCGCCGAGTACTTGTCGAATTCATCGACGAAGAGCTGACCACCCTGATCACCGACATTGAGGGCAACGAAGCGGTCCCGACCGCAGCTTTCCAGCGCGTCATCCAGCGCGCCGCGATCCATGTGCAAAGCTCGGGTCGGACCGAAGTGACCGGTGCCAATGTATTGGTCGCAATCTTTGCCGAACGCGAATCGAACGCGGCGTTTTTCCTGCAAGAACAGGATATGACCCGCTATGATGCCGTGAACTATATCGCGCATGGCGTCGCGAAAGAGGCTGGCTTTGGCGAAGCACGCCCGATCTCTGGCGCACCGGACTTCGATGACGAGGACGTGCAAGACGCACAACCCGCCGAAGAAAACGACAGTGCGCTCGCAAAATACTGCGTCGATCTGAACGCTAAGGCACGTGAAGGCGAAATCGATCCCTTGATCGGGCGAGCCCACGAGGTCGAGCGCGCGATTCAGGTGCTCTGCCGCCGCCGCAAAAATAACCCGCTTCTGGTGGGTGACCCTGGCGTTGGCAAAACCGCAATCGCAGAAGGTCTGGCCACCAAGATTGTCGGCGGCGAAACGCCCGAGATCTTGTCGGAAACCACGATCTACTCGCTCGACATGGGCGCGCTTTTGGCGGGCACCCGCTATCGCGGTGACTTCGAAGAACGCCTGAAAGCCGTGATGAAAGAGTTGGAAGACCACCCAGACGCAGTTCTGTTCATCGACGAGATCCACACCGTAATCGGTGCAGGTGCGACGTCGGGCGGGGCAATGGATGCCTCGAACCTGCTGAAGCCTGCGCTTCAGGGCGGCAAGCTGCGCTGCATGGGCTCGACCACCTACAAGGAATTCCGCCAGCATTTCGAAAAAGACCGCGCTTTGTCGCGTCGTTTCCAGAAAATCGACGTGAACGAGCCGACTGTCGAAGACGCGGTGAAGATTCTTCAGGGTCTGAAGCCCTATTTCGAAGAGCATCATGGCGTGAAATACACCGCCGACGCGATCAAATCTGCGGTCGAACTGTCTGACCGCTATGTGAATGATCGCAAACTGCCGGACAAAGCCATCGACGTGATTGACGAAGCCGGTGCTGCACAACATTTGCTGATCGCCTCGAAACGGCGCAAGACCATTGGGACGAAGGAAATCGAAGGCGTGGTGGCCAAGATCGCCCGCATCCCACCGAAAAGCGTTTCGAAAGATGATGCAGAAACCCTGCGCGACCTTGAGAAGTCGCTTAAGCGCGTGGTGTTCGGTCAGGATACCGCGATCGAGGCTCTGTCCTCGGCGATCAAACTGTCACGCGCCGGTCTGCGCGAACCTGAAAAGCCCATCGGCAACTATCTGTTCGCCGGTCCTACCGGTGTGGGTAAAACCGAGGTCGCCAAGCAACTGGCAGACAATCTGGGCGTCGAGCTTCTGCGCTTCGACATGTCCGAATACATGGAGAAACACGCCGTCAGCCGCCTGATCGGTGCGCCTCCGGGCTATGTCGGATTTGACCAGGGTGGTCTTCTGACCGATGGCGTTGATCAGCACCCGCACTGCGTGCTGCTTTTGGACGAGATCGAGAAAGCGCACCCGGATGTCTATAATATCCTGCTTCAAGTCATGGATAACGGCGAGCTGACCGACCACAACGGTCGCACCGTCAGTTTCCGCAATGTGGTTTTGATCATGACCTCGAACGCGGGTGCGTCCGAGCAAGCCAAAGCCGCCATCGGATTTGGCCGCGACCGTCGCGAAGGCGAAGATACCGCCGCCATCGAACGCACGTTCACGCCGGAATTCCGCAACCGTCTGGACGCGGTAATCAGCTTCGCACCACTTGGCAAAGAGGTGATCCTGCAAGTGGTAGAAAAGTTCGTTCTGCAGCTTGAGGCCCAGTTGATGGATCGCGGCGTGCATATCGAACTGACTCGTGCCGCGGCTGAATGGATTGCGGACAAAGGCTATGATGACCGCATGGGTGCGCGCCCCTTGGGACGTGTGATCCAAGAGCACATCAAGAAGCCGCTGGCGGAAGAACTTCTGTTCGGCATGCTGGCAAAGGGTGGTTTGGTTCAAGTGGGCGTCAAAGGCGGAAAGCTGGATCTTCGCTTTGAAGAGCCGAAAACCCCGCGTATCGGCCGCCGCAAGAAGCCCCCTCTTCTGCCCGCAGACTGATGCGCGCCCTTGGGGCTGCTTTGCTAATAATCAGTGCCGCAACTCCGGTTGCGGCACGTGACCCCATTCTTGGCTTCCCCGTTGATTGCACTCTGGGGCAGGATTGCTTCATCCAAAACCATGTGGATTCCGATCCCAGCATAGGGACGGCGGATTTCACCTGTGGGACGCTGTCATATGACGGACATCAGGGAACGGACATCGCGCTGATCTCGGACGTGGAAGCGATCAAGGGTGTTTCGGTCACCCCGATTTCCCCCGGAGTGGTACGGCGGCTTCGCGACGGTGTCGAAGACCAGTTTTTCGCTGCATCCGCCCCCCATCCTGATGGGCAGGACTGTGGTAATGGGGTGGTGATCGACCATGGCGGCGGCTGGGAAAGCCAATATTGCCATTTGCGCAATCGCAGTATCGCGGTCGAGATTGGGCAGCGCGTCGGCCTGCAAACCACACTTGGCCAGATTGGCATGTCAGGCCGAACTAAGTTTCCCCACCTGCATGTTTCCCTGCGCAAAGACGGGCGCGTTGTCGATCCATTCAACGCTGTTCCCTTGAACTATTGCGGCGATGAAGACGCAAAGTCCCTTTGGGCAGACAAGATCACTTATCGCCCCAGCGGCTTTGTGAATGCCGGGTTCAGCCCCCAGATCCCCGACTATGACGAGGTTAAATGGGGCAAAGCTGCCCCTCAGCCTGTTGGTATTGACGATGGTGCTTTGGTGTTCTGGGCGCAGATATTTGGTGCACAGGCCGGTGACGTGATGCAACTCGTCATACATGGACCAAACGGCGTATTCATCGAGCACGAAGAAACTCTGGACAGCACACAAGCCCGCGCGATGCGCGCAGCAGGGCGACGACTTCACGAAGGCAACACCCAGCCTGGCCATTATCATGGCAAAGCCATTCTGACCCGCAATGCGCGCGAGATTGGCAGTATCTCGGCCACCACGACGCTAACGGCGCCTTAGCGTTCGGTCAGTTTCAACTCGATCCGGCGGTTTTCGGCACGGGCCTCGGGCGTATCGTCAGGATTAACCGGTCGATATTCTCCAAACCCAGTTGCCGCAAGCCGTTCCGGCGGGAAGCCCAGCGCGTCGATCATGTATTCTACGACCGACAAGGCGCGCGCCTGACTAAGTTCCCAATTGTTGCGGAACGCCCCACGCCCGGACAGCGGAACGTTGTCCGTGTGCCCGTCGACGCGGATGACCCAATCTACCTCGTTTGGAATTTCGCCGGCCACCTCCGACAGCAATGTTGCTACGCGCGCGACCTGAGCCTGTCCTTCGGGTTGAAGCTCGGCGCGGGCACTGGCGAACAGCACTTCGGACGAGAACACAAACCGGTCGCCCACAATCTGCACGCCTTCCCGATTTCCCAGAACATCGCGCAGCTTGCCGAAAAACTCGGACCGATAGGCGGACAGCTCTTTGGCTTCGGCCTCAAGACGTTTGCGTTCGGCTTCTTCCAGCTCGGCGCGTCTACGCTCTTCGGACGCGACGCGGGCAAGCGCCGCGTTCAGCTCGGACCCGAGTTTTTGGATCTGAACCTGTGCCGCTTGATCGCGGGCTGATCCATCATCCAGAATGGCCTGCAAGCCACCCAACTGCGTCCGCAGAGCGGCAACCTGTTCGTTCAACAGCGCGATCTTGCGCTGGCTTTCCGCGCTTTGGGCCTCTTCTTCGGCCAGTGCCAAGTTGGCGGCCGCCAGCAAACGCGCCCGTTGCTCGGACTGGGTGAGCGTTTCACTTGCAATTTGTTCGGCATCCAGGCGCGCAGCCAATTCCGCATCAAGCCGATCGCGCAGCTCTGCCGTGTCCGCCCCATCAGCCGCCTGTTCCTCAAGTTGCAACAAGGCCGACGCCAAGCGCTGATCCAGATCCACACCTGCTGCCTTGGCCGCTGCCAACAAGGTCAAGGTTTCCTCGGCCCGTTTGCGCTCTTCTTCAAGGGCCAAAGTCATCGCGGTCAGCTCGGTGTCAGCGTTTAGCAACCGTTCACGCAGCGCCTCGGCGGCAGCAGCTTCGACCAATCGCCCTGCCTCTTCTTCGTCCAAGGCCGTCTGCCCATCGGCTACCTTCACTTCCAGATCCGCAACCAATGCTTCCAGTGCTTCGCGTTTAGCGGCGGCCAGTCGGGCTGCCTCGGCACCTTCGTCTACTTCGTCGCGCGCTTTGGCCAAGGCCAGCTGCAACGCCTCTTGCTCGCTCAGCAACTGGGTGCGAGCAACCTCAAGCTCTTCCACGGTCGCAGTCAGCGCTTCACCTTCGGCAAGTGCTCGGTCCCGTTCGGATAGAAGCGTGGCCACCTGTGCCTCGAAACTGGTGATCTTCGCAGCCTGAGCGGTAAGCTCTGCAGCTTGGCTTTCGGTCTGCGTCGTCAGCTGGGCAATCATTGCCGCCTGCGCGTCTGATATCGAGCGCGCCTCGCTGAGCGTCGCGTTCAGTGTACCGACCTCACCCTGAAGCGCTTCGGTCCGATTACGTTCCAGCCCCAGAGCATCAGCCAATTCGGACACCTGCGCTGACAGCGCATCCAATTCGTTCGCCTGCCCCGAGATCGTCTCGCGCAGGATAAACTGCACGATCATGAAGATCGTCAGAACAAACATCAAGACAAGCAATAGCGCGGTCATGGCATCGACGAAGCCGGGCCAGATGGACCCGCTCATGCGATTGACTGATCGGCGGGTCAGCGCCATGACTTAACCCTGCTCCTGACCCGAGGCGACACGGATCGCATGGGTCAGGGTTGCCAAATCGCCACGCAGATCGGCCAGGCTTTCCTGCCGCCCTGCCTGCATTTCCTCTAGTATCCGCAGCATCTGCACGTCAATCGAGCGTAGACGCATCCGGCTTTCCGCATCCACCTGCGCCTCTTCGTCGGGAACATTCGCTTCAAGGATCTGGCGCACGGCCTCTTGGCTTTCGGCGATTTGCATCAATGCCTCTGTTTGCCCATTGTCCTGCGACAGCTGCGCGGTCAGGGCTTCAACGTTCGTGGCCAAGGTGTGTAGCCGTTCATCCATCATGGCACGATGCGCGTCCGACTGCACAAACATGGTCTGCATGGTTTCAATTTGCTCGGCTAGAATACCCAGATAGGCACCCGCTTCGGACGCATCTTCACCATCGCCCGTCGCATAGCTCAGCTTGGTGATGGTCGACAACCATTCCTCAAGCTCGCGATAGAAGCGGTTCTGGCCGTGACCTGCGAAAAGCTCCATCAAGCCAACGACCAGCGACCCGGCAAGTCCCAAAAGCGAGGATGAGAAGGCCGTCCCCATGCCGCCAAGCTGTTCTTCCAGGCCGGTCATCAGACGGTTAAACACTTCAACGCCGCCCTCGCCTTCGCCGGGGGCCAAGGATCGGATCGTCTCGACCACCGCAGGCACGGTGGTGGCAAGACCAAAGAACGTGCCCAGAAGGCCAAGGAAAATCAGAAGGTTGACGATATAGCGCGTGATGTCGCGGGCTTCATCAATCCGGGTGGCGATACTGTCCAGAATCGACCGCGACGAGGCCGAGCCGATTTGCAGCTGCGTCCCCCGGTTCGAGCGCATCAAGGCGGCCAGCGACGCCAGAAGGCGCGGGGCGCTGTCGGGATCGTGCGTGTCGCGTTGCTGGACAAATCCCTCGATCCAACCGACCGAAGCAAAGACCTGCCAGACCTGCAAGAAGCAGGCCAACAGACCGATGACAAAGACGAACAGGATAAACCCGTTCAGATACAGGTTTGCCATGAACACGGGCATCACATGTGGCAACGCCACGAACGTGCCGAAGCCAACAAGGCCCAAAGCAATCAGCATCAGAATGATCTGACGCACGGGATGGGTGAAAGACGGCTCGATGTCTTTTCGTTTGGGCGCAGTCAGCGTCCCGCGATCCGGGTGATCCATGCGGGGTAAGTCCTTGTCGCCATTATTATTGGTGACAGGATAGGCAGGTTTTTATTTTCTGCCAAGCTTTCTGTCGGTGGAATTCAGGCACCCGTCAGCGTACGGACCTGACGCGACAACCAAGACAGATCATCGTCTTCAATTCCAAGCTCGGTCAGGTGGCTTGCCGTGTTGTAGAGGTATTCGGTATTTGGGCCCCTGCCCCCAACAGCAGTCGAGATGATCTGAGCCTGCTCGTCCAATTCAATCTGGCAATATTGCACGTGATCGGGGTCGATCACATAGGTCACGGCCTCGACCTGGCGGCCATCGCGCAGGTCGATCATCAGCCGTTTCTCCAGATAAGCCGAGGAGACTAACTCGCGTTCGCGCAGGTCGGCCATGGTCTGGTCATAGGTGCCGGGACGGGCGCGAAAGGCCAGCCCCTGACAATGCGCACCGGTCAGTTCGTCCAGCGCCAAAACCAGGCCGGGATGGTCTTCGGTTCCACGGTGATGGATCGACCGCATACAGAAGCTGCGATGATAGTCCGGCAACGTGGCCACCAGCGCTTCGTCATGGTCGAAGCCGGGGTTCCACATCAACGAGCCATAGCCGAAAACCCAAAGATCACCGTTGCTCATTTCACTCGCCCTTCCGTCTTTCGCGCAGTACACACGCCTATAAGCATGTATCGTGCAAAAAGGGAATTGAAGATGCGTAAGCTGGTAGTGATTGCAGTGGTTCTGGCAGGGCTTTGGGCCGGGTATTGGTTCATCGGCGCAAAGGGCGTCGAAGGCGCATTTAATACCTGGATCGAAGATCGTCGCGCCGATGGCTGGGTGTCGCAGGCGCAGGATGTCTCGACCCGCGGATTTCCCAACCGGTTCGACACCATCTTCACCGGGCTAGAGCTGGCCGATCCGGATACCGGGTTGGCATGGCGCGCTGATGAATTTCAGATCCTTGCCCTGTCTTATCAACCCAATCACGTGATTGCCGTTTGGCCCGGTCAGCAGGTTCTGTCTTCGCCCGAGCAGAACATCACCTTTGAAGCAACTACGTTCAAGGGATCGCTGGTCTTTGACCCCAGCCCCGACCTGCCGTTGGATCGCAGTTCGATCGTGATCGAGGGGCTGACCATGCAATCCAATGCTGGTTGGACCGCGGGGCTTGAGGCCGGGCAGATCGCAACGCGAAAATCCTCGGTCGCGCCGCATCGCCACGATATTCATTTCGAAGCAACTGGCCTGCTGCCCGCTTCCTCGTTCATCCAAGGATTCGCCGGTGGGGATTTGCTTCCGCCCGTTTTCGAACGCGCCCTGCTGGACGCCAGTGTCGACTTCACCGGACCGTGGGACCGGCATGCCATCGAAAATGCCCGCCCACAGATCACGCGGATCACGTTGGACGAGTTTGACGCGACATGGGGTGAATTGGGGCTGAAGGCCGTTGGCACCGTAGACGTCGATGAACGTGGCCTTCCCACAGGCGAAGTCGCCATCAAAGCCAAAAACTGGCGCAAGATGATCGAGATCGCCGAAGCATCCGGCGCCATCGCGCCCGAATTGGTCAGCACGGTGACCGGCGCGCTTCAGTTCGTTGCTGGACTGTCTGGCAACTCGAAAACACTGGATGTGACCCTGCGCCTATCTGGCGGGGCGGTGTTCCTTGGCCCCATTCCCATCGGCGCGGCCCCCATCATCAAGATCCGATAAGGGGTCAGCGACAGTACGCGCCGCTGCGATAGCGGGCGGTATCAAAATGGAAATGGTCCTGATGATACTTGTCCGCATTCGGGCCAAGGACGGTTCCGAATGGGCCACAGGCAGCCTTGTGCATCTTTTTCAGCACCTTGCCCTGAACGGGATCGCGCCAGCCACGCAGCACCGACAGCTCGGCCCCGTTTTTCAAACGGATACCTGCAATATCGACCGCGCGGCCCTTGCCGTGTTCGCTGATCTTCGCACCGCGTTTGTTGTTACGGGTGCGGCAGGCATAATGCGCAACAACGCGCAGCGATGACGGACCGCCACCCAAACGCCCGACAGCCGGAAAAACGCCATTGCGCACCCAACTGTTCAGTGCTTTGGCCGTTGTGCAATCCATCACAGCCGCCTGACTAAGCTTGACGCCAGACACCTCGGTCACACGCACCGGCGAGGAGATTCCGCACCCACTGATCTTGCCCGGGACGGCTGAAATCTCCTGCCCCTTGATCTCATTCACACCACAAATCCGGCCACGACGCCCTGACTTTGCGGGCGTAGGCGTCGAAGAAGCGATTTTACGGGAAAAACCCTTTGGACGGCTAACGGGGCGCAGCGACGTTGCCACAGCAAGCTTGGTTGGCACGGTCGGCTGTACAGGTGACAGCACAAGAGGCGTCAACGCCGGACGCGCCATGGGACGGATTGACGTCGACCGCGCGGGCTGATCCGCTGCAACGGATCGCGGTTCTGGCCGGAGCGATTCAGCCTTCGCAACGCCAACAAAAGCCACAAGGGCGAGCACCCCTGCCTGCCAGACAAACCTGCCGCGAACGGAACGCCTCATCATACCCTCGTAATCAGCCTATTCGTGTTTGGTCGAACGTCCAAAGTCGGGCGCATCCGTATCCTGCCCGGCTTCAATAATGCCACGGCGGATTGCTCGGGTGCGAGTGAAATAATCAAACAGGTGATCCCCATCGCCCGTGCGGATAGCACGTTGCAGGGCGAACAGCTCTTCCGTGAAGCGGCCAAGGATCTCTAAGGTCGCCTCTTTATTGGATAAAAATACGTCACGCCACATGGTCGGATCAGATGCGGCGATACGCGTAAAGTCGCGGAAACCTGCCGCCGAGTAGTTGATAACCTCGGTATCGGTCACGCGACCCAGATCATCGGCTACACCCACCATCGTATAGGCAATCAGGTGCGGGGCGTGGCTGGTGACGGCTAGAACCAGATCGTGGTGATCCGCATCCATCATATCGACATTCGCGCCCATCCCCTGCCAGAGATCACGCAGGCGCTGTGTTGCGGCCTCGTCTGCGCCGTTCGGCACAAGGATGCACCAGCGGTTGTCATAAAGCTCGGCAAAGCCAGACCGCGGACCGCTGTGCTCGGTCCCGGCAAGCGGGTGACCGGGGATGAAGTGGACGTTCTCGGGCAAGTGTGGCGACACGGCTTCGATCACGGCACCCTTGACCGAGCCCACATCCGTAACAGTGGCACCGGCTTTCAGCACTGGGCCGATTTCTTGCGCGACGGCCCCCATCGCGCCAACGGGCACGGCCAGAACCACAAGATCCGCACCTTCTGCGGCCTCGGCGGCGGTGTCCACGATACGGTCACAAAACCCGACGTCGCGTGCGATATCGCGAGTCTCGGCCGAACGGGCGGTGCCAACGATTTCGCCAGCCAACCCACCGCGTCGCATCGCATGCGCCATCGACGACGCGATAAGGCCAAGGCCAATCAGGGCCACACGTTGGTAAACCACGCTCATGATGCACCCTCTTCCGCATTGCTGTCATCCGTGGCGGGTGTAACGCCTTTGAATCGCCCGATCATATGCGCGACACGGCGGCAGGATGCTTCATCCCCAACCGTGATACGCAGGCAATTGGGCAGCGCATATCCGGCCACGCGGCGCACGATGATACCTTCGCTTTGAAGAAAATCGTCGCAGGCATTCGCCTCGTCCGCATCGGCAAAGCGCGCAAGAATGAAATTCGCACAAGAGGTGTCAGATGGCACGCCCAGCGCGGCCAAAGCCTCGGCCAGCCACGCCCGCAGACGTGTGTTTTCGCGCAGGCAGCGTTCCACATGTTCATGGTCGCCCAACGCGGCTTCGGCAGCATCAAGTTGGGGCATCGACAGGTTAAATGGCCCACGCACGCGGTTTAGGACCCCGATCACCTCGGCCGACGCATACCCCCAACCGATACGCAGCCCACCAAGGCCGTACATCTTCGAGAATGTGCGCGTCATGACCACATTCGGGAACTTTTCGACCAACGAGGCTCCGCCATCAAAGCCTTCGACATACTCGGCATATGCGCCATCAATGACCATCAACACGCCATCTGGAAGCTCGCGCGCAAGGCGCGACAGGTCGGCTCGGCTAACCATAGTGCCCGTTGGGTTGCCCGGATTGGTCACAAACACAAGAGAGGTCCGGGGCGTCACCGCCTTCAGGATCTCGTCCACATCCACCATGCGCTCGCGTTCCGGCACCATCACCGGCGTCGCACCCGCCGCAAGGGCCGAGATCTTGTACATCGAGAACCCGTGCTCGGTATAGATCACCTCGGTCTCGGGGCCGCTATAACACTGACAGAGAAAGGTAATCACCTCGTCCGAACCGACACCACAGATGATCCGCTCGGGATCCAGCCCGTGCAGCTTGCCAATGGCCGCCCGAAGGCTGGCATGGTCGGTGTTCGGATAGCGATGCAGCGCATGACCTGCCTTTTGGAATGCCTCTACGGCAAGCGGGCTTGGCCCGAACGGGTTCTCGTTCGAGCTGAGCTTGATCACATTCGACATCCCGTCGATGCCCGAGGCACCGCCTACATAGGGCTTGATCTGCATGATCCCCGGCTGGGGGACAGGTTTCGTCATGACTTGGCCTTTCCTTCGTAAACGCGGTTTTAGACCCAGTCCAAATTCAAGACCAGCGATGTTTGGGTAAGGTCGAATTTTTCAAATAGAATTGTAAATTGGCCGCATGTTGCTGCTAGAAGCACAAAAAAAGGGCCGCGACTTGCGCGGCCCTTCTGAATTCTTCCGGTTCGGCGAAGATTAGTTCTTCGCGTAGAATTCGACCACGAGGTTCGGTTCCATGATCACCGGATAAGGCACGTCCGACAGGCCGGGGGTGCGGGTGAAGGTGGCGGTCAGCTTCGAATGATCAGCTTCGATGTAGTCAGGTACATCACGCTCGGCCAGACCAACAGCTTCCAGAACCAGAGCCATCTGCTTGGACTTGTCACGCACTTCGATGACGTCGCCTTCTTTGACGCGGTACGAAGGAATGTTCACTTTCTGGCCGTTAACTTTAACGTGGCCGTGGTTCACGAACTGACGTGCAGCGAAAACGGTCGGCACGAATTTGGCGCGATACACAACAGCGTCCAGACGACGCTCCAGCAGACCAATCAGGTTTTCACCGGTGTCGCCTTTAACACGCTCGGCTTCGCCATAGATGCGGCGGAACTGTTTCTCGGTCAGGTCGCCGTAGTAGCCTTTCAGCTTCTGCTTGGCGCGCAGCTGCAGACCGAAGTCCGACATTTTGCCCTTGCGGCGCTGGCCGTGCTGGCCGGGGCCGTATTCGCGACGGTTTACCGGCGACTTCGGACGTCCCCAGATGTTTTCGCCCATACGGCGGTCAATTTTGTACTTGGCAGCAGTTCTTTTGGTCATCTGCTGATCTCCTTCTAAGTTATGAAGGGCGTTGTCCTCTGGCTTGCGCCTGACAGGGATCCTCTTGCGAGGTCCACCAACACCAATGAAAACCGGCCCCTCGCGGGACCGGACTTGGGGCTTATAGCGCCATGGGCGGCAGAGTCAACGCCTAGGCGAAGCCCATCTGCACCAAATTATCGTGAATCTCATAAGGCGCCGGAGCATTGCGAGCGGCCATGCCATCAAGCTGTGGAAACAGGCTCATCAGGCGGGCGCGATGCTCTGCATTTGTCGTATCCAAATCAGCAAATGCAGGATGCTGGCTTTCAACCGGAACACCATTGGCCCAGATCACTTCATGCCGCCCTAGAAGGACCTGATAGAATGAGATCTCGGACGCATTCCGGTCCGTTGTGATCAGGCTTCCATCGACCAGATCCGCGGCGCTGGCAAGAACTTCATCACGACCGGCCAGCTGCTGCGCTCGCATGCCGGATACAAGGATCTGTTGATGCGGTGAAACCAGCAAATCAGAATCCGGTTGTCCCGACCGGATGGCGCCTGCCCGCAGACGGATCGGCTTGGTTTCAGGATGAACCATCATGCGCACCTCGGATACGTGGCGCTGACCCACCCAGAGAACAGGCTGGCCACCATGTTCGCGGGTCAGAACCACGCTGCCTTCGCGCAGCTCCTCGACCGCGCATTCGCCCGAAGGCGTACGCACGCGGGTGCCCTCGGAAAGAACAGCGACACCAGAGGGCTGTTCGGTCAGCAAATCTTCCTGCGTTGCAACCATATTGGCACGCACGACGCGCAGTGTTGTATTCGCACGCGGCATAGCCCCAGCGAAAACCAAAAGGGGACACCCCCCGTTTGGCGACACGACCAACGACACACGATAGCTTTCATACCCATCCGTGACTTCAAAGCCGACATTCAGTCTGGGGTCATCGTCTGCCAGCAATTCAAGACCGGCCGCACCAATGGTAGCGGCCCCGACAAGCTGGTGCGCAAAAATGGCGGCGCGTCGCCTGTTATCAACTTGGTCACCGACATTTTGCAACAGCGCGAGCTCTCGCGTGCAGTCGACGCGCAGCGCCTCTCCACTCCATTGCCAATCTGATCCTGCGGTTAGTGTTTGCAAAGGCGCATTGTCGGTCAAATTGACCTTCGTTTGCGCCCATGAAATTACGAATGTTCCTTCGTAGCCCATATTCATGGTTATACCTGCCATTATATTTTTTTTTGAAGAGTACCACGGGCGAATCACCCTGATAAGCGTTTTATGATCTACGCGCGCCAGCTGTCGCAGAAGGGTAACAAGTCCGTTCTTTCGTGGCGTGAGAGAGGCAATCGAAACGACCTCTTGCACGACGCACGTGAAATTGGTAATAATTTCTTACCAATTCTCAGGAACACGCCATGCCCGTCATTACCGAAATCGAAGATCTGCGCCGCATCTATAAGCGCCGCGTCCCAAAAATGTTCTATGACTATGCCGAAAGTGGCAGCTGGAGCGAGCAGACGTTCCGCGAGAACACCTCGGATTTTGACAAGATCTATTTCCGTCAGCGTGTCGCGGTGGACATGGACAACCGCTCAACCCGAACAACCATGCTGGGGCAGGATGTGTCGATGCCGGTGGCTCTGGCGCCTGTGGGCCTGACCGGCATGCAATGCGCAGACGGCGAAATCAAAGCAGCCAAGGCAGCGGAAGAATTCGGCGTGCCGTTCACCCTGTCCACGATGTCGATCTGCTCGATCGAGGATGTGGCCGAGAACACCACCGCCCCATTCTGGTTTCAGGTCTACACTCTGAAAGATGACGATTTCATGCGTCGTCTGTTCGACCGCGCACGCGCCGCAAAATGCCCGGCCATCGTAGTGACGGTAGATTTGCAGGTACTGGGCCAGCGCCACAAGGATTTGAAAAACGGACTGTCCGCCCCACCCAAGCTGACCGTGAAATCTGTGGCCGATATGATGACAAAGGTGCAATGGGGTCTGGGGATGCTCGGCACCAAGCGTCGTTTCTTCGGCAACATCGTGGGTCATGCAGAAGGGGTCGAGGACCCGTCATCTTTGCACACCTGGACCGCGCAAGCCTTTGATCCATCACTGGACTGGGATCGCATCAAGCAGTTCAAAAAGATGTGGAACGGTCCGATGATCGTCAAAGGGATCATGGAACCGGAGGATGCCATCGCCGCCGTAAACGCCGGGGCGGATGCCATCATCGTTTCCAACCACGGAGGGCGGCAACTGGACGGCGCGCTCAGTTCGATCCGGGCCCTTCCCGCAATTCTGGACGCGGTGGGCGACAAGGTCGAAGTACATCTCGACAGTGGCATTCGTTCCGGTCAGGACGTTTTGAAAGCCATCGCGATGGGCGCCAAGGGCACCTACATCGGTCGGGCCTACACCTATGGCCTGGGCGCCATGGGACAAGAAGGCGTGACCCGCGCGCTCGAGGTTTTGCACAAGGAAATGGATATCTCGATGGCCTTCTGTGGCCACAGGGATATCACCAAGGTAGACCGGAAAATCCTGCGCATCCCCAAGGGATTCTCGGGCGACTGGGAAGACTGATTGACGCAAATGACCTGCGGGCTGGCCGACACCAGTTTGGCCAGCCGCTAGAAATAGCTGCGGACCAAGGCTCCGGAAATCAGCGTCCACCCGTCGGCGACGACGAAGAAGGCCAGTTTGAACGGTAGCGAGACGATGGCCGGCGGCACCATCATCATTCCCATCGACATCAAAATGGCCGCAACCACCAGATCAATGATCAGAAACGGCAGGAAGACCAGAAAGCCGATCTGAAATGCCCTCTCGACCTCGGATAGCAAGAATGACGGGACCAGCAGCGACAAAGGAGAACTGTTGCTTAGGTCCACGCCCACGGTTTCCTCACGCAAGGTCGCCAAATGGGTAAACGTGTCAGGATCAATCCGATTGGCCATGAAGATGCGGAAGGGTTCGATCGCGGCTGTAAATGCTGGCTCTATATCCATGCGCCCTTCCGAGAAGGGCTGCGCGCCTTTGATCCAGGCCTCCATGAACACTGGTTCCATGATGAAGTAAGTCAGGAACAGCGCAAGGCTGATGATCAGCATATTGGGCGGTGATTGCTGCAAGCCAATCGCTTGCCTCAGGATCGACAGTACCGTCACAATGAACGGGAAGCACGTGATCATGATCGCCAACCCCGGCACAAGACTGAGCACTGTGACCAACACGAAAATCTGGATCGTGCGCGTGGCCAGTGATCCGTCGTCACCCAACGAGATCGAAATATCCTGCGACAGCCCTGCATCTCCGGAAGCAATCCAGAAAACACCAGCCAGTAGCCAGCTCAGCCCTGTCATCCACGCGCGCATATACGTTACAGCCCTGATTTCAGGTCGACCAGTTTGGTCAGGCGAACAGCAATCTGTCCATTTGGGTCACCCTCGATTTCCTCAAGTTCACCCTGCCCAATCAGCCTGTCACCCACATAAAGATCCACCGGATCTTCTATCCGCTTGTCCAGCGCCAACACGTCATCTTGTCTCAGCTGCAACAGCTCTTTCACCGTCGGGCGCGCCACCCCAACCGAGATCGTGACCTCGATCGGAACCCGCGCGAAGGGGCTTGTGTCGGTTTCCAGTTCAGGTTGGGATATAGGATCAGCCATGATCAAACGCCTTTTCATTCACGTGATACAATGCGTCTAGAGCGTCCGAGATGCGCGCCACGGCGGTGGATAGATCCACGCGGCATTCGCTTTCCCCAGAACGCAGATAAATCTGCCCATCCGGCAGCGTATCTTTCTCGAAAATCTCAAACGGGACCGAGCTCACACCCTGTAGAAATGCTTCAAGCGTCGGTCGGCTTCCTGGCGACACCAGCACATCAATAGGCGCATCGGCCATTTCCGCCGCCAAGGGCATCATTGCCTCAGACACGATTGGGCCGATAGCCTCGTCAATCGCCTTGGGCAACACGACCTGAAGCACTTGGTTCAGAAGCGGTTCCAAGGACGATAGGACATGGCTGCGCGCTTCTTGATAAGTAAATCCCAGATCTTCCAGGTTTCGGGCAAATTCAGATTGTACACGCGCGCTATCCTCGTCCATGGACTTCGCGGCATCATCCCACCCGGATTGATATCCTGCTTCGTACCCTTCCAGTTTGCGCGCCTCTAACTGCACTTCAAGGTCAGCGCGGCTCAGCGTGATCTGGGCGCTTGCGTGCGACTGCCCAACCGCACCCAATCCATCGCCGAAGTCTTCAAGAGCGAACCGAATGCTCATCCCGTGACCTCCTCATCTTCTTCCATCCACCCACGCAGGATCTCGACCGTTTCGGCTTGGCGCTCGGAAATCAGATCCCGCAATCGTTGGACCGGATCGTTTTCGGATTCGGCCAATGTGGGCACGCTAGATAGTTTTTCCGCTGGCGATGTCTCGGCCAATAAAGCTGGCGGCGCGGCTTGCGACTGCGTCAATGCGTCAGCCGAACCAACCGGGGCTTCACCGGTACTCGCTCTGGCATCCGGTGTTCCAATCGCAGGCAGACTTCCAATCGGCTCGATCGCCGGTGATGCGGCTTGAGCAGTCAGCATGGGGCGCACAACAAACAGCCCAAGTCCAAGAGTGACAATCGCCAGGATCACGAGCTTGATCAAAGACATGGCATCAATATTTAGGTCGCCAAGAAACCTCGATGATGGCGCACTGCCCGCAGCTTCGATCTGCTCGAACTCCATGGTCTTCATGGTGATAACGTCCCCGCGCGTTTCGTCAAACCCGACCGCGCCAGCCACCAGTTCACGCAGACTTTCCAGTTCGGCGTCGGGGCGTGGGGCCCATTCAGTGCTTCCATCTTCCGACGTCGTGCGAATGCCGTCGACTAGAACAGCAACCGTCAAACGTTTCACCGCCCCCGGAGATTTCAGGACTTCGCGCGTGGTTTCGGACACCTCATAGTTCACACGCTCACGTGTTTCCGAGTTATTCGACGATGATGATCCGCCACCGGCTGCGCCGTCTCCATCCGGCAAATTCGACGCGACGCTTACGCCCCCCGTTTCGCTGTCATTGGCTGCATTCGTGCTTTCAGATGTGTCAGTCGACACCGCCACACGACTTTCTGGGTCAAATCTCCGCTCACGGATCTGCTCTTGCTCGGTCGCCGTTTCAAGGTTCAGTTCGACCACAGCATTCCCAAACCCAACCCGCGCTTCCAACAGACGCTCGACGTTCTGCTTAAGACGTTCTGCCTGATCTTGCGTCGCAGCAGTCCCGCCAGTCGCAAGATCTTCCGCCCCCATGAGGCCTGCACGACTGTCGATGACTGACACTTTGTCGGGCGAAAGACCTGGCACAGCCGATGCAACAAGAAACTTGAACGCTTTGATCTGCTGTGAGGACAGCGTCCCGCTGGCCGTCGTCAACGTAACCGAGGCGGTAGGATCATTTCGCTGTCTAAATTGTTTGCTCGACGCATTCGCAATATGCACGCGCGCATTGCGTACCATGGGGCTGGCCAATATCGTGCGCGCCAGTTCCCCTTCTTTGGCACGCCAATAGGCGGCATCAAACATCTGCGACGTTGTGCCAAACCCACTAAGCCCATCCAAGAGTTCGTATCCCTTGCCCGAATTTGCGGGCAAGCCTTCACTCGCCAAGGTCATGCGAAGCGCATCACGGCGTGTTGCATCAACAAAGATCGAGTCACCCCGGATTTCATAGACGACATTGCGACCATCAAGAGCCTGCACAACCTCGCCAGCAGCGCTGCTTTCGAGACCCGCATAGAGAAGGGTCATTTGCGTGCTTGTAGCCATACGAGACAGGCCGATCACCGCCAAAAACATGGCTAATGTCGCGGCGATCACGATGATCCTTCTCCGTAGGTCCATCGCCTCCCAAACCGAGATCAACTGCTGCAAGACGTAACTCCTTATTCGAGCGGGCTTCTACCCCCGTCATGTCAACCTGTTCTCCCTGATCGGCCTTAATAATTGGTTAGTGCCCATCGGATTATATCAACCCAGTGAAATTGGATTCGGAGATCACATGTCGGCGGCAGACATCACCACAGAAACCGAACAGGACGAGGCTTCAGGCAAGAAATCCAAAAAGGGTCTTGTGGTTGGGCTGGTTGGCGCACTGCTGCTGGGCGGCGGCGGTTTCTATGCAACCTATGCAGGGCTGATCGGGGGGCATCCCGCGCCCGAAACGGAAGACGAGCCTGCTGCCGAAGTGCAAGAACTGCCCGCCGTAAGTTTTGTCGAGCTTGACCCGCTTGTTATCTCGCTTGGACCGAATACACGCAACCGCCACCTACGCTTTCGCGCCTCACTTGAAGTCGAACCGAACTACGAAGACGACGTGACGAGGCTGAAGCCACGCGTTGTGGACGTGCTGAACGCCTACTTGCGCGCGGTGGACACGGCAATGCTGGAAGACCCTCATTCCTTGGTAAAATTGCGTGCGCAAATGCTGCGTCGAATTCAGCTGGTTACCGGTGATGGGCGCGTACGTAACCTTCTGATCCTCGAATTCGTACTTAACTAGGGAGTAAGGATATGGACTTGATTGCAGACTTCATCCTTGGGCTAGGAGCATTCGGCACCGCTCTTTATTGCCTGATCCTGTCGCGACGCCTGAAGCGATTCAACAATCTGCGGGATGGCATGGGCGGGGCCGTCGCAGTGCTGAGCGCACAGGTCGATGATATGACAAAAACTCTGGACCATGCACAGTCTGCAGCCGGCCAAAGCGCGGCTATTCTAACGGAACTGACAGAGCGCGCCGAAACATCTGCACGCAAGTTAGAACTGATGATGGCCAGCCTTCATGACCTGCCCGAGCCAACGGAACAACGCCATGTCGAGCCGATGCAAGACAGCCAGCAACAAAGCGGATTCGCTTCGACGCGTTTGGCCGACCCTGAACCCAATCCTGGCATTCCGGTCTTCTTGCGCCACGGCGTCATGGAGGCAGCGGAATGAGCACCTCGCCAACCAAGATTTCCAAGCTGCGCACTAAACTGCGTACAAGAGGTATTCTCGTACTGTTTGCGGCGGTTCTGGCTACATCCGGCATCTTGCGACTGGGCCCAATAACGGCCGCTTTCGCAGAAGACCTGACAAAGCTGCTTTCTGACACCTCGGCCGATACAAGTGCGGAATTCCCAGCACCCAAGCCACAGGATGTTGCCGTGGTTCTCGCTGCTTTGCAGGAACGTGAAGCCGCGTTGGAAGAGCGTGAGAAAAAACTTGCACATCGCCATGAAGCACTACGCCTTGCTGAGGATCGCGTTACCTCAAAACTTGAAGAGCTGACCGAAGCCGAAGAAACTCTTGCCGCGACCATGGCGATGGCCAGAACAGCCGCGGCGGATGACTTGTCACACCTGACAATTCTTTATGAAAACATGAAGCCAAAACAGGCAATCCCACTTTTCGCAGCAATGGATCCCGAGTTCGCCGCAGGCTTCATAGCTCAAATGAAACCGCTCCCGGCTGCGCAAATCATGGCGGGTCTCGACCCCCAAATCTCCTATGCCATCAGCGTCGTATTGGCCGGGCGGAATGCCGCTGTCCCAACACAATAAGCCAATAATCAGAAATTAACCCGTCCATGAGAAGACTCGGATGTCCAAGCTTGAACTAGCAAAGGTGCATTATGATTGGTTTCGTTGGTATCGCCCTGATTTTTGTAATGGTGTTTGGCGGCTATCTTGCTGCAGGCGGCAAGATGGGGATCATTCTGAAGTCACTTCCCTTTGAATTTACGATGATCGGGGGGGCTGCTGCGGGTGCGTTTGTGATCTCGAATGACATGGCTTCCATCAAACACACCGTCAAAGATGTGAAGAAAGTCTTCAAGGGGCCGAAATGGAAACCAGACGACTACCGCGATTTACTTTGCCTGCTATTCGAACTTATCCGACAGGCGCGCCAGAATGCTGTTGCATTGGAAGAGCATATCGAGAGCCCGGAAGACAGTCCGATTTTCCAGCGCTACCCCAACATTCTTGCTGACAGTGAAGCGATCGAACTGATCTGCGACACATTGCGCTCTGCATCCATGAACTACGATGACCCTCATCAGGTTGAGGAAGTTTTGGAAAAACGAATGGAAGCCAATCTGCATCATGCGCTGCATTCCAGTCACGCGCTGCAATCGATGGCCGATGGTCTGCCGGCGCTGGGCATCGTTGCGGCTGTACTTGGCGTGATCAAAACCATGGGATCCATTGATCAACCGCCTGAAATTTTGGGCAAAATGATTGGCGGAGCTTTGGTAGGGACATTTCTAGGGGTTTTTCTAGCTTATGGTCTGGTTGGACCGTTCTCAGCCAAAGTGAAGTCTGTGACCGAAGAAGAAGCGCACTTCTATCAGCTTATTCGCGAAGTTCTGGTCGCCAATCTCTACAATCATTCCGTCAACATCTGCATCGAAGTGGGACGCCAGAACACGCCGGGCCCACATCGCCCCAGCTTTAACGATCTGGAAGAGGCGTTGAAAGAGCTCAAGAAAGCTGCCGCATGAGAAACCAGGCGTTTTTATTTGCAGCGATCTGTTTAATGTCCATGCCTGCACTAGCACGCGATGTCGCCGTTCGATCCGGCGAACATGAAGCGTTCACACGGCTGGTATTCTATCTAAAACCCGCCGATAAGTTCGAGATATCAAAAACAAAAGAGGGATATCTGTTGTCCCTTTCGCCAGATGTCACAGGTTACAATCTGTCACGCGCGTTTGACTTGATTGGGCGCACGCGCGTTCGCACACTAACCCCTACAAAAAGCGGAGCGCTCGACATCCAAAAGGGATGTGACTGCCATATCAAAGAACTTCGGCTATCAACTGGAGAACTGGTGCTTGATATCGTTGATGGGCCAGATCCGAACAACATACCAAGCACAACTTCCAGATTTTTTCCCGTGCCTCGTACTATGAATGTCGATCAACAACGCGCAACTCTACCACTGTTAAACGCCGCCGCTGATCAGAGTGAAATGATCGACAACCAAGACAAGCCTTCGGGCGCTTCGGCTGCTGAAGACTCCGGGACGGCCAGCGAAACACCGCAGCTCGACAAACAGGAACTCCTAAGCCAGCTTTCGCGCGCCGCGTCTCAAGGCCTGATCGACGCAAACATAAATCCACCAGATATCCTTCGAAATGCGGACCCAGCGGACACGACGGAACCAACGCTGGAAACGCAGCTGATTCCGCATTCACCCGAGCACCAAGTGAGGATGCAAACCGCCGTCGAGCAGGCACGCGCTGATCACTTTGGCGGTGGCGAACCTGCAAGCACAAGTCAGCCCTGCCTACCCGACCAGCAGTTCGATATCGCCCGTTGGGGTGTCTACACTTCTGAAGTCAATGCGCCGGTCTTTGAATCTTCGGATTTTCTGGGAGAGTTTGATCGCCCTGATATGGACCGTTTAGTGTCGCATATCCGGCAGAAAATCTACATGACATTCGGACTTGAAGCGTTGCAACTAATGGAGAATTACGGTGACGACATGGGAGATGGCGCCGTCCTTCGCATGATGGCCGAGGTTGTTGAGTTCGGAGAAGCCAAGTCTCACGCTGACTGGGATTCGCAGCTCATCTGCAACACTCGCGGCGCCATGTGGGCCGCGCTTGCCCAACCGACCATAGAAGACAAGATTAACACAAAGGCCATTCTCAGAAGTTTTTCAGAGCTCCCCCCCCACCTTCGATCACATCTGGCACCGATACTTGCCAGAAAATTTCTAAATTCAGGGCGCGTCGGAACTGCCGTTGAAATCCGCAATATTGCCACACGATCTGCTCTGGCTCCGTCGGGCGCGGCATCTGTTTTGGATGCCGATATCGACATTGCAGAGGGTAAGGTAGAGAAGGGAGAACAACGGCTTACCGACATGATTCAAGAGGATCATTCGCAAACTCAGCCTGCGATCTTGGCACTTATCAAAAGCAAACTGCAGAACGACCGAGGTATTTCGGATCACGAACTTACCTTGCTTGCGTCTGTCGCCTTCGAGCACAAAGAAAGCAGGGCGGGAGACGAGTTGCGGCAACTTCATATTCGCGCACTTTTCCATATGGGTCGTTTTGCTCAGGCGTTTGAGCTGTTGGACAATCCACCCAATGGCTCCGTACAGGCCAAACATCTGGATGATGCAGGCAGCTATCTTGTGTCACTTGGGTCGGATGCAGAATTCCTGATCTACCTTCTAACACGGACTGATTGGGGGACCACCTCTGCAGAAGTTCGGCTCATGATGGCTGAACGCCTGAGAACACTGGGCTTTCCCGAGCATGCACGACGGCTTGTTCTATCTGGTGACGATACACCCTCTAGGACTGCGCGCGAGTTTTTGGCAGAAGTCGCCCTTGCGCAAGACAAGCCGAAGGTCGCGCTCGGATACCTTACCGGACTTACCAGCGACAACGCCTCTTCTCTTCGCAAGATCGCCTTAGATAAGAGCATCAATCCGGATGGCAACTCATTGCCTTCATCGCCTGCGAACAATCCGTCGGATGTATGGCACAAACTGAACAACTCAGATCACCCCATCCCCGCAGAGGTACAGAAGATCCTGTCATTGGAAACGTCACCGTTTATGGGCGACTCCCAAACTCGTCTACAAACCTATCAAGGTATTTTGGATGGCAGTAGCGAAACACGCACGGCACTTAACGAACTGCTAAACATGTTTCCAAGCATTGATGGCGCGAGGTAACTGATCATTAAGCGTGAACCTATACGTTGACACAAAACTCAGCAGCAAGAAGTGCGCAGTTATGGTCATACCTCGGACACCCCAACCCCGACGCGATTTAGGTTTGGAACTCACCTCCTCGGGCAGCCCCAAATGTCGGACATCACAACGCGAAAGCGTCGGTGAAAACGATCATCCCTGCTCTGGCCGGTGACGATTTTGAAAAGCATTCAAGGGATCTTTCGCCCAACCATTTTGCTCGCACTCGCCCTGATGGCCATCATCGTGATGATGATCCTTCCCATGCCTGCCTGGGTGCTGGATTTGGGCCTAGCCGCGTCATTCGCTCTGGCCATATTGATGTTTACGGTCACTCTATTTATCGAGCGCCCGCTGGATTTCTCGGCCTTTCCGACGGTGTTGCTCGCGTCGTTGATGCTCAGGCTTTCGCTGAATGTATCTTCCACCAAACTGATCATAGGAAACGGGCACACAGGCACCTCAGCGGCAGGAAGCGTGATTGAGGGTTTTGCCAGTTTTGTCATGGGCGGCAGCATCCTGCTGGGTTTGGTCGTGTTCTGTGTACTTCTGATCGTCAATTTCATCGTCATCACCAAGGGTGCAACCCGCATGGCCGAAGTCGGCGCCCGCTTTGCATTGGACGGAATGCCCGGCAAACAACTTGCCATCGACAGCGACATGGCGGCCGGGGCGATCGATCATACTGAAGCGAAGGCGCGGCGCGAGCGGGAACAGGCCGAAACAACATTCTTTGGGTCACTAGATGGCGCTTCAAAATTCGTCAAAGGGGATGCAGTTGCAGGACTTCTGATCACCTTCCTGAATCTGGTTATGGGGCTGATAATCGGGGTCGTAATCCATGGGATGGACATCTCAGCAGCCTTTCAAACCTACGCTATTCTGACAGTCGGAGACGGGTTGGTCACACAGATCCCAGCTGTGATCATCTCGATAGCATCGGCATTGTTGCTGGCGCGCGGGGGGACCTCGGGCTCGACCGATTTGGCCTTGTTCTCGCAGTTTGGCAAACACCCATCGGCCCTTGCAACTGTGGCTTTTTTGATGGGTCTATTTGGGCTGGTTCCCGGCCTGCCCTTTGTGCCGTTCATCTTAGGCGCGATTGCCTTGGGAACCGCATCTTGGTGGGCTGCGAAGCAACAAGAAGCCACTGACGTGTCAGACGCGCAAGAACTGCAAGATGGCACCCCTGAACCGCCCCAGGAAAGCATTGGTGATATACTTGATCTGGACGATATTCATGTGGAATTCGCAGCCGATCTGGTAGCGATGGTTTTGGATCCGGCCACTGGTCTGGACGCCCGCATTTCCAGCATTCGCAACCATACCGCTAGTGCGTTTGGCTTGATCCTGCCCGAGATCCGACTGACCGATAACGGATCGCTTCCCTCTGGAACCTATACGATTAAAATTCAGGGGGTCGAGCAAGCGCGCAACCGCCTTATTCCGGATAAAGCGCTGATCATCCTCAGCGGGGATGACACCCAATTGCCCGAGGGCGAAGATGTGCTGGAGCCCGTCTATCAGGCGCCAGCACGCTGGATTGCGGATGGCGATCAGGAACAGGCCGCGCTGGCCGGTTGTGCCGTTGTCTCGCCGACCGAAGTCTTGGCCACGCATCTTCTTGAGGTGATGAAGCAAAATTTCCCTCGCCTGCTGGGCCTTAAGGCGCTGCGGCGGCTGCTGGACGAGTTCGTGAACCTCTCGGACCCCACCCGGGCCGAGGCCAATCGCCGCCTTCTCGACGAGCTGGTCCCTGACAAGGTGCCGCTTGATCTGCTGCATTCGGTTTTGCGTCTGCTGCTGGAAGAGCGTGTGTCCATCCGCAATCTTCCCGTCATCCTTGAAAGCGTGGCCGAAGCGCGCGCCGTTTTCGGCACGCCCGAAGCCATCTGCGACCACGTCCGTCAACGGCTAAACATCCAACTTTTGGCCGAGCTGAAGCGCGAAGACGGCACGATCCCGTTGGTACAGCTGGCCCCAGAATGGGAGGCCTGCTTTCAGTCTCATCAGCTCGATCCGGATCGGGGCGAGGTTGCCCTACCCCCGGAAGAGTTCAACCGCCTAGCCAACGCGGTGGCAGACAAGATCGCACGAGCGGGGGAAACCGGTATCTATCCTGCCGTTGTCACCTCATCTCGCCGACGTCGCTTTCTTCGCACCGTCCTGTCAGCGAAGGGAATCGCCAATCCCGTTCTTTCTTTCGAAGAAATCGGAACCGAGGCCAGGCCCTCTCTGGTCGGGTTGGTGCCCGCATGAATGCTCAGCTGGCACAGATCATGGATCAGGCGCAGGCGTTTTTCATGCTGGGTTTTGTCGTGTTCTTGCGGGTGGGCGCAGCGATGGCGCTGCTGCCTGCATTTGGGGAAACCATGGTGCCTGCTCGGATACGCTTGATGCTGGGACTTGCCTTTACCGTGATCGTCGCCCCCGCCGTTGCAAGCCAAATCAACTCGGCTACAACAGGGAATACACCCCCACCTTTTCTGCTGAGCGAACCAATTATCGGGCTTGGGTTTGGGATCGTCTTGCGTCTGGCGATCATGACATTGCAGATCGCCGGCAGCATCGCAGCGCAATCAACATCGCTTGCACAATTGATGGGCGGGAATAACTCGGACCCGCAACCTGCCATCGGGCATGTCCTGACGATCTCGGGTCTGGCTTTGGCAGTTATGTTGGGGCTACACGTGCGAATTGTTGAAGGGTTTATCCTATCTTATCAAATCTTTCCCGTCGGAGACCTGCCAAACCCTCTTGGGTTTTCAGACTGGGGCATCGCGCATATCGCACGCAGCTTCGGCTTTGCTTTTGCGCTGGCGGCGCCCTTCGTGATCGTCTCGCTGCTTTATAATGTGGCCCTTGGCGTCATCAACCGCGCCATGCCGCAACTGATGGTGGCCTTTGTCGGTGCCCCTGCCATTACGGCGGGCGGTCTGATCTTGCTGGCCCTCACCACGCCGGTGTTGCTGCCGATTTGGCAGCGCGCGTTCGAAGCCTTGTTGCTTGACCCGTTCGGAGGTTGGTGATGGCCGGTGAAGACGACGACAGCAAGCAACATGAACCAACCCAGAAGAAACTGGATGACGCCCGAAAGCGGGGCGAGGTCGCGCGGTCCTCGGACCTAAACACTGCGATGTCTTATCTGGTTCTGTTGTTGCTTGCGGCGGCGGTGGGGGCCTCGACCATGACAGGGCTTGGGGGCGTGTTTGCCACATTTCTGGAACGGTCTGATCAACTTGCCCACAACGCCTTTCAGGGCCGAGGAGGCCCCGTCCTTGCAGATGCCGTCACTTCGATCGCATGGCACCTGATACCTTGGCTCTTCATGCCCATGGTGGCGGTCTTGGGATTGACCGTCGTGACCCAGAGCTTTGTGGTCTCACCCGAAAAGCTGATGCCAAAGCTGAACCGGATTTCGCCCCTTTCAAACGCAAAAAACAAGTTCGGGCGCTCGGGCCTGTTCGAGTTTTTCAAAAGCTTCGTGAAACTGTCGATCTACAGCGTCATTCTAGGGATGTTCATCTGGATCAACCTGCCCGATATGCTCGCGGCCCTTGCCCTGAACCCCAGCATGGTATCCGTGCTGCTGCTGGACCTTTCAGTCGAGTTCTTTGCCATCGTCCTACTGGTGGCGCTGGTCATCGGCGGGATCGATTTCATGTGGCAAAAACAGGAACACCTGCGCAAGAACCGCATGTCCCACAAAGAGCTTATGGACGAGATAAAGCAGAACGAAGGCGATCCGCATATGAAGGGTCAGCGGCGCCAGCGGGCCTATGACATCGCCACCAACCAGATGCTGCAGGATGTGCCCGATGCCGATGTGATCGTTGTCAACCCGACCCACTATGCGGTTGCTCTAAAATGGTCGCGCCTGCCCGGCGAAGCGCCCGTCTGCGTCGCCAAAGGCGTGGACGAAATCGCCGCCCGCATCCGCGAGGTCGCCTCGGAGCACGGCATCCCAATCCATCGTGATCCACCCACAGCACGCGCTCTGCATGCCACGGTCGAGATTGGCAGCGAAGTCCCACCGGATCAGTATCAGGCCGTGGCGGCAGCCATTCGATTTGCCGAAAACATGCGCCAGCGCGCGAAAAATTCGCTAAGGACCTAAGATGGCAGACCCGCTTTCCCAACTAGCAGACCTGACAGCTTTGACACTCGACCGCGCAATGGCCGAGCTTTCGGGCACAGCTACGAAGATCGCGGCGCTTGAAAGTCAAATCGCGGATTTGAGAACACGGCTGAACCAGCTTCCGGGATTGGACGCAGATACAGGCCAGAATCCCGCGCTATCCAGCGGGCATTTCGATCAATGGCAAAAGCAGGTTCGGATGCAACTGGGCCGGTTGAACATCCTGCTCGCGCAAGCCCGTGCCGACCATGAAGAGCGGATGGCGGACACCCGGCTTGCCTTCGGGCGAAACGCCGCCTTAAATGCCATTCGCGCAAAAAGGACAGCGGATGTACGCAACATGCTGCGCAGACGTGTGGAACACCAATAAAACCTCGCTGAAACCGCACAATTCCCTTTTCAACTGACCCGATCCGGTCTATAGGCACGGCTTCACTGCGGGGCTTACACCCTTGGAGGATTCCCGCACCTATTTGATTATGGAGAAAACCAATGGCACGTGAGATTCCGAATCTTGAAGCCACGGTACGTACGGGGACAGGCAAGGGGGCCGCTCGTCAAGCTCGCCGCGAAGGCCAGGTACCGGGTATCGTATATGGTGGTGGCGCTGATCCGCTCGCTATCAACATCCCCTTCAACGAGCTTTTCAAAAAGCTGAAGGCCGGTCGTTTCCTTTCGACCCTGTGGAACCTGAAAGTCGACGGTCAGGAAGATGTCCGCGTGATCTGCCGCAACGTACAGCGTGACGTTGTCAAAGACCTGCCGACCCACCTGGACCTGATGCGCCTGCGCCGCACCAGCCGGATCAGCCTGTTCATCCACGTTGATTTCGAGAACGAAGAAGAAGCCCCCGGCCTGAAACGCGGTGGTGTTCTGACCATCGTGCGTCCGGAAGTCGAGCTGAACGTTCTGGCTGGCGACATCCCTGAAAAGATCGTTGTTGACCTGACTGGCAAAGACGTCGGTGACGTAATTCACATCTCGGACGTTGACCTGCCGGAAGGCGCCAAGACCACTGTTGACCGTGACTTCGTCATCGCCAACATCTCGGCACCCAGCTCGCTGCGCTCGTCGGATGACGGTGACGCTGGTGAGGAAGCAGTTGAAGAAGAAGTCGCTGCAGAAGAATAAGCACCACCTGAAAAGGTATTGCGAAACGGGATCCTTCGGGGTCCCGTTTTTTTGTCAGCTAGGCGCTTCGTCAAGTCGTTCGAACACAAGAACGCTGCCGCGCGTCCCCCACGGCATCCAACCGAAACCATTTGAAAACATGTCCATGATCAACTGGCGCAATGCATGAAGGCCAAATTGTTCCGGGTGAACCTCCATGATGACTATGCGTGTCTCGGGCCACCATTTGCAGCTGGCGAGACCTCGCTCTGCGCCCTCGATATCCATCGAGATGACGGTCGGCCGCGAACGCTTCTGTAGATCCCGGAACTTCAACGCAGGAACTGTGACCAGTTTTGAAGCTTTCCTTCTCTTCCCTCCATCCTCTGAGATTGATGAGGCCCAGAAACCGGGAAAGACTTCAAATGTAATGGTTTCGTCTGAAAAACTGTCGGGCACAACAGCGCCCTGAATGACCTGCAATGCACCAAGCTCATTCTTCACCGCATTGTCGCCAATGGCCTTGAACATGTCAGGGCTTGCCTCGACTACGGTAACATTTTCAGCCCCAACTACCCGCGCAGCTTGAAGCGCGACGAAACCAGCACCTCCACCAAGATCAAGAACGCGATCATCTGGTTTGAGATGCCGTTTCAAAGCCCGGGATTCGTTCTGTTCGTACCACCCGCGATCAATTGCTTCCCGTATGTTGGAGTTCATGCACTTACGAGGGATCTTCAGGATCAAACCATCCAGTTTGAATTGCGGCATGCTGCTCTCCTTGGATGGCCGATCACGTGGGGGAATTGCCACGCCGGATCAGGCCAAGTAGATTACCATAAATGATAATTTCGGGTTCCGATCCCGATGTCCAGAAGGAAAGATGGCACATGAAATTGTTTGTCGGGCTTGGTAATCCGGGTGCGAAATATGCGGGCAACCGGCACAACATCGGCTTCATGGCTGTCGAGCGCATCGCCGAGGACCACAGCTTTGCCCCGTGGCGCGGCAAGTTTCAGGGCAGCGTGAGCGAGGGCAAGCTTGGATCCGAGAAGGTCATCCTGCTGCGCCCCGAGACCTTCATGAACCTGTCTGGCCAATCCGTGGGCGAGGCGATGCGCTTTTACAAGCTGACGCCAGACGACGTCATCGTGTTTCATGACGAGCTGGATCTGGCCCCCGGAAAGTGCCGCGTCAAAACTGGCGGCGGTCATGCCGGGCATAACGGGTTGCGCTCGATCCATGCGCATATCGGGGCCGAGTATCATCGGGTTCGCATGGGCATCGGACATCCGGGAAACAAGGCGGCAGTGGCTGGCTTTGTCCTTCGTGATTTTGCAAAGGCGGATCAGGATTGGCTGGACGATGTTTTGCGCGGCTGTGCGGATGGGGCCGCGGATCTTGCGGCCGGTGATAGCGGCAAGTTCATGAACGCGATTGGACGGCGTGTGAACCCGCCCCGGTCCTCGGGTGGCTCGGCGTCCGAAGCGCCGAAGAAGAGCCAGAAGAAAGAGCCGCAGCAGCCTCGGCCCAAAGCGACACCAGATGCCGCGCAAGAAGACGCGCGCAGCCCGCTGCAGAAGCTGATGGACAAGTTCTCGTGACCTTGCGCGAGGCATTCGAGGTTCAGGCAGACAACAACGCGCGGCTCGACAGTCCGTTTACGGCGCGCGTGTTGTGCATCGCAGGCGCGACGCTGAAACCGGGCACGCCCCTGACAAATCGCATGTTCGATTGGGAGGGCAACGTCGGCGCGTTCGGCCAGTCCCTGCCCTTGCGCTTTCTGGCCGGCCTGCATGCGCTGGTCTTGACCGGCGACTGCCCAGAGCTTGTGGCCATCTATCCGCCGAACCCCACCCCCAGCGATGACCAGATCACATCCGCCCTTCACGTCGCTCTCACCGACCATGCCACGACGCTCGATCGCTGGCTCGACTTGCCGCCCCAAACCAACGAGGTGCGCCGCGCCGCCGTGATGGTTGCCGCTGGTCATTGGTTGGCCGCACGATACGGGTTGCCCATGCGCGTGTTAGAACTGGGGGCCAGTGCCGGGTTGAATTTGATGTGGGATCAGTTCGCGCTTCAGGCAGGCGAAACGCAGTTGGGACCGACTGACGCCCCGGTCTTACTATCGCCCGATTGGCGCGGGGATCTGCCCACGGGCAGCCTGCCAAAGGTGCTGTCACGGCGCGGGGTCGACCTGATGCCGATGGACATCACGGATCCTGACGACCTGCTGCGCATGTCTTCTTATCTGTGGGCGGACCAACCTGAACGGCTCACACGCAGCCGGGCTGCCGCCTCGATCTTCGCTGCGACGGTGGATCAGGGCGACGCCGCCGCGTGGCTAGAGGCGCAATTGGACACCGTCGCGCCGGATCATCTGACCCTGATCTATCATACGATCGCGTGGCAGTACTTCCCGACCGACACCCAAACCCGCTGCTTGGCGGCCATTGAGGCCGCCGCACAACGCGGGCCCATCGCCCACCTATCGATGGAAGCAGATGACCGCAAAGGAGAGGGCGCGGCCATTACGTTGACGCTCTGGCCCGCGGGGCGGAAGTTGACGCTTGGTCGTGTAGATTTTCATGGACGCTGGGTGGATTGGTCGGCACCTTGATCTCGGAGAACTCGGAGATCCCATGCGTACCGTATTGAAATTTCTTGCCCGCGCCACACTTGTCCTGATCGTGCTTCTGGTCCTTGTAGGGTTTTGGAAACGCGAGCAAATCACGCGACTGTTGGCCGTGAACTCTCTGTTCTCGGAAGAGAAGATCGTGGGGAATTTTTCAAACATGGACAGTGCCTTTCTGACCCACAGCATGTCGCGTGGGGATGGGCCTGTTACCCCCTTGCCGGGCGGAGAAAGCTGGGCGCCGGATGCTGGGGTGAATACATGGATCAAGGACCGTGCGGTGACCGGGTTGGTGGTGCTGAAAGACGGACTTCTGCGCCACGAAAGCTATTACCTTGGCACCGGGCCAGAGGATCGCCGGATCAGTTGGTCGATGGCGAAAAGTTATCTCTCGGCGCTGATCGGGATCGTGTTGGAACAGGGTGCCATCGCATCCTTGGATGATCCGGTCGTGCAATATGTGCCCGCGCTGAAAGGCAGTGCGTACGATGGGGCGAGCATTCGCAACGTTCTGAACATGGCGTCAGGCGTCGTCTTCGACGAGGACTATCTGGACTTCAATTCGGACATCAATCGCATGGGCCGCGTGTTGGCGCTGGGGCGGTCGATGGATCAGTTTGCAGCGGGACTTGAGGATAGCTTCGCGCCTGCAGGTGAGACGTGGAAATACGTTTCGATCGACACGCATGTGATTGGCATGATCGTGCGCGGGGCCACCGGACGCAGTATTCCAGACCTGCTTCAGGAACACGTCATCGCCCCCATGGGGCTTGAGGCGGACCCATACTACCTGACCGACGGCTATGGCGTGGCCTTCGTGCTGGGCGGGCTGAACCTGACCACCCGCGACTATGCCCGCTTTGGCGAGATGTTCCGGCAAGACGGCATGTGGAACGGTCAGCAGATCGTGCCTGCGGATTGGATTGCGGCCTCCACGCGCCCGTCAGCTCCGACGGCCACAGGCAGCGAGCAATACGGGTATCAGTGGTGGATGGCGCCGGATGCGACCGAGGGCGAGTATTACGCGCGCGGCATCTATGGCCAGTACATCTATATCGACAAAACGCGCGGCGTCGTAATCGCGCTGAACGGCGCAGATCGCGGATTCCGAGGCGAAGGCGTAAATGCCGGGAACATCGACATGTTCCGGCACATCGCAGCCAGCTTGTAAGGCAAACGGAAACGGGCCGCCCAAACTGGACGGCCCGGCATTCGTTCAACAAGGGCGCGGATTAATCCGCGTCGCGCCCTTCGGTATCCGACATATCAAAGCCCAGATATTTGGCGACGGTGAAGATGTCCTTGTCGCCACGTCCGCACATGTTCATGCAGATAATGTGATCCTTCGGCAGCTTCGGCGCGATCTTCGCGACGTGGGCCAGTGCGTGGCAGGGTTCCAGCGCGGGGATGATGCCCTCGGTCGAGCAGCACAACTGGAACGCGTCCAGCGCTTCCTTGTCGGTGATCGCCACATACTCGGCGCGGCCAATTTCGTGCAGCCAGCTATGTTCCGGCCCGATGCCCGGATAGTCCAAACCTGCCGAGATCGAGTAGCCGTCCAGGATCTGCCCATCATCATCCTGCAGCAGGAAAGTGCGGTTGCCATGCAGCACGCCGGGGCGTCCGCCGGTCAGGGATGCACAATGCTCCATATCGTCATTTACACCCTTGCCGCCGGCTTCGACGCCAATGATGTTCACGCTGTCATCGTCAAGGAACGGATAGAACAGGCCGATGGCGTTCGAGCCGCCACCAATGGCCGCAATGATCGTATCAGGCAAACGGCCCTCGGCCTTCTGCATTTGCTCTTTGGTTTCTTTGCCGATGATCGACTGGAAGTCGCGGACCATGGCCGGATAGGGGTGCGGACCAGCCGCCGTGCCAATGCAATAGAACGTGTCGGCCACGTTCGTCACCCAATCGCGCAGCGCGTCGTTCATCGCGTCTTTCAAGGTGCCGCGACCGCTTTCGACGGCCACAACCTCGGCCCCCAGAAGGCGCATACGGAACACGTTCGGGGCCTGACGCTGTACGTCATGGGCGCCCATATAAACGATGCATTTCAGGCCGAACTTGGCGCAGACGGTGGCTGTGGCAACGCCGTGCTGACCGGCACCGGTTTCCGCGATGATGCGGGTCTTGCCCATGCGGCGGGCCAGCAGGATCTGACCCAGCACGTTGTTGATCTTATGCGCGCCGGTGTGGTTCAGCTCGTCCCGCTTCATATAGACCTTGGCGCCGCCCAGATGCTCGGTCAGGCCTTCAGCGAAATACAGCGGGCTGGGACGGCCGACATAGTGGGTCCACAGATCGTTCATCTCGGCCCAGAAACTGTCGTCGGTCTTAGCCTTCTCGTACTCGGCCTCGAGATCGAGGATCAGCGGCATCAGTGTCTCGGACACAAAGCGTCCGCCGAAGTCGCCAAACCGGCCCTTTTCATCAGGACCGTTCATAAAGCTGTTAAAAAGATCGTTGGCCATGGTGCCCCCCGCTCTGCGCATTTCACACCTGCATAGATTGGGGGGGCGTGGTTTTCCAGCGGTTTTTAAGCCCTACGAGCTTCCATCGCGCCAAGCGTGCAGCGCTATTCCGTTGCAGACAGTGCGTTCGAAATGAACGCCCGCACCAAGGCGGGATCTTTCACACCAGGCGCACTTTCCACGCCCGAGGACACGTCCACCTGCTTGGCGCCCGTCAGACGGATCGCCTCGGCCACGTTGTCTGGGGTCAGGCCGCCTGCCAGCATCCATGGGCAGGGCCAGTATTTGCGCTGCACCAGACGCCAGTCGAAGGCGATTCCGTTGCCGCCGGGCAGATCCGCACCCTTGGGGGCCTTGGCGTCGATCAGCAGCTGATCCGCAGCCCCGGCATACTGCTCGATCTGCACAACATCGTCTGGCCCGGCAATGCCGATGGCCTTGATCACCGGCAGGCCAAAGCGCGCCTTGACCTCGGCCACGCGCTCCGGGCTTTCCGAGCCGTGAAGTTGGATCATGTCCGTCGTAGTACCGTTCACGATCTCTTCGATCCCGGCATCGTCCATGTTCACGACCAGCGCAACCTTCGCCACGCCCATGGGGACGTCCAGCATCAGCTCGGCCGCCTGCGCGACCGTGACCGAGCGCGGGCTTTTGGGGAAAAAATTGAACCCGATATAGCGCGCGCCGGCCTCGACCGCAGCCGCAAGCTGAGCGGGATCTTTTAACCCGCAAATCTTAACTGAGATGTTCATCTGTTTCAGCTGGTCTTGTCCAACAAGGCCAGAACATCGTCGCCGGTGCGGGCCTTGGGTTCACGCAGGGTTTTCACCTCGCGCGCAAGTTGGTCGCGTTCGCGGCGGTTACGCGCACCTTCCGCGCGCAGCTTGTGTTCACGCAGCCATTCCCAGACAAAGCCGATCAGGATACCCGCCACGACGCTGCCAAAGATTATCACGAAAAGCGGAAGTGAGATGGACCAGCTCCATCCCAAGAAACCCGACAATTCGCCGGGCAGAATATTCAACGTCACACTGTCGCGGTTGGCCAGCGCCACCGTGATCAACACAACACCAAGTGCCGCCAGAAAGGCGTAACGGATATACCGCATTTGGACCTCTTATTTGCCGTTCAGTCGATCCCGCAACAGCTTGCCGGTCTTGAAAAACGGAACATGCTTTTCTTCGACTTGGACCGACTCGCCCGTACGCGGGTTACGTCCAATACGAGCATCTCTTTGCTTCACCGAAAATGCGCCAAAGCCGCGCAGTTCGACCCGATCGCCACGAGCCATGGCTTCAATGATCTCTTCGAAAATGGTGTTCACAATGCGCTCAACGTCACGCTGATAGAGGTGCGGGTTTTCATCCGCGATCTTCTGGATCAGTTCAGACCGGATCATTCTGGTCCCCCCAAATTGGCTATCTAATGGATTTTGCATCCTTATTCTGTCGAAGTATAGGAGCAAACCAAAGCGCTGCATACAAGTCTTAGGTCATAACTTGGGGGAAATTAAACGGATTTCGGCCGTTTTCCGGGCGAAAATTCACATGCTGCAAATGCACATCGTTTCCGGTCTGGAAGCTCTCGCGAAGCAGAAACGTGATTCGCACCGCCCAAAACAGAACGGCCCCACGCATCGCGCAGGGCCGTTCCAGAATTTTCAAGCGCTAGGACTTAGTCCTGCTTCAGAGCGGCGCCCAGGATATCACCCAGCGATGCACCCGAATCCGACGAACCATACTGTTCTACGGCTTCTTTCTCTTCTGCGATCTCGCGAGCTTTGATCGACAGACCCAGACGACGCGATTTCGAGTCGACGTTGGTCACGCGAACGTCCAGCTTGTCACCAACCTGGAAACGCTCGGGGCGCTGTTCAGAGCGGTCACGCGACAGGTCCGAGCGACGGATGAAGGACTTCATGCCTTCATACTCGACTTCGATACCGCCATCTTCGATTGCAGTCACTTCAACAGTGATGATCGAGCCACGCTTCACGCCGCCAACGGCTTCTGCGAAGGGGTCGCCGTCCAGAGCTTTGATCGACAGCGAGATACGCTCTTTGTCGGTGTCAACTTCCGAAACAACGGCTTTGACGATGTCGCCCTTCTTGAAGTCCTGAATGGCTTCTTCGCCACGCTGGTCCCACGAGATGTCCGACAGGTGAACCATGCCGTCGATTTCGCCGTCGAGACCAATGAACAGACCGAATTCGGTGATGTTCTTGACTTCGCCTTCGACCTCGGTGCCCTCGGGGTGTGTCTCTGCAAACACTTCCCACGGGTTGCGCATGGTCTGCTTCAGACCCAGAGACACGCGACGCTTGGCGCCGTCGATTTCCAGAACCATGACTTCGACTTCTTGCGAGGTCGAAACGATCTTGCCGGGGTGTACGTTCTTCTTGGTCCACGACATTTCCGAAACGTGTACCAGACCCTCGACACCCGGCTCCAGCTCGACGAATGCACCGTAGTCGGTGATGTTGGTCACGCGGCCAGTGTGCACCGATTCCAGCGGGTACTTGCCAGAAACCAGATCCCACGGATCGTCCTGCAGCTGCTTCATGCCCAGGCTGATGCGGTGGGTTTCTTTGTTGATCTTGATGACCTGAACCTTGATGGTTTCGCCGATCGTCAGGATCTCGGACGGGTGGTTTACACGGCGCCATGCCATGTCGGTGACGTGCAGCAGGCCGTCAACACCGCCGAGGTCAACGAACGCACCGTATTCGGTGATGTTCTTGACGACGCCGTCAACTGCTTGGCCTTCCGACAGATTGCCGATGACTTCGGCACGCTGCTCGGCACGCGATTCTTCCAGGATAGCGCGACGCGAAACAACGATGTTGCCACGGCGACGGTCCATTTTCAGGATCTGGAACGGCTGCTTCAGACCCATCAGCGGGCCAGCGTCACGTACGGGGCGTACGTCAACCTGCGAACCGGGCAGGAACGCAACAGCGCCGCCCAGATCGACGGTGAAGCCGCCTTTGACGCGACCGAAGATCGCGCCTTCGACGCGTGCATCGTCTGCGTATGCTTTTTCCAGGCGGTCCCATGCTTCTTCACGGCGGGCCATCTCACGCGAGATAACGGCTTCACCGCGGGCGTTTTCAGCCGCGCGCAGGTAGACTTCCACTTCGTCGCCAACGGCGATTTCAGGGGCTTCACCCGGGTTTGCGAATTCTTTCAGATCAACGCGGCCTTCCATCTTGTAGCCTACGTCGATGATGGCTTGGCCAGCTTCAACAGCGATGACTTTGCCTTTGACAACAGAACCCTCGGCGGGCGTGTCCATTTCGAAGCTTTCATTAAGGAGGGCTTCGAATTCCTCCATTGATACGTTAGCCATGTGGCGTTTCATTCCTTTACAGTCATTTTCACGGGCCGAGCGGTTGTCTCCGCCGGTCTTGGATTTTCCAATTTGGTCAACAGGTTAGACGCAAAACAAAGAGGGCCGAAGCCTCGGCCCTGCTCGATTTCCCCTGTGTCGCGGCAATTGCACCTTGTCGACAGGGCGGGATTTACGGGGATTCTGCCTGTAAATCAAGGGCATTCCGCGTGGTTACAGCGGGATGCCCTTCTTCTCAAGTTGCTCGATCAGCTCTTGCTGCAAGGCATTGCTGTCGCCGCCACCGAACTGAACGCTACCACCCGTAAAGCCGGTGCCAAAGCTTTGAGCAGCCACAACCGTCTGGGTCAGGCCCGACACGAACTGCCGCGTTTCAAGCGGAGACAGCGGGTGAATGAAAACCGACCAGATCTGACCGCCTGCAACCGCATAGCGCGCATCCAGCACCGCATCGAAATTGGCTTGCAACATCCGCTGCATCAACGCTTCGTCCATTGCGCCAGCAGGCCCGATCCGCACCATAGCCCGCATCCGATCCGCCGCCGGATCGGTGACCACAACCATCGGCACGCCAGAAATGACCACCTGAAACCCATTACCCTGCGGCTGAAGCTCGGGATCAATCGCGGCCAGAATTCGCCCGATCCGCTCGTAGGTCATAGGCGGTTCGCTCTGCTCTTGCGCAAGCGCGGGCAGATGGCTGGCAATGGCCAGCATTGCGGCAAGGATCAGGGTTTTCGCACTGTGCATTCGGGCACCTCCGTCTATGTCCAGCATAGCCCGGCCCGGTGTCACATACGATGCACAGTGTGGTGAGGATGATGTCAGCGCTTGGCGTCAATCTGGGCGACAGCCCGCGCAACGGCGTCCTCGATCGACAGGTCAGATGTGTCGATGATCACTGCATCCGCGGCGGGTTTCAAAGGCGCCTCTTCCCGTTCGCTGTCACGTTTGTCGCGGGCGATCACGTCGGCCAACACTTGCTCACGGGTGACATCGTGGTCTTTGGCGGAGAGCTCTAAAAAACGGCGCTCGGCACGCACTTCGGCGCTGGCTGTGACGAAAAGCTTCACGTCTGCGCTCGGGCAGATCACCGTGCCGATATCGCGCCCATCCAGCACCGCACCACCGTCACAAGCAGCGAAACTGCGCTGGAAGTCCACAAGCGCGGCGCGCACCTCGGCAATCACAGCGACTTTCGAGGCCGCCTGCGCTACGTCGGGCGTGCGCAGATCGCCTTGCATATCTGCAGGGGTTAGCGTCTTGGCGGCGTCAATCGGATCAGCACCCGTCAGGGTCTTCGCCCCAACGGCACGATAAAGCAGGCCGGTATCCAGATGCGCAAATCCGAAATGTGCAGCGACTGCTTTGGAAATTGTCCCCTTGCCCGCAGCGGCAGGGCCGTCAATTGCTACGATGAATGTCATGCCAATTGTCCTCTCCAACGACGCCACATCATTCCGGCAACTCCGACAAGAAGTATGGTCATTGCGACGGACACAAAGCCCGATTTCAACATGGTGAACAGCGCCGCGATCGAGACAACTTCTTCATCAATCCCTTCAGCACCCAGACGCAATAGATCCGCCACGGCACCGTTTTCATTCCAGTCAAAAACAGCGGCCAGAACAGCAAGGACCGAAAACCCCGCGGCCCACTTCGTTGGAAACAGCAAAAGATAGGCAAGGATCAAAGAGACGGCCATCAATCCGGGGTAAAGAGTATCCAGCTTATGTTGGACACCCAGATAATGGGCCCTGCCGTTTTCGCTGAGGGCTGCCAGAAAAGCGCGTGCCTCTTCGGTGGTATATCCGCTCGGTCGCAAATCAAACGGCATCAACCCGTTCGCGTCGCTCATGATGATCGGCAAAGACCAAAGCACCATGGCGCAATACACAAGCACCATCGCGGCAAACACCGCCCAGAAGGTCCGTTTCAAGCTCATCCGTTGCTGCGTACGATTTGCGCGCCAAGGCCAGACATCAGCGGCTCGAACACCGGGAAGCTAGTGGCGATGGGGCCACCATCGTCCAGATTGATCGGCTTTTGCGATGCGAAGCCCAGACAAGCAAAGCTCATCGCTATGCGGTGGTCCAAGACAGTGGCGACAGTGCAGCCACCGGGGACGCCATCGGGGCCAAGGCCCTCGACGCTCCACCAATCTTCGCCTTCGTCCACGGTGATACCAGCGGCGCGCAGGCCTTTGGCCATGGCATCGATCCGGTCACTTTCCTTCACGCGCAGCTCGTGCACGCCGGGCATGTCAGTCTTGCCGGTCGCAAAAGACGCTACGACGGACAGGATCGGGTATTCGTCGATCATGCTGGCCGCGCGTTCCGGCGGAACCACGATGCCCTTCATGTTGGGCGAGTATTTCGCACGCAGATCGGCGACGGGCTCGCCGCCCTCAAGGCGTTCGTTCTCGAACTTTAGGTCGGCACCCATGTCTTGCAGTGTATAGAACAGACCCGCACGTGTTGGGTTCAGGCCGATATTGGGGACCAGCACGTCCGATCCGGGCACGATTAGCGCCGCGCAAACGGGGAACGCAGCCGAGCTTGGGTCGCGCGGAACCGTGATGGTTTGCGGCTTCAACTCGGGCTGGCCGGTCAGAGTGATCTTGTGGCCCTCGTCGGTATCCTCGACCGTGATCTCAGCGCCAAAGCCCGCGAGCATCCGTTCGGTGTGGTCGCGGGTGGCTTCTTTCTCGATCACCACGGTCTTTCCCGGCACGTTCAGGCCAGCAAGCAGCACGGCTGATTTCACCTGCGCCGAAGCCATCGGCGTGGTGTAGGTCACGTTGACAGGTTCGCGTGCGCCGACGATGGTCATCGGGATGCGACCACCCTCGCGCCCATAGCTTTGTGCGCCAAACAGCGCGATGGGATCGGTCACGCGGCCCATCGGGCGCGAACGCAGGGATGCGTCGCCCGTGAAGGTCGCCGTGATCGGAGAGGTCGCCATCGCGCCCATGATCAGACGCACACCGGTGCCCGCGTTGCCGCAGTCGATCACGTCCTCGGGTTCAGCAAAGCCACCGACGCCGACGCCATTCACACGCCATTCGCCCTCACCCAGACGTTCGACGTCAGCACCAAAGGCACGCATTGCGTCGGCTGTTCCCAGTACGTCTTCGCCTTCCAAAAGGCCCGTAATGTTGGTCTCGCCCACGGCCATGGCTCCAAGGATCAGCGAGCGGTGGCTGATCGACTTGTCCCCCGGCACATTGGCCGTGCCCTTCAGAGGGCCGGATTTGCGGGCGGTCATGGGGATGGCGGGGCCGTGGCCGGACATGGGCGTTCTCCTTTAGTCTTGCAGCCCTGATAGCGCAGACATTCCAGCGAGGCCAGAGCAATTGGGCTTGAAGGCAAGCCCAGTACGATCAGATCCGGCGGAAGGTCATGTAATGCGGCTTCCGGCCTTCACGCAGCGCCTTTTGTTCGTAGCGGGTTGAAATCCAGTCGCTCCACGGGGTGCGCCAGTCATCGGCGCATTCGCCCAGCCATTCGAAGCCCGCGCGCGGGACTTCTTCCAGCGTTTGGCGCACATAGTCGGGAATGTCGGTGGCAACGCGGAACTCGGCACCGGGTTTCAGGACCTTGTGGAAAGGTTCAAGGTATTCCGGCGTCACAAAGCGGCGGCGGTGGTGACGTTTCTTGGGCCACGGGTCGGGATAGAGCAGAAACGCCTTGTCGATGCTTTCGGGCGGAAGCACATCGAAAAGATCGCGCACGTCCCCCGGATGCACCGCGACGTTTTCGCAGCCTGCATCACGGATCTTGCCCAAAAGCATGGCGACGCCGTTGATATAGGGCTCGCAGCCGATGATGCCCATATCGGGATAGGTGGCGGCCTGATGAACCATATGCTCGCCGCCGCCGAAACCAGTTTCCAGCCAGACGGGTTTGTCACCGAACAGCGCCTTCAGGTCCAACGGCGTGCGGTCGGGATTTTCCTCCCAGCCGACAGCGCCAGGGCTGAGTGCTGCCAGATCCTCGTCCAGATAGGTCTGCTGGCTGTCGCGCAGCCCTTTGCCTTTCAGACGGCCATAGAAATTGCGCCATGGCGCGCCCGAGCGGTGTTTGTTTTGCGATGCATCATCTTGGGTCATGGCCGCGCCTATGCAATGCAAAGGGCGGGCGCGTCAAGTGACGGCCCGCCCTTTTGGTAGTATTGGTTTTAGATCAGACGGCTTTTTTCAACTTCTCAACCAGATCAACTTTTTCCCAGCTGAAGCCACCATCGGCCTCGGGGGCACGGCCAAAGTGACCGTAAGCGGCGGTGCGCTCGAAGATTGGCTTGTTCAGGCCCAGATGCTCGCGAATGCCGCGCGGGGTCAGGTCCATGACCTGCGCTACGGCACGTTCGATACCTGCTTCATCCACTTCACCGGTGCCGTGCGTGTCGACATAGATCGACAAGGGTTTGGCCACGCCGATGGCATAGGACAGCTGCAGGGTGCAGCGTTCGGCCATGCCGGCGGCAACGATGTTTTTCGCAAGATAGCGCGCAGCGTAAGCGGCCGAGCGGTCCACTTTCGTCGGATCTTTACCCGAGAATGCACCGCCGCCATGCGGGGCTGCACCGCCATAGGTGTCGACGATGATCTTGCGGCCTGTCAGACCCGCGTCACCATCCGGCCCGCCGATCACAAACTTGCCAGTCGGGTTCACGTGCCATTCCGTGCCACCGTTGATCCAGTCGGATGGAACGACTTCGCGAATGTAGGGCTCGACCACGGCGCGTACGTCGTCGCTGGTCATGGATTCGTCGAGGTGTTGGGTGGACAGCACGATCGAGGTGACCTCGACCGGTTTGCCATCTTCATACCGCAGCGAGAGTTGCGATTTCGCATCCGGGCCAAGTGTCGGCTCGGTTCCGTTTTTACGCACCTCAGCAAGGCGCTTCAGAATAGCGTGCGCATACTGAATCGGGGCGGGCATCAGTTCGGGTGTTTCATTCACAGCATAGCCGAACATGATCCCCTGATCGCCTGCGCCATCACGGTCCACGCCCTGGGCGATATGGGCCGACTGTTCGTGCAGGAAATTCATAACCCGGCAGGTGTTCCAGTGGAATTGTTCCTGCTCGTACCCAATGTCGCGAATGCAGTCGCGGGCGATCTGCGCGATCGAGCCCATCATCACTTTGAGGCGCTCTGGGTCGGACAATCCGACTTCGCCGCCGATGACAACCATGCCGCTGGTGGCAAAGGTTTCGCATGCGACGCGTGCGTGCGGCTCTTCCGCTAGGAACGCATCCAGCACAGCGTCTGAAATCCGGTCGCAAACTTTATCTGGGTGGCCTTCGGACACACTTTCCGAAGTGAAGGTGTAGTTCTGTCGTGACATGAAACATGCTCCATTTAATTCTACCCGCCACGCCAGGAAGCCGTTGTGACGGTGATCTAGGTTGGTATCTGGACTAAATTCGTAAAGGTCAATGTAAAAAGCGTCTACGCCCCAGAATGGCCACGAGAGCGACGCAGATCAACAAAAAACCGAGCGGAAGGTCCCCGACACGCGCGTATAGCGTTTCAGAGCCGGTCCCGGGCAATCGTGCATCAAGGTAACCTGCCTGCCCCAGATCCAGCGACGATCGGACCTGCCCCCGCACGTCGATTGCGGCACTGATCCCCGTATTGGCCACGCGGATGACAGGCAGGCCAAATTCAATCGCACGAAAGCGGGCTTGTACCAAGTGCTGCTGCGGGCCCGAGAAATCACCGAACCACGCATCATTCGTTGCTTGCAAAATCCAGTCGGGCCGCTCGGGGGCGTTGCGGATATCACGGGGGAAAACCGCCTCGTAACAGATCAACGGCAACACCTTACCCAGTGCCCCCATGTCGAACACAACTGGCCCCGGCCCTGCCGAATAGCCCTGTCCATATTGCGCGGCGAAGGCTCGGATACCAATGCGGGCCATCGCATCGCCAAGCGGGACGTATTCACCAAAGGGAACAAGGTGGTGTTTGTCATAGACCGGGCGGGCAATGCCGTCCGAATTCACCTGCACCAGACTGTTGAAATACCGCTGCCCCTCGCCCCTCTGGATGCCCATCAAGACGGGCGAACCAGCGGCGGCTTCGGCCACAAGCGGGAACAGAAGTTGGGCATGCTGCAACAAATAGGGCACCGAGGTTTCGGGCCAGATGATCAAGTTCGGACGCGCGTCTTCGGGCGGAGTTGCGGTCAGATCCAACTGAAGACGGACGAAGCTCTCGGCAAAGTCCGGATCCCATTTCTTGTGCTGGGGCGCATTAGGTTGGATCAGGCGCAATGTATGAGGTGTGTCCTCGGGCAGCGGGTTTGACGACAGCGCTGCGACCAGACCCAAAATCAGAGACAAAGCTGTCACCCCGACAATGCCATTGCGACGTCGACCAATCACTGCAACCGCCAACATGGCAACCCAAAGCGCGGTCAGAACGCTTAGCCCCGACACACCAACAAGACTTGCGATCTGCGCCAATGGCGTATCGATCCATGCAAGCCCCGGCCCGCCCCACGGAAATCCGGTAAACAGCGCACCACGCAAAAGTTCGGCCGCGCCGAGCCCCACGGGCCAGTAAATCCAACCGAGGCGGCTGTCACCGGCAAGCCAACGCGCCAACCCCCAGCCCAGCGCCCAGAGCAAGGCGAGTCCGCCCGCCATACCGAGAAGCGCAAAGGGGGCCATCCAACCGTGACGGTCTGGTTCGACGAAGAACGGATTGACCAGCCAGCTCATCGTGACTGTGAAATAGCCAAGTCCGAAGAGCCAGCCCTGAAGCGCGGCTGCACGCGGAGACCGGCTGTGTCGCCACATCAGAAACGCGGTCAGAAGTCCCACCAGCGTCGTCGCCCAGATCAGAAACGGGGCTTGCCCCAATGCGGCAACAGCACCCGCCAAGAGCAACGCAATGACTCGCACCCGCGGGCGCGCAGCCAATCGCGCCACGCGGGCGTCAATGTCAGGCATTCTTAGAAGACGCGTCATCCGCGCTGGCCTCGGCAACCGCGTGGGCTGCGGGCATCGGGCCCGGAACACGCAGTCGCAGACGCTTGATGCGACGTGGGTCTGCGTCGACGACTTCGATTTCAGCCCCGCCGGGATGTGCGATCACTTCGCCGCGTGCGGGCACTTGACCGCACAGGACAAACACCAACCCGCCAAGCGTTTCGATCTCGTCGTCGTCGGCTTCTTCATGCTGAAGACGCACGCCGGTTGCCGTTTCGAACTCGTCCAAGGGCGTCTTGGCTTCAACCAGATAGCAACCCGGCTTTTCCTCGACCCACAACGCACCTTCCTCAAGGTCGTGTTCATCCTCGATCTCGCCGATGACCTGTTCGATCAGGTCTTCGATGGTCACAAGCCCGTCCACGCCGCCATATTCATCAATCACCAGCGCCATGTGAATTCGTTCGGTCTGCATTTTCTGCAACAATACTCCGATCGGCATCGAGGGCGGTACGAACAGCAACGGGCGGATCAGATCACGCAGGACAAAGCGGGCGGATTTATTGCCGGGCTTGCCATTGAAACCGTGGTTCAGAGCAAGGTCTTTCAGGTGGACCATACCGATGGGGCTGTCCAGCGTGCCATCAAACACTGGAAGACGCGACAGGCCGCTTTCGCGGAACTCATCGACCAGCTCGTCTTTCAGGATATCCACCGGGGCGGACACGATCTCGGATTTCGGGATCATGACATCTTCGACACGCATCCGGCGGAGGTTAACCATACCCGGAGCTGCCATGGGAAGCGTACCATTTCCAGCTGGTGCAACGCCAGTGGGCGCAACCTGACGCGGTCGGCTCGAACTGCGCGCACCAAAGATGCGGCTGAAGAACCCCGGCCTGTGATGTGTTGTTTCATCCTGCAGCGCGCTCTGCGCTGCTTTAGAAGATCCGTCTGCGGTGTCGCCCATTGATCCTTTTCCAGTTTCGCGCGAAATGCGCCTTATTCTTCATATGGGTTGGAAATGTTCATCTTGCCAAGGATTTCAACCTCCAAACCCTCCATTAGTGCCGCATCTTTGTCGTCTATGTGATCATAACCCAACAGATGCAGCACCCCATGCACCAAAAGATGGCTGACATGGGTAGAGAATTCCTTACCCTGCTCGTCCGCCTCGCGGGTGCAGGTTTCATAGGCAATGGCGATGTCACCCAGCTCGGGATCGTCCGGAGGCAGCGGATCGCTCCCTGCATCCTCGGCCGCGCGTTCCTCGGACGGCCATGACAGCACATTGGTCGGTGTGGGCTTGTCGCGGAAGTCGCTGTTCAGAACGGCAATGCGGGCATCATCACAGGCCAGCAGGCTGATCTCGAACCCATCGCCGAAAGGTGGCGTCAGATCTAGATGGTCGATCACCGCCGCGGCCGCAGCGTCTGCCAATGCAGACAGGCCCGCAGTTTCCCAGCGGGGATCCTCGAAAACAACATCAATCAGCATTTTACTTTTCACGCGCCTGCTTAACTGCGCGCGCCATCGCCTTTTGCGAGGCCTCGTCATAGGCTTCGATGATCTTCGCGACCAGCGGGTGACGCACCACGTCTTTCGAGGTGAAATAGTTGAAGCTGATCTGCTCGATCCCCTTCAACAGCCCCTCGGCATCGCGCAAACCGCTGTCCACGCCACGCGGCAGGTCGACCTGAGACCGGTCGCCCGTGATCACCATCCGCGAGCCTTCGCCCAGACGGGTTAGGAACATCTTCATCTGCATGGTGGTGGCATTCTGCGCCTCATCCAACACGACGAAAGCATTCGCCAAGGTCCGCCCGCGCATGAAGGCCAACGGCGCGATCTCGATCTTCTTCTCTTCGATCAGTTTGGTGACCTGTTTCGAGGGCAGAAAGTCGTTCAGCGCGTCATAAAGCGGCTGCATATACGGATCGACTTTGTCCTTCATGTCACCGGGCAGATAGCCCAGCTTTTCGCCCGCTTCGACGGCAGGACGCGACAGGATCATGCGATCCACATGCCCGCCAAGGAACATGTTCACACCCACAGCCACCGCCAAATAGGTCTTGCCGGTACCTGCCGGGCCGATCCCGAACGCCAACTCATTGTTGAACAGGCTCTGAACATAGGCCTTTTGCGCTTCGGTGCGTGGCTCGATGGTCTTTTTACGGGTCTTGATTTCGACGTCGCTGCCTTTGAACATCTCCATCTGGTCGCCGTCGCGGGTGCCCGTGCCATCCTGTGTTCCACCCATGCGGATTTCCGCGTCGATGTCACCGGGCTCGACCGCTTTGCCGCTTTCAAGCCGCTCGTAGAGCGCACTCAGCACCTCGCCCGCCTTTTCACGTGCGTCCATCTCGCCCATTACGACAAGCTGATTGCCGCGCCGGATGATTTGCACGCCCAGATGGCTTTCGATGTGGGTCAGGTTGCGATCAAACTCGCCGCACAGATCAATAAGAAGGCGGTTGTCTGGAAATTCCAGCAGCACTTCAGGGGTTACTTTTGCCTCGGGTGCTGTGGTCAGGTCTGCTATTCCCAAATGGGGTCTCCTGTCAGGTCTATACCCTGATCGTGCCAAGAGCGGACGAGACAAGCAAGCCCCATCCGCAAAACTTCATGCGATTGTCATGTGATCGCCGTGCGGATTAGATCAATCGATCAGTTCACCCGCCAGCGAATTCGGTCCGCTGTCGGTGATCCGCACGCGACGAAGATCGCCTACTGCCGCGTCACACTGAACGTGAACGGCGTGTAGATGATCGGACTTGCCGACCATCTGGCCTTCAAGGCGACCTTTCTTTTCAAACAGAATGCCGACCTCTTGGCCGACCATGCTGTTTTGGATGGCGCGCTGCTGTTCGGTGATCAGCGCTTGCAGGCGATAAAGCCGCTCGGTCGCGACCGCGTCATCCACCAGCGCGCGCTCGGCGGCGGGGGTGCCAGGGCGGGTCGAGTATTTGAAGCTGAAGGCCTGACCGTAGTTCACTTCGCGGATCAGGCTCATCGTGTCTTCGAAATCCTGATCATCTTCTTCCGGGAAGCCTACGATGAAGTCACCCGAGATCAGGATGTCCGGACGCGCCTCGCGAATCCGTTCGATCAGACGCAGATAGCTTTCCGCCGTGTGGCTGCGGTTCATCCGCTTCAGGATCTTGTCCGAGCCCGACTGAACCGGAAGGTGCAGATAAGGCATCAGCTTGGCACAAGTGCCGTGCGCCTCGATCAGATCATCGGTCATATCGTTGGGATGCGAGGTGGTGAAGCGGATGCGCTCCAGCCCGTCGATTCCATCCAGCGCCCAAATCAGCTTGGCCAGCGACCAGTCCCCGTCGGGGCCAGCGCCGTGATAGGCGTTGACGTTCTGGCCCAACAGGGTGATTTCGCGTACGCCGCGTTCGACCAGATCGCGGGCTTCGCGCAGGATGCGCTCGGCCGGGCGGCTGACTTCGGCGCCGCGGGTGTAGGGCACTACGCAGAAGGCACAGAACTTGTCGCAGCCTTCTTGCACCGTCAGAAAAGCGGTCGGGTTGCGCTTGGCCTTGGTGCCGCGCAGCTTGGGCAGGTGTTCGAATTTGTCTTCCTCGGGGAAATCGGTATCCAGCGCCTTTTCGCCCTTGGCGACCTGCTCCATCATCGACGGCAGGCGGTGATAGGTCTGCGGACCAACAACCAGATCGACCATCGGCTGACGACGCATGATCTCTTCACCTTCAGCCTGCGCCACACAACCCGCAACACCAATCTTCAGGTCAGGCTTTTCAGCCTTCAGCCCCTTGAAGCGGCCAAGTTCGGAATAGACCTTCTCGGCGGCCTTTTCGCGAATGTGGCAGGTGTTCAGCAGGATCATGTCCGCATCGTCCGGCGTATCTGTCTGCTCATACCCATCCGCGCCCAGCGCTTCGGCCATGCGTTCACTGTCATAAACATTCATCTGGCAACCATAGGTGCGGATGAAGAGTTTTTTCTTGTCGGACATTGCGCGTTTCCCAAGGTTTTTGCAGCACGAGGTCAAGTTCTCGCCTGTTATAGCAAAGGGATCAGACCCGCAACGCTTGCAAAACAGGTTGATTTCATGAAATTCCTGTCAGCAAACGGCAAGACCCAGCAATCCACTGGGACAAATACTGGGACACATCATGCGGCACAGCGACCTTAATCAGTTTCTTCGTTCCTCTCGTCAGGTGCTGGCCAAAGGCCCCGTTGCGATGATCTTCATCGAAGATCTGATCGAAGTTGAAAGCACCATACGCCACCATCAGAACGCCGGATTTCGCGAGGTTCTGGTTTTTGCTCCTGAAGAGCTTATCGTGCCTGATTCATTGGAAGAAACCGTGCATCGCATCACGTTCAATTCTTCAAGCTCTGGCGTGGTTGCCGATGCCGTCAACCAGATTATCGAAGCCGCGCCCGGCACGTGGTTGTATTACTGCTATAACGCCGAATACCTGTTCCATCCGTTCTGCGAAACCCGAACCGTGGGCGAGCTGTTGGCCTTCCAGACCGAAGAGCGTCGCGACGCCATGCTCAGCTATGTGGTGGATCTGTATGCGGATGATCTGAACCAGTTCCCGAATGCCGTTTCGCTGGATCACGCCTGTCTGGACAAATCAGGCTATTATGCAAACGGGCGCAAGGGGCCCGACGGAGATCCTTTGGATCGGCAGCTGGACTTCTTCGGTGGGCTTCGGTGGCGATTCGAGGAACACGTCCCCCAGAACGGTCACAAAATCGACCGCGTGTCTTTGTTCAAGGCAAAGCCGGGCCTGATACTTCGTGAAAACCACACGTTCAATGACGAGGAATACAACACCTATTCCTGCCCGTGGCACCACAACATCACCGTGGTCGTTGCCAGCTTCCGCACCGCCAAGGCGCTGAAAACGAACGCCGGGTCAAAACACGATGTTCGCAGCTTCAAGTGGCACAACACCACGAAATTCCAGTGGAATTCTCAGCAACTTCTGGATTTGGGGCTGATGGAACCCGGTCAGTGGTTCTAGTGGCGTTTCCATCCCGCCCAACTTTCGGTAAACACACATATCCCACAAACGAGCACCCGCCGCGTTATCGCTTCGGCCTCGTCCATTCATTCCCAGAACACACGAGGTTTCCATGACCGAAGTCACGCAAGGCGCCAAGGTGCGCATTCACTATACTGGCACTTTGGAAGACGGCAGCGTCTTTGACAGCTCGGAAGGTCGCGATCCGCTGGAATTCGAAGCCGGATCCGGCATGATCATCCCCGGCCTTGATAAGGCCCTGCCCGGCATGAAGGTTGGCGACAAGAAAAAAGTCACCATCGCCCCGGAAGAGGCCTATGGCCCGCGTCATGACGAAGCCATTCTGGAAGTCCCGCGCGCCGATATCCCTGCCGAGATCCCGCTGGAAGTTGGCATTCAGTTGCAGATGAGCGGCCCGCAGGGTCAGCCCGTGCCTGTCACCGTCACCAACCTGACCGACGACACCGTCACGCTGGACGCCAACCACGCGCTGGCTGGCAAAACCTTGATCTTTGATTTCGAAGTTGTCGGCATCGGCTAACGCCTTTGCAGGTTCCGGAGGTCGCGCTTAATCGCGCGGCCTTCAGGGGCTTTGCCCCTCGCGCCAAGGGCGCTCACCCCAGAATATTGTTGGTAAGAAAATAAGAGCGCGCGACCAGCGCCCTGATCAGCTGCGGCGCAGGCGGATCACCACGTCGACTTTGGAGATCTCGGCCCCAGCGGGCGCTTCTGGCAACTGCGCGATCTTCAGATCTTCGTCCGGCGCATCCATCAGCTCTTCCGTGTCTTCCCAGAAGAAATGCGGGTGGTTGGTGACGTTCGTGTCGAAATAGCTGCGCGCGCCGTTCACGGTGATCTCGCGCAGAAGGCCTGCATCCGAGAAAACCCGCAGCGTGTTATAGACCGTAGCAAGCGACACTTTTTCCGCGCCATCCCGCGTTGCCTCGTACAGGCTTTCGGCGGTGACGTGGCGGTGCTGCCCATCCCCGATCAGCAGATGCGCCAATGCCAGACGCTGACGCGTCGGGCGCAGCCCTGCACCGGACAACCAATTGGTTTCGATATGTCGTTTAACCTGCGGCATAAACCGACTCTTCTGCAGTCCCAAGGATATTTCCAGACGAATATAGGGGGTCCGGGCGGCAAGCGCCAATAAAAACTGGTCTTTACAGCATAGATTGCCACTGCGATCCGACACCCACCCTTGCGTCGGGCTTTGCCCGGGTGCTAGAGGGTGTGGAACTGAGAATACACAAGATATGGGGCGAAAATGTCGGACTATCCCACTAGCTTTAGCAAGGAAGACCTTTTGAAATGCGCGGCTGGCGAGTTGTTTGGCCCCGGCAATGCGCAGCTTCCTGCCCCGCCGATGCTGATGATGGACCGCATCACCGAGATTTCGGGCGATGGCGGCGCGCACGGTAAAGGCCACGTTCTGGCCGAGTTCGACATCACCCCGGACCTCTGGTTCTTCGACTGCCACTTCCCTGGCAACCCGATCATGCCCGGCTGTCTGGGTCTGGACGGCCTGTGGCAGCTGACCGGCTTTAACCTTGGCTGGCGTGGTTGGCTGGGTCGCGGTTATGCGCTGGGTGTGGGCGAGGTGAAACTCACCGGTATGGTCCGCCCCGACCGCAAGATGCTGACCTACAAGATCGACTTTACCAAAGCGATCCAAACCCGCCGCCTGACCATGGGCGTGGCCGATGGGATCGTCGAAGCCGATGGTGAAGTGATTTATCAGGTCAAAGACATGAAGGTTGCATTGAGCGAGAGCTGACCCCACCTAGAATGTCCACAGAACAGGCACCACCGCCTGAGTGAGCATTGAGGGATCAGCACATGACCGCAGTAACCTTGTTCGTCGGACTTCTGTCCGCCTTCTTCCTTTTTGCCAGCTCAATCAAGATATTTGGCTGGCAAAAGAAGATCTTCGAGATCCAGCTTGGCATGTTCCAAAGCTACGGTCTGAACCGGCAAATCATGGCATTGGTTGGCTGTGTCGAGCTTTTCGGCGCAATCGCAATCTGGTTCCAATCCTTGTGGCTTGGTCCGCTTGGGGCCTTGGCTCTTCTGGGCACATCGCTTGGTGCCATTACCTGTCATCTGATTTTTGACAGTTGGAAAGACGGCGTGCCTGCGATGATTACAGCCACGCTTTCTGCCATTGTCTTGTGGTCTGGCCTCGACAAACTTTTGGGTTTGATTGGCTAACAATCCAAGCCGGGCGGTCAAGTGTGCTTGCACCTGCCCACTTCACTGGCGTAGACAGTGAATGACCAAAGAAGGGGGACTGCATGCGTCGTGTCGTCGTTACGGGTCTGGGCATTGTCTCGGCCATCGGGAACAACAAAGGCGAGGTTCTGGCCTCGCTCAAAGCTGGCAAGTCCGGCATTTCCGCCAATCAGGATATGGTTGATCATGGGTTCCGCAGCCAAGTTGCGGGCATGCCGGATATCGACATTGCTGCCCATGTTGACAAACGTACCCTGCGCTTCATGGGGCCGGGTGCCGCTTACGCGCATATCGCGATGAGCCAGGCGATCGAAGATGCCGGCCTTGGTGAAGATGACGTGGTGAACCCGCGCACTGGCCTTGTGGCTGGTTCCGGTGGCCCCTCGACCAGCGCAATGTTTGCGGCCCACCAGACTGCACTGAAATCCGGCGCGACCAAGCGCATTGGACCGTTTGCTGTTCCGAAATGTATGGGCTCGACCATTTCCGCGAACCTTGCGACTGCCTTTAAAATCAAAGGCATCAACTATTCGATCACATCGGCCTGTTCGACGTCGTTGCACTGCATTGGCAACGCGGCCGAGCAGATCATGATGGGCAAACAGGACGTCATGTTCGCGGGCGGCGGCGAAGAACTGGACTGGACGCTGTCCTGCCTCTTTGACGCGATGGGTGCGATGTCCTCCAAGTATAACGACACGCCCGAGAAAGCCTCGCGCGCCTTTGACGCCGACCGCGACGGGTTCGTGATCGGTGGTGGCGGCGCCATTTTGGTGCTTGAGGATCTGGAGCACGCCAAAGCGCGCGGCGCAAAGATTTACGCCGAAGTCACCGGCTATGGCGCGACCTCGGACGGCCATGACATGGTGGCCCCGTCCGGCGAAGGCGGCGAGCGCGCAATGCGTCTGGCAATGGACATGCTGCCCGAGGGCCGCAAGGTTGGCTATATTAACGCCCACGGCACATCGACCCCCGTTGGCGATGTGGGCGAAGTGGAAGCCGTGCGCCGCGTCTTTGGCGAAGGCACCACACCTCCCATCAGCTCGACCAAATCCATGACGGGCCACAGCCAAGGTGCCACGGGCGCGCAAGAGGCTGTCTACTGCCTGCTCATGCTGGAAAACGACTTCATCGTGCCGTCGATCAACGTGGAAAATCTGGACCCCGCCATCAACGAAGGCGAGATCGCGACAACACTGGTCGAGAACGCCGGTCTGGACAGCGTGATGACCAACAGCTTTGGCTTTGGCGGCACCAATGGCTCGATGATCCTGAGCAAGTACAACGACTGATAAGCACCAACAAAACGAGGGACTGACATGGCAGGGCTAATGCAAGGCAAACGCGGCCTCATCATGGGGGTGGCAAATCAGCGTTCCATCGCATGGGGCATCGCACAGGCGATGGCAAACGAAGGCGCGGAACTGGCGTTTTCCTATCAGGGCGAGGCATTCGGTGGGCGGGTTGCTCCGCTGGCGGAATCGGTTGGGTCGGACATTTTGGTCGACATGGACGTGACGGACGACGCCGCACTGGACAAAGGGTTCGATGACCTGTGGTCCAAGTGGGATTCGATCGACTTTTTGGTCCACGCAATTGCGTATTCCGACAAGAACGAACTGACCGGCCGCTTCGTCGACACCAGCCGTGCCAACTTCAAACACTCGATGGACATCAGCTGTTATTCATTGATCGAAGTCGCCCGTCGCGTGGCCCCCAAAATGACCAACGGCGGCACGATCCTGACGCTGACCTATGGCGGATCGAACCGCGTGACGCCGTTCTACAACGTGATGGGCGTCGCCAAAGCGGCGCTGGAATCCTCCGTGCGCTATCTGGCCAACGATCTTGGCCCCGACGGCGTACGTGTGAACGCCATCTCGCCCGGCCCGATGAAAACACTGGCAGGCGCTGCCATCGGAGGCGCGCGCAAAACGTTCCGCCACACCGAACAAAACGCGCCACTTCGCCAGAACGCCACGCTGGAAGCCGTGGGCGGCACCGCTGTCTATCTGGCGTCCGATTATGGCAACTGCACCACCGGCGAGATCATCACGGTCGACAGCGGCTTCCATGTCTTGGGCATGCCGCAACCAGACAACCTCTGATCCGGTCCAAACACGCGATCAAGGCTCCCAAATCGGGGGCCTTTTTCTTTGCCACCTGCACACCTCATTTTCTTGCTCTAAATATCCCGGGGTGAGCGGCACCGCCGCGAGGGGCAGCGCCCCTCCCCCTCTGGACCCTCGTGACGATCTGGTGCTTACTGCACGCAACATCGTCAAGGGAAGACAAGCATGCAAACATTCACCGCCAATGACGGCCTTGAAATCGCCTATCGGGACGAAGGCGAAGGCCTGCCGGTGCTGGCCCTGTCGGGTCTGACGCGCAACTCGGATGACTTCAACTTCGTCGCCCCACACCTGAAGGGTGTGCGCCTGATCCGCATGGACTATCGCGGACGGGGGCAGTCTGACTGGGGTGACCACAAAACCTATACGGTGCCGCAGGAAGGGCTGGATGCGCTTTTCCTGATGAACCATCTGGGCATCGAGAAAGCCGCCATCCTTGGAACCTCGCGCGGCGGGCTGATCGCGATGGGCCTGGCGGCCACGGTGAAAGACAAGCTGCTGGGTGTCTGCATGAACGATATCGGCCCTGTGCTTGCGTCTAATGGGCTGGACAACATCATGGGCTATCTGGGGCGCAAACCAAGCACCAAGACCATCGAAGAAGCCGCCGAAGCGCGTGCAAAACTCATGGCCGGGTTTGGCTTCAAGGATGTCCCGATAGAACGCTGGATCGAGGAGTGCCACAACCTGTTCGAGCAGGACAACAAGGGGCTGACCAACCGCTATGACCCCGCCCTGCGCGACGCAGTCGAGGCATCTGGCGCACAGCCTGCCCCGGACCTGTGGCCCTTCTTTGACGCGATGGACGGGTTGCCGCTGGCATTGATCCACGGCGCAAACTCGGACCTTTTGACAGATGACACAGTCGCCGAGATGCAAAAACGTCGCCCAGACATGGGCTATGCGAAAGTGCCCGACCGTGGCCATGTGCCGTTTCTGGATGAACCCGAAAGCCTTGCGACCATCAATGAATGGTTGGAGAAAATACGTTGAACATAAACGAGATCCGCAATGCTGCCCGCCGCAACGCGGGTCATGTCCGGCGCACGCCGCTGCTGACCTCGCCCTTTCTGGACGAGATCGCAGGACGGCAGGTCTATGTGAAGCCCGAATGTCTGCAACATACGGGCAGCTTCAAATATCGCGGTGCGCATAACGCGATTTCCCAACTGACGACCGAACAACGCGAATTCGGTGTGATCGCTTTTTCATCCGGCAATCACGCGCAGGGCATTGCGCTGGCCGCGCGCCAGAACCAGACACCTGCGACCATCGTGATGCCGTCGGACGCACCGCAGCTGAAAATCGACAACACCCGCGCTCTGGGCGCCGAGGTTGTGCTCTATGACCGCGAAAGCGGGGATCGGGATGCGATCGGGGCCGCGCTGGCCGAAGAACGGCAGCTCACCTTGATCAAGCCCTTCGACAACGAAGCAGTGATCGCCGGGCAAGGAACCATTGGGCTTGAGCTTGCCAATCAAGCCCGCGAAGAAGGCATACGGAACGCACAGGTTCTTGTGCCCTGCGGCGGCGGCGGACTTACCGCTGGTGTTGCATTGGCGCTTGAACATGATGCCCCGGATTTGACGGTCCACCCGGTCGAGCCCACGGGGTTTGACGACGTCGCCCGCTCGCTCCACTCGGACCGGATCGAGGCAAACGCGCAGCGGACCGGCTCGATCTGTGACGCGATTATCACGCCTTCGCCCGGCCAGCTGACCTTCCCGATCATGCGCCGCCTGTGCGGTGCCGGGATCGTGGTCCCGGACGAGGATTGCCTTCGCGCCATGGCCCAAGCCTTCACCCGCCTAAAACTTGTGATCGAGCCTGGCGGGGCCATCGCCCTTGCCGCTGCATTGTTCCACCGACACCAGATTAAGGGCGATGCGGTCATCGTTGTTGTCTCTGGCGGCAATGTTGATGCGCCCGTCTTCACTGATGCCCTAAACCGTTTCGCCTGACCGGAGATTCCAATGACCGATTTCACGATTGCCTCGTTCAACGTCAAAAACCTGATTGGCGCGGATCAAGAATTTTACCAGTTCCTCAGCTACACCCCCGAGGAATATGCGTGGAAACGCGATTGGATGGCGGATCAGATGATGTCGCTGGATGCGGATATCATCGGCTTTCAAGAGATCTTCGAAGAAGACGCACTTCTGGACGTGATTGGCGAGGCCAACACCCGCGCTCATAACCTGAATGCCGCCACCATTCCGGATGAAACAAAACGCTATCACCGCAAGGCGATCTTTCGCAAACTGGCCACCCACCCGTGGCCCAAGGACGGGCTTGTCTTTGCGCCAAACTCGGCCGATGGCGGACCCGGCGAGCGTCGCCCGGGCGTGGCGGTTCTGTCGCGCTTTGGCTTTGTGGGCGACCCCGAAATCATTCAGGATCTGCCCGAACCTGTGACCATTCCCTTCCCCGCTTTGCGCGGGGACGAAGGCGACGCGGGATCATACACCCTCACCCGTCTGTCGCGCCCGATCCTGAAGGTGCGCGTACCGGTTGGGGATCAGGTCATCACTATCTTCAACTGCCACCTGAAATCCAAACTGGGCGAGTTCATCCGCCCCGAAGGTGCCCCATTTGCACCCGAGGCCGACCTGACCCGTTACGACCCGGTCGGGCGCGCCCTTGGGGCAGCACGTTCCGCCATGCGCCGAATGGCCGAGGCATGGGTGCTGCGCAAACTGGTGGTCGCCGAGATCAAGGCAGGTCACCCCGTCGCCGTGTTGGGGGATTTCAACGATGGCGAACACGCCGTCAGCTCGGAAATCATCGCGGGCGAGGTGCCGTTCAAGAACTATTCCTGGATGCTGCGCCACGATGCCAAGACGGACCGCGACCGGTATAGCCGCGAAGAAAACAAACAGATCACAGGGGCTGTCGAAGCCGTGCGCCTGCATTCGGCTGAAAAGCTCTTCGTGCGGAAATCTCTGCGCGACATGGTCTATACCTCGGCCTTTGGGGGCGTGTTTGAAAGCATCGACCAGATTTTCCTCAGCCGTCATTTCCATCCGGACAATCCAAAGCGGATCGCCGACATGACCTATTTCAGCGTGTTGAATGATCACATCACTGACGGCTCACACCCCGAAGCGCCCTACAACAAGCTCGCCTCGGATCACGGTCAGATCATGGCGCATCTGACCCTGCTGGGCGACGAAGAATGATCGTCATTCCCAATGACAATGGGGTGGCGCTTCATGTGGTTGAAAGCGGTCCCAAGGACGGACCCGCCGTGGTGTTCGCCCACGCGCTTGGCTCTGACCTGACCATGTGGGACGCACTGGTGGCGGAACTGCCCGACCACCTGCGTCTGATCCGTATGGACATGCGCGGACACGGCCAAAGCCCTTGCCCGGACGGGCCCTACCCGATGGGGGACCTCGTGGACGATGCGGGGCGTGCGCTGGATCAACTGGGGGTAAAAGGCTGCGTCTTTGTGGGGCTTTCGATCGGCGGCATCATCGCGCAAGGGTTGGCGGCAGAGCGGCTGGATCTGGTGCGTGGCATGGTGATCTCGAACACGGCCGTAAAGAGCGGCACACCGGCCATCTGGGCAGACCGGATCGACGCCGTGCGTAAGGGGGGGATCGAAGCCATCATCGAGGCCAACATCGAACGCTGGTTTTCCCGCGCCACCCGCCGCGACCACCCAGAACTATGTGACGAGGCCCGCGCGCGCATGCGTGCCACGCCCCTTCAGGGCTATCTGAGCTGTATGGAGGCCATCGCCGACACTGACCTGTATGAAAGCACCGCGCGGCTTCGGTTGCCGACGCTGGCGATTGCGGGCAGTGAAGACGGCTCGGTTCCTGCCGACATGGTACGCGAGACTGCCGCACTGATCCCCGGATCGCGGTTCGAGCTGATCCGCGGCACCGGGCATATGCCGCCGGTCGAGAAGCCAACCGTCTATGCAGCGCTCCTGACGGACTTCCTGCGCGCGATCGGGCATTTCTAACAAACGCCGCGTCGTTTTCCGACCTTCCTGTCGCAACCTTGTTGGCAAGCCGGTGTTTTCCGCGCAAGCTTTCAGAAAACAAGACACCAACAGGAGCCGCCATGGACCGGATCAAAGCCGCCGTCTGCCACGAATTCGGGAAACCGCTGGTGATCGAGGAAATCTCGATCCGCCCGCCAGAGGGCAGCGAGGTCGAAGTGACGCTGGATGCCGTCGCCGTCTGCCACAGTGACATTTCCTATGCAGATGGCGCGTGGGGCGGATCCCTGCCTGCCGTCTATGGCCACGAAGCCGCCGGGCGGATCACCAATGTCGGGGATCATGTGAAGGGTCTGTCCGTGGGCGACCCGGTCGTCGTGACCCTGATCCGCGCCTGCCAGACCTGCCCCAGCTGCGCCTCAGGCGTGCCGACCGCCTGCGCTACCCCCTATGACGGGGATCACGGGCCGATCACCGACGTCGACGGCGGCAAGATGCATCAGGCCATGGCCACCGGCGCCTTCGCCGAACGAGTCGTGGTCGAACAAAGCCAAGTGGTGAAACTGCCCGAGGATATGGCGATGGACGTCGCGTCACTGCTGGCCTGCGGTGTAATCACCGGCGTCGGCGCGGCTGTGAACGCGGGCAACGTCCGTGCGGGCGATGTGGTCGTGGTGATCGGCGCAGGCGGCGTCGGCCTGAATGCCATTCAGGGCGCACGCATCGCAGGTGCCTCGCGCATCATTGCGGTGGATATGTCCGAAGATAAACTGGCCGTCGCGATGGAGTTCGGTGCAACCGATGGCGTTTTGGGTACCTCCGGCAGTCCTTGGAAGGCTGCAATCAAAGCCGCGGGGCGTGGGGCAGATGCGGTGTTGGTCACCGTCGGCGCGATCCCGGCCTATGACACTGCACCTAGATACCTTGCCCCCGGCGGCAAGGTGGTGATGGTCGGCATGCCGCATTCAGGTGACATGTCCAGCTATGAACCCGTGGTTCTGGCGGCACTAGGTCAAGGCATGGTCGGATCGAAAATGGGCGACGTGGTCATTCAGCGCGACATTCCGTGGTTGATCGACCTCTATCAACAGGGGCGGTTGAAACTGGACGAGTTGATCTCGGGTCGCTGGTCCTTTGACCAGATCAACGAGGCGATTGCGGACACCAAGACCGGGGCCGCACGGCGCAACGTTATCCTGTTCGACAAGGTCTGATCCCATGCGCCTTCAGGACCTCGACATCATCGTAACTGCGCCCCCTGCTCCGGGCTGGGGCGGGCGATATTGGATCTTTGTAAAAGTCACGACCGATGATGGGATCACCGGCTGGGGCGAGGTCTATGCCAGTGCCATCGGCCCCGATGCCATGCGTGCGGTGATCGAGGATGTGTTCGCCCGCCACATGCAGGGCGAAAACCCCGAGAACATCGAACTGATGTTCCGCCGCGCCTATTCGGCGGGTTTCACACAGCGGCCCGACCCAACGGTGATGGGCGCGTTTTCGGGGCTTGAGATCGCGTGCTGGGACATCTTGGGCAAAGCGCGGGGCAGGCCTGTCTGGGCGCTGCTTGGCGGCAAGATGAACGAGCGGTTGCGCTCTTACACCTACCTCTATCCCAATCCCGACCACCCCTTACCCGAGTTCTGGACCTCGCCCGACATGGCCGCCGAGGCTGCAGCGACCCGCGTGGAACAGGGCTTTACCGCGCTGAAGTTCGACCCCGCCGGGCCTTACACCATCCGGTCGGGCCACATGCCGTCGATGAAAGACATCTCGCGATCCGAGGCCTTCTGCAAAGCCATCCGCGAAGCGGTGGGCGACCGCGCGGATCTTCTGTTCGGCACCCACGGCCAATTCACCACAGGCGGCGCGATCCGCATAGCGGAAGCCATCGCCCCCTACCAACCGCTGTGGTTTGAAGAACCCATCCCGCCAGACAACATCACCGAAATGGCGAAAGTTGCGCGCGCCAGTTCTGTCCCCGTCGCGACCGGAGAGCGGCTGTCCACCAAGGCCGAGTTTGCTGAAGTGCTACGCCAAGGTGCCGCGTCAATCCTGCAGCCCGCGCTTGGCCGTGCAGGTGGGATCTGGGAGGCTAAGAAGATCGCGGCCATCGCTGAAGTGCACAACGCCCTGATCGCTCCGCATCTGTACGCCGGACCGATCGAATGGGCAGCGAACGTTCATCTGGGGGCGTCCATCCCCAACCTGTTGATGGTTGAAACCATCGAGCAGGGTGGGGACTTCCACCTCGCCTTGATCGGTCACACGATCCGTTGGGAAGACGGCTTTGTGATCCCGCCTGACGCGCCGGGGCTAGGCATCAATCCTGACGAAGATTTGATGCGTGCGCATCCCTATGAGGGCGATGGTTTGCATCTGGAAATGCAGCAGGACCCCTGCAGCTATACCGAAGAAAACTGCTTTGAAGGTGGCGCGCCCGCCCCGGCCGATCAAAGCGACTGATCAACTCCGCGACAACAGCGACATTCGATTATCCACGCCTCGCACCACGATCTTTTGTTGGCGCGCGCCATCCGGCGTGGATGTGGCGCGCTCTGATAAATAGTCACAATCCGCCTGGTCAGGCGATGCGAGATTGCGCGCATCAACACACTGCCACTCCTGCAGTGTACAATTTTCTGGCTTTTGGATACATTATCCCGTAGAGGTGATCTTAGCTCCAGATTGCAAAGGAAACCCCATGTCCAAAACCGTGTTCGCAGGAACGATGCCTGCCCTGATGACCCCCTGCAAAGAAGACCGCACACCGGACTACGATGCGCTGGTGCGCAAAGGGCACGAGATGATCGCGACAGGCATGTCTGCAGTGGTCTATTGCGGCTCGATGGGCGACTGGCCACTTTTGACGGATGAGGAACGGATGACTGGCGTCGAACGGCTGGCGCAAGCAGGTATTCCCGTCGTGGTGGGAACAGGCGCGATCAACTCGAAATCCGCCGTGGCGCATGCAGCCCATGCCCAGAAGGTCGGCGCTGTCGGTCTGATGGTGATCCCGCGCGTCTTGTCCCGCGGATCGTCGATGGCCGCGCAGAAGAACCACTTCAAGGCCATCCTGTCCGCAGCTCCTGATGTGCCTGCCATCATCTATAACAGCCCCGTTTATGGCTTCGCGACCAAGGCGGATCTGTTCTTCGCCCTCCGCGCCGAACATCCCAACCTGATCGGCTTCAAAGAGTTCGGCGGCAAGGATGATCTGCGCTATGCGGCTGAACACATCACCAGCCAGGATGACAGCGTCACCCTGATGGTCGGCGTCGATACCGAGGTCTATCATGGCTTCGTGAACTGCGGCGCGACCGGCTCGATCACGGGGATTGGCACCGCCCTTCCGAAAGAAGCCCTGCTACTGGCCGCCCTATCCAAGAAAGCCGCCGAAGGTCACGCCGAGGCACGCACCCGCGCTTTGGAACTGGAAGCTGCCTTCGCGGTGCTCGCCAGCTTTGATGAGGGCACGGATCTGGTGCTCTACTACAAGCACCTTCTGGTTCTGAACGGCGAGGATGAATACCGCCTGCATTTCAACGAAACCGACGCCCTGTCCGACGCCCAGCGCAACTATTGCGAACAGCAATACACGCTGTTCCAGACGTGGTTTGCAGACTGGTCGAAGCAGGGTGGTGTCATCACCGCGTGCATGTAAGCTCTTAACCAAAACACGAGGAACAAGATGCGCAGCAGTAAGACCATTCATGTCGTCTCTGCCCATGCCGAGGGCGAAGTGGGCGACGTCATCGTCGGCGGCGTGGCCCCGCCCCCCGGCGACACGGTCTGGGAGCAACGCAATTTCATTGCCAAAGACCAAACCCTGCGCAACTTCGTCCTGAACGAGCCACGTGGCGGCGTGTTTCGCCACGTGAACCTGTTGGTTCCTCCCAAACATCCCGATGCCGACGCGGCATGGATCATCATGGAGCCGGAAGACACGCCGCCCATGTCTGGCTCGAACTCGATCTGCGTGTCGACCGTGCTTTTGGACAGTGGCATCCTGCCGATGACCGAGCCGGAAACCCATCTGACATTGGAAGCGCCCGGCGGGTTGGTCCGCGTGCGGGCCGAGTGCCGAAACGGCAAGGCTGAACGGATCTTCGTGCAAAACGTAGCCAGTTTCGCAGATCAGATTGCTGTGCCACTTGAGGTCGAAGGCCGTGGCACCCTGACCGTCGACACGGCCTATGGCGGTGACAGTTTCGTGGTCGTTGAAGCCGCCGATCTTGGCTTCAACATTACCGACGACGAAGCCAAAGACATCGCCCGCCTTGGGGTGCAGATCACCAATGCCGCCAATGAACAGCTGGGGTTCTCGCACCCCGAAAACCCAGAGTGGGACCACATCTCGTTCTGCGCCTTTGCTGGACCGCTATCAAAAACGAACACAGGTTTTCAAGGCAAGTCTGCCGTGGCAATTCAGCCGGGAAAGGTAGACCGCTCTCCTACCGGCACAGCGGTGTCCGCGCGGATGGCGCTGATGGCGGCCAAGGGCCAGATGGAAATGGGGCAGTCGTTCGAAGCCATATCAATCATCGGCTCGCAATTCACAGGTCAGATTGTCGGCCACGCACAAGTCGGACAGCGCCCCGCCATCATCCCCGAAATCTCGGGCCGTGCTTGGATCACCGGGACGCATCAGCACATGCTGGACCCCGAAGATCCGTGGCCCGGCGGCTACCGCCTCAGCGATACGTGGGGTGCTTAGCCGGACCCAAACCAACGCTTGCACATCCCGCACCCGCACCCCAAAATGCCCGACAACCAAGAACCGGGACTATCTTATGACCGCCAAACGCAAGATCGCACGCCAAAGCCTTCCGGATGTCATCGCCAATGACCTGCGCGAACGCATTCTCAGCGGCGAACTGGCCGAGGGCGAGGTGATCCGGCAAGAGGCACTGGCAGACGAATACGACGTCTCGCGCATGCCCATCCGTGAGGCATTGAAGCGGCTGGATTCTGAAGGTCTGGTGCACCTGACCAACAATCGCGGCGCCTCGGTCGTGAAACACTCGATTGCTGAAATCGCCGAGATTTTCGACCTGCGCATCCTAATCGAGATCGACCTGTTCAAACGCGCGATCCCTAACATGACGCAGGCCGATTTCGACCGCTGCGAGGATATTCTGGACAAGATGGAAACCTCGTATGACGAAGATGATGTGACCCAGTGGGGCGCGCTGAACTTCGACTATCACACCGCACTTTATGCGGCAGCCGGGCGCGGCTTGACGAACGAGCTTTTGCACCGCGTGAACCTACAGTCGGACCGCTATGTTCGGATGCATCTAAGCATCGGCGGCAAACGTGACTCGGCCAAGGACGAACACCGCCGCCTTCTAAGCTTCGCCAAGGCTGGCGACATTGACGCCGCTGCCGCGTTGCTGACCCATCACATCAGCCACACCAAGACCGAGCTTCTGGGCGTGATCGCAGAGCTTCGAGAAGCCGAAACACACTGACTCCTTGAAGGTGCCCATATCGGACAACCACCTTCTATATCTCAAATTTGTGGATACATTATCCACAACGCCAACAAGAGGCCCGCATGACCTTCACTCCCCACGGAAAACACCTGATCGCCGGCGCTTGGGTCGCAGGCGACACCACGGCCCCATCCAGCCCTGCGCATGGTCCGTCGCATGACTTCTCGCTGGGCACGCCTGCCGATATAGACGCCGCGGCCAAAGCCGCCGAAGAGGCATTCGAAAGCTACGGCTATTCGACCCGCGCCCAGCGCGCCGCCTTCCTGAATGCCATCGCAGATCAGATCGAGGCCCGCGCCGACGCGATCACGGAAATCGGCACCCAAGAAACCGGCTTGCCCGAGGTCCGCCTTCAGGGCGAGCGTGGCCGCACCACCGGACAGCTCCGCTTGTTTGCGGATCACATCCTTCAGGGGAACTATCTGGACCGTCGTCACGATGCCGCTTTGCCCGACCGTGCGCCCCTGCCCCGTCCCGATCTGAAGACGATCCAGCGTCCCATTGGACCGGTCGCCGTTTTCGGCGCATCGAACTTCCCGCTCGCCTTTTCGACCGCCGGGGGCGACACAGCATCTGCCCTGGCCGCTGGTTGTCCCGTCGTGGTCAAAGGCCATCCCGCCCACCCCGGAACCGCCGAGATTATCGCCGACGCGATCCACGCCGCCATTGCGGATTGCGACCTACATCCCGGCGTGTTCAACCTTGTACAAGATGGCGGCCGCGCCGTTGGAGCCGCTTTGGTTCAGCACCCGCTGATTAAGGCCGTGGGCTTCACCGGTAGCCTCGCTGGGGGACGCGCGTTGTTTGACCTTTGCGCAGCCCGCCCCGAACCCATCCCGTTCTTCGGCGAGTTGGGATCGGTGAATCCAATGTTCATCCTGCCCGAAGCCGCCGATGCACGCGGGGCGGATCTGGGTGCGGGCTGGGTCGGGTCTCTGACCATGGGTGCGGGGCAGTTCTGCACCAATCCCGGCATCGCCGTGATCCGCGAAGATCAGGCGCAGCCCTTCCTTGACGCCGCCAAAGCCGCCTTGGCCGATGTTGGCGCGCAGACCATGCTGACCGACGGCATTGCCGCCGCCTATCGCGACGGACAGGCACGGATCGGCGCGACAGCTGGCGTGCAAGAGGTGCTGACCTCGATGTGCGATCAGCGACAGGCCACGCCCTATCTGTTCCAGACCACCGTAGAAAACTGGCTGGCGAACGAGGCGCTGGGCGAGGAAGTCTTTGGCCCCTTGGGACTGGTCGTTCTGGCCAAGGACACCGCAGACATGCAGCAGATGGCCCGCGCACTTGAGGGTCAGTTGACCTGCACACTGCATATGGACGACGGCGACACCAACGACGCCCGCGCCTTGATGCCCATCCTAGAACGCAAAGCGGGCCGCATTCTGGCCAATGGTTTCCCAACCGGGGTCGAGGTTGCAGACGCGATGGTGCATGGCGGCCCCTACCCAGCCTCGACCAACTTTGGCGCAACGGCTGTCGGCACGCTTGCCATCCGACGTTTCTTGCGTCCGGTTTGTTATCAAAACCTGCCATCGGCCCTTCTACCCGAAGATCTGTGACCCTGTGCTCTGCCGCGACCCGAAAGGATTCGCGGCAGAGGTTGCCCGACCCAGCGCCGGATAAAGGTATTGGGAGGCCAAACTCCCTTCGACGGGCATGGCATATCTGGCTATGGTCGCGAAAACAGGCGCGAGGCGCTGTGAAACGATGCGCCGACAAAACCGTCGCAACAAAACTGAAGGGGTAAGTGATGAGCACTTTTGACGAAGACCTGTTTCTTAAGGGACTCGAACAGCGCAAATCCACGCTTGGCGCGGAGTATGTGGAAAGGAACCTTGCTGCGGCAGACGATTTCACGCGTCCATTTCAAGAGGCGATGACCGCGTGGTGTTGGGGCTTCGGCTGGGGCGACGACGTAATCGACGCCAAAACCCGGTCGATGATGAACCTGTCGATGATCGGCGCTTTGGGCAAGATGCACGAATGGGAGCTTCACTGCCGCGGCGCCATCAACAATGGCGTCACCAAGGAAGAAATCCGCGCGATCATCCACGTCATCGGGATCTATTGCGGCGTTCCTCAGGCACTGGAATGTTTCCGCGCGGCCCGCAAGGTTCTGGAAGAAAACGAATAAGGGGCCACACCCTGGACGATCAGGAAACTACGCCGAGCCGCGAGCAATCGCATCACTCGAGGCTCGGCTTGATGACGATCTTTCCCAACACCTTGCCCTTGCCGGTGCGCGCCAAGGCATCTGGAACGGATGAAAAGGGAAGCACGGCTTCCACATGTGGCGCGATCCGGCCTTGGATTGCAAACTCGGCAACACGGCGCGTCAAATCTTGCCCGGACGGCACCAAGAGCATCCCAATTGATCGGTTTCGCGCCAGAAGCTTTCCCCCGAAAACAATGGACAGGAGCGTGGGCACGCCTCCTCCCAGCGCCATATAGGTCCCCCCTGCGATAAGCGCGCGGGAAATCTCGCGTGGTCCGCGGGTTGCGACCATGTCGAGTATCCTGTCCCATGTCTTGCCCATCTCAGTGAAGTTCACCTTCGCATAGTCGATGGTCTCGTCCGCACCTAGGCTGGCAAGCCATTCGATCTTCCCGGCATTGTCCACTGCGGTCACATATACCCCGGCTGCTTTGGCCAGTTGCATTGCCATGGTGCCAGACCCGCCGCCCGCACCGTTGATCAAAAGCCTGTCACCTGCCGACAAGCCGTCTGTGCCTGCCACGGCAATGCCGCCGGCTTGCGGAAGGCAGGCAGCAATATCGTCAGACAACGCATCGGGAACGGCAACGGTTTCATGTGCTGGCACACAGGCATATTCAGCAAAACCGCCACGCGTCATGACATAGTCTCCCATGACGCGCTGGCCGATCTCGAAGCCGCTGACGTCTTCGCCCAACTTATCGACAAGGCCGACGATGTCAGAACCCAGAACCGGCACTTTGGGTTTGAACAACCCGCCGACCGTCCGCACCCATGCCGGCGATCCGGTAAGGTATTCCCAATCGGACAGGTTGACCGCACAGGCCAGAACCTTGACCCGAATTTCTCCTTTGGCGGGCTCGGGCATGTCGACATCCGACAGCCGGAGCAATTCGGGACCGCCATAGCGTTCGTAAACAACGGCTTTCATGTTCTTTTCCTTACCGTCAAAGTTTGGCTTTCCCGTCGCTTCAAAGTCAAGCACTCCACAATTTCGATGGAACAGCCGTGACCAAGGCAGCCTTCGCGCCCAAGCGCCAAATCTGCTACACTTCCTGCATGATAGCAGATCGAACCATGAAAGCTGCCGTGGTCACCGGCTATGGGTCTCCGGAACGGCTAACGCTGTGCGATGTCCCAACGCCCCAACCCGCCAAAAACGAAGTGCGGGTGCGGGTACATGCCAGCACTGTTAACCGGACGGACACGGCCACGTTGCGCGCGCATCCGTTTTTCATGCGTGCTGCGACAGGCTTGCTTCGTCCGCAAATGCAATCACTGGGAATGGACTTCGCAGGAGTCGTTGACGCGCTAGGAACCGAGGTGTCGTCGTTCCAAGTGGGTGATCGTGTGTTTGGGATGTCGTCGGAACGCTTCGGCGCGCACGCCGAATACCTCTGCATTCCGGTTGAAGACGCGATAGCTCATATTCCCGAGGGCATCCCCTATGATCAAGCCGTCGTTGGCGAAGGTGCATGGTATGCACATGGCACGACCAAACTGCTGACAGAAGGGAAGCGATGCCTGATATACGGTGCCTCTGGGGCGATCGGGACAGCGGCGGTTCAACTTGCCAAAGCCAATGGCGCCTATGTGGTTGCCGTCGTTGGAACTCGGCACACAAGTTTGGCCAATGCACTGGGTGCGGATCGGGTCGTGAACTATGAGACGGAAGATTTCACCGCAATCGGAGAGACATTTGACCTGGTCTTCGATGCGGTGGGTAAAACATCCCGCCGGGCGTGCCGCCCCTTGCTGAAGAAAAACGCGGTCTATTGCGCGACCGATATGGGGCCATACTGGTCAAACATGCTGCTTGCTATCTGGTTTGGTCTTACAGGAAGCAAACGGGTGCGCATACCGTTTCCCGAGGACGCACCCGGTTTCATCAAGCATCTCGCTGATCTGATGGCGCAAGGAAAATTCCGGGGCGTTTTCGACCGGACTTACCCTCTGAAAGAAATCGCTTCAGCCTTTCAATATGTCGAGACAGAACAAAAGACCGGGATCGTGGGGGTGGATACACTCGGCAAATGATAAGGATTGCGGACCTTCAACGTAACAAGCGCGAACGGACCCGCTCTGCCCTACTTTGAATTGCCACCCGACTTCTGCGACAGGAAATAGGTGAGCGCCCCGATGACAAGCGCCACGGCAACCCCATAGCCCAGCAGGTCGCGTTCACCATCCCAGCTGACCACTTGCCCCAAGAAAAGCACACCTAGAACAACAATCACCACTGCAATCAGCTTGTTCTTCAGATCATCAAGATTGTTAATCGACAGCCAGCTCGGAAGTTTCACATTCGTGCTGATAAAGAGTTCATAGAGCCCAATCGCGACGATATAAAACACTGTGCCGAGCAGGAAGAGGTCAATGATTTCAATAAATTCCAGTGAAAGCGCCTTGGCGACCTTGCGCGTCACCTCACCGGTTTGAATGGTGCTCAGGATCAACTGAACAGTCGCTGTCAGCCCATAGACAAGCAAGGTGGTCGCCGCAAGAAGCGCGCCAATCACAGCGAGGATAACCAGAAAGCGGCTTGCGCCAAGAAGTGTGCTCATTGTCTGCTCCCTTTTTCCCTGTGTGCGCAGCACGCCGCCGGACGTCAAGTGGCGACCTGTATCAGGGCTGCTGGCGATCCGAATTGGGCCGCTCCGACAACACAGTGCAATCATTCGGGACTAGCAAAAACGGGGAAACAAAGAACCGGCTTTTGCGTTCACCTCATAGGGGAACCGGTGCACACACGAGATTGATTGGCGATCCCTGAAGGACTCGAACCCTCAACCTGCTGATTAGAAGCTCGCTCCAGACGGTTTCTCTGCATTTCTCCAATTTTCGCCACACGGACAAAAATGATATTATAACAACGATTTACGTTGACCAACGCCGCGCTCCACTTCCATGAATAACGCCAAGTTTCGACGCCAATTGCTTCCGTATAGCTTCCGGATTTCTGGCGTCACTCAAACCGAGGATGCGATATGCGATTAACAAAACGGTCGGTAGAAGGATTGGAAGTCAAACCCGGCGACTACATCGTTTGGGATTGCGATGTGAAAGGATTTGGCGTCCGTGTCTATGGCACGGGCAAGCGCACTTATGTCGTCCAATACCGCGCGGGCAAGCGAACCCGACGCCTAACGCTGGGCCAACATGGTCCGCTGACAACAGACGAAGCCCGCAAGCTCGCCAAGCAGCGCCTAGGCGACGTCGCACGCGGGGAAGATCCATCCGCCGACATTCAGACCAAACGCCGCGCCCCGACCGTCTCAGCGCTCTGTGACCGCTTCCTAGAGGAATATGTGGCCCAGCACTGCAAACCGACCACCTACCGCTCCTACAGCACGATTATTCGCAATCATGTGAAACCGAAACTGGGCGTTTTCCTGATCAATGATGTAAAACGCTCGGATGTAGCTGCGCTGCATTTTGATATGCGCGATACCCCCTACCATGCGAACCGTACGCTGATGGTCATTTCAAAGATGTTCAATGTCGCGGAGGATTGGGGACTGAGAGGGGAAGGCGCGAACCCGACCCGCCGGATCAAGAAATATCGGGAAGAAGAGAAGAAGCGCTATCTCACCGACCAAGAACAATTCCGCTTGGGGCAAGTGCTGCAAGAGGTCTTGGAAGATGGAACCGAAACCGAACATGTCGTGTCCGCCTTCTTGTTGCTCATGCTGACCGGATGCCGCCGCAATGAAATCCAAACCCTGAAATGGGAATATGTGCACTACACCCATCTGGACCTGCCAGATAGCAAGACCGGGCGGCGACGCATCCCTCTGCCGCGCGAAGCTTACGATATCATCACATCGTTGCCGCGGCGCGATGGGAACCCCTATGTAATATTAGGGATCACCGAAGACGGCCATATCACTGACCTTGAACGGCCATGGCGGCGCATTCGCGAACGTGCCGGTCTGGAAGATGTACGCATTCACGACCTGCGCCACACCTATGCGTCCGTGGCTATGCAGGATGGCATTGACCCGTTCACTCTTAAAGAAATTCTAGGCCACAAGAACCTGACCACGACATTGCGATACGCGCATTTAGCCGACGATGCTGTGCAGCGTGCGGCGGGGTCTGTGGCGAGCCGTGTTGCTGGTGCGATGGGTCAACGAAATATGGGCAGGCCGGGATTGCGGGTAGTGCGCTAGATAAACGCATTTGAATGCAACAATCGCTCTACCTATACGTTACGTAGAAAATTGTCTTTGTACTTAGCTAGATAGCAATGATGAGGAAACCGAATGCACCAGTTGACGAATGAACAGCTAATACAGCTTTGGAAGCGTAGCATTGCATTGGCAAATGCTCCGTATCGGTTTGCTCACCCAAATATAAGAGCATCCTATGATGCTGCGTGCTCCGAGTCAGCCACGGAGGCCATGAAACATGCCGCCGACAGCATTCAAGAAAGTGGGAAATCCGGAATTGAAGCGATGACAGAACTATTCGCTGGACCCAGCCGTATTCTTGGATTGCGGTCTGAGATATCATCCAGAATGAAATCTAATCTTGTGAAAGGGTGCGAAAGCGGGGCGCTAAGGGCATTTGCTTTTGAAACGCCCAGAAAACTTGAGCACACACCGGTTGAGTTGCCTCCGTCCGTTTGGAGCGGTCACATTGATTGGGCCAGATCACAGATCAAAACTGGTGGACTCTGTTTTGTTGAGGTTCGTCTGATATCCCCAAAAATTGCAGCGGAAATCGAAGCAAAATACCTCCCTCAAGAAGCAAAATCTGGGCGCCCTGCTATTGAACATCACCTGCGCGCATGTGTTCAGGAGATGGCGAATGCTGATTTGATTGATCCGACACAATCTATGAGGTCGCACTATGATGCCGTCCGAGTTCGCTATGCGGCGTATGCAAACACCCATAAACTCACCAAAACAAATGTGGGCGACGAAGCCATTCGGAAGGTATTTTCCCCTATTTACAAAGACTTGAAGGAAAACCAAAAACTATAAAGTCTGCTGGAATTTATAGTCATATCACTGACTAGTTTCGCCAGATTAACCTGACCTCACGAACCAGACGCCAACCAACGTGAGGTAAGATAAATGCAGCAACACCAACTCAAACCCAACGATCCCAACCGCCTGATGGACGAAACCGAGGCGGCAGATTTGCTCTGCTATTCGGTCCGTGCGCTTCAGAACTGGCGTTATCGCGGTGGCGGTCCGAAGTTCATCAAAATCTCGGCGCGCTCTGTCCGCTATACCTATGGCGACGTGATGGAGTGGATCAATCAGCGCCGTGTCGCGAACACGTCGCAAGCACCGAACATCTAACAACCAGTTTTGCCCCGCAACAGTTGGTAGCGGTTGTGGGGATTTTGGGGCCGGACGGCTCTTCCAAGGGCGTGGGGTAAACGCACCTCACGCCCTTTCTGTATCCGCTGCCATCATTCAAAGGAGATTGCCACATGAGCAACCAACCCGCCCACAAACTCAGACTGGGCCTGATCACCGCAACCATTTGGGCCAATGATGGGTTCTATTCCATCGACCTGACCCGCTCTTACAAGAATGCAGACGGGCAATGGCAGAACACCAACAGCCTTGCGCATTCCGACCTGCTGAATGCCGCCAAATGCCTTGAGCGGGCAGAGATTTGGATTGGGAGGCAGATCAATGCAGCCAAGTGAAGCGAAAGCCGGACGCACAGTCCGGCCCCAAAACAACAGCTACCCCGCCGGAGGCTCCAAAGGGCGCAGCGAAACCAACCAGTCGAAGGGCACGCGCCCCAAGAGGGGGGTGATAGTAGCACCCCCCTCTGGAAATACAGAGACCCCGGAAGACTACACCGTGTTGCATCGGGGCTTTGACACTCTGGCCCTGTCTATTCAGGCCAATATCGGCCCGGAACTGTTTGAATACTTGGAAGCGCAGAAAGCGACTGCCGAGGAAGAGCAGAAGGACGTTCTGATCACCTATGGCGGAGCGCAGTTCTTGCTGAAGCCATACGGCGGCAAAGGCTATCGCTTCTTGCTGGACGGTGGCCCTGAAGGCGCGAATTGGTCAATCAAGAAACCCAACTCACGGGACAAATGGGGCATCCGCCTGTCGTTTGGGTCGTTCTTCATGTCCATCTATGGTCTAGGAGCAGCCAAGTCCCATTGTGAGCGCGTTCTAGATGCCTTTGGGGTGCGCTATAGACCGGAGGACGTAAGCATCTCTCGTGCCGACTTCTGCGTCGATGTGCTGGTGAATGGTCTGGTGCTGGACCCAAACAACCTGATCGCCCACAGCGCCGCCGGTCGTCGCGACAACATCACCTATGAGGATGTGGCCGTGCATGGCAAATCCGGTTGGGTGTCGTCCATCACGTCTGGCAGCATCGCCAACCGTCAGGTGATCATCTACAACAAACGGTCCGAGGTGATCGCCCACGGCAAGCACCATTGGTGGGACATCTGGAACCATACGCTACGTGGTGGGGTTGGAAACACCAACGCCCCCTATACGATACGTAGGGGCCGCGTTCCCGGCCCTCTGACGCCAGACAAAACCCAAGCCGCCCAGAACCAAGTCTGGCGTGTCGAGTTCCGGGCGGGAAAGAGCCTCCTGAAAGACACTTGGGGCATCCGCACATGGGAGCAGTTCTTTGACCAGTTCGGAGACCTCTGTCGGTCCTCTGGCGAGCGTATCCGATACACTGAACCCGACACCAACGATACCAACCGCGCGCGCTGGCCGAACCATCCGCTTTGGGATGTGGTCTGCGCTGAGATGAATGACGACTTGATCGAGATGCGTAGTGGGGCCGACCCGAACCCGATGAAGGAAGTGCACCGAGAGGAACACATTGCGAGCTTACTAAAGCAGACCTTGGGAACCTTCATCACAATGGCCGCTTTGGAAGGCTGGGAGCATGAGGAATTGCCTTCTGCATTCAGCAGCATCACAGAGCGCATGACCATGGCAGTGAAAGATGATCCAGAGCGGTCCGCCAAGCAGCTTCAGGATGCCAAAGATCGGTATGTGTTCCTACGTAGGTAGGGTACGTATCCTACGTAGCGTATACGTACGCTACGTAGGTATCTAATTACCTAACTAAAGCGCGCGCCCTACGTAACGTATACGTAGGGCGTTTCTTCGTGGTTAAGCCGTTGGGCACCAATTGAAATTGCACACGGAGCAACATCCTGCTTTAAGTAAATTCAAACAACGGTTGAATAGCTCACGAGCTATTTGAGGGGTAAAATGAGCTGTATTGAAAATTTTCTGACCAAAGTCATTCAGGTTCACCAAACTGGCAACGCGACCGAGCACTCTTACCGATCAGCTTTTGAAGCTCTTTTTGCGGAACTCGGTGACAATATCACCGCTCTCAACGAACCAAAACGCGTGAAATGTGGCGCGCCCGATTTTATCGTTCAGGAAGGCGATATCGTCATTGGCCACTTAGAGGCCAAAGATCTTCATATCGGGCTTCAGGGGATGAAGGATGCGAACAAAGCGCAACAAATCCGCTATCGGGCAGCTTTGCCGAACTTGATCTATTCGAATTGCCTAGACTGGGATTTCTACCAAGACGGCGATTTGGTCGCCTCGGTTTCAATCGCTGATCTTTTGATGGGCATCCAGCCGAAGCCTGATCAGTTCGAGCGCCTTGAAAACCTTCTGAGGAATTTCATAGCTCAGCGCCCGCAAACCATCACGTCACCTAAAGAACTTGCCGAACGCATGGCAGGCAAGGCCAACCTGATCAAAGACGTGCTGGGCAAAACGCTGCGCGATGACGCGGAAATGCGTAGTGAACTAAGCAATCAATATGAAGCGTTCAAAGAGAACCTGATCCACGACATTACACCCGACGACTTCGCGGACATCTATGCCGAGACCATCGCCTACGGCATGTTCGCCGCTCGCCTGCATGACACGACCTTGGATACGTTCAGTCGTCAGGAAGCGCTGGAGCTTTTGCCCAAGTCCAACCCCTTCCTACGCTCGCTCTTCACCTATGTGGCTGGGTATGACCTAGACGACCGCATTGCATGGATTATCGACGATCTTGCCCGTGTGTTCCGCGCTTGTGACGTTGCCAAGCTGATGGAGGGTTTTGGCAAGTTGACAGGCCAGAATGACCCCTTCCTGCATTTCTATGAAACATTCTTGGCCGCATACAATCCCGCCAAGCGAAAAGCGCGTGGCGTCTGGTACACGCCAGAACCCGTTGTGAATTTCGTCGTTCGTGCGGTGGACGAGGTTTTGCAAACAGAGTTTGGATTGCCTCAAGGGCTTGCCGACACCTCGAAAGTCACAATCGAATTGGATACAGGGCAGCGCAAACTTACAAAAAGGGGTAAATTTACCAAAGACGGAAAGAACCAAACAGAACAGCGGGAAATTCACCGTGTTCAAATACTCGATCCTGCTACTGGCACAGGCACCTTCTTAGCTGAAGTGATCAAACAAATCGCGCCAAAAATCCAAGATGTCGCACCCGGTATGTGGTCACAATACATCGAAAATGACCTAATACCTCGCTTGCACGGGTTTGAGCTTCTAATGGCCTCGTATGCCATGTGCCACATGAAGCTCGACATGATTTTGACGGAACTAGGCTACAAACCAACCGCTACACCGCCGCGACTAGGTGTCTATCTGACCAACTCGCTGGAAGAGGGGGAACCCGCCAATCAAACCTTGCCCTTCACACAGTGGTTGAGCCGCGAAGCCAAGGGCGCGAATACAATCAAACGCGATATGCCCATCATGTGCGTGATAGGGAATCCGCCGTATCTCGGCGAGGGTGGTGCATCCGAAGGTTGGATCGGCGACTTGATGGACGACTATAAAAAGGAACCAGGTGGGGTCGAAAGGCTGAAAGAGCGCAATCCCAAATGGCTAAATGATCTATATGTGAAGTTCATTCGCATGTCGTCGCACTTGATTGAGAAGAACGGTGAGGGCGTTTTGGGTTTCATCACCAATCACGGGTATTTGGACAATCCGACTTTCCGTGGGATGCGCTGGCATCTGCTGGACACCTTTGACAAAATTTGGGTGCTCGATTTGCACGGAAACGCAAAGAAGAAAGAGGTCACCCCTGAGGGCAAGCCTGACAAGAACGTCTTTGACATCCAACAAGGTGTGTCGATCATCATCGGTGTAAAAAAGAAGGACGGCGGCGGAGCGTTGGCCAAGGTCATGCACGGTGATTTGTGGGGGACCAGAAAGGCGAAATACGAGAAGCTGGAGGCCGCTAGCTTCTCGTCGACCATATTTGCCCCATTAGAAACTCCCGCACCTCAACACCCATTTGTACGGCGCGATTATGCGGCACAGGCTGACTATGAATGTGGTTTTGCAGTCAATGACTTTATGCCCGTCAACTCAGTTGGAATCGTCACCGCGCGCGACAAACTGACAATCGATGAAAGCAAAGAAGTATTATGGCAACGTGTAGAAAACTTCGCAGCCATGGATCCAGAGGAAGCCCGCACAAAATATGCGCTTGGCAAAGATGTACGTGACTGGCAGGTGACTTGGGCTCAGGAGGATGTAAATCAAGACTTGTCGTCTGATAGGATTGTCCAAATTGCATATCGCCCGTTTGACAAAAGATGGACATTCTACACAGGGAATTCACGTGGTTTCCTTTGCTACCCACGCCATAGTGTGATGCGTCAGTTGCTATTGCCTAATGTGGCTCTGATCTATTCGCGGCAAACGATCTCAGGTAACGGTCCGCCGATCAATGTGCTCTTGTCAGATACAATTTTCGACAATCGTGGTGTGTTCAGCAATAAAGGGATTTCGCAAGCTTCTCCACTTTTCCTATACCCCGACGAACAAGACCTCGACCAAACGCGGCGGGTGAACTTTGATGAGAAGCTCTGGAATAAGCTCAAGAAACTGGCAAAGCATCCTACCCACGGCATCCCGGACGAGGTGCAGACCTTCGATTATATCTATGGCGTCCTGCATTGTCCCATCTATCGGGAAACCTACGCCGAGTTCCTAAAGATCGACTTTCCCCGCATTCCGTGGCCTAGCAGTCCGGATGAATTCTGGGATGTTTCTGAAAAAGGCCAAGCGCTACGCACACTGCATTTGATGGATCCCGCCTCAATCGGTGACACGCCCTATCCCTACATGGGGGAAGGTGACAATGTGGTCGACAAGCCAGCTTTCAAGGACGGAAAGATCTGGATCAACAAGACCCAATATTTTGACGCCGCGCCTGAAGTCTCATGGGGCTTCTACATCGGTGGTTATCAGCCTGCGCAGAAATGGTTGAAAGACCGCAAAGGGCGCGCCCTGAATTTTGACGACCTTCGCCACTATCAATCGATCCTGAAAATCCTGTCGGAAACGGACCGGATCATGAAAACCATCACCATGAATCTGGGCAGTTCTGAATGATCCGCCAATTCCTTCTAACCGCCACGCTGGCATTCTTGCCGGGCATGCTTGCCGCACAGAACTTCTCCTGTCCTTATGGCACGCAGCCCGCTTGCTTGGACTATGGCGACAAAGTCTGTTCATCGCGCGGGAAGTGCGTTGATAGCGATGCCGCCTGCTTTGAACCCTACCAATGTAATTATGAAGGCTTCACCTGCAAATCGAACCTGACCGACTGCGCTGACGAATACGAAGATCTTCTGCAAAAGCACAACGAACTGGTGGACGATTACAACGACCTACTTGCGCGGGCAAACCGGCAGAAGAACACAATGGAAGAAGTCGCCGATTGCATTCGGTACGCCAGTTCGATTTCAGACGCACAATCCTGCGCATACTCGCTGGATTGATCAGACAAGTTTTCGCGGCTTCCGTCCGTCGCAAAGCATTTTCATCAGGCAAATGATTCCTATCACGCTTGACTGTAGCTGGCTTACAACATCGCGCATATTGCTTCCGTATTGCTTCCGGTAAATTCTCCAGCCGACACCGCCCGAAGTGAATACGCAGCAAGCATTTGTTTTTAAACGATATATTGGCGATCCCTGAAGGACTCGAACCCTCAACCTGCTGATTAGAAGTCAGCTGCTCTATCCAGTTGAGCTAAGGGACCGCTGGTCAGAGCATTACCCCCGCCTGCGGTCCTGTTTCAACCTGAAATCTTTGGTTCAGGCGTCGATCTGCTTTGCAATCAGCCAAGAGACCGGAAGACCAACAGCAAACCCGGCACCTGCGGCCCAAATAATCGGCTGTGCGGTGTCCATTCCCATCGTCAGGGCGGCGATCATGAAGATACCTGCAAGGGATGTGCCAATGATGGCATACAGGACTAGAGCTAAGCGGAGCATCGTGAGTTCCTTATATTAGATGCAATATACCGTTCAGCCATACGGAGCCGACCAAGGCCAACGCTTTGATCCGGATCAATCGCCTGCCATCGCACGCGCGACATAGTAACTCACCGGCAGTCCAATCGCGAAACCTAGGGCCGCTGCGCCCAGCAAGGGCCACAGTCCCGACACGCCGTTTACAAGTGCAATTACCACCAGAACCGACGCGACGGTCGACCCGATGATGCCATAAAACGTGGCGACGATTTTCCAAAGCGGTGCGCGCATGGGGGGCTCCTTTTGCGGGCGGCATAGCCCACAGGGCCCGCGCTGCCTACTTCTTCTTCACAAACTGCGTCAGAATGACAATGCGCTGCCCTTCCACGCGGCCCTCGATATGCTCGGGGTTGTCCGCCACAAGGCTAATCCCGCGCACCGCCGTGCCGCGCTTCGCCGTGAAGCCAGCACCCTTCACGGGCAGATCCTTGATCAGCACCACGTTGTCCCCCGCATTCAGGGTGACCCCGTTGCTGTCCTTGTGCTGCGAGGTCGCGGCGACATTGTCGACCCACGTCTGCGTGTCTTCGTCCAGATAGACCTGATCCAGCAAATCCCGCGCCCAAGCCGCATCAAGCCGCTTCAACATCCGAACCGACAACACCTGAACCGCCACATCCTCGGACCACATCGAGGACGCAAGCCCGCGCCAGTGGTTTTCCTCGGGCGTGCCGTCGATCTGAGCGGCACAGGTGGCGCAGATTTCGGCCGAAGCGGCAGCGGGTCCGCCGGGAACGGGGAAGGCGGCAAGCGGGGCGTCTGAGGCGCAGAGGGGGCAGGTCATGTTGGGGCTCCGGGGTTGGATAAGGCGGCTTGTGCGAAGCAATACCCGGAACAGATGCATAGGCAAGTCCGTTTGAACGCCTATGCGGCTTCCCCCAGATAAAAGGGGAAAGCCAAATCACGTCAGGGGCTCTGAACAAGCCCCCAATCCACATGCTTAGAAGCGTTGGATGAAGCCAAGGCTGATCGAAGTGGTCTCGTACGAAATCTCATGAACGTCAGATCCGTCAAAGAACCCGAACTCATCATCAGAATAGTTGATTTTCTCAACCATGAAACGCACCGAACCCGTATCGGATACCTGATACTCGGCGCCAATCCCGTAGGACAAACCCGACACCGACGCTGATGCCACCTCGAAGCCAGAGGGATCATGCGATGCGTCAAGCGCAGTGGCGGTATACCCCATCGAAACAAACGGCAGAATCTTGTCAAGCTGCAGACCCGCGCGCAGACGCAGGGAAAGGCTGGTTTTCTCGTTCAGCGGAAGCATATAGGCGTTGTCGGTACCGCTTGCATTGCCGAAACCAATTTCCAGCTCACCACCGTAAACCACGTTGTTCGTCTGCCAGTTGCGACCCAACACCAGCCCAAGACGTGCGCCATTCATGTCAAACGCGCCGTCGCCTTCATCTCCGTACGAGATATCATATGCGGTGCTTGAGGTAGATGCGATCGACAGGCCAATATAGGAACCGCTCAGATCATCGGCGAGGGCTGCCGAAGCCGAGAGCGCGAGCGAAGTCAGAATTGCAGCGCCAGCAATGGTAGCTTTCTTGGACGGACGAATTTCACGTGTAGCCTGCATAGTTTATACCTCTAGTATTCAAAGCAACATGCTTTTACCCATAAGTATAGTTAACGCGCGGAAGTATATGAATTTCACCTCCGCACCGACTAAAACGAGAGTGCTGCATTTGTGGCACAGTCGCCGCGTCTTGCCAGCAACACCTCCGGAACATTCAAGGATCAACTGGGCGATTTCGGCAACCAGACCGCACATGGCAGCAGTTTATGCTTCAACCAATAAAAAAGGCCGCTCTCGCGGCCTGTTTCACTTTAGTCGTCCATCTTCAGCGCGCTAATAAACGCTTCCTGCGGGATATCCACCCTGCCGAACTGGCGCATCTTCTTCTTACCCTTCTTCTGCTTCTCCAGCAGCTTCTTCTTCCGGGTCGCGTCGCCGCCGTAGCATTTCGCGGTCACGTCTTTGCGCAATGCAGACAGAGTCTCGCGCGCGATGACTTTGCCGCCAATCGCGGCTTGGATCGGGATTTTGAACATGTGGCGCGGGATCAGGTCTTTCAGCTTTTCGCACATTGCCCGGCCCCGTAGTTCAGCGCGGTCGCGGTGAACCATGGTGGACAGCGCGTCGACGGGTTCGTCATTCACAAGGACGGACATCTTCACAAGGTTATCCTCGCGATAGCCCTCCATCTGATAGTCAAACGACGCGTAACCCTTTGTTACCGATTTCAGGCGATCATAGAAGTCGAACACAACTTCATTCAGCGGCAGGTCATAGACCGCCATGGCGCGCGACCCTGCATAGGTCAGGTCCAGCTGGATACCCCGGCGGTCTTGGCACAGCTTAAGCACGTCGCCCAGGTATTCGTCCGGCACAAGGATCGTCGCCTTGATGCGCGGCTCTTCCATGTGGTCGACGGTCGACAGGTCGGGCATATCGGCGGGGTTGTGCAGCTCGATCATCGATCCGTCTTTCATATAGACGTGATAGATCACCGACGGCGCGGTGGTGATCAGCTCGATGTTGTATTCACGTTCGATCCGGTCGCGAATGACTTCGAGGTGCAGAAGACCAAGGAAGCCGCAGCGGAAGCCAAAGCCCAGTGCGGCAGAGGTCTCCATCTCATAGCTGAACGACGCGTCGTTCAGAGCGAGCTTTTCGATCGAGTCGCGCAGGTCTTCGAACTCGGCTGAATCCACCGGGAAAAGACCACAGAACACCACGGGCTGGGCAGGTTTGAAGCCGTCCAGCGCATCAGTCGTGCCCTTTTTCTCATGCGTAATCGTGTCGCCCACACGTGTGTCGCGCACCTGTTTAATCGAGGCGGTCAGGAAGCCGATCTCGCCTGGACCCAGCACGTCAATTGGCTTCATCTCGGGCGTGAAGACGCCGACGCGGTCGACGGGATAAACGGCGTTGGTCGAGAGCATGCGAATACGCTCGCCCTTTTTCAGCTTTCCGTCGATCACGCGGATCAGAACGATCACGCCAAGGTAGGCGTCATACCAGCTGTCCACCAGCATCGCTTTCAGCGGCGCATCGGGGTCGCCTTGCGGGGCGGGCAGCTCGTTCACGATGGCTTCCAGCGTTTCGTGGATGCCCTGACCTGTCTTGGCGGACACTTGAATGGCACCGCTGGCGTCGATGCCGATGACGTCCTCGATCTGTTCCGCCACACGGTCACAATCGGACGCGGGCAAGTCAATCTTGTTTAGGATCGGCACAATCTCGTGGTCGGCATCGATGGCCTGATACACGTTGGCCAGCGTCTGCGCTTCGACCCCTTGGGTCGAGTCGACAACCAGCAAAGATCCCTCGACGGCCCGCATCGAGCGGCTGACTTCATAGGCGAAGTCGACGTGGCCGGGGGTGTCGATCAGGTTGAGGATATATTCCTCGCCATTGTCCGCGGAATACTCGATCCGCACGGTGTTGGCCTTGATGGTAATCCCGCGCTCGCGCTCGATGTCCATGCTGTCGAGCATCTGCTCTTTCATGTCCCGGTCGGCAACGGTGTTCGTCTCTTGGATGAGACGATCAGCCAACGTGGATTTTCCGTGGTCAATATGCGCCACGATCGAGAAATTGCGGATGTTTTTCAGGTCGGTCATAGCTCAGCGTATTAAAGGGAAACGCGGGGCAGTCAAGCGACACAGTGCATTTGTACTGGGCTTCGCTGGTAGATATGCATTGCACCCTTACAAGACTGCGAAACCGTATGCAGAGCACGGGCAGGCGCTTCTTGACGAATATGGGATGAAGAAGATGGCCATCCCAATGGCTTGGGACCGTGTTCGGCCTGATCTTTCCCTGGAAAACCGAACCGCTAGAACCCCGCCTAAGCAGCGATCGGCGCGAAGTGCTGGGAACCAGAAGTGTTCACATCCGGGAACGCGCATCCCGCAATCATGCGCCGCACCACAACACGCCCATTTCGCAAATGTGACCACCAACCAAATTGAAACCTTGTGTTAAGCGCGATATGCTGATGTCAGAACCGGGCAAAAGACCCGAACAGGCAGATTTGTAAGGTGATGGAATGAAACGAGTTGTTCTTGCAGCGACTTTGGCAGCGGCGCTATTGCCCGGGCAGTCGGCTTTGGCTGGCGGAACGATCGAACGCGCGTGCCTGAAGGCGGATCGCCCCAATGCCACGCGCAACCTGTGCAGCTGCATTCAGAAGGTCGCTAATGCGACGCTGACAGGCGGGGAACGCACCAAGGTTGCCAAGTTTTTCAACGACCCGCACAAAAGCCAATCGACGCGCCAATCCGATAGCCGCACGGACGAGGCATTTTGGCAAAAATACAAGAAGTTCGGGGCGTTGGTGTCAAAACACTGCGGTTAAGACAGCTGTTTAATCAACCCCAGTGACGCGGTTTGAACCAGATCAAGTGTCTGGTCGAAATCGCGCGTGTAATAGGGATCTGGCACATGATCCATGCCGGTCTCGGGTGCGAAATCGGTAAAAAGCTGGACGGGGGTTTGCGACCCGCTTGGCCGTAGACGCTCGATATTGTCGATGTTGCTGTCATCCATGCCGATGATCAGGTCGAATTCTTCAAAATCGCGGGCCGTGAACTGACGGGCACGCAGGTCGGACAGGTCGAACCCCCGCGACTTGGCAGCGGATTGCATCGGCGCATAGGGCGCATCACCCACGTGCCAATCCGAGGTGCCGGCACTGTCAGTCTCTACAGTCAGTCCAGCCTGCCCGGCAAGCGCGCGAAAGACGCCCTCGGCACTGGGAGAGCGGCAGATATTTCCAAGGCAGACGAAGAGAACACGTGTGATCATGGGGTGGTTGTAGCGGCGTGGATACGGGCTGTCACCCGCTAGCCATCGCGCCAGACCATTTTCATATAGAGGCGCCCGCCCATAAGCTCCTGACACATCTGATCGATGCGCTTTTGCCGTGTCCCGGCACGCTGGGCCCGAGCAATCCAGCCAAGATAATCGTTCCGTTGATAGGGCGGACGGACATCGTATGCTGCCCTCAGCCCCTCAGACTCGAGCCGTTCGGCGATGTCATCTGGCATCGGTTGGATGGGGCGTTTCAGGGCCATTCATCAAGGATGCACTGGACCACAACTTCGGGTCAACGGGCGCTGTTTCGCTTAAGGTGCATATCCTCTCTTGCGACCCCTTCTGCACTGGGTCAAAAGCACCTCATGTCGCGTGCAAAACATTATTCTCTGAACTGTCCGATCTCACTATCCCTCGACTTGCTAGGAAACCGCTGGGCTTTGCTTGTCCTGCGCGAGTTGCATGCCGGCCCGTCTGGCTTTGGCAAGCTGCGCGATGGGTTGCCGGGGATCGCGACCAATATGTTGTCCGCCCGGTTGGCGGAACTGGTCGAGGCCGGGTTGGTGTCGAAATCCGGGCGCGTCTATGCGCTGACGGAACGCGGACAAGCAACGCGTGGAATTCTGTTTGAACTGGCCCGATTTGGCCGGGATGTTCCGGTGCCGGAAGATGCGGCCCTGACCGACGCCCCATCATCGCGGGTCGCCGTGCTGGCCGGCGCGATCGAGCGCGCCGCAGGACCGTTGGACGAGCTGCGGGCCGAGATATGGCTAGACGATGCGCCGTTCTCGCTGACGGTCTCGCAGGGGCGGGCAGCAATGGTGGCCGGATCGATGCCTCTGGCACCCGTACGGTTGGGGTTCTCATGGCATGATCTTGAGGCCGTAGCCCAAGGCAACCAGCGTGTCGCCAATTTCGCGGCCCAAGGCGAGATCGCCGCGCAGGATCCCTTGCAAGTGGCCGCTTTGCTTGATCTGTTGCAAAAGGCAATGGACATCTACGGCGGCTTCAAATGACACATATCCTGATCCTGACCGGCGCGGGCATTTCTGCGAAAGCGGGTTGGGAACGTTTCGCGACGTCGACGGGCTTTGGACGAAATACGATCTGGAAGACGTGGCGACGCCCGAAGGCTTTGCCCGCAATCCAACTCTGGTACATGACTTCTACAACGCCCGCCGCGCCAATTGCCTGGAGGCTGCGCCCAACGCGGCGCACGGGGCTTTGGGCCGGTTGCAAACCGAGCACAAGGGGCTCGTCACGCTGGTCACGCAGAATGTGGATGACCTGCATGAACGCGGCGGTGCACGTGATGTGATCCATATGCATGGGGAACTGGCCGGCGCATTATGTGCCGCGTGTGACCATCGCTGGACCGCCCCGCGCGAAATGTCTCCGACAGCCCCCTGCCCCAGTTGCAGCGCCCCGCGCACCCGGCCGGATATCGTCTGGTTCGGAGAGATGCCGTATCAGATGGACGCGATCTATGCGGCGTTGGGCGAGGCAGATCTGTTCGTCGCCATCGGCACTTCGGGAACCGTCTATCCCGCAGCCGGGTTTGTCGGCGAGGCACGTGCCATGGGCATTCCGACGCTCGAACTGAATCTGGAACCGTCCGACACCGCCGGCATCTTCGATGATGCGCGCTTTGGCCCCGCGACCGAGATCGTCCCCGCTTGGGTGGATGAGGTGTTGGGTTAACCGATCAGTCCTGAAAATAGGCAAGGCCGCAGCGATACGCTACGGCCCAACGGGGGTGACGAAACCCCTTTAAGGGATACGAGGCTGGGGACGCATATCGCCCCGCACCCCAATTCTGACAGACAGTCCTTAGTTCGACTTGTCGTCGCCCATGTTCATGGCGCCGTTACCTTCGCCCACTTTTCCGTCTTCAGGCTTTCCGTGCTGCATGCCGCCCCCCATCGGGTTGCGGTTCAGGTCGACAGGGATCTCGATGGTCATCTCGCCGGCTTTTTCAAATACCAGCGTTACGGTCACGGCTTCACCATCGACGAAGGGTCCGTTCAGACCCATGAACATCACGTGATCTCCACCGCGCTTCAGCGCATGCATGCTTCCTGCGGCTACAGGGAAGCCCTCTTCGACTTCCATCATCTTCATGACGCCGTCACCCAAATCTTTGTGGGTGTGCAGCTCGACCCGCTTGGCTGCATCAGATTTTGCTGCGATCAGACGGTCATCTTCAGCGCCGTGGTTCATGATCTGGAAAAAGGCGGCACCAGCCATGGCATTCATGCCAGAGGCGCGCGCATAGGCGTCATTGATCATGATGTCACCTGCGAAAGCAGGCATTGCGATAAGGGCAGCTGCACCGGCAGCCAGAACGGATTTCATACGGAACATAGTCTTTTCCTTAGGTCTTTGGGTTGGTCTTGATGGAAGGGATCAGACCAGCGCCGGGGGACCTCGGGCAGACGGGGACAGTTCATCGCGCCCAACAAGCGGCGTGACCTGCGAAGGGACAGTTCGGGCCACAAGCCGCGTAGCAGGCGCATCCATGGCAGGAAGCGCGAACGAGGCCGCAAAGATCGACGTGCCATCGGGGCACAGATGCACCGATTCGACGGGCTCTCCGTCCGGGCCAAGCGTGATGGTGGTCATGCCGGTACCGGTACACAAAACCATTTCAAACGCACCGCCGATGTCTGGGTTATCTCCACGGGCATCGGCCAGCGCAAAGCTGGTGATGGTCAGCGCAAAGGCCAGAACATATGCAAATGCCACACGGATCATGGCCTTTAGCTATGCCTCTTTTTCAGGGGGAACAAGTGACAAAGTGTAACAGGTGCAGAATATGCGAAAACCGCCCGCAGCCAAGGGCCGGGGCGGTTCAAAATCTGGTCGATCCAGAAAAGCGCAGGGCTTAGGCGGCTGCCTGAGCTTTCGCGACTTCTTTCTTGATCTTCAGGGCGTTGGCCGACAGTTCGTCGTTCTTGGCTTTCGCCAGGAACGCGTCCAGACCACCACGGTGATCTACCGAACGCAGGGCAGCAGCCGAGATGCGCAGTTTGAACGCGCGACCCAGTGCTTCCGACTGAAGCGTCACGTCGTTCAGGTTTGGCAGAAACCGGCGGCGGGTTCTGTTTTTGGCGTGGCTGACATTGTTGCCAGTCATCGGGCCTTTTCCGGTCAGTTCGCAAACACGCGACATGGCTCTTATCCTTGCTCTCTCGGGCCAGATTGGTGAGATTTCAGCGCGCCCTCGCGCCGCTCACGTCCAGCCGGTCAATACAAACGGGCGCCGCAACGGCAGCGCCCCGAATTCCGTCCGCGGTGAATAGACGCCTTCGAGGGGGACGTCAAGTGAGTCGCGGGGCGACGGGGCAGGAAATTTCTGCCCCGCTGCAATTGCTTACTCGTCCGCCAAGAAACCGCCGGATTGGCGATCCCAAAGCCCGGCATAGGTGCCCTTGGCAGCCAGCAGTTCATCATGGCTTCCGTCTTCGATCACCCTGCCCTGATCCAGCACAACAATGCGGTCCATCTGAGCGATTGTGGACAGGCGGTGCGCGATTGCGATCACGGTCTTGCCCTCCATCATGCCATAGAGGGTTTTCTGAATGGCGGCCTCGACCTCGCTGTCCAGCGCCGAGGTGGCTTCGTCCAGCACCAGAATAGGCGCGTTCTTCAGCATGACGCGTGCGATGGCGACACGCTGGCGCTGACCACCAGACAGTTTCACGCCGCGCTCGCCCACATGGGCGTCAAAACCGGTGCGCCCCTTCGGGTCTTCCAGCGTCTGGATGAAGTCATGCGCCTCGGCCCGCTCGGCGGCGGCGATCATCTCGGCCTCGGTGGCAGTCGGGCGACCGTACAGCAGGTTCGCGCGCACCGAACGGTGCAGAAGCGAGCTGTCTTGCGTCACCATACCGATCTGCGCGCGCAAGCTGTCCTGCGTGACGCCCGCCACATCCTGACCGTCGATCAGAATGCGCCCGCCTTCGGGATCGCGGAAGCGCAGAAGCAGGTTCACAAGGCTGGACTTGCCCGCGCCCGAGCGCCCGACCAGCCCGACTTTTTCGCCGGGATGCACCGCCAGTGTTACGTTGTCCAACCCGCCCGAGCCTTTGCCATAGTGATGGGTCAGCCCGTCAAACTGGATCTCGCCTTTGGTCAAGGCCAGTGCCGGTGCATTTGGAGCATCCGTTACCTCGTGCTCGACCGAGATTGAGCGCAGACCTTCGCGGATCACGCCCGCATGCTCGAAAAGGCGCACGGTGACCCACATGATCCAGCCGGACATGCCATTCAGACGGATGGTCAGCGCGGATGCCGCAGCAACCTCGCCCACGGTGACAACGCCACGTGTCCAGAACCAGATGGATGTCCCCAGAACGCCGGTGATCAAAAGCCCGTTCAGCACGTTCAGACCGAAGCTCAGTTCCGTCATCAGGCGCAGGAAGCGCTGGAACCGCAGGCGGTGACGTTTGAGGGCGGACAGGACATAGCGCTCTTCGCTTTCGCCCTGACTGAACAGTTTGACGCTTTCGATATTGGAATAGGCGTCCACAATCCGCCCCGACAGAAGCGACCGCGCGTCGGACCATTTTTCCGATGCGGACGCCACGCGCAACGCGACCCAGCGGGTGTAGATCACGTAAAGCACCAGCCAGATCAGAAGCGGCGCGGCCAAGCGCGGATCAATCTGGCTGAGGATAAGGGCCGCCGCGATGACATAGGTCAGCGCGTACCAGATGCCCTCGAACGCCATATAGGTGCCGTCCTCGACCGCGCCGCCCAGTTGCATCACGCGGTTGGACAACCTCCCGGCAAAGTCATTCTGGAAAAAGCCCATGCTTTGACCCAGCAGATGCTTATGCGCCCGCCAGCGGACCTGATCATGCAGGTTGCCCACAAGGGTTTGCTCTAGCAGCAGGTGGTTCAAACCGATGGCAGCAGGGCGCAAGAACAGGATGAACAAGGCCGCGAGCAGCAGCTCGATCCCATGGGACTGGAAAAAACCCGGTGCATCGGTCCCATCCATCAGGTCGATCACACGACCCGAATAGAAGATCAGGCTTGTCTCGATCAAAGCGACGATGACACCTGACACGGCCATGATCGCCATAAGTTTTCCGAAACCGTCATACTGCGTTTTCAGATAAGCCCACAGCGTGGCAGGCGGAGTTTCATCCGGCGAGGGACGGAATGGGTCGATAAGATTTTCGAAAAACCGAAACATGGTGCGCTCCGTGCGCTAAAGGGTAATACAAAGGATAATCGGGGCTGACGACAGCCCAACAGGACCAGCGTCTAGTGTCGCGGTGGGGTCCTGAACTGATTCATCCTGCATTCTCCTGCATGTTTCGAGGTTACGCTAGCTCAGCCGTTAGCGCTAATCAACCCCTGATGGCAAGCGACCGATCTCAGCTGTCAGATGCCAACTTCAAGAAGGCCAACATCTCGTCCGCAGCGCGCGAGGCTGACAGCTCGCCAGCCGCCACCTGTCCGCCCAGCGCGTCGATTCGCGCGCGGGCGTTGCTTGTTTCCAGTGCAGACAAAAGACCGATACGCAGGTCTTCCTCGAACCAGTGGCGGGCCTGCGCGGCGCGGCGCTTTTCCCAGTGACCATGCTCGCGCCGCCATGCGACCAGCTCTTCCATCGTCTCCCACGCCTCAGGCAGGCCGTCATGGGTGACGGCGGAAACCATTTGCGCTTTGGGGAAGCCCTCAGGATCATAGACCCGTTTACGCAGAAGCCGCAGCGCGCCAGCGTAATCCGCACAGGTGCGCATCGCGGTTTCTTTCAGCGGGCCGTCAGCTTTGTTCACCAAGATCAAGTCGGCGATCTCCATGATGCCGCGCTTCACGCCTTGCAACTCGTCACCGCCAGCAGGGGCGAGAAGCAGAAGGAACAGGTCCGACATCTCGGCGACCATGGTTTCGGACTGGCCGACCCCCACGGTTTCAATCAGGACAATGTCAAAACCTGCAGCCTCACACAGCGCCACAGCCTCGCGGGTGCGGCGGGCCACACCGCCCATTTGCGCCTGTGACGGCGAGGGGCGGATGAAGGCGTTCTTTTCGCGGCTCAGGCTTTCCATGCGGGTCTTGTCGCCCAGAATGGACCCGCCCGAGCGCGCCGAGCTGGGATCCACAGCCAGCACTGCAACTTTCAGACCCTTTTCGATCAGAAACATGCCGAAGGCTTCGATGAAGGTGGATTTGCCAACGCCGGGCGTTCCGGACAGACCGATACGCAGCGCCTGACGACCCTCAGGAGCGGTGGTTTCCAGAAGTTCGACCGCCTGCGCGCGGTGATCGGCGCGGCCGCTTTCCACCAGCGTGATGGCACGTGCCAAGGCGCGGCGTTCGCCCGCAATCACCCGTTTGGCCAGATCCTGAATGTCCATGTCGCCTCCCTTTTCCGGGTCTGTTCATGCCGTGCCGAAACGCCCCTGTCCAGAGCCTCGACGGATGTTAGCGCCGATGTACGATGTGATCTGGGCTGGACCCGACGTGCAGGGCGTCGGATAAGGACGGTATGACGGTCCAATTGCCCATACACGACGCCATTCCAGCGCTGCTTCAGGCGCTGCGGGAACAGGGCCGCGCAGTGCTGATGGCCCCCCCGGGCGCGGGCAAAACGACGGTGGTACCGTTGGAGATGCTCAAAGCGGGATCCTTTGACGGGCGGCTGATCATGCTAGAGCCACGTCGCTTGGCCGCGCGTGGGGCCGCCGAACGAATGGCGCAAACGCTGGGCGAGCGTGCGGGCGAGACCGTGGGCTATCGCATTCGGGGCGAGGCAAAGGTGTCGAAATCCACCCGGATCGAGGTCGTGACCGAGGGCATTCTGACACGGATGCTGCAGTCTGACCCCTCGTTGGACGGCATTGGCGCGGTGATCTTTGACGAGTTTCACGAGCGATCCCTGAATGCCGATTTGGGGCTGGCGCTGACATGGGAAGCGATGGGCGCGCTGCGGGATGATCTGAAGTTGGTCGTCATGTCGGCCACGCTGGACGCGGACCCGGTGGCACGACTGTTGGACGACGCGCCGATCGTGCGCTCCGAAGGGCGGGCTTTTCCGGTCGAGACGCGGCATCTGGAACGGCCCTTGGCAAAAGGCACCCGGCTGCCCGAGGCCACGGCGGATCTGGTGCTGAGTGCATTGGCCGAAACAGAAGGCGGCGTTCTGATCTTCCTGCCCGGCGAAGGCGAAATCCGACGCTGCGAGGCCGCGTTGAAGGGGCGGATACCCAGTGACTGTCACCTGCATACGCTTTTTGGCGCGATGGATTTCGCCGCCCAGCGCGCAGCCATTCAGCCTGCGAAAAACGGGCGCAAGATCGTGCTGGCAACTGCAATTGCCGAGACCTCGCTGACCATTCAGGACATCCGTGTGGTGGTGGATGCAGGACAGGCGCGGCGCGCTCGGTTCGATCCGGGCAGCAGCATGTCCCGACTGGTGACCGAGCGCGTTTCCAAGGCCGAAGCCGAACAACGTCGCGGTCGCGCGGGGCGTGTCGCGCCCGGCACCTGTTACCGACTTTGGACCAAGGGCGAGGACGGCGGGATGCCCCCCTTCGCGCCCGCCGAGATTGAAACCGCAGACCTTGCCCCCTTAGCGTTGGAACTGGCTGGCTGGGGCAGCCCAGACGGCACAGATTTGGCGTTTCTGACACCCCCCAATACGGGGGTATTGGCCGAAGCGCAGGCGCTTTTGCGCGGGCTTGGCGCGTTGGATGATGCTGGGCGGATCACCGATCATGGGGCGAAGCTGTCCCGCCTGCCGCTGCATCCGCGTCTGGGGCATATGCTGCTGGAGGCCGGACCGGACGCCGCCGATTTGGCCGCGCTTTGGAGCGACCGGGACCCCCTGCCCCGTGGAGCCTCGATGGACCTGACCCTTCGGCTTGAGGCGATCCGCGACCCAAGGGGCTTTGCAGCCAAGCGGGGTATTCAAGCAAACCGAGGCGGGGTTGAACGCATTCGGACCGAGGCCAAGCGCCTGCGCCGGATGGCAGGGCACGCGCGCCCTGATCTGAGCACAGCACAGATGGCGGCTTTGGCCTATCCCGACCGGGTGGCACTGCGCCGTCCCGGTGATATCCCGCGTTTCGTCATGTCTGGCGGCAAAGGGGCTATCATGGACGAGGGCGACGTGTTGGCGGGGTCGCGTCTGCTGGTGATCACCGACACGGACGGCAACCCGCGCGAGGCGCGGATAAGGCAAGCGACCCAGATCAGTGAAGGCGAAGTGCGAGAGCTGTTTGAAGACCAGATCACGTGGATCGACAGCTGTCAGTGGTCCAAGCGCGAGGGTCGCGTGATCGCGCGGCGACAGGAGTGTCTGGGCGCGATGGTGCTGGATGACCGGATCTGGAAAGACGCCCCGCGGGAAGCTGTGGCCTACGCGATGCTCGACGGCGTGCGCGAAATGGGGCTGCGACCCTCGGCTGCCGCGAAACGGTTCATCGCGCGGGTCGAGCTGGTGCGGGCCGGCGGAGACGGGCTGCCTGAAATGACCGAACCCGCCCTGATGGCGACGCTTGAAGGCTGGCTTCTGCCGCACTTGTCCGGCGTGAAGACCACGGCTGATTGGAAGAAGTTCGAGATCCTTGAGGCCCTGCGTGCGATGCTGGACTGGAACCAGATGTCGCGACTGGATACCGAGTCTCCGGCCCATTTCATCACGCCTTTGGGTCACAAAACCCCCATCGACTATTCTGGCGACACGCCCGAGATTAGCCTCCGTCTGCAAGAGATGTTCGGCGTCACACGGCACCCCACCGTGGGCAAGACCCCCTTGCGCGTAACGCTTTTGTCCCCAGCCCGTCGCCCGGTACAGACCACCACCGACATTCCGAACTTCTGGGCCACCAGCTATGCCGATGTGCGCAAGGACATGCGCGGCCGCTATCCCAAACACCCCTGGCCCGAGGATCCGACCGTGGCGGACCCGACCTTGCGTGCCAAGCCAAGGGGCAAATAGCCACACAAACCGGCTCCAATTGCCAGATCACGGCCCGTTTACTTGCAATTTAGGCGCAAACAGTTATTTAACAGTGCAATAAGTAAAAGAATGAGCAAAAAATCTACAGGCCCCCTATGTCGTCGCTTTTGAAACAAGCTTGGGACGCAGTCCTATCACCAATGCTGAAACGCCCCAGCCGCCCTCAGGTTGCGGCGCTGTGCTATCGTGGTCATGGCGATGACAAGCAAGTGTTGCTGGTGACGTCCCGCGGAACCGGTCGCTGGATCCTTCCCAAGGGCTGGCCGATGGAAGGCAAAAATGACGCCGATGCCGCCGCGCTGGAAGCCTGGGAAGAGGCCGGGGTCAAGAAGGGTCAGCTCGATCGCGCGCCTATTGGCGAATACAGCTATCCCAAGGAAATGGACGACGGAGAGCTGGCACACTGCTCGGCCACGGTGTTCCCGTTGAAGGTTGAGAAACTGAAAAGTGACTTTCCCGAAGCTGACATGCGCACCCGCACATGGGTATCGCCTGACGAAGCTGCCGAAATGGTGCAGGAAAAGGGTTTGCGCAAACTGTTGCGCGATTTCTAAGTCCACCAACCTAGATCACACTTCACTCATCGAATCTGTTGCAATCGTAAGCCTGACAAGCTAGCGCGGGCGCTGAATTGTAACGGTCGTGCAACGGCCGTGTGACAAGCAGCTTGCGAGGACGGGACATGAGCGGCGAGAACAGCGGCAACCAGTGGAAAACGCTGGACAAGGATCTGAACAAGATCACCCAAGTTGAATATGCAACGCAATTGGTATCCCGTCCGCTGGTTGGCTTGGGTGTAGCACTGGCGTTCATCGTAGTGGCGGCCTTGGGTGCAGCTGTGTTCTTCGGTCAAACTCCCACATCGCTGGTCGTCGTAATCGCTGCCGCTTTTGGTGCCTACATGGCGCTGAACATCGGCGCGAATGACGTGGCCAACAACATGGGGCCTGCGGTTGGCGCGAATGCGTTGACCATGGGTGGCGCCATCGTGATCGCAGTGCTGTTCGAAAGCGCGGGCGCGCTTTTGGCCGGGGGCGACGTTGTCTCGACCATTTCGAAAGGCATTATCGACCCATCAGGCTTTGAGCACTCGCGCACCTTCGTCTGGGCGATGATGGCAGCACTGATTTCCTCTGCACTATGGGTGAACCTTGCCACGTGGGTTGGCGCGCCAGTATCGACCACCCACTCGGTCGTAGGTGGCGTCATGGGCGCGGGCATCGCAGCTGCGGGCTTTGCCGCAGTCAGCTGGCCCACCATGGGCAAGATCGCTGCAAGCTGGGTGATCTCACCCGTTCTGGGCGGTGTCGTTGCCGCGGCATTCTTGGCGCTGATCAAGCACAAGATTGTCTATCAGGAAGATAAGATTGCCGCGGCCAAACGCTGGGTGCCGATCCTGATCGGGATCATGGCGGCAGCTTTCGGCGCATATCTATCCATCAAAGGTCTGAAAAGAGTTGTGAAGATCGATCTGGGCACCGCGCTTTTGATCGGCGCCGCCGTTGGTGGGGCAGCCTATGTGATCACCGCACCGCTGATCGCGCGTCAGGCCGACGGGCTTGAGAACCGCACCAAATCACTGAAGACCCTGTTTGGCCTGCCGCTGATTTTCTCAGCCGCGCTTCTGTCATTCGCACACGGGGCGAACGACGTGGCAAATGCTGTTGGTCCGCTGGCCGCCATCGTGCACGTTGAAAGCTTTGGCGACTTTGCGGCGAAGGTCTCGATCCCGACATGGGTGATGGTCATCGGCGCCTTCGGCATCAGCTTTGGCCTGATGCTGTTCGGCCCGAAGCTGATCCGCATGGTCGGCAGCCAGATCACCAAACTGAACCCGATGCGTGCGTACTGCGTGGCGCTTTCGGCCGCCATCACCGTGATCGTGGCAAGCTGGCTGGGTCTGCCCGTCAGCTCGACCCACATTGCAGTGGGTGGCGTCTTTGGCGTGGGCTTTTACCGCGAGTACCACATGGAACGCCGTCTGCGAAAATCCATGGCCGCTCGCCCCGAAGTGAAACGCCTGCCGCCCGAAGAACGCCGTCGTCGCAAGCTGGTGCGCCGCTCGCATTTCATGACCATCGTGGCAGCCTGGGTAATTACCGTGCCTGCAGCCGCCCTAATGTCGAGCGTGATCTTCTATATCCTGAACGCGCTTGTGGCGTAATTACGCACACAGATAAAAAAAGGGCGCCCATCGAGGCGCCCTTTTCTTTTTGGATGCTGGCGGGGCTTATTTGCCCAAGCACCAACGCATCACGGCCTTCTGGGCGTGCAGCCGGTTCTCGGCCTCGTCAAAGATCACCGATTGCGGGCCATCCATGATCGAGTTCGTCACTTCCTCTTCCCGGTGCGCCGGCAAGCAATGCATGAATAGAGCATCGGGTTTGGCGTGCGCCATCAGTTCGTCATTGATCTGATAGGGGCGCAGCAGGTTGTGGCGGCGTTCGCGCGCCGAGGGCGCGTCGTGCATCGAGACCCACGTGTCCGCCACCAGCAGGTCCGCACCTTCCACGGCTTTCACCGGATCGCGCACGATTTCGACATTCACACCTTTGGCGCGGGCCTCTTCGACAAAACCCATTTCAGGGTCCAGCGGTTCCGGACCAGTGAAGGTCAAGTCAAAGCCGAACTTGCCCGCAGCATGTAGGAACGAGGCACAGACATTGTTGCCGTCACCTGCCCAAACCACTTTCTTGCCTTCGATCGAACCGCGATGTTCTTCGTAGGTCAGAATATCGGCCATGATCTGGCACGGGTGCGAGCGGTTGGTCAGCCCGTTGATCACCGGCACGTCGGCGTGCTCGGCCATCTCAAGCAGCGTGGCTTCTTCGAAGGTCCGGATCATGATCATGTCGACATAGCGCGACAGTACCTTGGCCGTATCGGCGACGGTTTCGCCGTGCCCCAACTGCATTTCAGAGCCAGACAGAACCATCGTCTGCCCGCCCATCTGGCGCACGCCCACGTCAAAGCTGACGCGCGTCCGGGTCGAGGGCTTTTCAAAGATCAGCGCCACCATGTGGCCGTCCAGCGGCTTTTCATCATCCAGTGCACCCTTGGTCTTACCCGCGCGTGCGGCCTTGATCCGGTGGGCTTCGGACATGATGCTTTTCAGGTCGCTCGTATCGGTGGCGTTGATGTCAAGGAAATGTGTCATGCGCTCTGGCCCTCCACAGCCTTGGCAGCGGTTTCAAGGCGGGTCAGCGCCTCGGAAATGTCTTCGTCTTCGATGGTCAGCGCGGGCAGGATGCGCAGCACGTTGTCACCTGCAGGGACGCACAGCAGGTTCGCGTCATAGCATTTCGCCAGCACATCCATGTTGGTCGCCTTGCATTTGAGACCCAGCATCAAGCCCGACCCACGCACGCCTTCAAAGACATCGGGATGTTCGGCAACGAGGCCTTCCAATTTCTGACGGAACAGACCCGCTTTGCGGCTGACCTCGGCAAGGAACGCAGGGTCGGCGACGATCTCGGTCACTTTCGAGCCGACTGCACAAGCCAGAGGGTTGCCGCCATAGGTGGACCCGTGGGTGCCTGCGACCATGCCGGAAGCGGCGTCCTCGGTCGCCAAAACAGCGCCCAGGGGGAAACCGCCGCCAATGCCTTTGGCGACCATCATGATGTCAGGCGTGACGCCCGAAAACTCGTGCGCGAACAGCTTGCCGGTCCGACCCATGCCACACTGCACTTCGTCAAAGATCAACAACGCGCCCGCATCGTCACAGGCCGCACGGATGGCTTTCAGTTCGTCGTCCGGAACGGGGCGAATACCGCCCTCGCCCTGAACGGGTTCGATGATCACGGCGGCCACGTCACCTTCGGCCAGTTCATTGGTCAGACCATCAAGGTCTCCGAACGGCAGATGCGTGAAACCGGGCAGAAGCGGACCGAAACCTGCGGTCAGCTTTTCGCCACCCGCAGCCGCGATCCCTGCGGACGAGCGGCCATGGAACGAGCCATCAAAACCGATGATCCGCGCACGCTCTTCACCTTTGTCCGACCAGTATTTCCGCGCCATTTTCACGGCGAGCTCACACGCCTCGGTGCCCGAGTTGGTAAAGAACACAGTGTCCGCAAAGGTCAGGTCAACCAGCTGATCCGCCAGCGCTTGCTGTTGCGGGATCTTATAGAGGTTCGACACATGCCAAAGCTTTGCGCCCTGTTCAGCCAGAACCTCGACCAATGCAGGATGGGCATGGCCCAGCGCGTTCACCGCGATGCCCGCGCCGAGATCCAGGTATCGCTCGCCCCCATCCGTGACAAGCCAGCTGCCCTGGCCACGCTCGAAGGCGAGGTCTACACGGTTATAGGTCGGCAGAAGCGACGGGATCATGGTCGTATCCTTTACAAAAAAGAAGCCTTTGGGTGCCGGATGGCGGGCCTCAAGTCAACAATTTCCAGATGGTTTTGGGTGGGTTTGCGCAAACGGAGCGCAGGATCAAACGGGGACGGACGTCAGGCGCGGGTGCGTCGGCGTCGAATGTCAGCGATATGTGTGCGTTTGATCATGCGGGCCAGATAGGGGATCGCGCCCTTGCTGTCCAGCCTTTTCAATCCGAATGTCCCCGCGTAGGAGGGATGTATGGAAACGCGCAACTCCCCCCTTGCTGCTGTCGGCTTCATGCTGGTGGCCACCGTGTTTATCGCGGGAACGACGCTGATGGCGAAGCTGGCGGGGAAAGACCTGTTGGGCGAGCCCTTGCATCCCTTCCAGATCACACACGGACGGTTCACCTTTGCGTTTCTGGCGATTGGGACATTTGCCCTGATCCGGCGTTTGCGCATCACGCGGCCCAACTTGAAGCTTCACGTCGCACGTTCAGCGGCGGGGTTCACGGGCGTGACCCTGATGTTTGCCGCGGCAACCTTGATCCCGCTGGCAGACGCGACCGCGATCAGCTTTCTGAACCCAGTGTTCGCCATGCTGTTGGCCATCCCCCTTCTGGGCGAGCGTGTCGGCCCCTGGCGCTGGCTTTCCGTCGCGATGGCGCTGGTGGGCGCGCTGATCCTGATCCGCCCCGGCGCATCCAGTTTTGACCCGGCAGCGATGCTGGCGCTTGGGGCCGCGGCGCTTTTGGGGCTCGAGACCATTTTCATCAAACGCCTTGCCGGGCGCGAGGCACCCCTACAGATCCTTGTCATCAACAACGCCATCGGGTTGGTCATCGCTTCTTGCGCTGTGTTGTTCGTTTGGCAGTCCCCGACGCCCGCGCAATGGGGCGTGTTGGCGGCGCTCGGGTTCATGATGGCCTCGGCGCAGGCGTGTTACGTGCAGGCGATCCGGCGCGCGGACGCAAGCTTTGTCGTGCCGTTCTCTTATGCCACGCTGATCTTCGCCGCACTGTACGATTTTGGGCTGTTTGGCGTGACGCCAGGTTGGGTCAGCGCGCTTGGGGCAGGCATTATCGTGGCCGGCGGCGCAATTCTTGCGTGGCGCGAGGGTCGGCAAGCCAAGTAAACCAGCTTCTTGGCTTGTATCCGCCGCGCGGGTGATTAGTATAGGGGCTTGTGAATTCAAAGGGGCAGAGTCCGATTGCGACTTACCCCAAGCAGACGGGAAAAAAGCATGTCCTGGACCGACGAGCGCGTAGAAATCCTGAAGAAGATGTGGGGCGAGGGTCAATCGGCCTCGGTCATCGCGAAGGAACTTGGTGGTGTGACCCGCAATGCGGTCATCGGCAAGGTGCATCGTCTGGGTCTGTCCAACCGCTCGAGCGGTGGCAGCAAAGCCCCTGCAGGCGACAAGGCAACGGCCAAGACAGCCGCCAAGCCCAAGGCCGCAGCGAAGCCAAAGGCAGCTCCGAAGAAGGCGGCCGAACCTGCGCCGAAACCTGCAGCAGCTCCGGCAGCTGAAGCAAAGCCCGTATCACCGGCGCGCAAGGCGATCATTCCGGCAGGCCAACCCCTGCCCCCGCAGCCCTCGGCCAACGAAATCAGCCCTGAAGCGCTGGCCAAAGTCAGCGAAGTCGAGAAAGGCGCCAAGCGTCTGAACCTGATGGAACTGACCGAGAAGACCTGCAAATGGCCCGTGGGCGACCCGGCCACCGATGACTTCTGGTTCTGCGGTCTGGGCGTACAGCAAGGCAAACCCTATTGCGAGGCCCATGTGGGCGTGGCGTTCCAGCCCATGTCCTCGCGCCGCGATCGTAAGCGGTAAGCGACCTCGACACAGTTTTTCGAAAGCGCGTCCCACCGGGCGCGCTTTTGCATTCCGACCCCGCGCCCTTCCCATAACGTCCAGCTTTAGCTATACGGCCCGCCATGACAAATCCTGCAAATCCGCCCAACCTGCGTCCCGACCTTGCTCCGAAAGCCCGTTTTACGGACCCCGTCCGCAAAGGTCAGCCCACCGTGGGCATGGTCAGCCTTGGCTGTCCCAAGGCGCTGGTCGACAGCGAACGCATCCTGACGCGCCTGCGCGCCGAGGGCTATGCGATCAGCCCCGATTATTCCGGTGCGGATGCGGTGATTGTGAACACTTGCGGATTTCTGGATAGCGCCAAGGCCGAAAGCCTTGAAGCAATCGGGGAAGCCCTAAACGAAAACGGCAAAGTGATCGTCACCGGCTGTCTGGGCGCAGAGGAAGATTACATCCGCGGCACCCATCCCAGCGTGTTGGCCGTCACCGGTCCGCATCAGTACGAACAGGTTCTGGACGCCGTGCATGGCGCCGTGCCGCCCAGCCCCGACCCGTTCATCGACCTTCTGCCCTCCACAGGCGTCAGCCTGACCCCGCGCCACTACAGCTATCTGAAGATCTCGGAAGGCTGTAACCACAAGTGCAAGTTCTGCATCATCCCCGACATGCGCGGGAAACTGGCCAGCCGTCCGGCCCACGCGGTCATCCGCGAGGCTGGCAAGCTGGTAGACGCCGGTGTGAAAGAACTGCTGGTGATTTCGCAAGACACCTCGGCCTATGGCGTCGACATCAAACACGCGCAAGAACGTGGGCATCGCGCGCATATCACCGATCTGGCGCGTGATCTTGGTGCGCTCGGCGCGGGCAAGGACCTGTGGGTCCGCCTACACTATGTCTATCCCTATCCTCATGTGCGCAATCTGATCCCGCTGATGGCCGAAGGGCTGATCCTGCCCTATCTGGACATCCCGTTCCAGCACGCCCACCCGGATACGCTGAAACGTATGGCCCGCCCGGCGGCTGCGTCCAAAACACTGGACGAGATCTCTGCGTGGCGCGCGGACTGCCCGGACATCACCCTGCGCTCGACCTTCATCGTCGGCTACCCCGGCGAAACCGAAGAAGAGTTCCAGACCCTCTTGGACTGGATGGACGAGGCGCAACTGGATCGCGTCGGCTGCTTCCAATATGAAAATGTTGACGGCGCACGCTCGAACGACCTGCCCGACCACGTCCCCGCCGAGGTCAAGCAGGACCGCTGGGACCGCTTCATGGAAAAGGCGCAGGCGATTTCCGAAGCCAAGCTGGCGGCGAAAGTCGGTCAGGTGATGGACGTGATCGTCGACGATATCGACGAAGATGGCATCGCCACCTGCCGCACCAAGGCCGATGCGCCCGAGATCGACGGCAACCTGTTCATCGACGACGGCACCGAGGGGCTGAGCGTCGGGGATATCGTGTCTGTCGAGGTCGACGAGGCGGGCGAGTATGATTTGTGGGGCGCAATCAAGCGACAATCGTAACGGCAAGGGTTGCCCCGACGAAGCTCTCGGCTAAGTTGGTGCTGGACACACTCGGAGCATTTTCCAAATGAAGCTACTTAACGGAATGGCATTGGCCCTCACTCTGGCGGCATTTGCTGGATGCAAATCAACCAATGACCTGCAAAGTCAGTTTGTTCTGAAGACCTCCACCGCGGCGGCATGCGGCCCGGCAGCGGCTGCACGGGTCGAGCGTGAACTGGCCGCCGTCGAAACGCTGCGCCGTGGCTATGACCGCTTCGAGATCCTAAGCAGCTCTTCGGCCAACAACACCCGTGCAACTGTATTGAACTCGACCGACGCGGACGCATATGACGACGCCAACGTGTACGGCAACACGGCCAATGGCGTCACAGTCGCCTATTTTGGAAATCAAAAGGTTCATTTGACCGGCGCGCATGAGACAAACTTGTATGTCCACATGTTTAAGCCCCGTGACCGCGGCTATAAGACCGCAATCGACGCCAAAGAGGTGCTGGGGGACGATTGGAAGGCAGTTGCCACACGGGGTATCCATTCCTGCAACTGACCCCACGTGCACTGACTGCTTGATCTTGGACTGATCCAAAACACGCCTCGTCCCGTATTCGTCTTCATAAAGGAGGTGATATACATGAGGTTTCCCACATCTCTTCTTCTGGCGATGGCGCTCATGCTCTCCCCAGCCTATGCACAGGAACAAAGCATCGAGGATGTGATCTCGTCCCAGATCGACGCGTTCGGGGCGCAGGATGCGGACAAGGCATTTTCCTATGCCTCGCCGACGATCCAAAGCCTGTTTGGCACGCCCGAAGCTTTCGGCATGATGGTGCAGAACGGCTATCCCATGGTGCAGAATCCGGCCGAGCTTGAGTATGTCGACCAGATCACGAACGGCAGCTATACGCTGCAGCGCCTGCGCATTCAGGATCAGTCCGGTCAGGATCACTGGTTCGCATACGAAATGATCGTCATCGACGGCGATTGGCGGATCAACGGCGTCTATCGCATCGGCCCTATCGGCCTCAGCGCATAGGTTGACAGAAGCTCCCGTTTAACGAGAGTCAGCAACATATTGCATTATTCGCTTGCTATGTTGACCCGATAGTCTATCCGAATGGCCTGAAACCACAAAAGCAGGCCCATGACAGAGCTTTCACAGATACCGCTGCCAGAACACGATGAGACCTCAGCACGCGACTGGGTCAGAACACTTGCTAAGTATCGCGAACCAAGCACGCTTCGCAGCATCTTCGAGCTGGCGGTCAGCGCGGTTCCCTTCCTGCTTCTCTGGGCCCTTGCATGGTACTGCCTGTCAATCAGCCCATGGCTGAGCCTTGGCATCGCACTGTTCAACGCGGCTTTTCTTTTGCGCCTGTTTGCCATCCAGCATGATTGCGGACACGGTTCGGTCTTCAAAAGCCGGACAGTCAGCGACTGGGTTGGCCGGGCGATCGGTGTCCTCACGTTGACGCCCTATGACGTTTGGAAACGCACCCACTCGATTCACCACAACTCGGCCGGCAATCTTGGCAAGCGCGGGATCGGGGACATCATGACCCTGACCGTTGCCGAATATAATGCGCTGTCGCCGATGCGTCAGTTTCAGTACCGGCTGTATCGCAACCCGATCACTCTGTTCGGCTTTGCGCCCGGTTACCTGTTCCTACTGCAAAACCGCCTTCCGTTCGGATTGATGAACGCCGCGCGGTATTGGATCAGCGCCATGGGAACAAACCTTGTCATCGTCGCAGCGCTGGTAGTGATCTGGTATTTCGGAGGGCTGATGCCCGTCCTGCTGATCTTCCTGCCCACCACGTTGCTGGCTGCCACCGCTGGCATGTGGCTGTTCTATATCCAACACCAGTTCGAAGAGACGCACTGGAAGGCCGAAGAGGATTGGCAGCTACACGATGCGGCACTGCACGGCAGCTCGCACTATGTGATGCCCGCCATCCTGCAGTGGTTCAGCGCGAATATCGGCATTCACCATGTGCATCACCTGCACAGCCGTATCCCGTTCTACCGCCTGACTGAGGTGCTGAAGGAAAACGAATATCTGGCGACGATTAATCGCATGACGATCCGCGAAAGTCTGGCCAGTGCACGGCTGCACCTGTGGGACGAGAAAAGCAAAAAGCTGATGTCTTTCTCACAAGCACAGCAGCTTTACGGTTAATACCCGCGCGGGATACTGAACAGTACCCAACCATCAATACGGGCGACCTCGGTGCCGCCTGTATCGACTTGGAACACGCCCAGACCCTCATAGTCTTCGGGGCAGCCGACCAAGTGGGCCGTGTGGTCCAGATAGTTGATGGTCAGCTCGTTCTCACCCAGCTTTTCGCATTCATCCGCAGGCGAGCGATATCCGCCCATCAGCGGTAAGTCCGTGACGTTGGTCGTTGGCGTAGTGGTCGGGTTTGTCACCTCGCACCCAGCCAGAAGACCTACAAGCGCGACAGGGGCGATCATGGGGGCAAAGAGTTTCATCACTGCTCTCCTTCTGTTTGAGAAAAGCATATCACAGGTCGCGCGTGTCGGGCGAACATTTCACAGAAGCAACAAAAAGGGCGCGGGATTGCCGCGCCCTTCGTTCTGTTCTGTCTGCGAGGCTTAAACCTCTTGCAGCGCTTTCACCGTGATCTCGCGTTCACCGCGGGTTTTCATGGCACGGGCAGCAGCGTGGCTGCCGGCCAGAGTGGTGTAGTATGGGATCTTGTCCATCAAAGCGACGTTGCGCATCTGGCGGCTGTCATTGACCGACTGAGCACCCTCGGTCGTGTTCATGACCAGATGCACTTCGCCATCTTTCATGATGTCGATGATCGAGCGGCCCGGCTCGTAAGCCTTGGCGACCACGTCGGTCTCGACCGCGTTCTCGGCAAGGAACTTGGCGGTGCCCGACGTCGCAATGATGCGGAAGCCCTGTTCGACCAGCATCTGAGCGGTTTCGACCAGTTGCGGGGTCTTGTCGCCATCCTTGATCGACAGGAACACTGTGCCTTCGGTCGGCAGCATGGTGCCAGCGCCCAGCTGGGCCTTCAGGAAGGCCATGGCGAAATCCTTGTCCGCGCCCATGACTTCGCCGGTCGACCGCATTTCCGGGCCTAGGATCGTGTCCACACCGGGGAAGCGTGCGAAGGGCAGTACGGCCTCTTTCACTGCGTAGGTGTCGATCTCGGGGTTAACCAGATCGAAGGCGTCCAGCTTTTCACCCGCCATGACGCGCGCAGCGATCGAGGCGATGGGCGACAGAACCGCCTTCGCCACGAACGGCACAGTACGCGAAGCGCGAGGGTTAACCTCGATCAGATAGATCTCGTCGTCTTTCACGGCAAACTGCACGTTCATCAGGCCAACCACGTTCAGTGCCAGTGCAAGTTGGTGCGACTGGTGACGCAGCCGGGCAATGATGTCGGCAGACAGGCTGTAGGGCGGCAACGAGCAGCCACTGTCGCCCGAGTGAACGCCAGCCTCTTCAATGTGCTGCATGATGCCCGCGACATGCACGGTTTCGCCGTCGCAAAGCGCATCCACGTCAACCTCGATCGCGCCAGCCAGATAGCTGTCGAGCAGAACAGGGCTGTCGCCCGACACCACGACGGCCTCAGCGATGTAGCGTTTCAGCTGGCTCATGTCGCGCACGATCTCCATCGCGCGGCCACCCAGAACGTAAGACGGGCGGATCACCAGCGGGAAGCCGATGTCTTCGGCAATTTCAAGCGCTTGCTCGTCGGTCGAAGCAATGCCGTTCTTCGGTTGCAATAGACCCAGCTGGTTTACCAGCGCCTGGAAACGTTCGCGATCTTCCGCAAGGTCGATGGCGTCCGGCGTGGTGCCAAGGATCGGAATACCTTCTGCTTCCAGCGCATTGGCCAGCTTCAGTGGGGTCTGACCGCCGAACTGAACAATGACGCCATGCAGCGTGCCGTTGTCCTGTTCGACACGCAGAATTTCCATCACGTGTTCGAACGTCAGCGGTTCGAAATACAGACGGTCCGACGTGTCATAGTCGGTCGACACCGTTTCCGGGTTACAGTTGACCATGATGGTTTCATAGCCAGCATCCGTCAGCGCGAAACAGGCGTGACAGCAGCAGTAATCGAACTCGATCCCCTGCCCGATCCGGTTCGGACCACCGCCCAAAATAACGACTTTCTTACGGTCGGACGGGCGAGCTTCGCATTCCACCTCGCCCATCATCGGGGCTTCATAGGTCGAATACATGTAAGGCGTTTGCGCTTCAAATTCAGCGGCGCAGGTGTCGATGCGCTTGAATACGGCGTTCACGCCAGCATTCCGGCGCGTGTCGCGCACGTCTTTTTCAGTGCGACCGCTGAGCGTGGCCAGACGGGCGTCCGTAAAGCCCATCATCTTAAGCTTACGCAGCCCAGCCTCGTCTTGCGACAGACCGTTTTCGCGAACCTCAGCTTCAGCGTCCACGATTTCGCGGATGCGATCCAGGAACCACGGGTCGAACGCCGTCACGCGCTGGATGTCGGAATTCGACATGCCGTGGCGCATGGCCTGTGCGATCTTCAGGATGCGGTCAGGACGTTGTTCCGAGATGGCTTTGATGATGGCGGGCTCTTCGGGCGCACCTTCAATCTCGATCTCGTCAAAGCCGGTCAGACCGGTTTCCATCGAGGCCAGAGCCTTCTGCATCGATTCGTGGATGGTGCGGCCGATCGACATGACCTCGCCCACGGATTTCATCGCGGTGGTCAGTTCGGGCTTGGCTCCGGGAAATTTCTCGAAGGCGAAACGCGGGATCTTGGTGACGACATAGTCGATGGTCGGCTCGAACGAGGCGGGCGTGACCTTGGTGATGTCGTTGTCCAGCTCGTCCAGCGTATAGCCCACGGCCAGTTTCGCGGCGATCTTGGCAATTGGGAAACCGGTGGCTTTCGAGGCCAGCGCCGACGAACGCGACACGCGCGGGTTCATTTCGATGACGACCATACGACCGTCGGCAGGGTTCACAGCCCACTGCACGTTCGATCCGCCAGTTTCCACACCGATCTCGCGCAGCACGTTGATCGAGTGGGTGCGCATCAGTTGGAATTCTTTATCGGTCAGGGTCAGCGCAGGCGCGACAGTGATCGAGTCGCCCGTGTGCACACCCATCGGATCGATGTTTTCGATGGAACACACGATGATGGCGTTGTCGGCGGTGTCACGCACGACCTCCATCTCGAATTCTTTCCAACCCAAAAGGCTTTCGTCGATCAGGATCTGATTGACGGGCGAAGCGTCTAGGCCGGTGCCGCAATAGTGTTCGTATTCTTCGCGGTTATACGCCACGCCACCGCCAGTGCCACCCATGGTGAAAGCGGGGCGGATGATGGCGGGCAGGCCGATATCGTCCAACGCGTCCATGCATTCTTCCATCGTGGTTGCGATGGTGGCACGGGGATTTTCGATGCCCAGACGGTCCATCGCTTCGCGGAACAGCTTGCGGTCTTCAGCCATCTCGATGGCGTCGCGCTTGGCGCCGATCAGTTCCACATTGTACTTGTCCAGCACTCCCAGATCGTCCAGTTCCAGCGCGGTGTTCAGACCCGTCTGACCACCCATCGTGGGCAGCAGCGCGTCGGGGCGCTCTTTCTCGATGATCTTGGCGACGACTTCGGCGGTGATCGGCTCGATATACGTGGCATCAGCCAGACCTGGGTCGGTCATGATCGTCGCCGGGTTCGAGTTCACCAGAATGACGCGGTAGCCTTCTTCGCGCAGCGCTTTACAAGCTTGCGCACCCGAGTAGTCAAACTCGCAGGCCTGCCCAATAATAATGGGCCCCGCGCCGATGATCATGATCGAGTTGATATCGGTTCTTTTCGGCATGGTAACCCCCATCGGCAGACTGGATCGCGTTACGGATTCTCACCCGCAAGCAAATTGTCGTGGGTTATAGACATGAGGGGGGTTTCTGCAAGCCCTGTTTACGGATTCATCCGCGATGCCTGCGCACCGTTAGCAAAAGTGAGAGCATCACGGCCACGATCAGGGCCAGATGCAGGTAGACCTCGCCATAACCGGCAAGCGAGGTGTCCAGCAGGTACAAATAGATGGGCAAGCTTGTGACCAGCATACTGCACAGCAAAACAAGGCGGACCCATCGGCTCGGAGAAAGACCGAGCAAGATCATCGCCAGTATCGCTGGCAACATCAGGTAGTGGAGCCACGACAAGGATGCGGTTGTCACGACCAACACAAAAAGAAGCGTAAACCGGGCCCACAAACGGATCTGCGGAAGAACCGGGTGGGTGTACCACCAGATTGCAAGCAGACCTGCAGCCAGAATGGCTCGGTTGCTCGCTGCCAGCCAAGCGGGTTTGTCCACCAGATCAGGGCGTTCAATCAGCCACTGCACCTCGCCATTCGCGGCTTGCCCGATGTGGTAAAGCACCGTTTCAATCCCGATACCCAGCCTGCTGATAGAGATTTGCGACGACAGATTCCCAATGCGTTCAAGCAAAGCCTGATGCATCGGCCAGCCCGCGACGATCACAGACAATCCCGCCAACAGCGCCCCTGCCACCACAAATGCACCCAGCGCACGCCACCGTCGCTCCATGACGAACAGCACCACCAGCATCGCAGGCATCAGCTTTATCGCCGCCGCCAATGCCAGCACGGATCCTGCCGAGATGTCTTTGTCGAGACTTAGCAGGTACAGGCAAAGCATCAGCAGAAACGAGACCAGAATTTGGGGTTGCCCCAGCTGAAAAGAAATCGAGCCGAAGGACGTGTATCCAGCCAGAAGAACCCCGATCAGGCAGAATGGCGCAAAGGGAATCACCCGTGTGCCTGCTGTGGTCGCGAATTGGCGGGCCATTTTATATGCCATCAGGATCATCCCGATGATCGCCGCCAGAAAGCCAAGCAGGAAGGTGTTCGCGAAGCTTGCAAAGGACACCGCACTGGCCCACGGACCCAAAACTGCCGCCCAGAGCGGCGGGTAGACATAGGCTGGCAACAGGTTCGCGTCATACCCCTGCGCACGGGCCAGTTCACGCCACTCGGGATGTGCCCGGTCCCAGAATGCCTGACCGTCCGGTGCGTAAACCAAGTCATAGGCGCCGGCGTCAAAGAAATAGGCCGCAAAATAAACCGCTGACAGATCAACCGGCCAGTTGCCCCAATAGCTGTGAAGCGTCACAGCGACGAACACTCCTAGGATGACAATGCTCAGGACTTTGTCCTTACGATCCGTCATTGGTTTTGCCTTTCGGGCTGGCTGGCTCCGAAAAGAACTGTCGCGAAGATCGCAAGGCTGATCGCGGTATAGAGGAAGGATTGCAGCAAGAAGGTCTGCGCGAACTCAACCAGTTGCAGATAAAGCGGCAAGGCATAGCCAATGGCCGCCCCTGCAATCAAGATCGCCCCCCATCCGCAGTTCGACCGCTCAAGCACCCCCGGCAAGAGCATGAGAGGTAAAATCATATAGTGCAGCCACCCCAGCGGGCTGGTGAGCAGAAGCAGAAGCGCGACCAGCGACAGACGCGACCAGATACGAAAACGCGGATCAGCCGACCGGGTGCACACATAGATCACAACCAATCCACCCAGCAAAAGTGCGCGCGTGGCCCATGTCACCCAAGCTGGCTCGGGCAGCATGTCGGGCTTGTAGACCGCCAACGAGAACGCTCCGCGCGTCAGGTGATCAAGCTGAAGCAGGCCCAGTTCAAGGCTGAGATTCAGACGCGAGACCAGCACCTGACCGTCGATCTGCGACAGTTTAGTTAAGAACAGGTCGTGCAGCGGCCAGCCCATCGTCAGAATTGACATCGCGGCAAGGACACCGCCGATGACAACAAAGCTTCCAGCGGCTTTCCAGTTTCGCTCCATGATGAAAATCACCACGAAAAGTGCCGGAGCCAGTTTGATCGAGGCCGCAAGCGCAAGCCACCCGCCAGCACGCATCGGGCGATTTTTGGCAAGATCCGCAAACGCCAAAAGCGTCAGAAAGGACACGAAGATCTGTGGTTGCCCAAGGTGAAGTGCCAGCCGGGACACGGTGCTGGTCAGAAGTATGGCCGACAAGATCAGCACCCAATGCAGGACTGCAATCCGCTTGGGCGCCAACAGGTCATACCCGATCCGAACCATCGCCAAAAGCGCCGCTACATTTGCCAGAAGCATTGCATGTGCGGCCTGCCGGAAATCCAGCAGCGATGACAGCCATGACAATGGCACCACCCAAAGCGGAGGATAGATATACGGCGTCACAATGCGGGCGGGTTGTTTGTACAGCTCGCTGGCGGCATCTGCTTTAGCCCGCCAATCAGGTGGTGGCACATCCCAGAAAAATGTCTCGCTTTGGGGATAGATCGCGGCAACAGCACCTTCGCCATAAAACTGCCCAGCAAAGTACAGCGCCGAGAAATCTGGCGGGAAGCGCCCCCAGTGCATCACAACAAGCGCAACACCCAAAACCAGCAAAACGGTATAAGCCTGCCGCGATCCAGCGGATGTGTTTGCGTGATCAAATTGCCCGACCATTCGGTCTTTGCCTCTAAACCTCTGCCCACCTGTTGGTGGGGATCAATAGAGGTTTTCTAGCCAGCGGCACAGCCAACGCCAAGAAAATTGCACCTTGTAGGGTCTCTTTTGCGCCATTGGTGTTGCTGCGGCTTGACTTTGCCTGCCAAGGCAGGTGTATCGGCCCGAGATTATAGAACCGCTCGTGGGAGCCTGACATGCACGCCTATCGCAGCCACACCTGTGCTGAACTGAACAAATCCAACGTCGGTGAGACCGTCCGCCTTTCGGGCTGGGTCCATCGTGTCCGCGACCATGGCGGCATCCTGTTCATCGACCTGCGCGACCATTACGGCGTGACGCAGGTACTTTGTGACCCTGACAGCCCGGTCTTCGCCGAGATGGAGAAAGTCCGCGCGGAATGGTGCATTCGCATCGACGGCAACGTGAAAGCGCGTGACGAAGATCTGGTGAACCCGAAAATCCCGACCGGCGAAGTCGAAGTCTTCGTACGTGATCTGGAAGTTCTGGGCGCCGCGGAAGAACTGCCGCTGATGGTTTTTGGCGATCAGGAATACCCGGAAGAGACACGCCTGAAATACCGCTTCCTCGATCTGCGCCGCGAGGTCATGCAAGAGAACATGAAGCTGCGTTCGGACGTTGTGACGTCGATGCGCAAGCGTATGTGGGATCAGGGCTTCCGCGAATACCAGACCCCGATCATCACGGCCTCTAGCCCTGAAGGTGCGCGTGACTTCCTTGTGCCGTCGCGCCTGCACCCGGGCAAATTCTATGCGCTGCCGCAGGCCCCTCAGCAGTTCAAACAGCTGATGATGGTCGCGGGCTTCGACAAATATTTCCAGATCGCGCCGTGCTTCCGTGATGAAGACCCGCGCGCAGACCGTTCGCCCACCGACTTCTATCAGCTTGATATGGAGATGAGCTTCGTCACCCAGCAGGACGTGTTCGACACGATCGAGCCGGTTCTGCGCGGCGTCTTTGAAGAATTTGGCGGCGACCGCAAGGTCGACCAGACATGGGAACAGATCTCGTATGCCGTCTTCTGCTTGAAAAAAAAAACCGACAAGCCGGACCTGCGCAACCCGATCAAGATGCAGATCGTGTCAGAGCACTTCCGCGGGTCGGGCTTCGCGATCTTCGCCAAACTGCTCGAGCAGGACGGAACCGAGATCCGCGCCATTCCCGCCCCGAAAGGTGGCTCGCGCAAGTTCTGCGACCGGATGAACAAATTCGCGCAGCAAGAAGGTCTGCCCGGCATGGGCTATATCTTCTGGCGCGAGAAAACCGCAGATGCCGTGGCACAAGAGCTGGGCATCACGGTGAAAGAAGCCCAAGCCAAGCTGAAATCGGGCGAAGTGGAAGGTGGCATGGAAGCCGCAGGTCCGCTGGCCAAGAACATCGGCCCCGAGCGCACCGAAGCAATCCGCCAGCAACTGGGTCTGAACGTCGGCGACGCAGCCTTCTTCCTTGGTGGCAAGCCGAAAGCCTTTGAAGGTGTCGCTGGCCGTGCCCGCACAACCATCGGCGACGAGCTGGGCCTGACCGATCAAAACCGCTTCGCCTTCGCATGGATCGTCGATTTCCCGATCTTCCAGCTGGACGAAGAAAACGGTGGCCTTGATTTCGACCACAACCCGTTCTCGATGCCGCAAGGCGGTCTGGACGCGCTTCTGGGCGATCCGCTGCACGTCAAAGGCTTCCAGTATGACCTGGCCTGCAACGGATACGAACTGTTGTCGGGTGCGATCCGGAACCACCAGCCCGAGATCATGTTCAAGGCCTTTGAACTTGCCGGCTATGGCAAGAACGAAGTCATCAAACGCTTTGGTGGCATGGTCAACGCCTTCCAGTACGGCGCGCCCCCGCACGGTGGCTGTGCCGCTGGTGTCGATCGCATCGTGATGCTGCTGGCCGATCAGGAAAACATCCGCGAAGTAGTGATGTTCCCGATGAACCAGCGCGCTGAAGATCTGATGATGAACGCGCCTTCCGAGCCGCTGAATGAACAGCTGCGCGAATTGCACTTGCGGGTCATTCCGCAAGAGTGATCTTGCCTACTGTCATCGCATAACAATAATTCCCCTGGCACAATCAGGCTTGCCCACAGATGATGTGGACGCCAGTCTGGTGCCAGGAGAACTCTATGTCATTCGATCCATATATTGCACAGAACCGCTTTGGTTATGGGCCAGGGCCGGGATTGAAATCACCGACATCCGTTCAGCATATGCTGGACTTGTTGGCGGGACCGGACACACAGGCTGAACGCTTTCCGATCTCGGGTTTTGCCGAAGTTTATGGCGACCTTCAGGACATCCAGACGCTGACCAATGCCTTTCGAAAGGCGCGCAGCAAAGGCGGGCCAGGCGTCGAGATCGCAAAGACCGCCCGCAAAGAAAAATACCGCGAGATGAGCCGCCAGCGGGATGCTTGGTTTCTGGCATCCCTGAACCGTTGCACCACTGCGCAAGATGCATTTCGCGAGCGTTTGGTACGCTTCTGGACGGACCATTTCACGGTGATCGGCAAGGGGCCACGATTCAAAAGCGTGGCATCAACTTTTGCCGAAGATGTTGTACGCCCCAACGTAGGTGGACGTTTTGCCGACATGTTGCGCGCCAGCAGCACGCATCCGGTGATGCTGCACTATCTTGATCAATTCGCATCCGCAGGCGAAGGCAGCAAGTTGGCGATGAAAGGCAAGCGCAGCCTGAATGAAAACCTCGCGCGCGAGATCCTTGAGCTTCACACTTTGGGTGTCGACGGAAACTATACCCAAGACGACGTGCGTGCTTTTGCCAATCTTCTGGCGGGGCTCACTTTGGATGACGATGGGCGCACTGGCTTTCGACCGCAGAAAGGTAATCCGGGACCAGAAATCGTGTTGGGCAAATCATATGGCCGTCAAAAACCTCGGGTCGACGATATCTTCGAAGCATTGGACGACATTGCCCGCCACCCGGACACAGCGCGTCATATTGCACGCAAGCTAGCCACTCATTTTGTGTCGGACGATCCGGACACGGCATTGGTCGATGCGCTCACTGTCAGCTTCACGAAGAACGACGGCGACCTGATGGCCCTGTATGAAACGCTGCTGAACCACCCTATCTCTTGGGCGACCAAGCAGATGAAGGTAAAGCAGCCTTTCGATTTCGTGGCTTCGGCCATTCGATCCTTGGGCATTCCGACCGACGCGTTGACATCACTTAAGCGAAAAGAGCGCAATCTGGTGTTCTTCGGGCCTCTAAAGCTGATGGGGCAGCCTTGGGAGAGTCCCGACGGTCCCGATGGTTGGCCGGAAGATGCAGCCGATTGGATTACGCCCCAAGGGCTGGCCGCACGCATTCAGTGGGCGATCTCGGCCCCGTCGTCCTTTGATGTGAAACTGCCAGATCCGCGCGATTTCGTGCAGACCGCGTTGGCTGGTCAGGCTTCCGAGACAACCAATTTCGCGGCACGGGCAGCTGAAACACGGTGGGAGGCGATCGGGATCATCCTGGCCTCACCCGAGTTTCAACGGCGCTAGGAGAACGAACCCCATGACGAAACATACTTCCCTTTCCCGGCGCGGTTTTCTGAAGAACGTGGGCGTACTGGGCTGTTCTCTGGCGGCAAGCCCGCTGGTTACGCCTGTCAGTCTGGCAGCCACCCCCGGCGATCACCGATTGGTGGTGATCGTGTTGCGCGGCGGCATGGATGGCCTGGACCTTGTGCGCCCGGTGGGTGATCCCTTGTTTTCCAGTCTCCGGCCTGACCTGTCATCGGCAGATCCGAAACTGCCGCTGAACGACTTCTATGCGCTGCACCCTGCGGCAGGTAAATTGCACGGTCTGTGGACCTCTGGCGAACTGGCCTTTGGCCAAGCGGTATCCACACCCTATCGCGACAAGCGCAGCCATTTCGACGGACAGGATATTCTTGAGGCGGGGGTCGGTCTGGACGGAGCCATCCGGGACGGTTGGTTGAACCGCTTGGTTCAGACCATGCCGGATACGCAGCTGCGCACCGCATTGGCCGTTGGGCGCGAAGACCTGCTGATACTAAACGGGGATGCTGCGACATCCGGATGGTCACCAGATGTGACATTGTCCTTGTCCGAAGCGACCCGGCTTTTGATGATGAAGGTACATGAAAACGATCCGCTGTTCTCGTCCGCATTGAGCGAGGCAATTGATCTGACGGATGTGCTGCGACCGGAACTTCTGTTGAACGCAGATGACGCGCCGGACGATCCTGCCCAGATCATGTCGGAGGCCATGAAGATGGCCAAGGAACACGGCAGCACAAACGGGATCGCATCATTCACCGCCGAAATGCTGAAACAGGAGACGCGCATCGCGTCATTCTCGATCGGCGGGTGGGACACTCATGTGGGGCAGGAACGGAATTTCAAACGGGCTCTCGTCAAACTGCAAGATGCGATCATTACCCTGAAGGCCGAACTTGGCCCAATCTGGGACAAGACCACGGTAATGGCCATGACCGAGTTTGGGCGCACGGTTCGGCAAAATGGAAGCAAGGGCACGGATCACGGAACCGGTGGCACAGTGGTCATGGCAGGCGGCGCGATTCGCGGGGGTCGGATCTATGGAGATTGGCCAGGGCTGGCGGAAGAGGATCTGTATAATCGCCGCGATCTGATGCCGACATCTGACATCCGTCTTTATGCGGCAGCGGCGATGCAGGGACTTTTCAATGCGACTCCGTCCGAGATCGAAAGCACCATTTTCCCGGGATTGGATCTGTCGCCCGGACTTCCCGGTATCATCGCTTGAATGGGTTTGAATAAGAATAGGGCGCACCTCGAAAAGTGCGCCCGATACTCATAACAACAGAACGTTTACAAATAAGGTCGGGATAACCTGCCAAGGGCCGCTTTTCGACGATTTCGCCCACTGCTTCACTCACTGGAGCATTGGGTTAGATCACCGCAAGAACCACCGCAGTGACCATCATGACCGCGCCCGAAATCAGTACGGTCCAGTCAATAACGGCATTGCCGAGCTCTTCATCCGCAAACTTCTTGATCAGATTTTTCACGTTATCAACCTCGCAAATTGATTGTTACACCCGTCCTCATTTTCCAACTTGCTCCCCAAAAGGGGCGGAAATGAGGAAGGTGAATGCCAATTTCGTGCCAAATAACCGCGAAATGCTCGCTAAAGCTGTTGTCGCTCTTTCAATCTTGCTGCGACCAAATGGGTCACATGGGCCATATCAGCACCCGTGGATCGCCCCGCGAGACGAGCCGCCGCAAGGCGTTTGGCTGCTGCAGCAAGACCCTGATCATGAGCCGCAAGCGCTAGCCCACCAAGGAACTGTGCGACATAGTCCTGTGTCGCGCCATCATCTCCATCACGCATGATTTGGGCCAAATGCGACAGGTCGTCCTGAAGCGCCAGTGCGTCCGGAAGAACCACCTCGTTCGGAAGCTTGCGCGGACTGGTTGGTCCTTCTTGTTGTGGCAACACAGCCAAGATTGTCTGCTGAAACTGGGCCAAGCTTTCGACGGGCTTTTCAAGAAACCCGTCTGCCCCGGCATCAAGTGCCGCGTCGCATGTGCCGGCATCACCGCTCATTCCAAGGATAACCGGCACGCGAATTGCGTCGCCCGAGAGCTCTTTAATCAAATCCGCACCGAAACCATCCGGCAGTCCCATGTCGACAATGACGACCGATGGCCTGTAAACGCGAAGATGTCGATGTGCAGCGGCCAGATTGTCCGCTCGGCGGATGCGCGCACCGGACCGCAAACACAACAGGCGAATGGCCTCGGACGCAAACCGGCTGTCTTCGACCACCAGAACAGTCATCCCGTTTAGAGGTCGTTCAGCAGTCGGGGGTTGGGTCATCATGAAGGCTTCCAGATCGTCGCTCATCTTCATGCTCCTTTCAGAGATCACCTTGACGCAAAATTGCCTAACAACCCGTTAAGACGTGAAACGCAGCGGCATTCCAGGCCTGTGTCACAGTGCCGCTTGCCCTGAAGGGGCCGCTTATGCATAAGCAGCACAGCATTTGAATTGGGAGAGACATGATGATCGGACGCCTGAACCACGTAGCCATCGCCGTACCGGACCTTGAAGCCGCAAGCGCGCAGTATCGCGACACGCTTGGCGCCAAGGTTAACGCACCACAGGACGAACCCGATCACGGCGTCACCGTTGTTTTCATCGAGCTTCCCAACACCAAGATCGAGCTTCTGTACCCGCTGGGGGAAAACTCGCCCATCGCAGGCTTCCTTGAAAAGAATCCGTCGGGCGGCATTCACCACATTTGCTATGAAGTCGATGACATCCTTGCCGCGCGTGACCAACTGCAGGCCTCGGGCGCACGCGTTCTGGGTACAGGCGAGCCAAAGATCGGCGCGCACGGCAAGCCGGTTCTTTTCCTGCACCCGAAAGATTTCACCGGTACTCTGGTGGAACTGGAACAAGTCTGATGTCCATCACCGCCGCCATCGTTCTTTATGTGGTGATCTGGTTCGTGACCATGTTCGTGGTCCTGCCGATCCGGTTGCGCACCCAAGGCGACGAGGGCGAGATCGTGCCCGGCACCCACGCCGGAGCCCCGGCCAATTTCAAGCTGGGGCGCACGCTTCTGATTGTGACCATCGCGGGCACGATTGTCTGGGCGATCATCGCCGGCATCATCGTTTCGGGCTGGATCGGGGTCGAGGATATCGACTGGTTCGACCGCTACGAGGACACCAGCGGATAAGAAAAGAAAAGGGCGCCTACGAGGCGCCCTGTTTCGTTCTAACGTCCCGCAAGACGGTGGAACATATGCGTGAAGCTCGCCGCCCCCAGAATGGGGATCAAAAGGTTCACCAGCGGCACCGACAGTGGCACCGCCATCAAGCACCCCGCCAACCAGATCTGAGCGTTGTGACGACGGCGCAGCGCGTGCGCGTCCGCGCGAGGCATCCGGCGCATGGCCGCCATGGTAAAGTACTCGCGCCCCAGAAGATAACCGTTCACCGCATAGAACAGGATCGGAGCCAGAGGGCCAACAAAGAAGAACAGGATCAGGGCGATCAGGTTCACGCCGACAATCACGCCGAAGAAGCCTAGGCTTTCGCGGATGTCCGTCAGAAGCGACGTTTCTGGGTTGGGCGGAAGGTGCGGATAGTGTTTGGCTTCGACCGCGTCGGCGACTTCGTCCAGAAACAGGCCGGTAAACGCACCCGCGACGGGCACCATCAAGACAACGGACAGCACCAGCATCAGCAGCACCGACGCCCAAAGCGCAAGCCCGTTGACCCACGAGATCTCACCCACGAAGGGCAGCGACAGCGTGTCGGGGATCAGAAAGCCCACAAGCCATGTCATTGCAACGGTGATCGCAACCAGAAGGCCGACGGTCAGGCCGAGCCCTTTCAACAGAACATTGCGAAAGCGCGGATCGCCAAGCTGGCCCAACGCGCGAAAAAAATCGTCTATCATTATGTCTCAATCCAAGTGGTGATGGCATCCAAGTCCGGGCGCGGCCGTTCTGGCGGGGCCACAGATTCAGTACCGATATGAATGATGCCTGCGACGCGTTCGTGACTGTCCACGCCAAAGGCCGCGCGGGTGAAATCCGTGTCGAAGCTGGCCCAACCAGACAGCCAGTTCGCCCCCCAGCCCGAGGCCAGCGCCGCATTCAAAAGCGCAAGGCAAACGGCGCCAGCTGAATAGGTCTGTTCGATCGCTGGCACCTTTTCGCTCTCAACCGGGCTTTCCACGACCACGACGGCCAAAGGGCTGCGGTCATAGGCGATCTGCTCTTTCTCGATCTTGGCAGGCTCAAGGCCCAGCGCTGCACCGCGTTCTGCCACAAGCGCATGCGCGCGCATCAAAGCAGCCTTCTCCAGCACCACAAAGCGCCACGGCTCCAGCTTACCATGGTCCGGCGTGCGCGCGGCGGCGGTCAGGATGGTTTTGATTGTCTCGCGATCCGGGCCGGGACCGGTCAGGGTCTTGGCCGGGCGAGACCGGCGGGTCAGTAGGAAATCAAGCGCCGCTTGGTTGCGTTCAGGCATGGTGTTGTCCTTGGTCAGAGCAATATCTTGCTTGGCCGCGGGACGCGGCTGGCTTGGGGGATATGTCGGGTCTGCATGGCCCCACGTCAAGATGTTAAGTCACTTTACATTGAAGAATTCTGACAGGTCCGCGAGTTGATCAGAAAAGAATGCCTCGGCCTTCGCGTTGGGCTGCCGGATGGTGAAGGCTTCAGCCAGAGGGTCAGGGGCGTGAATGCCCGACCCTGACATCTCTTCCAACACAGCATGGCCACAGAAGGGGACGTAGACTTCGGAATAGCCACCTTCATGCGCCATCATCACGCGCCCGTCGCAAATGTCATCCGCCAGCGCCATGACCATGCGGGTCATCTGGCGGAACGTGTCGGCCGTCGCCATCATGCACGACAGCGGGTCAATCACAGCCGCGTCATAGCCATTGGCCACCACGATCACCTCAGGTTCATGGGCGCGGATGGCGGGCAGGATGATCCGCTCCATCGCTTCCAGATAGGTCGCATGCCCCGCGCCCGGTGGTAGCGGCAGGTTCATGTTGGCGCCCTGCCCTTTGCCCTCGCCCCGCACATCCGCGTCACCGGTATCCAGCGGATAGTTGCGTTCCTGATGGATCGAGATCGTCAGCACGTCGGGATCGTCGATAAAGATCGCCTCGGTTCCGTTGCCGTGATGCACGTCCCAATCCAGCACAACAAAGCGCTTGGCCAGACCCTTGGCCTGCGCATTGCGGATCGCGATGCCAAGATTGGCGAGCAGGCAGAACCCGTTCGGGAATTCCGGCAGACAGTGATGTCCCGGCGGACGCGAGAGGGCATAGGCATTGTCGACCTCGCCCCTCAGAACAGCCTCAAGCGCTGTGACGGACAAGCCAGACGACAGCGCTGCGATCTCGTACCCGCCCTGACCAAAAGGGGTGCGCAGGCCAAGCTCTCCTCCGCCCGTGTCTGACGCCGCTTTGAAATCGGACAGGAACGAGGCGGGGTGAACACGGGCAAGCGTCTCGAGGTCGGCCTCGGCGCCAGTGCGCAGCTCCAGCGCACCGGACAATCCGGTCACATCGAGCAGGTTCTTCAAACGCCGCTTGGTTTCGGGGCTTTCAGGCAAACCGCCCGCCGCCAAGGGCTGCACCAACCCGCCAACGGGTAAGTTGCCAGCATAGTTGCCACCCGAATGCCAAAAGCACTTCTCGTCCCAGAAAAACCCTGTCTTGCGCATCTTGCCCTCCATGTTGTCAGCACAGTGACCCAGCGGCCTTGCGCCGTCCAGCCCTGCACGGCACTCTGCGCTCATGAAGAAAGCCGAGTTGTCATATATGGCGGAAGCCGGGGCGCGGATCGCAGTGCGGGTGACACCCAAGGCGTCCCGCAACGAAGTCACACTGCGCGACGGGCAGATCCGGATCCAGACCACAACCGCGCCTGAAAACGGCAAGGCCAACAAGGCAGTGGCGAAGCTTCTGGCAGACGCGCTTGGCATAGCAAAATCGCGCCTCGAACTGGTCCAAGGCGCGGCGTCGAAAGATAAGGTGTTTCAGATCAACGGGTGATCAGTGACCCGCGCGCGGGATCGAGGATGGGGCGTAGTCCTCTTCGACGACTTCCTCTGGGATGTCACCGTAGGGATCCGGGCCATAGTCATTCGTGAAAGCGTCACCGCGTTTCAGAAGGAACGCAAGGTTGACGATGATCATGGCGAAGGCGAACAAATATACGCCAATCGAGGACCACTCAGTCTCGACCGACGAACCAGGAACAAAGATAAGCCCAAGGATTGCTAGATACAGTGCAAGAACCCACCAGCCTGATCGCGAAATATCGTGAAACCGGCGGACATGGGCAGCGATGGCGGGTAACAACAATGCCAAGGATGCAAAACCGTTCAGCGGGCCTACATCATCGGGATGAAGATCGAAGAAATGATCATCCAAAACGGTGCCGACAAAGCCAGTTAATGTAAAGAACAGATAAAACCACCAATACTCGGCCCGCGAGGCACGACCTTTGAAAACGGCATACTTCCGAAGACAGGAAGTAATCGCTGAATACGCACTCATATCTTTGATACCTTAATCTTTTTTCCGACTAATACATTGTTCTTCATCTGACGAGATGCGGGTGATACTTGCGCGGTGAAGGTGGAATTACAAGGCACCAAATGCAACCTTAGTAAGAGCGACGCTTTGCCTGCCGACACCCAGACCGACGACGGTGACAGGGCGGAAACGACCAAGGTCGCGAGGGGCATTGTGTTGAACACAAGCGTAGGATCTAGAATGCAGCCGAAACCCTTGGCATAGCAAAATCGCGCCTCGAACTTGTCCAAGGCGCGACGTCGAAAGATAAGGTGCTTCAGATCAACGGGTGATCAGTGACCCGCGCGCGGGATCGAGGAGGTGGCATAGCCATCATCATCGTCACGCGGCGAATTCCCCAACGGGTCCGGGCCGAAAGTGTTCGCGCCACGCGTCCCTTCGGTCACGAACCAGAAGAGAAGCACCAAGGCTCCAATCAGAGGAATCAGAGCAATCCAGTACCACCAACCGCTACGGTCCTTGTCGTGCAAACGGCGCACAGCGACCGAGATCGTAGGCAGTAAGGTTGCCAAGCCAAACAGACCCGACAAAACCGGCATGTTGGTTTCTGCCGCGAAACCACCGTCATAAGTTGTCACAGTCCCGAAGACGAAACTGTCCACGATCGACAGAAGAAGTTGTCCGCCCCAGACAAACAGCGCGAACCACCAGAACTCGCTACGCGATGCGCGGCCTGAAAAGGTTACGTATTTCTGAAAGCAGGTTCTAACGGATGTTTGAAAATCCATCGGGACTACTCCTTGCTATTCTTGGCGCTATTTCCGCCCAATGCGTGGCTCATCGCCTGATCTAATACGTGCGATGTTCGCGCGGTGGCGGTGGAAAATCAAGGCGCCCAGCGCAACCGAGATAAGAACAAGACTGTTCCAGCCAAAAACCAACGCGATGATGGGCGACAGGGCTGCCGCGACCAAAGCCGCCAGCGACGAAATCCGGAACACCAATGCGGTCACTAGCCAAGTCGCGCAAGCGGCCAAGCCCAGCGGGAAGGCCAGCGCCAGCATGGTACCAAGCCATGTGGCCACGCCCTTGCCGCCTTTGAAGCCCAGAAACACCGGGAAGCAGTGGCCAAGGAAGGCCGTGAAGCCTGCCAGTTGGGCGGCGTCTTCAGCGAACAGGGCGCGGGCCAGCAGAACGGCGGCTCCGCCTTTGCCAGCGTCTCCGATCAGGGTCAGGAAGGCGGCGGGTTTATTCCCCGTGCGCAGCACGTTGGTGGCACCGATATTGCCCGACCCGATCTGACGCAGATCGCCCAGCCCAAACAGTCGCGCCATGACGATGCCAAAAGGGATCGAGCCCAGCAGATAACCCGCGACAGCGACACCCATCAGCAGCGGGAACGAGGTGATCAGATCAGGCATCATCGCCACCAAATACGCGCTCGCCCGCGACCCATGTGCCCAGCACCTTGCCCTCCATCCGCGCGCCGTCGAACGGCGTGTTCTTGGATTTCGAGTTCAGCTTGAAACGGTCCAGCAAGAACGGCGCGTCCGGGTCGAACAGGACCAGATCGGCGGGCGCACCCACGGTCAACTCTCCACCCGGTAGGTTGAAGCGACGGGCCGGGTTCAAGGACAGCGCGCGCCAAAGCGTCGGCAGATCCACCAGCCCCGCATGAACCAGTCGCATCGCGGCCGGCAGCAGGGTTTCCAGAGCCACCGCGCCCGAGGCTGCTTCCTCGAACGGAAGGCGTTTGCTTTCTTCGTCCTGCGGGGTGTGCATGGACGAGATGATGTCGATCAGACCCGAGGCCACGGCCTCGACCATCGCAAGGCGGTCATCTTCGCTGCGCAAGGGCGGCTTCACTTTGAAGAAGGTGCGATAGTCGCCAACGTCCAGCTCGTTCAAGGTCAGGTGGTGGATGTTCACCCCGGCCGACACGTCAACGCCCGCCGCCTTGGCACGTTCCAGCGCAGGCAGCGATTTCGCGGTGGATAGGCTGTCAGCGTGATAGGCGACGCCCGTCATCTCGGCCAGCACCAGATCACGTTCCAACCCCATTCGTTCAGCCTGAGGGCTAACGGCGGGCAGACCGCGCAAGGATGCAAACTTGCCCGAGGTTACGGCTGCCCCTTTGGACAGCTGCGGATCCTGAGGGTGGCCGATGATCAACGCGCGCAACGAGCGTGCATAAGTCATGGCGCGGGAATAGACCTTGTTGTCGGTCACCACGTGGTCGCAGTCGGTAAACGCAATCGCGCCTGCATCCAGCATAAAGCCCATCTCGACCATCTCGCGGCCTTCGCGGCCTTTGGTCAGGGCGCCCATCGAATGCACGTTCACAGGGGTTACCTGCCCCGCACGACGAGTGACGAAGGACAATGTCTCGGGCGTATCAACAGCGGGTGTGGTGTCGGGGCGAATGACCATCGTTGTCACACCGCCTGCCGCAGCCGCAAGACCGGCCGTACGGAAGCTTTCTTTGTGCCGCTCGCCCGGCTCGCCGATCTTCACACCGATATCCACGATGCCGGGGGCCAGACATTTGCCACCGCAATCAATGACGTCGCCTGCGTCACCCTCGTTGACGCCGGTGATCAGCCCACCTTCGATGGTCAAGCTGCCGATTTCGTCTGTTCCGGTTTCCGGATTGATCAAGCGGGCATTGGTGAAGGTGGTGGTCATCTCAGTCTCCTTACGCGCCTCGCGCACGATCGATCGCGGCTTGGGTGGCCTTGGCGTCGGCCTGATATTTCAGCATGTATTTGTCGCCCGACAGAGTGACGATCTGAGCAGCGGTGAAAATCACGTTCACCTTGTCAATCGAAGTAATAAGTACCGTGCGTCCGCCCGGGCCGATCAGGCGGCGGTTGGTCAGGTGCCACGTGAAGCCAAGCTGTTCCTTGGCGACATACAACCCGCGCACGGCAATTGCTGCGACGGACCCAATCACGCCGGTCCAGGGATGTGGGTTGCCCATTGCCATCAGCCCGCCCGAGATCACAACCGCGCCCAGCGCGGCCAGCATCACGTGCTCTTTCACATAGGTCGTGGTGTTGCCCGAGAAGCTCTCGATCAGCTTTTCACCCGGTTCCAGCTCGGGGGCGGTCTGGCTTTCCAGACGAGGTTCCAGTTCGAACTCTTGCTCAGACATAGACACCCTCGGTTCGGTTTTCGCGTTCGGCTTTCAAGTTGCGGGCCAGAAGGTCCATCGCGGCCATGCGTACGGCGACGCCCATTTCGACCTGCTCCTGAATGACGGATCGGTTGATATCGTCTGCGATGGTGCCGTCGATCTCGACCCCGCGGTTCATCGGGCCGGGGTGCATGACGATGGCGTCATCCTTGGCGTGGGCCAGCTTTTCGGCATCCAGACCGTAGCGGTGATAATACTCGCGTTCGGACGGGATAAAGCCGCCATCCATGCGCTCGCGCTGAAGGCGTAGCATCATGACGACGTCGGCGTCTTTCAGACCCTCTTCCATGTCATGATAGACCTCGACCCCGAACTGGTCGATCTGGCTGGGCATCAGGGTCGGCGGGCCGACAAGACGCACGCGGTTTTCCATCTTGCCCAGAAGGATCAGGTTCGAGCGGGCCACGCGCGAGTGCGCAATGTCACCACAGATCGCGATGGTAAGACGATGCAGCCGGCCCTTTTCGCGCCGGATGGTCAGCGCGTCCAACAGCGCCTGTGTGGGGTGCTCGTGCTTGCCGTCACCTGCGTTCAGAACCGCGCAATTGACCTTTTCAGCCAGCAGGTTCACGGCACCCGAATGCGGATGGCGCACAACCAGCAGGTCGGGGTGCATCGCGTTCAACGTCAGCGCCGTATCAATCAGCGTCTCGCCCTTCTTAATGGACGACGCCTGCATCGCCATGTTCATCACATCCGCGCCCAGACGCTTGCCGGCGATCTCGAAAGAGGCCTGCGTGCGGGTGGAGTTTTCGAAGAACATGTTGATCTGCGTCAGTCCCGCCAAAGCATCGGAATGCTTGGTGGGCGATCGGTTCATCTCGGCATAGCTGTTGGCAAGATCGAGAACAGTTTTGATCTCTTCAGGGTGAAGCTGTTCGATCCCCAGAAGATGTCGTTGGCGGAATGTCATGCGGGCCTCCGTCCTGTGTTCCACGCGCTTATAGTTTCGGGCGGGGGGTTCGTCTATCCCTTGTGTGCGTACAAGGTGCAATCGTGGGGCGTTTACCTTCCCAGCGGCTGCACTTAGGCTGCATCCCATGGAATCGGCACAAGACTGGCACAGCGCGAAGGCGCTTTTAGAATGGCAGATCGAGCTGGGCGTAGTGGATGCAATTTCCGACGCCCCGATAGATCGCTATGCCTTGGCGCCATCCGAGCCGAAATCGGCACCCGAAACCCAGAAAACCGCGCCGGTCGAACTGCCGAAGCGCGCCACTCCGACACCTCCGCCAGCCGAGCCTAGGATCGACTATGTCGCGCTGGCCAAACAGGCCGCAGCGGGTGCGCAGGATCTGGATGGGCTGAAAGCCGCGATGAAAGCCTTCGATGGCTGCGAGCTGAAGAAAGGTGCGCGCAACACGGTGATTTCCGACGGAAACCCAGCCGCGCGTGTGATGATCATTGGCGAAGCGCCGGGCCGGGACGAGGATATCGAGGGCCGTCCCTTTGTCGGCCGCGCAGGCCAGCTTCTGGACAAGATGTTCGCCGCAATCGGGATGGGACGCGATGTACCTTTGTCGAAGGACGCCGTTTACATCACCAATGTGATGCCATGGCGGCCGCCCCAAAACCGCGACCCTAGCCCCGAGGAAATGGCCATGATGGTCCCCTTCCTTGAGCGCCACGTCCAACTGGTCGCGCCCGAGCTGATCGTCTTGATGGGAAATTCACCCTGTCAGGCCGTTTTGGGCAAGCGCGGCATCACCCGCCTGCGCGGCCATTGGGACACCCAATGGGGAAAGCCGATCATGCCCATGTTCCACCCGGCATATTTGCTGCGCAACCCCGCCGCCAAACGCGAGGCATGGGCGGATCTTCTCGAAATCCAAGCGAAACTGAACGAGGGCGCATAGCCCACTTAATACAGGCCACACTATGTCCCACATCCCCGCCGACAACCAACGCGAGTTCATCCCGGTCCGCATCGCGGTTCTGACTGTGTCCGACAGCCGCTCGATGGACGAGGATCGTTCGGGCGATACCTTGGTCAAACGGCTGGAAGACGCCGGGCATCTGCTGGCTGATCGCAAGATCATCCGCGATGAGCGGGGCGAGATTGCGGACCAACTGCGCGCATGGTCCTTGGACCCCGAAATTGACGTGGTGATTTCCACCGGCGGCACCGGTTTGACGGGCCGGGATGTCTCGGTCGAGGCGCATCGCGATGTCTATGAAAAAGAAATCGAGGCATTCGGGACGGTTTTCACCATCGTCTCGATGAAAAAGATCGGCACCTCGGCAGTGCAAAGCCGCGCCACCGGGGGCGTTGCCAACGGCACTTATTTCTTCGCCCTGCCCGGCAGCCCCGGCGCCTGCAAGGACGCGTGGGACGAAATTCTGGTGCATCAACTGGATTATCGTCATCCCCCTTGCAATTTCGTCGAAATTTTTCCGCGTTTGGACGAACATAAACGACGGAAATGATCTGCTCGCCCGTTTGATCCGTAAGGATCACACGGGGCTGGCCCCATCGAAACTGTGACCACACGCCGCTTGCCCCCGCCTATGGCGCAGGTCAGGATGGCAGCGGATGAGACGGAGAGATTTATGCGATTTCTGGGACGCAGCCTGATTGGGCTTTTCCTGCTGGCTGCCACGATCGGCCTTTTGGCGATGGCCGGACTGATGGTGCAATCGGCGTTCAAGGCACGCGCGGATCGCGATAACGCAGCCCCTTCGGGCCGTGAACGGGTGTTTTCGGCCAATGTTGTGATGCTTGAGCCGTCAACAATCACTCCGATCCTATCATCCTTCGGAGAGCTGGCTACGCGCCGAGGTTTGGACATCCGCGCCCGCGCATCGGGTACCGTAGTCGAAATGTCGGACGCCTTCGTGAACGGCGGGCAGGTCGACGAAGGCGCGTTTTTGCTGCGCATCGACCCCACAGATTACAAAGCCGCGCTTTCGCTGGCGGAAACTGATCTGACCCAGTCCGAGGCCGAGCTGCGTGACGCAAAGGCCGCACTAGATTTGGCGCGCGATGACTTGGAAAACGCCCGAGGTCAGGCCGATTTGCGTGACGCGGCACTCGCCCGGCAAAACGATCTTGTTGGTCGAGGCGTCGGCACCGAAGCAGCCGTTGAAAACGCAGCACTTGCCGCATCATCTGCCGCGCAGGTCGTGCTGGGGAAACGGCAGGCGGTCATCACCGCCGAAGCCCGTGTGGCCACAGCCGAGGCCAGCCTGTCACGCCGTGGAATTGCCCGCGACGAAGCCCAACGCCGGCTGAATGAAACCGAGATTCGCGCCGAGTTCTCAGGCACTTTGACAGACGTAACCGTCCTACGTGGTGGGCTTGTCACCCCGAACGAAAAACTAGGGCGGCTGGTGGATCCCAACAAGCTTGAGGTCGGGTTCCGCGTCTCAACCGCGCAATATGCACGGCTTTTGGCAGACAACGGTGCGCTGGCCGATCTGCCGGTAAATATCCGGCTCGAGGCCACTGGCGTTGATCTGACCGCCACAGGTCGGGTGGACCGCGAAAGCGCGGATGTTGGTGAAGGGCAAACGGGCCGGATGCTCTTTGCCAATCTGGACGCGACGCCGGGCTTGCGTCCGGGGGATTTCGTGACGGTCGAACTGTCCGAACCGCCGTTGGACCAAGTGGTGCGCCTGCCCGCAACCGCGCTGGATGCCTCGGGCAATATTCTGGTGCTGGGCGACGAAGACCGGTTGGAAAGCGCACCGGTGACGCTGCTCCGCCGTCAAGGTGATGACGTTCTTGTCCGCATCGAAGGTCTGAACGGTCGCGAGGCAATCACCAAGCGCAGCCCAGTTTTGGGCGAAGGCATTCGCGTGCGCCCCGTGCGCGACGGTAAGCTGGCCCCGGAAGCCAAGCCCGAGATGGTCGCACTGGACCCCGCGCGAATTGCCCTTCTGAAAAGCTTTGTGGAAAGCAACACACGGATGCCTGAACCCGCCCGCGATCGTATTCTGCGCCAGTTGGAAGAGGGCGAATTGCCTGCTGACACACTGGCGCGGCTTGAAAAGCGCATGGGGAACTGACCCATGACCCCGGCCCCCGGCATCCTGTCCTATTTCACGCGCCACGCCACGGTTGCCAACCTGCTGTTGGTGATCCTAATGGCGCTTGGCATCGCCAGCTATCCGCAGATGCGGGCGCAATTCTTCCCCGATGTGATCGTGGAAAGCGTGACCGTTTCTACAAGTTGGCAAGGCGCCGGTGCCGAAGATGTGGACACCGCCATCGTGCAGGTGATGGAACCTGCGCTTCTGGCCGTTGACGGCGTGTCCAGCGTCAGCTCGCGCGCCTTTGAGGGTCGCGCCCGGATTGAAATGGAGTTCGAACCCGGCTGGGATGTCAATCAGGCCGCCGATGACATTCAGGTCGCGGTGGATGAAATCACTGACATGCCCGAAGACGCAGACACCCCCACGGTCCGGCGCGGCGCATGGCGCGACAGCGTTACGGATGTGGTGATCTCGGGGCCCGTTGCCATTGAACAGCTGGGTCGTTTTGCAGACGAAATGGTGATCCGCCTGTTTGAACGCGGCGTGACGCGCACCTCGATCCGAGGCTTCGCCGCCCCAAAAACCGTGATCGAGGTCACCTCCCTGTCGCTAATCGAACATGATGTGACCATGGCCCAGATCGCCGCAGTGATCGCGGGCGAGGTCAGCGCGAACCCGGCGGGCAACGTATCTTCGGGCGCAGCGCGGGTGCGCACAGGCGACCCCAAGCGGACCCCTGACGACATTGCGACACTGGTCCTGCGCGCCAATCCAGACGGGTCGAACCTGACCATCGGAGATGTGGCGATGGTCCGCGTCGAAGGCGTGAACCGCAACCGATCTTATTTCGTCGGCGACGATCCGGCGATGGCGCTGAATGTCTCGCGCTCGGCGCAAGGGGACGCGATTGAGCTGCAAGAGATCGTCGAGGAAATCCGCGCCGAGATGCTAGAAACCCTTCCTGAAGGGGTCGAGATCGAACTGATGCGTACGCGATCTGCCTTGATTTCCGCCCGTCTGAAAATGCTGACGGAAAACGGCCTTCAGGGGCTTGGGCTGGTGTTGTTACTGCTCTTCCTTTTCCTGAATGCCCGTACAGCGTTTTGGGTTGCCGCTGGGATCCCCGTGGCCATGACCACCGCCGTGTTCCTGATGTATATGTCTGGGATCACGATCAACATGATTTCGCTTTTCGCGCTGATCATCACGCTGGGGATCGTGGTGGATGACGCCATCGTGGTGGGCGAACACGCTGATTTCCGAGCGCGGCGCTTGGGCGAAGAACCGTTCACAGCTGCCGAGAACGCGGCGCGGCGGATGTTCCCGCCGGTCTTTTCCGCCACGCTCACCACGATCATTGCCTTCTTCGGGCTGACCTCGATCGGGGGACGGTTCGGCGATCTGATCACCGACATTCCCTTCACCGTCATCGTGGTTCTGACCGCATCTCTAATCGAATGCTTCCTGATCCTGCCGCACCACATGGCGCACGCTCTGACCCACACCGCCAAAGAACACTGGTATGACTGGCCATCCCGGCAGGTGAACAAAGGCTTCCGCTGGGTGCGTGACAAAGGTTTCCGCCCCTTGATGGCGCTGGTAATCAAGGCGCGCTATCCGGTGATTGCGGCGACCATCCTGATTTTGGTCAGCCAAGCCGCGATCTTCATCCGAGGCGACCTGACCTTCCGCTTTTTCAGCGCGCCTGAACGGTCCTCGATCACGGCAAACTTCGCGATGGCCGAAGGCGCAACCCGCGCTGACACCCGCGCCATGCTGGACAATGTGCAACGCGCTGTGGAACAGACTACTGCCGAATTCGAAGAAACCTACGGCGCAAGTCCTGTGGCACATGCGCTGGCACAAATCGGCGGGAACGCAGGACGCGGCTTGTCGGGCGTGGACAACAAAGACGCCGATCTTCTTGGGTCCATCGTGATCGAGCTGATCGACGCCGACCTGCGCCCTTACTCCACCTTCGAACTCGTCTCGGCCCTGCAAGACGAGATCGTGAACCATCCGCTGTTGGAGGTTCTGTCTTTCCGTGGTGGACGCTTCGGGCCGGGCGGCGACAGTCTTGACGTTGATCTGTTCGGGGCCACGTCCGAGACGCTGAAGGCCGCAGCCGAGGACCTGAAGACGCAGCTGATCCAATACCCCGAAGTATCGGCGCTGGAAGACAGTCTGAGCTATGACAAGGAAGAGCTGGTTCTGGATCTGACCGCGCAGGGCAAGGCGCTTGGGTTCACCATTGATGATCTCAGCCGCGTCCTGCGCAATCGCCTGAACGGGGTCGAGGCCGCGACCTATCCCGATGGCACACGCTCGGCCGAAATCCGGGTTGAGTTGCCGGACGGCGAACGCTCGGCTGATTTTTTAGAACGGATGCAGCTGCGCACGCAGGCGGGCGCCTATGTCAGCCTTGCGGATCTGGTGTCCGTGCAGACGCGCCAAGGCTTTGCCACCGTTCAACGTGAAAACGGCATTCGGATGGTCAATGTCTCGGGTGATATTAGCGAAGACAACGCCGCCCGCGCCGAAGAGATCCAGCGCACAATCGAGACTGAGATCCTGCCCGCACTGGCCGAAACCCATTCGATTGAATATCGGATCGGCGGGTTGGCCGAGCAACAGAAGGACTTCCTGTCAGATGCCCGTACGGGTTTGATCCTAGTCCTGCTGGGGATTTTCCTGACGCTCGCGTGGATCTTCTCAAGCTGGACGCGGCCCTTGGTGGTCATGTCGATCATTCCCTTCGGGCTGGTTGGCGCGATTTACGGGCATGTTCAATGGGATGTGCCGTTGTCCATGTTCTCGGTCGTGGGGTTGATCGGGATGACGGGGATTATCATCAACGATTCCATCGTGCTGGTGACGACCATCGACGAATACGCGCGGGACCGCGGAATCATTCCGGCCATTATCGAAGGTGCCGCCGACCGTCTGCGCGCGGTGATGCTGACCACGATGACCACTGTGCTGGGATTGATGCCCTTGCTGTATGAAACATCGCGGCAGGCGCAGTTCCTGAAACCCACGGTGATCACGCTGATCTATGGGCTTGGGTTTGGGATGTTTCTGGTGCTGCTGATCGTGCCGTCGCTGATCGCCATTCAGACCGATATCGGAAAAATGATCGCTACCCTTCGCCGCCTATGGCACGGGCGCGGGCGCGCTGCGGCCAAACCTGCGGTTCGTGTAACTGGACTGGCTGCGGGCGCAATGCTACTGGCCTTCGCTGGATCCATCGCGATGTGGGGTGCTACCAACGGCGCAATCCTGCGCGCGGTTTTGATATGTGGTGCGATTGCGGTGGTCAGCATGGCCGCCGCCTATGCCAGCCAGAAACGCGCGGGATAGCGAAACCTTAGTCGAAGGTTCCAGTCACACGCCCCAACAGCATGAAGGCCCGCGCGGTGCGCGTATCGGCCATCGCCGCCAAATCTGCGTCCGAGGCGTTCTTTTCAAACTGGGCGAAGGTCTGATCGAAGCGGCGCAGGAAGTGGTGCGCGGTGTCGCGGAAAATCGGATCCTTGCGCATTCGCCCAGCCGTCAAAGCCAAAGACGAACGGTCCCGCACGCCGCCCAGCGCGGCAATACCCTTACCGCGCTCTCCAGCTGCGAACTTGCGCCAGACCTCGGGTCGGGCGCGGTCAGGGCGCAGATCATCCATATAGATGCCGTCCTGCGACATCAGGGTCAGAATATCCTGAGCCGCCTGAATCAACCCCGCCACCTGCCGGTCTTCAAGGGCACGACGCAGGGCGCGGAAGCCCTCGGCATCTTCAGCGTGCTCGGGGAAATGCATCGCGCGGATGAAATCCTCGATCGACAATGGCGGGATCATGTCTTCCGCCGGCGTGCCAAGCTCAAGCTTCGTCTGATCATCGGGATCTTTCGGCGCTTCGTCAGCCCCCATGGCGGGGGCAATCGGCGCGGGATACGGGTTGGCCAAACTGGGCATACCGGGGCGAATCGACACAAAAGTCGCCAACGCGGTTTCTGTCCGGCGCGAGACCTTGGCAATCTCTTCCAGCTTCTGCTCCACCTTCGACGCCTGTGCGCCAGGTCCGCCAATGCTTTGTTGCTGCTGCAGATACGCCGTGCGCATCCCGTCGATGGCGGCCTTCAGCCGGGTGCTTTCCTGCCGCATGATCCGGGCCGAGCGCATCGCGGCAACAGCCACCCAGATCATCGCAACCGGCATGGCGATCGCCACCACGACCATCACGAAACGCAACGGATCAAATTCGCCTTCCGACGATCCGGTTCCCAGAACAATGAAAAACATTGCACAAGCCGCCAGCCAGACAAAGGACAAGGCAAGGCCGATCACTTCGGTCGCGCTAAGCGAGGGGGCCTCGTCCAGCAGCTCCAAAGGTGCAGCACCTTTAGGGGGGTGCGGCTTTGCGGCCTTCTTCTGGGGCTTGTCTGCCACGGTCAGATCCAGTCGATATTCAGGATTTCATAGGCTTTCTCGCCACCCGGCGTGCGCACTTCGACGCTATCGCCTTCTTCCTTGCCGATCAGGGCGCGGGCCAGCGGAGACCTGATGTTCAGCTTACCCGCTTCGATATCGGCCTCGGGTTCGCCCACGATCTGATAGGTCTTCTCTTCGTCGGTATCTTCATCAACAATCGTAACGGTCGCCGAAAACTTGACTGCACCCGACATGCTCTTCGGGTCGATCACCTCGGCCAGCGACAGAATGCCTTCCAGCTCTTTGATGCGGCCCTCGATGAAGCCCTGCTTTTCACGCGCAGAGTGATATTCAGCATTCTCTTTCAGGTCGCCAAGCTCGCGCGCGGTGGCAATCGCCTCGATGATCGCGGGGCGTTCTACTGACTTCAGCTGCTTCAATTCGTCATTCAGCGCGGCGTGTCCCGCGCGGGTCAAAGGTATCTTTTCCATCAAACCTGTTCATTTATTGTCGCCCGGCACCAGTGCGCCTGACAGCGTGTTCTCATTGCGGCTCGGTCGTGTCGAAAATCTAGCAATCCGGCGCGATTTGCAACGCCCTTGTTTGCCCCAGTGATTGGATCCGAAATAGGCATTCCAAGCCCAAGCTGCCGGTGTCAGCGCAAACAAAGCCGTGGTTCGGCAAATTTGTCGGAATCAAGCCCTTGTAACGTCGTGTCCTGATTGACCCGACCTGTGCGTCAAGCTAACGATCTTGCGAAACGGATCGACCGGGGAAAAGATTATGAGCGACATCGAACGCGAAAGCATGGAATACGACGTGGTCATCGTGGGCGCAGGCCCCGCAGGCCTGTCCGCCGCCATTCGTCTGAAACAACAAGACCCAGACCTTGAGGTCGTGGTGCTTGAAAAGGGCTCGGAAGTGGGCGCGCACATCCTGTCAGGTGCCGTGCTGGACACTTGCGGCTTGGACAAGCTGATCCCGGACTGGAAAGACAAAGGTGCGCCGATCAAGACGGAAGTGAAGAAAGACAACTTCCTTGTGCTTGGGCCGGCAGGTCACATCCGCGTGCCGAACTGGCCGATGCCGCCGCTGATGAACAACCACGGCAACTATATCGTGTCGATGGCGAATGTCTGCCGCTGGATGGCCGAGCAAGCCGAAGAGCTGGGCGTGGAAATCTTCCCCGGCATGGCCGCATCCGAGCTGGTCTACGGCGAAAACGGCGAAGTGAAGGGCGTCGTTGCAGGCGTCTTCGGTCTGGAAGCTGACGGTTCCTATGGCGAGAACACCGAGCCGGGCATGGAGCTACACGGTAAATACGTCTTCATCTCGGAAGGTGTCCGTGGTTCGCTGGCGAAAGAGATCATCGGCAAATACGACCTTCAGGCTGGCCGCGACGTTCAGAAGTTCGGCATCGGCATGAAAGAGATCTGGGAGATCGACCCCGCCAAGCACCGCGAAGGCACTGTGACCCACACGATGGGCTGGCCTCTGGGGTCGAACGCCGGTGGTGGCTCGTTCATCTATCACTTGGAAAACAATCAGGTGTTCGTCGGCTTCGTGGTTCACCTGAACTATAAGAACCCGCATCTGTATCCCTATATGGAATTCCAACGCTTCAAGCATCACCCCGAGATTGCCAAGCTGCTGGAAGGCGGCAAGCGCGTGGCTTACGGCGCGCGTGCAATCACCGAGGGCGGCTATCAGTCGATGCCGAAAGCCTCGTTCCCGGGTGGAGCGCTGCTGGGCTGCTCGGTCGGTCTGGTGAACGTGCCGCGCATCAAAGGCAACCATAACGCGATGCTGTCCGGCATGGCAGCTGCGGATGCTGCGGTGAAAGCCATCAAGGCAGGCCGCGCCGGTGACGAGCTGAACGACTATGAAGAAGAACTGCGCACCGGCGAAGTTGCAAAAGACCTGAAGAAGGTTCGCAACGTCAAGCCGCTGTGGTCGAAGTACGGCCTGACCGCATCGCTGATGCTGGGCGGTCTGGACATGTGGGTACAGTCGATCACCGGCTGGTCACCCTTCGGCACCGTGAAACACGGCAAGAACGATGCGGAAGTTACCGGCAAAGCCAAGGATTATCCCGAGATCGATTATCCGAAGCCCGATGGCACCCTGTCGTTTGACCGCCTGACCAACGTGTCCTTCGCGGCCACCAACCACGAGGAAAGCCAGCCCTGCCACCTGAAGCTGGCCAACCCGGATCTGCCGATCTCGGTCAACTTGCCCGAGTTCGCAGAGCCCGCGCAGCGTTACTGCCCGGCCGGCGTCTATGAAGTGGTCGAAGAAGACGGCAAAGACCCGCGCTTTGTGGTCAACTTCCAGAACTGCGTGCACTGCAAGACCTGTGACATCAAGGACCCCAGCCAGAACATCACCTGGACGGTTCCGCAGGGCGGCGACGGGCCGAACTATCCGAACATGTGATCGCGCGCGATCAAAAAAGCGACAAAGAGGGGCGGCCATGTGCTGCCCCTCATTGTTTTCAACTAGAAGGCACACTAGGTTTTACAGAAACAAACCTGCTGCGACTTAAGGAATATATGCCCTTGTTCCGCCTCACATCTTCGGCCCTGCGCCGCCTTGCTCTTCCTGCCCTTCTGACCGCACAATGCGCTGTCGGAACCGCCGCTTACGCGGACAGTGCGGCGGGGGCTTATCTTGCCGCACGCCATGCCGATCTGTCGCGCAGTTTCCCCGAGATGGTCGAATACGGCACGCGCGCGATTGCCCAAGACCCCGAGAATCTGGACGTTCTGGAAGGTTTGATCGTCGCCCAGATCGCGCTTGGAAAATTGGACGATGCGCTGCCCTATGCACGTCGGCTGGCCTCGGTCAGCGAAGGCAACCAGATCGCAGCCCTTGTTCTATTGGGCGACGCGTTGGCGGATGATGACTGGGACACGGCGACCGAACTTGTGGGCACCAAGGTGTCGATCGCACCCGTCATTGATCAGATGATTCAGGCCTGGATCCGCATTGGACAGGGCAAGATGTCGGATGCGCTGACTATTTTTGACACGCTGGGCGAAGACGACGCCAGCATTGGCTTCACGCTGTATCAAAAAGCCTTGGCGCTGGCCTATGTCGGAGACTTCGAAGGCGCGGCCAGCATTCTGGGGGGCGAGCGCGGCGCGCTGCAATTAAATCGCTCGGGCCTGTTTGCCCATGCCCAGACGCTTAGCCAAAGCGACCGCCAAGAGGACGCTATTGCGCTGATGAAGGCCGCACAGTCCGGCATGACGGATCCTGAAGTTGAACAGGTAATTACGGATCTTGAGGCCGGAAAGACGCTAGACTTCAACGTCATCCGTTCGCCGCAGGACGGAATCGCCGAGCTTCTGTTTGCTGTTGCTGAAACGGTCGGGCCCGAAGGCGACCAGACCGGCATCCTGCTTTACAACCGCTTGGCCGAACATCTGGCGCCGACCCATGCAGGTGTTCTGGTTCTGTCAGCCCAGATTCTTGAACAAATGGGTCATCTTGAACTGGCAATTGAAACCTATGGTCGGGTTCCGCAAGACAGCTTTGCATATCAGCACGCGGCCCTTGGCCGCACTGATGTATTGCGCCGCGCTGACCGGCTGGACGAAGCCACAGGAGAGCTGCGCACCTTGGCAGACACCTTCCCCGGCACATTGCGCTTTCGCGTGGCGCTTGGGGACACTCTGATGCAGCAGGATCGCTTTGCCGAAGCACGCGATGCCTATGACCTTGCCATTGCCCGCTTTGAAGTCGGTCTTTCCACCCAATGGCCCACATATTTCCAACGCGCGATTGCCGCTCACAAGCTGGACGACTGGCCCGCCGCCGAGGCCGATTTCCGCAAAGCGCTGGAGCTAAGCCCTGAGCAACCCACAGTCTTGAACTATTTGGGCTACTCGTTGGTGGAACGTCACGAGAAACTGGATGAAGCCTTGGGGATGATCGAGCGCGCCGTCGCGGCCCGCCCGGATCGCGGTTATATCGTCGATAGTCTGGGCTGGGTTTTCTATCGCTTGGGCCGCTATGACGAGGCCGTCGAGCAAATGGAACGCGCGGTCGAGCTGGAACCGGTGGAACCCATTCTGAACGACCATCTGGGCGATACCTATTGGGCGGTTGGCCGCAAACGCGAGGCCGAGTTCCAATGGAGACGCTCCTTAAGCTTCATCACCGATGACACTGACCTGACCGAGCTTGACCCCGACCGCATCCGTCGCAAGCTCGAGGTCGGTCTGGACGTGGTTCTGGAAGAAGAAGGGGCCGATCCCCTGCACGCCTCCGAATGAGCATCACCAAGGTTTTCGCCCCCGCGAAGGTGAACCTGACCCTGCATGTCACGGGGCAGCGGCGGGATGGATATCACCTGTTGGACAGCCTTGTGGTCTTCGCCGATGTGGGCGACCGAATTACTGTGATGCCTGCTGAGGCGAACCGACTTGAGGTGATTGGCCCACGCGCCGCGGGCGTGCCTACGGATGGCACGAACCTTGTCGCCCGCGCGGCTGATCTGTTTGGCGTGCCTGTCCATATCGTTCTGTCGAAGCACCTGCCTGCTGCAGCAGGAATCGGGGGCGGAAGCTCGGACGCGGCGGCGACCATATTGGCGCTTTCGGACCTGATCGGCGACACAAGGTTACCCGAAGGCGTGTCCGAGCTTGGCGCAGATGTGCGTGTCTGCCTGATGCGGCAAGCGGCCCGAATGCGCGGGATTGGCGAAGACGTCGCCCCCTGCCCCGGCCTGCCGCCCCTGTTCGCGATTCTGGCCAATCCTGGCGTAGATGTGCCCACCCCTGAGGTTTTCAAAGCGTTGGAAGATAAGCAAAACCCACCCATGCCTAAGCGGATCCCGCAGGGCATGAAGGCTGGCGCATTCATCGACTGGCTGGCAACCCAACGCAACGACCTAGAAGCCCCCGCGATTGCGCGGTCTCCGGTCATTCGGGATGTTTTGGACGCGCTGGCTGATCTACCCGGCGCACGATTGGCACGCATGTCGGGATCTGGGGCGACGTGTTTTGCGCTGTTCGAAACCGAGGACGCTGCGCGGGCGGGTGCGAGTGCTCTGGCGCAAGCCAAGCCTGAGTGGTGGGTGGAAGCTGCAAAGCTGTCGTAGGGCTATTGGTGGCTCACTTCGTGAGCCTTGAGGGGCGTTGCCCCTTTGCGCTTCGCGCATTCACCCCAGGATATTTCCGGTAAGAAAATAAGCGCTTAGTTCAGGCGTGCGACCACGTAATCCGCGATGTCGTGCAGCATGTGGCGGATCGGCGCGTCGGGCAAGACGGTCAGCGCCGCTTTGGCTTTGTCGGCCCAGGCAATCGCCTCGGCCCGTGTATCTTCAAGCGCGCCGTGTTTGTTCAGCAGCACCAGAGCATGTTCCAGGTCGCCCTCTTCCTGACGGCCTTTTTCGATCGTGCGGGTCCAAAATGCGCGTTCTTCGCCGTCTGCCTTAGCCACAGCTTTGATCAGCGGCAGGGTCAGTTTGCGTTCGCGGAAATCGTCGCCGATGTTCTTACCTGTGGCGTCGCCGCCCCAATAATCCAGCAGGTCATCAACGATCTGGAAGGAAATGCCCAACGCATCGCCATATTCAAACAGGGCCTTCACTTGATCGGCCGGGGCGTCTGCGATGACGCCACCCACTTCGGTCGCCGCTGAAAACAGCGCTGCCGTTTTGCCGCGGACAACCTGACGATAGATGTCTTCGTCCGTCGACAGATCCTGAGCCGCAGTCAGCTGTAGCACTTCGCCTTCGGCAATCGTGGCCGAGGCATTGGACAGGATGCGCAGCACATCCAGCGACCCCGTGTCGGTCATCAGCTGGAACGAACGCGAGAACAGGTAGTCACCGACCAGAACGCTGGATTTGTTGTCCCACAAAAGGTTCGCGGTGGGCCGGCCACGACGTTGGGCGCTTTCGTCCACCACGTCATCATGCAGCAGGGTCGCGGTGTGAATGAACTCGACCGTTGCAGCCAGATGGATGTGATAGGGGCCGTCATAGCCACAAAGCCGTGCCGCCGCCAAAGTCAGCATTGGGCGCAGGCGCTTGCCGCCCGCATCAACCAGATGCGCAGTCACTTCGGGAATACGCGGGGCATGTTTCGAGGCCATACGTTCGCGAATCAGCGTGTTCACGGACTCCATGTCCTCGGCCAAATGCTGGCCCAGACGCTCATGCGGTTTATGTGCAGCTTCGATCAGCATCTTCACCTTCCCGTCAACCGGCTCGACAAATGGGCAGGGATGCCCTTATCTCGGATTGCATGAAAGAGCTTCTGAGAACCACAGATCCAACCATGATCCCCTTCGTCACCGCCCTTCTTACAGGCGAGGATATAGCTTGCTTTGCGATGGACGTCCATATGAGTGCACTGGAAGGATCCATTGGCATTTTGCCGCGCCGCCTGATGGTGCGGGACGAGGATTTGTTCATCGCCCGCGCGATCCTGCGTGACCATGATATCGCCTTCGAAAGCTAAAAGGCTATGATGCACTCTGACAATCTGACACGGGATGACTTTCTGGGCGGGCAGCTGGTGCTGTCTCAGCCCAAAACGGGCTATCGCGCGGGCGTCGATCCGGTGTTTTTGGCCAGCGCCGTGCCCGCACAGACCGGCCAGTCTGTGCTGGAACTGGGATGCGGTGTCGGAGCTGCGTCCTTGTGTCTTGGGCGACGCGTGCCGGGGTTGGAGCTTCACGGGATTGAGCGTCAGGCAGATCATGCGGAAATGGCGCGCAAGAATGCGGAAGACAACGGAATTTCGCTGACCGTACATGATGGGGATTTGGCGCAGATGCCCGAGGCTTTGCGTGCCCAAAGCTTTGATCATGTGATTATGAACCCGCCCTATTTCGACCGGACACGGGGCAGCATGTCGCCGCATGATGCCCGTGAACAGGCAATGGGCGAAGAGACACCATTGGCGGCCTGGATGGATCAGGCCACACGGCGCCTGAAACCGCGCGGGATGCTGACAATGATCAACGCGGCCGAGCGGCTGCCAGACATTCTATCAGCGCTGGATGATCGACTGGGGTCAGTTGTCGTCCAACCCTTCTCAGCCCGCACTGGGCGCGCGGCAAAACTGTTGCTATTGCAGGCTCGCAAAGGTGGGCGCGCGGCGTTTCGTCTGTCCGCGCCAATTGTGCTGCATGAAGGTGACACGCACACCGCCGATCGCGAACATTATACGCCTGCGATACAGGCCATCTTGCGTGACGGCGCGGCGCTGAACTGGGGATAAGCGATCCCGGTTAAAACCCGCGCAACCACGTCAGCGATTCCCCGCAGAGTTTTACAACGTTTTCGTGACAAGCGGGAAAAAGTGTGGTGCACTCGGTACGTTATATAAACCAACAGGAGGATCCCCATGAGCATGAGTTCGCATCTTGAAGAGCTGCGCAGGAAACACGAGGTCCTCTCGGAGAAAGTCGAAGAGATCCAGCGCTCGCCCGGCAGTACAGACGCCGAGATATCCGAACTAAAAAAGCAAAAGCTCCAGCTCAAGGAAGAAATTGAACGGCTGACGACGGCTACGGCCTGACGACTTTAGGCATGGGTCAGGTCTGTTTTGACGAACCGGCACTGGCCCGTGCCGCCATCAATGCACCTACGGTGATCAACACACCCGCGATCAGCAACGACGGGTGGGGCTGGGCCACACCAGCCAAGATCAATACAAGCGTGGACAGCAACGGCGCGCCATAGCTCGCGACGCCCAGAAGCTGAATATCACCGCGCTTTACCCCCACATCCCAGACATAGAAGGCCAACCCGACTGGCCCCAATCCAAGCCCTGCGACGGATGCCCAGCCCATTGTGCCGTTGGGCCAAACTGTGTCCTCCCACAGCAAATGTGCGCCAATGGACAAGACGGCAGTGGCCAAACAGAACACCACGACCGAGGCCGTGGGCGTATTCCCAAGTCGTCGTGACAGAACCGAGTACCCGGACCATGTCAGCGCGCACAGGAAGGCCAGCGCAAAGCCCGGCAGTGCAGCCGTGTCAAACCCCGTTGCCCCGCCAAGCACGATCAAAGCCGCACCAGCAAACGAAATCAGCGCACCGATCACGTGCATCGGACGCAGGCTTTCACCGGGCAGAAGTCCGGAAAACAGCACGATGAAAAGGGGCCACAAATAGGCGATCAGCCCCGCCTCGGCAGCAGGCGCCATGCGTAGGGCGGAAAAATACAAGGCGTGATAGCCAAAAAGGCCCAACGTCCCGAACGCATAGACCCGCCAGCTTACGGTGCGCAGGATCCCCAGACCTTCGGTCGCGGCAATCCAGATCACACCCAACGTTCCGCCTACCAGAAAGGTCATGGCGGCCAGCTGGAAGGGCGGCACAGGGTCAGTTCCCACGGTGAACAGCGCCAGAAGCGACCACAGCAACACAGCTATGAACCCGATGAAGGTGGCAGTTTTCCGTGTCACGACTAGTCCTCGACCGAAACGATTTTCAAACTTTCCGTCACATGCGTGTTTTTTGCGATCTCTGCAATAACCCAATCGCGGAACGCAGCAATCGCCGGTCGGTTTTCCTGTCCCTGACGGCACAAGAAGCGGAACCGCGCTTGGGTGGACAGGGCCAATCCATAGGGTGCAACCAGACGCCCCTCGGCCAGATATTTCACCACAAAGGCGCGACGCCCAAGAACCACACCCACCCCGGCCATCGCTGCATCCAGTGCGTGGTCGGGCTGCGAAAACACAGATGCGATTCGGGGTGTGCCTTGGACCCCTGCCGCGCGCAGCCACGCAGGCCAATCGCATGGCGGGTTCAAGAAATCATCGGAAGTGTTGTGGATCAGCGGGGCAGAAAGCAGGTCTTTTGGCTCGGGGTACTTCTCGGCCAGTGAGGGCAGCATCACTGGGGTCAGCCACTCGTTTGCCAGCGGATGAGAGTACAGCCCGTCATCCGGACCGTATCCAAATCTGATGGCGACATCGACCTCGTCCCGGTTCAGATCCACCATTTTCAGACCCGCCGCGAAGCGAAGTTCGATCTCGGGATGATCATGGGCGAAGGCATACAGCCGCGGTGCAAGCCACTTCGACGTAAACGCCGGGCCTGCCGTCACGGTTAACGTATTGCTGTCCAAACTGCGTCGCGCATTGCGCCAGGCGCCGGTCAACATCTCGAACCCATCCGCCGCACCGGGGGCCAGAAGACGTCCAGCCTCGGTCAGCTCCACGGCTCGATTCAAACGATGGAAAAGTGGTGCGCCAAAGTGCTCTTCCAGTGATTTGATCTGAAAAGACAGGGCCGCTGGCGTCACGTTCAGTTCGGCGGCAGCCTTCTGAAATGACATATGGCGGGCAGCAGCATCAAAGGCGCGCAGGGCGGTTAGCGGAGGCAGACGGTCACTCATCTCAGTCAAGTAACACTTATCTGAAACCTTTGAAAGTCTCGTTTGTCGCCTGCATTTCAACACCCCATATTGAGATCACACAAAGTGGACTTAAGAGGACCAGGACCATGTTGGAGACCGCGACAACCCAGACCGAGCTTCAAGCTGCCTATCAGCGCGCACATGAAGAGCGTGCCTTGGTCTTTCGAAACATTGGCCTTTGGATGTCGACGCGCCTGGCTTTGCTGACACCACATCTGCCAACAAAAAGGGCCGGCCAAAGCGGCCAGCCCTTAAATTGTGATTGTCCTGCGTAATTAAACGAAGAACTGCGCACCGTTGGCCGAGATGGTCGAGCCGTTGATGAAGCCCGCATCGTCCGAAGCCAGGAAGGCTACGCAGCGTGCGATTTCTTCCGGTTCGCCCAGACGGCCGGCCGGGATCCCTGCAACGATCGAGTCGCGCACTTTTTCCGGGATCGCCATAACCATTTCGGTCGCGATGTAGCCGGGGCAGATGGCGTTGGCAGTGATGCCTGCACGTGCGCCTTCTTGTGCCAGCGACTTGACGATACCCAGATCGCCAGCTTTGGTCGCGGCATAGTTTACCTGAGCAAACTGACCTTTCTGACCGTTGATCGAGCTGATCACGATGATGCGGCCGAACTTACGCTCGCGCATGCCGGGCCAGATCGGGTGTACGGTGTTGAACACGCCGGTCAGGTTGGTGTCGATGACTTCCTGCCACTGTTCGGGGGTCATCTTGTGGAAAGGTGCGTCGCGGGTGATGCCTGCGTTGGCAACAACCACGTCGACAGGACCAAGGTCAGCTTCAACCTGTGCGATGCCAGCTTTGCTTTCCTCATAGCTGCCAACATTCCACTTGTAGGTCTTGATGCCGGTCTCTGCGGTGAAGGCAGCTGCCTTCTCTTCGTTGCCAGCGAAGGTCGCGGCGACCTCGTAGCCTTCCGCTTTCAGCGCTTTTGAAATTGATGCGCCAATTCCGCGCGAACCACCGGTGACGAGTGCAACTCGGGCCATGTTATTCCTCCACTTCGAATCTGAGTCTGAAACTCTGTTACATTTTCAAATTAACTTGCGCAATATTATTGCGCAAACATTTTGCCGCAATGCAGAGTTTTATTTTGCGGTTGCGACAAGAGCACGACAAAGCGCTTAACAAAAAAGGCGCCCTAAGGCGCCTTTTTCATCGTTCTTTTCAAGCTTACGGACGTTCGAGGCACATAGCCACGCCCATGCCGCCGCCGATGCAAAGGGTCGCCAGACCCTTCTTGGCTTCGCGGCGCTTCATTTCGAACAGCAGCGTGTTCAGGATGCGGCAGCCCGAGGCACCGATCGGGTGACCGATGGCGATGGCGCCGCCGTTCACGTTGACCACGTCCGGGTTCCAATCCATGTCTTTGTTCACGGCACAGGCCTGCGCAGCGAAGGCTTCGTTGGCTTCGACCAGATCCAGATCCTGAGCTTTCCAGCCCGCCTTATCCAGCGCCTTGCCCGACGCGTGGATCGGGCCAACACCCATAATCGACGGGTCCAGACCAGCGGTCGCGTAGGACGCGATGCGTGCCAGCGGCTCTAGCCCACGCTTCTCGGCTTCATCAGCCGACATCAGCAGAACGGCGGCCGCGCCATCGTTGATGCCCGAAGCGTTTGCAGCGGTCACCGAACCGTCCTTGATGAAGGCCGGGCGCAGTTTTTGCATGGCTTCCATTGTGGCGCCGTGACGGATGTATTCATCCTGATCCACGATGATGTCGCCCTTGCGGGTTTTCACGGTGAACGGCATGATCTCGTCGGCGAATTTGCCAGCTTTCTGAGCAGCTTCAGCCTTGTTTTGCGAAGCAACGGCGAATTCATCCTGCATCTCGCGGGTGATCTGCCATTTCTCTGCGACGTTTTCAGCGGTCTGGCCCATGTGGTAGCCGTTGAACGCATCCCACAGACCATCTTTGATCATGCAGTCGATGAATTTCATGTCGCCCATTTTGTGCCCGGCACGCAAGTGTGCGACGTGGGGGCTGAGGGTCATGTTCTCTTGACCACCGGCGGCCACGATTGCGGCATCACCCAGCTGAACATGCTGTGCGCCCAGTGCAACGGTGCGCAGGCCCGAGCCACAAACCTGGTTGATACCCCAAGCCGAAGCCTCTTTCGCGTAACCCGCATTGATATGCGCCTGACGTGCAGGGTTTTGACCCTGACCAGCCTGAAGCACCTGGCCCAGAATGGTCTCGCTGACCTCAGACGGGTCAATGCCCGCGCGGGCGACGATCTCGGCCAGAACGGCTGCGCCGAGGTCATGGGCGGGCGTGTTCGCGAATGAACCCGAGAAACTGCCCACGGCGGTGCGCGCGGCCGATACGATTACGACATTGGTCATGATGCTTCCTTTTCCTCCAGACTTACGATCAACGAAATGACGCGCGTTTCAGAAGTTTCCAAAACGCGCGACGTTCCGCACGATCATTGCTGAGCGCATCCTGTGCTGCATTGCAGAGAAAATCAAGCGGCGTGAGAATGGTTGCGTTATCACACGTATCTAGGCTGCTTTGCGCCAATAGGGATCCAAGGTTGGTACGCCGAAATAATATCCCTGCATGCAGTCCACGCCGATCTGCGTCAAAAAGGCCGCATCCTCGGCCGTTTCGACACTTTCCGCGACGGTGAACATGTCGAAATGCCGCGCGACCGAAACCATTGCCTGCGTAAGGATCTGATTGTCCGGGTCACTATGTATCCCGCGAATGAACTCCCCATCAATCTTGATGATGTCGAAATAGAAATCCTTAAGGTATTTGAACGAGGTATAGCCTGCCCCAAAGTCATCCAACGCGAAGCTGATGCCATGACCTTGCATCTCAGCCATGAAGACCTGCACCAGTTCCGGCATGGTGATCGCCGTGCGTTCGGTGATCTCAAGAATAAGGCGTTCACCCAGATGCGGGTCATCTTCAAGTCCGCGTTCCAATACCTTCTTCCAACCCGGATAGCCGATGGATCGGGCAGACATATTGATGGCCAACCGCAGGTTGGGTTCGGCCTGCAACGCCTCCAACCCTTTTTCCAACGCAAGCGCGTCCAATTTGCGCCCCAACTCTTGATCTTCGACCGAGTCGATAAAGTCCCTGGCGGGAATCACCCGCCCGTTAGAATCCAGAACCCGTATCAGCCCTTCGAAGAACGCACGGCGATCTGGGTTGGTCGTTTGAATGACGGGCTGAAAGGCCAGCCGGACACGTTTCTTTCGCAATGCCTCACGTACAAGGCTGATCGCATCCTTATCCCGCATCCCGATGGCCGAGCTTAGCGGATCCCCTATCGGGCCCTCTACAGGGTCTTGCGTCTGCACGTTTGGGGATGTCTTATTTCCAAAGTTGAACATTGTGTCGCCTCTGCTGCCGTACGACCATAAGTGGCAATTCTATGCTAATGAGACGTAAATCAGACAAGTTGCCTAAAACTTTCACGGAATTGACAATATGACCCATTCCCCGTCGCAAAGCCCCGACACCCCCCGCTGCTCGTGGTGCGGGACCGAGCCTATTTATCAGGAATATCATGACCTTGAATGGGGCGTGCCTGAATGGGATGGGCGCGCTCTTTGGGAAAAACTGATCCTGGACGGCTTTCAAGCTGGGCTAAGCTGGATCACGATCCTTAAAAAGCGAGATAATTTTCGCGCGGCTTTCGAAGGGTTTGATCCCGAACAGATCGCGACATGGGGCGAGCCCGAGATTGACCGACTGCTGCAAGACAAGGGCATCATCCGGCATCGCGGCAAGATCGCGGCCACGATCACCAATGCGCAGGCCTATCTGGACTTGGGCGGCGCAGACGCCTTTCGGGATATGATGTGGAGCTATGTGGACGGCGCGCCTTTGAACGGGCGCTACAAGACGTTGGATGAGGTGCCGACCTCGTCCCCGCTATCCACACAGATATCGAAAGATCTAAAGAAAGCCGGTTTCAAGTTTTGCGGCCCGACGATTGTCTATGCGTGGATGGAAGCCTGCGGGTTGTTCAACAACCATGTGGTCAGCTGCCACCGGCATGATCAAGTCTAACTCAGGCTTGCTAAAAGCTGAATGCTGGGCACACCGGTCACGGGCATGCCTCGCGATTTTTCGTACGCACGAATGGCAGCGCGACCCTTTTCACCGATCACGCCATCGGGGCGGCCCGCCTGAAAACCCCGATCATTCAGACGCTTTTGAAGCGCCTGACGTTCCTTGGAGGTCATTCCCCATGGTTTGCTGGGATAGCCAGCCTGAATCGCGCGACCTCCGGCAAGGCGATCAGACAGATGACCCACGCCGATCACATAGCTGTCGGCATAATTATAGGTCTTCAGCACGTGGAAATTCTGGAAGATCATAAAGATCGGACCTTTGGGGCCAGCTGGTAGAATCAGCGCGCCGCTGTCTGCTCCGGAAAGCGCCCGGCCATCCGTATCCGTCACGCCCATCTTGCCCCAGTCGCGCAAACGACGCGGATAGATCCGCCCGGTTAACGCCAGATCAAACCCATCGGGCAGGCGGACCTCGATCGCCCAAGGCTGGCCTTTGGTCCACCCCTTTGCACGTAGATAGGCAGCGGTCGACGCCAGCGCATCCGTCGGATCATCCGACCAGATATCGCGCGCGCCATCACGATTAAAGTCCTGCGCGTGCGCCAGATACGAGCTGGGCATGAACTGCGTGTGCCCCATCGCCCCGGCGTAAGATCCTTTCATGCGCGATGGCGACACGTCGCCTGAACTTAGGATGCGCAGGGCGGCCATCAGCTCGGCCTCGAACAGATCGCGGCGACGGCCTTCATAGGCAAGTGTGGCCAGCGTCGACAGAACCGAGGCCGACCCGCGCACTGCACCAAAGCTGCTTTCCATGCCCCAGATCGCGACGATAACCTCTTTCGGGACGCCGTATTTCCGTTCGATCTTCTTTAAAAGCGTGGGGTAGCGGGCCAACGCCCTCTGCCCACCCTTGATCCGCTGGGATGACGCCGCCGATGCGATATAGTCCTGCAAGCTGCGGGCCGTTTCCGCGGGGCGGCGGTCCGACTTGATGGCCGAGGACAGGTATTCTGCCCGCCCGAGCGCTTTGAGGGCCGCAGTACCAACCCCGGCCGACCGCGCCTTGGACGAAAAGCCCGACAACCAGCCCGAAAACCCGCTGTCGGCCAGCACTCGACCTGGCATCACGACCGCAGCGGTCAGCGTGGCCATCGCCATGCGGCGGCTGAATAGGGTGGAGTGTTGGGGCATCTGGGGTCCTGTTGACGGCGGTTTGCCTAGCCACTTTAAGGACAGCACGGGGCGAGACAAAGACAATCCGGTCGGATCGGCAGATCCACGCCATGCGGAACCGGGCCAGAGCAATTGCACCCACCCGCCTTGCCGCGTATAGCATTCCCCAGAAGAAATATGTCCTGAAAGGCAGATCATGAGCGACGACACGAAATCCGCGAATGAAATGTGGGGCGGCCGGTTCTCGGCGGGTCCCGATGCGATCATGGAGGCGATCAACGCCTCGATCGGCTATGACCAGCGCATGGCGCGACAGGACATCGAAGGCTCGCGCGCCCATGCCGCGATGCTGGCCGCGACCGGTGTGATCACCGAAGATGACTCCAAGGTCATCCGCGAAGGTCTGTTGACTGTGCTGGCCGAGATCGAAGCGGGCAACTTCGCCTTCTCGACCGCGCTGGAAGACATTCACATGAACGTCGAAGCGCGTTTGAAAGAAATCGTCGGCGAACCCGCGGGTCGCCTACACACCGCCCGGTCGCGCAACGACCAGGTTGCCACCGATTTCAAGCTCTGGGTCCGTGACCAGATGGACGCAGCAATTGATGGGCTCGAGGCCTTGATCCGCGCGCTGTTGGGTCAGGCCGAAGCGGGTGCCGACTGGGTCATGCCCGGCTTCACCCACCTGCAAACCGCGCAACCCGTGACGTGGGGCCATCACATGATGGCCTATGTCGAGATGTTCGGCCGCGATATGTCCCGCTTCCGCGACGCCCGTGCGCGGATGAACGAAAGCCCGCTGGGGTCCGCCGCGCTGGCCGGGACCTCTTTCCCCATCGACCGCCACATGACCGCAGAAGCCTTGGGCTTTGATCGTCCGACCGCAAACTCGCTGGACGCCGTGGCGGATCGTGACTTCGCGCTGGAGTTCCTGTCGTCCGCCACCCTCTGCGCCATGCACCTGTCGCGCTTCGCGGAAGAGCTGGTGATCTGGTCATCTGCTCAGTTCCGTTTTGTGCGCATGTCGGACAAATGGTCGACCGGCTCGTCGATCATGCCGCAGAAACGCAACCCGGATGCCGCCGAGCTGATCCGCGCCAAAATCGGTCGGATCATGGGCGCCAATATCGGTCTGATGACTGTGATGAAGGGCCTGCCGCTGGCCTATTCCAAGGACATGCAGGAAGACAAAGAGCAAGTCTTTGACGCCGCCGACAACCTGATGCTGGCGCTGGCTGCGATGACCGGGATGGTTTCGGACATGACCGCCAACACCGAAAGCCTTGAGGCCGCGGCCTCCTCCGGGTTCTCGACCGCGACCGATCTGGCCGACTGGTGCGTACGCGCGCTGAACATGCCGTTCCGCGACGCCCACCACGTCACCGGATCATTGGTGGCAATGGCCGAAGAACGTGGCTGCGATCTGCCCGACCTGTCTTTGGAAGACATGCAGTCGGTCAACGCGCAGATCACCGACGAGGTGTTCGGCGTGCTGGGCGTCCATAACTCGGTCGCCTCGCGCACCAGCTATGGCGGCACCGCGCCCAGCGAAGTACGCAAACAGATCGCGCGCTGGACCGAGGCGCTGGCATGATCCGCGCGCTTCTGATCACCGCCCTTCTGGGGCTGGCAGCTTGCGGCGCCGATGGCGAGCCCATCCGCCCCGGATCCGCCGAGGATGTCGCGGCCCAGTAAATCGCACCGCATCTACCTAGAAAACGCCGGTCACCACGACCGGCGTTTTTTCATTGCGATCAAGGCCGAGGGTTGAGCGAGACGCCCAGTTCCGCTAGGGCATCGTGAAAGCGCAGACAGACGAGGCCCAAGATGGACCATTTCCTTTACCGCGATGGCGTATTGCACGCGGAAGACGTATCAATTGAAGAGATCGCTGCCGAAGTTGGCACGCCCTTCTATGTCTATTCTTCTGCAACGCTGAAACGCCATATCGGGCTGTTCAACGAAGCGCTGGATTGGGCGGATCATCTGGTCTGTTTCGCAGTGAAATCCAACTCGAACCTCGCTGTGCTGAAACTGCTGGGAGAAATGGGTGCGGGCATGGACGTGGTCTCGGGGGGCGAATACCGCCGCGCGATTGCTGCAGGTGTCCCCGGCGAGCGGATCGTCTTTTCGGGCGTTGGCAAAACCCGTGATGAAATGCGTCTGGCGCTGACGAACGGCATCCGCCAGTTCAATCTGGAAAGCGAGCCCGAGATGCGCGTCCTGTCCGAGGTCGCCGGCGAGCTGGGCGTCGTGGCCCCCGTTACCGTGCGCGTGAACCCGGATGTGGACGCGAAAACCCACGCCAAAATCTCGACCGGGAAATCTGAAAACAAGTTCGGCATCCCGATTGCGCGTGCGCGTGAAGTTTATGCCGAAATCGCATCCCTACCCGGCCTGAAAGCCGTCGGCATCGACGTGCATATCGGCAGCCAACTGACCGAGCTTCAGCCCTTCCGTGAGGCCTATGAAAAAGTGGCAGAGCTGACAGAAGCGCTGCGCGAAGACGGCCACGACATTACGCGCCTTGATCTGGGCGGCGGGCTTGGCATTCCTTATGAGCGTTCAAATGAAGCCCCGCCCTTGCCCATCGAATACGGGCAGATGGTGAAGGAAACCGTCGGCCATCTGGGCTGCGAGATCGAGATCGAGCCGGGCCGTCTGGTGTCGGGCAACGCCGGCATCATGGTTACCTCCGTCATCTATGTGAAAGAGGGCGAAGGGCAGGACTTCCTGATCGTCGACGCCGCCATGAACGACCTTGTGCGCCCCGCCATGTACGAGGCGCATCACGACATCATTCCCGTGGTTGAAACCGCACCCGGTGAAGAAAAATCGCGCTATGACATTGTTGGCCCGATCTGCGAGACCGGCGACACCTTCGCCAAAGGCCGCGATCTGGACAGCCTGAAACCCGATGACCTGATCGCCTTCCGCTCGGCCGGAGCCTATGGCGCGGTGATGGCGTCCGAGTACAACTCGCGCCCCCTGATCCCCGAAGTGCTGGTGATGGGCGATCAATATGCCGTCATCCGCGCACGTCCCACCTATGAAGAAATGCTGGGACGCGATACCATTCCAGAATGGCTGTGATGTTTCCACGGGTCCGGTGACCCGGCCCGACCTGCCCCAGAAGGTGCAAAAGCGCCTTCGTTGGCCCTTGGCTTTGACAAGGGGCGGGATGGTTTTGGAACGGCTCTGGCAATCTGGCTGGCCCTTGGCGACCGTGGGATTGGCGGCGATTGCGCTGGCGGGGTTCGGTGGGTTTCGCGGCTGGCCGGTGATCGCCCTTATGGGATTGGCCGCGCTGATCTGCCTTGTTTTTGCTGCCCGCCGATTTATCTGGCCCACATCGGGGCACGCCCTTCGACGGCTGGATGACCGCCTGACGGGCCACCCCATTGCCACGCTTCAAGATGATCAAGCCACCGGAGTGGACGACGTTGCCTCGGCCCAGCTGTGGCAGGCCCATCAGGACCGGATGCTTGCGCGCCTTAACGACGCGCGGCCGGTTGCACCCGATCTGCGGGTAGCGCGGAAAGACCCCTATGCCTTGCGGCTGATCGCTGCGACCGGGGCTGTGATGGCGATTGGATTTGGACCATGGCAATTTGGCCCACCAGCAGACACAGACGGTGCCGCGGCACAGATTGCAGCCAGTTGGGAAGGGTGGATCGAACCGCCTGCCTATACTGGCAAACCCAGCCTGTATCTGGATGATCAGCCGGATGGGACGCTTACCACCCCCAAGGGCAGTCGCCTGACCCTGCGCCGATACGGCGATCTACAGGCCTTGGGGTTCGAAGGCTCAATTCTGGACACCGATGCAGGAGCGGCCCCAAGCCTGAGCCAGCGGATCACGCGCAGCGGCACCTTGTCCATCGCAGGGCCCGAGATGCGCCGCTGGGCGATCACGGCACTTGAGGACACGCCCCCCACAGTCCGCCCGAACGGACCGCTGACCCGGCAGCTCAACGGTGATTTCACGCTCGGCTTCGTCGCAAGCGATGACTATGGCGTCACCGGCGGCGCAGTCATCATCGCCTTGTCGCTTGACGATATAACGCGGGATCACGGGCTAACCATCGACCCGGAACCTCGTTCAGAAGTGACGGTGGACCTGCCCCTGCCCTACCGCGGCGCGCGCACCATGATCGAAGGCGTGCTGCAGGAAAACCTGATCGAGCATCCCTATGCGGGTTTGCCCGTTACCCTAACCTTTCAGACGCAGGATGGCGCAAAGCAAACAGGGGACAGCGACCCCTTTCCCATGATCCTGCCAGCCCGCCGTTTCCTGAACCCGATCGCCAAGGCGCTGATCGAGCAACGGCGAGACTTGGTGTGGAACCGCGCCAATGCCCGGCGCGTGTCGCAAGTGTTGCGCGCCACGCTATTCCACCCCGAGGACCTGTCCCTGCCCGAAGGTATCTATCTGCAACTGCGCGGGGCGATCCGGCGGCTCGAGGCGGGTCTGGCCTTCTCCGAAATTGCGAACGGTGTCCCCGAGGATCTGCGGGACGAAATCGCCAAGGTTCTGTGGGATGTCGCAGTCGAATTGGAAGATGGCCAACTGGACGACGCGCGCGCGCGCATGGAAGAAGCACAGCGCCGGTTGGAACAAGCCATGCGCGACGGGGCCACGCCCGAGGAACTGGCCGAATTGATGGACGAATTCCGTGATGCGATGCGCGATTATGTTGAGCAGCTGGCGCAGCAGGACCCGCAAGGTGATCCGAACGCGCCACAACCCGACAATCTAATCGAACTCAGCCAGTCCGATCTGGAAGCGATGATGGATCAGATCGAGGAACTGATGCGCGAAGGGCGTACAGCGGAAGCGATGGAAATGCTCGATCAGATGCGCCGGATGATGGAGAACATGCAGGCTTCGAAGGGTGGCGAAAGCCAACGCCCCGGAGACGCTGCGCGTGACGAATTACGCGAGACCATGCGCCAACAGCAGGGCCTGTCGGACCGGGCTTTCCGCGACCTCCAGGAACAGGGTCAAGGGTCTCAGGCCGGTGAGAACCAAGACAACGAAGGGCGCGACGGCGGTCAGGGGCGCGGGCAAAGCCACGAAGGCTCCGGCGGCGAGCAAGGACAAAATGGTGAAGGTGGCGCACAGGATGGGCAGACCGAGCAACAAGGAGGTGGCGGAGATCCCGGCACCAGCCTTGCGGATCGTCAACGCGCCTTACAAAACGAATTGGATGCCCAAAGACGCAATCTGCCCGGGGCCGGTGATCCAGCTGGACAGGCCGCCCGTAACGCGTTGGACGAAGCAGGCCGCGCGATGGGACAAGCCGCCGAAGCGCTAGAGCAAGGCGACATTCCCGAAGCTCTGAACCAGCAAGCCGACGCGATGGAAGCCATGCGCGAAGGTCTACGCCAGTTTGACGAGGCGATGGCCAATCAACAGGCACGCGAAAACGGTCAGCAGGGTGAAAACCCAGGCGAAAGCGACCGGGCCTCTAATCAAGACCCGCTGGGGCGCAGCCAGTCCGGACGCGGGGGGGCGACCTCGACCGACAGTCCTTTGGGGGACACGGACGAGACCTATCGCCGAGCGGAAGAGTTGATGCAGGAATTGCGCAAGCGGTCGGGCGAATCTGACCGCCCAGAGCTGGAACGCGATTATTTGAAACGTCTGTTGGATCAGTTCTGAGCCGCAGCTTACATCCGCTTGCGCGCAGATAGCGCGGCCGAGATCGTACCCTCGTCCAGATAATCCAGCTCGCCCCCGATGGGGACACCTTGAGCCAGCGAGGACACCAGACAGCGGCCTTCAAGTTCGTCGGCTATGTAATGGGCAGTGGTTTGGCCGTCGACGGTGGCATTTAAAGCCAAGATGACCTCGCTGATATTGTCATCAACAACACGCTGCACCAGACGCGGAATGCCCAAATCCTCGGGTCCGACCGCATCCAGCGCGGACAGCGTTCCGCCCAGCACGTGATAGCGGCCTTTGAACAAGCCGGCACGCTCCATCGCCCACAGATCGGCCACATCTTCGACCACGCAAATTTCGCCGGTTGAGCGTTTCTCGGACACGCAGATGTCGCAGCGATCCGAGGTCGAAACATTGCCGCAGGTCACGCATTCCCGTGCAGTTTCCGCCACCGCCTGCATCGCATCCGCCAAGGGCGTCAGCACCAGCGCGCGCTTGCGGATCAGATATAGCACCGCCCGACGGGCCGAGCGCGGACCGAGCCCTGGCAGCTTCGCCATCAGCTCGATCAGGTTCTCGATATCACGCGGTGCTTCTGACATTTATTCGGGTCGTTAGAACGGCAGGTTCATGTCTTTGGGCAGGCCCAGCTCTTCCGTCAGACGCGACATTTCGCTTTCCGAACGCTGCGCAGCTTTGGCCTGCGCATCTTTGATGGCGGCCAAGATCAGATCCTCGACCACTTCTTTTTCATCCGGGTTAAAGATGGTGGGGTCGATGTCCAGACTGGTCAAAACGCCTTTGGCCGTGGCGGTCGCCTTGACCAGACCGGCGCCGCTTTCGCCAACCACGGTCATCGTCTCGAGGTTTTCCTGAAGCTCGGCCATCTTGGCCTGCATTTCCTGCGCCTTTTTCATCATCCCGGCCATATCGCCGAGGCCGCCCAGTCCTTTGAACATGTGATGCTCCTGTCAATTCACTTAGCGTTTAGATACGGGGCGCAGGCACCGGTTACAAGGCAGAGCCTAGTCTTCCTCGAACGGATCCCATTCGTCTTCAACCTCGGCCAGACCTTCTTGGGCAGCTTCCTGCACCATATCCTCGGCGGATCGGATTTCAGTGATGCGGGCCTTCGGGAACGACGCGATCACGGCTTGCACCAACGGATGGGCCTTGGCCTCTTCCTCCAGCGCCAGCTTCTCGCCGTCGCGGGTTTCTGTGATGGTCGGCGCCTCGCACCCGTTCACCAGCGTCACACCCCAGCGCACGCCGGTCCAGCCATGCAGACGTTGCGCCAGACGGGCTGCCAAATCCTGCGGAGCACTGTCCGAGGGCGTGAACTCGATCCGTCCCGGTTGGTATGCGGCCAAACGCACTCCGCCTTCGACCTCAACCAACAGCTTCACGTCGCGGTTGGTACGGATCAGTTCGACCACATCCTCGAACCGCGCATATCGCGCAAGCGAGGTTTCGGCATCCGCGGCAACAGCCAAGGCAGTCGCCCCTCCCCCCGGCCCCGAGGGCATAGATTGCGTCGACATGGCGGGCGCACCCATTGGCGCTCCGCCCCCGGCTGGCATTCCGCCGCCTCCACCCGGACCCGAGGGGCCTGCGGGTGGTACAGGCGAATCTTTCAGCTTGCGTACCAACTCTTCGGGCGATGGCAGGTCGGCCACATGGGTCAGTCGAATGACCGCCATTTCAGCCGCCATCATCGCGTTGGGCGCACGGCCCACTTCCTCGATCGAGGTCAGAAGCATCTGCCACATCCGGGCCAAAACGCGCATCGGCAAAGCCTGCGCCATCTGCTGCCCGCGTGTGCGTTCGTCGGGCGACACCGTCGGGTCCTCGACCGCTTCCGGCGTAATCTTGATGACACTGACCCAGTGCGAGACCTCGGCCAAATCGCGCAGCACCGCCATCGGGTCGGCCCCGTCCGCATATTGCGCGCCAAGTTCAGTCAACGCACCCGCCGCGTCGCCCTTAAGGATCATGTCAAACAGATCCAGAACGCGCCCACGGTCGGCCAGGCCCAGCATCGCGCGCACCTGATCGGCGGTGGTTTCACCGGCCCCGTGGGAGATCGCCTGATCCAACAACGACTGCGCATCACGGGCAGACCCTTCTGCCGCCCGCGTAATCAATGCCAGCGCGTCATCCGCAATCTCGGCCTTCTCGGCATCGGCAATCCGGCGCAGCATGGCCAGCATATCTTCGGGCTCAATCCGGCGCAGATCAAAGCGCTGACAACGGGACAAAACGGTGACCGGAACCTTGCGAATCTCAGTCGTCGCGAAAATAAACTTCACATGCGCAGGCGGTTCTTCCAGCGTCTTGAGCAGCGCGTTGAACGCACTGGTCGACAGCATGTGAACCTCATCGATGATGTAGATCTTGTAGCGCGCCGAGGCCGCTCGGTAATGCACGCTTTCAATGATCTCGCGAATATCGCCCACACCTGTGCGTGATGCCGCGTCCATCTCCATCACATCCACGTGCCGCCCTTCGGCAATCGCAACACAATGCTCGCATTCGCCACACGGTTCGACCGTCGGTCCGCCCTGCCCGTCCGGGCCAATACAGTTCATGCCCTTGGCAATGATCCGTGCCGTGGTGGTCTTGCCGACCCCGCGAATGCCGGTCATCACGAAAGCTTGCGCAATCCGGTCGGCCTCGAACGCATTTTTCAGCGTGCGTACCATGGCCTCTTGCCCAACCAGATCGGCGAAGGTTTCAGGGCGATATTTACGCGCCAGAACCTGATAGGCTGGGGCGTCGGATTGCGTGTCGGTCATGAAATGCCTTCGGGCCGGATTCGTATCCGGGCCAGACTATGCGGCCAAAGCCGCGCCGTCCACCGAAAGCCCGTTGGCGGATGTCTTTACACATGCTACGCCAATCCCATGGAGCCGCTCTTTCCCATCGCAAGCCTGTCTTCTGGCAACGGTACACTTGGCATCAGCCCGATGCCCGGCCGCAGCGGAGATTACCGTGAAGACCTGGAGACATTGATCCAATGGTCTCCAGACATGGTGCTGACCATGACCACCGGGCGCGAGATGGACAGTTTTGGCGCTACCCACCTAGGCCGCGACCTGACGCAGGCGAATATCATCTGGCATCACTTGCCCATTCAAGATTTCGGTGCGCCATCGGCCAAGATCATCGCCGAATGGAGTGATCTCTCGGGCACCGCTCATCAAATCCTCGCGCGTGGAGGCAAGGTCCTGGCCCATTGCAAGGGCGGTTGTGGAAGATCCGGCATGATGCTTCTGCGCATCCTGTGCGAAACCAAAGAAGACCCGACCACGGCATTGGAACGCCTGCGCGCCGCGCGCCCCTGTGCCGTTGAAACAGACGCGCAATATGTCTGGGCAAGCCAGCTCTAGTCTCTATTTTCTTACCGTAAATATCCTGGGGAAGAGGGAAAGCACCCGCTTTCCCTCTGGGGCGAAGCCCCTTCAGGCTCACGAAGCGAGCTACCGACCTTTGCGATGCTTCGCACCCTTGGTCACGCCCTTCACCATCTTCGAGAACTTCTTTTCTCGCGACCGCGACTGCGCCACGGTTTCCGAGTTCTTCTTCTCGCCCTTGCGCAGCTTCAGCCAGCGGTCCAAACGTTCCAAATCCAGATCCCCCGCCGCAATTGCGGCCTGAACGGCACAGCCCGGCTCGGTCTCATGCGCGCAGTCTGTAAAGCGGCACTGGGCTTCCAATTCGGCCAAGTCATCGAACACGTTGTCGATGCCCTCGCGCGTGTCGATCAGACGCAAGGCGCGCATGCCGGGCATGTCGATGATCCACCCGCCCTGCAACATGGGTCGCATGGAGCGCGCCGTGGTCACGTGGCGCCCCCTGGCATCATCTTCGCGGATAGCGCCGGTGGCGGCATCCCCACCTGTCAGCGCGTTGGTCAGCGTGGTCTTTCCCACGCCGGACGATCCAATAAAGGCAGCGGTTTGTGGCGCTTTGCACCACGCCGCCACTTCGGCCGCACTTTCAGGGTCGCATGCGTTTACCGTCAGAATGGTCAGCATTGGATCCAGCACCTGTGCCACGCGCTCGTATTCGCGGGGATCATCGCACAAATCCGCTTTGGTCAGCACCAGAACCGGATAGCACCCGGCCTCGTGCGCCAAAGCCAAAAACCGTTCCAGCCGCGCAATGTTGAAATCATCGTTGCACGAGGTGACGATGAACAGAGTGTCTACATTCGCCGCGATCAACTGCACATGGGCATCGGTGCCCGCGCCACGGCGCTGAAGCAGCGACCGACGGTCAAGGATGTGTTGGATGCGAAACTCGGGGTCGGCCAGAACCCAGTCGCCAACGGCCAGTTCGCCCGCCGAAAACTTCGGCGTGGTCAGGGTAACAACGCCGTCTTCGCCCAGCGCAATCATCTGCGCACGGTGGATTTCGGTCAGTCGATAAGGGGTCAGCGTGTCCGGATGTTCGGCGCGCGCCTGTTCGAAGGAAGCGGACCATCCAAGGTCCATAAGTGTCAATGTCATTGATCTGCCTGATTTAGCACAAAGGATCACCCATCGCGCAGGCGCGGCGTAGGGTGCACGGTTTCAGGCAGGGCCGGATCACTCCGACGGGCGACAACCTGCCTGAAAGGCGGTGACGACACTCATAAAATTCCTCCGTTCAAATGCGGGGCGAATATGGGGGATCGCCGCGCGGGCTTGGGTCCGACTTGTGAAACAGCGTTTCGTGTCGGAGAAGTTTTACCCCTCTCGACGAAACAAGTTTCGCCTGCCGGGGGTTTCAAATCTGTAGGATTTGAAACGTGGTGAGAGGCTGAACACGACCCAGACGGGGCTCGTTGTGGCTGCTTCCTTCCGGACCTGACCAGATTGGCGAGGCGCCTACCCGCGCCAACCTCTCGCCCCTCATATATGAGGCTGCGTGCAGGGATGCAAGCCTCACAGCGTCAGCTCGTAGCAGGTAAATCCACGCGCATCACAGGGGTCCAGCTCGCTCAGACGCAACCACGGATACTCTTCCACAACGTCACGACCCATTGGCGAGGATCGAAACCAGATCGAAGCCCCCTCAATTGGCTGGAACTTCCAGATTGGGTTGGCATCAAACGCGATACGGTCCTGATTGGCGACATAGTCCATCAACAGCTCGCGAATCTCGATCGGCGCGACGGGTAGGATGTCTTCGGGCGCAGGGATCGGATAGTTCCCCCCGCCCAGAACACGATAGTCTGTCGTCGCCAGTAAAAACTGATCGTCATCCTGAACAGCGCGCCCGTTGTGGCACAGCGACGTAATGCGGCCAGCGTCTGCAAAACGAAGCGCCCCTGACGGCGTAAACCGCGCGGGTTGGCTCAGATCGACCTGATAGGTCAGCCCCAATACGCTTTCGTGGATATAGCCCGGCACACCATCATCCTTCAGCTGGACCGCCTTGTGCCCCGGCGAGACCTGATTGAAGATGCTGCAGGACCGCTCGAGCCAATTGCGCAGAAATTCACCCGTTACTTTCACCAACGCAAAGCTGTTGGGAAACATATAAAGATCCGCCAAAGATCGCTGCGTCATCACCCCTGCGGGAAGGGCCGTATAGTAATCTGGCCCGCCGAACCCTCCGGATTTGAATGCAGCACCCGCGGCCAGAACCGGAATGTCAGTCAGACCCATTACCTCTTGGCACAAACGGGCGTGGTCCAGCATGGCGTGCTGTACCAGCCGGGTGGCGCTGTCCGCCCCAGCAAGCGTAAAGTAGTTGTTCAAGGGCTGCACCGTTTCCCCAACCCGTGCCTGCATCGCCGCGCGTGTGGAGTTGTGAAGGTCCGCAAACAAGGCCTCGAAGCTGCGTTTCGCGGGGGCATGTTCAGAAAACCCATCTGAAACCGACCGCAAACGGGCGGAACCGTGGCACACTGCCCACTGCCCATCGTGACCCGTGATCGACAGGTCAATAATTCCCAGATGGGATCCCCAAAAACCTGGCACGACGGTCGGTACCCCGTTCAGAAAACCGTCCACCTCGGCCCCATTTTCCGGAAAAATCTGATGTGCATGCCCGCCGATCAACGCATCGATTCCCGGCACATTCGAAAGGGGATGCAGCACGTTTTCCATATCATGGCTATGGTCCTGTGCCCCCAACCCGCTATGGGCAAGAGCAATGATCACATCCGCCCCCTGCGCCCGCATCTGAGGAACAAAGTGACGTGCAGAAGCAAGAATGTCGGTTGTGCCAATCTGGGCCTGATGCAGAGAGTTCGGAGGCAAAAAGCCGATCACCCCGATTGTAAGGGTCTGCACCCCACCTTGATCGTCTTCAACCTGTCTTGGCAGTAAAACATAGGGAGCAATTCCAGTCGTGCCCGCGGCTTCGGGCAGTTTGGCATTCGCCGTTAGCACCGGGAAACTTGCCCCTTGAATGGCTTGAAAAACCGCGTCCTGACCTTGGTCGAAATCATGGTTGCCCAAATTCATGGCATCATAATTCAGATGGTTCATCGCGCGGATCATCGGATGCACCGCGCCGCGCGCCACGCTGGGCAAGCGCTCTCCCAGAGCCGAGCCATAGAGGCTATCCCCGTTATCCAACAAAATTACATTTGAAACCTCGTCTCGCGCCGCGTCGATAAGCTGCGCCGTGCGCGACAACCCCCACCCGCTGACGGAACGATCAGCGTGATAGTCATAGGGCAGGATATTCATGTGCAGATCGGTGGTGGCTAGGATCCTCAAGCTCACTCGAACGCCCTGATCCGCAGCGGGATTCTGAACGAAGTGCCTCATCCCATTACCATTTCTTTAACTCGGCGACTATTCACACTCATCTTCCGGGTGTTTGCTTAACTTCAATTCTCGCTAATGTTGCATGATGTCAATTTAATGGCCCGATAACGGCAAGATTCCAAACTGGACAGTCCGGTCGTCTCTGATAGCGTGCGCGGCATCATATCAACGCAGGACCACCTTATGAAAATCGCCGAACAGGTCACTTTTGCTGCAGGCAAATTGGACCGGGATGCCGAAAGCCGCGCAGATCCGAAAAGGCTCGCGTCGTTGGCGCAAAAGGCCCAGCTCTTGCCTCTGTGGCGTGGAAAAATCTTGCTGAAGCCCGAGGATGAGGGGTGGGATCTGGCCTATCTGACGCAGGACACGCTTCCGGCCGACTTCAAAACGGCCCCGCAAGTCTATCTGGGTCTCGAGAATGGTATGCCCCTCTTTGCGCTGGATGTCTCGCATTGGGAGCCGCAGGACAATCTGCCGGACGCGACGCAGTTTGTGGATCGCAGCATTCAGCATCATCCTGACTTGCCTGATGATATCGGCTTTGCCGAGCTGCGCGCGACGATGGCGGGCCTGACCCCCGACGAGGCCGAAGTCGCAGCCACGGCGCGGTCGATCCTTGAATGGCACCGCATTCACGGGTTCTGCGCCAATTGCGGCGAGAAGACTCGCGTCGGCATGGCGGGCTGGCAACGAGATTGCGATGCTTGTGGGCGCGCGCATTTCCCACGTACGGATCCTGTGGTGATCATGCTGATCACCCACGGCAACTCTGTTCTGGTTGGGCGTGGCGTAGGTTGGCCCGAAGACATGTATTCATTGCTGGCAGGCTTCGTCGAACCCGGCGAGACCATCGAAGCGGCCACCCGGCGCGAAGTATTTGAAGAGGCCGGCGTGCGAATCGGACCGGTTGGGTATCTGGCGTCACAGCCTTGGCCCTATCCGTCTTCCCTGATGGTCGGCACTTGGGGACACGCCACGTCGACTAAAATCAAACTGGACCCGGCAGAACTGGCCGATGCCGTTTGGATCACGCGCGAGGACATGTTGGACATCTTTGCCGGTCGCAATCCCGAAATCAAACCTGCCAGAAAAGGTGCAATTGCACACTTCTTGATGCAGAACTGGCTTGCAGATCGGTTGGACTAACCCCATTTTCACGATCGAGATGAGCGGCAGGAGCGGTTGATGAAGATCAAGACCCATGAAGATATCGAAGCAACAATCGATCACGTATTTGACAGCGTGACCGATTTCGAAAGCTTCGAGCTTGCCGCTTTGCGCCGTGGGGCCGAAGTACGCCGCACGGATTCGTTGCCGCATCCCGGCCAAGGCATGAGCTGGGAGGCCAAGTTTGCGCATCGTGGGCGCCAGCGAGTTGCAGACATCAATCTCGAACAGATGAATCAACCAAACCTTCTGCGCATCTGGACGAAGATTGCGGGTCTGACCGCAGAAGTGGATGTGGAATTGATGGCCCTGTCGCGCAATCGGACGCGCATGACAATTATCGTGGACATGCGCCCCACAACCATTCCAGCTCGGCTGCTGATCCAGTCTCTGAAGCTTGCGCGTACGACGATGTTGCGCCGTTTCCGCAAACGCGTGTCGGAATATGCTGCGACGATCGAGGCACAGTACCGGGCCTAAGCAAGCCCGGCTGCATTGCTTCAGTCGCGAGCGGGATCGCGGGGATAGACCCCAAGAATCTCCAGCGTCGAGGTGAAATACGCCAGCTCTTCAAGTGCCAGCTGAACGCCTCGATCATCCGGATGACCGTCGATGTCCGCGTAGAACCGCGTCGCGTTGAACGATCCGTCCACCATATAGCTTTCCAGCTTTGTCATGTTCACGCCATTGGTCGCAAAACCACCCATCGCCTTGTACAGCGCGGCGGGGATGTTGCGCACTTCGAAGACGAAGGTGGTGATCATGCCATGTTCGCCGCGCCGCTCCATATTGGTTTCACGGCCCATGATGACAAACCGGGTGGTGTTGTGGCCGTGATCCTCGACATCTTCGGCCAACAAATCCAGACCATAGATCTCGGCTGCGAGGGCTGACGCCAGAACGCCTTCGCCTTTGACTTTAGACTTGGCCAGATCGGACGCAGCGCCCGCGCTGTCCGCCGCACCGACACCACGAATGCCATGCATTTTCAGAAAACTTGCAGATTGCGGCAACAACACCGGATGGGCGCGCACCAGTTTGATGTCTTCAAGCTTTGCCCCCGGCAAACCCATCAGACTGATCCGAACCCGTACGAAGGCCTCGTCAAGAATATGCAGTCCGCTTTCCGGCAATAGCCGGTGAATATCCGCGACCCGGCCATAAGTCGTGTTCTCGATCGGCAGCATCGCCTGATCCGCTTTGCCGGACCGAACTGCCGCGATCACCTCGTCAAAGGATTCGCAAGGCATGGCCTCCATATACGGTCTGGCGGCCTGACATGCCTCGTGGGAATAGGCGCCCGGCTCTCCTTGAAAGGCGATTCGGCTGGTCATTTTGCGGACCCTCACTGCAGTTTAGCGTTAAAGGACTATAAGTTGCGCGTCATATCGCTTGAAAACATACAAGGGAAGCGGCTAGAAGGCTTCTGACCTTGGATGAGACGGAACGCGACATGTTCGACACAATGACCTTTACGAAAGCGAGCGGTGCTGTGATTGGCACGCTCTTGGTATTCCTGCTGGGCAACTGGGCCGGCAGCGCGCTGTACAATACCAGCGGCGGTGGCCACGGCGATGGCCACGGCGACGAAGCACACGCCGCCACCGGCTATGTCATCGCGACAGCAGATGACGGCCACGCCGAAGAAGAAGCCGAGGAAGCAATTCCTTTCGCAGATATGGTTGCAGCAGCCGACGTCGCCAAAGGCGAAAAAGTCTGGGGCAAGTGTAAGGCCTGCCACAAGCTGGAAGACGGCGCCAACGGCACCGGCCCGCACCTTTATGGTCTGATTGACCGCCCGATCGCTGGCGTTGATGGCTTCGGTTACTCGGACGTTCTGGCTGGCATGAGCGCCGATGCCTGGACTGTCGAAGCTCTGGACGCATGGCTGGCCAGCCCGAAAGCCTTTGCTCCGGGCAACAAGATGACCTTCTCGGGTCTGAAGAAAGACGGAGATCGCGCCAACTTGGTTGCGTATCTGGCCACCATCGGCGGCTAATCGCCCCTTAGGTGAAGAATTCAAAGGCCGTCCGGTTCCGGGCGGCCTTTTTCGTTGCGCCGTTTCAGGCGGCGCACGGCCGATTAACACCCAGTTCACCAATTCGCGCCTTGAATGTTACCGGGCAGCCCTTTTTACTCGGATCAACGAATTCCGCTGATGAACGGAGGTGACGCCATGCGCGACGCACAGACGAAGACCCTTACCCGACCTGACAACCGCGCCCTGACACTTGGGTTCGGACTGGCCACGGGGGCCTTGCTGGCGTTGGCACCCATGGCGGCGAAAGCCGAGACCACCGTCAGCCACGGCTATTCCAATTTTGGCGAACTGAAGTATGGGCCGGACTTCACGCATCTAGACTACGTGAACCCAGACGCGCCAAAAGGCGGCGAGATTTCGGTCTGGGCACAGGGCACATTTGACAGCTTCAACCAGTTCACCCGCAAGGGTACGACGGCCTCGATGGCGACCATCGGATACGAACGGCTTTTGGTAAATACCGCCGACGATCCCTATGGTGTCTACTGCTTCCTGTGCACCACGCTAGAGTACCCAGACGATCTGTCATGGGTCATCTTCAATCTGCGCGACGATGTGGCCTTCTGGGACGGAAGCAAGATGACGGCCGAGGACATTGCCTTCAGCCATAACCTGTTCGTCGAACAAGGCATCGCCGAATATCGCGCGATCATCACAGAAATCGTGGCCGGAGTGGAAGTCACCGGCCCGCTGCAGGTCAAATACACCTTCACCGAGGACGCCCCCAAGCGCGACCGTATTGGATTTGCGGGCAGCAGCATGGCCCTGTCAAAAGCGTGGTTCGAAGAAACCGGCGCACGTGTGGACGACCGCTCGGACGCGCCGTTTATGGCCACTGGGGCCTATAAGCTGGGCAGCTTCGACTATGGCCGCCACGTGACCTACGAGCGTGACCCGAACTATTGGGGCGAGAACCATCCGCTGTCGGTCGGCCAGAACAATTTCGACGAGATCACAGCGATCTATTTTGCGGATGGCACCGCTGCGATGGAAGGTTTCAAAGCGGGTACCTATACGTTCCGCACCGAAAACTCCTCGCAAATCTGGGCCGAGGATTACGACTTTCCGAACCTGCGAAACGGCCATGCGATCAAAGCAGAGTTTGCCGATGGGACGGTTGGAACCGCCCAAAGCTTCATCTTCAATCTGGACAAAAGCGTATGGCAGGATCCCAGGGTCCGCGAAGCCTTGAAGCTGATGTTCAATTTCGAATGGTCAAACGAAGCACTGTTCCGCGGGCTTTACAGCCGCGTCGACAGCTTCTGGCCGGGCATTGATCTGGGTGCCAAAGGTGCCCCCAGCGCAGGCGAGCTTGAAATCCTTCAGCCGCTGGTCGATCAGGGGCTGCTGCCGGAAAGCATCCTGACCGCAGACGCCGTGATGCCTCCGGTCCATGATGCCGATGAAAATCAGCCCTCGCGCAAATTCTATCGGCAGGCCAACAAGCTGCTGGATGACGCCGGGTGGGAAATCGGATCAAGCGAGTTCCTTGAAAAAGACGGCCAGCGCATGTCGGCGACCTTTGTCACCTACAGCCCGTCCTTTGACCGCGTGATCAACCCTCTGGTCGAAAACCTGAAACAGCTGGGCGTGGACGCGAAACTCGACCGGGTAGACATCCCGCAATATATCGAGCGCACCCGCTCGGGCGATTTCGACCTTGTGACCCATTCGATTGGCATGGGATTTGAACCCGGAACCGGGCTGGAACAGTGGTTCCATTCGAAAACCGCCGATGACAGCTCGCGCAATCTGATGCGCCTGCGCAATCCCGCCGTGGATGCCCTGCTGCCCATTGTGGCGCAGTCAGAGTCGCTAGCCGATTTGCGCACAACCACCAACGCGCTGGACCGCGTGCTACGCCATATCGGCTTCACCATTCCGCAATGGTATAAGAACAAGCACACCGTGGCCTTCTATGACATCTTCGGATACCCCGAGAATCTGCCGCCGCTGGCTCTGGGCGAACTGTCCTTCTGGTGGTACGACGCAGACAAAGCCGCCAAGTTGGAAGCGGCAGGCGTGTTGAAATAAACTACGCCGCACAACCGAGCACAAAACCAAGGACCGCATATGGGCGCCTATATCCTGCGAAGACTGCTTTTGATCATCCCGACGCTGTTCGGGATCATGGTGATCAATTTCACGCTGACGCAATTCGTGCCCGGAGGACCAATCGAACAGATCATCGCCCAGATGGAAGGCGGCGGGGATGTGTTCGAAACGATCTCGGGCGGCGGCGACGCCGGGATCGAGGCTGCCAGCAGCGGTGATGAAGGCTATTTGGGCGCGCGTGGTCTGCCTGCCGAATTCATTGCCGAGCTGGAGAAAGAGTTTGGTTTCGACAAGCCCCCGCTTGAGCGCTTCTTCACGATGATCTGGAACTATATGCGGCTGGACTTCGGCGAGAGCTATTTCCGGTCGATCGGCGTCTTCGAACTGGTGGCCGAGAAGATGCCCGTGTCGATCACGCTGGGCCTTTGGTCGACGGTGATTGCCTATATGATCTCGATCCCGCTGGGCATTCAGAAAGCCGTGCGCGACGGGACGAAGTTCGACACCTGGACCTCGGGCATGATCATCGTAGCCTATGCCATTCCGGGCTTCCTGTTCGCGATTCTGCTGCTGGTGCTGTTCGCAGGCGGTTCTTATCTGCAATGGTTCCCCCTGCGCGGCCTGACATCCGGCAACTGGGAAGAGCTGTCGCTGTGGGGCAAGGTCGTGGATTACTTCTGGCACATCACCCTGCCAGTTCTGGCGTCGACGATTGCTAGCTTCGCAACCCTGACGCTTCTGACCAAGAACAGCTTTCTGGACGAAATCAAGAAGCAGTACGTCGTCACCGCCCGCGCCAAGGGTCTGGCTGAAAACCGCGTGCTTTACGGTCATGTCTTCCGCAACGCGATGCTGATCGTGATCGCCGGTTTTCCTTCGGTCTTTCTGGGCGTGTTCTTCGGTGGTTCGGTCATCATCGAAACCCTCTTCTCACTCGATGGGCTTGGGCGACTGGGCTACGAGGCCGCGCTGGCCCGCGACTATCCGGTCATCTTCGGGACGCTCTTTGTCTTTGGCCTGCTGGGCCTGCTGATCGGCATCCTGTCGGACCTCATGTATGTCTTCGTCGATCCCCGCATCGACTTTGAGGGGCGCGAGGTCTGATCATGGCGCTTTCCCCCCTGAACCAACGCCGCTGGCGCAACTTCCGCCGCAATGGTCGCGCCTTCTGGTCGCTGATCCTGTTCACGATCCTGTTTGGCTTGTCCTTGTTCGCCGAGCTTCTGGCCAACGACAAACCGATCTTGGTGAAATATGACGGCGGCTTCTATATGCCCGTCGTCAAGTTCTACCCGGAAACCGCGTTTGGAGGCGATTTCCGGACCGAGGCCGTCTATGGCGATATCGAGGTCAAATGTCTGATCATCGCCCAAGGGTCCGAAGCCTGCTGGGACGATCCCGAAGGCGTGATTGCCGAAGCCAAGACCGGCACAGTCGAGGGTGAACCGATCAACAAAGGGTGGCTGATCTGGCCACCAATCCCCTACAGCTATACGACCATCAACGACATCGACGGCGCCGCCCCCAGCGCCCCGGATGCCAAACACGTTCTGGGCACAGACGATACCGCGCGCGACGTGCTGGCCCGTGTCATCTATGGCTTCCGTCTGTCGGTGTTCTTCACCATTGTCGTTACGGTGCTGACCTCAGTCATCGGCATCGCCGCAGGGGCCATTCAGGGCTATTTCGGTGGCTGGATTGACCTGATCTTCCAGAGGATTCTGGAAATCTGGGCTTCGACCCCGTCGCTCTACGTGATCATCATCCTGTTTGCGATCTTGGGGCGAAGTTTCTGGCTGCTGGTTTTCGTCACGGTGCTGTTCGGCTGGCCCGCTTTGGTGGGCGTTGTCCGGGCTGAATTCCTGCGCGCGCGTAACTTCGAATATGTCCGCGCCGCCCGCGCGCTGGGGGTCTCGAACCGCGTGATCATGCTTCGCCATGTCCTGCCCAACGCGATGGTCGCCACGCTGACCATGCTGCCGTTCATCATCACCGGCACGATCTCGACGCTGGCGACGCTGGACTTCCTTGGCTTCGGACTTCCGTCATCGGCCCCATCACTAGGCGAGCTGACCCGTCAGGCGAAGCAGAACCTGCAAGCCCCGTGGCTGGCCTTTACGGCCTTCATGACCTTCTCGATCCTACTGTCGCTGCTCGTCTTCATCTTTGAAGGCGTGCGGGACGCGTTTGACCCAAGAAAGACCTTCCAATGAGCCTTCTGACCGTCAACAACCTGAGCGTTTCGTTCCGACAGGACGGGCAAAGCCACCCCGCCGTGCGTGGGATCAGCTTTCACGTGGAGCAGGGCGAAACTGTCGCGCTGGTTGGCGAAAGCGGATCGGGCAAATCCGTGTCCGCGCTGTCGACCGTGTCACTTCTGCCCGACAGCGCCGAGGTTACCGGGTCGATCACCTATGAAGGTCGCGAGATGATCGGCGCGTCCAAGTCCGACCTGCGTGACGTGCGCGGCAACGACATCAGCTTCATTTTCCAAGAGCCGATGACATCCCTGAACCCACTGCACACGATCGAAAAGCAGATGGCAGAGTCGATCCAGCTGCATCAAGGGCTGACCGGAGACGCCGTGCGCACCCGCATTCTAGAGCTTCTGGACAAGGTCGGCATACGTGACGCGGAAACGCGGCTGGCGCATTATCCGCACCAGCTGTCCGGTGGGCAACGTCAGCGTGTGATGATCGCCATGGCGCTGGCCAACGGGCCCGAGCTGTTGATCGCCGACGAACCCACCACCGCGCTGGACGTTACCATTCAGGCGCAAATCCTCGATCTGCTGGCGGATCTAAAGGACAGCGAAGGGATGAGCCTTCTGTTCATCACTCACGACCTTGGCATCGTGCGCAAGATCGCGGATCGCGTCTGCGTCATGAAAGACGGCGAGATCGTCGAGACCGGCCCGACCGCCGAGGTATTCGAGAACCCACAGCACGACTATACCAAGATGCTTTTGGGCGCCGAGACACATGGCCGCCCGGATCCGGTCCCCGCGGACGCACCCGAAATCGCTTCTGCCAAAGATCTGCGCATCTGGTTTCCGATCCAACGCGGCCTGATGCGCCGCACGGTCGGGCATATCAAGGCCGTGAACGCCGCAACCTTCAACGTGCGCGCAGGTGAAACCATCGGCATTGTCGGCGAAAGTGGATCGGGCAAGACAACGCTGGCTCTGGCCGTCATGCGACTGATCAGCTCGGACGGGCCGATTGTTTTCATGGGCGACGGCATTCAAGGTCTCAAGTCACGTCAGCTGCAACCCCTGCGCCGCGACATGCAGATCGTGTTCCAAGACCCCTATGGGTCGCTCTCCCCTCGCATGACCGCCGAGGAGATCATCGCCGAAGGTCTGTCCGTTCACGGGCTGGAACCCGGTCGCAACCGGCGCGAAATGGTGTCCGAGATCATGGACGAGGTTGGGTTGGACCCCGAAACCATGCACCGCTATCCGCACGAGTTTTCGGGCGGTCAACGTCAGCGCATTGCCATTGCGCGAGCCATGATCCTACGCCCGAAACTGGTGGTGCTGGATGAACCGACGTCCGCGCTTGATATGACTGTGCAGGTGCAAATCGTCGAACTTCTGCGCAGCCTGCAAAGAAAGCATGGGCTGGCCTATCTGTTCATCAGCCATGACCTGCGCGTCGTGCGTGCGCTTAGCCATAAAGTGCTGGTGATGCGGGCGGGCGATGTGGTGGAAAGCGGCGACGCGGATCAGATCTTTGACGCGCCGGCGACGGACTATACACGTGCACTGATGGCGGCGGCCTTCGATATGAAGGCCAGCGACGCCGTTTCGCAATAGATCAGTAGATCAAGAAGGCCCGATTACCTTGCACCGCGTGTTGCGGGCGTTCAGGCGGCGACAGGCCAGATCAGCCTGTTCCTGTGACAGGCTGACAAAATTTGCATGCCACCCGTCCGAACGCTTAACGACCTTGCGCAGAGCTTCATCCAGCGTGTCGATCTCGCGCAGGGCGGTTTTCAGCAGCCGACGTTCGGCCTGATAGCGTGACCCTAGAACCCCCACGTTGATCGCGTAGTGCCGCCCACCAGAAGAGGACATGCGCGTCACGATCTCGGGCGCGACTGCAGCGGGCTTTGCTGCAGGTTCAAGCGAGGTCAGGATGATGGTGGCCGGGCGCGGCGGAGGCGAGGCCATGGCCGCGGGGGTAAGCGTTGCATCCGCCCCAAGGGGGCGAGCCGATGTCGGCACGGGCGTTGTGTCGATCGCCGGTGCCAAGGCGACAGCTTCGGCTTCCGGCGTTTTCGGAGCCTCTTCCGTCACAGCGACAACGGCATCTTTGATACTGTCTGTCAGACTTGCCAGCTGGGTGTCAGCGATCGGCTCTTGCGCCGCACCCGGACGAGGCGCGGGACGTGGGCTGCGTTTGACAGCTGTGATCAAGCGGATGGTCTTGCCGGCTGCGCCGGGCTCGGGTGTGTCACTTCCAACATTGCCTGCGTAAACCGGCAAGGCAGGTTTACGTACAGCTGCATGGCTGGGTGCGCGGCGGAAACCAAGGTTCATCAGTTCGGCAACCTTGGCGTTACGCGAGGCCGTAGAACGTCCACCAAATACGGTTGTAATAATCCGTTCTTGTCCCCGTTCAGCAGACGCCACCAGATTAAACCCGGCTGCATTCGTAAAGCCGGTCTTGATGCCATCAGCACCTTTGTAGCTGTTCAGAAAACGGCGGTTGGTGTTGTTGACGGATTTCATACCGGCATGGGTCGAACGTCGCGAGAACAGGTTGTAGTAATCCGGGTGGTCATAAAACAAGTGACGGCCCAACGTGGTCATGTCACGCGCCGTAGACAGGTGACCGCTTTCGGTCAGACCGTGCGCATTCTTGAAATGGGTGCGCGTCATGCCCAGCGCCTTGGCGGTGCGGTTCATGCGACGTGCAAAGGCGGCTTCGGACCCCGAGATCGCAATACCAATCGCCGTGGCCGCATCATTCGCAGATTTCACGGCGGCGGCGCGGATCAGATAGCGCAGCTTGATTTTCTGACCTTTGCGCAGACCCAGCTTCGACGGAGGCTCGGCCGCGGCCTTGCCCGTGATGGTCACGACCGTGTCGGCCGAGATCTCGCCATGCTTGATGGCTTCGAACGCAACATAAAGCGTCATCATCTTGGTCAGCGAGGCCGGGTGTAGCCGGGTATCAGCATTGCGAGAGTGCAGAACTTTGCCGGTACGCGCATCAATCACCATCGCCGCATAGGGCGCAGCGTGTGCGCGCATGGGGGCAAGGGCCACCAAACAACCAATAACTGCAAGAAATAGCCCGAAACGGACCAACTGCTTAAAACGCGTCATCACGACGGTTACCTTTTCTGCCTCAATCGCCGGATCTTTTGCCCAGCTGATTTGTTTTTTTTAGGCTAGCACGCGGATTTCGTTTGGGAAACCGATTATTTTCAAAGCCCTATTGCGTGTCTTGACGGCCACGGCAGGCAATTACCCCCAAGATGTTGGGTGCAGTAAGGACATGCTTACCAGATCTGCGCACCTACCTTGTGCTTGAAGAACCTCGCTATCAGCGGAGCTGTCACTTCTCAGCCTATTGTCGAAACCAAATGTTGAGAACTTCGCCCTCATTTTGTATGAGCGGTTTCGGATGCACAGCGCCCTGCCCCTTTTCTCGGAACAGGCAAGCCCTATATTGAGTGTCCCGGATGCCATTGATTGCAACCCACGGAGCGATGTCGACATGACAACATCCCCCTTCATCCTGTCCTCGGGTCGCCCCGATGATGACGGCGAAGCTGGCCTTGCGGTTGCAACCAAGCCCAAGACCAAACGCCCTCCGATGTACAAGGTGCTGTTGCTGAATGACGATTTCACCCCGATGGAGTTCGTCGTCATGGTGCTGGAGCGCTTCTTCGGCCTGAACCATTCGCAAGCGTTCGAGCTGATGCTGACCGTGCATAAGAAAGGGCTGGCCGTAGCGGGTGTCTTCTCGTACGAGATTGCCGAAACCAAGGTCACTCAGGTGATGCAGCTGGCGCGCGAACACCAGCACCCGCTGCAATGCACCATGGAAAAGGAATGACCGCCGCGCGCGGGGTCTGAAATGCTTCAAACACGTTTGTCCATTGCCCTAGATGATGGGCTGATTGCGCTGCCCGACGATGGCGGCATTCTGGTGATCGGCCCGACGCCAGATCACGACGTCTCGGCGCTGCCGAAAGACCGCGTGACGATTTACAGCCACTTCTACCCCGATGTGCAGTTCTGGACTGCGCGCGGTTTTGACGTGATCAACGATCTGCCGGACACGGGGTTTGCCGCTGCGCTGATCTGTGCGCCCCGCTCGAAAACGCAAGCGCAGGCGTGGCTTCATGCCGCTGATCAGGCCACGCAGGGCGGATTGGTCGTTCTGGACGGCCAGAAAACCGACGGAATGGACAGCCACCTGAGAACCCTGAAAAAGCGTGCAAACCTGTTGGGCAACCTGTCCAAGGCGCACGGCAAGATCGTCTGGTTCCAAGGCCTGGACGCTCCCGAGTGGGCGGCCCGAGACATCGCCCTGCCCGACGGCTTTACCACGCGCCCGGGTGTCTTCTCGGCCGAGAAGATCGACAAAGGGTCCGAGGTTCTTGCCGCGGCCATGCCAGACGCCATCAACGGCCGCGTTGCGGATCTGGGCGCTGGCTGGGGATATTTGTCGCGCCACATCCTGTCGCGCGAAGGCGTCGACGTTCTGGACCTGATCGAAGCCGACAAAGTTGCGCTGGACTGCGCCCGTCGCAACATCGACGATCCGCGCGCGCAGTTCGTCTGGGACGACGCGACGACGTTCACGCCGGATCAGCCCTATGACGTGGTGATCTCGAACCCTCCGTTTCACACCAGCCGCGCTGGCCGTCCCGAGCTGGGGCAGGCATTTATCCAGTCGGCCGCACGCATCCTGAAGCCTTCGGGCCGCTTCGTCATGGTTGCCAATCGCCACCTGCCCTACGAGGAAACGCTGGCCAAGCATTTCCGCGTGGTCGAGGATCTGGGCGGCACATCCGGCTTCAAGCTGTTGGCGGGGCTGAAACCTCATCGCATGGCGCGGTAACTTCCGCTAGTCTGGCGCGGGGAATCGCCCAGAGACAGGAGAGCTTATGTCTTTCAACATCGCAGGTAAGACCGCCATCATCACCGGCGCCGCCAATGGCATCGGCCTGTCCATCGCCCGCCATTTTGCCGATCACGGCGCCAACGTGGTGTGTGCTGACATGGACGAGGCTGGGCTTTTGGATCAATGGGGGCCGAACCCAGACGAAGACAGTGACGAGGCCGGAAACACCCGCATCTTCGCAGGCGACCTGCGCGAGAAACTGACGATTGCAAACCTGCTGTCCGCGACGATTGATGCCTTTGAACGCGTGGATATTCTGATCAACGCATCGCGTCAGGTGGCTTTGGCCGATCCTCTGGACGTGGATGACAAATCGGTCACGTCTTTGCTTGATCAAAACCTGATGACCAGCCTGCGCCTCAGCCAACTGGTCGCCAAACGGATGATCCTGCAGGGCGAGGATCTGGACGACGAAGACGATGAGACCCCACTCGGTGCAATCGTGAACCTGTCTTCGATCGCATCGACCCGTACGCAGCCCGGATTGATGGCCTATTCGATCGCCTCGGCCGCGGTGGATCAGATGACCCGGTCGCTGGCCGTGGCCCTTGCCCCCAACCGTATTCGCGTGAACGCCGTGTCGTTCGGATCATTGATGAGCGCAAGCCTGCGCAACACGATCCGCGAGACCCCCGAGACCCGCGCCGATATCATCGAGGGCACGCCCCTTGGACGGATTGCACCGGCCGCGGACATCACCGAAGCGGTTCAGTTTCTGGCCTCGGAAGGGTCCAGCTTCATGACCGGACATATCATGCAGGTCGATGGCGGGCGCAGCCTGTTGGACGCTGTGGGCAACCCCGCACACTAAGGGACGCATCCCGCGCGACATCCTGCCTTTTGCCAAACCTGCGCAGCTTTGATAGCTGATCGCGTAGCAGTTTAAATTGACACCCGGAGCCACCGATGACCGACCAGATGACCGATCAAAAAGCACGCGCCAGCCAGTGGTTCCACGACCTGCGCGACCAGATCGTTGCAGCGTTTGTGGCGCTGGAAGACAGCCAGACGGACGGCCCGCTGTCGGATCAACCCGCCGGTCGGTTCGAGGTCACGAAGACCACGCGCCAGTCGGATGACGGATCAGATGCCGGTGGTGGACTGATGAGCGTCATGCGCGGTGGTCGCGTGTTTGAAAAAGTGGGCGTCAACATCTCGACCGTCTATGGCACGTTGGGCAAGCCTGCCCAACAAGCGATGGCCGCCCGTGGTGTTCCCGGGATCGAGGATGATCCCCGCTTTTGGGCCTCGGGTATTTCCCTGGTTGCCCACATGCAGAACCCGCATTGCCCTGCGGTGCATATGAACACCCGTATGTTCTGGACCCCCGGCGCGTGGTGGTTCGGCGGTGGTTCAGACCTGAACCCCTGCATCGAATATGACGAGGACACCGCGCATTTCCACAACGTTCAGAAAGAGCATCTGGATCCCCATGACCCCGCGCTCTACGGCAAGCTGAAGGAATGGGCGGACGAGTATTTCTATGTGCCTCACCGCGGCCGCGCCCGTGGTGTTGGTGGGATCTTCATGGATGACCGCAACACTGGCGATTGGGAGACGGACTTCGCCCTGACCCAAGACATTGGCCGCGCCTTCTTGCCCGCCTTCGTGCCGGTGACCGAAAAGCGCCGCAACACACTATGGGACGATGCTGACAAGGACACGCAGCTGGTACATCGCGGTCTCTATGCCGAATACAACCTAGTCTATGATCGTGGCACCAAGTTTGGCTTGGCAACAGGTCACGACGCCAATGCGGTGCTGATGAGCCTGCCGCCGATGGCAAAGTGGGTGTAAGCTTTGATGATCGGGGACGAAATCCACGTCGATGACCGGATGCAATCTGGCTACACCTACGTGTTAGATGCCCCAGAGGGCGAGGACTTCGACCCAGGTTTTTCCCCGCACCATACCCCCGCTGAAATGTTGGCCATGGGCGTTTTCGAAGGCAAATACCTGAACGATTGCCGGGGCGAATTCCCCGCCAATTGGTTTGAGGGTGCCAAGCTGTCGGATCGTCCTGACCCATCGGTCAACTATTTCGGCATAAAAAGTCGCCAACCGCTGTCGGTGTGGCGCGAGAAGGGATGGATCATCGGCCCTGATCCACGCGGTTGGTTCCAGTGGTATTGCCGCTATCATTTGGGTCGTCGCCTCCCCGACACTGATGCAGCGCAGATTAAACGCTGGCGTGCCTTCGCGCGTCATGCCGGGCAGATCCGCGCGAATTGCTATCCGGGGGACATCTTCTGTCGTCCGCGTCAGCGACAGGCACTTTTGCAATGGGCATATGACCCATTGATCTGACTGGCTTGCCTTGCGCGCGCACACAGGGCAGATTGTTGGGAAAGAAACGAAAGGCTTAGGCGTGACCAGCTTTAAACTCGACGATTTCCTGCCGTACCAGATCGCCGTTCTGTCCAGCCGTGTCAGCGCGGAGTTTTCGAAACACTACCGCGACGCCTATGGGATTTCGGTCTCGGAATGGCGCGTCGTGGCGCATTTAAGCCAAGCCGACAGCGTCAGCGTGCGCGAGATCCACAAGCGTGTAGACATGGACAAACCCAAGGTCAGCCGGGCGGCATCTCGGCTTGAGGCGGCGGGATACATCACCAAGACCATCAATCCCAATGATCGCCGTCTGGTCGAGCTTAGCCTGACCGACAAAGGACGTGCGATGATTGATGCCTTGGCCCCGATTGCCGGCAAGTATGAGGCGCAACTGACAACGTTGTTGGGACAAGAGGACGGATGCTTTCGTGAAGCCCTGACCAGCCTGCTGCACAAACTGGACCCCGGCAACACGGCTGAAAGCTGACCCCTCCCCTCTGACGGAGCGTTACACAAGACAGATCTTCTGCTTTGCGGCACAGTACCAGCAACGCAAAACTGGAGATCCTGAAATGTCCGATATCGTTATTCTTGAAGGTGTGCGCACCGCCATTGGTGGCTTCGGTGGCAGCCTTGCCCAAACCCCACCCAGCGCGCTTGGTGCAACCGTCACCCGCGAAGCAATGGCCCGCGCGGGCGTATCCCCAGAACAGATCGGGCATGTTGTGTTCGGTCACGTGATCAACACCGAACCCCGCGACATGTACCTGTCGCGCGTTGCCGCAATCGAAGCTGGCATTCCCGACACCGCCCCGGCAATGAACGTGAACCGTCTGTGCGGGTCCGGGCTGCAGGCCATCGTGTCGGCCACCCAAAACCTGATGCTGGGCGACGCGAACTTTGCCGTGGCAGGTGGGGCCGAAAACATGAGCCGCTCGCCCTATATCCTGCCGCAGGCACGCTGGGGTCAGAAGATGGGTGACACCGGCGCACAAGATATGATGCTGGGCGCGCTGAACTGCCCGTTTGGCACCGGTCACATGGGCATCACCGCGGAAAACGTCGCGTCCGAGAACAGCGTGACCCGCGAAGATCAGGACGCGTTTGCGGTTGAAAGCCAGCGCCGCGCCGCTGCTGCGATCGAAGCCGGGTATTTCGACAGCCAGATCGTGCCCATCGAAGTCAAGAAGCGCCGCGAGATGGTGGCCTTTGCCCGCGACGAACACCCCAAACCGACGACAGCCGAAACGCTTGCTGGCCTGCGCCCCGCGTTCCAGAAAGATGGCAGCGTCACCGCAGGCAATGCCTCGGGCATCAATGACGGTGCTGCTGCGCTGGTTCTGGCACGGGCGGACGCGGCCGAAGCCGCTGGCCTGAAACCCAAAGCGCGCATCATTGGCTATGGCCATGCGGGCGTGCGGCCCGAGGTCATGGGCATTGGCCCCGTCCCGGCGGTCGAGAACCTTTTGGCTAAAACCGGTCTGTCGGTTGCTGATTTCGACGTGATCGAATCGAACGAGGCCTTCGCCTCTCAAGCCATTGCGGTGAACAAAGGGCTGGATCTGGACACGGCCAAAGTGAACCCGAACGGCGGCGCGATTGCGCTGGGTCACCCGGTCGGCGCCACGGGCGCAATCATCACTGTGAAAGCGCTGTACGAGCTGGAACGCATCGGCGGCTCGAAAGCGCTGATCACCATGTGCATCGGCGGCGGTCAGGGGATCGCTCTGGCCATCGAGCGCCTGTAAGCACGTATTGAAAAGAAGAAAGGCCCGGCTGCGATGCCGGGCCTTTTTTTATTTCCAGTCGAAAAAGTCGTCGCCCACTTGCGACAACAGCTTTTCAGCCAGCGTTCGCCCCAGTTCCGGCCCGTCTGCAATCGGACCCGAGATCTGGTCGGCCACGCTTTCCGATCCATCCGTGCGCAGGATCTCGCCCTTCAAGGTCAGGGTGTCGCCGTCAAGCGTCGCCAGCCCCGCAATCGGCGTTTCGCAGGATCCGTCCAGCGCCCCTAGGAAAGCACGTTCAGCGGCCAGACGTTGACCCGTTTCAAGGTTGTGGATCGCATCCAGCATGTCCTTGGCGCGGGCATCGTCTGCACGACGTTCAATGCCAATGGCCCCTTGGGCCACAGCGTTCAGCATATCAGCCGTCTCGATCGCCGTGGCGGGGACGTCGTCCATGCCCAGACGGTTCAGGCCTGCCATCGCAAGGAAAGTCGCTTCGGCCACGTTGTCACCCAGCTTTTTCAGGCGAGTTTGAACGTTGCCGCGAAACTCGACCACGCTCAGGTCGGGACGGCGGTTCAAAAGCTGCGATTTGCGGCGCAGGGACGAGGTGCCGACGACGGCGCCCTCCGGCAGCTCAGCAATCGATTTGTACTTGATCGACACGAACGCATCGCGCGTGTCTTCACGCGGCAAATAGCACTCCAGCACCAGCCCGTCAGGCTGTTCGACCGGCATATCCTTCATCGAATGCACTGCGATGTCGATGCGCCCATCCAGCATCGCCTCTTCGATTTCCTTGGTGAACAGGCCTTTGTTGCCGATCTCTTTCAGCGGGCGGTCCGCGTCGATCATCGAGCGGTTGTCGCCGGTGGTATGAATCACCACGATCTCGAACGCCGCCTCCGGCAGATCGAACGCAGCCATCAGGCGGCGGCGCGTTTCATAGGCCTGCGCCAGCGCCAAGGGGCTGCCACGTGTGCCAATATTCAAGGGGGCGTCGGGGGTCGGAAGCGTGTAAGTCATGGCGGTTGGTTTACGCGTGAAGCCCCCCTCTGTCCATGCCTGCGACACCCCCAGCGCTTGACATCTTGCCGCTGCTTTGGGACGAGGCTTGGAACCAGACAGGAAAGGCCACCTTATGACCCAGCAAAAGACCATTCTGCGCGCACTTGCAGGCGAGACCCTTCCGACACCTCCGATCTGGATGATGCGTCAGGCGGGACGCTATCTGCCCGAGTATCGCGCCACGCGCGCCCAAGCCGGAGATTTCCTGAAACTCTGCTACAATCCAGAGCTTGCAGCCGAAGTTACTCTGCAGCCCATCCGCCGCTACGGCTTTGATGCGGCGATCCTGTTTGCCGACATCCTGCTGCTGCCGCAGGCGCTTGGTGCGGATCTGTGGTTTGTGACCGGGGAAGGCCCGCGTCTGTCGACGATCACAAGCCAAGCCGATTTCGACAAGCTGTCGGGCAAGGAAGACATTCACGAGACGCTGAACCCGATTTACGAAACCGTCCGCATCCTGCGCCGCGAACTGCCGGAAGAGACCACTCTGATCGGGTTCGCTGGGATGCCTTGGACGGTTGCGACCTATATGATCGCGGGTCAGGGCACCAAAGACCAAGGTCCGGCGCACGCGCTGAAGGCTGAAAACCGTCCGCTGTTCGAAGCCGTGATGGATCGCCTGACCGAGGGCACTATTGAGTATCTGTCCAAACAGATCGAAGCCGGTGCCGAAGTGGTGAAGCTGTTTGACAGCTGGGCCGGGTCGCTGAAGGGCGAGGACTTCCAGAAGTACGCGGTTGAACCCGCGCGTGTAATCACGTCCGAGCTGAAGAAACGTCACCCCGGCATTCCCGTCATCGGCTTCCCGCGCGAAGCAGGCGAGGGCTATGTAGGCTTTGCCAAAGCTACCGGCGTGGATTGTGTGGCGCTGGACAACTCGGTCAGCCCGGAATGGGCGGCGGCGAATGTTCAGGTCGATGGCTGTGTGCAGGGCAACCTGAAGTCCAGCCACATGGTTACCGGCGGTCAGGCACTGGTCGATGAAACCCGCGCCATCGTCGAGGCGTTCAAGAACGGTCCGCATATTTTCAACCTTGGCCACGGGATCACCCCGGACGCTGATCCCGAGAATGTGCAGCTGATGATCGACACCGTGCGCAACGGCTGATCAGGTAGAACTACCAGCCCGCTTGCCAAATCCTTTCGACCCGTGTCTTGTGCGCGGGTTATCGCGAGGAGAGCACTATGCGGGTTGGTATCATCACTTTGATTGTGGCTTACGTCCTAAGCCAGTTCTATCGCGCCTTTTTGGCGGTGATGACGCCTGCGCTGAAGACGGATCTGGGCGCGACGCCCGAGGATCTGGCACAGGCGTCAGGCGCGTGGTTTCTGGTCTTTGCCCTGATGCAGATCCCTGTCGGCTGGGCGTTGGACAACATTGGTCCGCGCAAAGTGGCAGCAGGTCTTTTGGCGCTTGGCGGTGCCGGAGGCGCCGCGCTTTTTGCCATGGCCACCACGCCTGATCATATCCTCTATGCGATGATCTTGATCGGTATCGGGTGCTCCCCTGTGCTGATGGCCAGCTATTTCATCTTCGCGCGGCTCTATTCCCCCGCCGTCTTTGGCACTCTGGCCGGGATGGTGATTGGCTTTGGAGCTTTGGGCAATATCGCAGGCGCCTTGCCACTGGCGCTGGCCGTTGAACAGTTTGGCTGGCGTACTTGCCTGTGGGCTTTGGCGACTGTGACATTGGTGGTTGCCGCGTTGATCATGGTGACGGTGGATAACCCGCCGAAGGTCGAAGTTGAAGAAGGACAAGCCAAAGGATCCGTTCTGGACCTTCTAAAAATGCCCGCACTTTGGGCTTTGTTCCCGCTTATGTTCGTCAACTATGCGGCGGCGGCCGGGCTGCGCGGCAGCTGGGCCGGTCCGTTCCTACGCGATGTCTATGGATTGGACACCACAGGCATCGGCTGGGTCACAATGGCGATTGCTCTGGCTATGGTGATCGGCAGCTTCACTTATGGACCGATGGACCGCATCTTTGGCACCCGTAAATGGGTGATCTTTACTGGCAACATCGTCGCGGTCTTTATGGTGTTTCTGCTATGGTTCGCGCCCGAGGCCGGGATCTGGCGCGTGGCGCTGACCATGGCCGCCATCGGCTTGTTTGCCTCAAGCTTCCCGCTTTTGATGGCGCATGGACGCAGCTTCTATCCGCCCCACCTTGTTGGGCGGGGCGTGACGCTGATGAATATGTTTGGGATCGGCGGCGTGGGTGTTTTCCAGTACGCCTCGGCCAGTGTCTATCGTTCGGCGCAGGGTCCGGACGTGTCGGTCACGGCCCCCTATCAGGCCGTGTTCCTGTTCTTTGCCGTTCCTGGCTTGATCGGCTGCCTGCTGTATCTGTTCAGTCAGGACCGCACCGATTAAGCCGACTTACGGGGCCTGCGACGACGCTGTTTAGGTGCGCCTCCGGGGTTGCCAGCAGGTTTCTGCCCTTGTGCGCCACGCGGCCTGCGTCCACCGCCTGCAGCTGCGCCACCGCCGCCGCCACCGCGACGACCGCCACCACCACCGCCGCCTTGACCGCGCTGAGGGCGTTTTTCCTCGGCGGGGCGTTTGCCGCCCAGCACGGGGATTTCGATCTTCATGACCTTTTCGATGTCACGCAACAGGCCCAGTTCAACACCGGACACGAAGGAAATCGCGTCGCCATCGGCACCAGCACGCGCAGTACGGCCAATGCGGTGGACATAGTTGTCGGCGACCTCGGGTAGGTCGAAGTTATAGACATGGCTGACGCCGGGAATGTCGATCCCGCGCGCGGCCACATCAGTTGCGACCAGAATACGTGCCTCGCCTGCGCGGAAAGCTGCAAGCGCGCGATCACGTTGGCCCTGACTTTTGTTGCCGTGGATCGAGACCGCCTTGAAGCCCTTGGTCACAAGGTGCTTCATCAGCTTCTCGGCACCGTGTTTGGTACGCGAGAAGACCAGCGAAAGCGCATCTTCGTCATGACCCAGAAGGTCGATCAGTTTGTTGATTTTCGCGTTGCGGTCGGGACAATAGTACAGACCTTGGGTCACCTTGTCCGCGGCTTTACCGGGGGGCGACACCTGCACGCGGGCGGGATCTGTCAGGTATGCTTTCGACAGCTCTGCCATCAGCTTGGGCATGGTTGCGGAAAACAGCATCGTCTGGCGGGGTTCGCCCAGCGCAGGGGCAATTTTGCGCAGCGCGTGGATAAAGCCCATGTCGAGCATCTGGTCGGCTTCGTCCAACACAAGGAACGTTGCCGTGTCCAAGCGAATCGCACCGCGATCCATTAGGTCGATAAGGCGTCCCGGCGTGGCGACAAGAATATCAATTCCCGGCGCCAGCATGCTGATCTGTTTGTTGATCGACATACCGCCGACCACAGTGCGTACTTTCAGGTGCGTGCCCTGCACATAAGCGCGCAGGTTGTCGGCAATCTGATTGACCAGCTCGCGCGTCGGCGCCAGCACCAGTGCCTTGACCGATTTTGACTGACGCTTGTCATGGTTGCCCAACAGTTGGTGGATCAAAGGCAGGCCAAACGCGGCGGTCTTGCCGGTGCCGGTTTGGGCCAGACCCATTACGTCACGGCCTTCCAGCACCAAGGGAATGGCCTGAATTTGAATGGGGGTGGGGGTCTCGTAACCGGCGTCTGTCACGGCCGAGACCAGTTTCGGGTCCAGCCCGAGATCTGCAAATTTCGTCATCTTCGTCTTTCTGGCACACGCGATGGTGCACCGCTTTCACGCGGGTGGGGCAGTTGCGCCCGTCGCTTAGGTTTGCAGCAAATGCTCGCGCGCGGGCCGAATGCCCATGCGCCGATTTGGCCGCTAGAACCCCGCGTGATTTGGGAACTTGTGGAAAAGACTGTCTGCCTCACATCTGGGGCGGGTCGCTCACGCGTCGACCGGACAGTTACCCCGCGTATCACAGCCAAAACCACACAAGTCAACGACAAATGATACGTGCGTACCGCGAAAGGCCTTTTCTGCAAGGCAGAATTGCTCTATGGAACCCCCCGTCTTTGGGTGGTTCAAAGACAGATTCATTATAGGAGGCCGTAATGGGCTATAAAGTCGCCGTCGTAGGCGCCACGGGCAACGTGGGCCGCGAAATGCTGAACATCCTGGCAGAGCGCCAGTTTCCTGTAGACGAGATCGCCGCGCTTGCATCGCGCCGTTCGCTCGGTACTGAAGTCAGCTTTGGTGACAAGACCCTGACCACCCAGGATCTGGACACCTTCGACTTCACCGGCTGGGACATGGCGCTGTTCGCCGTGGGCTCGGAAGCGACCAAGCAATACGCGCCCAAAGCTGCGAAAGCGGGTTGTGTGGTGATCGATAACTCGTCGCTGTACCGGTATGACCCCGACATCCCGCTGATCGTGCCCGAGGTAAACCCGCAGGCGATCCACGGCTATAAGAACAAGAACATCATCGCGAACCCCAACTGCTCGACTGCGCAGATGGTTGTTGCGCTGAAGCCTCTGCATGACCGCGCCAAAATCAAACGCGTTGTCGTGTCGACCTATCAGTCGGTGTCCGGTTCGGGCAAAGACGCGATTGACGAGCTGTGGAACCAGACCAAGGGCATGTATGTGCCGGGTCAGGAAGTGGAACCGAAGGTCTATCCCAAGCAGATCGCCTTCAACGTGATCCCGCACATCGACGTCTTCATGGACTCGGGCGACACGAAAGAAGAATGGAAGATGATCGCCGAGACGAAGAAGATCGTCGATCCGTCGATCAAAGTCACTGCGACCTGCGTGCGCGTGCCGGTCTTCGTTGGCCACTCGGAATCGATCAACATCGAAACCGAAGAGTTCCTGGACGAAGACGAAGCCCGCGACATCCTGCGTACAGCCCCCGGCATTCTGGTCGTGGATAAGCGCGAGAACGGTGGCTATGTCACTCCGGTCGAATGCGTAGGCGATTTCGCGACCTTCATCAGCCGTATCCGTCAGGACGTGACGGTCGAGAACGGCCTGAACATGTGGTGCGTTTCGGACAACCTGCGTAAGGGTGCTGCCCTGAACGCCGTCCAGATCGCTGAGCTGCTGGGCCGTGAGGTTCTGAAGAAGGGCTAAACCTCCTGACAGTCGAATAGGAAAAGCCCCGCCGAACAGCGGGGCTTTTTCGTTTGGGGCATTGGCAAGGGGAATTGGGTCTGAAACACTCTCGCATACAGCGATGCCGCTGTTGTATCTGACTGTTAAAAGGCATTTTCCATGCGTTATACTTTGCCCCTTCTGCTGCTGACCGCAGCCCCTTCCTTTGCCGACACCTTCCACACCGCACCCCGCGCCGTGTCGGCAACGCTTTATCCTCAGGTGGCCGAGGTCACGCATCACATCACCCTGACGCTGCCCGCCGGCACGCACGAGGTGCTGTTTCCGTTTGAGTTTAGCGATCACGACAGCATCCCTCAGATCCGCAGTGTGACAGAGGGCGTGACCATCACGCAGGTGAAGTTGCAAGAAGGTGGGGTACAGGATCAGGATGCCTATCTGACCCCGGATCAGGCTGCCGCGCAGGCTGCCGTGGACACCGCACAAGATGCGCTTGAGGCGCATGATCAGACCATGATGGAACTGAGCGGACGGATGCGTGCCCTTGAGGCTCAGCTCGCGTTCTTGGGGTCCCTGTCTGCCGGAGATCTGGAATTGGATGCGAAGGACATCCTGACCATATCAACCACGGTGCTGAGCGAGACCGAGGCGACGCATGCCGAGATCACCAAACAGTCAGCCCAGATCAGCGCCGCAAAAGAGCGAAAGATAGAGCTGGCCGAAGACCTTGCCAAAGCGCAAACCAAACTGTCCCGGATGTTGCCACCCGAGGAAGGCGAGAATCTGTGGGCGGTTCGCCTAAGCACCCCAGCCGCAACCGACGCTCAGATTGAATTGATCGCCTATGCAGAAGGGGCTTACTGGCAGCCTATTTACGAGGTGCACCTGAACTCGGACACGCCAGACACGCTTTTGGTTCACCGCAAAGCAGGCATTAAGGCTTCAGGCGAGGTAAGCTGGCAAGACATTGACCTGAAGCTGTCCACCACAGACCCCAACGGACAAACCGGCCCCAGCCGCGTGCTTGGCCGACACGCCCGTGTTTACGACCCTGAGCCCGTCACGTTGAAACGAAGCGAGGTCGCAGGGTATTCGGCCGACGCGTTATATGAGGAAGAGATCGTCGTCGTCGAGGAAGCCGCGTTCGGCGCGAACTATGGCGAATTTGCCGTCACCTATGATTACTCCCAGCCCGTAAGCATTGGCCCATCTGACACTCTTCTTCTTGAATTTGGTCAGCTTGAACTGCCTATCGAAACCCAGATTCACGCCGCGCCTCGACGTGACGACACCGCCTATCTGGTGGCTTCGCTGACCAATAACAGCGGCGCACCATTGCTTGGCGGGCTGGCAAGCTTCTATCGGGATGGTGTTTTGGTTGCCGAGGACGATTTCTTGCCGATTGCAGCTGCCGATACGGCCGACCTGCCCTTCGGTCCGGTCGAGCACATCCGCCTGACCTATATCGTAAAGGATAATCAAGTAGGCGAGCGCGGGTTCATCAAATCCGCCACGTCTCAGACCCATCAGGCCTTGGTGCGGGTCGAGAACCTAAGCGGCAACGCCGAAGACCTGCGGGTGTTCTTCCCCACGACCTATTCCGAACAGGAAGAGCTGAACGTGACCGTGAATGCCACCCCCGCGCCCACGGAAACCGATTTCGAGGATCGTCGCGGGGTGTCCGTCTGGGATCTGAGCGTGCCCGCGGGTGGACAGTCCGAGATCAGCATCGCAACCACGCTGCGCTGGCCCGAGGGCAAGACCCTATCGTGGGCACCGTAAGCTTGGTGGCCGCGACGATGCTTCAGCGCCACGGGTGACAATCTTTCAGGTATGGGCCAGCGACAGCGGGCCCATACCCATCAGAGTGATGCAAGATCACGCCTCTGCCTGCGCCAGCCAGCTGTCCAGCTCGCTGCCCAATGCCTCCCAATCCGTATAGTCATGATCCGCATCCAGATCGGCCTCGGGATCCTGCCCCGCAATGATACGACGCATGACGAAACGGCTTAATACACCGTATTCGGACGGCATATAGGCACCGGCCACTTGAACTACGCGATCAGGCGTCCAGTTGGTGGCATCTGTGAAATCATCCAGAATGCGCTCGAGTCCGCGCCAGTCGTCGGCATCATGCCCTGCTGCTGAAAGCGACACCGACAAAAACAACGTCGGCATCTGCGCCAACCGCGTTGCGTGCTCGCCGGCGAACTCGGCCACTTCCGGCTGATAGTGCCCAACATGCACCGAGCTGGCCAAAATCGCACCGTCGAACCGCCCAAGATCAATGTCCTTTTTGTCCACTAGGGAAAGCAGCTCGACCGAATGGCCTTGATCATAAATCCTGTCAGCGATCCACCGAGCAATTTTGCGCGTGTGGCCTTCGCTTGTGGCATAGGAAACAAGAATTTTCATAGGAACCTCCTTCAGCCCCAACGGGCCGTGCAGACGCGAAACCTGTGCTCGCAGAGGTTAATCCGCGATCACACTGAACACTGTCAGCTTGGCATAATGTCTAAGAGGTTTTCATTGACTCGCGTCAATTGGGGCAGGGCAAACGCGAAAATCGCACTGCCCTGCCATCAAACTTACAACGCCTCGAAGGCGCCGGTTTCAGCGTTAAAAAATTCCAGCCCACCTTCACCGATGTCAGTCCACAGCCCGTGCAGTGACAGCTTTTCGGATTCAACCGCGTCGCGCACGAAGGGGAAGGTCATCAGGTTTTCCAGGGATACAAGAACGCCTTCTTTCTCAAGGGTCGCATCGTCGATATCGGCATCGTTGCCGCCAAGACGATCATAGCCCGGCTGAAGAATGTCGATCCAGCGACCAACGAACGAGGTGTTTTCAGCGAGCTCTGGCGCATTGCCCAAACACTTCTCGTGGAAGCCCTTCACACCGCCGCATTTCGAGTGACCCAATACGATAAGATGCGACACTTTAAGGGCAGTGACCGCATATTCCACAGCCGCCGAGGTGCCGTGATAATCGCCATCCGGTGCGAACGGCGGGACAAGGTTGGCGATGTTGCGGTGCAGGAAGATCTCACCTTGATCGGCGCCGAACATCTGCGTCACATGAACACGGCTGTCACAGCACGAAATAATCATGCTGCGCGGGCGCTGACCTTCGTCTGCTAGGCGGCGATACCAAGATTTATTCTCGGAGAACGTCGTTGCGCTCCAACCATGATAGCGCTGCACGAGATAGCTAGGAAGTGGACGAGCTGTGTTCATGTTTGTCTCCTGTCTGCATCGGAAAGTATCTACGCTGGAAACGCCCCAAATTCGAGCAATTTTTAGGCACTGATATACGATTTCTTGAGGCACTCCGGTCATTCTACCCCCGAGGGATAGATACAACCGGGGTGCTAGTATGACTGAAATTGCGAACTTAACCTACTTCGAAGACATCAATTTGGACCGGGATCAGCTTCGCGCACTCTACGTGCGCTTTGGGCCGGTACAGGCGGATCGCAACCTGAACCAATCGCTTGAGGATTTGGCGCTTTGGTTGGCGCGGCTGCAACAGGCACAGAAGTCCGGGCGACATGCTGACCTTCATAAAGGTGTCGAAGATCTGAAGCGCATTGCTCAGCGGCTGGGCATGACCACTCTGGCCCGTGTGGCCCGCGATGTGGCTGAACAATGCGCAACACAAGATTCGGCAGCACTGTCCGCGACACTGGCTCGTCTAAGCCGCGTGGGCGAACGCAGCCTGATTGCCGTCTGGGATCTTCAGGACATGTCACTTTAGGCGGGTACAGATCGGGGATTGCCCCTGCGCTTGGGGGCGTTACTCTGCCAGACAGAACTGGCACAGATAATGATCGAGGCCCTGATGACCCTGACCTTCGCCACCCAAACTGACGCGGCCATACCGCTTTACCTGATCGAGAAGGACGCCGGCGACGCGCTGTCCGCACTTCCCAAACCGGCTCAGACATGGGCATCGGCCAATGGGTTTGATGGGGGGCTGGGGCAATGCTTGGTGGTGCCGTCGGCCTCTGGCGAGGTCGAGATGGCTCTGGTTGGCCTTGGCACCGCGAAGGCACGCAACCGCAAACGGTTCGGAGCTGTTGCGGCGCGAGGGAAACTTCCAGAAGGTGTGTACCAACTGGCCAGTTCGCATTCTGACCAGATCACGCAGGAGTTCGCCCTTGGCTGGCTTCTGGAAGGCTACCGCTTCGACCGCTACGCCACGCAATCGGCGCCCAAGGCACAGCTTGTGGCCCCCGCTGGTGTGGATGCCACACGTTTGGAAACCATCGCAGGTGGAGAGGTCGCGACACGCGACCTGATCAACACCCCGGCCGAGGATATGGGGCCGGACGAGCTGGAACTGGCGGTCCGCAAACTGGCCGAGGCGCATGGCGCAACAATCTCGACCATCATGGGCAAAGCGCTGCTCGACCAGAACTTTCCGATGGTCCACGCGGTTGGACGCGCGGCCACACGTGCTCCGCGCTTGATCGACATGCGATGGGGCGACGAAGGCCCGACACTGACCTTGGTCGGCAAGGGCGTCTGCTTTGACACGGGCGGGCTGAACCTGAAACCCGGCGCCTCGATGGGCTTGATGAAGAAAGATATGGGCGGCGCGGCCACGGTGCTGGGACTGGCCCAGATGATCATGGCGCTTGGCCTGAAGCTGCGCCTGCGGGTGCTAATCCCGGCGGTCGAGAACGCCGTTGCGGGCAATGCGTTCCGTCCCGGCGATATCCTGACCTCGCGCAAGGGTCTAACGGTCGAGATCAACAATACGGATGCCGAGGGGCGTCTTGTGCTGGCGGATGCGCTGGCGCTGGCGGATGAAGAAACACCGGACCTGATCGTCTCGATGGCCACACTGACCGGGGCCGCGCGCGTCGCTGTCGGACCGGACCTGTCGCCCTTCTACGCAACCGAAACGACAGACGCCGACGCCCTGCGCAACGGCGCGCAATCCAGCGCCGACCCGGTGTGGGAGCTGCCCTTCTGGGACCCGTATGAAGCGATGATCGAACCCGGCATTGCCGATCTGGACAACGCGCCGAAGGGTGGATTCGCAGGCTCGATCACGGCCGCCCTGTTCTTGCGGCGCTTCGTCACCGACACGCCGCGCTATGTGCATTTCGACATCTATGGCTGGAATCCGACCGCCGCGCCGGGCCGCCCAAAAGGTGGCGTGGGCATGGGCGCGCGTGCGCTTCTGGATGCGCTGCCTGACCTGTTGGAGCTGTAATGGACCGCCGCCTGACCCCCGCCAATGACCATGTCGCGCATGAAAGCTTGCGTGGGAAGGTCGACGCCCCTCGTTTCACGGACGGCACTCTGAAACAGGTCGTCGGCGACAGCTTTCTGCTGGATGCTCCCAGCGGAAATCGAGACCGGCAAGTTCTGTCAGGGGATCAGTTCAACATTCTGGATGGCGACGATCACATGGTCTTCGGCCAGTCGCTGAAAGATGGCTATGTCGGTTATCTTGAAGCGTGGAGCCTAGGTGACCCTCAGTCTTTGACCCACCGCGTGACCCACCGCACCACACATATGTACCCAGATCCGAACTTCAAAACGCCGCATAATCGCGTGTTTCATTTAAACAGCCGCGTACAAGTGGTGGCCCTGAAGGGAAAGTGGGCTGAGGTGAAACTACCCGCGACCCCAATGTCGGCCCCGAAACACGGCCATATCCCTGCATCACATCTGTGCCCGCTTGACGCGTTTTCTTCGGATCCCGTCGCGATTGCCGAGCAGTTTCTGGATACGCCCTATGTCTGGGCGGGTAACTCGGGCTTTGGCATCGACTGTTCGGGTCTTGTGCAAGCAGCCCTTCTGGCCTGTGGCATCCCCTGCCCTGCCGACAGCGATCTGCAAGAGGCCGCGCTGGGTCACGACATTCCCGATGATGCGCCACTTCAGCGCGGCGATATTTTGTTTTGGAAAGGTCATGTGGCGATGGTGGTGGATGCCGCGCGGATCATTCACGCCAACGCACATCACATGTCGGTGGTTTATGAGAGTACAGCGGATGCCATCGCGCGCATCGCAGCGCAGGGCGATGGCCCCGTCACGTCGCGCAAGAGATTGTAGGCCTTATTCGACCGCGCGGATCAGCTTTCGCTCTAGCACCCTCAGCACCGAACGCAGGTCGCTGCCGCGTTTCAGGATGCGCCCATCCATGCCGATCACAGAGTACTGTCCCTGCTTCCCGCGCAGCTTGGGCCGCTTCTCGATTCGGTAAATCGGGTGCTCTGCCGTGCGTCGGAAGATCGAAAAGATCGCAACGTCACTAAGAAAGCTCATCCCGTAATCGCGCCACTCTCCCGCGGCAACCATCTGTCCATAGAGACCCATGATGGCGCCAAGTTCGATGCGATTGAAGGCGACCTGCTCGGCCGGTTTGCCTGCCCCTTGAAAGGGCGTCGTTGTCTGCCAGTTCATAAATTCAGAGTGGACCGACATGGTAAACAAATCAATACCTGCCCCAGTTTCGCCCCGAAATGAACGGTAAGTTACCTTTCGGCGTGCGTTTTGGTGCCCCTTTCCAAGGGAACAATAAACCTGCAGTAAGCGAGAGCTTTTCCGGCGCCGTACGAACAGCCCCCACCCGGTGTGCGGCGTCGGAGCAAACTTCACTTCACAATATTTCAGCCAGTTTTTGCACGTTGCATCGCAATTTGCGCCAGCGATCCTTGCGAAAAGCAAAACGCATTATTGACCGCACGGTCGGTTTTGTGCATCCTATCAAGTAGTGATCTTGGGGGAGGCCACATGACGCCGCAGGAAATCGCAGAAAAAAGTGCCGACATCATGTGGGCAGACGATCCGGCCAGTCAGGAACTGGGCATGCGGATCGACGCCATTGCGCCGGGCCAGGCCGTCCTGTCGATGGATGTCCGTAAAGACATGGTGAATGGACACGGATCCTGCCATGGCGGGTTTTCCTTTACGCTGGCCGACAGCGCCTTTGCCTTCGCCTGCAACAGTTACAACAACCGCGTGGTTGGGCAGCATTGCTCGATCACCTATCTCAGCCCGGGCAAACTGGGCGAGCGCCTGACCGCAACCGCGACCGAGACCAGCCTTACCGGGCGCTCGGGCATTTATGACGTGACCGTCACTGGGGAGGACGGTCGCACCGTAGTTCTGTTCCGCGGCCATTCGCGGCAGGTCAGCGGCACACATTTTGACGAATAAGACGGATAGAAGCACCGGGGCACGCGCTCTGGTCGGAGGAGAGACATGAAAGACCTGACACCTCGCAAGGAAGACCTTGATCCAATCGAAATCGCTTCGCGCGACGAGATTGCCGCCACGCAGCTAGAGCGCATGAAATGGTCGTTGAAACACGCCTATGAAAACGTGCCCTTCTATCGCAAAAGCTTCGACGACGCCGGTGTGCATCCCGACGATCTGAAGACGCTGTCGGATCTGGCCAAGTTCCCCTTCACCGTCAAACAGGATCTGCGCGACAATTATCCGTTTGGGCTGTTTGCCGTCCCGCGCGAGCAGATTTCGCGTATCCACGCAAGCTCGGGCACCACAGGTCAGCCGACCGTTGTGGGCTATACCAAGAATGACCTGAAAATGTGGTCGGGCGTCGTTGCCCGCTGCATGCGCGCCTCGGGCCTGCGCCCGGGTGACGTGTTGCACAACGCCTATGGCTACGGTCTGTTTACTGGCGGTCTGGGTGTCCATGGCGGCGCTGAAGCTGCTGGCCTGACCGTTGTGCCGGTATCGGGTGGTATGACCCAGCGCCAGGTGCGCCTGATCGAGGATTTCCGCGCTGACGGCATCACCGTGACGCCGTCCTACGCGCTGTCCATTCTGGACGAATACGCCAAGCAGGGTCTGGACCCGCGCAAAAGCCCACTGAAGGTCGGAATCTTCGGGGCCGAGCCGTGGACAAACAACATGCGCCGCGAAATCGAAGAAGCCTTCGACATGCACGCCGTTGACATCTACGGCCTGTCGGAAGTTGTCGGACCGGGTGTGGCCAATGAGTGTGTGGAAACCAAGGACGGCCTGCACATTTGGGAAGACCACTTCTATCCCGAGATCATCAACCCCGAGACCGGCGAGGTCTGCGAGGATGGTGAACTGGGCGAACTGGTGTTCACTTCGCTGACCAAAGAAGGTTTCCCGATCATCCGTTACCGTACCCGCGACCTGACACGTCTGCTGCCGGGCACCGCGCGTTCGATGCGCCGGATGGAGAAGATCACCGGCCGTTCGGATGACATGATCATCCTGCGCGGCGTGAACGTCTTCCCGACCCAGATCGAAGAACAGCTGATGGACGTGCCCGCCCTAAGTCCGCACTTCCAGATCGAACTGGTACGTCCGGGCCGCATGGATGAAATGCATATTCATGTGGAAATGGCGGAAGGTCAGTCGCGGGAAGGCGCCGAAGCTGCTGTCCGAGCACTGTCCGGCAAGATCAAATCCAATGTCGGCGTCAGCGCCAAAGTGCACGTTGCAGAAGGCGGCAAGGTTGCACGAAGTGAGGGTAAGGCTGTAAGGGTCGTCGACAACCGTCCGAAGGAGTAACCCATGCCTCGTGGGATCGCCCGTGATCACGAAGAAAAACGCGCTGCCATCCGCAAGGGGGCAGCGGCCTATTTCGCTGAACACGGGTTTGATCGTGCTTCGATGACAGCAGCGGCCAAGCATTGCCAGGTGTCGAAGGCGCTGATCTATCACTACTATGACAGCAAAGAGGCCCTGCTTTACGACATTCTGGACCACCACCTGTCCAAGCTGGTGGCCGACGTTGAAGCAGCCCCCGAAACCGATGGACTGCGGGGATTGGTGCGGGCCATCCTGATTGCCTATAAAGGCGCGGATGCCGAACACAAACTTCAGCTGGACAGCTTGACGGTTCTGGAACCCGATCAGCAAGCCCCATTGGTTGAACTTCAGCGCCGCCTGATCGACATGATGGGCGCGGCTTTGAAGGCCGAGGCCCCTGAACGCTTTGAAAACGGCACGAACCTGCGTGCTGTAACCATGTCAGTCTTCGGCATTTTGAACTGGTACTACATGTGGAACCGCCCCGGCAAAGGGCTGAACCGCGAGGACTACGCTGATTTGGTGTCCAACATGATCTTGGGCGGCATTCACGCCCTGTAGTCGCACCCTTGCCCGTCACGCGCATCACGCGTCCAGCATTTTGCTGGGCGGTGCCCTTCCTCGGCGGGCTTCCCCCTAAATTTGGCCGATCACGCTTCTGTGATTTCGAAAATAGATGCATGTGCATACAATTATGCGAACGAGTCACCATCGCCTGAAAGGACTAGGTATGAAAACTGCCCGCATTCTCGCCCTCGCATCCCTTGTAAGCATCACCATGGCAAGTGGTCTTGCTGCGCACGAAGATGCCACCAACCCCGTTGTGATCAAGCGGATGGAAGCCATGAAGGCTATTGGCGGATCCATGAAGACGCTTTCGGGTATGGCCAAAGGCGAGATGGCATTCGATGCCGCCAAGGCCAACGCTGCCGTCGCCACCATCGCCGAGAACGGCATGACGGTTCCCACCCTGTTCGAAGCCAACGAAACCGATCCCGCCACCGAAGCTCTGCCCGCGATTTGGGAAAACTGGGATGATTTCGTCAAGAAATCAGAAGATATGGTCATGGCCGCGAAAGGCGTTGCCGAGATTACCGAACAAGGTGCACTCGGCGCGGTTTTGGGTCAAATCGGCGGCACGTGCAAAGCCTGCCACGACGATTATCGCAAAAAGTAACCTTTGAACCCACCAAGGGCGCACCCATCAGGGCGCGCCCTTTTTCTTGGGTCAACTGCACCAGATGCGATCAATCAGGCCATTCTCATCGATGCTGATGTTCAGCCGATCTGGTTGATAGTCCATGGTATAGGCCATACCCGGCTGCAGTACGCGCCGGTTCTCGGGAAGATCAAGATCCGTCAACACCTCGGCGTTTTGCCCGACAAGATACATCAGGTCACCGGCCCCACAACTACCATGTGGCTCTTGACCGCTATTGGCGACACAGCCACTTAGTGTGGCGAAAATCATAGCCAGAAAATACTGTTTCATAAGCTTATTTTTCCACCAATGTCGCCACAAGACAAGCCGAGGTCGCTGCGCTGTTGAAAATCGCGCGGGTTTCCCCCACCCTACGGGCGACATACCAACAGGAGGACCCCCATGCGCACACGTGCCGCCGTAGCCCTTGAAGCCGGCAAACCGCTTGAGATTATGGAAGTGAACCTTGAAGGCCCGCGTGCCGGCGAAGTTCTGGTCGAGATCAAGGCCACCGGCCTGTGCCATACCGACGAATTCACCCGCTCTGGCGACGACCCCGAGGGCATCTTCCCGGCCATTCTGGGCCACGAAGGCGCAGGCGTGGTGATTGAGGTGGGCGAAGGCGTGACCTCGCTTGAGGTCGGCGACCACGTGATCCCGCTTTACACGCCCGAATGTCGCGAGTGTGACTACTGTCTGAACCCGAAAACCAACCTCTGCCAGTCGATCCGCTCGACCCAAGGCGCAGGCCTGTTGCCGGATGGTTCGACCCGTTTCTCAATGCTGGATGGCACGCCGATCCACCACTACATGGGCTGCTCGACCTTCGCCAACCACACGGTTGTGCCCGAGATTGCGCTGGCAAAGGTCCGCAAGGACGCTCCGTTTGATAAAATCTGCTACATCGGTTGCGGTGTCACCACCGGCATTGGCGCCGTGATCAACACGGCCAAAGTCGAAATCGGTTCGACCGCCGTTGTGTTTGGCCTGGGCGGCATTGGCCTGAACGTGATCCAGGGCCTGCGCATGGCCGGTGCGGATCAGATTGTTGGCGTGGACCTGAATGACGGCAAAGAAGAAATGGGCCGCCACTTCGGCATGACCGATTTCGTGAACCCGTCGAAAGTGGACGGCGATATCGTTGCCCATCTGGTCGAGCTGACCGGCGGCGGCGCAGATTATTCGTTCGACGCCACCGGCAATGTGAACGTGATGCGCCAAGCGCTGGAATGCGCCCATAAGGGTTGGGGGGAATCGATCATCATCGGCGTCGCCCCAGCTGGTGCCGAGATTTCGACCCGCCCCTTCCAGCTGGTCACCGGCCGTGTTTGGCGCGGTACCGCCTTTGGTGGTGCGTCGGGCCGCACGGACGTCCCGAAGATCGTCGATTGGTACATGGACGGCAAAATCGAGATCGACCCGATGATCACCCACAAGCTGAGCCTTGATCAGATCAACGAAGGGTTCGAACTGATGCACAAGGGTGAAAGCATCCGTGCGGTGGTGGAGTTCTGATCCACTTGCCCGAGCAGACAACCAAAGGGGGCCTCGGCCCCCTTTTTTCATTCCGGGCGCGACAGAATGTGGACTTGCCTTCCGACTTCAAATCCATAAGTTAGAACCATTCTAATTCAGGAGCTTTCCATGCTGTCCGCCACCCTGCAACGTCGCCGCTTTTCAGATCTGTCCGAACAGGAAATCCTCGCGTTGGCCATCTCGAACGAGGAAGACGACGCGCGGATCTATCGACAGTATGCCGAGCATTTGCGTGAAGAGTTTCCCTCGTCCGCGAAGGTGTTCGACGGCATGGCCGAGGAAGAAGACGAGCATCGCCGCCTGCTGATCGAAGCGCATCAGGCGCGGTTTGGCGATGTGATCCCCTTGATTCGGCGCGAACATGTGGCTGGCTTCTATGCCCGCCGCCCGGTGTGGCTGGTTGAAAATCTAGGGCTTGAAACCATCCGGGGCGAAGCGCGCGAGATGGAGCGGCAGGCCGAACAGTTTTACCGCAAAGCGGCCGACCGCACGTCGGATGCAAACACCCGCAAGCTTTTGGGCGATCTGGCTGCGGCCGAGGCCGACCACATCCATGCCGCCAGCGATTTGGAAGCCAAACATCTAGATGATGCCGCCCGCGAAACCGAAGACGACGCGGCCCATCGCCAGTTCATTCTGACATGGGTGCAGCCGGGACTGGCTGGATTGATGGACGGCTCGGTCTCGACCCTTGCGCCGATTTTCGCCACAGCCTTCGCCACGCAGGACACGCACACCACGTTCCTTGTGGGACTTGCGGCCAGCGTCGGCGCCGGGATCTCGATGGGGTTCACGGAAGCGGCCTCGGATGATGGCGAGCTGTCTGGGCGCGGCAGCCCGATCAAGCGCGGCTTTGCCTCGGGCATCATGACCACGTTGGGCGGGCTGGGCCATGCGCTGCCCTATCTGATTACGGATTTCTGGACCGCAACGACCATCGCGATCCTTGTCGTCTTCGTCGAACTTTGGGCCATTGTCTGGATCCAGAACCGCTTCATGCAGACCCCGTTCATGCGCGCCACGTTGCAAGTCGTGGTCGGCGGTGCGCTGGTCTTTGCCGCAGGCGCCATCATCGGCGGCGGCTAGGCTGGCCTGACATATCTCGGCGACTGGCGATAGAAGCGGCAGACGGATCGGCACAGGCTCCAACCAGGAGGACATGACTGATGTGCGACGCAAATGGAACTGCCGTGGGAACGGTGTTGCTTGAGAATGACCGGATGCGCGTCACCGAATGGCGCTTTGCCAAAAAGGGTGACAACACGGGCTGGCATACGCACGCCTATGACTATCTTGTCATCCCAATGTTTGACGGAATTCTAGAGATCGACCTGCCCGACGGAACGCGTGTCGAGGCATCGCTTCGGGACGGAATTCCTTACGATCGCAAGGCAGGTGTCGAGCATGATGTGATCAACGGCAACGACTTCGAATGCGCCTTTATCGAAGTCGAGCTGCTTGAGGATGCAAAACCGACCTAAGCGCCGCATGGTCAAGTGAAATTCCGCATGCTAGGGCTTGGCGTATGATCGACGTGCTTTTGCAAACCCTTCCCTTTTTCGCCTTGATCGGGCTGGGCTTTGGCGCCGCCGCACGTGGCTTTTTCCCGCCCGAGGCCACGGCCTATTTGACCCGCTTCGTATTCTACTTCGCGCTGTCGGCCATGCTTTTTCGGTTCTCGGCCAACCTGACCCTGTCCGAGGTGATCAGCTGGCCCTTCATCTGGGCCTATGCACTCGGCGGATTAGGGGTCTACATCCTTGCCACCGTGGTCGCCCTGATCCGCAAACGCGGTGCACAAGAAGCCGCGGTAGAAGCGCAATGCGCCGTGATCGGCAACACAGGTTTTCTGGGCGTTCCCATGTTGGCACTTTTGTTGGGCGAGGCTGCAATTCCCGCCGTGATGCTGGTGCTTGCCGTCGATCTGTTTCTGTTCAGCAGCCTGATCGTGATCATTATCACCGGCACACGTGACGGGCGGGTCAGCCCTGCCGTTCTGGGGACTGTCGGCAAAGGGCTGTTGTCGAACCCGATGATCGTCTCGATGGCGCTTGGGTTTGCGTGGTCCTCGACCGGATGGAACTTGGCTGATCCCGTTCAGCGTTTTCTGGACCTTCTGGCAGGCGCCTCAACCCCCGGAGCACTTTTTGCCATCGGGGCATCGCTGGCGTCGAAATCAGCCGAGCGTCTGTCCGTCGCGGGCTGGCTAAGCTTTGCCAAACTGATCCTGCATCCGCTGGCCGTGGGCATTCTGGCCTTCATGGTATTCGACGTCGATCCCTTCATGGCGGGCGTCATGGTCGCGGCAGCGGGTCTGCCAGTGGCGGGCAACGTCTATATTCTGGCGCAGCACTATGGCGTGGCGCCCCAACGGGTGTCCTCAGCGATTTTGCTGTCGACACTGGTGTCTGTACTGACCGTATCAGCAATAATTGCATGGGTAACGTCATGACCTTACTGACCGGCGCCTATCGCCTGTTCTTCCCAGCCGCTGCCTTGTTTGCTGGACTGTCGATCCCCCTTTGGCTTTTGGCCCATGCTGGTGGCGCGACGCTTAGCGCTGATCCATATCTGTGGCATCAACACGAGATGCTGTGGGGATATCTATCCGCAGCCTTGGTTGGATTTCTATTTACCGCCATTCCGAACTGGACAGGCCGCCCAGCCCTGTCGCCGATGGCATTGCTTGCGCTATTCGTGCTGTGGCTGGCTGGGCGGATCTCGATGTTCATGGCGCCCGATATGATGACCTCGCACCTGCTGACATCTAGCTTCCTGCCCATCGCGGCAGCATTGGCCCTGCGCGAGATTTTGGCGGCAGGCAACAAACGCAACATTGTCGTGGCTGCAATGGTCGGGGCGTTCTGGGCAGCCCAGCTTGTGTTCCTGTGGATCGACACACAGATTGGCCTGACCGCTGGTTTTGGCGTGTCTCTTATGCTGATGACCTTGATCGGCGGTCGGGTCACCCCCGCTTTCAGCCGCAACTGGCTGAAGAAGCGTGACGCGGCCCGCCTGCCTTCCGAGTTCGGCGCGGTCGACAAAGCCGCCATTGTTCTGACTGTGGTGACAGCAATCTGCTGGATCATCACCGACACCAGCATCCTGACAGGTCTCGCGGCAGCCCTCGCAGCGCTGGCACAAGTCCTGCGCCTGTCGCGTTGGCGTGGTCTGGCCGTTTGGTCCGAGCCCTTGCTGTTCGCCCAACACGCTGCCTATGCGTGGCTTGCGTTTGGACTGGCGCTTCTCGCGGCGGCCAGCCTTGTTGATTGGGCCAGCGTCGGACAAGTGCACCACGCGCTGGGGGCCGGGGCAATCGGCACTATGACCGCCATTGTCATGCTGCGCGCACTTCTAGGCCACTCGGGTCGCCCGATCGAGGCAACACGCGCGGACACGGTCCTGCTGATCGCCCTACATTTGGGCGCTGTTTTGCGCGTCTGCGCAGATTGGGCAGCCGACCCAACCCTGTTCTATCACGCGGGCGGCACACTTTGGTCCGCAGCCATGATCGCGCTGGCTGTCCGTGCTTTCCCCATTGCCATTGCACCGCGCCTCTAGTTAAAGCGTTTCGGGATAAACTTGAGGCACAAGTTTGTCGCGAAACGCCCGCAACATTGACATCTTGCGCTTCGTTTCGGTTCCCCCCTGTGTCAGGGTAAAACCGAAACGCTTTAGGTCGGATCAACATTTTTCGAAAGGAACGCGCCATGGAAACGATTTCGGAGAACGCCTGTTTTGGCGGCACGCAAGGGGTCTATAAACACGCCTCGGACGCCACAGGAACGGATATGACCTTTGGCCTGTTTCAACCGGTCGAGGCCCAAGACGGTCCCGTGCCGGTGCTGTGGTATCTGTCGGGTCTGACCTGCACCCATGACAACGCCATGACCAAAGCAGGCGCGCAGGCATGGGCGGCCGAGCAAGGCATCGCGCTGATTTTCCCCGACACCAGCCCGCGTGGGCCGGGTGTGGCGGATGATGACGCCTATGATCTTGGGCAAGGTGCCGGGTTCTATGTGAACGCCACGCAAGATCCATGGGCACCGCATTTCCAGATGTGGGATTACATCACTGAAGACCTGCCGGATCTCGTCTTCAACAAGTTCGCACTGGATGCCGAACGTCAGGGCATCACCGGCCATTCGATGGGCGGCCACGGCGCGCTGACCATTGCCATGTCCCTGCCCGAGCGCTTCCGCTCGGTGTCGGCCTTTTCGCCCATCTGCAATCCGACCGCATCGGATTGGGGCAAGAAACAACTTGGCGCCTATCTGGGTGACGATACGACCAAATGGGTCGCGCACGATGCCAGCCTTCTGATGAAGAACGTGGGTTTCGACGGGCCGATGCTGATCGACACCGGAACACAGGATCAGTTTATCGATCTTTTGAAACCCGAGACACTGGCCAATGCCATCGCAACCCGCCGGCAAGAGGCAGTGTTCCGTATGCAACCGGGCTATGACCACAGCTATTTCTTCGTCTCGACCTTCATGGAAGATCATGTGAACTTCCATGCCGAGGCCCTGTGGGCGTAACCTGATGGCCCTGTATATCGACGCAGATGCCTGCCCAGTCAAAGCCGAGGCCGAGGTCGTCACGACCCGCTATAAGACGCAGATGTTTCTGGTGTCGAATGGCGGGCTGCGACCGTCACAGAACCCTCTGGTCGAAATGATCTATGTCCCCGATGGCCCTGACATCGCAGACATGTGGATCGCCGATCGCGCGGGTCCCGGCGACGTGGTGGTGACTGGGGACATCCCGCTCGCCGCCAAATGCGTCGAAGCCGGGGCCGAGGTGCTACGTCACAGCGGCGAGCGCTTCACCCAGGCCAATGTGCGCGAGCAGCTGGCCATGCGCGACCTGATGGCCGACCTGCGCGCCGCTGACCCCTTTCGTCAAGGCGGCGGCAAGGCGTTTTCCAAAGCCGACCGCGCCCGGTTTCTTCAGGCCTTGGACGCGGCCCTCAGACGTACTGCTCAACCAAACTGACCACTCGAGCCAAAGTTGACCTTAGGGTAACCGGCATTTGTTGAGATTTTTTCCCCTTATTCGCCATCGCGTTGCTGTGGTTCGCTAACTCACACGAAGACACCCCATCAGCCCAGCTACGGGAAGGGGTTGGCGGCAGCATGTTGCGTGCTGTGGTAGGCGTTATGCACATCATGCTGGCGAAATTTGTACCAAAGCCATTTTCAAACACCGGGGGAAGGCAGCTGCTTTCCCCTTTTTTCTTGGGCAACTCAACGCAATCTCTTGCCTAACCGACCTTCCGGGACTACGCAGTAATTAACACTGACCGGAGGGCAAGCCATGCCGCATAGCGACCCGAAAACGCTGGTCTCGACCGACTGGCTGGCGAAACATTTAAAAGATCCCGACCTGCGCATCCTCGATGCAAGCTGGTACATGCCGGATATGAACCGGGACGCGAAGGCGGAATACGACGAAGCGCATATTCCGGGTGCGCGCTATTTCGACATTGATGAAATTGCCGACCTGCGATCAGACCTGCCGCACATGATGCCCCCGGTGGAAAAATTCATGTCCCGCGTGCGCGCGATGGGCGTGGGCGACGGTCACCAAATCGTTGTGTATGACGGCATGGGCCTGTTTTCCGCAGCCCGCGTTTGGTGGATGTTCCGCCTGATGGGGCACAAGGACATCGCCGTACTGGATGGCGGTCTGCCTAAATGGCAAGCCGAAGGCCACCCGACCGAGGACATGCCCCCCGTCATCCGCGACCGCCACATGACCGTCAAACGTCAGGCACATATGATCAAGGACGTGACACAGGTCGCCGCCGCCTCAAAACTTGGCGACTACGAGATCATTGACGCCCGCGGTGCTGAACGGTTCCGCGGCGAGGTGCCCGAGCCCCGCGAGGGCCTGCGTGCCGGGCATATCCCGAATTCGAGAAACGTCCCGTTTGCCACGCTTTTGAACGCGGATGGCACGATGAAATCCCCCGAAGACACCCGCGCCGTGTTTGAAGCAGCGAATGTCAACATGGACAAACCCGCCATCCTTAGCTGCGGCTCGGGCGTGACGGCCGCCATCCTTGCCTTGGCACTGGAGCGTATGGGCCAAGACCGCCACGCGGTCTATGACGGCAGCTGGTCCGAATGGGGCATGTATTCCGACCTGAAAGTCGAAACCGGAGAGTAGACGATGTTCACCAACCTGAAAGCCCAGCCCAAAGACAAAATCATGGCGCTGATGCAGCAGTACCGCGAAGACCCACGCGAAGGCAAAATTGACCTTGGCGTTGGCGTGTACAAGAACGCACAGGGCGTCACCCCTGTGATGCGTGCCGTGAAAGCCGCCGAGAAGGTGCTGTGGGAAATTGAAGGCACCAAATCCTACACCGGTCTGGCCGGCGATCCAGCATATGGAAACGCCTTGACCAAGCTGGTTCTGGGCGACGTGATCCCGGCCGAGCGCCTGTCGATGGCCGCCCAACCCGGCGGCACCGGTGCGATCCACCAAGCGGTCGAACTGATCAAGATTGCCTCGCCCGACGCAACGATCTGGCTGTCGGCACCGACATGGCCGAACCACCCCTCGATCATCAAGCACCTTGGCATGAAAATGGCCGAGTACCGCTATTTCGACAACGAAAGCCGCGCGGTTGATTTCGACGGAATGATGGAAGACCTGAAGGGCATCAAAGCGGGCGACGCTGTGCTGCTGCACGGCTGCTGTCACAACCCGACCGGCGCAAACCTGACCCTGCCCCAGTGGCAAGAGGTCGCGGACCTAATCGTTGAAAAGGGTGCGACCCCGCTGATCGACATCGCCTATCAGGGCTTTGGCGACGGTCTGGAAGAAGACGCCGCTGGCGTGCGCCTGATCGCGCAAGCCGTGCCAGAAGCAATGATCGCGGCCAGCTGTTCGAAAAACTTCGGAATCTATCGCGAGCGTACCGGCTTGCTGGTTGGCATCTCGGAGAACGCCGAGCAGGCTGGGATCACCCAGCAGAACCTGACCCACCTGAACCGTCAGAACTTCAGCTTCCCACCCGATCACGGCGCCCGTCTGGTGACCATGATCCTTGAAGATGAAGGCCTGAAAGCCGATTGGATGGCCGAACTGGAAGACGTCCGCACCGGCATGCTGGCCCTGCGCGAAAAGCTGGCAGGTGAACTGCGCGCCCGCTCTGGTTCAGACCGCTTTGGCTTCATCGCCGACCACCGCGGCATGTTCTCGCGCCTCGGCGCCACGCCCGAACAGGTCGAAGCCCTGCGCGTGGATCACGGCATCTATATGGTCGGAGACTCGCGCATGAACATCGCGGGCCTGAACGAAGAGACCGTGCCGCTGTTGGCAGAAGCAATTGTGAAGGTTGGAGTTTAGGCCCTAACCGTTAGCAAAAACACTCCGAAGGTTGGGGCTTAGGCCCCAGCCTCTTTTCAAAGAACTGCCTTACTCCTGACCAGAATCAAACGGTGCAGGATAGAGTGATTGCACAAAGCTCTCGTGCGCTTTCTGATGGCCAGAGTGATAAATCGTCGAGTTCTGATCTCTGGTTCGGGCTATCAAAAACCGGCCATTTTGGTTTGCGAACGTAAAGGCAAACACGCCGTTTGCACCGGCAGAGACAACCACGTGTTTACCGTCGAGGTTGCCAATTGATCCTTCGGTAGACAAAAGCGCCAAGCCCCGTAGTCCATCGTGCATTGTCTGATTGCCAATGAACGCTAAGACATTGTTTAGATCCAAAGTTCCATTGCGCCTCTGGAGGACACTGAACTCGGCAAGGTATTCACCTTGCACAAATTCAGGAAGATCATAGCGACTCTCATCTACATCCGGCAAACGAGACCAAACGGATGGCAACGCGCACACCTCTCCGTGCTTACCTGTCGGGGTGCAAACCTCACCGACTTCGTCGTCAAACCTCCAAAACCCATCATCGTAGATAAGGGCTGGGCCACCCTTCACTTGAACATTTGCGATCACTTCGCGGGCAGACGCCGCAGAAGCTGCAAGCACAATACACAACGAGAAAAGAGCTAATTTCAAAATGAGCTTCCGATTTTTCCATTCAGACGAGCCACCGTGCTCGTCATCAAAATCAACCTACGGTTAGTATCACATCTATTTCAAGTCGGGAGCCAAGGTCCCAATGGTGTTTCGATTGCGAACAAACGAAAAGAGGGCCTTCCAGCCCCCTTCGGATATCTAGCGTCCAGTTGCTTAAAAGCGCTGCGAGGACGACAGAGGACCATTGCCCTCAGAATTAGGTGGCAGGTCTCAGCCCGAGCTTCACGAGAATTCTTGTCAAAGGACAAAAGCCCGTCAGTCCGGCTTGAAACAGATTCAGGCCAACGAAAGCCGTGAACCAAAGCCAGCTCACCGAAGTTATGTCGATCTGCCCATTGGCTTGGGCCAGTCCAAGGCTGATCAGAACGAACAGTCCTGCGATGGACATTGTTGCGCGTTGTGCATTCATTTTCGCTATCCAGTATCTTTGTGACCGAGGAGTACCCTCTATCACATATAATTTTCTGAATGTGAAGACATGTCATTGTCGCAGCGCAGGCCGTGAACGGCATAGGGATAACGCAAAAAGAAAAGGGGACCTTCCAGTCCCCTTTTCCACCCTGTTGGCCTTGGCATTTGCGCGGCCAGCGTGTGCCGGGGGTTAATCCCCCGGCGTTTATAGTCTTACCCGTTGGTGAACTCCGGGTAGGCTTCCATGCCCAGTTCGGACATGTCCAGCCCGTTCACTTCTTCCTCTTCGCTGACCCGCAGACCCATGGTGGCCTTGATGATCGAGAAGAAGATGAAGCTTACGACGAAGACGAAGATGCCGATTGCCAGGAAGCCCATGATCTGGGTGCCAAAGCTGGCGTCCGTGTTGGTCCAAGCCACGATGAACGTACCCCAGAAGCCTGCAACCAGGTGAACCGGGATGGCGCCAACCACGTCGTCGATCTTCAGGCGGTCCAGCAGCGGAACTACGAAGACCACGATCGCACCACCTACGCCACCGATGATCAGCGACTGGAACAGCGTCGGGGCCAGAGGCTCGGCAGTGATCGAGACCAGACCAGCCAGTGCGCCGTTCAAGGTCATCGTCAGGTCGACCTTTTTGAACATCACCTGCGTCATGATCATCGCAACGACAGCACCTGCGGCAGCAGCCATGTTGGTGTTGGCGAAGATGCGTGCCACGTCCGAGACATCGCTGATCGTGCCCATGGCAAGCTGCGAGCCGCCATTGAAGCCGAACCAACCCAGCCACAGGATGAACGTACCCAGAGTTGCCAGCGGCAGGTTCGAACCCGGCATCGGGATCGTGCGGCCGTCTTTATACTTGCCGATACGCGGCCCCAGGATCAGGACACCCGCCAGAGCTGCGAAGCCACCTGCTGCGTGCACCAGTGTCGAGCCAGCGAAGTCAGAGAAGCCAGCTTCCGACAACCAGCCGCCGCCCCACTGCCAGCTTGCCTCAATGGGATAGATGAAGCCGGTCAGGACAACCACGAAGGCCAGGAAAGGCCACAGTTTGATGCGCTCAGCCAGAGTGCCCGATACGATCGAAGCCGTGGTGGCACAGAACATCAGCTGGAAGAAGAAGTCCGATGCGCCCGAGGCATAGCCTACGTCCACGGCATCAGCAGCAACACCAACCGGATCAAGCGAGGTCACCGCGAAGAACGGGCCAAGCCAGCCTTCGACCAGCCAGTCGCCGGGATACATGATGCCGTAACCGGCCAGCCAATACATGATCGCCGCGATCGAGAAGAGCGCGATGTTTTTGGTCAGCTGCATGGTCACGTTCTTGGAACGCACCAGACCAGCTTCCAGCATGGCAAAACCAGCGGCCATCCAGAAGACCAGAATGCCGCCCAGAAGGAACAAGACCGAAGTCAGGATGAAACCGGTGTGTGGCGCGGCTTCGCCTTCCGCGAAAGCCAATCCCGGCAATACGGCCAACAGGGCCGTCGAAATCAGTAGTTTGCGTGTCATTGTCTGTCCTTTCACGCTTATACGGCGTCAACGCCAGTTTCGCCGGTGCGCACGCGCATGGCGTCCGACACGTCGAGGGTGAAGATCTTGCCGTCACCGATCTTGCCGGTGTGTGCGGCCTTCGAGATGGTCTCGACAACCTCGGCGGCAAGGTCGTCATTCACGACGATCTCAAGCTTGATTTTCGGCAAAAAATTCACGGCGTATTCCGCGCCGCGATAGATCTCGGTGTGACCCGACTGGGCCCCAAAACCCTTGATTTCAGAAACCATCATGCCAGTGACGCCTACGGTGGTCAGAGCCTCGCGTACATCTTCAAGCTTGAACGGTTTGATCGCTGCAATGATCAGTTTCACGTTCTTTCCTTTCCTTCTTCGGCACGATCCGTTGACCGTGCGCTTGCAGCAAGTCAGACGCCGCAGCGCAGAAAATGCCCACAGATGAGGCTAAATTGGGCAGGAAAGCTGACCTGAAAACCGGATGCGCCCGGTATTTGACGTGGTTGCCTAGCGCTGTGATGAAAAATGCAGCAGCGCGAAAAGTCGCGCGGTGAGGGGCTTCGGGCTACACTTGCCCGAAACGAATCGCTAAAGCGTTTGAGAAGAAGATTAAGACAGGTATCGTTCCGACGCGCCCGCAATGCTGATGCGTTCCAGGCGTTTCGGCTTTACGCTGTTTCAGAAGAATACCGAAACGCTATATGTCACAACGACAAGCACCGAGCAGACCCGGACGAGTATCATGAGCCAATCTGGCCGAAAGCGCCCCGCACTGGTGGCAGACAAGCGTTATCCTGCGAAAAAGGCGGCGCCCAAGAAGCCTGCGCGCACCACGACCACCAAGCGCAAAGCAGCGCCCAAGCGTCGCCGCTCGGGCGGAGGCGGTGGGCCGCGCAAACCGCGCTCGATCTTCATGTGGCCCTTCGTCTTCATTGGTTGGGTGCTGCGGATGCTATGGCGCCTGATGTGGAAGGGTGCGGTCGTGACCGCGCTGATCATCGGGGCTGCGGTGTTTTACTTCGCCTCGACCATGCCCGAGCTGAATACGATGCTGGATGGCCGGGCCAAAGGGTCTGTGACCATTCTGGACCGCTATGGCGAGGTCTACGCCTGGCGCGGCGACCAGCGTGGGCGCACCATCACAACCGAAACCGTCAGCCCTCACCTGAAAAATGCTGTGGTCGCGACCGAAGACAAACGATTCTACGGCCATTTTGGACTCAGCCCGCGCGGCATCGCCAGCGCGGTGAAGATCAACCTCAGTGAAGGGCGCGGTCCTTTGTCCGGGCACGGTGGTTCGACCCTGACGCAGCAGGTTGCCAAGCTTCTGTGCCTTGGCGTTCCTTATGACCCCGATGTCTGGAAGACCGAAGCCGCATACGAGGCCGACTGCCGTCAAGGATCCCTGTGGCGGAAGATGAAGGAAGCCATCTATGCGATGGCACTGGAAACCAAGTTCACCAAAGACGAGATCCTGACCATCTATATGAACCGCGCCTATCTGGGTGCGGGGTCGTTCGGCTTTGACGCGGCTTCTCAACGGTATTTCGCCATTCCCGCGTCCGAGCTGAACCCGGCGCAGGCCGCGATGCTGTCGGGCATGCTGACCGCGCCGTCGCGCTTTGCACCGACCAACAATCTGAAACGCTCGCAGGATCGCGCAGCCACCGTTCTGCGCCTGATGAACGAACAGGGGTATTTGTCGGACAAGGATACGGCCCAATACCAAGAGAACCCCGCCGTTCTGTCAAAAGCCGCCAAAGCGCAGGCAGGCGGGTATTTTGCGGATTGGATCATGGGCGACCTGCCGGCCTTCCTGACCCGTAAGACGACCGAAGACGTGATCATCAAAACCACGCTCGACCCGCGCATTCAGAAAGCGGCGGAAAGCGCGATGGCCAAGATCTTTGATGAAAAGGTCTCGGAAGGGTCCAAAGCACAGGCCGCGATCGTCGTGATGAGCGCCGATGGCGCTGTCCGTGGCCTTGTGGGCGGACGCGAAACCCGCGTGACGGGCGCCTTCAACCGCGCCACGCAAGCCAAGCGTCAGACTGGGTCGGCCTTCAAGCCCTTCGTTTATGCTGCCGCCTTGGACATGGGGTATAGCTGGAACGATTTCGTGATCGACGAACCCTATTGTCTGAACATCCCGGGCTCGGGCGAATGGTGCCCAAAAAACTACTCGAAGAAGTTCTATGGCCCCGTCAATTTCACCGAGGCCCTGGCCAAATCCCTGAACATCCCCGCCGTGAAAGTGTCGGAAGAAGTCGGGCGCGAGGCGGTCCGCTCGGTTGCATCGAGCTTTGGGATCGAAAGCGATCTGGCCGTAGGCCCCGCGTTGGCACTTGGCGCCTCTGACGGGACGCTCTTGGAAACCACGGGTGCCTATGCGGGCATCCTGAATGGTGGTTCATCCGTGACACCCTATGGCCTCACTCAGCTGCGACTGGTGGGGGACCGAGATCCCCTGATGACCCAGGCCGGCGGCATTGGCGAGCGTGTCATCTCGCGCGAGGCAGCCGCGCAACTGACCTATATGATGAGCCGCGTGATCGAAGAAGGCACCGGCACACGCGCGCGCATCGAAGGGATCGAAATCGCGGGCAAGACTGGCACCAGCCAATCGGCGCGCGATGCGTGGTTCATTGCCTTCACGGCGGACTATGTGATGGGCATCTGGATGGGGTATGACGACAACACGCCCTTGAAGGGTGTGACCGGCGGCGGCCTTCCGGCCGAGATGTGGCGCGAGGCGATGGTGAACATCCAATCACAGCTGGTCCCCACACCCCTGCCGATGATCCGCCCTGATTTCGTTCCGCAATTCGACGGGCGCACGATGACCTCGGGGGACAATCAAGGGTTCCAAGGCATCCCGCAGACCGGTGGCGGCGGCGGCGGACAATCGGTTGGTGAGGCCGTCGAGGATGCGCTTATCGGGGTGCTTCGTTCGATCTTCGGACAGGGCAACTGAAACTGGCGCAACTGACCTGACAGACAGACAAAGAAAAAGCCCCGGCGCGATGGCCGGGGCTTTTCTATTTCTATTCTACGGGGCCAAAATTAGCCCTTCTGCAGATCCGCAATCAACTGGTTCAGATCACCCTTGCGACGGTCCAGCATCGCGCCGATTTCCTTCCGCTCGGATTTCACGATCGAGATACCTTCGACCTGCATATCGATAAACTTGCCATTGCTGGCTGCCACGATGAACACAACATCGAAGGGCGAGTGGCCTTTCAACGTTGTCTTGGTCAGAACTTCAAAGCGGCTTTTCACTTGCTTCGTGCTGATGACATCAATGCGACCGCCTTCGAATTCGCGGAAGCGGCTGCCATAGCGGCGCGCGATATAAGCGCGGAAGGCTTTGATGAATGCGCTTTTCTGTGATGCGCTGGCCGACCGTCCATCCGGGCCAAGCGCGGACAGTGCGATGAAATTCACGTCAGCATATTGTGCAAACACGCCTTCGAATCTCTTGATCATCGTTGCCTCGGACGCGCCCGAGTTGATGATCGAGTTGATGTCGCGCACGACCTTACCAATCAGGCTTTCGGCCTGAGCTGCAGAAACAGCAGCCAATGCACGCCCCGGCATCGCGGCCAGAACGCCCAATCCAGCCAGCCCGCCAACAAAGGCGCGACGTGTCATAGAGGTCTCGTTACCCATCATACGCATCGTAAATATCCTCAAGCTCATCGTCTTCCACTTCAACGCCCAGCTCGTAACGGCGCGAGTCCAAATAGTAGAGCTGCATCACGTCGTAGCCCTCTTCGCTATTATAGAACTCGTCAATCGTGTCGCTGAACTGATAGCGATCACCAAACTTAGACAGAACCCAAGCGGCTTTGGGAAGGTGTTTCACTTCGGTCGGCAAAGCCAAGCTTAGTGGGTTCAGGACAAAGTCGACCAATATCCCAAATCCATCACGCTCGGTCGACGGGCCAAAGAAGGGCAAAACCACGTAGTCCCCTTCCGGCACACCCCAAACATGCAGGGTTTCACCAAAATCGCTTTCACGTTCTTCAAGACCAATATCGGTTGCGACATCAAAGATGCCAAGCAGACCTAACGTAGAGTTGAACGCAAAACGGACAGTGTTGTGCAGCGCATCCTCGATGTTGCCCTGCAGAAGGTTGTTCGCGACAACCCCCGGCAAAGACGCGTTATCCGAGAAATACGAAACCGAATCGCGCACCGGTTGTGGCAAGATGGTGCCGTAAGTGTTCGACGCAGGCGAAACCAACACGCGGTCCAACTTGATATTGGCACGGTGAGTCCGACGGTTCTGATCCGCGTGCGGATCGTTATAGCCTGAAGGCGCAGGCGCTGTCGCACAAGCACTCAGCCCCATCAGCGCCAGACCGGCCAGCGCGACTACAAGTTTGGAATTTCTTTTCTTCACGTGAACTATCGCTGAATTTGGTGTTTTCTGATTATTCAGGCCACACATAATGGATGCAGGCATATTGCACAGATGTTAAGGCTTCCGCAGCTATTGAATGTGACTATTTGGCGACAGTTGCAAGCAGAAACCCGCCGAGCGTTTGATACGCACCGGGCCGCAGGCAAGTGTTCGTAGGAATGAGCAAATTGACATGAGACAGAACCAACTGCTTCAAGGGCTGGAAGAACTCCGCACACAACGCCGTAAGCTGCGTGGCCTGATGTGGAGCGTTGCCCTGTTTTCGGTGTTCGTGAATTTGCTGATGCTGACGGCTCCGATCTATATGCTGCAGCTTTATGATCGCGTGCTTGGCAGCCGGTCCGAGGCGACACTGATCGCGTTGACCCTGCTGATGGGTTTTCTGTTCCTGATGATGGGCATTCTTGACTATGCACGCGCACGTATTCTGGCGCGGGCTGGGGCGCAATTTCAGGCGTCACTGGACCAGCGCGTATTTTCGGCCGTCATGCGCCAGACCGGTGGGGACGGCGGCACAACTGCTGGGCTGAAAGATCTGGAAGCGGTGCAAAAGCTGTTGTCCAGCCCGGTTATTACGGCGGCTTTTGACATTCCGTGGACCCCGGTATTCCTGTTCGCCATCAGCGTCTTTCACCCTTGGCTGGGAATTTTGGCTGTTGTGGGGGGTGCCTTGTTGATCGCAATCACGGTTCTGAACCAGTTGTTCACCAGAGGCCCCTTGACCAAAGCCACCATTGCCACCCACCACGCCGACCAAATGGCCGAACAGATGCGCGTGGAATCCGAGATGGTGCGCGCCCTTGGCATGTCCAGCGGGGCCTATAAGCGCTGGCATAAATCACGCGAAGTTTCGTTGTTTGAGAACCTGCGCGCCTCGGATCGCCTGGGCCAGTTCTCGGCCATGTCGAAGACATTCCGCCAGTTTCTGCAATCCGCAATGCTGGGCCTTGGGGCCTATCTGGCCTTGAAGGGCGAGATCTCGCCGGGGGCCATGATCGCGGGGTCTATCCTGTTGGGCCGTGCTCTTGCCCCGGTCGATGCCGCGGTGAACCAGTGGCAAACGGTGCAGCGCGCCCGGTCTGGCTGGCAGTCTCTGGCCGAGCTGTTGGCCGAAACACCGCCCGAACAGGAACGCACCACATTGCCGCGCCCGGATGCGAAACTGCGCATCGACAAGCTGACGGTTATTCCGCGCGGCGCAAACCGCGCAGTTCTGCGACAGGTCAGTTTTGACATGAACCCCGGCGAGGCTTTGGGGGTCATCGGACCATCTGGCGCGGGAAAATCGACGCTTGCGCGCGTGTTGACGGGCGTTGTCGCGCCCGATGGTGGCACTGTGCGATTGGGTGGCGCATCATTGGACAACTACTCGCCCGAAGCATTGGGTCGCTACATTGGCTACCTGCCGCAGCGCGTACAGATGTTTGAAGGCACCGTTGCCGAAAACATCGCGGGACTGGATCTGAAACCGGATGCCGCCGCTGTCGTTGCCGCCGCCCAGATGGCCGGAGCACACGAGCTGATCCTGTCACTTCCTGAAGGCTACGACACACAACTGACACCCGGAGGCGCGACCCTTTCCGGTGGCCAGATGCAACGTGTCGGATTGGCCCGCGCAATCTATGGCGATCCAGTCATCCTGGTGCTGGACGAGCCGAACTCGAACCTCGACAACGAAGGCACGCAGGCTCTGAACACCGCCATTCGCGCCGTGAAAGCGCGCGGCGGGGCCGTGATGATCATGGCGCACCGCCCGGCCGCCATCAAGGAATGCGAGATTTTGTTGATCCTTGATGATGGCGTCGCCCGCGGCTTTGGCCCGCGTGACGATGTGCTGAAAGCGCATGTACAGAACGCCCAACAGATCCAGTCCTCGCAAACCAATGGGGGGGCACAATGATGCAAGATAACTCGATCCAGAACGCCCCGAGCTTCTCGGCCCGCCGCCCGCTGATCCTTGGCTTCATCGCCTTGTTGATTCTTGTTGGTGGCTTCGGCACATGGTCCGTTACCAGCAAGCTGGCAGGCGCGGTGATCGCCGAAGGTCAGGTGCAAATCGAACAGAACCGCAAGGTGGTGCAACATCTGGATGGTGGGGTCGTCACAGAGATCCTGATTGACGAAGGTGACACGGTACAGGCCGGCGAAGTGTTGATCCGTCTGGATGCGGGACAGTTGGCCTCGCAATTAACGATCATCGAAGGTCAGTATTTCGAGCTTCTGGCCCGTCAGGCCCGCTTCGAGGCTGAACGCGATGGCTCTGATACATTGGTATTCAGCGACGAGCTGATCCAAGCTGCCGCTCTCAATCCCGAGGTCGACAGCCTGATGCAAGGCCAGTTGCGCCTGTTCAACTCGCGCCTCGACGGGATGTCGACGCAGCTTGAGCAGCTCGACAAACGCAAGACACAGATTTCGCGCCAGTTAGATGGGCTGGCGGCACAAACCACCGCGTTACGCGAACAGCTGGATTTGATCCGCGAAGAGCTTACAAACCAGCAATCCCTTTTGGACAAGGGACTGTCGCAAGCGTCCCGCGTACTGGCCTTGAAGCGCGAAGAAGCGGCCATTCTGGGGCGTCTGGGGGAACTCTCCGCTGCCAGTGCCGAGGCAGAACTGCGCATCACCGAGACCGAACTGCAAAGCATCGCGCTGCAAACAGACCTGCGCGAGCGCGCCATCACCGAGCTTCGCGATTCCCGCGCCACCACGCGTGATCTGTCTGAACAGCGGCGGAACACCAAAGAACGGCTCGAGCGATTAGAGATCCGTGCGCCCGTCTCCGGTGTAATCCACGGATTGCAGATCTTTGCTGAACGCGCGGTGATCCAGCCCGCCCAGCCCGTTCTGTATGTGGTCCCGCAAGACCGCGACTTGGTGATCATGTCGCGGGTCGAGCCCATTCATATCGACCAAATCTTTGTCGGGCAGACCGTGTACCTGCAGTTCCCCGCCTTCAACAGTCGCGAAACCCCGGACTTGCAGGGCCACGTCACGCGTATGTCGGCAGATTCCTTCGTGGACGATGTGACCGGACAACCTTTCTATCTGGCGGAAATCCAGATGGACGAAGGTGAAATCGCGCGTCTGCCCGAAGGGGCCGTGCTGATCCCAGGCATGCCCGTCTCGGCCTTCATCCGCACAACAGATCGCAGCCCGATCCTGTATCTGGTCGAACCGCTCTGGGACTATTTCAAGAAAGCATTCCGCGAATCCTGATCCGTGCGACGGGGAAAACCACGCAGGCGTCGGTTTCCCCCTTTCCCTGATCCCAGACGCGGGCTAGCGTCCAGAAAAGGCCTGATCTTCAGGCCTGCCAATTGAAAGGATCGCCCGATGAGCGCTTTTGAAACCCGCCTTGCTGAACTGGGCGTCACCCTGCCCGACGCCCCTGCCCCTGCGGCCAACTATGTACCCTACGTTCAGGTCGGAGACCTCGTGCATGTCTCGGGTCAGATCTCGATGAAAGATGGTGCATTCCTGACTGGAAAGCTGGGCGACGTCATGACTGCCGAAGAAGGCGCCAAGGCCGCCCGCAGCTGCGCCATTGCTCTGTTGGCACAGGTGAAAGCCGCCTGTGGTGGCGATCTGGACCGCCTTCAGCGTGTGGTGAAACTGGTGGGCTTCGTGAACTCGACCAGCGACTTCGGCGACCAGCCGAAAGTGATCAACGGCGCGTCTGACTTCATGGTCGAAGCCTTGGGCGATGCAGGTCGTCACGCGCGTTCCGCTGTGTCCGCCGCCAGCCTGCCCTTTGGCGTGGCCGTGGAAATCGAAGGCATTTTCCAGATCAAATGACCCGCAGACCCGTCCCGCTGCCACAAAGCTTCATTGACCGACCCATCGCACATCGTGCCTTGCACGATAAAGCAGCGGGCCGCCCGGAAAACTCGCGCGCGGCCATTCGTGCTGCCGTGGATGCGGGCTATGGAATCGAGATTGACCTGCAAATGTCGAAAGACGGGCAGGCCATGGTCTTTCACGACTATGACCTGTCCCGCCTGACCGGCGACACCGGCCCGGTGCGCGGCCGCAATGCGGTCGAGCTGGCCGGAATCGGTCTGACCGGTGGGGACGAGGGCATTCCAAGCTTCGCCGAGATCTTGGACATCGTTGCGGGCCGTGTGCCCCTTCTGGTCGAACTAAAAGACCAGCACGGTGCCATGGGCCCGCATGACGGAGTGATGGAGAAAGCCACGGCCGAGGCGCTGGAGGGATATGCGGGCGACGTCGCCGTCATGTCCTTCAACCCCCATTCGGTTGAGGAATTCGGCAAGCACAACGCCACCCTGCCCCTTGGCCTGACGACCGAGGCCTACAAAGATGAGGACACCGCGCTTTTGCCCGCCGCCACGCGCGCGCGCCTGCGCGACATTCCCGACTACGACCGGGTAGGCGCAAGCTTCATCAGCCATGATGTGCGGGATTTGGACAACCCGGCGGTCACACAACTGAAAGACCGTGGTGTGCCGGTTCTGTGCTGGACCGTTCGCTCGCCCGAGGTCGAAGCCGAGGCGCGCAAGATTGCAGCCAACGTGACGTTCGAAGGCTATCTGGCTTGACCCACCTGCCCCTCTGCCCCTCAATAGGACCGTGAGCGAAACTCAAGTCGACATCCGTACCCACCAGTCCCTCGACGCCATCCGCGCCGAGGATTGGGATGCCTGCGCCTGCCCTGAACGGGCCGACGGCGGACGGGCCTTGGACCCATTCACGACACACGCGTTTTTGTCGGCGTTGGAAGCCTCTGGGTCTGTCGGGGAAGGCACAGGCTGGCACCCACAGCATCTGACGGTGCACGCGGGTGAACAGATCATCGCCGTGATGCCGCTTTATGTGAAAACTCACAGTCAGGGCGAGTATGTGTTCGATCATGGCTGGGCCGACGCCTATGAACGTGCGGGGGGGCGGTATTACCCAAAGCTGCAATCCGCCGTTCCGTTCTCGCCCGTCACCGGGCGCAGATTCCCAACCCGGCCCGGACATACGCAGATCGGACAGGCTGCGCTGGTGCAGGGCATGATCCAGATTGCGACAGACAACCAGATCAGCTCGGCCCATGTGACCTTCTGCACTGGGGACGAGGCCGAGGCGGGTAAAGCCATGGGCCTGCTGGCACGCGAAGGGCTGCAGTATCATTGGCAGAATGACAGCTACCCGAATTTTGATGCGTTTCTAGGCGAGCTCAGTTCGCGCAAGCGCAAGCAGATCCGCAAGGAACGCCGCATTGCCCAAGCGTTCGGCGGCGAGATACTGACCCTTACCGGTGACCAGATCCAACCGCAGCATTGGGACGCGTTCTGGCATTTCTATCAGGACACCGGCGCGCGCAAATGGGGCCGCCCCTATCTGACACGCGCTTTCTTTGATCAGCTTCATGACACGATGGCAGACGACCTGCTTCTTGTGCTGGCCGAACGTGATGGCCGCCCCGTCGCCGGTGCGCTGAACGTGATCGGCCGCGATACGCTGTTCGGGCGCTACTGGGGCTGTGTCGAGGACCACCCCTATCTACATTTCGAACTGTGTTATTATCGGGCCATCGACTTTGCCATTCTCCACGGATTGGACCGTGTTGAAGCAGGTGCGCAGGGCGAACACAAATTGGCACGGGGCTATCTGCCCGTGACCACCCATTCGCTGCATTGGATCAACGACCGCGGCTTTCGCGAGGCCGTCGATCAGTTTCTTCAGTCAGAACGCAAGGCCGTGGCGCAGGATATCGACATCCTGACCTCATACGGCCCGTTCAAATCTGTGGACGTGTCGGAACACGATTGACGGGCTTAGCCTTGAATAGCTTCAAGCATCGCTTCGCCAGCCGAAATGCCGCACATGCCCGGATTGTCCTCGATATGCAGGATCTTCACCACACCATCCACCACATAGGCGCCGTAGCGCTTCGACCGGTTGATCAAACCCACATGCGGCGCGGTGAAATCCATGCCAACAGCTTTGGTGAACTCAGACAGCGCATCTGACAGAAACAGAAGCCCGGCGTCTGCGGCGCCCGTTGCATCTGCCCAGGCACTCATGACGAACGGATCGTTGGCGGCGATGCAAATCACGTCGTCCACCCCGGCCTGATCCAATGCTGGCTTTGTGCGGATATAGCTGGGCACATGGGCCGTCGTACAGGTGCCCGAAAAGGCGCTGGGCACAGCAAAGATTACAACTTTGCGCCCGGCCAGCAGGGGCGACAGACTGATCGTTTCTGGGTCTTCCGCACCCATTCGCAATAGATTTGCATCGGGTAACTTGTCACCAACACTCAGAGTCATTCGCGCATTCCTTACTTTTGATTCGGCAATTTGAGATTTGACTTCTTTTGCCACCATGTCATCCAACATTCTTGTGTAGTGACAGAACGCCAATCGTTGCCAAAGCAACCATTTCCGGCCTATCGTCCTCGAACAGAAACGCGGAGAAGAACATGAGCCATATCGTCGTCATCGGAGCCGGACAGGCCGGAGCATCTCTGGTTGCCAAGCTGCGCAACTCGGGCTTTGACGGGGACGTTACCTTGATCGGGGCAGAAAGCGCACCGCCCTATCAGCGTCCGCCTCTGTCCAAAGCTTATCTTCTGGGCGACATGGAGCTTGAGCGGCTCTATTTGCGGCCCGAAAACTTCTATGCCGACCAGAACATCACTCTGCGGCTGGACACCCGCGTTGACGCAATTGATGCAGCGGCAAAAGAGGTGGTGATCGGGGATGAGCGCATCGCTTATGACCAACTTGCCATCACCACCGGATCCACGCCGCGTTACCTGCCCGCCGCGATTGGTGGCGATCTTGACGGCGTACATGTGGTGCGCACTTTAGCCGATGTGGATGGCATGGCACCCGAATTCGCCGAGGGCCGCAGTGTCTTGATTATTGGCGGCGGCTATATCGGGCTGGAGGCCGCAGCGGTGGCTGCCAAGAAGGGCTTGAAGGTCACGCTGGTCGAAATGGCCGACCGTATTCTGCAACGGGTCGCCGCGCCCGAGACCTCGGACTATTTCCGCGCGCTGCATGCCTCGCACGGCGTCGACATCCGCGAGGGCGTCGGGCTGAACCGCCTGACCGGTGAGGGGCGCGTGACGGGTGCAACCTTGTCGGACGGCACCGAACTCGACATTGATTTTGCGATTGTCGGCGTGGGCATTGCCCCCGACAGCGCGCTGGCGGAAAGCGCGGGTCTTACGTTGGAGAACGGCATCAAGACCGACGCGCAGGGCCGCACCTCGGACCCGTCGATCTGGGCAGCGGGCGATTGCGCATCCTTCCCCTATCGTGGTGAACGCATCCGACTGGAAAGTGTCCCAAACGCCATTGATCAGGCCGAAATCGTCGCCCGCAACATGCAGGGCGAGGGCGTCGAGTACATCGCGAAACCGTGGTTTTGGTCGGATCAGTATGACGTGAAGCTGCAGATTGCGGGCCTGAATACGGGCTATGACAACATCGTCACCCGTCCCGGCGACAAAGAGGGCAGCGTCAGCTTCTGGTATTATCAGGGCGACACGTTGCTGGCCGTCGACGCGATGAACGATCCCCGCGGTTATATGGTCGGTAAGCGGCTGGTGGAAGCGGGCAAGTCGCCTGACAAAGCCGCCGTGGCGGACCCCAGCACCGAGCTGAAGTCTCTGCTGGCATGAGGATTATCGCAGGCCGTTTCCGCGGGCTGGCCTTGGCCAGTGTTGGCAAAGGGGATGCGGGTGCGCATCTGCGCCCCACCACCGACCGCGTGCGTGAAAGTCTGTTTTCCATGCTCACAGGCGGGCGCTTTGGCGACCCTATAGAAGACGCGCGTGTGCTGGACCTGTTTGCAGGCACCGGCGCGTTGGGGCTTGAGGCCCTGTCGCGCGGCGCATCCCATGTCACCTTGGTTGATGACGGGCGAAAGGCGCTGTCGCTGATCCGCGAGAACATCCAGAAATGTCGTTGCGCGGATGAGGCAACGATCCTGAAACGCGACGCCACCCGTCTGCCCGAAGGCACACCCCATGACCTGATCTTTCTGGACCCGCCCTATGGCAAGGGGTTGGGGGAAAAAGCGCTGGCGGCGGCCATCAAATCCGGCTGGGTCGCGGACGATGCGCTGATCGTGTGGGAGGACAACGTGCCAGTGATCCCGCCTGCCGGCGTCACCCAACTAGACAGCCGCCGCTATGGCGACACGGTGATCACGATCTGTGAGTATTCAGAAACGTAAAAGGCGCCGGGTATGATGCCCAGCGCCTTCGATTGTTTTTCAGAGTGAGTTACTGAGCGCGTGTCACGGACACGGCCGCACGGGCGTCACGGACCATCGCTTCGCCATCCAGACCTTTGGCGGTCATGTCGGCGATCCACTCGGCAATCACCTCGTCGCCCAGCGTACGGATCTTCGCGGTTTCCTCTTCCGACAGCTCTGCCAGCGCGTTACCACTTGCGGCCATCTTCTCGCGGCCGACTACGTCGCCCGTGTCGTGTGCATGTCCGGCCCAACCCGAGGCATGGAAGCCCGAGTTCGCGTCAATCACCGCCTTCAGATCATCGGGCAGACCGTCATAGACGTTCTTGTTCATCGCCCAGATGAAATAGAGGTTATACAGCGACTTTTCGCCCGCGACATCGGTGTGGCTGTCGGTCAACTCGTCCAGTTTCAGGGACGGCGACATCTCCCACGTGATCACGCCGCCATCGACAACGCCTTTTGACAGCGCTTCGGGGAAGGCCGGGACGGGCATGCCGATGGGCGTCGCGCCCAGTTTGTCCAAAAGACGAGTTGCGGTGCGCGACGGGCCGCGCAGTTTCAGACCCTTAAAATCGGCAACCGTAGCAATCGGGCCGCCTTTCTTGTGGACGATCCCGCGCCCGTGCATGTGGGCGGCAATGACTTTGACGTCGGCAAAATCATCCATCAGGTATTTCTGGGTGTAGACCCAAGCGGCATTCGAGGCCTCTTCACCCGATTTCGTCACCATGAAGGGAAGCTCCATCGCTTCCGCTTCCGGGAAGCGACCCGGCTGGTACCCGGGGATCACCCAACCACCATCAATCGCGCCATCGCGGATCAGGTCATATTGGCTGGTCGCTTTACCACCCAGCTGCATCGCCGGGTAAAGCTCGACTTTGATACGCCCGCCCGAGTCCTTCTCGATCTTCTCGGCCCACGGGGCCATGAAGTAGGTCGGGTTCGCAGACAAGGGCGACACGAAGTGCTGGAAACGCAGGGTAACTTCCTGCGCAGCGGCGGTGCTGGCGGCAACAGCAAGTGCGGCGGCAGCAGTCAGGGTTGAGAAGGTGGATTTCAGGGTGAAAGTGCGGAAGCTGGTCATTGGCCCCTCCGTATTTCTTGTCATCAGCCGCGCATGTTTGTCGCGGAAGCCCAAGCACCTTTTGCGTCCGGGCAGTTAGAACGTAGGAACTGAATGCTGCGGGTGCAAACGGAAAAAGGCACCTTTTCTGACCTAAAGAACATCAGGCCGAATGTGCTGCGGATTCAAAAGAAGATTTTGGTGACTAGGGGGAAACTTAAAAAAGTTTCCCCTAAGTAAACTTTGCGATTAACCCCAAGTCGGGTGGAACTTTCCTGCCGGCGACAACGTAAAGATCTCGCACCCATCCGCGGTCACACCAACCGAGTGTTCGAACTGCGCCGACAGAGATTTGTCGCGCGTGATCGCCGTCCAGTCATCGGACAGGATCTTAGTTTCCGGACGGCCCAGATTGATCATCGGCTCGATGGTGAAGAACATGCCTTCTTCCAGCACAGCACCCGTTCCCGGACGGCCATAGTGCAGCACGTTGGGAGGCGAGTGGAACACGCGCCCCAACCCGTGGCCACAGAAGTCACGTACGACCGACATGCGCTGTGCCTCGGCGTATTTCTGGATGGCGTGACCAATGTCTCCGAACGTGTTGCCCGGTTTGACGGCGGCGATGCCCTCCATCAGCGCGTCATGGGTCACTTGGATCAGACGATCCGCGAAAGATTTAATCTTGCCGACTTTGTACATGCGGCTGGTGTCGCCATACCATCCGTCCACGATCACGGTGACGTCGATGTTCAGGATGTCGCCCTCGACCAACTCGTCGTGTTTACGGCCGGTCTTGTCATTCTTCATCTTCGGCGTTTTCGAGCCGGGAATGCCGTGACAGACCACATGGTTCAGCGAGATACACGACGCGTGCTTATAGCCCTTATAGCCGATCGTGGCCGACACGGCCCCGGCCTCGTCCACCATCGCTTCGATCGCGGCGTCCAGTTCGGCAGTGGTCACGCCCGGGGCGATCATCGGGGCCACACGGTCCAGAATCTCGGCCGCCAGCTTGCCTGCTGCATGCATTCCAGCGAAATCCGCCGGGTCATAAAGGCGAATGCCTTCCTTGGTTACGCGCATCTTGTCGTCCATGGTGGTTTCCTTCTTCTGCCCCCTAAATAGGGCCTTCAGACCAAAGACGCCAGAGGGGCCGCGACGTCCACCCCTTTCGGAGAAATCCGCGTACCCAGAACGATCACTTCGACCCCTGCTGCACGGGCCGCATCGAAGGCCTGCCCATAGGTGGGATCAATATCGCGCGCCAGATCGAACCGGTCGCAATCCGTACGCTGCACCAGATAAAGCATCACGGCCCGGTGGCCTTCGCCGACCATATTCGCCAGCTCTCCCAGATGCTTGGTGCCACGGGCGGTCACGCTGTCGGGAAACTCGGCCAGACCGGGTTGGCGCGACAGGGTGACGGACTTCACCTCGACATAGGTCCGGCCACTGCCTTCCAAGCTGCCTTCCAGCAGGAAATCAATGCGGCTTTTCTCGCCGTATTTCACCTCGGCCCGGACGGAGTGATAGTCGCCCAGTCCCGGCACGATCCGTGCTTCAAGCGCGGCCTTCAGCGCGCGATTGGGCACAGAGGTATCCACGCCGGTAAAATGCCCGTCCGCATGCTCGACCAACCGCCAGCCGAATTTCAGCTTTTTCTTGGGGTCATCGTTGGGTTCCAGCCAGATTTTTGACCCCGGCTCGGCCAGCCCCATCATGGAACCGGGATTGGCGCAGTGGGCCGTCACTTCGCGACCATCTGTCAGCAGGCAGTCGGCAAGAAAGCGTTTATAACGACGGACAAGCGTGGCGGGCACAAGAGGGCTGGGAAATTCCATATCCCGGGCCTATACCGGAAGTAGGAAAGGAACAAGCGATGCCCAACCCTTCAGCCGCAATGCTGGTGATCGGAGATGAGATTCTGTCGGGCCGGACGCGGGATGCGAATATGCATCACCTTGCAGGCCGCCTGACCGAACACGGTATTGATCTGAAAGAGGTGCGTGTGGTGTCCGACGACGCTGACGCCATCGTGGCCGCCGTGAAAGCCCTTTCCGCTGGGTATGACCATGTCTTTACCTCGGGCGGGATCGGTCCGACGCATGATGACATCACCGCCGACTGCATCGCCCGCGCCTTTGACGACCATATCGACATTCGCGACGACGCCCGTGATCTGCTGGCCGCGCATTACGCCGCCTCGGGTCGCGAGTTCAATGCCGCCCGGCAACGCATGGCGCGCATCCCCGACCGGGCTACGCTGATCGACAATCCAGTCTCGATCGCACCTGGTTTCACACTGGAAAACGTGCATGTAATGGCCGGGGTTCCGTCCGTCTTCACAGCCATGGTTGAAAGCGTTCTGCCCGGCTTGACCGGCGGCGCACCATTGCTGTCACGCACCGTAAGGATCAACCGAGGCGAGGGCGATATTGCCGGACCTTTGGGGCTGTTGACCCAAGAGTATGATAGACTCAGTTTTGGGTCCTACCCCTTCATCGAAAACGGTGCCTACGGCGCCAATATCGTTATTCGCGGCACGGATGTGGCCCAGTTAGATCTGGCCAGCCGTGCGCTTCAAGACCTGTTCAAGGAGGCCACATGACAACGCCCCATCTTCCCACCGCCGAACAACTGATCGAGGTCTGCGAAGCCACTTGGCCCCCCGCCGCCACACACCGCGTCGGCGCATGGGTGGTGCGCGACGGAGCGGGCGGCGGCAAGCGCGTGTCGGCTGCGACCGAAAACTGGCCGACCACCGAAGCCGATTTGCCGGTCGCCGAGAAGGCAATGCGCGACGCGGGAATGGATCCGTTGTTCCAGATCCGCGCCGGTGACGAGCATCTTGACGAGATGCTGGAAAAGCACGGCTATGACATCATTGATCCGGTGAACATCTGGGTCATTCCCGTGGCCGAACTGACCCGCGAGCCATTGCCGCCCGTGTCGGCCTTCGCGATCTGGCCCATGCTGTCGATCATGACCGAGCTTTGGGAAGAAGGCGGCATCAACGAACACCGCCGCGCTGTGATGGATCGGGCAGACTGTCCCAAGACCGCCCTTCTGGCACGTACCGATGACACGCCAGCCGGCGTTGGCTTCGTCGGCATGCATGACGGGATCGCCATGGCACACGCCCTGCACGTTGATACCAAGCTGCGCCGAATGGGCACTGGGCAAAACCTGCTGAAACAGGCCGCAAAATGGGCGCAGGAACAGGGCGCCGAGTTCCTGTCCCTGATCGTGACCCAAGGCAACCACGCCGCCAATCCGTTGTATGCAAATCTTGGCATGCATCTGGTTGGGCACTACCATTACCGTGTGAAACGCTAAGAAGGACACAGCATGTCGCAAAAATCGAGCCCCGTAACCGCTCTTGATCTGCCGATGGTCGATCCGCTGCCTGAGGACATCCAGAAGTACTTCGACATCTGCGATGACAAGTTGGGGCTCATCCCGAATGTGCTGCAAGCCTATGCCTTTGATATGGCCAAGCTGCGCCCGTTCATGGACATGTATAACGAAGTGATGTTGGACGACAGCGGTCTATCCAAGCTGGAACGCGAGATGATCGCGGTGGTCGTAAGCTCGATCAATCGCTGCTGGTATTGTCAGGTTGCCCATGGCGCCGCCGTTCGGCAATTGTCGGGCAATCCGCAACTGGGCGAGGCGATGGTGATGAACTGGCGCATGGCCGATCTGGACGCACGCCAGACAGCGATGCTGGCATTCTCTGAGAAGATCACCAAAGCGTCCTCCGAAACTTCGGAAGCTGACCGTCAGGCTCTGCGCGATGTTGGTTTCTCGGACCGGGACATCTGGGATATTGCCGCAACTGTCGGGTTCTTTTCGATGTCCAACCGCATGGCATCCGCCGTGGGTATGAAGCCAAACGACGAATATCACGCCCAAAACCGATGATCCTACCCCGCCGCCTGTTTGCCCTTGCTTGTTTGGTCGCCACGCTTCCCGTTGAAGCAAGCGCATTGGACCTGCCTGCAGGAGCCCTACTACAGGCCAAAGTCTCGGAAAATGGACAGGCCGAAATCGCCACAAGCCGCTTTGATGGTGGGGCGGTTCCGGCCATTACCGCCTCGGGCCATGTAAGCAGGCAGGCATGGCGATCCCCCGGTCAGGCGGGGCAGAGCTATCAGATCCTGACATCCTTGCGCGACCAATTGCGCGAGGACGGTTATCAGTTTCTGTATCAGTGTCAGGCGGTGTCCTGTGGCGGCTTCGATTTCCGGTTTCAGATCGGGCATTTTCAATCCCCAGACATGTTTGTCGACCTCGGGGACTATCACTTTCTAAGCGCCCGCAAGGACGAAACCTTTGCGCAAGTTCTGGTCAGTCAAAGTGCGCAAGATGCGTTCTTTGAACTGACATTCGTCACGCCGTCACAAGAAGGTGCGCCACTTCTGACGACCACAAAGGCCGCCCCGATTTCCGCTCCGCAGCCAAGCGACCCACTGGACATCCAACTTAGGACCATTGGACACGTGGTTCTGCAAGGCCTGACATTCACAACCGGTTCCGCAGATCTTGCCGAAGGCGAAGTGCCCGCGTTGTCTGAACTGGCCGCCTTTCTGGCTAAAGATCCCAAGCGGCGGATCGTTCTGGTTGGACATACGGACGCCGAAGGCAGTCTGGAAGGGAATGTAGCCCTGTCCCGCAAACGCGCCGTTTCTGTGATGGACCGCCTGGTCAACCGCTATGGGGTTGATGCGGGCCAGTTATCTGCCGAAGGCGTGGGCTATCTTTCCCCATTGGCTGGAAACGCCACGGCCGAGGGTCGGGAAATGAACAGGCGTGTAGAAGCCGTGTTGCTGAACACCGACTAGGTGCGCCAAAAAAAAGCGGCGGGCCAAACCCGCCGCAAATGCTCGTCGCTTTTTACTGCTCTGACCTTACCAGGCGTCTGGCCCTTTGTTCGCAAAGGCTTGCACCAGAAAATCAATAAACGCGCGCACTTTCGGCTGCGTAAAACGGCCAGGAGGATACACCGCATAGATCCCCTGAATATCAGCAGGCAGATCCGGAATAGCCTCTTCGACCAAGCCCTGTTCCAGCGCATCTGCGTATAGGAAGCTGGGCAGATAAGCGATGCCTAGACCAGAGATCGCGGCGTTCAGAAGCGACTGCCCGTCGTTCACGCTGAGCCATCCCGCTGTGCGGATCTGCCGAAGTTCGCCCGATGGGGCGGGGATCTTCCAAACATTGCCCGAGCTTTGTCTGGAGTAGTGCAAAAGCTTGTGGTTGTTCAGATCATCAATGCGCTTTGGCCGACCATATCGTTCGAAATAGTCGGGACTGCCAACCATGCGACGCGTGGTATCGGCGATCTTGCGTGCGCGAAGCGAACTGTCTTCCAGCTCGCCGACGCGGATGGCCATATCAAACCCTTCCGAGATCAACTCGACATAACGGTTCGCCAATTCCATGGTCACGTTGACCTCAGGAAAATCTTTCAGGAATTCGCCCAGCACCGGGCTAAGATGGTTCACGCCGAAATCTGTCGCCACTGATATGCGCAGCAGCCCTGCCGGGGCCGATTGCATTGACGTTACCAGCGCATCCGCTTCGCCTGCATCATTCAGCACACGACGTGCGCGATCATAGTAAGCAAGACCGATCTCGGTCGGGCTGACACGCCGCGTTGTCCTGTTCAGAAGCCGCGCCCCCAAGCGGGCCTCAAGACTTGAAACATGTTTCGATACAGCTGACTTCGAAATCCCCATCTTTTTGGCGGCGTCCGTGAATCCCCCTTGATCCACAACTGTCGCGAAAGCCTCCATTTCGGTTAATCGATCCATCACACACTCTCTAAAAAAATCCGCAGCAATCTTGGTATCGCGGCCAATTAGGGCAAGACTGTGAAGTCCTGCCGACATTAAGGGGGTAATTCGGTTTATGTTGACGATCTGGAAACGAGACAATTTGACAGATCTCAACCCCCTCACAACCTCAAGCTGCAACGGGTCCAAGCCCTATGGGCAAGACCTGCAAAACCTCAACTAAAGAACATCCAATCGAACGGGCGTTTACTCTAACGTAAGGTAAACACAACCTCGGCGATTGTTATCCAAAGCGGCAGACTGATCGCTGACAGCAGCGTAGTTTGTGCAATCAATGTGGCAACAAGCCGGCGTTCGGCACCAAATGCCGACGCCAGAACATGTGCGGCGGACGCCGTGGGCAGGGCTGCAAACACAACAAGGACCGAAGCGATTCCCGGCGAGAGCCCCAACGCCACCCCGCAGGCCAACGCGAATGCGGGCAGCGCCACAAGCTTGATGGCGGCAATTGCTGCGCTAAACCGGTCCAATCGCGCCAAGGCCCTCCAATCCATCGTGGCGCCAATAGACAGCAGAGCAATCGGAATGGCGGCTTTCGCCAGTAGCTCAAGCGGCGCCATGATCGGCTGCGGGATTTGGATCTTCAGGAGACCCACACACAGGCCAGACAAACTGGCCAGCAGGAATGGGTTCAGCGCGATCTTGGTCAGGGTCTGCTTAAGCCCGAATGCTCCACCACGCGACAGGGCGCTTACTGCGAAAAGGTTGGCGACCGGGACACCCATCCCGACAGCAACCGCCATTTCGCCAAGACCACCATTTTGCAGAAGGGCCACTGCAACCAGACCCAATGCCGTGTTAAAGCGCCAAGTAACCTGCCATGCCCCGGCAAAATCCAGAAAGCGCTCTGGCCCAAGTGGGCGCGTCAGCCAGCCCAGACCCAATCCTATACCCAGAATGGCCCAGACCACGGGCGCCATGGTCACAACTTGTGAAATCTCAATCGGACGGCTGGCAGCGGCCACGAACAGAAGGGCGGGGAACAGGATCTCGAAATTCAGGCGATCCAACCCCTGCCATGCATTGTCAGACAGGCGCCCACGGACCAGACCGCCCAGCCCAATCAGAAGGAAGCTGGGCAGAAGTCCCAAAAAGATCGACAGGAATAGCATCGGGCCCCCTTTAAGGCCCCAGCTAGATCAGAGCGAGGCCGCCAAGCGCGATCCTTGGTCAATCGCGCGTTTGGCGTCAAGCTCGGCCGCGACATCTGCCCCGCCAATGATATGCGCAGAGATCCCTTTTTCGGCCAGCTGATCAAAAACAGTGCGTTCCGGCACCTGCCCGGCACAAAGGATGATGTTGTCAGCCTCGATCACGCGCGGGTTTTCGCGCGCTTCGCCCGAGCTGACCATCAGCCCCGCATCCGAGATGCTTTCGTAGTTCACACCACCCTGCATTTCGACACCCTTCATCTTCAAGGTTGCGCGATGAATCCAGCCAGTCGTCTTGCCCAACCCCTTGCCCAACGCCTTGGCCTTCCGCTGCAGAAGCGTCACAGCACGGGCAGGTGCTTCGGGTTGAGGGCCATCCGGCGACAGTCCGCCACGCACGTCCCCGGGATCAGCCACACCCCATTCGGCAAGCCATTCTTCCAGGTTCTCGGTCGGGCTGTCGCCAGCTTGCGTCAGGAACTCGGCGACATCAAACCCGATGCCTCCTGCGCCAATGATGGCAACTTTGTCACCAACGGGCGCGCTGTGGCGCAGCACGTCGATATAGGACAGGACATTCGCACCGTCCTGCCCGTCAATCTGCGGATCACGCGGGACGACACCGGTGGCGATCACCACCTCGTCGAAACCGATCAGGTCGTCGGCCTGAACCTCGCGTCCCAATTGCAGGTCAATGTCCGAGGCGCGCACCATGCGGTCATACCAGTCGACCAACCCGATGAATTCTTCCTTGCCGGGGATCTTCTTGGCCATGTTCAACTGGCCGCCCACCTGATCTGCGCGGTCAAACAGGGTCACCTGGTGGCCACGCTCGTCCGCGACCAGCGCAGTCGCCAGCCCAGCGGGCCCAGCGCCCACGATGGCGATGGATTTCGGCGTGTCGGTCAGATCATAGCTCAGTTCGGTCTCGTAACACGCGCGCGGATTCACCAGACAGGTCGAGATTTTACCACCAAAGGTATGATCCAGACAGGCTTGGTTGCAGGCAATACAGGGCGCGATTTCACCGGCACGATCCTCGACGGCTTTGATCACAAAATCCGGGTCCGCCAAGAACGGACGCGCCATCGACACCATGTCGGCAGCGCCTCTTGCCAGAACCTCTTCCCCGACATCCGGCGTGTTGATCCGGTTCGAGGTGATCACCGGGATCGAGACCTGCCCCATCAGCTTCTTCGTGACCCATGTGAACGCCGCACGCGGGACCGAGGTCGCAATGGTCGGGATACGCGCCTCGTGCCAGCCGATGCCGGTGTTGATGATCGTGGCGCCCGCAGCTTCAATTTCTTTGGCCAGTTGGATCACCTCGTCAAAGGTCGAGCCATTCGGGACAAGATCGATCATCGACAGGCGATAGATAATGATGAATTCAGAACCAACGGAAGCGCGCACGGCCTTCACGACCTCAACGGCCAAGCGCATACGGTTTTCATAGGACCCGCCCCAGCGGTCTTCGCGCTTGTTGGTGTGGGTTACAAGGAACTGGTTCAGGAAATAGCCTTCCGAGCCCATGACCTCGACCCCATCGTACCCAGCTTGTTTGGCGCGAGCAGCGGCGGTGGCGAAATCGTCGATCTGTTTCTGGATACCGTCCTCGTCCAGCTCTTTCGGCGGGAAGGGCGAGATCGGGGATTTTACCGGGCTGGCCGATACGCAGTTCGGCCCATAGGCATAGCGCCCCGCGTGCAGAATCTGCATGGCAATTTTGCCGCCTTCCGCATGCACCCGATCCGTAACCGTTTTGTGGTTGGCAATGTCTTGGTCGCTGAACAGCCCTGCCGCGCCCGGGAATACGCCGCCTTCTTCGTTCGGAGACATACCGCCCGTCACGATCAGTGCCGCCCCACCGCGGGCACGCGCCGCATAGAACTCGGCCACGCGGTTCCAATCACCGCGCTCTTCCAGTCCGGTGTGCATCGACCCCATCAGGACGCGATTTTTCAGCGTGGTGAAACCAAGATCGAGCGGGGCAAGAAGATGTGGGTAGCGGGTCATAGCGGTCCTCGGGCTGCCTATTTCCCGAAAGTATTGACGTTCACGTAAAGCGCTGTCACCTGAAACGCTGCGTAATCTAGAGCGTTCGATCTTTTAATACGGCCATTACCTGACACGAATGTCCCGAGAATCCCGAAGGTATGGCCGGATATTCGTGTCTTGGACTTAAGATCGAACGCTTATGCGTCGATCAGGGCCGCCAGCATGCCGATCTGTTCCGAGGAAAACACCTGCACCCCGGCTTGCGTCAGCGCCGCCGTCACAACACCCATACCGGCGCGCCGAACGCCGTCATGGTGGCCGCTATAGATCACATCGGTGCCGCAGGAGGGGCTGGCCTCGGTCAGTAGGGCATACTTGCATCCGTGCTCTTGCGCCGTGGCCACCGCGATCTTGGCGCCCTGCAAGAAAGCATCCGTCACGTCGCCACCATGCAGATCCAGAATACGCCCCTGCCCCGATAGGACCGATGTGCCATCATGGCCCGGCGCAATTTCAGCAGGCAGGCGTGGAACGGGCAAGCCACCCAGAAGTTCCGGACAGATCGGATGCAGCCAGCCCTTGTTGGCCCAACGGTTTAACCGATCATCATCAAGCGTCTTCGCCGCCCCGTCATAACGTACTTTCTGCCCCAGCAGGCACGCACTGACGAGGATCGCGGTCATGCGTCATCACCCGCCTGACAATGCCGACGGAATGCCCGCTTCAGCATGTCGAGTTCCGAGCGCAGAAGATCCATCTCGGCCCGAATGTCCGCTTGAAGCGGTTCACCAGTGACAATCACGAAACTGTCCAGCGTCTGGCCGGTCGATTTGTCCTGAATGACGAAGGTCTGAACACCATCGCCCAGCAGCTCGGCCGGGATCGGGACTCGCACGCTGAACTGACCGGATTGGTCCGCCAGCGCAGCCACCTCGACCCCCGGGACCGCTTGCGCCTGATGCATCACCTCAAGCTCGGGCGCGACGTCGACGGGCGCGGTCAGGACACCTTCCCAGATGCCGGCGTGAATGCGGGCTTTCTCAAGTGACATGTCAGCCATGATAGCTCCTTATCAACAGATGCCCTTAGATTTCGGCACGGGGATAACGGTACAGCGTCAGATCGCGCAGCGTTGTCTGGTTCATTTCAGGATCGCCAAACACCAGATCCACCCACATCTTCTGAACCCGCTTTTCGTTCATATTGGAGTAGGCGAGGTCAAATTCGAACGTGGCTTCCCCATTTCCAAGGGTTTTGTTCTCGGACAATTGTTCGTGGTTCGGACCGTGCTGGATATTCAGACGCGCCAACACGCCGATTGGGCGTTCCACTTGCGACGTCACCGACAAACGCACGATGTGGTTGCGATGCAATCCCTCGGTTGCTGAGTCGGGAAGCTCGATCGCCAAGGACAGGAACGATCCCTCGAAGCCAAACGCCTCGAGCGACACTCCGAACGGAGCAAGGTCAGACTCGCGCGTGTTGCGCACTTGCCGGATAGATACCTCGGACAGTGGGCAATCGTGAAACAGCTTCACCTCGCCTCCGAACGACGTCGCGTTTTGTGCGGATGCCACGCCCGTTGGCTCAAGCGGGCCGCGCCAGGCTTGAGGACGGTGGGCCCAGTCGGAATGAAGCGGTTTTTGAAACGTATTTGATCCCAGAAGCGGCAACGCCAGGCGGCTGTCAGCGGTAAACAGCACCTCATCCAGCTGCTGTCGCAACTGACGGGCGCGCACCCGTGACTGTCGCAATGTGGGCTTATCCACATTGCCCGCGTCCCGCGCAAAACGCGTCCAACGGCGCAAGGCTCTGCGGTCCGTCAAGCGATCCGAAAGCGAGGTAATCCAGCTTTGCATTTCAGTGGTTTGCCCGTTCAAGTGGTGATCAGGTGTTAGGATGGCTGCACTTAATCAGATATTCTTTAGTTTCGCAATTTGCGAAATATGCCCCCAAGGCCGCCGCCATTATTGCCGCTGGCGGGGTTGACGCCCTTGATCGCGGTTATGAATTTATCCAACTGTGTCAGACTATTGCGCGGATCTATGGGGTGCTTTGTGAAACCAGTCACACTGGCCACGACCAGTTTGTCGCCAATAGACAAAAATGCGCGCCATGTCGTGTCGGACAATGACGCCGGGCGATTATCCGAACTGTCGCGCGTCAACACCTTCACGACACCAGACGCAATCTTCAGGTCCAGCACCGTCACGGTGCTAGCGTCGCCTGACCGACTAAGCGCCGCACGTCCGGCGGCACTTTCCAAAAAGGCCCGCGCTTGTTCCATCAACGCCTCGGGATCCTCGGCCGAGGACACGACAGCCGTCGGCAGGGCTGATACACTGGCCACAAGGAAGGCAGGTGTCTTCGGACTGGGGTCTGCCACGTTTCGGGTCAGCGCCGCACAAGCCCCAAAGGGAACGAACGCCCCCGATGCCTGATCGCGCAGCGAACTGACATCCACGCAATACCCCTTGGGTGCGGCAACCGTCACGGCCCCGGACATGACCGTCCGCCGCTGCACCAAACTGCCTGAAGCCGACGGAGCTTGCTTCGAAAACAAGGGGCTGTTGCGCACATCATCGGATTTGGTTCCGCCGAAACATCCTGCAAGCGCCAGCGTCAGGATCGCCCCAGCGGCCCAGCGCATTTGCCGACTAACAATGTTGCTTTTCCCTATACTCATCACCTGAACACCCAACTCTGCACATGCCCAGCAAACCGCTTGGCAAATCCATTACGCTCTTCTGATCGGATAACAAGCCAGAGGGGCACGGCGCAAGTCAGGGAAAACCGGATTGTCCTTTGCGATGATCCACGACACAGTTGCTGCGAATGCCCAGTTCATGTGTACAGGAGCCGTCACCGTGACACCCGCCCCCCAGTCTTACTTCTGGTCCCCTGCGCAGCCCTATTGCCAATTTTGGCGATCGGTTCTTGGCTTTGTCCTGATCCATGTGGTCTTTTTCGCTGCCACTTTCGGGATCTTCATGGGCGGAGGATGGCTGATCGGGAAGCACCCTGCCGACATACTCGACGGCGGCACGGCCACACATGCTGGCATCTTCTTTCTGACCTTCCTCGGGTATCATCTGGGTCTGTGGCTGGTGGTGCGGTTTTTACACAAGCGCAGCTACTCAACCCTGTTCGGCGCTCAGAGACATGTCCTCTGGCGCCAGTTTCGCATTGGCATCCTGATCGCCCTTGGAGTCAGCCTTGCCGCAAGCCTGCTGCAAATGTTCGAACCCCTGCTCGTTGCCCCGCAAGATCAAACTCAGCTTGAACAAAATTTGCCAACACGCGAGTGGCTGCTGATCCTTGGCCCGGCCCTGATCCTGATTTTCATCCAGATCTTCGCCGAGGAACTGGTCTTTCGCGGCTATATGCTCCAGCAACTCCGCGCCCGGTTCCAGTCCATTTGGATCTGGGCCATCCTGCCCTCGGTCGCGTTTGGCTTGCTGCACGCAGATCCCGCCACTTGGGGCATCAACGCAATATTCTATGTCCTCCACACAAGCGTCGTGGGCATCGTTCTCAGCTTTGTCACCCTGCGCACAGGCAACATCGGCGCCGCTGCCGGGCTGCACTTTGGCAACAACATGTCGATGGTGTTGGTCGGGAATGCGGGAAGTTTGGATGGTTTTTCCCTTTTCGTGGCCGAGGCCGATCTGATGGGATGGACCACGACGGCCTCGATGGTTCTGCAAACCACTTTGGTTCTGGTCGCGTTTGTGCTTTGGTGGAACCTCACGCAGCGGAAGCCGCCAATTGCAAATGCCGCCAAGGCAGACTAACTAAGGCCAAACGCAACAAGGAAGTCTGGCGATGAACTGGATCTCAAACTACGTCCGCCCCCGCATCAACTCGCTTTTCTCGCGCCGCGAGGTGCCCGAGAATCTGTGGACCAAATGTGGTGAATGCGGAACCATGCTGTTCCACCGCGAATGTGCCGAGAACCAGAACGTCTGTACCAACTGCGATCACCATATGGCAATCACGCCGCGCGACCGCTTTAGCGCGATGTTTGACGGCGGCATCTTTACCGAAGTTGATGTCCCTGCCCCCATCGACGATCCCCTGCAGTTCAAAGATCAGAAGAAATACCCCGAGCGTATGAAATCGGCCCGCAAAGGCACCGGCGAACGTGAAGCCATGCTGGTCGCTGAAGGCGAAATTGGGCGCACGCCCATCGTTGCTGCGGCTCAGGACTTCAGCTTCATGGGCGGCTCGATGGGCATGTATGTGGGCAACGCAATCATCGCGGCTGCCGAACGCGCTGTCGTTCTGAAACGCCCGCTGGTGCTGTTCTCGGCAGCAGGCGGTGCACGGATGCAGGAAGGCATTCTATCGCTGATGCAAATGCCGCGCACTACGGTTGCCGTGCAGATGCTGAAAGAAGCAAACCTACCCTATATCGTCGTGCTGACCCACCCGACCACGGGCGGCGTGACCGCGTCTTATGCGATGCTTGGTGACGTGCATATCGCCGAGCCCAACGCTCTGATCTGCTTTGCTGGCCCCCGCGTCATCGAACAGACCATCCGCGAAAAGCTGCCCGAGGGCTTCCAACGTGCCGAATACCTTCTGGACCACGGCATGCTGGACCGCGTGACGCACCGCAAGGACATGAAAGACGAGCTGGTGACAATCATCCGCATGTTGACCGGCCAGCCGCCTGCGGTGAAAGGCGATCTGCCGAAACCCGAGCCTGAGGTCGAAGCCGAAGCGCCGGCCGAAGCTGCACCGTCAGCAGCGGAAGATGCCTCTGACGAGGCTGCGAAGGCCGGCAAAGCGTGAGCGCCAAAGGCTCGGACGTCATCCTTGACCGGATGATGTCGCTGCACCCGAAAATCATCGACTTGACGCTGGATCGTGTTTGGCGGCTGCTGAAAGCCGTCGACAATCCGCAGAACAAGCTGCCTGCTGTGATCCATCTGGCCGGGACCAACGGCAAGGGTTCAACCCAAGCGATGATCCGCGCAGGGCTTGAGGGCGCTGGCAAAGGCGTTCACGCCTATACCTCGCCGCATCTGGCGCGCTTCCACGAACGCATCCGTCTGGCCGGAGAGCTGATCAGCGAAGACGCCCTGACCGAGGTTCTGGACCGTTGCTATGCCGCCAATGGCGGCGAGAACATCACCTATTTCGAGATCACAACGGTCGCCGCCTTGATGGCCTTTGCCGAAACGCCTGCTGATTTCACTTTGCTGGAAACCGGGCTGGGCGGACGGCTGGACGCGACCAACGTGGTCGAGAAACCCGCGCTGACTGTGATCACTCCGATCTCGATCGACCACACACAGTTTCTGGGCGAAACCCTGCCCGAGATTGCTGGCGAGAAAGCCGGCATTCTGAAACGTGGCGTACCGTGCGTGGTTGGCCCGCAGAAAGACGACGCGCTCGACGTGATCGAGGCGCGTGCCGCCAAACTGGGCTGCCCTCTGTACGTGCATGGCCAACACTGGCATTTCTGGGAAGAGCGCGGACGTCTGATTTTCCAGGACGAGAACGGACTTCTGGATCTGCCCCTGCCCGCCCTGATCGGCCCGCACCAGATCGAAAACGCGGGCGCCGCGATTGCCGCGCTGCGCGTGTTGGGCTTTGATGAAGCCGCCTGCGAAGCCGCGATGCGCGACGTCACGTGGCCTGCACGGATGCAACGCTTGCGCAACGGCCCCCTGATCGACGCTGCTGGCACAGCCGAGCTTTGGCTGGACGGCGGTCACAACCCAGCGGCGGGCGAGATGCTGGCCACCGTTCTGGCCGACCTACCCAAACGCCCGACCCATCTGATCTGCGGCATGCTGAATACCAAGGATATCGCAGGCTATCTACGCCCCTTAGCGGGCGTGGCCGACAGCCTGACGGCCGTGTCGATCCCAGACGAACCGAACACCCTGCCCGCAGACACCACGGCGGACGAGGCCGCAAAGGTCGGGATGACCTCGGCGACGGCAGCCTCGGTCGAGGCCGCGATCACCGCCATCATTCAGGCCGAACCGCAAGCGCGCATCCTGATTTGCGGGTCATTGTATCTTGCAGGCGCGATCTTGCGCGAAAACGGTTGAGAAACTGCATTCAGCGGACGTGATCACAAAATTAATTTTGCACGTCCGCGCCGAACCGCATCAAGAACACGAGTCAAACCCCGGAAAAGAATCACTTTTTTGCCCGATTCGCGAATCGGTCGTGATTCCATGTAAAACGTTGACCAATTAAGGGGTTAGCGCCTATAAATAGGGTATTCTATAGGCAAAGTCCGCATGAAGTGGACGGCTTATCGAGCAGTACATTTCGCCGGGGCGGCAAAGTGATTCGCAAAGGGCAGGAATTACACATGCCCGTGTGATCACAAAATAGTATCGTGACTCTTTGCCTAAACCAGCGGCGCTTCGGGGTATTTCCAGCCCCTATCCGAGTTAGGCAGGCAGGTGCAAACCTGAGGGGTCGCAGACGCGCGGCCCCTCGTCATCTCACCTCACTCTGAATCTTGCCCCCAGTCCTTATCCTGCATCTCGCGCAGGCGGCTGGCTGTGCGTTCGAACTCGAACGAGCCTTCCCCTTCGACATACAGCATCTCGGGCAATGCGGCCGCCGAGGCGATCAGGCGGACCTTCGCCTCGTAAAGTGCGTCGATCAAAGTGACGAAGCGCTTTGCTTCGTTGAAATTCGATCTGCTCAGGCGCGGGATGTCTTCCAGCACGAGAAGCTTCACCGCATTGGCCACGGCCAAATAGTCCCCTGGCCCTAACATCGCCCCACATAGGTCATGGAAACGCGCGCGTGCAGCGCCGTTGCGATAATCGGGCAACACGACCTCGCGCCCTTTGACTGTCAAAACCAGCGGCTCGGTTTTGCCGCCGGTCAGATCTTTCCACAACGCGTCAATTGCCTGACGCGCATCGGCGTTCGCGGGACTGAAAAACACTTGCTCGCCAGACAGACGATCTTGGCGATAATCGTTTGGGCTGACCAGTTCATGCACCACCATCTGATCTTTCAAAAGCGCGATGAAAGGCAGGAAAAGCTGCCGGTTCAGCCCGTGCTTATACAGCTCGTCAGGGTGGCGGTTCGATGTGGTGACGACAACAACGCCCGCCTCAAACAGCTTTTCGAAAAGACGCCCGACGATCATTGCATCGGTGATGTCCGAGATCTGCATCTCGTCAAAGGCAAACAGCTTTACATCCGCCGCGATCTTGGCCGCGACGGGCGCCAGCGGGTCGTCCACGCCCCTCTTGCGTGCCTCGGTCATACCTTCGTGCACCTCTTGCATGAAGGCATGGAAATGCACGCGACGGGCCGCGGTGTTTTCCAGACTGTCCACAAACAGGTCCATCAACATGGACTTGCCGCGACCAACCCCACCCCACAGATACAGGCCTTGCGGCACGTCCTCGGGCTTGGAATGAAAGAGCCCCCCCAATATCCCACGCTTGCGCTTGGGCGCAGAATCTAGATGCGCACGAATGTCTTCAAGTCCCGGCAGGCAGGCCTCTTGTGCTGGGTCGCGGGTAATCTCGCCCGATTGGGCAAGGGCATCATAGGTTTGGATCAAGTTCGACATACCCGACAGATAAAACGCCGCGTCACATAAAGAAAGCTTAAGCCGCACATCAAAAAGCAAGAATTGACGCAGTGCGGCAATTGTCTGACATTGACCCAATGACAGAGACGCGCGCACCCCTTATCACTCCGGTCCTTGTGGCTGGCTGCCTTATCATCCTGGTCGGTTTTGCGATCAGGGCCAGCTTTGGTGTCTTTCAGATCCCCATCGCCACCGAATTCAACTGGCCGCGTGCCGAGTTTTCGCTGGCAATTGCGATCCAGAACCTTGCTTGGGGCATCGGGCAACCCATTTTCGGCGCCATTGCCGAGAAGATGGGCGATCGCAAAGCGATCATCATGGGTGCGATCGTCTATGCTGTTGGTCTGGTTGCCAGCTCCATGGCCGTCACGCCCGAAGCCCACCAAATGCTTGAGGTGCTGGTTGGATTTGGCATCGCGGGAACAGGGTTTGGCGTCATTCTTGCCGTTGTTGGCCGCGCATCCAGCGACGAAAACCGTTCAATGTCTTTGGCGATTGCGACCGCGGCCGGGTCCGCCGGTCAGGTTTTCGGCGCCCCGCTGGCAGAATACCTGCTGACCTTCATGACATGGCAGAACGTCTTTGTCGTCTTCGCTGCGGCCATTATGGCCACGCTGGCCCTGCTGCCGCTGATGAAAACAGAGCCTCTGGCTAGCAAATCCGAGCTTGAGGAAAGCATGGGGCAGATCCTGATCAAAGCGTTCAAGGATCCCACCTATACCCTGATCTTCCTCGGCTTCTTTTCCTGTGGCTATCAGCTGGCCTTCATCACCGCACACTTCCCCGCCTTCGTGACCGAGATGTGCGGAGCCATTGATCCGTCGGGCACGCTGGCGGCGGTCGGCGTGTCGACCACATCTGCTCTGGGCGCGATCTCGATCTCGCTAATCGGTCTGGCCAATATCGCGGGCACGTTGTTTGCGGGCTATCTGGGCAAAACCTATTCCAAGAAATACCTGCTGGCGGCGATCTATACCGGGCGCACGATCGTGGCAGCCTTGTTCATCCTGATGCCGATCACGCCGACCTCAGTCATCATCTTCTCGATCACCATGGGGTCGCTGTGGCTGGCAACAGTTCCGCTGACCTCGGGACTTGTCGCGCATATCTATGGGCTGCGCTACATGGGAACGCTCTATGGCATCGTCTTCTTCTCGCACCAGCTAGGAAGTTTCCTTGGCGTCTGGCTGGGCGGGCGGATGTATGACGCCTTTGGCGACTACACAATGGTCTGGTGGATCGGCGTTGGGGTCGGAGCATTCTCGGCCATTGTGCATCTGCCGGTGAAAGAACAACCGCTGTCCGCACGCGCAGCGTAGGCCGCGAGGGCTTAGACCGGTAGCGCCGTGGTTTTGAACACCGTGCGCAGGGCAAAGCTGGACTGCATCCCCTGCACGCCCGGCAGGCGCGCCAAATACTGGCGGTGGATACGCGCGAAATCTTCGGTATCTTGTGCGACCACTTTCAACAGATAATCCGCCGTGCCCGCCATCAGGTGGCATTCCAGAACATCGGGCACGCGCGCAACCTCGCGTTCGAAGGCTTCCAGCACCTCGTCAGCCTGACCCGACAGCGTGATCTCGACAAACACAGTCGTGGGGCAGTTCAGTTTGCGCGCATCCAACAGGGCCACGTAGTTTTTGATAAAGCCCTCGGCCTCAAGCCGCTGCACCCGACGGTGACATGCAGAGGGGGACAGGTTCACCTTTTCGGACAGCTCGGCGTTCGAAATGCGTCCGGTGCGTTGCAATGCCCTCAAGATGCGGCGATCTACACTATCAAGTTCCAATTTCGATCACATTCCTTGCGCTGTTTGCGCCATCGGCGCGGGATTCTTCGAAGAACCGTACCCGAAGCGCTACATCTTTTCAAAGCAATTGCGTCAGGACACCCCCAAGATCAATAGATAACAGCTTAAGTTTCGGCCCAGGGAGAAGGAGGACACCCCCATGCTGATCGGATGCCCAAAAGAGATCAAACCACAGGAATTTCGCGTTGGACTGACGCCCGCCGCCGCAGGCGAGGCGATTGGACGTGGCCATTCCGTAATCGTTGAAACCAATGCCGGAATGGGCGCTGGGTTCTCGGATGATGACTACCGCGCCGCAGGCGCCACCGTTTTGGACACGGCGGAAGAAATCTTTGCCAAAGCCGACATGATCGTAAAAGTGAAAGAGCCGCAGGCCGTTGAGCGCAAGATGCTGCGCGAAGGTCAGCTGCTGTTCACCTATCTGCACCTTGCGCCGGACCCCGAGCAGACCCACGACCTGTTGGCCTCGGGCTGTACGGCAATCGCGTACGAGACCGTGACCGACAACAATGGCGGCCTGCCGCTGCTAGCCCCGATGTCCGAGGTTGCTGGGCGTCTGGCCCCTCAGGTGGGGTCGTGGACCCTGCAGAAGGCCAATGGCGGCCGTGGTGTCCTGATGGGCGGCGTTCCCGGCGTTGGTCCGGCAAAGGTTGTCGTGATTGGCGGCGGTGTCGTCGGCACCCATGCAGCCAAGATCGCCGCTGGCATGGGCGCGGATGTGACCGTGCTGGATCGTTCACTGCCGCGTCTTCGCTATCTGGATGACGTCTATGGCGGCACCTTCAAGAATCAGTACTCGACCGCTGCGGCAACCGCAGAGCTGGTTCAGCAAGCCGACATGGTGATCGGTGCCGTTCTGATCCCGGGCGCAGCCGCCCCCAAGCTGATCAGCCGTGCGCAGCTGTCGACCATGAAGCCGGGTGCCGTACTGGTGGACGTTGCGATCGACCAAGGTGGGTGCTTCGAGACCTCGAAGGCCACCACCCACGCCGACCCGATCTATGAGGTCGACAACGTGATGCACTATTGCGTGGCCAACATGCCGGGCGCTGTCGCCCGCACCTCGACCATCGCATTGGGCAACGCAACTCTGCCCTTCATGCTGTCGCTGGCCGACAAAGGCTGGAAAGAGGCATGTGCCGCCGATCCGCACCTGCTGAACGGTCTGAACGTGCATGCTGGCAAACTGACCTATGCTGCCGTGGGTGAAGCCCTTGGGCTGGACAGCATCACCGGACAAGACGCGCTGAACATCTGATCCTCCCTTCCAGATATCACGCAACGAAAGCCCCGCCATTGTGCGGGGCTTTTATTTTGGTGCGTTTCGAAACTGACACCGATTTGCTGCTGAGGATCCTAAAACGAAAGAAGCCCCGCTTTGACAGCAGGGCTTACTTCAGGATTGAGATGGTAGCGTGGGGCGGACTTGAACCGCCGACCCCAGCATTATGAGTGCTGTGCTCTAACCAGCTGAGCTACCACGCCATCTCATATCGGAGGTCCGAATATTCTGGCAGGCTGCAAGTGTCAAACGAAAAACGCCCGAAATCGGAAAACCCGGGCAGAATTTTCAAACAAAGGGGCGCTGGAATTTCCAGCGCCCTTTCGCGGTCCTATACGGCCCGTTTTATTTCTTCAAAGCGTCGCGGATCTCGGTCAGCAGATCCAGTTCACTGGGACCTGCAGGGGCCTCTTCCACGGCTTCCTGTTCCTTCTCGGCGGCGTCCTTGGCCTTGTTGACCATCTTCACCAACATGAACACAACATAGGCGATGATCAGGAAGTTGATCACGGCCATGATGAAGGCACCATAGGCGAAAACCGATGCGCCTGCCTCGCGGGCTGCTTCCAGCGAGCTGCCGGCCGCCACGTCGCCCGCCAGGACGGCGAACTTGTTGGTGAAGTCGACACCACCGGTAAACAGACCGATGATCGGGTTGATCAGGTCGTCTACCATCGACTTCACGATCGCAGTGAAGGCTGCGCCGATGATGATACCAACTGCCATGTCCATGACATTGCCCTTGGCGATGAAATCCTTGAATTCTTTAAGCATGGTGTCCCCGTAAGTTTTCTGATCGCGCAGATTGCGTGATCCCGTTCGCATTAGGCACAACGGTACACAAAAACTGCGCAAATTTACTGGGGAAAATTCAAGCGCGCGTCACCGCAAGCTGACGGTCGGGTTAGCCGGGCAGAGAACCGTTCAGCACATAGGCCAGAATCTCAACCACTTGCGCAGGCTCGCGCGCGACGGCCAGCGCCGCTGCATCCACCTCTTTCAACGCGTGATCATGTTCTGGCATCTGCAGAACAATCAGAGACTTGCCCTTGGCCGCGGCATAGCCCGCATCAAAGGCCGCGTTCCACTGGCGGTATTTCTCGCCAAAGCGGACGACAACAACGTCGGCACCCTCGATCCCCTTGCGGGTGCGGATGGCGTTGATCATCGCGCCCTTGTGGTCGTGCCAGTATTTGTTGGGCTCTTCGCCCAGAATGGCCACACCGCAATCGTCCGAGGCATCGTGATCCGTCACAGGGGCGCTGAAGGTCACATCCAGACCCTTGGCACCTTCGATGATCTGCTCACGCCAATCGGTGTGGATTTCGCCGGAAAGATAAACGTTCAGGGGCATGATGTGTCCTCCAATGAAAAACGCGGCCCTAAGGGGACCGCGCTTTGATTTATCCGCGCAGGCTGCCGCCCGTCGCCTTTTCGACCTTCTGGACGATCTTCTGGCTGACAGCCTCGATGTCCTTGTCGGTCAGGGTCGCGTCACGCGGTTGCAGTCGCACGGTGATGGCGAGCGATTTCTTGCCCTCACCCAGCGATCCCCCGATGAATTCGTCAAAGACGTTTACATCGGTGATCAGCGCCTTGTCCGCACCAGCCGCCGCGTTCACCAGATTGATGGCTTCTACGTCTGCGTCCACCACGAAGGCGAAGTCACGCTCGACCGGTTGCAGGTCCGATGCGCCCAGCGCCGCGCGGCCCGTGCCTTTGGCTTTCGGGAACGGCACTTTCGCCAGATGCACGGCGAAGGCCACAACGGGGCCTTTCACGTCCATCTCGGCGATGGTTTTCGGGTGCAGTTCGCCGAACGCGCCAAGGATGTTTTTCGGACCCAGACCCAGCTTGGCCGAGCGACCCGGATGCCACCACGCGTTCATGTCACGCACGAAGGTCAGCTTGGCAGGCGCACCGATGGCAGCCAGAACAGCTTCCACATCCGCCTTGGCGTCATAGGTGTCGACCGGGCGACGCGCGCCGAAACGGTCGCGCGGGCCGGTGTTGCCAACCAGGATGCCGGTGACCATCTGCTCGTACTCATCGGGCTCGCCGCCGCTGAACACAGGGCCAACCTCGAACAGCGCCAGATCCATGAACCCGCGCGCTTGGTTGCGCGCAGCGGCTTGCAGCAGGCCGGGCAGAAGCGAGGGGCGCATGTGGCTCATCTCGGACGAAATCGGGTTCGCCAAAGCCACGTTGTCACCGCCGGTGCCGAAGCGCTCGGCGCTGGCTTGATCAATGAAGCTGTAGGTCACGCATTCGTTGTAGCCCAAGGCCGCCACGGTGCGTCGCGCAATGCCTTCGCGCTTCTGCATCGGGGTCAGGATCGCTTTCGGAACGCCCACATGGCTGCGCGGCAGCGGCTTGCCAACCAGCTTGGTCAGGGATGCGACGCGGGCCACTTCCTCGACCAGATCGGCGGATCCCAGCACGTCAGGACGCCACGACGGCACATGGGCCATGTCACCGTCGATGGTGAAGCCCAGCGCGGTCAGCGTTTTGCGCTGTTCATCGGCGGGGATGTCCATACCCACCAGCGACTGCACGCGGTCAGTGTCCAGCTTATAGGCGCGGGACACGTCTGGCTCGGCGCCAGCGGTCACAACGTCCGACGCTTCACCACCGCAGAGATCAAGGATCATCTGGGTCGCGGCCTCGATCGCAGGTGCGTTATAGGCCGGGTCGATGCCGCGTTCGTTGCGATACCGCGCGTCTGAGTTGATCTTCAGCGCACGGCCGGTTTTCGCGATCTGGATGGTTTCCCAGAACGCAGCCTCAAGGAACACGTTGGTGGTCTCTTCCGTGCAGCCGGTGGGCAGGCCGCCCATCACACCCGCGATGGATTCCACACCTTCGCTGTCCGAAATCACGACCATGCCAGCATCGAACGTGTATTCTTTTTCGTCCAGACCCATCAGAGTCTCGCCACCTTTGGCGCGATGCACGCGCAGGTCACCCTTAACCTTGTCGGCGTCGAACACGTGCAGCGGGCGGTTCATGTCGTAGGTGAAGAAGTTGGTGATATCGACCAGCGCGGAAATGGGTCGCAAGCCCACAGCCTTCAAACGCGCCTGCAGCCATGCGGGACTGGGTCCGTTCTTCACACCCTTGATCAGACGCCCCATGAACAAGGGGTTCGCGTCCAGCGTATCCTCGTCAATGGTCACGTTGATCGGGCTGGGGCCGTTGCCCGCAACCTTGTGTTCGGTCATGGGCTTCAGCGTGCCCAGACCACGGGCGGCCAAGTCACGCGCAATGCCACGCACGCCCAGCGCATCGGGGCGGTTGGGGGTGATGGCGATTTCGATCACCGGGTCGACCTTCTCGGGGTCATTGGCGGCCAGCCAGTCGACGAACTTGTCGCCGACCTCGCCCGAGGGCAGCTCGATAATGCCGTCATGCTCTTCCGACAGCTCCAGCTCGCGTTCCGAGGCCATCATGCCGTGGCTTTCGACACCGCGGATTTTGCCGACGGACAGGGTCACGTCGATGCCGGGCACATAGTCGCCGGGTTTGGCCAGCACCACGGTGATGCCTTCCCGCGCATTCGGCGCACCGCAAACGATCTGCTTTTCGCCTTCGTTGGTTTCCACGGTGCACACGCGCAGTCGGTCGGCGTCGGGGTGCTTTTCAGCCGATTTGACCTTGGCGATGGTGAACGCGCCAAGACGGTCCATGGGGTTGAAGATCTCTTCAACCTCAAGCCCCAGATCGGTGCAGGCCTCGGCGATTTCGTCAACCGAGGCTTCGGTGTCGAGGTGGTCTTTCAGCCAGGAGATGGTGAATTTCATTTGCGTATCCTCTTTCGGCACCGCTTAGCGGTCTGCCAAATCCTCAATCAGGTCAAAATGCTCGAACACCAGCATCATTTCAGGGTCGAAGCCGCCGTTGCGTGCGAAAAACGCTTCATGGCCTTTGCGCCAGCCCTCAAGACTGTCATCTTCGCCCTCTGCCAGAGCCATCTCTTCAGTGACATCGCAAAAGCGGATCTCTTCAACCTTTACAGTTTTGATCACCAGCGCCGGTGTGCCATCCCAGTTCGCTGCAATGTCAGTGCGCCCTACGACGGGCATGGCTTCGGGTTCGTCTTTGAACTCGGACAACGCGCCACAAGTCGCACGTTTTTTGCCCGAGCGAACAAGTCCGATCAGTCGAGCTGAAAGCTCGGCGCTATCCCCGAACTTGAACGTGCCCGCGCCGGGATATGTGACCTGAAGGTCTTCCATATCGTCGCTCATCGCGACAGCCCCCCACGCATGGTCGGCACGTCCAGCGAGCTGAAGCCATAGTGGCGCAGCCAGCGCAGGTCTGAATCAAAGAACGCGCGCAGGTCGGGGATGCCGTATTTCAGCATGGCCAGACGGTCGATGCCGAGGCCAAATGCAAAGCCCTGCCAGTCGTCGGGGTTCACGCCCGCCGATTGCAACACTTTCGGGTGCACCATGCCAGAGCCGAGGATTTCCATCCAGTCGTCGCCCTCGCCCAGTTTCAGGGTGCCGCCTTCCCATGAACAGCGAATGTCGACTTCAGCCGACGGTTCGGTGAACGGGAAGTGCGAGGCGCGGAAGCGCAGTTCGATGCCGTCGATTTCAAAGAAGGCGCGGCAGAATTCTTCCAGCGTCCATTTCAGGTTCGCCATCGAGATGTCTTTGTCGATCGCCAGCCCCTCGACCTGATGGAACATCGGGGTGTGGGTCTGGTCGTAATCCGAGCGGTATACGCGACCCGGTGCGATCACGCGGATCGGCGCGCCGGTCTTCTCCATCGCGCGGATTTGCACCGGCGAGGTGTGGGTGCGCAGCACGTGCGGCGGGCGGTTATCGCCCTCGTCGCGGTGCATATAGAACGTGTCGAATTCCTGACGCGCGGGGTGGTGCGGCGGGATGTTCAGGGCGTCGAAGTTGTACCAATCGCTTTCAATCTGCGGGCCCTCGGCGACCGAGAAACCCATGTCGCCGAAGATGGCCGAGATTTCCTCGGTCACTTGGCTGATCGGGTGGATCGAGCCTTGGCGCGCGGGGCGGCCTGGCAGGGTGACGTCCAGCCATTCGGTGCGCAGACGTTCATCAAGGGCGGCATCCGCCAGCCCGGATTTCTTGGCGGCGATGGCCGAGTTGATCTCGTCCTTCAGCGCGTTCAGCTTGGGGCCGGCCACTTGGCGTTCTTCGGGCGTCATCTTGCCCAGCTCGCGCATTTTCAGAGCCACTTCGCCCTTTTTGCCAACCGCCTGCACGCGGATATCTTCCAGTGCCGCCTCGTCAGCGGCCCCACCGATTGCGTCCAGATATTTTGTTCTGAGCTCGTCCATCTCGGTCCCTTTGCTTCGCACCGTTTCCAGCTAGCGAATGCAGGGCAAAATGGCAAGCCGGGGAAGGGTGTCAGGGCGCGTTCAGTGCGTGAAGGCGGCTTTCAAGGAACGCTGCTTGTTCTGGTGCGTCGGACAGGGCGATGGCGGCGCGATAGCTTTCGGCGGCGTCGCGGTCACGCCCAAGGCGTGCCAGAAGATCGGCACGACAGGCGTGGAACGGTTGATAGCGGGCGAATTTGCCTTCCGCGTCGACCGAGTTCAGCAGGGTCAGACCTGCCTGCGGGCTGTCGGCATAGGACAACGCCACGGCCTGATTGATCCGCAAGACTGGGTTGGGGTGGCGGGCATAAAGCACGTCATAGAGCGCCACGATCTGCGCCCAGTCGGTCGAGGCAAAATCTGCGGCCTGCGCGTGTACTGCGCTGATCGCGGCCTGAAGCGCATAGGGACCAGCAGGACCCATGGTCAAAGTGGTTTCGACCAACGCCAACCCCTCGGCGATCTTGGCGCGATCCCAGCGCGCACGGTTTTGATGTTCCAACGGGACGAACGCCCCACCCTGCCCTTGCCGCGCCAGCATGCGGCTTTCGCCCAGCAGCATCAGGGCCAGAAGGCCATGTGCCTCGGCGTGATCGGGGAGCAGACCGGTCAGGATACGCCCCAGACGGATCGCCTCGGCCACCAGATCGCCGCGGGTCAGCTGGCCGTCAGACGCTTGATAGCCCTCGTTGAAGATCAGATATATGACGCGCAGCACGGTGTCGGTGCGGTCGTGCAGGTCTTCGGGTTCCGGCAGTTTGAAAGGGATGCCCGCATCGCGCAGCTTCTTCTTGGCGCGGGTCAGGCGGGCGGCCATAGCGTCGGATTTGTCCAGAAACGCCTTGGCAATTTCAGCCGTCGTCAGCCCGCCCAGCGCACGCAGGGTCAGGGCAACACGGGACTTTTCTTCAAGCGCAGGGTGGCAGCACGTGTAGATAAGTTCCAGACGATGGTCGGTGATCAGCATCGGCGTATCCTCGGGGTCGCTTTGGTGCTGTTCCAGCCAAAGGGTCAGCTCGGCCTGTTTGCGGGTTGCCGTCGCACTTCGACGTAGACGATCCAAGGCCTTGCGCTTTGCCACCGAGATCATCCACGCATCGGGATGACGCGGCGCGCCCTTCTTTGGCCAGACCTCAAGCGCCGAGATAACAGCGTCCTGCAAGCTATCCTCGGCCAAGGCATAGTCACCAATGGACGACACCAGTGAAGATAGGATGCGCCCCCAGTCTTCGCGGATCAATCGCGTGACCAGCGCTTGCACTTCGACCGGGGGCAGCATCAGGGATTAGTCAAAGATCATGACCGGACGCACCTCGATCCGACCGTATTGGGCGTCCGGGATCTTGGCTGCATAGTGCAGCGCCTCGTCCAGATCTTTGCAATCAAGGATGTAGTAGCCCCCCAATTGCTCTTTGGTCTCGGCAAACGGGCCATCAACCACTTCGGACTTGCCGCCACGAACGGACACCGTGGTTGACGTCGCAACGGGTTGTAAGGCGTTGCCTCCGACCATCACACCTGCATCCTGCACTTCCTGCGTGAAATCCACATAGGATTGCATATAGGGGCCGAACTCGTCCGTGCCTGGCTGCGGGCCATTATCCTCGGCGTTATAAATCAAACACATGTATTGCATTGGTTTTCCTTTCGTCGGTTTGGAAAGGTCTATGGCCTTTCTGTGTACCAGACGTTTGAGGATCAGCAAAATCGACAACTGATCTGTATTTCTTGCAATGCCGAAGAAGACCCAAAGACGTTTAATATGCGGAGAGGGTTAAAAATCGTGTACTTGTTGGGTCCTGACGGAATAATTTGCACAGAAGGATTCAGTATGCCCTTTCCAGATTTTATAAAAGAACTACCCAGCATCGACGTGCCATTCCCCGAAGATGTCGTGCAAACGGCTGTTGTGCGGTCAGACGAAGGTTTGGTTGCCTTCTTCACATTCCTCAAAGACATGGAGCTTCCGCCGCATTCACACGGGCCGCAATGGGGTACCGTTGTGGAAGGAGAGATCGAGCTGACCATCGGTGGCGAGACACGAACCTACAAGGCCGGCGACAGCTACAACATCCCGGCAGGCGTCGTGCATGGCGGCCGCATTAAGTCTGGAACACGCGCCATTGACGTCTTTGCCGAGGCAGATCGCTACACAATCAAAAAATAGCAGTCTCGTCCCGGGATGCGGTTCCAGCCCCAGTCATCCCAAAACAGAAAAAGCCGCGAAGGTGTCCCCTCGCGGCTTTCGAATTCTTGCTGTTGTCGGGCTTAAGCAGCCAGAGCAGCCTGTGCTTTTTCAACGATCGCACCGAATGCTTCGGGCTCGTGAACGGCCAGATCGGCCAGAACCTTACGGTCCACTTCAACACCAGCCAGGTTCAGGCCGTTGATGAAGCGCGAGTATGTCAGGCTTTCGTCGTGCGAACGGACAGCAGCGTTGATACGCTGGATCCACAGAGCGCGGAACTGACGCTTGCGGTTCTTACGGTCGCGGGTTGCATATTGGTTCGCCTTGTCGACGGCCTGGCGCGCTACCTTGAAGGTATTCTTGCGGCGACCGTAAAAGCCTTTAGCGGCCTTGACGACTTTTTTGTGACGGGCGTGAGTTGTGGTTCCACCTTTAACGCGGGACATATCGGTATCTCCTCTTAACGGTCGTAGGGCATGTAGCCCTTGACGGTCTTAGCGTCGGGGGCGGACAGAGCGGTCGTACCGCGTGCGTTGCGGATGAATTTCTTCGTCCGTTTAATCATTCCGTGCTGTTTACCAGCCTGGGCTCCGATGACCTTGCCGGTCGCGGAAACCTTAAAGCGCTTCTTGGCGCTCGATTTGGTCTTCATCTTGGGCATTTTCGTCTCCAATCAAAGGTTACGTTTATGCACGGTGGGCATGCCACATTAGCCCACACGCACATGAAGTTGGCCGTATAGGACCAGATTGCGCGACTCGCAAGCGTTTTCTTCTTGCAAAATCGGTCTCGGATCAGGTCCCCAAATAGGACATGAAATGATTGAGTACTGATTCAAATACCTGCGGAATCGTGCTGATCGAATAGGCATTTGGCTTGGCGCTGATCGCGACAACGACCAGCCCCCCGCCAATCAGCAACAAGATCGAAGAAATGCGTGGTGCCTTTCCCCGACGTATCGCCCCGATTGCTGCTAGTACGGCCAAAATCAGAATTACGATTCCGACTACGAAATACGTGTCATAGGTCATGACCACGCCTCCATCGACAAAACCACCTTGATGCTCCGTGCATCAAGCATAGCACATATCGATCAAGTTGCGTAGATCATGCCCTCATCACACGGTGCGACGCGCAGGATGTTCGTGGTACCGGGCACGTTGAACGGCACACCGGCGGTAACCACAATCTGGTCAGTTTCTTCGGCAAAACCAGCGCTCCGTGCTGCACGCGCTGCAGACACCACCGCCGCTTTGAAGCGCTCGACCGCGCCGGCAGTGACGAAACAGTTGGTGCCCCAAGACAGGCACAGGCGACGGGCCGTGCCGCGCAACGGTGTCAGCGCGATAATCGGCACGCGGGGACGTTCACGCGATGTCAAAAGCGCTGTGGTGCCTGATTGGGTAAAGCAGCAGATTGCTTTGATATCCGTGGTCTCGGCGATTTCGCGCGCGGCAGCCACGATGGCGTCATTCACGCCAGACCGGCTGGCCACGCGGGACGCTTCGACCTGAACGCGGTAGGTGTCATCATTCTCGACCTCGATGGCGACGGCATTCATGGTGGACACTGCCTCGACCGGGTATTGCCCTGCGGCGCTTTCGGCGGACAGCATCACCGCATCGGCGCCGTCATAAATCGCGTTCGCCACGTCCGAGACTTCGGCCCGCGTCGGCATGGGGCTTTCGATCATGCTTTCCAACATCTGCGTGGCGACAATGACCGGCTTGCCCGCACGACGGCAGGCAAGGACCAAGCGCTTCTGGATGGGCGGAACAGCGTGAACGGGCAGTTCAACACCAAGGTCGCCACGGGCAACCATGATGCCATCCGAGACTGCAAGGATCGCGTCAAAAGCATCTACGGCGGCGGGCTTTTCGATCTTCGACAAAATCGCAGCACGCCCTTTTGCCAGATCGCGGGCTTCTTCGACGTCTTCGGGACGCTGCACGAAGCTTAGGGCCAGCCAGTCCACGCCCAGCTGACAGGCAAATTCCAGATCCGCACGGTCCTTGTCGGACAGAGCCGCAAGTGGAAGCACCACGTCCGGCACGTTGACACCCTTGCGGTCGGAAATCGTTCCGCCGACCTCGACCTCGCAATCGGCAAAGTCCGGGCCGCAATCCTTGACCTTCAGGCGCAGCTTGCCGTCATTCACCAAGAGGGTCGATCCCGGCTCTAGCGCTGCAAAAATCTCGGGGTGAGGCAGACAAACGCGATGCCCTTCGCCCGGGGTCTCGTCCAGATCAAAGCGGAACTCCTGCCCCTCTTCGATGTCCGCTGCCCCGGCAGAGAACACACCGCAGCGCAGCTTCGGTCCCTGAAGGTCGGCCAGGATCGCAATCGGGCGGTCCAGATCTTTTTCCACCTGACGCACCAAGGCATGACGCGCACGCTGTTCATCATGGGTGCCATGGGACATGTTCATGCGAAATACATCGGCCCCGGCTTCAAATAGCGCCCGAATTGTATCGTAGTCACTTGAGGACGGGCCTAGGGTTGCGACGATCTTGACATTACGATGGCGTCTCACGGCGCACCTCTCTTTCATTTCTTACGCGGGGTCAGGTGACCTATGCCCCAAAATGTTAGCGCTGACAACTGGCGCTTGGCTTTGACCTCGCTTAAAGGGGATATGAAACAGAAAAACAACGGCAAGATGACATACGCTCCATTCCATGTTCACGGGCCGGACAGGCCATCGCGCTGGCTGATCACATGTGATCACGCCGCAAACACCGTACCCACCTGCGTCGGCGGCGGTGATCTGGGTATTGCGCCCGAAGATATGAACCGCCACATCGCCTATGACATTGGCGCGGCCGGGGTCAGCATCCATTTGGCCGAGCTTCTGGATGCACCCGCAATCCTGTCCAACTTCTCGCGCCTTGTGATCGACCCCAACCGGGGTGAGGATGATCCGACGCTGCTGATGAAACTATATGATGGCACCGTGATCCCCGCAAACCGCCAAGCGGATGCGGCGGAAAAGGCCCGCCGTCTGGATGCGTTCCATCGCCCCTATCACAACGCTCTGGCGGATTTGGCCGCCCGTCATGACCACACAGTGATCGTGGCGATGCATTCCTATACACCGCAACTGAATGGCCGCGATCCGCGCCCGTGGCACGTTGCCGTGCTGCATGAAAAAGACAGTCGCATCGCGACGCCTCTGATCAAGAAGTTGGAGCAGGACCCCGATCTTTGCGTCGGTGAAAATGAACCTTACGGTGGCCACTTGGATGGCGACAGCATCGATCGCCATGCGGTCTTGCAGAAGCGCCCGAATGTGCTGATCGAGATCCGCAACGACTTGATCGAGACCGAAGAGCAACAGCGCGCTTGGGCAGAACGGCTGGCGCCGGTCCTTATGGAAACTTTAGCAGAAACGGGGCTCTGACATGCCGCATATCCGAATAGAATATACGGGCGAAGCTGATCTGGGCATGCAATCGCTGTGCGAGGCGCTGCTGGATGCGCTTTCGGCCCATGACGCCATTCCCAATCCCGCCTCGATCAAAATCCGTGCACTGCAAACCGCCTATGCGGTCATGGGCAGCGAGGCGCAGAGCTTTGCTCATGCGCAATTCGCACTGCTTCCCGGCCGGTCCGAAACGGTGAAATCCGAGCTGGCAGGGCTGATCCTGACCACCATGCGCGCCCATCTGCCGCAGATCGCCAACCTGTCAGTTGACGTCGAAGACCTCAGCCCTTCCTATGCCAAAGACGTTCTCTAAGGAGTGACCCACATGGACGACCAGACCCGTATCGAGATCGAAGCCGCCGCCTTTCGCCGTCTGCAAAAGCACCTGATGGAAGACCGCACCGACGCGCAGAACATCGACATGATGAATCTGGCCGGCTTCTGCCGCAACTGCCTTGCCCGCTGGTATCAGGAAGCCGCCAACGAACGTGGCATCGAGATGTCGAAGGAAGAAGGCCGCGAAGCGTATTACGGCATGACCATGGCCGAGTGGAAGGCGAACTACCAAACCGACGCCAGCCCGGAAAAGCAGGCCGAGTTCGAAGTAGCGTTCAAAGAAAACGTGACGGACAAGCAGTAAGCCTTACGCAATCTGTGCATATCTGCACCTCGCCTGTTCGCACGCACCGGTTATGCAAAACGGGCGCGGGTCTTATCTAAGCTCCAACGAAAGGACCTGATATGACCCGCATGCCCACATACTTCATCTCTCATGGTGGTGGCCCGTGGCCGTGGTTGCCCGAGATGCGCCGCGGCTTTGCCGAACTGGAACGCACGCTGGCCGCCATGCCATCCGAGTTTCCAGAAAAGCCCAAAGCGGTCCTGATGATCTCGGGCCACTGGGAAACGGCGGATTTCGCCGTGATGTCCTCGAACGCGCCGCCGATGGTCTATGACTATACCGGCTTTCCGGCCCATACATATGAGATCACCTATCCCGCACCCGGTGCGCCCACGCTGGCCCAGCGCACGGCGGATCTGATCAAGGCGGCGGGACTGCCCACGCATTTGGACGATCAGCAGGGGTTTGATCACGGGGTCTTTGCACCCATGGCGGTAATCTATCCCGAGGCTGATGTTCCCACCTATCAAGTGTCGCTTCAGCATGGGTATGACCCTGCGGCCCACTTCGCCTTGGGACGCGCCCTTGCGCCCCTTCGCGATGAAGGCGTGCTGATCGTTGGGTCCGGCCTGAGCTATCACAACCTGCGCAATTTCGGCCCCGGCGCACGGGTTCCCTCGACCGAATTTGATACTTGGCTGAATGACGTAATGCTGCGCGACCCTGAAGAGCGCACACAAGCGCTGCTGAACTGGGAAACGGCGCCGTCTGCCCGGATCGCCCACAAGGAAGAAGATCACCTTGCCCCGATCTTTGTGGCGCTGGGGGCTGCTGAAGCTGATGCCTCGACCGTGACCTATCACGAAGAAGGCATCTTTGGCGGCGTCACAGCCACCAGTTTCCGTCTGGGATAACAAAAAACGCCCTGCGATGAACCGTCACGGGGCGGTTTGGTTCCGGCATGGATTTGCACGGCCAGTCCAAGCTCACACCCAGTTCGTCCACGCCTAGAAACTAACCTGCGATAGCTCTATCGCCTTTCCCCCTCTCAGGTGATATGCTGCACTGCAGAAAAAGCATTTGGAGGCTTGACGCATGAGCGGTCGGATCATCTGTGTAGCGCAGCAGAAGGGGGGCGCGGGCAAGACAACGCTCGTATCCAACTTGGCAATCGCATTTTTGACAGAGGGAAAAAGCGTGGCCCTTTTGGACACGGATCCCCAAGGCAGTCTTGGTAAGTGGCTGGATATTCGCGAAGAAACACTGGGCGAGAATGAAAACCTTCGGTTCGCGACGGCAACCGCCTATGGGATTTCACGTGCCATCCGTGGGTTCGTAGCCGAGGCCGATGTCATCTTGATCGACACGCCCCCGAAGGCCGACAGCGATGTGCGCTGGGTTCTAGCCGAGTCGGATCTGGTGCTGGTCCCTGTCTCAGCCAGCAAGGCCGATGTCTGGGCAACCAACGACGTTCTGGACTTGGCGGACCGGGCTGGGAAACCAACGAATGTTGTCATGAACCGCACACGCAATGGGACGCGCGTTGGCGAACAAGTGGCCAATGCGGTCGCCGAGCTTGGGGCTAAACCGTTGCAGTCATCCCTGTCCAGCAGAGTGATCTATGCCGAGGCGCTCGGTCGCGGACTGGGTGTGTTGGAAGCGAAACGAACTGGTCCCGCGGCGGACGAAGTACGCACACTGGCGGCCGAGGTGGCTGCCGCTTTGAAGCTGTAAAGCAGCACGCACCTGTTCAACAAAAAAGGGGCCGCGTCTGCAGCCCCTTTGGAATTCGATACCTTTTGGCTTAGACGGCCTTCTTCAGGCTCTCATCCAGATAGATCTCGCGCAGGCGCAGGGCCACGTTGCCCGGCGCGCCGTTGCCCAGCGCTTTGCCGTCGATTTCCACAACCGGCATCACGAAGGCTGAGGCCGAGGTGAAGAAGGCTTCGTCGGCATTCTGAGCTTCTTCGATTGTGAAGTTGCGCTCTTCGATTTCCATCTGGGCTTCTTCGGCGAAACGCAGAACAGCAGCACGGGTGATGCCGTGCAGGATGTCGTTGGACAGGCCGCGCGTGATGATCTTGCCGTCCTTCACGATGTAGACGTTGTTCGAGGTGCCCTCGGTCACGAAACCATCTTCGATTAGCCACGCATCATCAGCGCCCGCCGCCTTGGCCATCATCTTACCCATCGACGGGTACAGCAGCTGAACCGTTTTGATGTCGCGGCGACCCCAGCGGATATCGTCGATCGAGATCACTTTCATCGGCTTCACAGTCGCGGCCAGACCCGGCTTGTTCTGGGTGAACAGAACCACCGTCGGCTTCACCTTTTCAGGATCCGGGAAGACGAAATCACGGTCACTGTCAGCGCCACGCGAAATCTGCAGATAGACCAAACCCTCGTCGATCTCGTTCACGCGCACCAGCTCGCGGTGGACCTCTAACAGATCCTCTTTCGAAATCGGGTTCTCCATCCCTAGCTCGTTCAGCGAACGTGCCAGACGAACGGCGTGACCTTCGAAATCAATCAGCTTGCCGTTCAGCACGCTGGTCACTTCGTACACCGCGTCCGCAAACAGGAAACCACGGTCAAAGATCGAGACGCTGGCTTCGGTCTCGGGCAGGTATTCTCCGTTCACGTAAACGGTGCGGGTCATGTCAGGTCTCCTTCATGTGACGCTGCGGGCCATTTGACCCGTGCGGCATTTCCTGTTTGGGGTGTTGATACAAATACCGACGCCAGAGTCAAAGGAAACCCCATGCCCAGCGCCACGCAATCCGCCGCCATCATGTTGACCGCCGGGATTGGCATTCCGGTTCTTGCTGCGCTGAACGCCGCTTTGGGGCAGCGCATGGGATCGCCGATTGCGGCGGGGTTGATCCTGTTCGTGGTGGCGTTTCTGACCACCGGCATCGTGTTTCTGATGTCCGGCGCGTCGCTGAAAGGCGCGGTGGGATCTCCGCCGCACCTGTTCTTTGCGGGCTGTCTTGTGGCGTTCTACGTCCTGACCATCACATGGGTTGCGCCCAGCTTTGGTGTCGGAAATGCCGTGTTCTTCGTGCTGATCGGCCAGTTGATCGCCGCCGCAGCCATCGACCACTTCGGCCTGTTTGGCGCGAATATCACGCCCTTGACCTTCTGGCGCGTGGCCGGAATTTCGGTCATGGGCGTAGGCGTTTTCCTGACCCAGATTGCAGGGCGCGGCTGACATTAGCCCCAGAGTGCGGCACTAGGCGGGTGCACACCCGCATCGTCAAACAAAAGCGGCGTCTCGCGGTCTTCGGCCAGCAGCAGCGGCCCATCCAGATCAGTGACCATCGCGCCTTGCGCGACCAGCGTGGCCGGCGCCATGGCAAGGCTTGAGCCGACCATGCAGCCAACCATCACCTCATAGCCCTCGGCCAAGGCGGCCTCACGCAGGGCCAGTGCCTCGGTCAACCCGCCGGTCTTATCCAGCTTGATGTTCACCACATCATACTTGCCCTTCAGCTTGGGCAGGCTGGTGCGATCATGGCAGCTTTCATCAGCGCAAACCGGCACAGGGCGATCCATTCCGATCAGCGCATCGTCTTCACCCGCAGGCAAAGGTTGCTCGACCAGATCGACGCCCAAGCGCACCAGATGCGGAGCCAGATCGGCATAAACCTCGGCCGACCAGCCTTCGTTGGCGTCGACGATGATGCGCGAGGTGGGGGCACCAGCGCGCACAGCCTCAAGCCGAGGCATATCGTCCGGCGTACCCAGCTTGATCTTCAACAGAGGTCGGAATGCGTTCTTCGCGGCCTGCGCCTGCATCTCAGCAGGTTCGGCCAATGACAGCGTGTAGGCCGTGATCTCGGGGCCCGGCGCGGTCAACCCAGCCAGCTCCCACGCGCGTTTGCCCGCACGCTTCGCTTCCAAATCCCACAACGCGCAGTCCACGGCATTGCGCGCTGCACCCGCAGGCAACAAGTCATACAACGCCGCACGGGTCACATCCGCAGGCAGGCCCATGATCTCGTCCGTCACACTGTCCAGCGTTTCGTCATAGCGCGCATAGGGCACACACTCGCCCCAGCCCACATGATCGCCATCCTGAACCCGAACGGTCAGAACCTTCGCTTCGGTCCGCGAACCGCGCGAAATGGTGAACACCTGCGCCAGTTTGAACACGTCCGGAGTGACTGAGATTTCCACGCGCCTGCCCTCATTTTCTTACTAAAAATATCTCGGGGGTCCGGGGGCTGCCCCCCGGTCCACCTTCAAAGCTTAGATCGCTTCCAGCGCATCCACCAGCTTGCCCGCGCCATAGCGGAACGGGTCGGTGGCCGGCAGGCCCATGTCAGCTTCGACCTTGGCCAGATAGGCTTTGGCATCGTCATCCGACATGTGCTGCGTGTTGACCGAAATGCCGATCACCTGACAGGCGGGGTTCGCCACTTTGGCCAGCCCCAGCGCCATATCACGCAGCTCTTCCAGCGACGGCTGCGTGTATTCGGGCAGACCGCGCATGTGTTCGCGGGTCGGCTCGTGCGCCAGAACCAGAGCGTCTGGTTGGCCGCCATGGATCAGCGCCATGGTTACGCCCGAGTACGACACGTGGAACAGCGAACCCTGACCTTCGATGTGATCCCAGTGATCGTCGTCATTGTCCGGGGTCAGATACTCGACCGAACCCGCCATGAAGTCAGCAATCACGGCGTCCAAAGGAACACCGTCGCCAGTGATCAGAATGCCGGTCTGACCGGTAGCACGGAAAGTCGACTTCAGGCCACGCTCGCGCATTTCAGCATCCATGCACAGCGCCGTGTACATCTTCCCGACCGAGCAGTCGGTGCCCACGGCCAAGCAGCGCTTACCGGTACGTTTCTTGCCGTTTGCGATCGGGTACTCGACCTCGGGGATGCGTACGTCGTGCAGTTCTTGGCCGGTGGCTTCGGCAACGGCGACCAGATCAGGTTCGTCGCGCAGCAAGTTGTGCAGGCCCGAGGCCAGATCGAACCCTTCCTCCAGCGCCGTCACCAGCACCTTTTTCCACTCTTTGGAAATCACACCGCCACGGTTGGCCACGCCAACAACCAGCGTTTTAGCGCCGGCCGCCTTGGCTTCCTCCAGCGACATGTCGGTCAGACCCAGATCCGCGCCGCAGCCTTCCATACGGAACTGACCCACAGCGTTGTCAGGGCGCCAGTCACGGATGCCGATGGCCACTTTGGCTGCCAGCTGGTCTGGCGCGTCGCCCAGGAACAAAAGATACGGGGTCTTGATCATGGCCGTGGCCCTTTCGATGAGTGGTTGGAATATCCTTCGCGTCATTTTGATGATTCATCAGCGGATTTTCTTGCGAAGTCCCCTCGCAACGCAACAAATGCACAAGATCTTACGACATATTGACGATTTATCGGGATTTTCTTCGACGCATTGCCAGCTTATCCAAGAATCCACCCACAATGCTGCAAGCGCAAAATAACCTTGCGCGCAACGCAGCAATTTAATAACGATTGCACCCAAGAAAACGCAACATCATTACCGAAAGGCCCGTCATGTCCTTCCGACTGCAACCTGCCGCCCCATCCCGCCCGAACCGCTGCCAACTGTTTGGCCCGGGCTCGAACACCAAGCTGTTCCCGAAAATGGCGGCCTCGGCTGCCGACGTCATCAACCTCGACCTCGAGGACTCGGTGGCCCCTTCGGACAAAGATGTGGCCCGTGCCAACATCATCGAAGCGCTGAACACCATCGATTGGGGCAACAAATACATGTCGGTGCGTATCAATAGCCTCGACACCCCTTATTGGTATCGCGACGTCGTTGACCTGCTGGAACAAGCTGGTGACCGCATCGACCAGATCATGATCCCGAAAGTCGGCTGCGCTGAAGACGTCTATGCCGTGGACGCGCTGGTCACCGCCATCGAACGCGCCAAGGGCCGCACCAAGCCTGTCAGCTTTGAAGTGATCATCGAATCGGCTGCGGGCATCGCGCATGTAGAAGCCATCGCGGCCTCGTCGCCTCGCCTGCAGGCCATGTCGCTGGGTGCTGCTGACTTTGCAGCCTCGATGGGCATGCAGACCACCGGCATCGGCGGTACGCAAGAAAACTATTACATGATGCGCGAAGGCGAAAAGCACTGGTCCGACCCGTGGCACTGGGCACAAGCCGCCATCGTCGCCGCCTGCCGCACCCACGGCGTCCTGCCGGTCGACGGCCCGTTCGGCGACTTCTCGGACGACGAAGGGTACATCGCGCAGGCCAAACGCTCGGCCACATTGGGCATGGTTGGCAAATGGGCCATCCACCCGAAACAGATCGCTCTGGCGAACGAGGTTTTCACCCCGTCGGAAGAAGCCGTTTCTGAGGCGCGCGAGATCCTAGCCGCCATGGAACAGGCGAAAGCCAATGGCGAAGGCGCAACGGTCTACAAAGGCCGTCTGGTCGACATCGCGTCGATCAAACAAGCCGAAGTGATTGTGGCACAGTCCGAGCTGATCGCCGGAAGCTGATCCAATTCAAGAACAGACCCCGACTGGCCCCGCGTTTTCGCGGGGCTTTTTTTGTGTCGAGTCAATCTTTTGGAAATCGCAGGCGGTTCCTAAAACTGCGGGCGGCGGCACCGCGTGTTGCCGCCCTTGCTTCTCGTGGTGACCTTTAAAGTCCGATCAGCACCTCAGACGTCGCGACAGCGGCAAAGCTGAGGGTCATCAGCAAGACCAGATAGCTGGCTGTGAAAGCGCGGAAAGCGCGGCGTTTTGAGAATACGGCCTGTGTCATATGTCTGCTCCCTTCGCGTTTGGCGCGTGGCGTGATGCAAATGGCCCAAGCGGCCATCTAATTAACCAACGCGCGAGCCGGGGATTCCCGTCGCTGGAATCGACATTTTGGGTGATCTGGATTTTCGCGCCCCGTTGCAAAGCCGCTTCCCAAGCGTCATATAGTCATGAACATTGTGTAATCGGGCAGGCCCATGACCAACTATCTCGAGTTTGAAAAACCGCTGGCTGAAATCGAAGGCAAGGCTGAAGAGCTACGTGCTTTGGCCCGCAACAGTGAAGAGATGGATGTCGAAGGCGAGGCGCAAGCGCTGGACGCCAAGGCCGACAAACTTCTGAAAGAACTGTACGAGGGTCTGACCCCTTGGCGTAAATGTCAGGTGGCCCGTCACCCTGATCGCCCGCATTGCCGCGACTATATCAACGCGCTGTTTACCGAATACACGCCGCTGGCTGGCGACCGGAACTTTGCCGATGACCACGCGGTCATGGGCGGTTTGGGCCGCATCGGCGACATCCCCGTCGTCGTCATGGGTCAGGAAAAAGGCCACGATACCAAGACGCGTATCGAACGCAATTTTGGCATGGCCCGCCCCGAAGGTTATCGCAAAGCCATTCGCCTGATGGATCTGGCTGATCGCTTTGGCCTGCCCATCGTGGCACTGGTCGACACCCCCGGTGCTTATCCCGGAAAAGGCGCGGAAGAACGCGGTCAGTCCGAAGCCATCGCGCGCTCGACCGAACGCAGCCTGAACGTAAAATCGCCTGTCGTCTCGGTCATCATTGGCGAAGGTGGCTCGGGCGGTGCGGTTGCACTGGCCACGGCGAACTCGGTCATGATGCTGGAGCATTCGATCTATTCCGTGATCTCGCCAGAAGGCTGCGCGTCGATCCTGTGGAAAGATTCCGAGAAGATGCGCGAAGCGGCTGAAGCGCTGCGTTTGACGGCGCAAGACTTGAAACAAATCGGCGTGATCGACCAGATCATCCCCGAACCGATGGGCGGCGCCCAGCGCGGACGCGATGAAACCATCGCCGCGGTCGGCAAAGCCATCGAAGCCGAGTTGAAAGAACTTCTGAAGCGCCAGAAGGGCGACTCGCTGTTGAAGGAACGTCGCGAGAAGTTCCTGAAGATGGGCTCGAAGGGTCTGGCGGCCTAACATCCGGATCACGCTTTCGTGGGGCGGGTTGGAAGCCCGGCCCGCGTCCACAATATTCACGGGAACCACACATCAGGAGGGTTCCCCGTGGATTGGAAAGCATTTCTTGCAGAAACCGAAGGCAATATTGGACATCTGGCCAAGGACATTCCGGCCACGATGAAGGGTTTCGGCCAGATGGGAACAGCCGCCAAGACCGACGGCGCGCTGAGCGAGAAAACCAAAGAACTTATCGCCCTTGGCATCGCCATCTCGACCCGCTGCGACAGCTGCATTGGCTTTCACGTGCGGTCACTGGTCCGGCTGGGCACCACCCTTGATGAATTGAACGAGGCCTTAGCCATGGCGACCTATATGGGCGGCGGCCCATCGCTGGCCTACAGCGCCAAGGCGCGTGAGGCCTATGCGCAGTTCAGCGCCTGACGGCTACCACAGCGTCGTTTTCGCGCGTTCAGGCCATTCCTTGTCATAGCTGGCCCCGTCAAACGCGCCGGACGTCATCTCTTTCAGCATGTCGCCCACGCTGGGCAGGTCTGCGCTTTCATCGCTGGCGCTCCAAATCTTCGAGCGCATGATGGCGCGGGCACATTGGGAATAAACCTCGCGAATCCGGATCACGGCCACCGTCCGGGGCTGTTTTCCGGTTTTCTCGAACCGGGCGCGCAGGTCGGGATCGGCGGTTAGCTTGGCCTCGCCATTCACGCGGACCACATTGTTCGAACCCGGCACCATGAACATCAAGGACACGCGCGGGTCGCGCACGATGTTGCGCAAGCTGTCGATCCGCTCGTTACCGCGCCAATCGGGCAAGGCAAGGTGACGATCATCCAGTTCAAGCACGACCGGACCATCATCGCCACGCGGGCTGCTGTCCGTGCCTTCCGGGCCGACCGTCGTCAGAATGCAAAAGCGGGATGCCATGATCCAAGCGCGATAGGTGGGGGTCAGATGATCGGCGACTTTAACCAAAGAGGCCTCTCCGGGCGTTCCGTAGAGCGCTTCAAGTTCTTCGGTTGTCTCGATGAACTCCATCATCCCTCCAGCTTAAATCCGGCCTCTTCCATCAAAGCATCCGAGCCGCTTTCCACCACGTCCTCGATCCGCTCCATAAACTCGCTCAACCCAAGCCCCGGTTCGATCGGGTCGTGGAACTCGAGCACTGCAAGCCCGGGATGGCGCATGATCCCGTGGCGTTTCCAGAACACGCCCACATTGGTCGACGCGGGCACGACAGGTTGCCCTGTTTCCTTGTAAAGAACGCCTGTACCAACCTTGTAGGGCTTCTTGGCCCCCGCAGCGACACGCGTCCCCTGCGAGAAGATCACAAGCTGCCCCGGCTTCTTTTGCCCGTCTTTCACGGCGGCAACCATCTGCTTGATCGCGGCCCCCTTCTTGCCGCGATCAACCGACACCGAGTTGGTATAGATCGCATAGATGTTGATGATGGGCGCCCATTTCAGCTGGCTTTTATAGATGAATTTCAAACGCGGCAGGACCGAGGCCAGTAGCAGGATGTCAAAGAACGACTGGTGTTTCGCAGCGATCAGAACCTCGCCGGTTGGCACCTCGCCCCGGATCTCACTTTTCAGCCCGATCATCCACGACGCCGTCCAACGGACCCAGTTGCAATAGAAGTGGATCACCTTGAACGCATTGTCGCGCTTGATCCACACCAGCGGCACACCCACGAAGCCGACGATCGGCAGCATGATGTACATCTGGGTGATAAACAGAAGCGAGCGCAGCCATTGAATTGCGTTACGCATCAGCGTTTCTCCTGCAAGGTTGTCAGGGCGGCCTGACGGGTGGCAAGGAACGCCACCAAAGCCGCGAAGGGTGGGATCAACAGGGGCCAGAGCCACTGACAGCCTTGAAGGCCAAGCCCGGTCAGGAAGCCGCCTTCGGCCCCCGCCGATGGCAACAGGAACAGTGCAAGCGCGCCAAGAATGGTGCCAACTGCCGAACCGCCAAGTGCGCGCAGCGTATAGCGGCGCACAAAGGCGTGGGCGATATAGCTGTCACGCGCACCGATCAGGCGCAACACGCGGATAACCTGTTCATTGGCGGACAGCGCAGCCGAGGCCGCCAGCGTGATCACCACACCGGCCAAAGTCGTGATCAGAACAATCGACACCAAGCCCAACGAACGCAACCGCTTGGCAGCTTTCACCAATGGCTCGCGCCACCGCGCGTGGTCATCCAGAATGGCGCCGGGCGCCTCGCCGGCCAATCGGGCACGCAAACCATCCGCGTCTATCCCGTCCTCATCCTCGATCACCTCAACCAGACGAGGGATCGGCAGCCGGTCCAGAGGCAAATCCGGGCCGAACCACGGCTCAAGCAACGCGCGCTGCTCTTCTTCACCAAGGGGACGCGCCTCTTTCACGCCGGGGGTGGTTGCCAGAATCTCGGTCACGGCCAGAAGCTGCGCGTCCATCTGATCAGCCGGGGCTGAAATGCGGATCGTGGCGCTTTTGGCCAATGCGTCGCCCCAACGTTCGGCAAGCCGCCCGGTTGCCAGAGACAACGCCAAGGCAAACACCGCCAGAAACGCCATCGCAGCCGAGGCAAATACGGTCAGACGCGCGGTAAATCCGGTGGGCGGGACGACGCGATCCGCCTGTGCGTCACCGGACAGAAAACGAAGCAGATTGGGCAAAAGATTTTTCACAGATCTGCCCCCGCCGATGCGACCTGATGGTTCGATATCCGCAGCACACGCGCCTGCACCTGCGATTTGGCAGACCGGATCAGGTTCATGTCGTGGGTGGCAATCATCACGGTCTTGCCCATGCGGTTCAGTTCGACCAGCAACTGAAGCAGACGCACGGACATCTCCCAATCCACGTTGCCCGTCGGCTCGTCCGCCAGAATCACATCCGGTGACATGATCACGGCACGCGCCAGCGCCGCCCGTTGACGTTCACCGCCTGACAGCTCGGGCGGCTTCGCATGGGCCTGCCGCTCCAGCCCGACCCAGGCAAGAAGCTCTTGCAGCTCGGACGGATCGTGCAGCGCACGGCCCGATACCGTCAGCGGCAGCATGATGTTTTCAGCAAGGCTCAGATGATCCAGAAACTGGCAATCCTGATGCACGACACCGATCCGGCGGCGTACGTCAGCCACGTCATCACGCTGCATTTCGCGCACGTTCTGGCCGAACAAAGCAACACTGCCCTGTTCCGCGACCAATTCGCCATAGCACAGCTTCATCAACGTGGTTTTACCCGCGCCTGACGGCCCCGTTAAGAAATGAAACGACCCCTGCGCCAGAGACATGGTCACACCGGACAACAACGTCCCAGTGCCATAGCCATAAGCGACCTGTTCCAGCTCGATCAATTTGATGCCCTCGTGCTTGCTTGGCGCCAGTTGTGCCTCAGCTAGCGGATTGTTTCAATGTGCGACACAGGAGTGTTTGATTTTCACAAGCTTTTTGCTCATATTACTCTTGATTAAGGCGAGTAATATCCAGCCAGTCTCAGGGGATTGAGTATAAAATGCGTTTAGTTTGCCCCAATTGCGGCGCTCAGTACGAAGTTGATGATCGCGTTATGCCCGAAGAGGGTCGCGACGTTCAGTGTTCGAATTGTGGTCACGCCTGGTTTTTCACCCCGCCACTACCCGCAACAACCGAGGTTGAGGACAAACCCGAGCCGAAGATCGAGATCCCGGCTCCGCAGGCGTCCCATGTCGACGAAACACCAGAACCTGATCCGATTGCCGACCCAGCCCCAGAAGTTGAACCGAGCGTCGATAGCCCTGAAAGCGAAGACGAAACCGAAGTGGCGGAATCTGTAGAAGATGACGGCGCAGCAGAGGTAGAGGACGCAGCCGAAGAAGAAGACGCAGCCGAAATCGATGACGACGTCGAAGTCGAAGTCGAGGACACGCCCGATACTGCCCCTGACGAAAGCGACGAGAGCGATAACGACGTCGTAGATGACGCCCCGATCCCCGCCGCAGCTGCGCCCCGCAAAGAGGTTAGCGAAGAGGTCAAGCAGATCCTTCAGGAAGAGGCCGAGCAAGAGCTACGTGCCCGCGAGGCTGACCATCAAGGACTTGAGACGCAGCCGGATCTTGGATTGGACTCAGCGCAGGACGATGCCGACAAGGAGCTCACTGCTCGCATCCGACGTATGGAGCTTGACCAAGGCGATGTAGAAGAAGAGATCCAGGAAAAGGATCTGCGAAGCCGCGACATGCTTCCGGACATTGAAGAGATCAACTCGACCCTCGACGCGCCGGACACCCCAGACGAAACTAAGATTGATTTAGGACCGTCGGGAACCGAAGCCGCTTCTAGTGGGAAAGGGTTCCGTCGCGGGTTCAGCCTGACAATTTTGCTGGCTGTGCTGCTGGTCAGCATCTATGTACTTGCCCCGCAAATCGGCGAACGTTTCCCACAAGCTCAGAGCGCACTAGAACAGTATACCGCGATGGGCGACAGCCTCCGGGTCTGGCTCGAGGGGGCCATGCAGTCCGCAGTCGAAAAAATGCGCGGCCTGATGGACACCTCCTCAGGAGGTTGAGTTAGCCAAAAACCCTTCCTTTTCAGGAGGGGTTTTTGATTCTGGACTCAGCAACCTTTCGCCACGGTCTGGATGAATGGCGGGATGTAAGCTCCGGCCAAGTACATGCCGGGCTATTTCAAGCAAAGTTGCACGTAAGTTTTCCCGACAGTCGGGTCACGCGCGGCTGGGTTCCGGGACCGTAAGGATGCTGCTCAACTGGGCTGCGGCCTCTTCATCGACCAAGTAGTGCGAGATGGTATGCGCATAGTATTGTAGCAGCGCCACCTTGTCTGGGTCCGACTTCAGCTGGCCAGCCTCTTCAATGACCACTCCGCGTGACAACAACACCTGAAGACCAAGCTCGCTGGCATTCGGGTCGTCGGCCTCGTTGATCGCGAGCGGTACTTCGGCCGTGCGCAAGCGTTCAATCAACTGCAGGACCTCCCGGCGCAACTGCCGACGCGAGATCACTCCATCCTTGTCGCGGATCACGGTAGCCACCAGCGACACCGGCAAGACTGGGATCATGTTGGCGATCTGTCCGATGATGTTTTCTGCAATCGGCGCCACGATGGCCTTGCGTCTGGCATCATCGAGCGTCTCGACAGACTCTTCATGCTCGGTCAGCCATTTACGAACCGAGAACGCCGGGCCGAAGCTGACCGCCGCCTGCCCGAACCGTTGACGCCGGATACGCAGCAATCGCGCGATCATCCCCAAGGAATGCCAGGCGGTGCTGCGGATCGTGTAAAGTCGGGATTTCTTGGTAAACCCCTGATCCTGATGCGCCAGAAGCGTCATATCTTCGGGCACGCGGTCATAGTTGAAGGCGACGGGGATGAAGACGATGTCGCGTGTTTCCCCTGTGCCAAGGCCCGCCAAGATGTATCGCATCAGCCCCAGCTTGATCGGCTGAATCGCACCGTCGCGGCTAAGCCCGCCTTCAAGAAAGATGCCCTGAGGCATGCGCGCGCCGATCATCATGTGGACATACCGGGCCAGCACGGTCTTGTAGAGCCTACCCTGAGATTCACGTCGAATTATGTAACACCCACTCATCTGCATGATCCGATTGACCGGCCAGACCGACGCCCATTCCCCCGCGGCAAAGGAAATCATGCTGGTGCGGGCCGCCAGATAGCTAAGCACCGCCACATCAAGGTTCGAGCGGTGATTGCCGACCAGCACGATGCTGGCGTCCTCGGGGATATCGGCATAGGCATCGGGCGGCAGCTGTTTCACAATTTGGATATCATACATCGAGCGCAGCCAGCGCCGCGCCAGCCAATACCCAACATGGAAATAGAACAATGCGAAGAACGACGGCATCAGTTCGTCGATATAGGCGCGGGCTTCTGTCTCGGCTGCTTCGTGACCGTCGGTTTCAGCGGCGTCCTCGATGGCTTGCTGCACAATCGGATCGTTGAAGAGACGTTCGGTCAGCACCCGGCGTGGAACTTGCAACACCTTGGGCAACGGTCGGGTCAGAGTGGTGTTGAGCCGTGTCTTGAGATCACGCTCGCGGCGTAGCAGCGCCCGGCGCACCAGCGGTTCGACGATATAGGCCCGTGCCCCGAGCAACGCCAACGCAAGAACCGGCAATGCCAGCCAGATAGGCAGAGCGACCTCGCGCTCCAACACTATTCTGCACCTCGATGAGGGATGTCGTCGAATATGGCGCGAAGCCGGTCCAGCGGCCGCGCATCACGCCCCAGCCGAAGTGGAACAGTGAAATGCCCACAGGGCCAGATGAAACGGTTTTCCATCGGCAGGTTCCATTTATCCTGCAAACGTTGACCCGAGGCAAAATGCGTTACCCGGTCTTTGCGACCAAGGATGCTGATAATCCGCTCGGGCGGCATGACTGGAAGGCCCATCGGGTCAAGCTTGGACAACCAGTCCTTCTGCATGTCCTTGTTCCAGCCAAGCTTGGCCAGCGGTTCGTGAAGCCCCCAGATATCGGACAGGTCACTGTCGGTGGCCACATCCCCGACGTGTTCACAGTGGGTCATCAAGAACAGGGCATCGGGTTGCAACGCTTTGGGCCAAGTCTGCGCCCGGATAGCCGCCATCTGGGCCGCTTGTGCGCCAAGGCTGCTGCCGCCGAATGCGACGGGTCCGGTACTGGTCCGACGGGCCCAATCCATCAGCACGGCCCACTCCTTGTGTTGGGCAGTGAAATAGTCGAACTCGCCCATCGGCGCACGCGACAGGAACATTTCGCCGCCGTAGTACCCCTCGGGTACGCGCCGCCCATGCCAAGGGCCTTCTGGCCGGATCACGCGGATACCACGGCGCGGCAACATGGCGATCGGGTCGACCAGATTGCGCCAGTGGTCAAACTCGACGCAGATGCCGTGACCAAAGATCAACGTAGGAGGGTTCTCGACGCCGACGGGCTCGTGCACGCGGGCATAGACATCATCTCCGAGATGTTCCGCCGGCGAGGCAAAGCGGATCCAGTAATCCCGACCCGAAGGCGTGGGCACGCCACGCGACACCTGTACGGCGGGCATGGCGACGGGTGGCTCGAATAGGCGTTCAAATTCAGCGCCGGTAACGCCGTAAGTCGCCTCGAACTCCTGCGGTGTGGCAAAGGCAGGATAGACGGTGGTGGCCAGCCAGAGCCGCAAATAGGTGAAATACCGTCGGGTGGCGTTGAACCGGCTGCGGGCATGCAGGCGCGCCTCTTCCAATGCGGCGAGATGGCGGTCCGATACCTCGGTGGGGCCAAAGAAGTTCTCATGCCAGAAGAACTCGACACTATTGATGTTGGCGCGTTCACGTTCAAAAATTCGTAGCGCCCGACGCAACCTGCCTCGGGTTCTGATTGGACGTGTCAGGGGCGCGGCCTCGGCAAAGGCCTCGATCTCGCCATTTGCGGCGCGTGCGGCAGCCCAGAGCCGCGAAAATGGAAAGAACAACCGTTTAAGAGTTTGCAGGATCAGCCAGTCCAGCCAAGGCCGGGCGAGGAGCTCTCCAACCATCGACGCCATGATGCGTTGCGCCATGTTGAGTTCCCGCTGCGTGGCAGGTTTCCTCGATGTGCGATCAAGCAATTCGGGATCATTTGTTGCGCTGACCTGAGGGTCTTCCATTCCTTCGCTTGATCCCCTTGCCAGCCGCGTCTCTTCTGACGCTCTATTTTCATGAGTGGTTCAGTGCCAGCAATGCCGACAACCGGAACAATGGCCCGGGTTGGCCTCAGTTTTTCGCATGCTCACACGCAAAGCCATGACACAGATCAATGGTGCCTCGACCGCGATTGGATCATGACGGGGGCGCTGAACCGGGGACCAGCCATTCATCTGTCACTGAGTCCGAACGTTCCTTCGTGCGCGCAAGGCGCTGCTCTTGTGCGCAGCACCAAGCCTTTTCCCAAACAAAAAGGCCGCCCAAAGGCGACCTTCAAGTATCTGATTACCAATCAAGTTTCTGGCAGCGGGACCACCCGAATACAAGGCGCACCCAGTTTGATGGGGCGATCAAGCCATCGCCTAGTTTCAAGTCAAGGCTGGCTCCTACCACGATGAAGATGGCTCATTCCGCGTCGCGCAATACAGCCTCATGGTAGGAACCATAGTTGTTTAGCTCAGAAGCCAACCTCAAGCTGCAGGGTAGCGCCGTAGCTTTGGAGCGGGGCATTAGAGGTCAAGCCGGTCAAATAGGCGCCCGTTGTAATGGTCAGACCATTTTCCGCACGGTAGCGCAGACCCAGATCAACGCGGCTGTTCCAGCTGTCGCCAACCGAGATGTAGTTAATCGCCGGCCCGCTAGCCGCTGTGCGGTAGTACGAACCTGACAGTCCACCAGTGAGCGTCAACTCACCTCGCGACACAGCAACCGGCGCCTCGAAGTCAATCCCCAGATCAAACTCTGTCAGCGACACCGATTGTCTCGGAACCAGGTTGTTGAGCCCATCTAGATACGCCTTCTGAGCGTCGTGCACATGGCTGATGTTCAGGTTCGGGAACAAAAGAGCCGAGCCGAGCTGATACTGGCCCTCAATCCCAACCTTGGCCAACAACCGGCTGCTGGTGAACTGGTCAGTGAATGTACCGAGCGGCGAGATTCTGTTGTGGCTTTGACCTGCAAGCAGTCGAGCCTCGAGGAAGAGCGGTTGATCGCCAAGGCGACGGACCATGTACGGACCCGCCAACCAGCCGGTGCCGGTCGTCCAGATGCCACTGTCCGACATCTGTTCAGAATGGTCCAGCTGGGCCATGATGCCGACGAGCAGGTTCTCATTTTTGACAATCTGTGTGCCAAAAGAGAACAGCCCATAGGTTAGCTCCGTAGTTCCGGACTCACTATGTGAGCCTTGGAACGTGAACCATGCTGGCCCACCCGCGCCACTGGCAAAATCAACGCCCATGGCGCTACTGCTGATGGTGGCATTAAAACGCCCACCCGAACGGCCACCCAAGAACCGCGTCAAATTGGGTTGGTTGGAAATCAGAGAGTGCGCCCGATTTTCCATGAAGTAGGCAATCTGCTCGCTCGAAATTGCGGCCGAGTCGATCGCAGATGTTGCGCTGGCCCCGTTTGTATCATTGCCAGCCGCATCCTGAGCAGCCCCTGCAGATACCGCCACGGTGACATCGCTGGTATTTCCAGGCGTCACAGTTGCGGTCCAAACCGGCGACCCACCTGCGAAGTTTGACAAGTTACCCCCGGTAACAACAACATCACTCGCGTCAAAGCCTGTCACGTTTTCAGCGAATGTGAAGGTCACAACAAAAGTATCGCCCGGAAGATAGGCGCCGGGGACACCGCTGATTGTTAAGCCAGGGGACGTTGAATCATACTCTATGCTTAGCTGCGTCGCAGCGGCATTGCCGTTTCCAGCCGCATCGGCCGCCACGTTCGCGGCCACATTAACGGTGACGTTGCCGTCGGCCGCTGGGATGACGTTGAACGTATAGGTCGTGCCCGATCCAGCAAAGCTGGACACGCTGCCGTTGCCGACAGAAACATCCGTATCTGCAAAACCTGTCACCGCCTCTGAGAAGGTCACTGTGACCGGGATCGGGGACGTGTTGGTTGGGCTGGTCGCGGTTGAAGTGATCGTCGTGGTGGGCGCTGTCCCATCATAGGTGATCGCAAACTGCGTCGCAGCGGTATTGTTGTTGCCAGCCGCATCGGCCGCCACGTTCGCGGCCACATTAACGGTGACGTTGCCGTCGGCCGCTGGGATGACGTTGAACGTATAGGTCGTGCCCGATCCAGCAAAGCTGGACACGCTGCCGTTGCCGACAGAAACATCCGTATCTGCAAAACCAGTCACCACCTCTGAGAAGGTCACTGTGACCGGGATCGGGGACGTGTTGGTTGGGCTGGTCGCGGTTGACGTAATCGTCGTGGTGGGCGCTGTCCCATCGAAGGTAATCGCGAACTGCGTCGCAGCGGTATTGTTGTTGCCAGCCGCATCGGCCGCCACGTTCGCGGCCACATTAACGGTGACGTTGCCGTCGGCCGCTGGGATGACGTTGAACGTATAGGTCGTGCCCGATCCAGCAAAGCTGGACACGCTGCCGTTGCCGACAGAAACATCCGTATCAGCAAAACCAGTCACCACCTCTGAGAAGGTCACTGTGACCGGGATCGGGGACGTGTTAGTTGGGCTGGTCGCGGTTGACGTAATCGTCGTGGTGGGCGCTGTCCCATCAAAGGTAATCGCAAACTGCGTCGCAGCGGTATTGTTGTTGCCAGCTGCATCGGCCGCCACGTTCGCGGCCACATTAACGGTGACGTTGCCGTCGGCCGCTGGGATGACGTTGAACGTATAGGTCGTGCCCGATCCAGCAAAGCTGGACACGCTGCCGTTGCCGACGGAAACATCCGTATCAGCAAAACCAGTCACCACCTCTGAGAAGGTCACTGTGACCGGAATCGGGGACGTGTTGGTTGGGCTGGTCGCGGTTGAAGTGATCGTCGTGGTGGGCGCAGTGTTGTCGACCACAAAGCTTTCATTGGCCCCTGTCGGCGCCACATTTGTCAAAGCGTTACCCGCAGAATCAGAGATGCCGTGCGATCCTGAAAGGCCCAGGGTCACGGTGCCGCTCAGGCCAGCCAAATTGCCACCTGAGACTGTCACGTCATAGGCATTGCCCCCGGCGCTGGAAACGGTCGCCGTTCCCGTTGTGCCGGAAGGGGCGAATGAAGCGGCGGACACACCGCTGACGGCTTCGTTGAAGGTCACGCGCCATATCAAACTATCGGCATTGGTCGGCGAAGCAGCCGGATTTTGGCGGGTGATTGAGGATACCCGCGGCGGCGTTGTATCGCCTGCATAGGTTCTGGTGAGTTGCAGCGCGGCGGTGTTGCCACTTCCGGAAGAATCGACTGCCACATTGGCCGCGACATTAACCGTAATCGTTCCGGGGCCAGAGGGAGTAATATTCGCCGAATAACTGGATCCGGATCCCGAGAATCCAGACAGGGTTCCTCCTGTGACCGATACATCTCCTGAGACGAAGTTGCTCACTGATTCCGAGAAGTTGAAGGTCACCGGAATGGGATTCACACCTGTCGTACTGCTGGTCGTCGAGCTGATGCTGACCGACGGGGGCGGATCAAAAGTAGCCGTCAATTGACCCGGGCTGGCCGGTGTGCCGCCGCCTGCCCATCCACCACTTGGTTGCGTAGCCGACCAGTCAGTTCCATTCACGACAGCGTTGATCGCGTCACCGTTGTCCGTATCACTTGCGTGAACCGTGTATGTTCCCGAGCAAGTAATTGTCTGGTTCAGGCTTGAGGTGGGCAACCCCGAACAGGTAGTTGCACCGACGCTTCCGGATACCGGTGTGCCAAATTGGTTGAAAAACGTCGGAGTGATAGAAACACTTCCGACCAGGTAATTTCCGGTATGATAGCTATATGTGTAAGTGAGTGTTTGGCCGGCGGTCGTGTAGGTCGAGGATGACAACGACCACGATAGAGTCTGAGCGATGGAAGCAGTTGAAATGATCGACAGCAGCATCGCTACGAACAGTATCTTCACCTGTGCGACACGATCTAGTATCTTTCTGCTCAAGCCTGCCGCTTCTCGCGTTTTCTCAAAAGACACTTTCTCGTTGGCGCCAAAGCACCCTTTTCTCATCCACACTAGGCTATCCCCTTCTAGTTGAATAAACCTGACCGCAATTGGGATTTCATGCGCCCCGCGGAACCAAAAATTATCCAACCATTCCAATATTGTCGCGCTTCCGCAGGAAACCTGCAGCTCCGCGCCACGTTTTGACATGATGGTTAATAAGTCAAGCAATTCTGCTGCACGTGGTATTTTTTATTCCCCTACGTCACCCGAAACCTTATTCAGACCTGCGCCATGCGCCCTTACACACAGAACTGCTCATGGAAAACCACAGCGGACTAGGAACGCGAGCTCGTAAAGGTCACCACGCAAATCGCCAGAATAATCGAGGCCATCACCGAAGGAATTTTTCATCCCGGCTTGAAGGCGAAGATGGATGATCTTGAACATCGAAAAACGGCGCTAGGAACCGAGCGAGCCAGCTTAAAACCCGAACAACCTGTTCTTCACTGACATCTAACGGGGCAAGGTCGCCGATCCAGCGTCGCCGCTGAATGATCAGACATCAAAAAGCGAGACCGCGGAAATCACCTCTCGCGTTCCACCTCTTGCTCCGTGAAACGCTTCCAATTGCTTCCACAAGCAATCACCCAAACAAAAAGGCCGCCCAAGGGCGACCTTTAAGTACCTGATTACTAATCAGCTTTTGGTTGCGGGAGTAGGATTTGAACCTACGACCTTCAGGTTATGAGCCTGACGAGCTACCGGGCTGCTCCATCCCGCGCCAGTAGTATTGCGTATATAGTCCCGGGCTTCGGGAAGCTCAAGCGCAATCGGCAAAAAAACTGCCACAAAATGCGAAGTCAGTTTCCGGCTGGTGACACCGCTGACTTAGTTCGCTAAGTCTTTGGGAACAAATGAGGGTTTCATGGACGGCACACTGGCCATTTTGTTTCTGCTTACAGGGTTGATCGACATGTTGGTCAATCACTGCGATCGTGGTTGCGTCAAACCCGCGATGGAGATCGCTCGCCACACCATGTCTGCGGGCAGCGTCATATTTGAAGCAGATTCGATTGGGGGCGAAGTTTACTATCGACACGACCTTCCCGTCAGTTTCGGACCGTTTCGCCCGGTTGTTGGCCTGTCTGTTGATAACCTTGGCGATGTCTGGATCGGTGCCGGGGCTGTGAACGAGTTCCGCATGCCAAGCGGCCCCGGATTTGCAGAACTCAGTTTCGTTCCAGGATGGTGGATGCGATCGAATGATGGGCCGCGCTTGGGGTATCCGGTCGAGTTCCGATCCGGCATTGAAGCTGGCGCTTATCGCTCTTCGGGTGAACGCATTGGGATTTCTCTGGACCATCGCTCGAACGGAGGGCTTGGACACCCCACTCCAAATCCCGGGCTGGAAACCTTGCTTCTACGCTACGCGCAATAGGGTCACATCGCTTTGGTGTGAGCAGATGCAGGTTCTGCGATTGGAGATCCGGCATTCGCGACCTTGTACGCCAGATCCAACGAAATCATTGCGTCCAACGCCAGACGGAACCGCGTATCCCGCTCGGCGCGACGCCGAAGCTGCTCGACATCCCAGCACAGTAATTCGCCATCTGTGGCCATCAGCGTGGTCGCCGAAGCAGCTTCGTTGGTCAAAAAGGCAACTTCACCCACGAAGTTGCCACTGCGCATAGAAAACACGCTTCCCTTTTTTCGGATCTCAACCCGTCCAGAAATTACGTAAAACAGTGACGTCACTGCAGACCCAGAGGTTGTCAGAACCTCGTTTTTCATACGTGTTTCGCGACGGGCCAACAGCACGAGTTGGCGGAAATCACCTGGGGGCAACGCTTCGAATTCAGGATACAAATCCTTGTCACGGTTCGGGATAATCCATTTGGACTTTCTTAAGAAAAGGCTGGTCAGTCCCACAATATTTGCCGTGCCGGTGGCCGCGCTTGCCCAGATGGCTGCCCATAGCGGGCTGTCTGCAACAACTGCATAGTACCAGATATACAGCCCGGTCCCGACAAGCAGCATAAATCGCAGCGCTATCTGATTGATAATCAGATAGCCCAGAACGAAAGCCGTAGCCGCAGCTATTACTAAGATGTCAGATAGCACGGACTGGCTCATTGGTTAGTTCGGAACGATACTTTACCCATTGTTTGACAGGCTAAACTCAGACGTCTTCCCCAGTCAAATCACCCAGAATCACCGTTTCTTACCAAAGTTGAGCAGGCACCCGCCCGAAATACACGGCGCGGGTGCCTGGTCGCATCAAACAAAAATGAAATCGCCCGCATCCAAATCGGTCGCCGTGAAGTCTTCCAACGTGATGCTGTTGCCCTGATATTCAATCACCGTATTCGAGCCATCCTGAAAGATCGTCAGGTCGGAAAACTGAGTTGCATGGTTCAGCTCGATCTTGTCGCCTTCGGAATCGTCGAAATCTTCGATCCAGTCATGTTCCCAGTTGTTGCTCTTAAACACGAAGGTGTCCGCACCATCATCGCCACGGACGCGGTCATCCCCCTTGGTCAGAATGAAACGGTCGTCTCCATCCCGGCCTCGGAAGAAGTTATCCTTTTTGTTGTCGCGGAACACGTCGTTGTAATCGGTTCCCCCAGCGCCTTCGATGCTGACCAGTGTATCGGTGTTCCCGAAACCGTCACGCGCCGTCCCCGCTTTTAGGTCGACCTTTACCCCGTCCGTGCCGCCTTGCTGGTCATCTCTTCTATACTGGACGTAGTCAAACCCACCCCGACCATTGATATAATCGTTGCCGGCCAACCCCATGAAGGCATTGTCTTTCTTGTCCCCATAAAACGTGTCTTTCATGTAGGTACCACGCACACCTTCAATGCTTTTGATCGTGTCAACCTTGCCGTCGTACCCGCGAATTGTGCCTTTGTTGAAATCGACTTTGATACCTTTGGTGCCAAGATGGGGGTTCCAATAGACTTCCATATAGCTGACGGTATCCCAGCCTCCGCCGCCGTTATAAACGTCGGCTCCGCCAAAGTCAGAGATATAGTCGTCCCCCCCTTTGGCTTTCACCTTGTCGTTGCGATAGCTAGTATTGATGCTCTCACCAGTCCAATCACTATCAGGGCCGCTACCATCGTTTGAGCCAATGAACGTCGCCCCTTTTGCATAGATCGCTCTACCCAAATCGTAGAGGTCGTTGCTGCGCAACTGCGCTGACAACCAAGACAAGCTGATGTCTAGACCTGTGATCTCCATGATGAGATCGCCATTTTTGTTGTAGTAACGGATCGTCTTTAGCTTTCCGCCGATAAACACAGTATCCCCAGCATCTGGGCCAGTCTCGATTGTGTGTTCCACAGCGTTCGCAAATACAAGTTCGGCCCGATATGGGCTGCGCGTCGGGTCATAGGGCCCGTCGTTACCGTTATAGACAAGCGTCGCGCCACTCGAATTCCAAGTGTTCACATTATAGTCATCGGTGTTCAGGTCACCCCAGCGGTATGCACCCTGGTTTCCATTAAAGTATGTAAAATTCGGCATTTGAAAGCCCCTCCCCAAAGCAGTCATTTCAAATCAGATACAATTATCCGACTCTGCAGCTTTGGAGACAGGTATAGATATTGATACCTTTACAGCTGAATCAGGCGATCCATTATCGCGATTGCCACTGCTTGCTCGCGTGTTTTGGCCTTTAGTTTCTTCTTTGCTGACTGCAAATGCTTCGCGACCATCGCTTCTGATACTCCCATGGACTGCGCAATCCGCGCATTCATGAGACCGTTAGACAGATAAGCCAACGCCTCGCGCTCGCGTCCTGTCAGCTTGACCCGCACTGGGATAAGGTTTGGCGTTTGCGAATCCATCTCTGGCCATCCGATCCAAGGCAGGATCTGATTGATGGCGGATTGCACAGCTTTCCGGATGCCATGACGCCGAAAATCACTGATGCTCATTTTCGAGCAATATGAAAGGTTGCGCACTATTCCGTTTAAGCTTCGAGGCATCGAGTTTGAAACGATCAGCTTATAGCCGCAATCAAGCACAAACCCTGAAAACTCACGTTCAGCTTGAGACTTTGCGTTGGTGAATGCACGTTCAGCGCCCCAGACAACCGGTCCTCCATTTTGTGCCGCATGCGAAACTAAGGAATCTATCCGGTACATTTCTCGTTCGACATAGGCGTCAACGACATGCTGTTCGAGTGAACTTTTAAACCATTTCACCTCGCCCGTACTCGCCTTAATAGCTGAAGCTGTAATCGCATCTGCCCCAAGTTGATTCAGTATGGTGTTTGCCGTGTTCCACCGCTCATCAAATGATCCGGCGGCCTGCATCTCGAACGAAATGTTCGCGATAATATGAGTATCAATAGGTCTCATCAATTAGGCGATAAATGAATTTTCTGCCCCCGATTGTAGCAGAAAAATGTACTCAGGTCGAATTTGGCCCGCTTTCACGCAAAACGCCGGCAGCTATTTAGCTTCCGGCGTTGGTATATTTGTCATCGTCTGAGAGAATTCTTACTGGGTCTTTATTGGGTTCGGCGGTGACCTACTCTCACACGTCTGAAATTGCCGTCGAACCCGCGAATTGAACCTTTATCCAAATCAACTTCGATACCTTTGATGCCGCGAATGGGGGTCCAATAGACATCCATATAGCTGACGGAATCCCAGCCTTCGCCGCTATTTGCGAACAATCAGCCCGATGGCGATGCCGCCCAACACAAGGATTGAGGCCGTGACCTCGCGCAATCCAACGGTTTCCCCCAGCAAGATCACCCCTGCCAGCATGGCGATCACCGGAACCGAAAGCTGAACGAGCGCGCCAGTGCTGGCGCCCAGTTGCGGAAGGACACGATACCAAAGCGCATAGCCAAGGCCGGATGTGATCGCGCCCGAGGTGACGGCCAAAAGAATACCGGGGGTGGACAGCGTCTCGCCCCAGACAAACGGCAGCGTGACGACTAGGACGATAGGCGTGGCATAGATGAAATTCCATGCAGTTGCCTTTAACGGCTCCACTGCACGGCGCCCGATCAAGGAATAGATACCCCACCCTATTGCCGCGGCAGTCATCAAGATCAAAGGGAGCATGGAAAGCTGCACACTTTCTGTCGGCCAAATCAGATAAGCCAGCCCCAACATTGACACGGCCATGCCGCCCCATCTGAGCACCGGGATCCGATCCCCCGCCCGCACCGCGCCCGCAAACATCGTGACTTGCACGATGGCGAACAACACCAGAGCCCCCAGCCCCGCATCCAACGCGACATAGGCAAAGGAAAAGCCCAGAAGATAAGTGGCAAGCGCCCCGGCCGAGATCCAATCAGGCGCAGGGCGTTTGGGAGCAGCCCTCTGCCCCAAGACCATCAACACCCACAACATCACCGCGCCGGAAACTACCCGTATCGCGGCAAAGCCAGCAGGACCGATGGCACCCTCGGCCAACCCCGCCCGGTTAAGCAGAGAGTTCGCCGCGAAAGCGGTCATGGTAAGGAGGGTGAGGGAGAAGAGGCGCATGCTGGTTCTCTGCTTTGGCAATCCTTTTCACCTTGCAGTTTATAAGTCTCCTATCAAGCCATGCTCACAAGGAGTTCACTCAACGGCATCCTGAAAGGTAACGACTTCGAATGTTCAACTGGTCAATTCGGGGACCGCAGACACCTGTAGGAAGTCGCGTGTTAGACGCGTGAAGTGGACAATCAAAGCGGTAAGACTTACAGGTTTCCCCTTAGCAAGAATGTTTAGTGCTTGTTCGATAAATACTTAAGCACAGCGACTTGGATTTTGAGTGCAAGGTAACCAAACGCAAGCAACCAGATCAAGGACAGAACTATTTCCCACCATCCAGAAGGCACATCCAGTTTAAATCTGAGCGTTGTAATTGCCCAAGGAAGCCCCAAAATAATCAACAAGGCGATAGTGTAGTTTTTCTTCATGCTTATTTACCATATGCGAGCAAGCAGGTGAGGCAGCCGAATGCATTGTATCAATGACAACCTTGATAACCCGACCGTGAGCTTGGCTGGATCGGGGTATGAATTGTTCTACTTATGGTGTTTCAACGACATTTCTAAGCCCTCGAATGCAAAACGCCGGCAGCTTTTTGCTACCGGCGTTTTGTATTTAAGTCATCGTTTTGAGAGGATACGCTATTTGGTTCTTTATTAGGTTTGGCGGTGACCTACTCTCCCACGC